>CAZCEH010000092.1:0-1660 GCA_964497705.1 uncultured Actinomycetes bacterium | reverse complement strand
CGACAGCGGCCGGGCAAGCCGACCCCTCGCTCGCCGACCCCGACACGGACACCGGTGATCATGCACCCGCCGCGGCGCCGGCGCCGACCGCCGATCTCACCGCCCCCGCAGCGCCGACAACCGCGGCGGCCCCGACCGACCCAGCCGTCGCGCCGGCGCCGGCAGCAGCCACTTCGGAGCAGGATTCGCCGGCTCTGCTGTACACCGGGCTCGGTGGGCTGACCGCGGCCGGCGTCCTGGCAGCGCTGCTGCTGGCCCGCCGCCGAGCCCACTCCCGTCGCCGCCCGGGCCGCTCGGCAGCGATCACCGATCTGCGCGCCGCGCGGATCGAGAAGGTCACCAGGCAAGCCGCCGACGCCACCGATCCGGCCTGGATCGACCAGGCACTGCGGGTGATGGCCTCCGTCTCGACCGACAGCGACCAGATCCCCGATGTCATCGGCGCCGTCGCCGGCCCGGACGGTCTGCGGCTGCACCTGAACCGGCAAATCCCGGCACCCGAACCGTTCACCCAGCAGGGCAAGGACTGGTGGCTGCCGGCCGCCGCGACGTTGCCGCCAAACGCAGCCGACCGAGACAACCAGCTGGCTCCGCTGCCGACTCTGACCACGGTCGCGGTCACCGGCAGCCATGCGTATCTGCTCGACCTGGAACGCGCCGGCGCGATCCGGGTCACCGGCCGCGGCGACCAGGTCACCCCCCGGTACTTCCTGAACCATCTGGTCGCCGACCTGGCCACCAACCTGTGGTCCGACGACCTGACCGTCACCTTGGTCGGCTGGGGCAAGCACCTGCTCCCGCTCAACCCACACCGGTTGAACCACCTGGACACCGTCGTCGAGGCGAACCGGCTGCTGCAGTCATGGCTGGCCGAGACCGAGCACACCCTGGCCGGGCACGGCAGCGGCGACGCCCTGGCCGCGCGGGTCCACGACCGGGACGCCGACGCGTTCGTCAACCCCCAGGTGCTGCTCATCGACGCCCAGCACACCGACGACCAGGACCTGACCGACCTGCGCCGGATCATCGACACACTCACCGCCACCCCGGGCGCCCGCTCCGCGACCGCCGTGGTCATCACGGGGCGGACGGGGGAACTGCCCGCCCCGACGCCGATTCGGCTGGGCCCGGGTCGCGGCATCACGGTCGGTCTCCTGGGCGGCCTGTGGCAGGACGTGCCGCTGACCGCTCCGCAGCTGACCGACGACGAGATCCAGGTCCTGGTAGAGCGTCTGGCGTTGGCGGACCGGCCGGACGAACCGGCGGCCCCGGCCGCCGACCCGCACCCGTGGGCGCAGAACATGGACACGCTCGGCGCTTTGCACGACCGGGTCACCACGGCCGCATCCGATCCCAGCCGGACCGCGGGGGACGATCTGGAGGAGTTGCCGTCGGCCGCCGATGTCATGGGATACACCGTGCCGGCCGGGCCGCTCGTCGGTGACCCTGGCGCTGTCGACGACGTGAACACCCCCGCGCCGGCGGCCGATCCCGCCGCTGCCGAGCCTGACGACGACGTTGCGTCGGGATCCGGCAGCGCAGTCGTCGACGAACCGGCCGTCGACGACGTGTTGCTGGCCGAGCCTGATGCCGAACCGGTCGCCTCGTCGGATGTCCCCGACGTCGTTGATATCCGCCCCGGCGCGGCCGCCGCCGCGCG
>CAZCEH010000091.1:455-1733 GCA_964497705.1 uncultured Actinomycetes bacterium | reverse complement strand
CACGACATCACCTCCAGCACCAGCTCGGGCAGGTCGACCTGCGGGAGCATCCGCTCGACCCGGCGGCGCAGATCGACCAGCGACTGCGAATCGGGGACCGCGTTGAGCGCGGCCAGGTGCAGCCTGCCGTCCTCGTCGACGGTCGCCGGGCCGTCCCCGTCCAGTCGTGAAGCGACCTCGCGGTAGGCGCTATCCAGGGCGGCCGCATGGTCGGCGAGCAGCGATCCCGGGTCCGCAGGCAGGCTCAGCGCGTTCATGCCCACCTCGCGGGTCCGCTCCCACGCCTCGCCGGACAGCAGGTGAGCCCGCGGATCGCGCCACCTCGAGGAGGACGGGGCGAAGATGTTGCGGTGCTTGAGGTGCCGATGGAACTGTTCCAGCAGGCACAGCGCGTAGGCGGCCCGGTCCACGGTCTCCGGCGGGCGACCCTCCCGGTAGACCAGGCGTTTCCAGCCGCCGCCGATCAGGTCGTGGTCGACCTTGCGGGCGTCCAACCAGCTCGCGGGCAGCTTCGTCTTGGCCGTCATCAACTCCGCCAGCGTCTTCATCGCGGCCAACACCGGGGCACCGTCGGAGGTGGCCCCGAACTCGACGGTGCCCATCATCGACGGCAGGAAGACCCGGACCGTCGCCAACCGGCCCGACAGCTCCTCCAGGCGTTGCCCGTTCAGCTCGGCGTCGTCGACCGGGACCAACTCGTCGATGACCGCGACCGCGGCCCGCAGCTCGCTCTTGGAGACGGAATTCTCGATGTGATCCCACATCACCTCCAAGCTGAGATCCGGCTTCACCTCGGTCAGCTCCAGCAGCACCCTCACCGCGGCGGCCAGTTTGCCCGCGTGGCGAGACACCCTCGGATACCGGCGCAGCTTCTCGTCGCGGGACTCCCGTTCGGCCTTCGACATCAGGTCGGTGACCATCAGCAGGTCGAACAGCTCGAGTACGTCGTCCGTCGCCCGCGCTGAGAGCACCTTCACCGTCGCGACCAACACCGCCACACGGTGTTCGCGCGGTTCGAGGCGACGCAGCTGCGCCGCCTTGCTCGACAACCCGTAGGTGGCCAGCCCGATCAGCCGTCGCGGCGGAACCGCCGAAACATCCAGCGCCCCGACGACCGCCATCAGGTCGGCCAACCGGTTCACGGCCGCCAGCAGGCCCTTCGAGCTGGCGCGGAACACCCCCTTGCGCAGCCGTTCCAGCTCGCTGGCCCGGCGTTTTCCGTCCACCGGCGCATCCAGCAGCGCCTTTGCCGGGCTGGCGATCTCGGCTTCGTGACCA
>CAZCEH010000091.1:0-445 GCA_964497705.1 uncultured Actinomycetes bacterium | reverse complement strand
CCGGCGCATCCAGCAGCGCCAGCAGCTCTCCCCGCGCCGACGCCGGAACCTGGCCGGTGAGCTGGGACCACAACCGCTGGTCGGCGACCCTGCGGCCCTCGGTGACCAGCCGCTCCAGGGTCGTGATGCCCGGCAACAGGGCCTGGCGGGCGCGTAGCCAGGCCACCGCCCCGGACAAGATGGCCTTCGGCCCGTCGCCGGTCATCCACGCCTGGTCGGCGATCCAGCCGGCCAGCTCCGCCTCCACGGCGGCGAACGCGGCCAGGCCGTACTCCCGCTGGATCTCGTCCGCGTGCTCGAAGCGAGTCATCCGCCGATCGACGTAACGCTTCACACACGACGGGTCGTCGATGCCCAGCTGCTCGGCCAAGTACTCGACCAGCTCGGGCGGAACGTCCAACGGGTCGGGCAGGAACACGCCCAGGTGGCGCACCGTGACCATCTG
>CAZCEH010000090.1:0-1846 GCA_964497705.1 uncultured Actinomycetes bacterium | reverse complement strand
TGTCGTGGCGTCATCCGATCCAGCCGTGACAGGTACTCCCACTGATCCGGCCACGGCTCCCAGGTGGCCAGGTCGATGAATAGCGTCGTCCGGCGTTCGACGCGACGTTTCCCGTTCAGGGGCGCGGCGATCAGGTTCCCCACGCCGGACGAGCCGGTCGGCACCGTGTCCTGGTTCGGAAACAGCCGATCGTAACTGGCCAGCGGCATCGAGCCCTGCAAAGCCATCGCCCGATGAACGCAGGCCGTGCCCATGGCCCGGGCATCGGACGCCGCAACCGGAGCGGTGAAGAACGTCCAGGCGTGGGCACCGCGTCCCGATTGCGAGATCTCCACGGCGCAGGGCACCCCCAGGGACGCGGCCGCCTTCACGTAGGCGTGGGCGTCCAGCATCGCCTGCGGGCCATCGAAGTCAGCGGCCAGCCACCAGCAGGTCGCATCGGCCAGCAGCGGATACAGGCCGATGAACGTGTCCGTGTCCTTGCGCAGATGGTCGGCAACCACAGCATCCGTCAACGGCAACGGACGCCGGTCCCACAGCGAGCCCTTGCCAAACCGATCGCGCGTGGCCGGGGACCAGCCCGTGGTGCGCTTCCGCGAGTTCTCCCAGTAGTGGGCGTAGACGTCCCGGCGCGCGGCGAACAACCGCAGGTACAGCGCGAGCTTCGCTGCCGGAGGGGACGCGTCCGTCACCAGACCCGGGTCGGACGGCGCCAAGGTCGGCTGCTCGGGCGGCGGTTCTGCACCATCGGTCAACCTGAGCAGGTTCCGGAGTCGCTGGTTCTCCACCCGAAGCGCGGCAATACGGCGTTCGAGATCGCTGAGCCTCACCGGCTGATCATGCTGCACGGTCAGTCCCCGAACTCCAGCACCATCCCACGCAACTGGTAGCCCTCGATCAGGTTGTCCCAGCCGATCGTCGGCTCGGCCACGATCCGGGGCCGCAGGGCCAGCAGCCGGGTGAGCAGCAGGTCGGTCTCCAGCAGCGCCAGCGGCTGGCCGGGGCAGCGATGCGCGCCGTCGCCGAAGCTCAACCCGGCAGCGTTCACCCCCGCACTCACCGGACGCCCCGGGCACAGGTCGAGCGGATCGTCGCCGACGGCCTCGGGGTCGGCGTTGGCCGGCCGGATGCAGACGTCGACCAGGTCGCCGGCCGGGATCGTCCAGGACCGGTCACCCTCGGTCACCTCGATCGGCTGCGACGTCCGCCGGTACAGGTGGCCCACCACCGGTTCGAGCCGGATCAGCTCGTTCACGATGGCGAACCGCTCGGCCTGCCCGGCCATCAGATACCGCTCCGACAAGGCGGGATGCTGCAGCAGATGCCACGCGCACATCACGATGAACTCCCGCGTCGTTACCATCCCGGCCGTGCCGTAGGTGACGCATTCGACCAGGATGTCGGCGTCGGTGTAGCCCTCGTCGAGCAGATGGCTGATCACGTCGCCGCGCCGCTGCCGGCGCCGCGCCCGGATCGCGGGCCGGACGTCGGCCAGGTAGAACCGGCCGATCGGCACCAGGGCGTTCACCGCCGCCCTCGCCCACATCGCCGGCGTGCGGCCGAAGTCGGCACGGGTGACATCCACCGGCGGCTGATTGAAGAAGCTGACCAGCCGGCGCGCCATCCGCCGCACCGGGGCGTGGGTGAGGCCGACCACCTCGGCGGTCACCTCGACGGTGTAGTGCAGTGCCAACTGGTCCAGCCGGCAGCCACCCTCGGCCCGAGCCTCGCCGAGCAGCCGATCCGCGCACGCCGCCGCCTGCGCCGCGTACCGCTCCTCGACCACCTTCGGCGCGAAGAACCGGGCCACCTTGCTGCGCTGCTCGTCGTGCAGCGGGCCGTCCGA
>CAZCEH010000089.1:0-2006 GCA_964497705.1 uncultured Actinomycetes bacterium | reverse complement strand
CGACATCGACGGACTGCTGGCCGACTACGACGCCGCCATCGTCCGCCTTGCCACCACCGGCGCCACGGTCGTGATGTTCACCGCCTATGACCCCGGCATCTCGGCGCTGTTCCGCCCGGTGCGCGGCCGGATGCCAGATCTCCTCGAACGGCCCGGTGACCGCGCTCGCCACCGCCCGGCCGCGGGCGCGGCGGGCGACCCACCACAGCCCGCCGAGCACCGCCGCGAACAGCAGCACCGTCAGTGCGACGAGCCAGGGCGCGGACACGTCCGCAGGCTACCCGCGGCCCGGTGGCTGGTCCGGTTGGCGCCCGGGACGCCGGATCCGGGGAGGTCGGGCGAAGGATCTGTTGCCCGCTGAACCGGGATCACGCACGCGGCGCCCGGCGGCGCAATGCCGGTGCAGTGGCGGCGCGGATCGCCCCTGGTGGCTCGTAGCGATCGGCGCTGATGGCACTACCTTCGTTCATGACGGGTCCCCTTCCGGGAACGCTTGCGGCGCTTGTCCCTCGAGGACTGATGTGAGACGGCGTCCCGGGAGGGCGGCTCGGGAGACCTGACGCCTACAAGGGTGTTGTCCCGCGAGGACTGGTCCATCAGCACGGCGCCGTGTCTCCGGTGCGCACGCACGGTGAGCATGGAAGGAGGCGTGCTGATGTTGGGTGTCGGAATCGACTGGGCTGAGGAGTTCCACCTGGTCGCGCTCGGCCGACCCGGCGATGGTGTGCTCGAGGTTCGACGGATAGAGCACCGTCCGGCCGCGGTCGCAGCGTTGATCGATCGGATCGCCACGCTCGAACCGGACCCGGCCGAGGTGCGGGTGGTCCTGGAGACGCGGCACGGGATGCTGGTGGAAGCGTTGCTCGACGCCGGCTACACGGTGCTGCCGGTCAATCCGGACCTGATCGCCCGGAGACGCGGACCGGCACGGAAGAAGGACGACGCCGAGGACGCCCGGCTGGCCTGCCAGCTGGCGCTGGACCGGTTCGTCGAGCTGCGGGCGCTGGTCCCGCACGGTGAGTTGGCCGGTGAGTTGCGGGCGATCGCCCGCGATGACCTTCGCGCCCAACGGGATCAACGGCGACTGCTGAACCGGCTGCGCGCCGACCTGGCCGCGACGTTCCCGGCCGCGCTGGTGATCGCCGACGACCATCTGGACAGCCCGGTCGTGCTCAAGCTGCTGCAGGCCTGGCCCACCGCCGACGAGCTGCGCGCAGCCGACCCCGAGGCGATCACCGCGCTCGCCCGGCAGGCCAAACACGGCTGGCCGCAACGGTTCACTGAGCGGGTGACCGCCGCATTGGCCGAGGATCACTTCATCGCCCGGGACTACCTGGTGCGTGCCAAGACGGCCACCATCCGGCTCGGCTGCGCCCAGTTGCTGCTGTTGCACACCCAACGCCACGCCTGGGAACGAAGGATGGGCGAACTGCTGCTGGGCGACCGGCGCCGTGGCCGAGCCAAGCAACCCGGAGACCAACGGGGGCCGGCGGTCCCTGGCGGCGAGATCTACCTCAGCTTCCCAGGGCTCGGAGACCGCCTCGCCGCCAGGATCGCCGGTGAAATCGGCGACGCGATCGGACAGTTCACCACTCCGAACGCGCTGCAATGTTACGCCGGAAAGGCGCCGGTGACCCGCCGTTCCGGCAAGAGTGAACTCGTGGTGGCCTGCCGCCTGGCCTGCAACCGGTACCTGGCCGACGCCGTGCAGAGATGGGCTTTCACCAGCCTGCTCCAGTCGGCCTGGGCCCGGGAGTTCTACGACTCTCAACGCGCTCGCGGCAAACGGCACCAGGCCGCGCTGCGCGCCCTGGGCAATCGATGGCTCGAGGTTCTCTGGTATTGCCTGACCCACAACATCCGTTACGACGAGGCGATCCACACCGCGAACCGAGCCAGAGCGACCCGAATCAGACACGCGGCGTAACCGCGGACCCGGTCCTTCCGCCGCAGCTGCCGACCGCGCCGACGTGGAGGAGGAGTCAACGTGGAGCGCCCGCAGGATG
>CAZCEH010000088.1:0-2264 GCA_964497705.1 uncultured Actinomycetes bacterium | reverse complement strand
GCCGCTGATACACTACCCATCGGTGGCAATTCTGCGCTCTGCCCGGACGGATCGGCACGGCCTAACGTCTGCCTCGACCCGGGAGGAACCATGGCGGAACCACAGGTGTGGGCGGACGGGGTGGCCGGAACGGTCATCGGAGCGGCGGTGTGGAACGAGCGGACGGTGCTGGCGACCGACTGGTCGGGGGGCAGGCTGCACGCCTTCGCCATCGAGAACGGCGCCCTGACACCCTGGGGTGACGGCTACAACCGTCCCGAGGGGATCGCGGTGCGCGGCGACGAGGCGCTGATCGCCGAACAGGGTGGCGTCCTGCTGCGGCAGGATCTGTTGAACCCCGGACGACTCGGCGCGGTCGAGGTGGCCACCGGCCTCGGCGCGCCGCACGCCGTGGCGTGGTCGGACGACGGCGCGTCCGCGCAGCTCACCGACCGCAACGGACGGCTGCTCGCCGTCGACCTCGGCACCGGCACCGTGCAGACCCTCGCCGCCGGGCTCGCCGCGCCGCTCGGGCTGGCGGTCGGTTCGGCGGGGGAGGCCTACCTGACCGAGCAGGGCACCGGGGCCCTCACCCGGATCGACCCGGACGGCACCCGGACCACGCTGCTCACCGGACTGGCCGGCCCCTTCCTGCTGGCCTGGGCCGACGACGCCCGCAGCCTGCTGCTGGTCACCGAGCGGGCACCCGTGCACCGCGTCGGCCTGGTCGACGTGACCGACCCGGCGCCCGTCCTGAAACGCCTGGTCGGCAAGGGCATCCCCCAGCCGTCCCAGGCGATCGTCTGCCGCGACCGGCTGGTGATCACCGGCCAGAACCGGCTGCTCAGCCTGGACGCCGCCGCCGGCCTGGAACCCGGCGTCCGGTTGCTGCTCCCCGACGAGCCGCTGTGGCCGGGCGCCTGGATCGACGTCGCAATCGACACCGGGGTGACCGGACGAACCCGCGCCGACCTCGACCTGATCCTCGACCCGCCCGGCATCGTCTCACTGAGCCCGCACCCGGCCGCGGACGCCGACCCCACCCGTCCGACCATCCGGGTCTTGGCCGGCGCGCTCACCGGAACCACCCGGCTGGTGGCCCGCGACACCAGCACCGCGGAGGAACTCGGCGCCGTCGAGCTCCGGGTCGAGATCGGCGCGGAGCCCCTGATCGACGGGCCCTCCTTATGGCTCGAGCAGGCAACCGAACCGCCGCCACCGGCGATGCTGCTCAACGCCGTCCGCGGCGTCGGCGATGCCGGTTCGCTGCGTCCGCTCGATCGTGCCGGGGCGGCGCTCAGCACCTGGCGGGTGCTCGCCGTGCTGGTCGATACCGGTGACGCCACCTGGCCGACCACCGCGACCGCGACCAACCCGGCGCCCACCGTGGCCACCGCTCAGGCGCAATGGCGCAACGTGTTCGTCGGTCCCGGCGGGCTCGATGCCTACTATCGCGAGATCTCGGCCAACCGGCTGGGCATCTCGCTGGTCTCCGGCGGGGTGCTCGGGCCGGTCAGCCTGGGCGGAAAGTGGGCCGACTGGCACGTGATGACGGCGGCGGGCTGGGACATCAAGGACGAGGTGGTGACCCGGGCTGTGACCGCCTTGCAGGGCGCCGCCGGGGTGGACTGGACGCAGGTCGACGCGGTCTTCGTGATCATGCGCTCGGCGGGTGCGAACTTCGCCTGGCCCTACGCCAAGGAGCGGGTGATCAACGCCAAGGTGAAGGCCCCGGACGGCAAGGACCACGACATCAAGCTGGCACGGGTGGGCATGCCCCACGATCAGGTCACGGCGGTCGGATTCACCGACGTAGAGGTCAGCGCCCACGAACTGGGCCACACCATCGAACTCGACGACCAGTACATGAGCTCGGGATTCTCCAATGCCATGGCCGCGCGGGCGCTGGGCCGTCGTGAGCTGATGGCCAACGAGGCCGGCCTGCCGCACCTGTCGGCCCGGCACAAGTTGCTGCTCGGCTTTCTCGACCCGGGGCACGTCCGCTCCTTCACCCTCGGATTCGCCGAGTCGAACGTGCCGGTCGACCTGGTGCCGGTTTCGTCCGGTCTGCCGCCCACCAACCGCTTCTCAGCCGTCGAACTGCGGATCGCGCCCGGTCTGTCGTGGTTCTTCGAACTGCGGCAGCCCGACCCGGCCCGGCTCGGCGACAACGACGCCACGACCTTCGCCGTCGGCGGCGAGATCGTCGGCTACGACACAGTCGCCTATCGCAAGCCGCCGGTGGTGGCCGAGAAGCGGCGCCAGATCATCCTGCTGCTCGACGA
>CAZCEH010000087.1:0-2268 GCA_964497705.1 uncultured Actinomycetes bacterium | reverse complement strand
ACGAGGTGTCCGAGCGTGGCCGGATCCCGGCCAACGTCCGTGAGGCGTGGGAATCCGCGCACTGACCTCGACTTCACCTCCATCGAGGTGAAGATTCCTGGATGTTCTGTAGATGACTGCTGCCAGCCTCGGCGGCCTCGATCACCGGTGATGGCGATGAACGGTCGATGAGTGGTCCGAACGGGTCCAGGCACCCGGCGCTGTCCGACACGCTGGTGCACTTCACGTCGCGGGCGGCGCCGAGAGCGGATCTGCCCGGCGCCATCGCGAACATGTCGCCGGAACAGCGGTTGGAGCAGATCATCCGGGGCGAGCGCATCCAGGGTTTCCCGACGTACTGGTCGTGCCGCCCGGTGGCGTGCATGTCGGAGAGCCGCGATGAAGACATCACTCACTTGCTGACCCATCGCGGGTGGCAGCCGTGGGGTCTGTTCTTCTCGGCGGCTGACGTCGCGCGTGCCGGCGGCGGCCCGGTTTGGTATGCCCGGTCCGAACAATGGGATCAGGTACGGGGTATGGATCCGGCGGTGGCGGCCGATCTGGGGCAATGGATCGTCCGTTGGGATGTCGGGCCACAACGCCTGAGCGACTGGCGCCATGAGCGCGAATGGCGCATCCCAGGTGCGGTTTTGGACTTACAGGTTGTCCAACCGGTCGGTGTCCTGGTTGGTGATCCCAGCTGGCAGTTCCGCGCAGACGACGACCTTGTCCCTGGGCGCTTGGGGAACTATCCACAGGACTGGATTCCCGGCTATTCACCTGCATGGTTGTCCGGGCTGACCCGTTGGTGCTGGAATCGGGACTCCCGACAGCTGGTCCGGCTTGCCCCCTGAATGGTCGCCGGCCCGCCGGCCCGCCGGAAGATAGTCGGACGCTGCTGGCTCCCTATATCGCCAGTTGTGCGGCCCGGGCCACCGATTCGGTGATCCGCATGTCGTAATCGGCGCGGCGGCGCTTCTGCCGCCGGTACAGCAGGACGGCGCCGACGATGATGACCACCAGGATCACCAGGATGGCGATGAGGTAGCCGACCATGAACGTCTGGATGGTCGCCTTCAACGCGGCGATGTCGTCGTCGGTTCCGGTGAGCGCGGCGATGCGGTCCTGGACCGCACTCTTGGGTGCGCCGTTGGCGATCATCTGCTGCACCTCGTGATCGTTCAGGGCGGTCTGCCCTTGTGACTGGATCAGCGCTGACCGGCGTTCGGCGTAGCCGGCGAAGAGCTGCCAGACCAGATAGCCGGCGGCGACGGTCACGCCGACCGCGATGGTGGTCCAGGTCGCCACCACGGCTGACGGCCACCATGGTGCGGGTGGGTCGGGTAGGCCAAGGGCGCGGTGCTGGGCGCGGACGCGGTGTCGGTCGATGGTGCGGAACGTCAAGGCGGCCACCCCGAGTAGCGCGGCGACGACCGGGGTGGCGTACACCGACCAGATGACGATGTTCGCGGTCCAGTTTGCTGCGCTGCTGGTCGGGGTGAACACGATGAACAGGCAGCCGGCGGTGAACATCAGCGGGTAGATCATGATCAGCAGGGTCCAGGCGATCCGGCGGAGCCGCCGGTCGCGGCTCATGCGGTCGGCGCGGCCGTCCTGGGACCGGAGCGCCGGCCGGGCGTATCGCCACAGCCCGAACCAGCTCAGTGCGGTCAGGCCGATGATGAACGCGTTCCCGAGCACGGGAGAAGTGCTGGAGGGTGCTGCGTCAGCGGCGATGAGCATGGTGTGCCCCCGTTCCGGTGGCCGGGTTGGCCGGCTGGGTGTTGGGTTCGTCGGTGCGGGTCAGGATCCGGTAGACGGTGGAGGAGCCGATTCCGTAGTCCTGGGCCAGTTCTTCGACCGTCCGGATGCCCTGCTGGTAGAGCCGGGCGATGTCGCGTTCCTGCGCCGGGGTCAGCTTGGGTGGGCGGCCGGGGCGGCGGATCCGGGCCTGGCGGGCGGCTCGGCGTTCGTGTTCGGCGCGCGCGGCCGCCAGGTCGCCTTCGAAGCGGGCCATGAGATCGACGGCGTCGGTGAGGGTCTGGTCCGATCGGCGCAGGTCGTAGGTGCGATCGCCGATCTGCAGCAGCACGCCGTCGGCGGACAGCCGGTTCAGGATCTGCAGCAGTTCGGGCAGGGATCCGGCGAGCCGGCTGAGCGCGGTCACTGCGAGGGCATCGCCGGGGGTGCATTGCCGCAGGGCCTCGTCGAGGCGGCTGTGGGTGGGGTCGAGCACGATCTCGCGGGCGCCGGCGTGGCGTAGTTCGACCTTCTGCTCGGCCCGGTCGT
>CAZCEH010000086.1:0-2539 GCA_964497705.1 uncultured Actinomycetes bacterium | reverse complement strand
GACCCGTAGCGTCACTTCCTGAGCCAACCTCAGGAAATCTCGGGCCAGTTGCGTCCAGCCCATGGTCACGAAACACCCAGAACTGTTCAGCTGCAAAGCCGACCCCGGCCAGTCGTGGCCGAAGATGGTCAGTCAATGCTGTCAACATGGCGGATAGGTCAACGGATGAGTCGGTTGGGGCAGTGCAGGAACATCTCCGGGGAAAGTAGCGCTAAGGAGTTACCGCACATAGTAGCTCACTATGTGCGGTAGTCTCGGGTTCGTCCAGGCGCGGCGAACCCTTCGCGCACAGGCGACTCGGGAAACTATGTGCGGCAGCGCGGGGTGGAGGTCCGGATGGGGCGGGTTCGGATGCCTCCGGCGCCAGCGGGCGGTGTGCGTCTGGCCGATGCGGTCCGGGTGTACCTCGGCACGATCAACGTGGCGAACACCCGTGAGACGTACGCGGCGGCATTGGATCGGTTGGTCGCGGATTTCGGTGCCGACACGAACGTGGCGTTGCTGGACCGGGAACCGGACCGTGTGAGCGGTTGGTTCACCTTCGTGTGGGGCGGCAGGTCGGCGAAGACGTTCAACATCAGGTTGACCGCGCTCGGCTCCGCGTGCGCCTACTGGCGCCAGCAGGGGTGGTTGGCCGGCGACCCGTTGGTGCGCCTGCGGGCCAGGCCCGCGCCGCCGGACACCAGCAGGGCGCTGAGCAGGCAGCGGGTCGCCGACATCCTGGGATCGGATGCGCCGCTGCGGGAACGGGTGCTGTGGCACATGCTGTACGAATCGTCGGCTCGCGCCGAGGAGGTGCTGCTGCTCGACGTGCCCGACCTGGACACCGCCAACCGGTGCGCGGTGGTGACCCGCAAGGGCGGGGCGCGCGATCTCATCGCGTGGCAGACCGGCACCGCCCGGCTGCTGCCCAGGCTGCTGTCCGGCCGTAAGACCGGGCCAGTGTTCCTCACCGACCGTAAGGCCCGCCCGTCCGTCGCGAGAGACGACGTCGATCCGACGACGTTGCGCGCTCGACTGTCCTATCGGCGCGCAGCCGAGCTGTTCGACATGCACACCGACCGCTTCAGCGACGGCCCGTACACGCTGCATCAGCTGCGGCACTCGCGACTGACGCACGCGGCCGAGGAGGGCGCGTCGACGCCGGTGCTGATGAAGCTGTCCGGGCACACATCGGTGCGCAGCCTGGCCAAGTACGCGCGGGTATCCGACGAGGGCCTCGTGCGGTTCCAAGCCGAAACCGATCCGACAGCCCGGCGACGGCGAAACCGTGGTGCCCTCCAGCAACGCTGAAACCAAGGGCCACCGCTGGCTCTTGATGGGGTCCGCGTAGTACTCGCCGAAAATCGGGCCGGATATGGCTGGGTAGCCTCCTGAAGCCCGGTGAGCGGTTGTCGCGCGCCGTTACGCGGCACCGCTGTACGCTGAATCGGCCCAGCCGCCTTCTTGGTGTTCACCGCCATGAAATTGGTGTGCGGGAGAGGTCAGGGGGACCACTTTGAACCGATGCGGACGAATTGTCGCGGGCTGCCTGCTCACCGTGCTTTCGATGACGGTGATCGAGGCGCCGGCCTGGGCTGCTGCGCCGCCGCCGACGCCGGCCGCCCCGGGTATCGCGCCGCCCGGCGCCTCAAGCGATCCGCTGCCCCCGGCCGACATGCAGTCGAGCACAGACGGAACATCCGCCGCCCGTTTGGGCTGCACGCCCGACACCGGCGTCGACAACCCGCACCGTTCTTCGACCGGGGTTGCCGTCTCGGCGCATGGCTGGTGGAACAAGGGCAGCTGCACCGCCGAGACCGCCACGGTGAAAATCTGTCTGTACGAGTACTACACCGACGGATCATGGCGGCGGAAGGCGTGCGCGGAGAACTCCAGCCTCAAGCCCGGGGGCGGCAGCGCCCGTCGAGTCCCGGTCCGCCGTGACTGCACGAGCACCGAAAGAACATCCTGGAGAGCACATGTCGATGTCGATGTGAATGGTCAGATCGACACCGGCGAAGTGCAGTACCGGCAAGCCGATGTCAACTGCCGCTACACCGGGCCCGACGCATGAGGCCGTCGAGCGCAAAGTGATGCGACGGTGCGCGGCGTGAGCGGGGCGGCCGAACCGGGGGTGCAAGACTACGACTCCAACCAGCCAGCAACGCTATTCGCAGCCTTGTACGGCGATCTGGCAGTCCATCCCTGGCGCGACCCAACTTCCGACCGCGATCCCTATGTTCTGTTTCATGACCGATCGCTGGCTATGGGTTGGCTCGATGACAGCGCTGTCGTCACCGCGACTTCGGACGACGGGCAGGTCCGCGAAAGGCGAACCGGAATCCCCGGGCTGTGGAGCATGAACGACGCAGGCGGGCACCACGAATGCGCCGACCCCAAAGTGCCCCTTGCATCCTGGTTTCAGGTGGATGTCGGCGCGGTGCCTGGAGGGCGCCCGCTTCCCGTGCAGCCGTTCCTGCGGTGCGCCGCCGACGCGACTGCGTCGATCGGTCGGCTCGAACTGCACGCCGCCCAGATTCTGCTACCCGTCCACATC
>CAZCEH010000085.1:0-2563 GCA_964497705.1 uncultured Actinomycetes bacterium | reverse complement strand
TCAGCCGAGCCCTCAGGAAGTCCTTGCCGTCGTCCATACCCTCAGATCAGCCGGCATCGCGCCGGATCCGGAGATCCAGGGGAGCAGCGATGGACGTGCTGGACGCGGCCTGGCGAGCGGCCGGTAGCCCCGTCCCGAACCTTGAGTTCGACCGCAACGGCTCCTGCGCGCGTTGCGGTCGGCCGGGTTCGGTGACCACGGCGGCGGTGGTGTCGGACAAGTGGACGGGCTGGTCGGACTGGCGGTCAGCGGTCCGGCCGGCGCTGTGCGCCGGGTGCGCCTGGGGATACCGCGAGGCAACGCACCGTCAGGGCGGGCTGTTGGTGACGACCACACCCTCCGCGGCTGCGCTCGACGCTGCCGGGCTGGCGCAGGCGTTGGCCAGTGCACTGGCCCCGGACCAGGCGGTGGTGCTGCCGCTGCACCGCGGACGCAAGCATGTGCTGCCCACCGCTGTCTGGGGTCGGCTCAACGTCGACGACGTCGCGCTGCCCTGGACCGATGTCGAAGCCCGGCGTCTGCGGGTGGTGATCCGCCTGCGGCAGCTCGGAGTCTCCGGAGCGGCGCTGACCAGGCCGGCCGCCCCGTTCCCGGTGTTGAGCAGACTGTGCCCGGAGCAGCGATTGGAGATGCTGCAGCTCTGGCCGGAGCTGGACCCCTGGCGGCCGGCGACGCCGTGGCTGGCCGCGGCCACCCTGGTCGGCGGTATGTACTGCGCGGCCGCGGCATGAGCCGACCTTTGCAGCCCGTGCCCGAACTCGGCGGCGTAGACCAACCAGAGGTCGTAGTCGATGGCGATCCAGAACGGCCGACCGACCGTTGGTTGGCGGCTGCCGACGAGCTGCCGGCGCTGACCGGGCCAGCGGGCACGGCTGAGCGACTGCTGCTACTGACCCACTACGGAATCAACTGGGATTCCTGGCTCGGGGGGCGGCGGATCGACTACTGGGACGTGATCTTCCCGGAACGGGTGCTCCAGTCGGCGATCCGCGCAGCGAACCTGCGGCGGTGGTGGCAAGAGATCGGAACTCAGCTGATGTCACGGCCCCGTAATGCCGCCGAACGACGGGAGGTGGCAGACCTGTTGCAGGTCGAGTCCCGTCCGGTACTGGAGGCATTCCGGTGGGAGGTGCAGCCGCTGGTGCTGCGCGTCCGGATCGTCGCCGACGCGGTCCGCGCGGCTCGGAACCTCGGTGCGAGGCCATGACCGCGATCATCCGGTGGGACACCGAGCTGACCGCGCTGTCCTCGATCGCCCACGGCGGTGAACAGCTGGGCACCATCTCGCTGTTGCGTCGGGAGAAGGTCTTGCTGCCCGACGGCCAGCTACTGCTCGTCCCGATCATCTCCGGAAACTCGCTGCGCGGAGTACTGCGCCGGATCGGCGAAGATCTGATGCGCGCCGAACTGGCCTACGACCGGCGGCTGTCGTTGTCGGCCGCGCACGCACTACGTGGAGGTGGTGCGCTGGCCAAGTGCCAGGGGCCGGCTTTGACCGGGGCCCGGCTGGCCACGGTGCGGGAACTGATCCCGCTGATCGGAGTCTTCGGGACCTCGGCCGGGGGAACCATCGTCGACGGATGCCTGCAGGTGGGCAAGGTCTTGCCGGTGGTCAGCGAGCTGGCCGCGCAGATTCCGCAGCAGCCGGGGGAGCCTCCGCGGCATTCGCTGTACGACCTGGTGCAGGTGGAGAACTACACCCGACAGGACGATCTGGATCGGCACGGATTCCTGGACCGGTGCGCCGCACCCGAAGAGGAGCCCACATCGGAGTCGCGGCAGATGCAGTTCGGGGTCGAGACGTTGGCCGCAGGAACCCGACTGGCCGGGTGGATGCAGTTGACGTGGGCGACCCCGATGGAGATCTCGTTCTTCTCCGAGGTGCTGCAGACGTTCGCCGCCCGAGGCCGGATCGGTGGACGGGTCGCCGCCGGCCACGGCCAGATATCGGTGACATGGCACCGGCAAGTGCTGGCCGGACAGGACCAGCCTGTGCAATGGCGGGCCATGCTGTCGCAACGGCACACCGAAGCGCTCGAGGCACTGACGTGGCTGACCTGACCGACATGGTGCCGGTGGTGGTCACCGCGACCCTGTCCGCCGGGTTCGCGGTCGGCGCCGGCTGGGGGATCGCACTGGACGGCCTGCTCGCCGCGCAAGTGTGGGCCCGACACAAGGCCCAGCTGCGAGCCGACGGCACCGAGGTGCCGCGACTGGTCGAGCAGGACCAGCCGATCGATCTGCCGCTGCCCCTGGCCCGGTGCGGTCAAGGCCCGGACTGGCACTGGGCCGCGACATGCGCATGGCCGATACCGGGACCGCACGGGGCCGGTGAGCCGGCGCGGGATGTGCGGACCTGGACCGGGCGCATCGACGAGCGGATCTGTCGGCAAATTTCCGGCGCCGAAGGACTGATCCCGCTGCATCACGGCCGGTGGCGGCACCGGTTGATGCCGGTCGTGGTCACCCTGTGCCCCGCGGTACGTTGGCGTGCCGTCGGCGACCCGGTACGACTGGCCCAGCTACTCAACCCGATCCCGGCGATCGGCAAGAAACGCTCCCA
>CAZCEH010000084.1:0-3357 GCA_964497705.1 uncultured Actinomycetes bacterium | reverse complement strand
CCGCGCAGGGTGTCCAGCATGACGGCATGGTCGCCGCCGGGCAGATCGGTCCGGCCGATGGACCCGGCGAACAGCACGTCGCCGGAGAAGACCACCGAATCGAGCTGGTCGTGGCCGGTCAGCGGCGTGGACAGCATCACGCAACCGGGCCGATGGCCGGGCGCATGGACCACCTCGAAGGTGAGCCCGGCGACGTCCAGCCCGCTCTCGAAGAAGCGCAGGTCTTCGGGTTCGGCCAGCTCGGCCCCGCCGAGGACCGAGGCGAGCAGCTCGGCGCTGCCCGGCCCGAGACCGGCCACCGGATCGGTGAGCAGCTCGCGGTCGGCGGCATGGATCCAGGCCGGCACCCCCCACGCGTGGGCCACCCGGGTCGCCGACGCCACGTGATCGATGTGGCCGTGGGTCAGCAGGACGCCGACCGGGGTCAGCCCGTGCTCGGCGACGGTGGCCCGGACGCCGTCGTAGGCGTCCACCCCCGGGTCGACGATCACGCACTCCCGGCCCGCCGCGGTGGCGGCCAGGTAGCAGTTCGCCTGCCAGGGGCCGGCGGGAAAGGAGGCCAGGAACACCCCGTCAGCCTAACGGGCCCACCCGTCCCCCCACGCGCGGCCCGGGCCCGGGGCGCCGCCCGCGACGAACCGGCTGCTTCGCAGCGCCTCGGCGTCGAGCACCGGGCCCCACGCACAAATCCGTAGGCATGCGGCAAGATGTTCCCCATGACTTCTACCAGCCCGGCCGACTTCGGTCGCGTCGACCCCGACGGGACGGTCTACGTCCGCACCGCCGAGGGCGAACGTAGCGTCGGACAGATCCCGGACGTGCCCGCGGCGGAGGCGCTCGCCTTCTACACCCGGCGGTTCGAGGCACTCGAACTGGAGGTCGGCCTCCTGGAGCGCCGGATCGCCTCCGGTGCGCTGTCCCCGGATGAGGCCCGCGGCAGCATCGCGACCGTGACGTCGAACGTCACCGGTGCGAACGCGGTCGGCGACCTGGACGGCCTGCTGGCGCGGCTGCAGGCGCTGGCCCCCGTGCTCGCCCAGGCCACCGAGGCGCGCAAGGCGGAGCGGGCCCGGCAGGCCGAGGAGACCAGGGCCACCAAGGAAGCCATGGTCGCCGAGGCCGAGCAGTTGGCCCAGGGCAACGACTGGCGCGGCGGGGTCAACCGGTTCCGTTCCCTGCTCGACGAGTGGAAGGCACTGCCCCGCATCGACCGGGCCACCGACGACGCGCTGTGGCACCGGTTCTCGACCGCCCGGACCACCTACACCCGGCGCCGCAAGGCGCAATTCGCCGAGCAGGCCGAGCGGCGCGAGGGCGCCCGCCGGGTCAAGGAGCAGATCATCGCCGAGGCCCGGACGCTGGCCGACTCCACCGAGTGGGGCCCGACCTCGGGCGCCTTCCGTGACCTGATGGCCCGCTGGAAGGCGGCCGGGGCCGCCCCGCGCGAGGTGGACGACGCGCTGTGGGCCGAGTTCCGCGGGTTGCAGGACCAGTTCTTCAACGCCCGGCAGGCGACCCTGTCCGAGCAGGACGCCGAGTTCCGCGCCAACCTGGAGGCCAAGGAGGCGCTGCTTGCCAGGGCCGAGGCCGAGATCGTGCCGGTCATCGACAGCGGCGCCGCGCGGAGCGCGTTCCGGACCTTCGTCGACGCCTACAACGCGCTCGGCAAGGTCCCGCGGGAGTCGATCCGCGGGCTCGACAACCGCGTCCGTGCCCTGGAGTCGGCGGTCCGCGAGGCCGAGGACGCCGAGTGGAAGCGCACCGACCCCGAGGCCCGCTCGCGCGCCGAGGAGACCGTGGCGATGCTCAGCAACGAGATCGACAAGCTGAACGAGAAGGTCGTCAAGGCCGAGGCCCGGGGCGACCGGAAGACCGCCGAGAAGGCCCGGGACTCGATCGCCACCTACCAGACCTGGCTCGATCAGGCGCGCGAGACCTTGGCGGACTTCTCCCGCTGATCTCCGTGACTCAGCGCCTCTTCTCCTACGGCACCCTGCGCCAGGCGAACGTCCAGGTCGTCCTGTTCGGTCGGGAGGTCGTCACCGTGGCCGACACGCTGCCCGGGTACCGGATCGACTGGTTGACGATCACCGATCCCGACGTGATCGCGACCAGCGGATCGGATCGGCACCCGATCCTGCGCGCCGGCACGGCCACGGACGTCGTCGGCGGCGCCTACCTCGAACTCAGCGACGCCGAGCTCGCGCGGGCCGACGAGTACGAGGTGGACGACTACCAGCGCCGGTCGGTCACCCTCGGCTCGGGCGTGCGGGCCTGGGTCTATCTCGCCGGCGCCGAGTAGCCCCCGCGCACATCGGGGACGGTTCTCCGGATTCGAATCTCGCACGCCGGGGACGGTTCTCCGGGTTCGAATCTCGCACGGCCGGGGACGGTTCTCCGCGTCCGGACCTCGCACGCCGGGGACGGTTCTCCACGTCCGAATCTCGCACGCCGGGGCGGATGTCCTGGTGCTGGCAGCAAACCGCCCCCATCGAATCCCCGGCCGGCCCGATGGTGGCGATCTAGGCTGAGCCGGCACCAATGCCGAACGGCCCTCCCCACCGTTGACCGGCGGGGAGGACCGTGCGGAACACCGGGCGATTACCGCCTGAGACCCATGGCCGCCAGGACCGCGTCATGCACGTCGGTGTTCTTGATGAAGCCTGACAGGCGCTGCGCGCCCGGTCCGGACGCCGTCACCGGGGTCGCCGCGCCGGTATGCCCGTTGGTGGTCCAGTCGGCCACCATCTTCAGGTTCGAGTTGGCGATCGGGACGGTGTCCTCGGACTGCTCGAGCGGCGGGTCGGCGCTGTCGTCCCGCGAGTTCTCGTCGTTGGGGTCGACGTTCTCGATCGCCAGGCCGCCGGTCTCGTGATCGCCCACCACCAGCACCAGGGTGCCCGGCGTCCGTGCGGCGAAGTCGAGGGCCAACTTGACGGTCTTGTCGAGTTCGGCGCCGGCCTTGATCATCAGCTTCGCGTTGCTGTGGTGCGCCATCTCGTCGATGCCCTCTTCCTCGACGAAGAGGAAGAAGCCGTCCCGGTCGCGTGACAGCAGGTCGATGGCCTTCTTGGTCATCACCGGCAGCCGCACGGACGGCTCGTAGAGGTCGCCCTCGCCCTCGTTGTGGTACTCGAACATCTCCTCGTTGGCGAACAGGCCGAGCACCTTGCCACGCTTCACCTGGCTCAGCTCATCGCCATTGCGCACGTAGGAGTAGCCGAGCTGCTGGGCCCGGGTCACCAGGTTGCCCTTGGTGCCCTTGCTCTGCTCGGTCGGATCCTTCGGGGGATTGTCCGGCCAGGCGCCCGGATTCCCCGCCGGGAACCACCAGTCCTCGCCGCCGCCCAGCACGAC
>CAZCEH010000083.1:0-3379 GCA_964497705.1 uncultured Actinomycetes bacterium | reverse complement strand
CAACCCGCTTTCCAAGCGAGCGCCATAGGCCTCTAGGCGAATCCTCCGTCGGAGAGGATACCGGCCCACGGCGACGGCGGCCAAACCGCTGCGGTCAAGGCCGGTAGGTGCGGGTGCGGCCCTGGGCGTCGGTGTACGTCACCCTGGTCACCAGCGAGCCCCGGGGTTCGGCGTCCGACCGGTGCCGCACGACGAACACCTCGGCGCCGCCGGGTTCCAGGGTGCCGGTGACGGTCTCGGCGCCGGCGACCGAGGTGATGACCCGGGCGTTCCGCGCACCGGGCGGCAGGATGCCGACCGCGAACCGCTCCCAGCCGGTGGGATCGCCCAGCGCTATCTGGGTCTTCACCACGTCGGTGGCCGGACGGTCGTCCCGCGTGCTGGAGAAGCCCCGTCCGTCCAGGGCGTCGAAGAAGCTGATCTGGCGCAGTCCGGGATCGCGGTACACCGTCAGCGACACGTCCGGGAACTGCAGCGTGGCGGTTGCCACGGTCGTCCCCGCGCTGCTGCGCAGCGCACCGTCGGGCGAGCGCCAGATCACTCCGTCGATCCACTTCTTCGAAGCCTGGTTCTGCCCGGAAATCACCAGCACGACGGTCACCCCCACCGACGAGAGATGGCCCTCGCGATCGACATAGGCGCCCTCGGTCTCGCCGGCCGTCACCACGTCCACCCAGTCGACCCGACCGGGAATCGTCCACAGGGACAGGCGCGAACTGGTCGGCGTGCCCGTCGCCACCGTGGTGTTCAGCGGCACCGCGGCGAGCGTGACGGGCGGATCGGTCTCGCGCTCGCTCGCGGTGAGCGTGATCACGCCGTCCGACTCGGCCGCCGTGATCACCTCGTACGGCCGCTGCGGCATCTCGCCCGGCTGCGACCGGAACGTGACGGACGACACCACCGCCGGCACCGTCGGCGTCGCGACCGGGTCCGGGACGCCGATCGTGGTGCGCTGGGCGAGGCTCACCCAGGTCACCAGGCTGATCACCGCGGTCGCGGCGACCACGGCGAGGCCGCGCCGTTGGGTGCGGGCCGCGCGGCGTCGGCGTCCCTGGTGCAGCAGGACGTCCAGGTCGAGGTCGGCGGGCATCGTGTCGGCGGCGTCCCGCAGGTCGTCGCGCAGCCGCAGCTCCACGTCGTTCATCGTTCGCCCCTCTCGTCGGTGGGTGCGTAGGCGTTGCGCAGCGCCGCCAGCCCGCGCGAGGCGGCCGACTTCACCGCACCGACGCTGACGCCGAGGCACTCGGCGACCTCTGCCTCCGGCAGGTCGTTGTAGTAGCGCAGGACGATCACCCGGCGCTGTTGTGGCGGCAGCGACTCCAGCATCCGGACCACCTGGTCGTGATCGTCGACCCGGCCGTGCCCGTCGCGTGGATCGACGCCCTCGGGGATGCCGCCGACCATCGCCTCGCGGCGCCGCCAGCGGTCGATGGTGAGGTTCACCACGATGCGCCGGGCGTACGCGGTGGCTTCGCCCGGCCGCACCCGCCGCCAGGCGAGATAGGTGCGCAGCAGGGCCTCCTGGGCCAGGTCGGCGGCCAATTCGCGGTCGCCGGTGAGCAGGAACGCCGTCCGCTTCAGCGACCCGCCCGCGGCCGTGGCGAAGCGGACGAACTCGGCGTCCCGCTCCGCGGTGGACAGTCCGAACATGGCGCCCCTCTCTGCACTCCTCACCCTGTCCTACGTGGTCGGACGCCGGAAGGTTGCCAGGCCGGCGCTGATCCGCGGCGTGCTTCACTTGGGTCGATGAGCTCGACTGAAGCCCCCGAGGATCGGCCGAAGTGGTGGCCGCGAGTCAAGGCCAGCCTGATCGACTACCTGGTCATCGTGGCCTGGCTCCTGGTGCTCACCGGGCTGAGCCTGATCGTCCGGCCCTTCCTGCCCCCGGCCACCGGACCGCAGGACGTCTACCTGACGGATCTGATCGTCTTCGCGATGACGGTGTTCCCGGTGTGGCTGTATCTGACGCTGACCGAGGGGTCCGCGGCGGCGGCGACGCTCGGCAAGCAGTTGGCCGGGCTGCGGGTCCGCTCGGCCGCCTCGGGCCGGGCCGGTTTCGGGCGGGTGGCGGCGCGGAACGCGATCAAGCTGCTGCCCTGGCAGTTGGGCCACGTCGCGGTGGCCAGGTTCATCCTGGGCGTCCAGTTCGAGCTGGCGATCGTGGTGGACGTGGTCGCGGTGCTTCTCGCCGTGGCCACCGTGGTGGTGGCCGTCCGCGATCCCGGACGCCGGGCGCTGCACGACCTGATCGCGGGCACCCGGGTGGTCGCCGTCCGGTGAGCGTGCGGCGTCCGGCGGTGGCAGGCTGATCCCATGCGGATCGCCCTCGCCCAGTTCACCGCCGGCACCGACCCGGCCGCCAACCTCGTGCTGGTGCTGGAACAAATCGGACGGGCGGCGGATTCGGGTGCCGAGCTGGTGGTGTTTCCCGAAGCCATGAGCTGTTCGTTCGCGCGGCCCCGCGTCGAGGCGGCCGAGCCCTTGGACGGGCCGTGGGCGAACGCCGTCCGGCAGGCCGCGGTGGACGCCGGGGTGACGGTGGTGGTCGGCCTGTTCACGCCCGGACGCGACGGCAGGGTGCGCAACACCCTGCTGGTCACCGGTCCGGACGCCGAGGCGCACTACGACAAGCTGCACCTGTTCGACGCCTACGGCTTCGCCGAATCGGCACAGATCGAGCCGGGGGACGCCGTCGTCACCGTCACCGTCGACCGCGTGGTGTTCGGCCTGACCACCTGCTACGACATCCGGTTCCCGGAGCTGTACAAGCAGCTGGCGGCGGCCGGTGCCGAGGTGATCGTGGTGCCGGCGTCCTGGGCGCCGGGGGAGCGCAAGGTCGAGCAGTGGCGGGCGCTCGCCGTCGCCCGAGCGCTCGACGCAACGTGTTTCGTCGTGGCCGTCGATCAGGCCCTGCCGCCGGCCGACCCGGACGCCGACCCGGCGCGGCGCAAGCCGACCGGCGTGGGGCACTCGCTCGTGGTCGGCCCGCTGGGGGAGATACTGGTCGAGCTCGGCCCGGAGCCACGTCTCGAACTGATCGACCTCGACGTCGAAGCGGTGCGAGCGGCTCGAACGATACTGCCGGTGCTTGCCAACTCGCGGTTCACCAGCACCCTGACCGGTGGCGTTGGTGGGGGCACCCCTCGGAGTCCCCTAGACTGAACCACAAGGTCCCCGCGCGGCGGTACCTCGCCCAACTCCCCCAGGGCCGAAAGGCAGCAAGGGTAAGCGAGCTCTTCCGGGTGCGCGGGGGCCCCTTCCATGGCCGGACGCGGGCTGGATCGCCGCTCGAAAGTTGTCGGACCCAACACGTAAGGTGCCAACCGTGGACGACGAGCGCGAGGACGAGCTGTTCGACTCCGAGCCGTATGAGGAGCCG
>CAZCEH010000082.1:0-3535 GCA_964497705.1 uncultured Actinomycetes bacterium | reverse complement strand
AAGGACGCCGCCGCCCGCGCGCTGCAGTCCCGCGGCGATCACGAGGCCGCCCTCGACACCCTGATCCGGCAGCACGTCGGCCTGGCCGGGGCGCAGGGCTTCCTCACCAATCTGGGCGGACTGATCACCCTGCCGGTCGCGCTGCCCGCCAACCTGGCAGGCCTCGCCGTCGTCCAGATGCGGATGATCGCCGCCATCGCCCACCTGCGCGGCTACGACGTGAACGACCGCCGGGTGCGCTCGGCGCTGACCCTGGCGATGCTCGGCGAGGACGAGGTGCGCAAGCAGGTGTCCTCCGGCCGGCTGGCCAGCACGCCGATGGGCATCGCGACCGCCCCGGTCTTCGATCCCGCCCTGGAGCACGCGGTCAGCGAGCGGGTCTTCGGCGATCTGGGCACCAAGATGGCCGGCAAGCACGTCGTGGTGCAGGTGGCCAAGCGGATCCCGCTGGTCGGCGGCGGCGTCGGCGCGGCCGCGGACGGTTACTTCACCTACGCCCTCGGCCAGTACGCCCGCCGCGAGTTCGTCCGCAGGCGGGGCTGATCCCAGCGGTCGGGACAACGAGCGGGTAGCGGCACCGACTGCCGTGCCGAAACCCGCCCGCTGAAAGCCGCTATTCCACGGCGGCCGAGAGCCGGACGGCCAACTCCGCCACCGCGGCCCGCAGTTCGGGCCCCTCCTCGACCACGAACGGGAACGGCACCTGCGCCAGCCATTCGCCTGCGTACATCGCCGGGTTGCTGGTGGTGCCGGTCAGCACGCACTGCTCGCCGTCGGCCTCCAGGCGTCCCATCGGCGCCCGGAGCCAGGGCCGCACCCGTTCGGCCGGGGCCAGGAACCGCACCCGGGTGGACAACTCCCAGCCCTCGCCGAGGCTGCGCTCCAGGACGGCGACGGCGTCCAGGTCGGCCGGCACCTCGGACGCGCCGGTCAGCAGGTCGACCGCACCGATCCGGTCCAGCCGGTAGGTGCGGAGCTCACCGGAGGGGATCCGGCAGAGCAGGTACCACAGCCCGTAGCGGACGACGACCGCCCAGGGGTCGACCTCGCTGACCCACTCGTTGCCGGCCGCGCTGCGGTACGCGATCCGGACGCGGCGTCCGCCCGCGACCGCCTCGACCAGCCGGGACGTGATCGACACGTCGGGACGCGGGGCCAGCGAGGGCGCGGCGGCGATGTGTCGCCAGAACTGGGCGGCCGGGCGTCCGACCGATTCGGGCAATGCCCGCAGCAGCTTCGTCACCCCGGCTCCGGCCATGCTGTCGGGCGCCGGTGCTCCGGCCGGCGAGTCGAGCACGGCCATCACCAGCGCCAGCGCCTCCGGACCGCTGAACACCACCGGCGGCAGCCGGACGCCGCGTCCGACCTGGTAGCCACCGTGCGGTCCGGGGGTCCCGGTCACCGGGATGCCGGCGTCGCGCAGCATGCCCACATAGCGCCGGACGGCGCGTTCGGTCACGCCCAGCCGGTCGGCGAGTTCGGCGGCCCGCACGCCCGGCCGTTGGTGGATCAGGTCGAGGGTGTGCAGCGCCCGCGCGGTGGGGCTGGTATCCATGCCGATCATCGTAGGCAGATCGCGGACGCGGATCGTCCGGGTCAGGACGTAGCGTGGGCGAGACGCCCGACGAAGGAGGAACCGATGGCCGACATCGTGCTGATCGGGGGGCTGTGGCTTCCCGCCGATGTATGGACCGATGTGGTCGACGAACTCGCAGGGCTCGGACATCGCGGCCTGCCGGTGAGCCTGCCCGGCCAGGGCGACGGCAACGCCGCGGCGACCCTGGACGACCAGGTGGCCGCCGTTCTCGCCGTGGTCGACGACTGCGACGACCCCCCGCTGGTGGTCGGACACTCGGCCGCGGCGTCCCTGGCCTGGATCGCCGCCGACCGCCGCGCCCTCGCCGGCGTGGCCCTGATCGGCGGCTTCCCCGTGGGCGACGGTGAGCCGTACGCCGACTTCCTGCCGATCGTCGACGGCGCGATGCCGTTCCCCGGCTGGGCCGCCTTCGAGGGTCCGGACGCCGCCGACCTCGACCCGGCCGCCCGGGACCGGCTGGCGGCGTCGATGACCCCGGTGCCGGAGGCCGTGGCCAAGGGCATCGTCCGGCTCCGCGACGACGCCCGCTACGACGTCGGAGTGACGCTGATCTGCCCCGAGTTCGGCCCCGAGGACGCGCGCGCCTGGCTGGCCGCCGGCGAGCTGCCCGAACTCGCCAAGGCCCGCCGCCTCGAGCTCGTCGATCTCGACTCCGGACACTGGCCCATGGTCACCCAGCCGGCCCGCCTGGCGGCGCTGCTCGCGGGAATTCACCACTAGCCTCCCGGAGGCTGCCGGTCGCGGTGGTAGAAGTGCCACCTTCCGCCGGCCTCGGACGCCGTGCAAGGGTCACGTCCCACCGGACAGGAAGGTACCCCCCGTGAGACCCATGCGCCGCGCCATCGCCGTCGTGGTGGCCGTCTTCGCCACCATCGCCCTCGTCCCGACCACGACCGCCACCGCATCCGGCGCGGCCAGCCCGCAACACGCGGCCACCCCGCAACACAATGCCGCCCCACGACACCAGAAGGCGTCCAAGCCCAGCTATGTGGCGCTGGGCGATTCCTACTCCGCCGGCTCGGGGGCGCTCCCGCCCACCGACGCGTGCCTGCGTTCGGCGGCCGCCTTTCCCGTGCTGCTCGCCAAACTGGGCCGGCTGGAGCTCACCCATGCGGCCTGCGGCGGTGCGACGATGGCCCAGGTGGCGAGCACCCAGCTCGCGGCGCTGAGCAAGTCCACCGATTTCGTCACCGTCCAGGCCGGCGGCAACGACATCGGCTTCGTTCCCGTCTTCGCCGCCTGCGCGACCCTCGCCGATGAGGACTGCTGGGCACCCCTCGCCGCGGCGAACGCCTACCTCGACACGACGTTCGTCAAGGACGCGGGCGCATTGTACAAGGCGATCAAGAAGAAGGCGCCGAAGGCGAAGCTGATCGTCGTCGGCTACCCCCGGCTGTTCAACGGCACCAACTGCAGCACGAACGTGTACTACAGCCCCACCGAGCAGGCCAGGATGAACGCCACGATCGACCTGCTGAACACCCGGCTCGCGCAGGCCGCCAAGAAGGTCCGCGCCGCGTTCGCCAACCCGACCCGGGCGTTCAAGGGCCATGCCTGGTGCGACAAGGCGTCGTGGATCACGCCGCCCGAGGTCCAGATCGCGTTCCACCCGACCGCCCTGGGCCAGGCACTCGGCCTGCTGCCGGTGGTGGCCCGAAAATTCCTCTGATCCGGCCCGCTCCGGCGTCGGGCTGCGCCTGACCGGCCGGGTGCCTCCCGGCCGGTAGGGTGCCGCCATGCCCGAGCCCCGCTACCGCGTCGCGATCGTCGGGGCCGGGCCGTCCGGGCTGTTCGCCGCCCAGCATCTGACGGTGCACGGAGACGTCGCCGTCGACGTCTTCGACCGGCTGCCCACCCCGTACGGACTGCTGCGCTACGGCGTCGCGCCCGACCACACCTCGATCAAATCGGTGGCCAACGCGCTGGCCCGGGTGTTCG
>CAZCEH010000081.1:0-3766 GCA_964497705.1 uncultured Actinomycetes bacterium | reverse complement strand
GGGAAGTTCGGCGGTCCGATCAGCCCAAGAACAGGGCAAGCAGCTGACCAGTTACGCGCGGATCATGGACAAGAGCACTTGGACGCGAAAGTCGTCCTCACGCTCGCGTGTCGCCGGGTCACCGGTTGGGCCAGGATGGCACGATATGAGCCCCAGTCTTCGAGTAGTGAATGATCCCATATGTCGTCTTCTTGCGGACCTTGCCGTCCGCGCTTACAGCATAGCCGATGTTGTAATTGAAGTTTACTCGTTCCTTGTATCCGGGATGGCCGCGAGCGATCTTGTTTCTGGCTGTCCTGTGCCGGCTTTGAGCATTAGCTTCCGTGGATCGGCTGTTAGCTCGCTGCGGTTGGGAAGATAGCTACTTCGACCTGAGTGTGTCCTGAAAGTTGAGTGATGACGATGTAGAAGGTCGTTGGAACGAGACGTGCTGTGCCGGTGATGGAGGTCGGCCCTCCGGGTGCGCCGTGCGTCGGTCAAGAGCCGGGGTGGTGAGCGTTGCGGTTGTAGGCTCGCTGTCAGCGGGTCGGGTAGGCGACGAGAAGATGAACGTGTGTGAACCACTGCTGACGCATCGAAAGAATAAGACGGTGGCATCGAAACCGGGGTTTGTCAGGTGTCCCCGGGATGAAGATGCACTCGGTGACGAGATGCACCCTGAGCCAGGAGGCGGCCTGCGTGCTGGCCTGGTGGTGCCCGGTGTATAGGTGGCGTGAGCTCGTCGTAGGCGCTGGCATGGAACAGGAGAACCTGTCGTCCCGGTACCGATCGGATCGAGGCGGGCTGGTTGTGCCGCCCGGCCGGCGAGAGGGAGGACCCCGACCGGCCGCAACCGGGAGGGGCAGAGTACCGATCCGGGGCACAGGGGCGGACCGACCCGTAGTAGCGATGACGGCCCTGTAATGGGGCCGGAGCGAAGGGGTCGGGCAGACCAGGGTCAGACCGAGGCCAATCCTGCGGGGGATGAGCCGAGGACGGGACCCAAGCCGAAGGTGAAGTCGTTTGACATCCCCAAGCGCCTGATCATGCGGGCGTGGGAGAAGGTCCGGGCGAACAACGGGGCGCCGGGCGTGGACGCCGTCAGCATCGCCGAGTTCGCAGCGCGGGAAAGGGAGAATCTCTACCTGCTGTGGAATCGGATGTCCTCGGGAAGCTATTTCCCGGGGCCGGTGCGGGCGGTGGAGATACCGAAGGATCATGGTTTGGGGGGTCAGGGTTCTCGGGGTGCCGACCACGGCGGATCGGGTGGCCCAGACCGCGGCGGCGTTGCTGCTGGAGGAGGAGAAGCTGGAGCCGATTTTCCACCTGGACAGTTACGGTTATCGCCCGGGGCGCAGCGCCCATGACGCGTTGGCCGTGGCCAGGAAACGCTGCTGGAAACAGGACTGGGTCGTTGATCTTGACATCCGGGCCTTTTTCGACAGCGTTCCGCATGATCTGTTACTCAAGGCGGTCGCTCACCACACCGACGAGCGGTGGGTCCTATTATGTATCGAGCGGTGGCTCAAAGCGCCGATGCAGATGCCCGACGGGACCCTTATCGCACGGGAGAAGGGAACCCCGCAAGGTTCCCCCATCTCGCCGTTATTGGCTAACCTGTTCATGCATTACGCGTTTGATATGTGGATGGTCCGGGAGAATCCGGATTGCCCATTTGGACGCTACGCGGACGACGTGGTCGCCCATTGCACCACCGAGGCGCGAGCCCACGAACTGCGGGCTGCGATCGCCGACCGGCTCCGGCCCCTGGGGCTGGAGTTGCACCCCGGCAAGACGAAGGTCGTGTACTGCACGGACGCGAACCGCCGACGGGACGCGGAGCACACCAGCTTCGAGTACCTCGGCTATACCTTCCGGGGCCGCCAGGCCCGAGGGCGGCATGGATACTTCGTGAGTTTCCTGCCGGCCATGAGCACACGGGCGAAGAAGGCGAAGGGAAAGCAGATCAGGGACTGGCACCTCAACCGGCGCACGGGCACGGACCTGGCGGGCATCGCGCAGGCGATCAACCCGCAGGTGCGAGGCTGGATCAACTACTACGGGGTCTTTAACCACTCCGAGTTGGTTCCGCTGATGCGGCGCATCGACGAGCACCTCGTCCGATGGGCCATGCACAAGTACAAACGATTCCGAGGTCGAGCCGGGCAGGCGCACACGGCGCTGACCGCTGTGAAGCGGAAGGAGCCGACGATGTTCGCCCACTGGCAACTCGTCTCGATCACCCGTCGCCGGTCTGTGGGAGCCGTATGACGGGAGACTGTCACGTACGGTTCTACGAGAGCGGGAGGGGGAGGTTCCCTCCCGCCACTCACCAAAAGTAGGGCGTGGCGGTCGCTCGGATATAGCTGCTGACCTGCGAAGATGGTCCCGAACCCTTGGGCTAGAAGGGAATCGGGACCATCGTGTTTCGTACTGTAGGCGATCAGATCTCGTTGTGGGAAGCCGTCCTGCCCGAGCAGTTGCTGCGGCTGCCCGAGGAGCTGGCCCGGGTGGACGCCCTGTTGGACGACGAGGTGTTCTTCGGACCGTTCGAGCCGTTCTTCGACCCGCGGATCGGTCGGCCGTCCACCCCGATGGAGGTCTACCTGCGGCTGATGTTCTTGAAGTTCCGGTACCGGCTCGGGTACGAGACGTTGTGTCGGGAGGTCAGCGATTCGTTCACCTGGCGGCGGTTCTGCCGGATCCCGTTCGATGGGGCGGTGCCGCACCCGACGACGCTGATGAAGCTGACCACCCGGTGCGGGTCGACCGCGGTGGACGGGTTGAACCGGGCCCTGTTGGCCAAGGCGGTGGAGGCGAAAGTGGTGCGCATGGACCGGGTCCGCGCCGACACCACGGTGGTCCCGGCGAACGTGGCCTATCCGACCGATTCGGGGTTGTTGGCCAAGGCGGTCCGCCGGATCGGCAGCTCGGTGAAGCGGATCCAGGCCGCGGGCGGCGCGGTCCGCTCGACGGTACGGGATCGGTCGAGGTCGGCCGGCGCCAAGGCGCACGGCATCGCGGCCAAGCTGCGGTCCCGCGCCCAGCTCGGACGCGACGAGGCGAAGGCGGGGGTGCAGCGGATCACCGGTGAGCTGGCTGACCTGGCCGAGTCGGCGATCACTGATGCTCGGAAGTTGCTGGTCAACGCCCGCCGTGCGGTGAAGCGGGCCGAGGCCAAGGCCGCCGAACAGGCTGCGGCTGGGGTGCCTGATGCGTCTGCTGGCCGGCGGCGGGGCCGGCTCGTGCGGGCGATGAACGATCTGCAGAACCTGGTGGATGCGACGGAGACGATCGTCGGGCAGACCCGGCTGCGGTTGACCGGGGTGACGCCGGACGGGGCGACGCGGGTGGTGAGCCTGCACGATGTTCAGGCCAGGCCGATCGCGAAGGGCCGGCTGGGCAAGCCCGTCGAGTTCGGTTACAAGGGGCAGGTTGTCGACAACCGGGACGGCATCGTGCTGGATCACAACGTGGAGCTGGGCAACCCGCCGGACGCGCCGCAACTCGCCCCGGCGGTCGACCGGATCAGCGAGCAGACGGGGCGGGTGCCGCGCACGGTGACCGCCGATCGGGGCTACGGCGAGGCCGCGGTCGAGCAGCAGTTGACCGACCGGGGCGTCGCCAACGTGGTGATCCCGCGCAAGGGCAAGCCCGGTGCCGCTCGACGGGCCGTGGAGCACCGGCCGGCGTTCCGGCGGACGGTGAAGTGGCGAACCGGCTGCGAGGGCCGCAATGTCGCTTCTTTAGAGGTCAGGGAGGTTCGGTCGGCGGGAGCGGGTGGAGG
>CAZCEH010000080.1:0-3840 GCA_964497705.1 uncultured Actinomycetes bacterium | reverse complement strand
AAAATAGCTGAGGCACGACCACCCGCCACGCGCTCAATCTCGGTGAGGCACGCCGCGTGGTTCGGAACCACCCGCCGGGTGCGGTAATGTTGCTGGCCGCGCCCCCGTAGCTCAGGGGATAGAGCACCGCCCTCCGGAGGCGGGTGCGCAGGTTCGAATCCTGCCGGGGGCACCAAAGCAGTCATTCTCGAACCCGGATCAAGATCACCTTGGTCCGGGTTCGACGCGTACTGGGCGTTTTGCGCCATATGCGCCTGAAACTCGGCGGCGAGCAGCGTGGCCCAGGGGTCGCGGATCTTGGCGCTCACCACCTGGACCTGGTGATCTGGGTCACCGATGAGCAGCTTGTCGGGGAAGAACTGGTTGGACAGGCGGCGGACTCTCGGACCGCCGAGGCGGTAGGCGTCAGCCGCGCGGCCTTGGCTTGTTGGCCTCGCTGGCGATACGGTCCGCGACGCGACAACTTCAACCCGCGTGGACGGGAGAATGCCAGAGCCTCGCAGGGATAGCTCAAGGTGTCTTTCGAGTCGGAGCCCGTTACCCCATTCGAGCTGCCACTGCTTCGACCTCGACGAGCCACGCCGACTCAAGCAGGTGTTGAACGACGACTGTGCGAGCCGTGAGATGGTCGCCAAGATGCCGCTGAAGCACCGCCACGTTCTCGGGATCGTCGGCGGCTGCGGCGAGGTAGAACCGTAGAAGCACCAAGTCGGCGATTTGCATTCCTGCCTCCGCCAGCACCGCTCGAAGGTGAGTCCAGACATTCTCGATCTGACCGATGAAGGTCTCGGGTAGGTGAGTGCCGGAGGCGTCAAAGCCGTTTAGGCCGCTGATGTAGAGGGTCCGGGCATTCGCAGGCACCTCAACGGCATGAGCGTAGTTGCGGTACGGCGGAAAGACCGTGGCCGGGTTGTGCGGCACCAGGCCGAGAGGCGTCGGACTCTTCATCCTGCTGTTTCCTTCCATGCTCTCGGGCCGGACCTGTCGATAGCTCGAGAGCGAGCCGCCTCCGCGGTGAATGCGCCTTTGGCTTTGCCAACGACCGCTTCAGAGCGACCGATTCAGGAGGTCGGTTCGCCGGTCGATTCGAGCAGGAAGGCTCCTATGTGCCGCGCCACTGCTGGCGGGTCATCGAGGGCCGACAGGGCGTAGGTGTCGGGCACTTCGACGAGACTCCCGTTGGGGAGGAGATCCGCTAGTTCCCGTCCGTGGCGACGAGGCATTGCCCGGTTCTCGGGCGACCACAGGACGAGTGCCTGCCCGGTGAAGTTGCGCAGTGCTTCGGTGTCGCGGCGCAGCTTCGGCTTGTCGAACTTCTCCAGTCCGTACTTGAGGGTGTCGCGTCGGATCCTCTCGTCGGCACGCGCATGCTGGGTCCAGCCGTGCATCATCTCGCGGGTGATGGGTCTCTTCGCCATCTGACCCCAAAGGATTGGCAGACGGCGGAGCCAACCGATGCGCATCTGCCAGATGGCGAACGAGAGTCCGCCAGGCAGTCGAGCTGCCGTGGCCGCCATTCGGCCGGGAAGTCCGGGAGGGAAGTTCTCGAATGCCTCGCACGGAGTGATGACGATGCGTCCGACACGATCATCCAGACCGCGGGCCGTCAGGAAGAGTGCGCCACCCCAGTCGTTGTGGACGAGCGTGACGTCGTCGAGGTCGAGTGCCTCGAGAAAGGACGCGACGATGCGCACCAGACCGTCGAGGGACAGATCGGCAGCATCGTCCATCGGGGTCCGGTGTCCACCGATCGGCAGGACCGGCCGGATGTAGCGAAACCCGGTCGGGAGGAGAGGCATAGCCTCGTTCCAGTAGGTGTGATTCATCAAGAGGCCGTGAAGCAGCACCACTGCCGGGCCGTCGCCCTCCTCGAAGTACTCGATCCGACCCCCGGGCACCTCAACCGTCCGCGCTCTATCCCAGTTCACACCCGCGCCTCTGCATTAGAACAATCGCTCTAGAGCGATCAATCTAGCATGGGGCTATGGACACGAGCGATCGCCTTCGCGTTGCCATGGCAGAGCTGATGCGCCACCAGGGGTATGCGGCGACTTCCATCAAGCAGGTCAGCGAAGCGGCGCAGGCAACCGTCGGTTCGATCTACCACCACTTCCCCGAGGGAAAGGTCTCCTTGGCCGCGGCTGCACTACGGACCAGCGGAGCCGTTTACATCGAGCTCCTGCCGGTACTGCTCGAGCGCGACCCCCACCTGCCCACGGCGCTTGGCGCTGCCTTTGCCGCGGCCGCGGAGGATCTGGAGGCGACCCGCTGGGCGAACATGTGCCCAGTCGGCACCGTGGCGGGTGAGGTCGCCAACTCGGAACCGGCGCTCCGGGAGGTGGTCGACGACGTCTTCAGTCACTGGGTGGACGAGGCCACCGGCTACATGATGGGCCGCGGACTCGCGGAAAGCGACGCACGCGTGTTGGCCTACGCCGTCTTGTCCGCACTCGAGGGGGCTTTCATCCTCGCGCGAGCCCAACGCAAGCGTGAACCCCTGGTCGCCGCAGGTGCCGCCGTGGCGGCACTCGCCGCCAGCCTCCACGAGGCTGCCCCCGGGCCTGCCCGCCGCGAGAACGTGCCGCAACCGTAGCCGGAGACGGCTGAGGAATGCGGCGACAACTCGCCAACATGACGCGAGGACGGAAGAGCGCTACCAGGCAACGTCGATCCGCCCCGTCGATCCCGGTGCGATCGACTGAACCCGCGAAATGCTTTCCCTCGCGCACCACCGAGATTCCTGGACCAGCAAGGCATCGCCGAGCACTTCCTCGGCGGGGTCGACGGCGTCGCTCAGGACGCCGACGGGCTCGACCTGACATCTGGCGGACAGCGGCTGGGTATACGCGCAGCGACTGGTGGCGGCCGGTGCACGTCCACGACTACATCGACCGCGCGTCTGAAAGGCCGAGCGCAACTCAAAGATCAACGTCAGGAGTCGCGGCCCAAGGAAGGCGCCGCGCGAGGCGGGCGCCGAGCGAGGCGGGCACGTGCCAACAGAGGGCGCGAAAACGGCCACGACGTCGTCATCGATTGACGTCGCCGACCTACGCCCACACCGTCACCCCGGGCGATCCGCGAACATCGGTTCGGGGAGCTCGCACCGGTCGGCGCCAAGCGACACCGCCGCTCGCAGCCAGGCCGTCACATCGGCCCTGTGCTCTTCGAAAACGGATACGTCGACGAACCTCCGCAACGCGCCCGGCGCCAAGGTGAAAAGCGCCTCGGTGGCGAACTCGCCCGCGTCGTCGAGCGCCTTGACCGCGCCCGGCCAGGCCGCCTCCGTGACGGCGCCCAGCGCGACCGCCGTGCGCCAGACCCCTTCGAGGAAAGACCGGTCCACCTGCAACAGTTCCTTGTTCAGCAGACTCAACGAGGACCGGTACTCCGCTGCCTGCCGAACCGGCGAAAACCCCCAGGAACGCAGCGCCTCACCTGCGGGCAGGTGCGCGCCGGGCACGTCGTTCGCGGTCTCGATGACGACGGCTTTCCCGCTCGTCCAGACGAAGAACGGCAGGAACCTCGGTACCGCCAGCACATCGGGGCGCCGCACCGGAAAGTCGCCGGCCAGGGCTGCGCACACCGCACGCCGCACGCCGTGGTCGCCATTCCCGGTGAGACTGGCAAAGTCCAGGTGCTCCACCGGGTTGGGGACCACCGCCAGACGCCGGGTGTTCGTCTCGGCCAGGAAGCGCAGGACCGCCCGATCGTCGGGCTCGTCGTCGCTCGCGTCCGTGCGCAGATAGTCGGCGACGTCGAGGGCGAGCTGACGCGGCAACACCAGTGCCTGCATCGGCATGTAGGGATTGATGACGGGGACGAAGCCGGTACCGGTGAACG
>CAZCEH010000079.1:0-4686 GCA_964497705.1 uncultured Actinomycetes bacterium | reverse complement strand
ATGACGACGATGAGCGATCCCGAGGCTTTGCCGGCCGTGCGGGAGTATCTGTCGGGCAATGGTGGGGTGTTGCCGCATTGGAAGGACGGTGCCCCGTTCCCGGGTTCGTCGGGCCGGTCGGCGCCGGTGTACGACCCGGCGACCGGGCAGGTCACCACACACGTCACGCTGGCCTCGGAACAGGACGCGCAGACGGTGATCGCCGCCGCGGCCGCGGCGTATCCCGGGTGGCGGGACATGTCGCTGGCGAGGCGGACGCAGGTGTTGTTCCGGTTCCGGGAGTTGCTCAACGCCCGCAAACACGAGGCCGCGGAGATCATCACGTCCGAGCACGGCAAGGTGCTCTCCGACGCGTTGGGCGAGATCACCCGCGGTCAGGAAATCGTGGAGCTGGCCTGCGGGCTGGCTCACCTGCTCAAAGGATCGATGACCGAGAACGCGTCCACCCGCGTCGACGTGTCCTCGATCCGCCAACCCCTGGGAGTGGTCGGCATCATCTCCCCGTTCAACTTCCCCGCCATGGTGCCCATGTGGTTCTTCCCCGTCGCGATCGCCGCCGGCAACACCGTCATCCTCAAACCGTCGGAGAAGGACCCCAGCACCGCGAACTGGCTCGCCGACCTGTGGAAGGAAGCCGGCCTACCCGACGGCGTGTTCAACGTCCTGCACGGCGACAAGACCGCCGTCGATGCCCTGCTCACCGACCCCCGCGTCAAGGCCATCAGCTTCGTCGGCTCCACCCCGATCGCCCGGTACGTGTACGCCACCGGCACCGCCCACGGCAAACGCGTCCAAGCCCTCGGCGGCGCGAAGAACCACATGCTCGTGCTCCCCGACGCCGACCTGGACCTGGCCGCCGACGCCGCCGTCAACGGCGGCTTCGGTAGCGCCGGGGAACGCTGCATGGCCATCAGCGCCCTGCTCGCGGTCGACTCGGTCGCCGACGAGTTGATCAGCAAGATCACCGAGCGGATGGGCACCCTGCGCATCGGCGACGGACGCCGCGGCACCGACATGGGACCGCTGGTCACCGGGGCGCACCGAGACAAGGTCGCCGGCTACATCGCCGCGGGCGTCGACGAGGGCGCGACCCTGGTCGTGGACGGTCGGGCCGGCAACCCCGACCAACACTTCGACGGCGCCCGGGACGGGTTCTGGTTGGGTCCGACCCTGTTCGACCACGTCACCCCCGAGATGAGCATCTACACCGATGAGATCTTCGGACCCGTGCTGTCGGTGGTCCGCGTCGACGGATACGACCAAGGCCTGGAATTGATCAACAACAATCCGTACGGCAACGGTGTCGCGATCTTCACCAACGACGGCGGCGCCGCCCGCCGCTTCCAGAACGAGGTCCAGGTCGGCATGGTCGGCATCAACGTGCCCGTACCCGTCCCGGTCGGCTACTACAGCTTCGGCGGCTGGAAAGCCTCCCTGTTCGGCGACACCCACGCCCACGGGACCGAGGGATTCCACTTCTACACCCACGGCAAAGTCATCACCAGCCGCTGGCTCGACCCCAGCCACGGCGGCCTCAACCTCGGCTTCCCCCAAAACGACTGACACCGCACACCGCACACCAGGTTCAAAATTCAAGGGAGAACGAACGTGACGATCAACGTCGGCGTCATCGGCGTAGGAATGATCGGTCAGGACCACATTCGCCGGCTGACCCAGGTGCTGGCCGGATCCGCGGTGGTCGCGGTCACCGATGTGAACGCCGATCAGGCGCAGCGGGTCGCCGCCGGCGTGCCCGGCGCGAAGGTCTTCGCGACCGGTCAGGAACTCATCGCCCACGACGCCGTCGATGCGGTGGTGGTGTGCTCCTGGGGACCCACCCACGAGGAGTACGTGCTGGCCGCGATCGAGGCCGGCAAGCCGGTCTTCTGTGAGAAGCCCCTGGCCACCACCCAGCAGGCCTGTCGCCGGATCATCGAGGCCGAGGTCGCGTTCGGCCGGCGGCTGGTCCAGGTCGGGTACATGCGCCGGTACGACGCCGCCTACCGGGCCATGAAGCAGGTCGTCGACAGCGGCGAGATCGGCGCGCCGCTGGTCGTGTACAGCACGCATCGCAACCCCGAGGTGCCCGACTACTACACCAGGGAGATGGCGATCACCGATACCGCCGTACACGACATCGACACCAGCCGCTGGCTTCTCGGCGAGGAGTTCGTGTCCGCGCAGGTGCTCAAGCCGCGCCGGAACAGCCTCGGCGGCGATCTGGAGGATCCCCTGCTGATCATTCTGGAGACGACCTCGGGCGTGCTGGTGCAGGTGGAGACGAACGTGAACATCCGCTACGGCTACGACATCCGCGGCGAGATCGTGGCCGAGCAGGGCACCGTGTCGCTGGCCGAGTCCACGCCGACGATCGTTCGGCGCGCCGGTTCGTTCAGCGGGCGGGTCACCGAGGACTGGCGCGAACGCTTCATCCGTGCCTACGACGTCGAGTTCCAGGAGTGGATCGACGCCGTCGCCGGCCGAGGCGAGTTCGGCCCGAGCTCCTGGGACGGCTACGCGGCGGCCGTCGTCTCGGACGCCGCCGTGCAGGCCCTGCACACCGGCGAGCGCACGGCGATCACACTGATCGACAAGCCCGCCCTCTACTCCCCTGACCGGCTCCGGCCCTGAACCGTGGCGGGTGTCGGCCGGCCCATGGCCGGTCGACACCCGACCTTTCGACACGACATCGAGGATCCCAGCATGGCAACGATTCGATTGACGGTGGCGCAGGCGGTGGTGCGCTTCCTGTCCCGGCAGTACAGCGAACGTGACGGTGTTCGGCAGCGGCTGGTGCCGGGCTGTTTCGGCATCTTCGGACACGGCAACGTAGCAGGGGTGGGGCAGGCACTCCTCCAAGCCGCCCGCACCGGGGACGCGGACCTGCCGTACTACCTGGCCCGCAACGAGCAGGGCATGGTGCACGCGGCGGCCGGGTTCACCAAGGCCCGCAACCGTCTTCAGGTGCTGGCCTGCACCGCGTCGATCGGTCCCGGGTCGGCGAACATGCTGACCGGTGCCGCGCTGGCCACCACGAACCGGTTGCCGGTGCTGTTGCTGCCCAGCGACATCTTCGCCACTCGGGCCAGCAGCCCGGTCCTGCAGGAGCTGGAACTGCCCAGCGGCTACGACATCTCGGTCAATGATACGTTCCGGCCGATCTCCCGGTTCTTCGACCGGGTCTGGCGGCCCGAACAGCTGCCGGCCGCTCTGCTGGGGGCGATGCGGGTGCTGACCGACCCGGCCGAAGCGGGCGCGGTCACCATCGCCCTGCCGCAGGACGTGCAGGCCGAAGCGCACGACTTCCCCGAAGAGCTGTTCGCCGAACGGGTCTGGCACATCGCCCGCCCGGCTCCGGAGCGGGCCGCGCTGGCCCGCGCCGTCGCCGCCATCCGCGCCGCGAGGCGGCCGCTGATCGTCGCCGGCGGCGGCGTCATCTACAGCGAGGCCACCGAACAGCTGCGGGCGTTCGCCGCGGCGACCGGTATCCCGGTCGCCGACACGCAGGCCGGCAAGGGCGCGCTCTCCTGGGACCATCCGCAGGCCGTCGGCGGGGTCGGCTCCACCGGCTCCCCGGTCGCCAACGCGCTGGCCTCGCGAGCCGACGTGGTCATCGGGATCGGCACCCGGTACAGCGATTTCACCACCGCGTCGCGGACCGCGTTCCAACACCCGGACGTGACCTTCGTGAATGTCAACGTCGCGTCGCTGGACGCGGCCAAGCATTCCGCCGTGATGCTGATCGCCGACGCCCGCGAGGCCCTGGGCGCGCTGTCTGGCGAACTCGCCGACTACCGCGTCGACGACTCCTACGCCGCCGAGTACACCGATCACCGTGACCGCTGGAACCAGGTCGTCGACCGCGCGTACCACCTGGGTCACGGGCCGCTGCCGGCGCAGACCGAGGTGCTCGGCGCCCTCAACGAAACCGTCGGCCCGGATGCCACCGTCGTGCAGGCGGCCGGATCGATGCCCGGCGACCTGCAGATGCTCTGGCGGGCCGAAGACCCCAAGCAGTACCACGTGGAGTACGCGTTCTCCTGCATGGGCTACGAGATCGCCGGTGCCCTGGGCATCAAGATGGCCGCGCCGGACCGCGAGGTGTACTCGCTGGTCGGCGACGGCTCCTACCTGATGATGGCGCAGGAGATCGTCACCGCGGTGTCCGAGAACATCAAGCTGATCGTCGTCCTCGTGCAGAACCACGGCTTCGCCTCGATCGGCGCGCTGTCCGAATCATTGGGATCCCAACGGTTCGGCACCAACTACCGCTACCGTGACGACCGGTCCGGCCAACTGGACGGCGACGTCCTGCCGGTCGACCTGGCCGCCAACGCCGCGTCCCTGGGCGCGGACGTCATCCGGGTCACCGGCATCGCCGAGTTCCGCAAGGCCTTGGACGTCGCCCGGCAGGCCACCCGCACCACCGTCATCCACATCGACACCGACCCGCTGGCCCCGGTGCCGTCGTCGGAATCCTGGTGGGACGTGCCGGTGTCACAGGTGTCCGAGCTGGACAGCACCGAGCAGGCCTACGAGGTCTACCGGCGACACAAGGCCACCCAACGCCCCTACCTCACACCGACCACCGGGGAGTCCTGACCATGACCGACACCGACAAGTCCAAGCTAGTGGTTGGTACGGCGCCGGATTCGTGGGGGGTGTGGTTCGACCGGGACGAGCGGC
>CAZCEH010000078.1:0-5105 GCA_964497705.1 uncultured Actinomycetes bacterium | reverse complement strand
GCCTACATCTGTGGCGAGGAGACCGCGCTGCTGGACTCGCTGGAGGGCCGGCGCGGGCAGCCGCGGCTCAAGCCGCCGTTCCCGGCGGTCGAGGGTCTGTACGCGAGCCCGACCGTGGTCAACAACGTGGAGACCATCGCCTCGGTGCCGACGATCGTGATGGGCGGCTCGGACTGGTACCGGTCGATGGGCACCGAGAAGTCGCCCGGTCCCAAGATCTACTCGCTGTCCGGGCACGTCACCCGGCCCGGCCAGTACGAGGCGCCGATGGGTACCACCCTGCGGCAGCTGCTCGCCTCCGCCGGGGGGATGCGGGACGGCATCCCGCTGAAGTTTTTCACGCCGGGCGGCTCGTCGACGCCGATCTTCACCCCGGAGCACCTGGACGTGCCGCTGTCCTTCGACGACGTGGCCGCGGCCGGCTCGATGCTGGGCACGACCGCGTTGATGTGTTTCAACCAGACCGTGTCCGTGCCCTGGGCGGTGTGGAAGTGGCTGGAGTTCTACAAGCACGAGTCGTGCGGCAAGTGCACGCCGTGCCGGGAGGGCACCGGCTGGCTGGTGCAGATATTGCGGCGGATCGTGACCGGGTCCGGTTCCTTGGAGGACCTGGACACCATGGCCGACGCCGCCGGCAACATCGCCGGCCGCTCGTTCTGCGCGCTCGGCGACGCGGCGGCCACCCCGATCCTGTCCAGCTTCAAGTACTTCCGGTCCGAGTTCGAGGACCTGGTGACCGGCCGCACGCCGCCGGTCGTCGACCACCGGCAATTGGCGGGGGCGCACTGATGACCCAAGTAGCGGTTCCACCGGCAGGCAGTGCCGGAGACAGCGACGTTCCGGTACCGGTTCCTGAGGGCCATGTCCGGCTCACCATCGACGGGGTCAGCGTCGTCGCGCCCAAGGGCGAGTTGGTGATCCGCACCGCCGAACGGATTGGAACCGCGATCCCGCGGTTCTGCGACCACCCGCTGCTCGACCCGGTCGGCGCCTGCCGGCAGTGCCTAGTCGAGGTGGAGATGGGCGGCCGCAAGATGCCCAAGCCGCAGGCCGCCTGCACCCAGACGGTGGCCGACGGCATGGTGGTCAACACCCAGTTGACCTCGGCCGTCGCGGAGAAGGCGCAGCGCTCCAACCTGGAGTTCCTGCTGCTCAACCACCCGTTGGACTGCCCGATCTGCGACAAGGGCGGGGAGTGCCCGCTGCAGAACCAGACGATGGCCAACGGATCGAACGTGTCCCGGCTGCGCGACCCCAAGCGGGTGTTCACCAAGCCGATCGCCATCTCCACCGAGATCCTGCTGGATCGGGAACGGTGCGTGCTGTGCCAGCGGTGCACCCGGTTCTCCGACCAGATCGCCGGGGACAAGTTCATCGACCTGCTGGAACGCGGGTCCGCGCAGCAGATCGGCATCGGGGGATCCCAGGCCCCCTTTCAGTCATATTTCTCCGGCAACACCATCCAGATCTGCCCGGTCGGCGCGCTCACCTCGGCGGCCTACCGGTTCCGGGCCCGGCCGTTCGACCTGGTCTCGACGCCGACGGTGTGTGAGCACTGCGCCGGCGGGTGCGCGTTGCGCACCGACCACCGGGCCGGCGCGGTGTTGCGCCGGCTGGCCAGGATCGACATGGACGTCAACGAGGAGTGGAACTGCGACAAGGGCCGGTTCGCGTTCGAGTACGTCCGGCAGCCCGACCGGATCACCCGGCCGCTGATCCGCGACACCGACGGTGAGCTGCGGCCGGCCTCCTGGACCGAGGCGATGTCGGTGGCGGCGGCAGGCCTCCTCAGGGCCCGGGACAACGGCGGGGTGGGCGTGCTGGCCGGCGGCCGGCTCACCGTCACCGACGCGTACGCCTACGCCAAGTTCGCCCGGGTCGCCCTGCGCACCAACGACATCGACTTCCGGGCCCGGCAGCACACGGCCGAGGAGGCGCAGTTCCTGGCCGCCCGGGTGGCCGGCACCGCCCCGGACCGGGGCGGCGTGACGTTCGGTTCCCTGGAGTCGGCACCGGCCGTGCTGCTGGTGGCGCTGGAGCCCGAGGAGGAGTCGGCGAGCCTGTTCCTGCGGCTGCGCAAGGCCGCCCGCAGGCGCGGCGTGCCGGTCTATTCGATCGCTCCTTTTGCGTCTCGTGGGCTGCAGAAGATGTTCGGCACGCTGATCGCCGCCGGCCCCGGGGACGAGGTCGGGATCATCAGCGGGCTGGGCTCGGACGAGCTGGCCGGCGATGGGGTACCCGACGCCGCCGAACGGAACCGGCTGGGCGCGCTGCTGCGCACCCCTGGCGCGGTGGTGCTGGTGGGGGAGCGGGCCGCGCAGACGCCGGGCCTGCTCACCGCGGTCGCCGCGCTGGTGGACGCGACCGGTGCCCGGCTGGCCTGGGTGCCGCGACGGGCCGGGGAGCGGGGCGCGCTGGACGCCGGCGCGTTGGGCAACGTGCTGCCGGGCGGCCGGCCGCTGACCGACCCGGCCGCCCGGGCCGAGGTCGAGGCGGCCTGGGGTGTGTCGATCCCGCCGGCGCCGGGCCGGGACACCGCCGGCATCCTCGCCGGCGTCGCGCTGCCGCTGCCCGACGACGCGATCGAGGCCGCTGAGGCCGCCGCCGTCGGAGAACCCCGCGGGCTGGCCGGACTGCTCGTCGGCGGGGTTGAGGTCGACGACCTGCCCGATCCCGCCGCGGCGTTGACCGCGATCGCCGGCGCCGGGTTCGTGGTCAGCCTGGAAATGCGGGCCAGCGCGGTCACCGCCCTGGCCGACGTGGTGTTCCCGGTCGCCGCCGCGGTCGAGAAGGCCGGCGCGTACCTGAACTGGGAGGGCCGGCCGCGGCCGTTCGACGCCGCGTTGCCGGAGGCCGGCACGCTCGACGAGGGCCGCATCCTGGACACCCTCGGTGTGGAGATGGACGTGGACCTGTACACGCAGACCCCGGCCGCCGCCGCGGGCGAGCTGGGCCGCCTCGGCGTGTGGTCCGGTCGCCGGCCGACGGTGTACGGTGCGGCCGCCGGTCCCGAGGCGGGGCCGGGCTACCGGCTGGCGTCCTGGCGGATGAACCTGGACGGTGGCCGGGCGATGGACGGCGAGCCGCACCTGGCCGGCACCGCCAAGCCCGACGTGGTGCGGGTTCCGCTGAGCGCCGCCGCCTCGATGGGTGTGCGGGACGGCGACCCGGTCGCGGTGCGCGGGCCGGCCAGTTCGATCACGCTGCCGGTCGCGGTCACCCCGATGGTCGACGACGTCGTCTGGTTGCCCGCGATGATCAACGGGATGCCGACCGCCGGGCGGCTCGGCGCCGCTGTCGGTGCCCGGGTGCATATTGACCCCGTGCACGTCACGAGAATCGACACAGGAGGGGTGGCGGGATGAGCGCCCAGCCGTTGCCGGACGGGTCGGTGCAGCCATTGCTGGCGGACGACCCGTGGTGGCTGATGCTGATCAAGGCCCTGCTGGTGTTCGTCATCCTGCTGCTGCTGACGCTGTTCGCCATCTGGTTCGAGCGCCGGGTGGTCGGCCGCATGCAGCACCGGCCCGGCCCCAACTGGAACGGGCCCTTCGGGTTGCTGCAGTCGCTGGCCGACGCGTTGAAGCTGCACTTCAAGGAGGGCATCATCCCCGCCAAGGCGGACAAGGTGGTGTACATCCTGGCGCCCGCGTTCTCCGCCATCCCGGCGTTCCTGATCTTCTCGATCATCCCGGTCGGCGGCGAGGTGAACATGTTCGGCCAGCAGACCGCGCTGCAGCTGATCGATCCGCCGGTCGGGGTGCTGGTGGCGTTGGGTCTGGCCTCGGTCGGCGTGTACGGGATCGTGCTCGGCGGCTGGGCGTCCGGGTCGAGTTATCCGCTGCTCGGCGGGCTGCGGTCGGCCGCCCAGATGATCTCCTACGACGTGGCCATGGGCCTGTCCTTCGTGGCCGTGTTCCTGTACGCGGGGACGCTGTCCACCGCGGCGATCGTCACCCAGCAGCAGCCCGGCTGGTACGTGTGGCTGCTGCCGGTGTCGTTCATCGTCTACTGCGTGTCCATGGTCGGCGAGACCAACCGGGCGCCGTTCGACCTGGCCGAGGCCGAGGGCGAGCTGGTCGGCGGGTTCAACACCGAGTACTCCTCGATGCGCTTCGGCCTGTTCTTCCTGGCCGAGTACATCAACCTGATCAACGTCTCGGCGATCGCCACCACCCTGTTCCTGGGCGGCTGGATGGCGCCGTGGCCGATCTCCCTGTTCTCCTGGGCGAACACCGGCTACTGGACCATGCTGTGGTTCTTCGTCAAGGTCCTGATCTTCATGTTCGTGTTCGTCTGGCTGCGCGGCACGCTGCCCCGGATCCGCTACGACCAGTTCATGGCGATCGGCTGGAAGGTGTTGATCCCGGTCTCGCTGGTGTGGATCGTGCTGGTCGGCGCGGTGCGGGTGCTGCGCAACGCCGAGGGCTTCACCACCACCCAGGTGCTGCTGTGGGTGGGCATCCCACTGGCGCTGATCATCATCGCGGCGATCGCCTGGCCGCCGTCGCGCAAGAACGAACTGCTCATCGAGCCGCCCGAGCCCGACATCGGAGTCGGCGGGCCCCTTGCCCAGGGCACCGTGGTGTCCGAGGCCCGCGGTGCCTACCCGATCCCGCCGTTGGACCTGACCGTGCCGGTGCCGCCGATCCGGGCCCGGGCGGTGCGTCCGGCGGTCGACGCCCCCACGCTCACCCCTGCCGGGGCCGGCCACGACCTGCCGGGAGGCAGCGATGTCGTTTCTTGATCCCGTCAAGGGCTTCGGGGTCACCTTCTCCACCATGTTCAAGCCGGTGGTCACCGAGGACTACCCGAAAAAGCCCGACCAGCCGGCGCCGCGGTACCACGGACGGCACCAGCTGAACCGGCACCCGGACGGCCTGGAGAAGTGCGTCGGCTGCGAGCTGTGCGCGTGGGCCTGCCCGGCCGACGCGATCTTCGTCGAGGGCGGTGACAACACCGACGAGGAGCGCTACTCGCCCGGCGAGCGGTACGGGAAGAACTACCAGATCAACTACCTGCGCTGCATCGGCTGCGGCCTGTGCATCGAGGCCTGCCCGACCCGCTCGCTGACCATGACGAACGAGTACGAGCTGGCCGACGAC
>CAZCEH010000077.1:0-5308 GCA_964497705.1 uncultured Actinomycetes bacterium | reverse complement strand
GGCGCCGGTTGGGGCCGCGGGAGAAGCACAAGGTCAACGAGGTCGTGCGCACCCGAATGGTCGGTGCTCGCCCCGCCTACGTCTGGGACGTGACGCAGACCGAGGGCGATCCGATCCCTGAGACGCCCGCGCCGACGCTGCTGGACGGCGAAGCCCCGGCGGGGCTGTGGGACGGCCTGACGGCGCAGGTCATGGCGCTGGGGTTCGAGGTCGTACGGGTGCCGGACGCAGGACAGATCGGCGGCGCGGACGGCCTGACCGATTTCAGGACGCGGCAGGTGTCTGTCCGCACCGACGTGACCGAGGTCAACCAGGTGGCCACGCTGGTACACGAGCTCGCCCATGCACTGATGCACGACCCCAAGGACGAGGACGCCCGCCAGCACCGCGGCATCTCCGAGGTGGAAGCCGAGTCCGTGGCGTTGATGATCGGTGCCGCGCACGGACTGGACACCAGCCGCTACACGATCCCGTATGTCGCGGGGTGGGCGTCGTCGGTCAAGGACACCGAACCAGCGGAGGTCATCAAGGCCACCGGTGAGCGAGTGCGCAAGACGGCGCTGGGCATCCTCGACCAGCTCGACACCTTCCAAGTCTCCAACGGCACCCCACCGGGCCTGACCCGTGACGCCCCCGCTTCGGAGGCATCGTATCGGTCGGCGGCACCGCTGCCCGAGCGCCACCCGGCGGGGGCACCGGCATTGGCAGGACGGGGGCTGTGATGGCTGGCCCGGAGGCACTGGACGTGCTCGCCAAGGCGGGCCGTGGCTGGCGGCTGAATCACGCGGCGATGCTGCTCGCTGAGGGCGGCGTGCCGGTGTTCCCGTGCGTGCCGGGCGGCAAGACCCCGATCACTCGCCACGGCCACTTGGATGCCACGACGGATCGGCGGCAGGTGCGGGCGTGGTGGCGTCTGCATCCGTGGGCGAATATCGGCGTCCCGACCGGTGCCGCGTCGGGCTTGGTCGTGGTGGACGTCGACGTGCATGGCCGGGTCGATGGCCTGCGGTCGTTTGTCCGTGCCGGCGACGCGGGCCTGGTCAAGGGGTGGGGTCTGCTGGTGAGCACTCCGACCGGCGGGCAGCACGCCTACTTCCCGGCGATCCCGGGCCTGGAACAGCGATCCTGGCAGGCCGGGAGCGCGGGAATCGACTTCCGCGGCGACGGCGGCTACATCATCGCCCCGCCCTCGATCCGCATCATCGACGGCATCGCCAGCCGCTACAAGGTCGGGGCCGGCGAACACCTCGGGCAGCCATTGCCCGTGGACTCGAACCGGCTGCGTGACTTCCTCGACCCACGCCCCGCCCCAACTGTCCACTCGTCGCCCGCTCGGGATCGTGACGGTGCGGACGCGGAGCGGCTTGCCTCGTGGCTGGGACGGCAGGCCACCGACCGGAACCTCAAACTGTTTTGGGCTTCGTGCCGTCTCGCCGAAAGTGGCGTGCCCGTCTCCGATGCGGTGGATGCGATGGTGAGCGCGGCGCAGTCGGACTTCGGCGAGCGGGAAATCACCCGCACCGTCCACAGCGCCTACCGAAGCGTCGGCGCGGGAGCCCGCCAGCGCGAATCCGCCGACGCTCCTGGCTCACCTGCCGATGGGTTCGCTCGACGTGATCGGGCAGCGCCAGCATCCGCATCGCGGAGGTTGTCGTGACCGGGTGGCGGGGCCGCCGGTGGGCGGTCATCACCTCGGTCGTCGGGACCGTGTTCATCGCGGCCGGCGCGTTCTGGCTGTCCTTCACCGCCCTGGCTGACCTCGCCCACCGCGCCGGCATCGGTGAAGGGCAGGCATGGGCCTGGCCCTTGATCGTCGATGGCGTGATCGTCGTCTCGACCGTCGCGGTGGTCGCGCTCGCGGGCGAGCGGGCGGCCTGGTATCCATGGACGCTGCTGATCGGCGGTGCCGCGGTGTCGGTGACCGCGAACGCGCTGCACGCGATCGTCGCCGCCGACGCAGACGTACCCGCCGGACTCGCCGCCGCGGTCGCGGCCGTCCCGCCCGTGGTGCTGCTCGCCTCGACCCATCTGACCGTCGTCCTCATCCGCACCACCACCCAACCTGCCGCCGAAGCCGCTGCGGTTCGTGAGTCGGTGGCGCTCGAAGTCGCGCCGACCGAACTGCATGCCGTGGCGTCACCGGCGCCGGAGCTGGCGCGCTCCGTTCCTGTCGAGGTGCCGGATCGTCGGGCGCGGGCGGTCGAGCTGCGGGAGTCGGGGTGGTCGAACAAGAAGATCGCGCGGTCGCTCGATGTGCATCCCTCGACGGTGGGCCGCTGGTTCGCCGGCGCGCACCACCCCGATGAGCCCGAGCAACCGCGGGCCGTCTTGGAGGGAGCGACACCATGAGCACCGACGACCTGATGCGCGAGCAGCCATCCCGCCGCATCGAACCCGAACAGGCAAAGAAGCCCGACGCCGAGGCAGCTGAGGGGGCGGGGACGCCGGATGCGGTCAAGCAGCAGACGGCCCGCCGCGACGCGGTGCGAGAGCGCATGGATCAGGTGCGCGGCCGGGGCGTGGAGTGGGTGCGCCCGACCGATCTGATCGTGCGTTCCAGCGGCACCCTGGCGGGGCGTGGGATCGAGTTCAACAGCGAGCAGGGCCGCCGGTTCCGCTCGTCGCTGGCTGCGGGTGCGCGGTCGGTGTCGGAGTGGGCGAAGCGGTTGCCGCCGTTGTCGGCGTTCGGTCGTCGCGGCCAGCACGTCGAGGGCCCGGCACGGTCCGGGGTCGGGATGAGGTAGCGGGGTGGTGATGAGTCATGGACACCCAGCACGGCGGGGTGACGGTCGCCAGGAGCGACCGGCGCACCTGCCTGCCAGGAGGTGCCCCAACCATGACTTCAACCACAACGACGGCGACCGATCCTGCGGGTGAGGACTTCACCAGCGGTGAGGGCCTGCGCGCCCTGCTGACCCGGCTCCACGACGCCGGCCCCGGCGCGTGGGAGCACGACCCGGTAGCCGCCGAGCTGATGAGCTATGCGGCGGAGAAGTACACGCCGCTGGCGCGCAAGCACGGCCTGGACCCGTGGGAGGCCGCGTCGGCGGCGTTCGACGTGATGCGCACCCGCGCCGCCCGCGAGGCCGACGACCCCTGGGCCGTGGTCACTCATGCGGTGCGGATCACCTGCATCGCCGAAGAGCGCGGCCAAGGGCTGCTCTGCTCGGTGCATCAAGCGCGGCGTCCGCACGTCTCCTGCTTCCACGACCCCGAACGCCTCTCCGAACGCGAGAACGCGCTGTCGGACTACCACCCGGCGTTCCACGTCACCGACCCCCACCACCACGACGAGGTGGATGCGGATGTGGACGCGCCGGCGTCGGTGACCGGCGCGGTCGAGGACGCGATCTTGCTGTTCATGCTGCTGGGCTGGCCCGAGGGCACCGCCCGCCCGGCGATCGAGCACGTCTGCGAAGCCCTCGCCCGGATCGGGTCACGCACCGGCACCTACGAGGCGCTGCGCCGCGACCGGCACGCCCGCGCCCTGCTCGATGTCCCCGCCGCCTCATGGACGGTGCTGCTGCGAGTGCTGCTGGGCCGCGCCACTCCCGGCTACGGGGCGACCGGCGAAGGCCGCGGCATCCTGCTGCGGCTGCTGATCGGCGAGGGCCTGCCCGTGCTGCTGGGCGATGACGGCCTCGTGGCGACCATCAGCCACGCCGCACCCCACACCCGACGTAGGGGTGCGTGATGACCGCGGCGACGGGGCACATCGAACTCGACCGGACCGTCGAGTCGATCCAGGTCGGCCGCCGCCACCGCCGAGACCTCGGTGACCTCGACGCGCTCGCGGCGTCGATCGAGCGGGACGGGCTGCTGCAACCCATCACCATCACCCCGGACGGGCTGCTGGTGTGCGGGGTGCGGCGGCTCGCGGCGATCCGGCAGCTCGGCTGGCGCACCGTCAACGTCTGGGTGCGCTCATCCATCTCGGACAGGTTGGGGCACCTGCTCGCGGAGCAGGACGACAACCAGCTCCACAAGACGCTCTCCCCGCTGGAAGCCGCCGGCCTGTACCGCGAAATCAAGGAACTCATGGCCGAGGACGCCGCCCGCAGGGATGCCGCGACGCAGTTCTCGACGGAGCATCAGCCCCGGTGGAACGGGGGTGGAAACTTTCCACCCCCGTTGACCCCGCCGGGCAAGGTCCGCGAGCAGGCTGCCGCGATGATCCCTGGCGCCCCCTCGTACAAGACGATGGACAAGATCGGCTACCTGCAACACCTCGCCACCAACCCCGACACGCCAGAACCGCTGCGGGCTGAGGCGCAGGCCGGGTTGGTGAAGATCGAGGCCGGCGGGCCGGTCGATCCGGTGTATCAGCGCATCCGCGACATCCACCAAGCCGCCGACGACGCGCACCTGCACGACTTGGCCGAACAAGCCCTCGCCCGCGTGGACGCCCAGACGAAGGAGCAGAAGGGCAAGAAGCAGCGGGCGAAGAAGCCCACCCCTGCTGCGCCGGTGGTGCCGGATGCCCGGTACGCGGTGCGGGCGTTCGTGCTGACCTGGACCGAACTCGACTCGTGGTGGCTGCACTACGACCTGGACGAGCTCGCCGCCCAACTCACCGACGAGCAGGCCGAAGCGTTCTACGCGACCGCCGAAGGCACCCGCCAGTTCGCCACCGACCTCCACACCGCACGGCAACAAGAACCCGCGACCCCACGGCTGCGCGCGCTCTGACTTCCTGCGCCGGGGTCGTGGTCGGTCGGTGCGCACCTGACGGGCATGAAGACTTCTCCCTCTCCGTCGTTTCCGCGTGGCCGCCTGATCGCGCTCATCGCCGCCGGCCTCGTGCTACTGATCCTCGCCGGGGTCGGCATCTACGGCCTCATCCTCGGCCCCCGCACCACCAACACCCCGACCCACGAGCCGTCGCCGTCGCCGTCTCACACGCTGACGACGCCCGGGCCGTCGTCGCCGCGGCTGCCGGTCGTGCGCCGGTCGGCGGACCCGGAGACGTTCGCCCGCAACGTCGCGGAGGCGATCTTCGCGTGGGACACCACCAGCGGCCTCATGCCCCTGGACTACACGGCCGCGATCCTCGATGTCGGTGACCCGTCCGGCACCGAACAGGCCGGCCTCGCCTCCGACCTGGCGAGCTATCTGCCGACGCGGGAGGCGTGGATCGAGCTGCGCAAGCACGAGACCCGCCAACACCTCACCATCGACCAGGCGGTCATCCCGGAGGCGTGGGATGACGCCGTGGCGCAGGCACAACCGGGCCAGATCGCACCGGGCACGACGGCGTACACGATCGAGGGCACCCGGCACCGCGACGGACTGTGGAACGGCGAACCCG
>CAZCEH010000076.1:0-5415 GCA_964497705.1 uncultured Actinomycetes bacterium | reverse complement strand
CATCCACCGCCGCATGCTCACCCGCCTCACCACCGAACTCGGCACCCAACAAACCCCATAAAACTCAACCGGCCGGCGGCGTGTTGCCCGATCGGTAGCTGCTGCCCTCGGCCGGCAGCCCATCGGGATCTTGCGCCAGCACGTCCGGATCACCGAACACGATCGGCAGCGACTCGGTGTACCAGTCGGCGGGTGCCGTCTTCTCGACCTGGAAGTGCAGGTGCGGCACGCATCCGGTCAGCCCGGTCTTCCCGGATCGGCCCAGCACGTCCCCCCGGGCGACGGATCCGCCGTCCCTGGCCTTGAGTTCGATCGCCGGCGCCACCTCGCTCAGGTGCAGGTACAGCGCGGACGTGCCGTCGCCGTGGTCGATGCGGACCAGGTTGGCCTGGTTGCCCATGGCCTGGTTGACCGTGTATCCCGGGAGCGGATTCGTCACCGGGCCCAGCCCACCGCAATGGTCGGGACGCCAGCTCCCGACCACCAGCCCGACGGTGCCACCACGTGCGGCGAGCACGGTCGTTCCCTCAGGCAGGTCGAAATCCCAGGCGTGCCGACCGTCCGGGTCCTGGTGCGACCCGCAACCGGACGTGCACACACCCATGCCGTCCATGATCAGCGGGCCCTGCAGGACGCGGAAGGACTCGCCGCCTGGCCACGGCAGCAGGTAGCTCGACGCGGCGGCGTCGCCGGCATTGCCGCAGGACGCCAGGACGCCGGCCAGGAGCACCCCGGTGAGGGTGACTCCCAGCCGGCGCCACCATGTTCCGGATCCGAGCACCATGCAGCTCCAGGCCGGCAGATTCAGGAATACAGGCTCGGCTTGTCGATCAGCTCGACGGCGACCCGCTCACCGGAGTGCAGCGCTTCGACCGCCGCGTCGGAGGCCACCGCGGCGGCGTAGCCGTCCCAACTGCTGGGACCGAACGTTCCGCCGTCGCGCACGGCGTCGATCCACTCCTGGAACTCCACGTCGTACGCGCGGATGAACCGCTCCCGCCAGTCCTCCGGAACCCGGGCGGAGACCTGGTTGTTCAGCCGGATGCTGACCGGGCTGGTCTCGCCGAGCGAGGCGGTACCGTTCTCACCCACCACCTCACCCCGAATGTCGTAGCCGTACCGCACGTTGACGTTGGTCTCCACGTCCACCAACGCACCGCCGGCCATCTCCAGCAGGATGAACAACGGGTCCTCCAACTCGCCGCCGTTGGAGTTGCGTCGCGGTTTGAGCACCCGTGCGCCGACGATCTCCTCGCCGAACATCCAACGCACCATGTCGATCTCGTGCACCGCGGTGTCGGTGATCGCCATCTCGCGGGTGTAGTGGCCCGGCACGCTCGGGTTGCGGTGCGTGCAATGCATCATCATCGGCGCGCCGACGACGCCGGAGTCGACCACGTTCTTCAGGGCGCGGTAGGACTCGTCGTACCGGCGCATGTAGCCCACCTGCACCAGCCGCCGACCGAAGGCGACTTCGGCGTCGATGATGCGGCGACAGGCCTCCTGGGTGGTCGCCAGCGGCTTCTCACAGAACACCGGCTTGCCGGCCGCGATCGCGGCCAACACGTAGTCCTCGTGCGTGGGTCCCCAGGAACACACCACGACCGCGTCGACCGCGCCATCGAGAATCAGCTCCTGGCCGGTTGTGTGGGCCCGGGCGCCCGGTACGGTGTCGGCCACCCGCTCGGCCTCGTCCAGGTTGACATCGGTCACCGCGGTGACTCCGGCCCCGGCGAGAACCGTGGTCAGTCTCCGGATGTGGTCCTTGCCGATCATTCCGACGCCGATGACGCCGACATTGACAGTCACGTGCGATTCCTTCCCTGTGCGGTATGACGACAACGCTACGCCGGATGCGCTGCGGGGCAGCGCATCCGGCGTCTCATGCGGAGCCGCGGTCAGCGCTGGGTGGCCTGCAGTTCGTGGCTCAGTTCGGCCAGCTCCCGTCCGCCGGCCATTTCGGCGGTGAGCTCCTCGAGGGTCACCTCGTTGCGGTGCTTGTCCAGCACCCGCTGGCCCAGCTTCAGGATGATGAAGTGGTTGCCCACCAGGTAGGCGTGGTGCGGGTTGTGGGTGATGAACACGACGCCCAGACCGGCGTCCCGGGCCGCCGCGGTGTACTTGAGCACCACCCCGGACTGCTTGACGCCCAGCGCGGCGGTCGGCTCGTCCAGGATGAGCACCCGGGCGCCGAAGTACACCGCGCGGGCGATGGCGACGCACTGCCGCTGACCGCCGGACAGCGTGCCGATGGGCTGGTTGATGTCCTTGACCGTGATGCCCATCTTCTTCAGTTCGGTGTCCGCGATCTCCCGCATCTCCTTGATCCGCAGGGGCGCGAGCGGGTAGTTCCCGGCCCGCAGCTCGCTGCCGAGGAAGAAGTTGCGCCACACCTCCATCAGCCCGACCACCGCGAGATCCTGGTAGACGGTAGCGATCCCGTGGTCGAGCGCCTCGCGGGGGGAGGAGAAGGTGACCTCCTTGCCGTCGACCTTCAACGTCCCTTCGCTGTGCGCGTGCAGCCCGGCCATGATCTTGATCAGGGTGGACTTGCCGGCGCCGTTGTCGCCCAGCACGCAGGTCACCTCGCCGGCGTTGACCTGCAAGTTGATGCCCTTGAGCGCCCTGATGGCACCGTAGGTCTTGCCGACGTCGGTCATCTGGATCAGCGGCTCACCCTTGTGCAGGGTCGGATCGGCGTGTTCGGTCAAGGTGTCGGTCATCGGTTCAGGCCTTCCGAGTGGTGGCGAGCTTCTTGACGAACAGGTTCACCGCGACCGCCAGCAGCAACATGACGCCCAGGAAGGCCTTGAACCAGTTCGGGTCCCAACCGGCGTAGACGATCCCCTGCTGGGTCATGCCGAAAATGAAGGCACCGAGGGCGGTGCCGATCGCCGACCCGAAGCCACCGGTCAGCAACGTGCCCCCGACGACGGCCGCGATGATGAAGAGGAACTCCTGACCGACACCGCCACCCGCCTGGATGGTGTTGAACTGGAACAGCTGGTGCATCCCGGAGAACCAGGCCAGGAAGCCGACGCCCATGAACAGGCCGATCTTGACCCGGTTCACCGGCACGCCGACCGCGCGGGCCGACGCGGCGTTGCCGCCGACCGCATAGATCCAGTTGCCGATCCGGGTCTTGCCCAACGTCCAGGCGGAGATCGCCACGAACAGCAGCCACCACACGACGGTGATCTGCACGGATACCCCGAAGATGTCGAAGGTGGAGGCAAAGATCGCCTTCAGGCTCGGGAAACCCTCCATATCGTCGATGCTCGGGGTGGCCACGGCGCCGGTGACCAGCTTGGTCACGCCCAGGTTGGCGCCCTGCAGGATGAAGAACGTGCCGAGGGTGATCAGGAAGCTCGGGATACCCGTCTTCACCACGAGATAGCCGTTGAGCCAGCCGATGAAGAGCGAGAAGATCATCGCGACGATCGTGCCGACCCACACGTTCAGGTTGAAGTTGTAGCTGAGCATCGCCGCGGTCAGCGCGTAGGTGACGACCTGGACACCGGCGGACAGGTCGAACTCGCCGCCGATCATCAGCATGCCCACGCCGACCGCCACGATCCCGATCAGCGAGCTGGCGTACAGGATCGTGGAGAACGCCTCCGCCGACCGGAACGACGGGGCAACGGCGAAGAAGAACAGGTAGATCACCACGGCCGCCACCAGTGCGCCGACCTCCGGTCGCGCCAGCAGTCGCACCGACAGCGGCGGACCCGATGGGCGCGCGGGCGGTGGGCCGGCCGTTGCCTGTCCCGGCGACTTGACAGTTTCACTCATGATGGGCTCCCACGATCGGCGACGGTCGACATCAACGGGTGTTGTTCGCGGCGAATTCGGCGATGGCCTCGATATTCGACGAATCGACGAACGAGGGGCCGGTCAGCACGGGCAGGCCGCCGCCGATGTCGTTCCGGTTCGTCAGGTACAGCCACAGCGAGTCGACCGCCAGGTAGCCCTGCAGGAACGGCTGCTGGTCGACCGCGAACCCGATCGTGCCGTCCTTGATCTTGTTCGCGACGTCGGCGTTGAGGTCGAACGTGACCACCTTGGCCTTGCTGCCGGACTGGTCGACCGATTGCAGGGCAGCCATCGCGAACGGCGCGCCGAGGGTGACCACGTAGTCGATCGACGGGTCCTGTTGCAGCTTGGCCGCGATCGTCGAGGTGAGGCCCGGAATGTCTTTGCCGTCCACCTGGATGTTCTCGGTGCTCGCCACCTCGGACTTGACACCCGCACACCGGGCCTCGAGGGCAACCGAGCCCTGCTCCTGGATCACACAGAGCGGGTGCTGGGCGCCGGACTCCTTGATTCGCGCGCCCACCGCCTTGCCGGCAACGTCCTCGTCGGAACCGAAGTACATCATCGCGCCCAGGTCCTTGTACTGGCTGATGCCGGTGTTGAAGGCGACGACCGGAATGTTGGCGTTCACCGCGGCCTGGACCGAGCCCTTCATCGCGTCGGGCTGCAGCAGCGTCACGGCGAGGCCGTCGACCTTGCTGTCGACGGCATTCTGGATCAGCGTCGACTCACCGGCGGCGGTCGGATCGGCGGAGTACTTCAGCTCGATATTGTCCTTGGCCGCGGCGGTTTCGGCGCCCTTGCGAACCTTGTCCCAGAACGAGTCGCCCGGTGCCTCGTGGGTGACCATGGCAACGGTGTAGCGCTCGGTGTCGGCCACCGCGCCACCCCCACCGATCGCCGCGGCGCTGGTCTCCTTCTGCTTCCCGCCGGTGGCGCTGCACGCGGTCAGCGCCAGGGCGAGGGCGACCGCGGTGAGGCCGAGCGCCTTCTTGCGAATCGTCATCGATTCGGGGTCCTTTCGTTGCGGGACAACGTGTCCCATGTGGGGAGGTAGGCGGTCCCTGGCACGTTCCGGGTCGCGGGGCCAGGACCGGCGATCAGGACGAACCTGGATCACAGGGAGAAGTGCGAACGGGCCGGTCGGACGTCTGGCCGGTCGCTACGGCCAACCGGGGCGAGGGCGGCGTGGAGACGGCCGGCCACCGCGATGACCGGGTATCCGTTCGAGAACCGAGGATGACCGACCGTCGAGTGAGCGTCCGTCAGGCCCATGGGATCCTCCGTTTGGGAACCGCTTCGTTCGATGGTGCCTAGCGTGGCCCCCGTCACCCTCGATTGTCAAGACTTTGTTCTGACATCCTGACGTCTTGACCGAAGCGTTGTCTCATTCATTCATTGTCACGGGTCCGATCACTCTCGGTGAGCGGCTCGTGCTGGCATACACCTGCCGGATCGCGAGGGTCCGTAGCCGAGGTCACCGCCCGCGCTCAGCCGGCTTGGCCATGTTGGCGTCTCACCTGGAGTACCAGTGAGAGAGCCTTGTGGTCAGTCGTTTTGGGGGAAGCCGAGGTTGAGGCCGCCGTGGCTGGGGTCGAGCCA
>CAZCEH010000075.1:0-5556 GCA_964497705.1 uncultured Actinomycetes bacterium | reverse complement strand
CGTAGAGCTCTTCCATCTCCTCCTCCATGCCGGTTTATCCCGGCGCTTTCCCGAATCGCCCGTGCTGGTCGGTCTGGATCTCGTCCCGCGCTGATCCAATACCCACCTTCGGTGCCGTTTTGTCCGGTTTGCTGAACGTTGGATCAGCGCGGCTCCTGAAGGCGCAGCCGAGGCTCAGCAGTCGCTGCGGCAGAGCTCGCCGAGCCGACGGTCCGCCGCCACCGACTCGACCCGCTTGTCCCGCTCGCCGGACTCCGTCCCGCGCTTCCGGCCGGCCCCGCGGCCCGTCGGCCGACCGGCCGATCCGACGCCATCCGTCGCGTCGACCGCGGGCGGCGTCGCAAGGACCTCACCCGTCCCCGCTTCAACGGCGGCCGGCGCATCGTCCGACCGGGCGACCTCGGCCCCGACCGCCGCGGACTTCGGCTGCCGCAACCCGACCCACGAGACGACCGCGATGATCACCGCGATCGCCGTCGCCACCGCGCTGATGACCTGCAGACCGGTCACGAAGGCGTTCGCGGCCGCGTCGAAGACCACGGAGCCCTGCTCCGGGGGCAGTGTCGAGGCAGCCACCACCGCGCCGCCGAGGGTGTCGCGCGCCGCGTCGGCCGCCTGCGCCGGCAACTCGCCCGGAAGCCCAACGGACAGCTGCGAACGGTAGATGGCCACGCCGAGGCTGCCCAGGATCGCGATGCCCAGCGCGCCGCCAAGCTCGGCCGCGGTCTCCGAGATCCCGGACGCCGCGCCGGCCTTCTCGGGTGGTGCGGCGCCGACGATCAGCTCGGTGGTCAGCCCGAACACCGGCGCGAGCCCGACGGAGATCACCACCGAGGACGCCACGACGAGCCATACCCCGTCGGCCACCTGGACCTGGGTGAGCAGGCCCAGCCCGAGCGCGGTCATCGCCAGACCACCGGCGATCACCGCTGCCGGCTGCAGCCGTCGGACGATTCGCGGCCCGAGCTGCGAACCCACGATGAACCCCACCGCCGACGGCAGGGACCACAGCCCGGACTGTAGCGGGGACAGCCCGACGATCAACTGGAGATATTGGGCCAGGAACAGGAAGTAGCCGACCGAGATGAACACGGCCAGGAAGTTCACCGCCAGCGCGGTGCGGAACGAGCCGATCCGGAACAGGCTCACGTCGATCATCGGGTCGGCCAAACGCTTCTGGCGCCGCACCCACCCCGCGCCGGCCAGCAGGCCGATCAGCACGAGACCGGCCGGCAGCCAGGACAGGCCGTCCTGGGCGACCTCCTTCAGCCCGAAGATCACGGTGAGGACCGCGCCGATCGACAGGCCCACGCTGAGCAGGTCGAGCCGGCCGGCGTCCGGGTCCTTGTACTCGGGCAGCACGATCGGGCCCAGGATCAGCAGGGCGGCCATCACCGGCAGAGCCAGCAGGAACACCGCGCCCCACCAGAAGTGTTCCAGCACAACGCCGCCGAGCACGGGACCCACCGCGCTGCCGGCGGAGAAGGCACCGATCCAGATGCCGATGGCCACCGATCGTTGCCTGGGGTCGGCGAACATGTGGAAGATGAGCGAGAGGGTGGACGGGGCCAGGGTCGCGCCGGCGAGGCCGAGCAGCGCCCGGGACAGGATCAACATCTCCGGGGTGGTGGAGAACGCCGCGAGGATCGACGTCAGGCCGAACGCCGTCGCGCCGATCATCAGCAACCGGCGGCGACCGATTCGATCGCCCAGCGTGCCCATGGTGACCAGCGCTCCGGCGACCATGAAGCCGTACACGTCGATGATCCACAGCAGCTGGGCGCTGGAGGGCGCGAGCTGCTCGCTGATCTGTGGGACCGCCAGATGCAGCACCGTCAGGTCCATGACGTACATCAGGCACGCCAGGGCCAGCACCGACAGACCCACCCATTCCGCGGTGGTGGCTCGGACAGGGATCGGCGCCGCTGGGGTGGTCTCCGGTGTGGTCATCGTTGCGTCCCCTTCGGATGGTGCCGTTGCTGTCCTTCGAGTTGACGGGCGACGCAGGCGGAATTCATCGGTGCGCGTCCGGGCGGCCGCGCGTCGGCGTCGTCGTCAGTGGGAACCAATCACAGGCCTACGACAGTCCCGAGTGCCAAGGAGTCAGGGTTGAGCGCGATGGTCAGGTTCCCCGTCCGCACCAGCGCGACCGATCGGGTGCGCACCGGTGTACTGCTCGCGGCCACCGCGGCGCAGGTGCTCGTGCCGGTGATCGGGCCGCTGCTGGGACAGCGGCCGGTTGGCGAGGTGTCGAGCCGGACGCCGAGCATCGTGACTCCGCCGGACTGGGCGTTCGGGGTGTGGGGGCCGATCTTCGCCGCGTCCGCCGGTACCGCGGTGGTTCAGGCCCTGCCCGGTCAGCGGGCGACCCCGGCCGCGCGGACGGCCGGTTGGTGGCTGGCCGCGGCGGCCACCGGCAACGCGATCTGGGAGTTCGTCGCCCAGTCCGGCCGCTACCGGGCCACCCCGCCGATCCTGTGGGGAATCGTCGCCGCTGCCGGGGCCGCGCACGCGGCGCTGCAGCGCACCGAGCCGACGGGCGCCGCACGCCTGGCCACCGGCAGCAACGGCCTGCTGCTGGGCTGGACCAGCCTGGCCGCGTCGATCAACACCACCGACGTGCTACTGGATCGGGTCGGGATCGACCCGGATTCGCGCCGGGGTCGGGTGATCTCGTTGGGCCTGGTCGGCGGAGCGGCGGCGGGCGTCAGCGCGGTCGTTGCCGCCAGCCGGCGGGGCGCGGCGGCGGTCGCGGCCACCACGTCGTGGGGGTTGTCGACGCTGGCCGCCAACACGCCGCGCACCGCGGTGCGAGTCACCGGGTGGGCGGCCGTGTCCTGCGTGGCCGGCGGTCTGCTGGCGCGGGTCGCGAAGAGCAGGCGAGTGCTGGACCTGCTGGGCTGACGCCGGAGACCCTGGGACCGAGGCCGGCGGGCCATCCCTCGCCCGTTTGCCACATTCCGCCCCGATCCGGCCCTACCAGGGGCCGAATGTGGCAAGTCGGCGAGGGCCCGAGCGTCGGCTGGGGCGAGGCGGGCCGAAGCCGCGCAGGCGTGCGGCACACTGGATGGGTTGTGCTCCGTTCGGCCACGAGCCGGGCGAGCAAGGCACCAGCTGCGAAGGAACTGCCCGTGACCGACGGACCGCTGATCGTCCAGTCCGACAAGACGCTGCTGCTGGAGGTGTCGCACCCGGACGCGCCGGCCGCGCGCGCCAACATCGCGCCGTTCGCCGAACTCGAACGCTCACCCGAGCACGTGCACACCTACCGGATCACCCCGCTGGCCCTGTGGAACGCCCGGGCCGCGGGCCATGACGCGGAACAGGTGGTCGACGCGCTCGTCCGCTGGTCCCGCTTCCCGGTGCCGCAGGCGCTGCTGGTCGACGTCGTGGACACGATGAGCCGGTACGGCCGGCTCGTGCTGCAGGCCCATCCCGCGCACGGGCTGATCCTGGCCTCCCGCGACCGGGCCGTGCTCGAAGAGATCATGCGGCACAAGAAGATCTCGCCGATGCTCGGCGAGCGCATCGACCAGGACACCGTGGTCGTGCATCCGTCCCAGCGCGGGCACCTCAAGCAGGCGTTGCTCAAGGTCGGCTGGCCGGCCGAGGACGAGGCCGGCTACGTCGACGGCGAGGCGCACCCGATCGCCCTGGACACCGCCGACTGGCAGCTGCGCTCCTACCAACAGGAGGCCGTCGAGGGGTTCTGGGCGGGCGGCTCCGGCGTCGTCGTGCTGCCCTGCGGTGCCGGCAAGACGCTGGTCGGCGCGGCCGCGATGGCCAAGGCGCAGGCCACCACGCTGATCCTGGTCACCAACACCGTCGCCGGCCGGCAGTGGAAGCGGGAGCTGCTGCACCGGACGAGCCTGACCGAGGACGAGATCGGCGAGTACTCCGGTGAGCGCAAGGAGATCCGGCCCGTCACCATCGCCACCTACCAGGTGATGACCCGCCGCTCCGGCGGCCAGTACAAACACCTTGACCTGTTCGACTCCCGGGACTGGGGCCTGGTCATCTACGACGAGGTGCACCTGCTGCCGGCGCCGGTGTTCCGGATGACGGCGGACCTGCAGTCCCGCCGGCGGCTCGGGCTCACCGCCACGCTGGTTCGCGAGGACGGCCGGGAGGGCGACGTGTTCTCGCTGATCGGGCCCAAGCGCTACGACGCCCCCTGGAAGGACATCGAGTCGCAGGGCTGGATCGCACCGGCCGAGTGCACCGAGGTGCGAGTCACCCTCACCGACCACGAACGGTTGACCTACGCCACCGCCGAACCCGAGGAGCGCTACAAGATCGCGTCCACCGCGCGGACCAAGATGCCGGTGGTGCGGACGGTGCTGGACCGGCACCCGGGGGAGCCGACGCTGGTCATCGGCGCCTACCTGGAGCAGTTGGACGAACTCGGCGAGGAGTTGCAGACACCGGTCATCCAGGGGTCCACCCGGACCGCCGAACGGGAGCGGCTGTTCGACGCGTTCCGCGCGGGTGAGCTGAAAACCCTTGTGGTGTCGAAGGTCGCGAACTTCTCCATCGACCTGCCGGACGCCACGGTGGCGATTCAGGTGTCCGGCACGTTCGGCTCCCGGCAGGAGGAGGCGCAGCGGCTGGGCCGGCTGCTGCGACCCAAGGGCGACGGCCGGCAGGCGCACTTCTACTCGATCGTGTCCCGGGACACCCTGGACACCGACTACGCCGCGCACCGCCAGCGGTTCCTGGCCGAGCAGGGGTACGCCTACCGGATCGTGGACGCCGACGACCTGCTCGGCCCGGCCATCGGCTCCGACCAGGAGGGCTGAGGTCCGGTCAGTCCTGGGCCACCCAGGCGGTCGCCGCGGCTCGCTCGGCGAGCGGGAACACCTTCAGCTGGCCCGGCATCATCCACGCGAACGCCTTGATCATGTCGGCGAACGCGTGGTGGTCGGTGACGACCGCCGCCCGTTTCCAGGCGTGCAGGTGGCCCAGCCCGAGCCGGGCGTCCTCGAAGCCGGCGCCGACGCTGTAGCCGGTGAACCGCTCACCCAGCACGTACACCAGGCGGACACCACCGGCCGCCGCGGCGGCGTCGACCGCGGGGATGAGCACTCCGGTGTAGTCGTCGGCGTGCACCTCGCCGACGGCCTCGAAGCCGATGACGCCGTCCGGCAGGTCCGCGAGCGGTTCGATCATGGCACCTACTCTGGCACGACGATCGCGGTCCGGCCGCGGGCGTGCCCGATCGGGGGAGCGGCGCAGGCGGCGGAGGGTGGGGGCGGAGACCGGATCGTGCACCACCGCTTTCCCCACGCTCAGCTCAGCTTGAAGTTCCGGTCAGAGTGAACGGCCACGAAACCAATGCGCCCTTGCCGACCTTCAGTTCGGAACCTTAGGTTTCAGTGCAACGGCCAGAACGATACCGGCAGGGGGCAGGCACATGGCGGAGGATACCGAGAACGTCAAGATAGGGAAGGCCAGTCGTCGTGGATTCCTCGCTGGCGTGACCGGCGATCTGGTCGGATTTCTGGCTCATCCGGAACGAGGGTGTAGTTGTGGCCTGAACCCGCCGGTCTCGAGTAG
>CAZCEH010000074.1:0-5790 GCA_964497705.1 uncultured Actinomycetes bacterium | reverse complement strand
CGGAGGTCAACCACCATGCCTGAGATGGACCTGTCCTGGCCGTCGCCGGACCTGGCCCGGGCGTCCGCCGACATCCTGGCCGATCTGGACCTGCGGACCTGCTCGTGCGGCCGTGTCCATGAACAGGACGACACCTGCCCGCCGCCGATGGACGGTGAGGACCGATGACCCTCACCTCAGGCGTCAACGGCTTCCATGACGACCATGGGCAGCCGCCCGACCAGATCTGGACGGTCCGGGCGGCCGCCGCGTTCGGTGAGGGGGTGGTCGATGTCGACCTGACCGTGGTTCGAGAGATCCAGCGTGCGGTCAACGCCGCGATGAGCGAGCACGAGCGACGCACCAACGCGGCGATGACTCCTGACGCGCAGCGGCTGCTGGCGATGAAGCTGATCTCCCGTGAGATCGACGACCGCAGCGTGGCCCGTGGCATGCAAGGCCAGGGGGTGATGTCCGACTCGGAGGAAAAGATTCTGCGCACCGCGGTTTTCGCGGCGATGTTCGGCCTGGGTCACCGCCTGGAAGCGCTGCTCGGCGAGGACCTGGTCGAGGACATCTACATCAACGGCACCCGGCCGGTCATCGTCAAGCTCTCGGACGGATCCCGGGAGATCCGCCCGCCGGTCGCCGAGTCCGCGGAAGACCTGCTGGCGCAGCTGTCCCAGATCGCCACCCACCACGGCGGCAACAACGCGCGGACGGTGAACTCCACCCGGCCCTGGTTGAACCTGCGATTGCCCGGCGCGGCCCGGCTGGCCGCGGTGTGGGATCTGACGCCGGATCCGATCGTGACGATTCGCCGGCACCGCTACGTGGACGTGACCCTGGAGAAGCTGGTCGCGATGGGCACCCTGTCCGCGTCGATGGCCGCGTTCCTGCACGCCGCGGTCATCGCGGGTCGGTCGATCCTGGTCGTCGGCGGACAGGGCTCGGGCAAGACCACCCTGCTCAGGGCGTTGTGCCAATGCCTTCCAGCGACCACCCGTTTCGCCAGTTTGGAATCGGAATACGAACTTTTGTTGCATGAGATCCCTGGGCGGTTCCCCGGCTTGATCCCGTACGAGGCCCGACCCGGCACGGGGGAACTGGATGCCTCGGGTAAGCCGATCGGTGAGGTGACCCTCTCGGACATCTTTCCCGAGAGTTTGCGGCATTCGGTCGATTTGTACGTTTTTGGCGAAACGCGAGGTAAGGAAGTTTTCGCCATGATGCAGTCCATGGCCAGGGGGAGCAAGGGTGCGCTGGCCACCATGCATGCTGACAACGCCGTGGCTGCGTTCGACTCGCTGGCCACGCTGATGGCCGAGTACAGGGACAACTGGACGATGGCCGCGGCGATGCAGCAGATCGCGGGTTCGTTGGACCTGGTCGTGTTCATCGACCGTGAGGAGGTTCAGGACGGGCGCAATATGCGGTACGTCGCCGAGATCCTCGAGGTTGGCCCAGTCGCCCTAGACGGTCGGCCGTCCCGGAACTGGATCTTCCAGCCGTTTGAGGATGACAAGCTGAGGCAGGTCGACCCCCGCGGCTATCCGGTGGGACTGCCTACCGACCAGGTTTGGGCCCGCCGCGCCGGTCTGGACCTGGCCTGGCTCACCCCGGAGCACGGTCAGTGGAACGCGCCGTTCCCCCGTCGATGGGGAGCCGGATGAGCCCCGCGGTGCTGGTCGCGGTCTGCGCCGGCGGCTTCGCCGCAGCGGTGATGATGATCGTCACCGCAGTCCGCGGCCGGGACCCACAGGAAATCCCGTTCCGCCGCGGCGAATCGAGGTTGGCGGCGATGCGGGCCCGGGCCCGACTGCGGGTCACCCTGCGCCGGGTGCTGGTCGCCGTCGGGATCGGGTTGACCGTCTGGCTGCTGACGGGGTGGCCGGTGGCGGGCCTGATCGCGATCGGCCTGACCGCCGGGGTGCCGTACTTCTTCGGCGCGGGTCGAGAAGCAAGCCGGCGGATCGAGCGGCAGGAAGCGTTGGAGGAATGGTCCCGTCGACTGGCCGAGACGCTGGCCGCCGGCGGGAACGCCGTCCAGACCATCGTGCGGTCGGCCGAACACGCACCCAAGCCGATCGCCAAAGAGGTCACCACCCTGGCCAATGCCCTGGCCACCCCCCGGCTGAACCGGGCAGCCGCGCTCGACGCGTTCGCCGCCGAGATCGGTGACGCGGTCGGCGACATGGTCGCCGCGGCGCTCAAACTCGCGGTGTCGATGGAGTCCTCACCTCAGGTCCCGGACGTCCTGCGGACCATGGCGGTAGGGGTGGCCGAACAAGTGCAGGCCGCCCGGGCGATCGAGGTGATGCGCGCCGGCCCCCGCAGCGAGTCCCGGGCGATCGTGATCGTCCAGGTCGTGTTCCTGGCCGCGGTGGCGATGATGACCGACTACATGGCCCCCTACGGCACGCTGCTGGGGCAGCTGGTCCTCGCGCTGATCGGCGGGGTCATGCTGCTGGCGTTGTGGCTGCTGCGGCGGTTCTCCATGTCACCCCCGGTCCCACGATTCCTGACCGGGACGGGGCCGTCATGACCGTGGTCCTGAGCGTCGTGCTGCTGGGACTGATCGGCGGCGCCGCGGCCACCGCGCTGCTGTTCGCGTTCACTTCCGAGCGGACCGATCTGGTCACGGCGCTGCGGCAGCCCCGAACCCCATTGCTCGCCGGATCCGGCCCCGCATCATCCGGCGAGGCGCCCGGCGCCGGCCGGCCGACCGACCTGACCCAGATCCAGACCTGGTTGCAGACCCGGTTGGAGCGAGTCAGCTGGCTGCGGACACCGGACAAGGACCTGCGGATTCTGCAGATGTCGCGGGGCGCGTTCCTGCTGAACCGGGTGGTCGCGGCGACCGCCGCATTGCTGATCGGCCCCCTGTACACGCTGGTGTTCCGTCTGATCGGGCTGAGTCTGCCGTTCGCCGCCACCATGCTCTTCGGCCTGATCATGGCCGGCCTGGCCTGGTTCGCGATGGGAGTGCTCATCCACGACCGGGCGGTCCGCCGCCGCCGCGAGATGCGTTACGCGATGGTCGGGTTCCTGACGCTGGTCGCGTTGAACCGGGCCGCCGGCAAGGCCATGGGCCAATCGTTGGAACGGGCCGCCAATTCCTCCCGCAGCTGGCCGTTCCGGATGATCAGCCAGCGGATGGCGGCGGCGGTCCGCGGCGGAACCAGCGAATGGGCCGGTCTCGCGGAGCTGTCCACCGAACTGGGTGTCGAGGAGCTGGCCGACATCGCCGACATCGCCGATCTGGCCAACCACGCCGGCGCCGGCGTCTACTCCACCCTGATGGCCCGGGCCACGTCGCTGCGCCGCGAACTGCTCGCCAGGGAGCGTGAAAGCGCCGCCGCCGCATCGAAAAACCTGGCGCTGCCACGTGTCCTGCTGACCGTCACCATGGCCGCGTTCCTGATCTTCCCCGCACTGCTGCGGCTGACCAGCACCTGACCACGAACCGTTCACCGTGCCCGGCCTCGCACGAGGGACAGGGACCCCGAGAAAGGAACCCCCGATGGAACTGATCGACAAGATGAACCTCGCCTGGATCAAGCTGACCACCGCCCTGTACAGCCTGCGCAGCGACGAACGAGGAGAAGGCGGCGGTAGCTCCCTGATCGCCATCCTGCTGACCGTCGCCGGCGTCGCCGCCGCCGGGATCGTCATCGCCGCGATCGTCGCCGTGATCAACAACAACACGCCCAGCCTCAAGCCGTGATCGACGGGCGGGGCCGAACCACCCGACACCTGCCGGCCGGTCATGGACCGGCCGGCCCATTCGGCGACCCCGCCACCAACGGCACGTCCCGGACATGGCGCGGCGACCGCGGGGACGGCGGCGGCAGCGCCCTGGTCTGGCTCCTGCTTGTGCCGCTGATCCTGTTGGTGCTGTTCTTCGGGATCCAGGCCGGTGAGAACGGCTACGCCCGCAGCCTCGCCCAGGCGGCCGCCGAAGCCGGCGTCCGCGCGGCCGTGTCCTCCCCGGGCGACCCCGCCCGGGCCGAACCGGCCGCCCAGGCGTTCCTGGCCGCCAACGCCGGCTCCCATCTGCGTCAGACGTCGGTGTCGGTGACGACCGACGGTGTGCTGGTGACGGTCACCGTCACCGGAACCCCGCCGTCGGTGTTCCCAGGTGGAACGGGTGCGCTGACCCGTACCGCCTCCGGACCGCTGGAACTGCTCGGACAAGGAGCCCTCCCGTGACGCCCGGTCCCACCGGCACCGGTCGCCGCCGTCGGCTCCTGGCCTGGACCCGAGGTGATCGGGGTGAGGGCGGCGGCACCGCATTGGAGGTCGTCCTGCTCACCCCGGTGGTCCTGGTGTTCGGGCTGCTGATCGTCGCCGGCTATCGATACGCGGTCAACGCGCAGACCATCGACTCGGCGGCGGCGTCGGCGGCCCGCGCGGCGACCCAGCAGACGACCGCCGACCAGGCGCAGGCCGCCGCCCTCGAGCAGGCCGCGGCCGCGCTCGCCGCCGGCGACGTGGCCTGTCAGACGATGAACGTCGACCTGGACACCGCAGGCTTCGCGGCCACCCCCGGCTCTGCGGCGGCGGTCACCGCGACCATCACCTGCCAGGTGTCGATGGCCGACCTGTCCGCCGTGCCGAACCTGCCGGGGACGATCACGCTCACCGGCAGCGCGGTGTCACCGCTGGACGTACACCGGGAGATTCCGTGAACACCACCCTGATCAGACTGCGCCGGCGGCTACAGGGCGAGGACGGCCAGGGCGGCGGGGTGTCGCTGATGGTCCTGACGATGATCCCGGCACTGCTGATCGTCCTCGGGCTGGTCATCGACGGCGGCGCGAAGGCGGCCGCGCTGGACCGGGCCAACCGGATCGCGATGGAGGCGGCCCGGACCGGCGCCCAGTCGATCAGCGGGCCGGGCGACATCTCGGCCGCGGCCGCGAACAGCGCCGCCCAGGCCTACCTGGCCACCGAAGGTGTTGCCGGCACGGTGACGGTCACCGGTGACCGCGTCGACGTACACGTGAGTTTCGCCGAGCCCACCAAGGTGCTGTCGATCGTCGGCATCGACGAATGGGCCGTCGAAGGCGACGGATTCGCGCAAGTGATCTACCGGATCGGGGACTGACCCATGGCACTGATGCGTCGGCTGCTGGCCCTGGTGGTTCTGCTGGCCCTGGTGGTCGCGGCTCCGATCGCGCTGTGGCTGCTCGGCCGGGATCTGCTGCCCTCGTCGGTGCCGACGGCGGCGCAGGCGTGGGACGCCTTGACCACCCAGGACACCGGGCAGCTGTTCATGGGTGTCCTGGTGCTCATCGGGTTCGTCGCCTGGGCGGTGTTCGCGTTCTCGGTGCTGGTCGAGTTCGCCGCCGCGGTGGCTGCTCTGCGTGGCGGCGGCACCCGGACAGCCCGGCTGCGGCGGCGCATGCTGCGGATGCCGCTGCTCGGGGCGGCGCAGGGCGCCGCCGCCGCGCTGGTCAGCGCCCTGCTGGCCGGTGTCCTGCTGACCCAGGGGCCGGCCGCGGCCGCGTCGACGAGCGGCGCTCTGCCGCCGATCCCGCACATGGCTGCGGCCTCCTCCGCGCACCATCCGCAGGCAACCCCCGCGGTGTCGGCAGCCGCGCCCGCCCCGATGGCCGCGCCGGCCGCGGCCGGGCCGGTGTGGACCGTCCAGCCCGGCGACACGCTGTGGGACATCGCGGAGAAGAGCCTGGGCGACCCCCTGCGGTTCGACGAGATCGTCACCCTCAACAACGCCACCGTCCAACCGGACGGCGGCCGCCTGGCCAGCGCCTCCACCTGGCTCGAAGTGGGGTGGCAGCTGCAGCT
>CAZCEH010000073.1:0-5792 GCA_964497705.1 uncultured Actinomycetes bacterium | reverse complement strand
GCCGGCGCTGTTCAGCGCCAACTCCGAGGGCGCCTGCCCGACCTGCAACGGCGCCGGCGTCATCTACACCGACCTGGCCATGATGGCCGGGGTGGTGTCCGTCTGCGAGGAGTGCGAGGGCAAGCGATTCCAGGCGGCGGTGCTGGAATACACCTACGGTGGCAAGGACATCAGCCAGGTGCTCGCGATGTCGGTGAACCAGGCGGAGGAGTTCTTCGGCGCCGGGGATGCCCGGTTGCCGGCCGCGCACCGGATCCTGGTGAACCTTGCCGACGTCGGGCTCGGCTATCTGTCCCTCGGCCAGCCGCTGACCACGCTGTCCGGCGGTGAGCGGCAGCGGATCAAGCTGGCCACCCACATGGGGGAGAAGGGCGGTGTGTACATCCTGGACGAACCGACCACCGGCCTGCACCTGGCCGACGTGCAGCAGTTGCTCGGCCTGCTCGACCGGATCGTCGATTCGGGCAAGTCGGTCATCGTCATCGAGCACCACCAGGCGGTCATGGCGCACGCAGACTGGATCGTCGACCTGGGCCCGGGGGCCGGCCACGACGGCGGCCGGATCGTCTTCGAGGGTTCGCCGGCCGACCTGGTCGCCGGGCGTTCCACGCTCACCGGACAACATCTGGCCGGCTACGTCGGCCGCTGAACGGCTTTCACGGTCGCGAAGACGCGGCCGCCTACCCGGAAGGAGTTCGTCATGAGTCCCGCCATCCGCAGCCTGGTGGTCCCGGTGTCCGATCTGGCCGCCGCCACGTCCGTCTACACGACGCTGCTCGGCCAGCCGCACACCGACACCGCCTACTACGTCGGCTACAACGTCGACGGATTCGAGGTCGCCCTGGCTCCCGGCGACGTGGCCGGGGGACCGGTGGCCTTCGCCGACGTCGACGACCTCGACGCCGCCCGGGCGTCCCTGCTCGCGGCCGGTGCCACCGAGCGCGACGCGCCGCGCCAGGTCGCGCCCGGGGCCCGGGTCTGCGTGCTGACCGACCCCGACGGCAACCCGTTCGGCCTGCGCGGCGCGTAGCCGTCGAGCGGTCACCCGGGTGGATCGGCCACCGCGTTCCGGCCGGTAGCCTCTGACCAATGTTCGACGCATCTCGCGAGACGATCATCGCCGCCATTTCCGAGGCCCTGTCGTCGCACGGCCCGATGCCCGAGGACGAGCTGCTGGACGTGCTCGTCGCCGGCGGCATCGACCTCGGGACGGAGGGGCAGGACCTGCTTGGCGACATCCTCGAGGACGGCGTCGAGTTGGTCCTGCCGCTGTGCGACGAGCGCTGGGCGCACCTGCCGGCGCTGCTCGACGGACTCGTCTTCACCCACCGGTTGACCGCACCGGAGGCTGCACACGACCTGATCACGGTCGACGCCGACCTGGCGCCGATAGTGATGCTGACCGAGATCGAGACCTATCAGCGGCTCACCGACGGATCCCAGGTCGCGGACGTCTCCTCGTACCTGGACGGCGACGTTCTCGCCGAGCGCGGCATTCCGGACGGCACAGTGGCCCCGGACGGGGCACTGCTGCTCGAGGCAGGGCGTTTCGCCGCCCTCGGCGTCGCCGCCGGCGATCTTGTCGCGCTGCGCGTCACCGGACATGGGTTCGAGCTCACCGCCGTCGAGACGCCCGGCACGTCCGGGATCGGCGCGGCGCTGGTCGAGCTGCTCGCCGAGGAACCCGACGAGCCCGAGATGCTCGCCCTCGCGGTCTGCACGGTCTGCGCCGACGACGAGACCCTGTTTCGCGAGCCGGTTGCCCCGCTGAGCGAACTGCTCCCGGCCAGCGGGCTGGTGCAGGAGGGCGACTGGATCGCCGGCCCCGGGTTCGATTTCCTCTCCTGGCGGGTGGGGCGCCGGATCGAGACGATCCAGTCGCGGTACGAGCTCACCGACGACGAAGCGCTCGCCGTGCTGGCCACCCTGCGGTTGCAGGAGCAGACCCGCGAGCTGATGGAGGCCATGACCGGCGCCGCGGACGACGGCGACCCGGAACAGCTCACCGGCATCGTCGACCGGCTCATACCCGTGGATCCCGCGTCGACCGGCCCGGCACACGGTGACACGGGACACGGTGATTCGGCGCGCGGTGACTCGGAAAGCGGTAGCCGGCCGGACGGTGGTCGCCAGCTGGTCCGGGCAACCCTGGAGTACCTGGCCGAGCCCATGGTCGCGGCCGCGGTCCTGTCCGAGATCGGTCCCGGGGACCGTGCCGCGGCCGCAGCGTTGGGGCTGTTCGCCGAGTCCGTCGAACCGCTGGTGGCGCGGCAGGCACGTCCGGCGCTGCGCTGGTTGCGGGCGGTCGCGCACGAGCGGCTCGGCGAGATCGAGGAGGCCGAGCAGACGTTCAACGCCGCGGAGTCGCTCGACCCGTCCTGGCCGTTGACGCTGATCTCGCTGGCCCGGTACGCCAGCGACCGCGGCGATGCCGGGCGCGGGTTGGCGCTGCTGCGCCGGGCCGGGGTTCCGCCGGACCACGAGTTGGTGCAGCTGCTCGAGCGCTTCCAGGCAGCCCCGCGGTCGGACATCGGCCGCAACCAACCATGCTGGTGCGGCTCCGGCCGCAAGTACAAGGTGTGCCACCTGCATCGCGAGCAACTGCCACTGGCCGAGCGGGCGGCCTGGCTGTACCAGAAGGCAGGGGCCGATCTGATCGACGGCCCGTTCGGTTCCCAGTTCATCGACGCCGCCACGGCACGATCGGAGCACTGGGACTCGCCGGACGGGATCGTTCGAGCGTTCGACGACGCCATCGTCAGCGACGCCATCCTGTTCGAGGGCGGCGCGTTCGACTATTTCCTGGCCACCCGTGGGTCGATGCTGCCGGACGACGAGCGGCTGCTCGCCGAGCAGTGGCTGCTCGTCGAACGGTCGGTGCACGAGGTGGTGTCCGTCCGCCGCGGACGCGGAATCACCATGCGCGACGTGCGCACCGGCGATGTTCACGAGGTGCAGGAGCGGACCGCCAGCGTCCAGGTGAAGCCGGGGGAGCTGTACTGCGCCCGGATCGTCCCCGCCGGCGCCACGACGCAGATCTTCGGCGGGATGGAACCGGTGGCGCTCGGCGAACGCGACGCCCTCCTCGCCCTGCTCGACGACGAACCGGACCCCGTCGAACTGGTCACGTTCCTGTCCAACCGATTCGCCCCGCCGACGCTGCGGAACACCGAGGGCGAGTCGACGGTGCTGTGCAACGCGACGCTGCGCGTCGCCGACCCGGCCATCCTCGGTGACGCGCTCGACCAGGAATACGGGCCACGCGAGGACGCGCCGGATGGAGGGCTCGAGTGGTTCGAGCACGTGACCACCGAGGGCATCAAGCGGATCCGCGCGAGCCTGACACTGCGCGGTGACGAGCTCACGGTGCACGCGAACAGCGAGGACCGCTTCGAGCGCGTCCTGGCCACCGTCACCGGGCTCGACCCATCGGCGGCCGTACTCAGCGAGACCCGCGAACCCATAGGCGATCTCAAGGCTGTCCGGCGACTGGCCGAGCGCGCTCCGGTCCCGCCGGAGGCTGTACTGGACCCGGCAACGGATCCGGCGCTCGCCGCGGCCATGGCGCAGTTCATCGCCACGTACGAGAAGGACTGGCTCGACGAGCCGATCCCCGCGCTGGCCGGTCGCACGCCGCGGGAGTGCGCGGACGACCCGACCCGGCGGCCCGACCTCATCCGGCTGCTGGACTCCTTCCCGGAGAGCGACGACCAGCCCGGCATGATGAGCCCGGCCCGGTTGCGGACCGCGCTCGGGCTGAGCTGATCGCGGCCGCAACACAATGACGGGCGAGCGCTCGGTCGGTGGCTGACAAGCTCTCCAGGCGCGATGTCATCGCCTTCAGGCTGAGTGCTCATCACCTCACGGAACGGTTGGGCCGAGACGGGCTGCTGGAGGCGGCCGGTGCGTGCGGAGTCCAGGACAGCCCACCCGGATCGGCGCTGCTGGCACTGAACGCCAGGGTGCGAGACCTCACCCGGGATCGACTGACGGAAGCGGTCGCCAACCGGAGCCTGTTGCGGACCTGGTGCATGCGCGGTTCGCCATTCTACGTTTCGACCGTGGACGCCCCAGTGTTCACTACCGGCGTGCTGCCGCCGACCGAGCAGGCGATGCGCCACTTCATTTCCGGCGTGGAGCCGGCCCTGATCAGGCTCGGGATGAGCCTGATCCAGGCGATCGAGCTGATCCGCGCGCAGATCGGTGACGTCCTGTCCGCACGCCGACTACCCATCGACGAATTGGGAGTCGCGCTCGCCGGACGGATCGCACCCGCATTGCCCGAGAAGCAGCGCACCGTCTGGGAGCAGGACGGTCCCTACGCGCCGGATCAGCCGCTCGGTGAGGCCGTGGTGCATTTCTGCATGCGCATCCTGACCGTGCAGGGCGTCGTCTGCTTCGCGCCACGCGCCGGGAACAAGGTGCGCTGCTACGGACCTTCGACGCGTCGGGACTTCGCCGCGTGGCTGGGGATCAACGCCGGTGATACCGATCCCTGGTGGCGTCTGGTCGAGGACGAGCTGACGCCGGTCGACATCGGGGGCCCTTCGTGGATCCTGACGCAGGACCTCGAGGCGCTGCGATCGGCGCCGACGCCACGAGGGGTGCGCCTGCTCCCACCGCGCGACCCGTATACCCAGATGCGTGATCACGACACGATCGTCGCCACGCCGCATCACCGGGACGTGTGGACGACCGCCGGCGAACCGGGCACGGGTCCTGGCCGACGGCAGGATCACCGGCATCTGGCGGCCCCGTCGGAGCGGCCGGACGCTGACCATCACGATCACCGCCTTCGATTCGCTGCCGACCCCGGACAGCAGGGCGCTCCAGGACGAAGCCGAGCAGGTCGCGGCCCTGCGCGGCGCGTCATCGGTAGCCATTCGCTTCGGTTGACAACTCGCGCCACGGCGGCCGTGCGGGCCGGGCTGATCTTGACAGCCCTGGACGACAGTTCGATTGGCAGCCAAGCGGCCCCGTTCACCCGCGGCAAGTGGTACCGTAAACTCGTACCATGAGCAGAAGGTGGTCCGGATGTCCATCACCGCGAGCGAGGCCCGCAAGCAGCTCTTCCCGCTGATCGAGAAGGTCAACAACGATCGCGTCGCGGTCGAGATCACCTCACGCCGTGGCAATGCCGTGCTGATATCGGCCGCGGAGTTCGCCGCACTCGAGGAGACGGCATACCTGTTGCGGGTGCCTGCCAATGCCAGGCGACTTCTCGAAAGCCTGCAACAGGCGAAGTCCGGTGATCGACACGAGCACGAGCTTGCCGAGTGAGGCTCGTCTTCACGCCGAATGGCTGGGACGACTACAAGCACTGGCTCCACGCGGACCGGCAGGTTCTCAAACGGATCAATCGCCTCGTCGACGATGCGCTGAGGGATCCGGCCGAAGGCATCGGCAAGCCTGAACCCCTCAAACACGTGCTCGCCGGTACCTGGTCGCGTCGCATCACCGAAGAGCACCGGCTGGTGTATCTCGTGGATGGCGACGATCTCGTCGTCCTGCAAGCCCGCTTCCACTACAGGTGACCCGGCCCGGACTGCGCGGTGATCCAGCGGCGGGTGCGCTTTTGTTTGACGTCGGCGAGCTGACAGTGCAGCTCGGGGTCCGGTTTCACTGCGGGTCAGGCCGTCGATGCGCCGGGGAGAAGGCCGGCGCGCCAACACCGGTCGGGAACGTACGTCCGTGCTCACCGTAGTTGCTCAGAACACCCCGGTGAAGCCGAGTCCGTTGTCGCTGCTGGACGAACTCGTCCGCGACGGCGCCCAGCGGATGCTGATCGCGGC
>CAZCEH010000072.1:0-5830 GCA_964497705.1 uncultured Actinomycetes bacterium | reverse complement strand
TGGTCATGAGCGATTTGACGGCATTGCTGCCATGGTTCACCCCGCCTCAACAGCCACAAGTCGAAAACCTCTCTGTCGCTTGTGCTCTGGCTTGTGCCTGCTACGCGTTGCCGGACTACGCACGCAACTCCGGCGGCGACGGCCAACCACGCTGGTGGCCGTTCAGCACCGGGTACTCGCCCGTCGAGGACCGCTACGGCGAGCTCCTAGCTGCCGCCGGGTTCGCCCTGGTCGCGCACTCGCAGCTGCGTCCGGACCTGGCGATCGACGACGTCCTGGCGGCGGTCCAGAACGACCGCCGCGCCCTGGTCGGCCCGGTACCGGGGGGCCTGATCCGCAGCGCCAGAGCCTCAGCGGTTGACGCGTTGGGGTTCGCCGCGGCGTGCTACGCGCTGCCGGCCTTTGTTCGGCAGACCGGAGTCGGTGACCTGCCGCTGCTGTGGCCGTGGCCGGCCCGGATGTGGACCCCCTTGGACCGTGAAGCGGAACTGGTCACCGCCGCCGGCATGCTGGTCGCCGAACTCGAGCGACACCGGCCGAGCACACCGGCCGGCCGCCGGCCGACGCTGACCGTCATGCCCGGCGGCGCGCGATGATGCGGCCGCCGGTCGCGGGGATGCGGCTGCAGCTCGTCGCCGTTGTCCGCGACGGCGACCAGTTGCTTGCGTGCAGAGACCACGACACCGGAGTCTGGCGGCTCCCGTCGACGCCATGGGACGGGACCTTCAATCCGGTTCAGGCCGTGCGCGGACTACTGGTCGACCGTGCTGGGGTGACCGTGTCGCCGACATTGCACGCGCCTGTTCGGCTGTCGGCCACCGCGGGTCTGTTGCTGTTCACTGGCAAGCCGCTCAACGCCCCACCCGCCGGTACCCGGATGTGCCGATGGTTGTGCCCGCAGTCGGTCGCGGCGGTGCTGCCGCCGGATGATCAGCGGTGGGTGTCCCTCACCTCGGACCCCGTGCACCGTCATCACGGCCGGCGGGGTCCTCGCCCCGGATCGCGGCATCTGACCTTCGTCCCGGCTAGCGCTGCCGCCACTGCGCCGCCAGCTGGATAGCCGTCGACGTCAGATCGTTACCGCGAACTGCTGATGCGCCTGCTGCCGGGTCAATCCCAACGGCGCGCCGATGTCGGCCCAGGAGACATGAGCCTGCCTGGCCTCGGCGACCGCGTGGGCGCGGGCCTGCGGTGTCCGCAGCCGGGCCAGACGTCGCTGGAAGCGGGCCACCGTTGCCGCGTCCGCGCGCGGAGCGCGTTGCTGCAGCCATAGCCGCAGCTCCTGCGCGGCGAATCGACCGTCCGGTCCCCGGGCCGGCATCGTCCCGCGTGACAGATAGCCGCGGATGGTGGCCGGCTCAGGCCGCCGCCCAGTTGTTTGCTCGATCAGATCCAGTGCGCCGTCCATGTCCAGACGATCCGATTCGGCTAGGCTGGACCCACTCAGAGTTCCCAGGTCGTGCCGGAGGCGGCTCTCCCGAGCCGCTTTCGCATCCGCCCGCCTGGCCTTCATTCGATCCGCACGGCACTGACGGCACACCCGATGCTCTGCCCCGGCCGCGTCGGTGTACCGGTAGGTGTTGGCCTCGTCGAACGTGTGCCCGCGCCGGCATTCCTCCGCGTCAGACGTCGGCGCCGCCCCCCGATACGCCCTCATCGTCGGCGGCGCGGCCCGATAGCCGTGCCGAGCCAGTCGGGCCCGTAGGACCGGCCACGAGGATCCGGTCGCCGCGGCCAGCTCGCCGGTCGGAACGCCCTGCCGGTACGCCAGATCGATGAGCCACGCGTACTCCTCACCGGCCAGCCGCCGGGGATCTCCAGCCGGGACCGGTCCGCGGTTGCCGGCCGCGAGCGGCTTGAGCAGCGCCAACCGCTCGAGCATCTGCTCGGTGCTCATCTTCTTGGGCCGCGGCTCGATCCCAGGGGTCGCCGACGGAGCGGCCACTACCGCCAACGTCACCATCCCCTTCCTGCTCACCACCGCCGGGCGGCCCCAATCCGCCAGCCTCGGGGTACGTCCGCAGTGATATCAGAAAACGTACATCGACCCGACCCGGGGACTCCCCTCCCCGGGGCGGGTCGATGTGGGGGAGGCACTGACGGAGGGTGGAGGTTCTGGAGTGAAGTGTCGAGCTCTTCCTTGAACCCGAGGTTGTCGGGCCCGGCCGGCGCCGCAGGTGCAGTCGCCGCCGGCGGGGTCCTCGCCCGGTGAGGGGCGGGGTCAGCTGGCGATCGCCGGCTGTGCGGTGCGGATGGCGGCCAGGCCGTCGGTGACGGTGCAGACGGCGTGGTGGACGGCCGCGGCCGCGGTCCGGATGACGTCGGCCATGGCCTGCGGATCGGTGGATCCGGCTGCGGCGCTGGCCCATCCGGCCACGTATCCGGTGGCGGAGTGCAGTGTGTCCAGTCCCAGTTGGTCGGCCAGGACGAACGCGGCGCCGTCGGCCTGGACCTCGGCGACGCCGCGGTGGCGGCGGCTGGCGGCGTATTGGTCGGGGTCGATGTATGGGCTGCCGGGGGCGTGCAGCACGCTGTGGCAGGCCTCGTGCAGCAGCACGCGTGCGGTCTCGGGCAGGTCGGCGTCGGTGGCCAGCGCGATCCGCCGCTGGGTGTAGGCGGTGTAGCCGCGTACACCGTCGGTGAGCGGTTCGCGGACGACGGTCCATCCGGTGGCGGTGAGCCAGTCGGTGACGTCGCCGACAGCCTTGGCCGCGACCTCGGTGGTATCGCCCTTGGCGGTGTAGCCGGCGTCGGGAAGGTCGATGTCGGGCCCCTCGGTGTCGCTGATGTCGAAGACCTTGACCAGCGGGAAGTAGACCCGGGCCCGGGTGCCGTCCCGATCGGCCGGCGCTGGGGTGTCGAGGTCGGCCGCTTCGGTGGCCTGGTCGGTGCGGGTGGCGTAGCCGAAGATCCAGATGGCCTTGGAGCCGGCCCGAACCTGCCGGCCAAGGGACTGCCAGGCACGGTAGCCGGCCACCCGGGTGGCGTCGGGTCGCTGCTGCAGGATGAGCATCTGGTTGCTGGGGGAGTACTCGCGCAGCGTGGATATGGCCCGCAGGTACCGCAGCCAGCCCTCACCGCTGGCCAGTGCCGCGACCGCGTCGGCCAGCTTGGCCACCAGCGCGTCGTGGCGCTCCCGCCGCTGCTCGACCGTCAGCCGCTGCCGCCGTGTCGTCCCGCCGACCGTTCCTGCCATGTTGACCACCCCGTTGTGTTGTAGATGAAAGTAATATCAAAACCGTATATCCGTGAGCGGGGTTGCGTCGCCCCCCACCCGACCCCTCCCCGGGTTGGGTGGGGGGGTGGGGACCCGGGTGACCGGCCGGAGGGGGCGGCCGATCACCCGGGGGCTTTCAGGGAGTGGGCTGATCGAACAACCGCTGTGCGGTGGTGTCGATGAACGCCTTGATCTGGGCGGGTGGCGTGGCCTGCCGGATCAGCGCGTCCAGCACCTCGACGGTCGGCACGCTGCGACCGGTCTGGGCGATCCGGTCGATCGCAAGGTTGGCCAGAGCGCCGTCCCCGCCGACGTAGGCGGCGTAGGCCAGCACGGTGCCGGTGCCCTCGATCAGTTCGTCCGGGGTCGCGCCGACCAGCATGGTCAGGGCGGAAAGGGCGGCGGCCCGTCGCGCGGGGTCGGCGGCCGCCGCCACGGCGGCGACGACGGCGGTGAACCTGGCCAGCGCATCACCGGCCAGCGCGACGATCAGGTCGGCCGCCTGGTCGTCATCCAGCGGCCGACCCCGTTGCGCCAGGGTGAACGCCTGATCCAGCAGCGCGGACCCACGCTGGGCCACCTCGCCCGGGCCGGTCGGTTCGGCGGCGGCGTCGGTGAACTGCTGCCGGTCGATGACCCGTCCGCCACGGTCGGGATCGAGCACGGCCCGCAGTGCGTCGCGGCTGGCCCAGACTCGCAGCCCGGTCAGTCGCGCGCCGTCCGGCAGGTCGTCCAACGACCAGGTGCCGTGCTCGGCGTCGTCGCTGTCGTAGCTGCCGTAGGAGCGGGCGTCGGCGTGCAGCACCGCGCCGATCTCCGCGATGTGGCCCAGGTACTCCGCCAGCTGCTGGAGCGGCGTCTCCCAGGTGTCGGGCCTGTCGGTGAACACCAGCAGGACCGCTGCGTCGGCGTGACGCCGCAGCGCACCGGTCAGCGTCTGCGCCGTGCCGGCCGACGTCAGGTCGGCCGGATCGGGGGGCAACTCCACGACCGCGATCGGACCGACCCGCCCGGCCCGCAGTGCCAGCACTGCCAACGACTCGGCCGGGACGTAGCCGGCCATCTGTACCGCCAACGCCACCAGTTGAGCCCGGCGCGTCAACACGATCTTCTCCGACATTGCAAATCCCCTCTGCATCAACGGAATTCCCCAGGCTGCCCGGGGAATCGGACCCTTACAGCGTATGCAGTAGCACCAGAAATAGATAGGCAATGAGGCGGCCGCGGACGCCCCTCCCCAGATCGGGGCGACGGCCGCGCGTGCCCGGGGTCAGTGCCCAGCGGGCTGGTCAGCGGGATCGGTGGTAGTCGGCGCCGGCCGATGGTCCTGGATCTGGTGGTAGCCGGCGGTGCTGTTCATGCCAGGGTCGATGTGGACCCGGAATGTCTTGGTGTTGGTGCGGCGCACCCGGTACCACTGACCGCGGAGCTTGACCAGGTCGCCGACGTTGATCGAGTGGGGCCCGTAGTCGCCGGTCGTCCCGGTGCGGATCTGTTCGGCGCGGACCTGCTGCCAGTAGGTGAGCTGGTCGGTGACCTGGGTCAGCTGATCGGTCAGCTCAGCCCGGGCCGTGCCGGTCGCTGCGGGCGTGGTTTCGGTGTGGCGGCTGCCGTCGGACAGCACCGCCACGGTGCGGGTGGAGCCGTCGAGGCGACGCTGGATTCGGCGTTGTTGCGCGGTCAGGGCGGAGATGCGATTGGCGACAGTCACCGGATTGTGCCGGGCGGAGTGTGCGGCGGTCGCGGTGTCGGCCCGGACCTGGGCCTGGTCGGCGGCGGCCTGAGCGGTGACGGCGCGTTCGGTGGCCGCCCGGAGTCGGGCGGCGTGCCTGCGCATGGCCGGTTCGCTGTGGTGGCCGGCCAGGATCGGCTGACCCAGCGGGAGCCGGCCGGTCAGTTCGTCGGCTCTGGCGTCGGCACGGTCGGCCGCGTCCTGCGCGTGCTCGGCCCGCTGCGTCAGCAGCTCGGCCCGCTGCTGCTGCCGCTGGACCAGGTCCGCCTCGACCTCGGCGGTGCCGCGCAGCTCGTCGTCCAGCTCGGTGCGCACGGTGAAGCCAGCCGCGGTGAGCTGGACGACGGTGCGGTCGATCAACCCCCGATCGGGCCGGCGGTCCCGGGATCGAGGCACGAACCAAGAGCTCAGGGCGCGTGACCAGCGCCATCCAGCCCGTCGCAGCACCGGCCCCGCGCCATCGCCGCGGGCGGTGCCCTCGATCAGGGTTCCCGCGGCCGCGGTGTGGGTGATCGTCAGTGCATCGCCGGCGGGCTGTCCCTCATAGGTCACCGGAGCCCTCCCTTTTCCTCTGCTCCACAACGGATTCCGACTCTTGCCTGGCCACCGATCCGAAACCGACCGGAACGACAAAGACAACGCTATGCCATAACTACAGAAACAGATACCAAGGAGCCGGCCGGGGCGAACCCCTCCCCCGGCCGGGGCGGTGCCGGGGGAGGCCAGCGTTCCGACCTCCCCCGGGTGCTATCAGGCTGCGTCGTAGCGGGTTGTGTCCAGCGGGTTGCGGATCACGTCGAGCACCACGTAACGGCAGCAGCGCAGTTTCTGGAACTCGCAGTCCTTGGGGACCGACACCACGTCGCGGGGGTTGACCGACA
>CAZCEH010000071.1:0-6266 GCA_964497705.1 uncultured Actinomycetes bacterium | reverse complement strand
AATAGCTGAGGCACGACCACCCGCCACGCGCTCAATCTCGGTGAGGCACGCCGTCGCGTCGTAGGCGACGTCGAAGTTGTAGTAGTTGTGGCCGGTCGTGTTCACCACGGCCGACTGGTTCGACAACGAGACGTTGCCGCCGTTCTGCATCGCGAACGTGCCGATGGTGGCCCACTGTTCGGAGCCGAAGTCCTGGTTGACGCGGATCTTCCACGGCGACACGCCGCCGCCCGGGTTGATCGTGTAGACCACGTTGGTGGCGGTCGCCCCGATCGAGGACACGTGGATCTTGACGGTGTAGTACTGCAGCGACGGCAGGGTCGGTGTCCAGGTGCCGGTGTTGATCAGGTCCGGGTTGCTGCCGTCCTCGGTGTGGGTGAACCAGATGTGCCCGCCCAGACCGACGCCGAGCTGGTGGGTGTCGATCGATCCGATCGGGTCACCGGCGGCGTTCGTCCCGGGGCTGTAGGTGAACGTGCCGCCGGTGGTCCAGTTCGGGCTGTTACAGCCCTGCAGGTTGACCGGCGGCGACGTTTCGTCGTCGACGATGATCGACCCGGCCGGCACCTTGGATTGGTCGATGGTGCAGGTCGGCGGGTTCGGGTTGGTGAACGCCGGTTCGGTCGATCCGGCGCCGACCAGGTACGGGCTGGTCGCGCAGCTGCTGGCGCAGTTCGGGATCCAGGTGACGGGTGCGTGCCACCAGCACTCGAAGTCGTCGTACATGCAATGGCTGGCGCCCGGGTTCGAGGTGTTCGTGTTCACCGGGTCGCAGTTGTTCCCCGCGAGGGAGCAGAAGCTGTTGAACGCGGGCAGCTGGACCCAGGTGTTGCCGCCCTGATAGGTGGGCTTGGCGTACGCCTTCGCGCCGTACCGCTGGATCGGGGAGGACATCCAGCCCATCACCCGTTCCTGGTAGGGCCAGGACGCCGGATGCGCCGCGTCGGCGTAGGTGGCCTGCAGGTACGGCAGCCGGCTCGGCGGGTAGTCCAGGTTGTCCGGGTTGTTCGTCCAGCCCAAACCCCAGGTGCCGTGCGGGCCGGTGCACGACGGGCCCGGGGAGCAGCCGGTCGGGTTGTAGGCGCTGGTCGGCTGCAGACCGCTGTTGTAGGCCCAGGCGGCGAAGTACCAGTTCTCCAGGTACTTCGGGTCGCCGTTGTTGGCGATGATCCCGGCCGAGTACAGCTGGTTCCACTTGTCCTGCAGGATCTGCAGGCCCGCGGCGATGTTCTCCTGGTAATCGACGGCGACCTTGACCTGGCCGCGGGCGGAGAACGTGTGGTCACCCACGTGCATGCCGGAGGTGACCTGGGCGATGCCGTACCCGCAGTCCGCGGCCGCGTAGTTGATCGAGACGATGTCGCCGTGCGCGCCGTAGTAGTCGGCGATCAGCGGGTCGCCGGCGTTCCCGCCGGGGCATGCCAGGACGCCTGGGAGAAGTTCGATTCCTGCGCCATGATCGCTTCGAACACGACCCGGGGCACGGTGGTCGTGCTCGACCCGGCCGGATGCGCCAACGCGGTGGGCGGGAAGTCGGTGCTCGGCGCGTACGCCGGAAACCCCATATTCGCGAAGCCAGCGGGGCGGGTGTAGGTGGAGCCGGTCAGCAGGCCCTGTTCGGCCATCTGCGCGGCCCAATCGACCTGGGCCGGGCTGGGCTGCATGACCTGCTTGTTCAGATCCCCCCGGGGGACCGCGCAGGTCGGGGACTGGGCGCTCGCCGCAGCAGCCTGCACGAACGAGGCAGTGGTCGCGGCCGGCGGTGCGTTCGCCTGGATCGGGGTGACCGCGGCCTGCGCCAACGCGGTCTGCGCGCCCCGGATCCCTTCGGCCGTCTCCGCGGGGTCAACGCCGGCGGTGTCCGACCCGGTCAGGCTGGCCGGGACCGGGGTGATCGCCCGGCCCGACGCCGACCGCAGCCCGGCCGGCTTGACGTCCCCGGCCGGGTTCAACCCGGACTCCGGCGAGGCCTGGACGCTCGGCTGCCCGCCGACGCCGGGCGGGACGAACGACGGCACGTCGGTCACCGGCGCCGGACCACCGCCCGCAGCACCGGTCGCGGCGGTCGGGGCCGGGCCGGCCGGGTCCTGGGTCGCCGACCCGGACTGATCCACGGCCGCCGACCCCTGCCCGGCTGCCGCGGCATCCGGGGAATCCGTGGCCGCCGTGGTGGTGTCCCGGGTCACCGGGGTCGTCGACCCGGACCCGGGCTGCAGCTGCACCAGGGCGGCCGCGTCGCTGTCGCTGTCCGCGCCCACCAGCAGGCCGCCGTCCAGCGACGCCGCCGACGCCCCCACCGTCAACCCGTTGTCCGGCACCACCGTGACCCCGGCGCCGCTGGCGGCGTCACCATCGAACGACTCGGCGCCGGACAGCACCGCGCCGCCGGCCCGGCCGCCGAACAGCTGCAACCTGATCCGCGGGCCGGTGCCCAGGTCGGTCACCACACCGCCCGCCTCGTGATGCACCGTGGCGGTGTCCGCGCCCGGCTCGGTCGACAGAAAATTCAGCCCGCCGCCGGCGTCGGGCCGCAACTGGTAGGCATCGCCCGGCACCGTCGCCACCACCGACGGGGTACCGGCCGGATCGATCGCCACCAACGCCGACCCCAACACACCGACCGGCCCCGACCCGGTGGGCACCGCCGACGTGACCTGCCCGGTCACCGTGACCGACGACGAGACGGCGCCGGTGGCCAGATCCGCCGTACTGAGCACCGTCGACGCCTGATCGGTGCCCAACATCGTGGTGAACACCGCATCATCGCCGGCGCCGCAGCCCGGCGAGTAGTACTTCAACCCCACCCCGGCCGCGATCGGACGCACGACCCCGGAGGCCAGCTCCACCGAGTAGGCGAACGCCCCGTGATCACGCGAGGCGGCGTCGTTGACCTGCGTCGTCGGCAGGATCGCCACCGCGGCGAACGCACCGTCGCCGGACACGCACTGATACCCCGTCCACGACGGCACGTCCATGTCGGCCGGGTGCAACACCGCGATCTCCTGCCAGGCATACCCGGCCGAGCCGCGGCTCACCTGCAAGTGATACCCCTGCGCGTCGCCGAACCCGTCCAACGCGACATCCTGCGGATCCGCCGCAGGTGCGTGGTGTCCGCCGCCGCGGCGTCCTGACCGGCCGACGGATCATCCGGCGCCGCCGCCGACACCGGCTCCACCACGCCCACCGTCAACGCCGCCGCCAACCCGGCGGCCAGCACCGCCCGCGGTGCGCGGCGACCCAGCAGCCCGAACAACCCCGCACGATTCCCGCGCGCACGAAAACCCGCAGCGAACACCCTTGCCCCCACCAGAAAGGTAAAAAGAAAGAAAAACAGGTCCGCGGCCACGAACTCACGCGGACAATCCGGATGACCATAACCTCTCGTGAGCACAGATAACTATCGGGAGGACTGCGGCAAGAATCACAGTCCGATGGAGCAACCGACATTCACATGTGCGCACGAGCGAACGATCACCGCCGAACGCTCTTCGTGCCCAAGGTTTCCCCGCCGACGCCAGATTCCTCCGCTCGTCCCGGAGCTGTGAATTTCCTGTGCGCGGCCGACCATGTTCCATCCGGCATTTCCGGCTCTTCCCAATGCAAAGTGTCTTCGGTGACGGCGACGCGCCGATTGTCGTCGAAATCGCGCGACAAACCAGATCTCCAAGGCGTTCCGGGCTGCGGGCACGGGTGACCGCGGCCACCAACAGGGCCGAGGCCGATAACGGGCTCTGCGCCCGGACCGGTTCCGGCGGCCAAGGCATGATCGCCGAGAACGACCCGGCCGACCAGGAAAGAGCGCGGCTGGACCATTAGGGCGGGCGATGTCGGCGGGGCATCGGCGATGCTGTGGGCATGGAGTAGATGGCCGGTGTCGATGGCGAGCGGACTGGCTGCGGCATAGCGCGCACTGCGAGTAGGCGTTCCCCCTGCGGTCACGTCAGCGATATATCGTTCGCGCTTCCGCGGTAGCGCCGCGGCGAGTTGTCCGATGAGTTGTCCAATGAGTTGTCCGATGAGTTGTCCACAGCCCGGCCGGGCCGCTTGACCGGGTGCATGGCCGTCCCGCAGGCTCCGCCGATGCAGCGAACCGGCCTGGCCGGCGTCTTCGATGCGGCGGCGGATCTGGTGCTGCCGCGGCCGTGTCCGGGCTGCGGCCGTCCTGGACCGTGGTGCGAGCTCTGCGCGGCCACCCTGGCCGGCCGGCCGCGGCTGGTCCGGCTGCCGGACCAGCTCGCCGACGCCGACCGGCTGCCGCCGGTGTGGGGACTGGCCCGCTACACCGGCCCGGCGCGGGCAGCGATTTTGGCCGGCAAGGAGAAGGGCCGGCGCGACCTGCCGGCGCGGCTCGGCGCCGCGTTGGGTCCGGCGGTCGTGCACCTGCACCGCTGGGCGGTGGTCGGCGAGCCGGTCTGGCTCGTGCCCGCGCCGAGCCGGCCGGCGGCCGCGCGACGGCGGGGCGGCGACCCGGTGCGGGTGATGGCCACCGTCGCCGCCCGGACGGCCGCGCAGGCCGGGGTCCGGGTGGGCACCGCGCCCTGCTTGGTGACCGCCGGCCGGGCCCGGGACTCCGTCGGCCTGGACGCGGCGGCCCGGCAACGGAATCTGACCGGCCGGATCCGGCTGGTCCCGGCCGCCGGCCCGCCGCCGGCGGCCCCGGTGCTGCTCGTCGACGACGTGCTCACCACCGGTGCGACCGCCCTGGCGGCCGCCGCCGTGCTGGTCGCCGCGGGACATCCGGTTGCCGGATTACTGGTCGTGGCGAGCGTGCCCGACTGGCTGGCGGCCCGCTGACGGAATCAGGACCTTTGCGCCTTGCGCGGTCATGCAGTCCCTGTAGGTTCAAGGTATCCGGGTGACGCCCCGGTGAACGGCCGGTGTGGTCCGGGGAAGATCTTCGGTTGATGTCACTGTCGTGCACGTGCCAGGCGGGAGCACACTCGGTTCCCGCCAGACAGGAGGAGTAGTGGACATCGTCGTCAAGGGCCGGAACGTGGAAGTTCCGGAGCACTTCAGGGTTCACGTCGCCGAGAAGCTGGCCAGGTCCGAGCGGTACGACCCCAAGATCATCCGAGTCGACGTCGAGCTGTCCCACGAGACCAACCGCCGCCAGCACAAGACGTGCCAGCGGGTGCAGATCACCGTCGCCAGCCGCGGACCGGCCGTCCGCGCCGAGGCGAGCGCCGAGAACTTCTATGCCGCGCTCGATGCGGCCGTTACCAAGGTGGAGACCAGGCTGCACCGGCTGCACGACCGTCGTCGCGACCGCCAGCACGGTCGCACCCCGATCTCGTCGGTCGCCGCGGCGGACGAGGTGGCGGGTGTCGGCGAACCGTCCGCCAACGGGGCGGTCACCGGCACCGTGCTGCTCGAGGACGAACGCGCGGACGGCGGCGAGCCCGACGACCGGTGGGCCGCCGAGGACGACGGTCCCGGACGGGTGGTCCGGATCAAGGACCACCCGGCCGATCCGATCACCGTCGACGAGGCGCTGCTGCAAATGGAACTCGTCGGCCACGACTTCTATCTGTTCAACGACACGGAGACCGGGCTGGCGTCGGTGGTCTACCGCCGCCGCGGCTTCGACTACGGCCTGCTGCGGCTGAAGTAGCGCAAGCCACCCCGGCCCCTGCCCGGGCGCCTACCATGGTCACCGGCCGGGTGACCCGGTCGCGCGCCGGTCACGGCGGGACCCGATCCAACCGAGGGTGAAACACGTGGTTCTTGGCAGACTGCTCCGGGTCGGTGAGGCGAAGACGCTCAAGCGTCTGCGTGTCATCGCCGATCACGTCAACGCCATCGAGGACGACTACGTCGCGATGTCGGACGACGAACTGCGTGGCCAGACCGCCACGTTCAAAGAGCGCCTGGAGAAGGGCGAAACCACCGACGATCTGCTGGTCGAGGCGTTCGCGGTAGTGCGGGAAGCGGCCAAGCGCACCCTCGGGCAGCGGCACTTCGACGTGCAGATCATGGGCGGGGCGGCGCTGCATCTGGGCAACATCGCCGAGATGAAGACCGGTGAGGGCAAGACCCTGGTCTCGACGCTGCCCGCGTACCTCAACGCCCTCGAGGGCAACGGCGTGCACATCGTCACGGTCAACGACTACCTGGCTCAGCGCGACTCGGAGTGGATGGGCCGGGTGCACCGGTTCCTGGGCCTCGAGGTCGGTGTCATCCTGGCCCAGCAGACCCCGGACGTGCGCCGGGCCGCCTACGCCGCCGACATCACCTACGGCACCAACAACGAGTTCGGCTTCGACTAC
>CAZCEH010000070.1:0-6510 GCA_964497705.1 uncultured Actinomycetes bacterium | reverse complement strand
ATCCGATGAGGCACCAGCCACGGCTTCGCGCTCATTTCTGCGTGAGGCACCTCGCCACGGCCACGGCCGCTGGGGCGGCTGTGCTGGTCGGCGCCCTCGCAAGTTCGGCCGACTACGCTGCGGTGGTTCGGCGCACCCGTGCAGCGATCCCGCCCGACGAGCCCGAGTAGGTACCCGAGGAGGTGCCGATGCCCTGGCCGCATCCGATGTGCCTGACCTGCGGCGTGCAGTACGAACTCGGTCCGGACCCCGGCCGGTGCCCGATCTGCGAGGACGACCGCCAGTATGTGCCGGACGCCGGCCAGCAGTGGACGTCGATCGACCGGCTGGTCGCCACCGGGTACCGCAACCGGCTCGCGCACGAACACGGCGGCCTGTGGGGAATCGGCACGGAACCGAAGTTCGCGATCGGGCAGCGCGCCCTGCTGGTGCCGGGCGACGGCGGCAACCTGCTGTGGGACTGCATCTCCCTGGTCGATGACGACACCGTGGCCAGGGTGCGGGAGCTGGGCGGGGTGGCGGCGATCGCCATCTCCCATCCGCACTACTACAGCTCGATGATCGCCTGGAGCGAGGCCTTCGGCGGGGTACCGGTTTTCGTGCACGAGCGGGACCGACGGTGGGTGCAGCGCGCGGGTGCCGTGGAGTTCTGGTCGGGCGAGACGATCGAGCCGCTGCCCGGCCGCACGCTGTACCGGGCGGGCATCCACTTCGCCGGCGGCACCATCCTGCACTGGCCGGCCGGCGCCGGCGGGCGTGGCGCGTTGTGCACGGGTGACATCTTCCAGGTGGTGGAGGACCGCCGCTGGCTGTCCTTCATGTACAGCTACCCGAACTACATCCCCGAGCATCCGGACACCATCCGCCGGGCCGTGGCAACGGTGGACCCGCTGGACTTCGCGGTGATCTACGGCGCGTGGTGGGGCAAGGTGCTCACCGACGACGCCAAGGGCGCGGTGGTCCGGTCGGCGCGCCGCTACTTCGAGCACATCGGGCTGCGGTTCTGATCCGCTGCGGAATCGGCGATGCCGAGATCAGAGCAGCAGAACCGCGACGCCGGCCGCGACCGCCCCGAGCGCACCGATGGCTGCCGCCCACAGGCCGATCTTGGACTGGGTGTCGAACGCGGTCGACCAGCCGGCCCGGTCCAGCGTCGTCTTGATCAGGCCCTGCAGTTCCCCGGAGTCCAGCCGGTAGTCGACCACCTTCCGCACCCCGTCCGGGCCGAGCGCCCAGATCTGCTGGGAACCGACCGACCACACCCGGCCGCCGGCGGACGACCCCCGCCCGGTGAGACGGGGAACCAGCCGGCCGTCCGGACCCGCCGCCCACTCGAATTCGCTCTGCGCGTCCGACCGGGCAACCTTCGCCGGACCGACGGGGGACAGGGTCGTCGAGTACGACGCGGTCAGGCCCTGGCGTTGCAGCAACGCCCACCACTGCGCGTCGGCCAGGTTTACCCGGACGGTGACCGAGTCGCCGGTGCTGTCGACCGTGTACGGGGTGCCGGCCGTGCGCCGAACGAGGTCGCCGACCACCTCGTCGAACGTCCACGAGCGGCCGATGTCCGCCGCGGCACCCGGGTCGCCGGGCAGCGGTCCACCGACGCCGGCACCGTCCGGGACCTGGGATCCGGCACCGGATCGGCGGCGCAGGCCGAGGGCGAGGATCACCGCGCCCAACGCACCGAACAGCACGCCCACGCCGACGCCGATCCACAGCAGGATGCGCGCACCACCCTCCGCGGTGCTCGCCCAGACCGCCTCGTCCGGTTGGCCGGGCGGGAAGGCCACGGCCACCACGTCCCCGGTGGTCAGGTCACCGCCCGACCGCACCCCGCCGACGTCGTCGACCCGGTAGGTTCGGCCGTCCACGGTGAACCGCACGTCGTAGTCGGTGGTCGTGGTGGTCCGGCCCGACGAGTTCCGCGAGGTGTGGATCTCGACGTCGACCACCGTGGCGTCCGCCCGCGCGGTGTAGGCCGAGTAGTCCTTGGAGCCGACGAGCACGAACACCGTGCCCAGGATCAGGCCGACGGCGAGGAACACGGAGCCGATGATGATCATCGGACGGTTTCGTCGGGTAGGCAGGGGCGGCATGGTAGTGATCATGATGAGTATCCGGTGGGTGTGTGATGGGAGTCCTGATGTGCAGGGACAGGACCGCCCACGGACACGGGTAATACAGTCAGCCGGCCGGCGCCGGCAGCGGCTCGGCTCCGCGCTCCTGCAACATCTGGGTCATCACGGAGATCTCCGACGACTGGGTGTCGGCCATCTTCTGGGCGAAGTTCCGCACGACGGGGTTGGTCGCGTGCTCGGCGGCGTACTGCATCATCGGAGCACCACCCTGGTGGTGCCGGATCATCAGCTGCAGGAAATAGATGTCGGACTCCGTGCCGCGCAGCGCCTGCAGCCGCGCCATCTCGCTGTCGGTGGCCATGCCCGGCATCAGCGGCGTCTGGTCGGCGGACGTCTGGGGCGCACTCCCCGACGGCCCGCCGGTGCCGGATCCCGACGCGCCGCCGGCACCGGCCGCGGTGCTGCCGGGCGATCCGGTCGTCATCGCCGCCATGTCGTGCCCGCCGTGGCCCCCCTGCATCCAGCTCATCCGTGGCGAATCGCTGAACTCGGGCAGATCCCACAGCGACAGCCAGCCCTGCATCTGCCCGATCTGATCGGTCTGGGTGTAACCGATGTCGTAGGCCAGCACGCCGATCTCGGGGTCGGTCGTGTTCTGCTCGGCGTCATGCGCCATCAGCACGCCCTGGTCGTGGTGCACGATCATGTCCCGGGCGAAACCGGCGTCGACCGAAGAGGTGTCGGGCGTGGCCGGTTCGGACCGGAACGTGCCGGACAGGGCCAGCCCCAGCGTGGCGCCGACCAGCAGCAGCACAACGGCGGCCGCGGACAGCAGCAGGATCGTCATCCCGCGGGAGCGCCGGGCCGGCGCGGCGGCGTCGTCACTGGAGGCGGCGTCGTCACCGGAGGCGGCGGACCGATCGCCGTCGGGCGCGGTGGCCGGACCGTCGGGTGTGATCGGACCGTCAGGCGCGATCGGGTCGACGGGCGTCGGGTCGTCCGTCATGGCGATCAGCCCGCGCCCGCCGTGGTGTCGGCGGCCGGCGGCGCGGTGGCGGGTTGCTCGGTGCCGGGCGTCTGCTCCGCCGTGGTCACCGCCTGCGAGGCGGTGGCATCGACCGACTGGTCACTCGTGGCGACCGACATCTCGGTCGAGTTCACCACGCCGCCGGTGCCCGACATCGGGATGGCGTCGGCGCCGGGCGGCGTCGGGTCGAACGGCGGCGGGTTCGTCACGTCGAACGAGGGCTGCTGGCAGGTCGCGCCGGTTTCCGGGTAGACCCACCGGTTTTGCCGCAACGCGGTGATGAACTGCTTGACCCGCTCGTCGGAGGCCGAGTCGACCTTCAACTGGTGCGCCCAGGCCTGCAGCGAGACCGTCGAGTCGAGCCCCGGGTAAGGGGAGAGCGTGGTGTAGGGCTGGCCCTCGACCAGAGACTTGAGGATGGTCAGGTCGGAATCGGAGATCGTGTCGGGGTTGTAGGTGATCCACACGGCGCCGTGTTCCAGGGTGTGCACCATGTTCTCGCTGCGCACCGCGGTGGCGTAGACGATGCCCGTGCAGTTGGCCCAGGTCCCGTCGTGCGGACCACCGACCGGCGGGAACCGGTTGTAGGCGACCCGCTGGTCCGCGTTCACGTGGATGGCCGCCTTGTAGTCGACGTAGCTGGCCGGGGTGTCCGCGGTGGCCGGCGTGTTGGCGCCGACGTAGATGCCCGGGATCTTCGTCGACGGATCGGGGTTCTCCACCGACGGCGTCCACGGGGCCAGGGCGTCCGCCGCCGCGTTCTTCTCCTGGGTCTTGTTGAAGACCACGAAGAAGATGGCCGCCGCCAGAGCTACCACCGCGACCACCGCGCCGATGGTGAGCCAGGGGACTCCCTGGCGACGGGTCACCACCGGGGCAGCGGGACGGCTCTTCTTGGTGCTCTTGCCACTGGCCATGATGCGGTGCGGTCCTCGCTGATCCGGGGGCTGGCCCGGGAGGTGATCCGGGCTGTTTGTTCAGTGGCCAAGGGCCGACGGCCAAGTGTACGAGTCGATGCCGTGGCATTCGTGTGAGCGCGCGGGTCGGCCGGGGACTGCCGACGGACCGGATGCGCGGGCCGGTGTGCAGGGGGAACCCGGAAGGCTTCCTAGAATGTCCCGGTGGATCCCGCGCAGTTGGTCGATGCCGTTCGCCGCGCCCTGGCGTCGGCCGTCGACGCCGGTGACCTCGCCGTCGAGGTTCCGGCCGACATTCCCCTGGACCGGCCCAAGTCCCGCGAGCACGGCGACTACGCCACCCCGGTGGCGATGAAGCTGGCCAAACAGGCCCGCCGCCCGCCCCGCGAGATCGCCGAGACGATCGCCGGCCGGCTCCGCGAGGAGCCCGGCATCGCCGAGGTCGGCGTCGCCGGCCCGGGCTTCCTGAACATCCGGGTGGAGGCTGCCGCCGCGGCCTCGCTGGTCGGCCGGATCGTCGCGGACGGTGTCGGATACGGCAGCGGTGATGCCCTGTCCGGCAAGCACGTGAACCTCGAGTTCGTGTCGGCCAACCCGACCGGCCCGATCCACATCGGCGGTGCCCGCTGGGCCGCGGTGGGCGACGCGTTGGGGCGCATCCTGAGCACCCAGGGCGCCAAGGTCGTCCGCGAGTACTACTTCAACGACGCGGGCGCGCAGATCGACCGGTTCGCGCGGTCGCTGCTGGCCGCCGCCAGGGACGAGCCCGCTCCCGAGGACGGCTACGGCGGCGCCTACATCGGCGAGATCGCCGCCCGGGTCACCGCCGACCATCCCGAGGCGCCCGGGCTGCCGGACGAGCAGGCCACCGAGATCTACCGCCACGCGGGCGTCGAGCTGATGTTCGACGAGATCAAGGCCACCTTGCACGTGTTCCGCACCGACTTCGACGTGTACTTCCACGAGAACTCCCTGCACGCCAGCGGCGCGGTGGACCTGGCGGTGCAGCGGCTGAAGGACTCCGGACACCTGACCTTCGCCGAGGGCGCCTGGTGGCTGGGCTCCAAGGCCTACGGCGACGACAAGGACCGGGTCGTCATCAAGTCCGACGGGCAGCCCGCGTACATCGCCGGCGACCTGGCCTACTTCCTGGACAAGCGCTCCCGCGGATTCGACCTGTGCATCTACATGCTGGGCGCCGACCACCACGGCTACATCGCCCGGCTCAAGGCCGCCGCGGCCGCCTTCGACGACGATCCGGACGTGGTCGAGGTGCTGATCGGGCAGATGGTGAATCTGGTCCGCGACGGCGAACCGGTCCGGATGAGCAAGCGGGCCGGCACCGTGATCACCCTCGACGACCTGATCGACGCCCTGGGCGTGGACGCCGCCCGGTACGCGCTGATCCGCTACTCGGTGGACACCACGCTCGATTTGGATCTGGACCTGTGGGCCCGGCAGACCAACGACAACCCGGTCTTCTACGTGCAGTACGCGCACGCCCGGCTCGCCTCGATCGCCCGCAACGCCGCCGACCTGGGTATCGACCTGGGACTCGATTCGGGGGGCGACTACGACCCGTCGCTGCTCGACACTCCCCGGGAGTCCGAGCTGATCGCGCTGCTCGCCGCCTACCCCGCGGTGCTGGCCACCGCCGCGGAACTCCGCGAGCCGCACCGGGTTGCCCGGTACCTGGAGGACCTGGCCTCGGGCTATCACAAGTTCTACGACTCGGTCCGGGTGCTGCCGATGGGGTCGGAGGACGTCGGTCCGGTGAACATCGCCCGCCTCTGGCTGTGCGCCGCCACCCGCCAGGTGCTGGCCAACGGGTTGGCCGTGCTCGGCGTCGACGCCCCGGAGCGGATGTGAGGATCCACCCCGCGGGGCCTCGTTCGGGGGAGTTGCACCCGGATCGTCCCGGGCACGGCGCGCCCACCGAGCTGAACCGGCTCGACCCCGTCGTGTGGCCACGCGGTGCCACCCGCAACGAGTCCGGCGCGATCAGCCTGGCCGGCGTCGACGCGCGCGACCTGGCGATCGCCCACGGCACCCCGCTGATGGTCATCGACGAGGCCGACTTCCGCAGCCGCTGCCAGGATTTCGCCGACGCGTTCGGCGGGGGATCGGCCGTGCACTACGCCGGCAAGGCGTTCCTGTGCAGCGAGATCGTGCGCTGGCTGGCCGACGAGGGACTGTCTTTGGACGTCTGCACCTCCGGCGAGCTGCGGCTGGCGCTGCGTGCCGGATTCCCGCCGGGGCGCATCGCGCTGCACGGTTCGAACAAGTCCGACGCCGAGTTGGCGCTGGCAGTTGAGCGCCGCATCGGTTCCATCGTGATCGACTCGTTCCACGAGATCGCCCGGCTGGCCGGGTTGGTCGAGGGCCGCGCGGACGACCCGGTGCCGGTCATGGTGCGGGTGACCGTGGGGGTGGAGGCGCACACCCACGAGTTCATCGCCACCGCGCACGAGGACCAGAAGTTCGG
>CAZCEH010000069.1:0-6889 GCA_964497705.1 uncultured Actinomycetes bacterium | reverse complement strand
ACGAGGCCCGCGAGGCGGCCACCCGGACCAAGCCGATCCACAAGATCGTGTTCGCCTGCGACGCCGGCATGGGCTCGTCCGCGATGGGTGCGTCGGTGCTCCGTAACAAGATCAAGAAGGCCGGCTTCTCCGACGTGACCGTGGTGAACATCGCCATCGCCAACCTGGTCGACGACGTGGACCTGATCGTCACCCACCAGGACCTGACCCCTCGGGCCAGGGACAAGGCGCCGAGCGCGCAGCATGTGTCGGTGTCCAACTTCATGAACAGCCCGAAGTACGACGAGATCGTCGAGGAGCTCAAGACCACCAACGCGACCACCTCCACCTGAGCCGTCGACCGGTGCGCCGACCTGAGCCGCGGTCGGCGCACCGGTCGAGACGACCGTCCCCGCCAACCCCGATTCGAACTGAACCCGATTCGAAGGAGCACCACCCAGCATGAGCGACATCCTGAACGTGTCCCAGATCAAGACGCCGGGTACGGCTACCGGCAAGGACGAGGCCATCCGCGAGGCGGGCCAGATCCTGGTGGACGCGGGGGCGGTCGGCCCGGAGTACATCGACGCGATGTACGAGCGGGAGAAGTCGGTGTCCACCTACATGGGCAACTACCTGGCCATCCCGCACGGCACCAACGAGGCCAAGGATTCGATCAAGGCGTCGGCCCTGTCGGTGGTCCGCTATGACCCGCCCATCGACTGGGACGGCAACGAGGTCCGATTCGCCATCGGCATCGCCGGATACGAGGGCGGGCACCTGGAGATCCTGGGCAAGGTCGCGGTGATCTTCTCGGACACCGACGAGGTGGACAAGCTGATCGCGGCCGAGTCGGCGCAGGAGATCTTCGACCTGCTCAACGCGGTCAACGAGGACTGAGCGGCCGAACCGAGGAGATGGAGGGCGAGATGAGTGGGACGGCAGTGCACTTCGGTGCGGGCAATATCGGCCGCGGGTTCGTCGGGTTGCTGCTGCACCGGGCCGGGTACCAGGTGGTCTTCGCCGACGTGGTCGCGCCGTTGATCGACGCGCTACAGGCCACCCCCAGCTACCAGGTGCACGCGGTCGGTCTCGAGTCGTCCACCGAGACGGTGGACGACTACCGGGCGGTCAACAGCCGCACCGACGAGGCCGCCCTGGTCAAGGAGATCGCGACCGCGGACATCGTGACCACCGCGGTCGGCCCCACCGTGCTCACCTTCCTCGCCCCGGTCATCGCGGCCGGGTTGCTGGCCCGGCCGGCCGACGCGCCACGGGCGGCGGTGATGGCGTGCGAGAACGCCATCAACGCCACCGACGTGCTGGCCGGGCACATCCGCGAACACTGCTCGGCGGAGGAATGGGACACCATCACCAGCCGAGCCGTGTTCGCCAACACCGCGGTCGACCGGATCGTGCCCGCCCAGGCCGCCGGTCAGGGCCTGGACGTGACGGTCGAGACCTACTTCGAGTGGGCGATCGAGACCCCGCCGTTCGGTGACGCGCCGCCGGTCATCCCGGACGCCACCTGGGTGTCCGACCTGGCCCCGTACATCGAGCGAAAGCTGTTCACCGTCAACACCGGTCACGCGACCACCGCCTATCACGGGCACGTTCGCGGCATCACCAAACTGTCCGACGCGCTGGCCGACGACCAGGTCCGCGCCGCGGTGCAGGGGGTGCTCGCGGAGACGAAGGCGCTGCTGGTGGCCAAGCACGAGTTCGACGAGGCCGCGCAGCAGGCCTACGTGGACAAGATCCTGCAGCGGTTCGAGAACCCCTACCTGCCCGACACGGTGGACCGGGTCGGCCGTCAGCCGCTGCGCAAGCTGTCCCGGCACGAGCGGTTGATCGGGCCGGCGGCGGAGCTGGCCGAGCGGGGCATCGCCCCGCAGTACCTGCTCGCCACCGTCGGCGCCGCTCTGCGGTTCGACGTGCCGGAGGATCCGGAAAGCGTTGAGCTCCAGGAACTCCTGCGCACGCTGAGCGCCGAGGAGGCGACCGTCCGGATCACCGGGCTGAACCCGGGAGAGCCGCTGCACGACGAGGTACGGGAGATCATCGCCGACCGGCAGCGGTCGACGAACGCGGCCGGGTAACCCGCACCGGGCCCCTTTGCACGGGGCCGGGATCGAGACCCCGGCCCGCGAAACACCTCATCCACCACGAGGTCAGTTCGGCGACCTCGCACACCGACGATCCGATCGCCGTTACGGCCGGGCACGGGCCGGGATGTCGCGCGCCCGTGGCCGGATCGCGCGCCCGCTGTGGGCGCGCCGGTCGGGAACCCATCAAAAGCCTGTCGGAAGCCGGCACTCACAGCTGCGTGCCGGCGACCACCAAGGAGAGCACGCCCGATGACTCGGTATGTGTATGACTTCACGCAGGGCAGCAAAGATCAAAAGGCGCTGTTGGGTGGCAAGGGCGCGAATCTGGCGGAGATGACCCGCTTGGGGTTGCCGGTGCCGCCGGGTTTCACCATCACCACCGAGGCGTGTCGAGAGTTCTTGCAGTTGGGTGACGAGCCGGGTCAGCTGCGGGTGCAGGTGACGATGGCGTTGCGGCACCTGGAGGATCAACTGGGTCGCCGGTTGGGTGACCGGCACGATCCGTTGCTGGTGAGTGTGCGTTCGGGTGCCCAGTTCTCGATGCCCGGGATGATGGAGACCGTGCTGAACGTCGGCCTGAACGACGCCAGCGTGAAGGGCCTGGCGGAAGAGTCGGGCAACGAGCGGTTCGCCTGGGACTCCTATCGGCGGCTGCTGCAGATGTTCGGTAAGACCGTGCTGCACATGCCGGGCGAGGTGTTCGCCGACGCGTGGGACAAGGCCAAGGCGACCAAGGGCGTGGTCGGCGACCTGGACCTGGACGCGAACGATCTGCGGCAGGTGGTCGAGGAGTTCAAGGGTCTGATCCGGGAACACACCGGCAGCGAGTTCCCGCAGCACCCGCGGGAGCAGTTGGATCTGGCGATCCGGGCGGTGTTCCGGTCGTGGAACACCGACCGGGCCCGGTTGTACCGGCGGCGGGAACGGATCAGCGAGAACCTGGGCACCGCGGTGAACGTGTGCACCATGGTGTTCGGCAATCTCGGTGAGAGCAGCGGCACCGGTGTGGCTTTCACCCGGGACCCGGCGACCGGCAAGGCGGGCGCATACGGCGACTACCTGGCGAACGCGCAGGGCGAGGATGTGGTCGCCGGGATCCGGAACACCCAGACGCTGGACGATCTGGCCCGGTTGGACGTGGACTCGCACCGTGAGCTGACCCGGGTGATGCGGCGGTTGGAGACGCACTACCGGGATCTGTGCGATATCGAGTTCACCATCGAGCGCGGCAAGCTGTGGATGCTGCAGACCCGGGTGGGCAAGCGCACCCCGGCGGCGGCGTTCCGGATCGCCGCGCAACTGGTCGACGAGCAGTTGATCACGCTGGACGAGGCGCTGGGCCGGGTGTCCGGCGCGCAGCTGGCGCAGTTGATGTTCCCGCAGTTCGACCGGTCCGCGGACAGCACCAGGCTGACCACCGGGATGGCCGCCTCCCCGGGCGCGGCGGTCGGCCGGGCGGTGTTCGACTCGCCGACCGCGGCCGCCTGGGCCGCTCGGGGGGAGACGGTGATCCTGGTCCGTCGGGAGACCAACCCGGACGACCTGGAGGGGATGATCGCGGCGGCCGGGGTGCTCACCGCCCGCGGCGGCAAGACCAGCCATGCCGCGGTGGTGGCCCGCGGCATGGGACGGACCTGCGTGTGCGGGGCCGAGGAACTGGACGTCGACCCGGTCGCCCGGCAGCTCACCGTCGGCGGTGTCACGGTCGGCGAGGGCGATCGGCTCAGCATCGACGGGTCCACCGGTGAGGTGTTCCTGGGCGCGGTCCCGGTGGTGGCCTCCCCGGTGCAGACCTATATCGAGTCCGGATTGGCGGCCGCCGTCGACGGTGTCGGCGAGGAGACCGGCGCGCTGGTCAAGGCGGTCGACCGGCTGCTCTCGCACGCCGACGCGCGGCGTCGGCTGCAGGTACGGGCCAACGCGGACACCGCGGCCGACGCCGCGCGGGCGCGGGCGCTGGGCGCGCAGGGCATCGGGTTGTGCCGGACCGAGCACATGTTCCTGGGCGATCGGCGGGCGTTGATCGAACGGGTCATTCTGGCCGGCAGCGGCGACGAGCGGGCCGCCGCGCTGGAGGCGCTGCTGCCGTTGCAGCGGCAGGACTTCATCGACCTGCTGGCCGCCATGGACGGTCTGCCGGTGACCATCCGGCTGCTGGATCCGCCGCTGCACGAGTTCCTGCCCGACCGGGCCGAGCTGATGGTCAAGGTCGCCCTGGACAAGGCGGCCGGCACCCCGAACCCGCAGGACGAGCGGCTGCTGGCGGCGGTGGAGCGGCTGCACGAGTCCAACCCGATGCTCGGTCTGCGCGGGGTGCGGCTGGGCCTGCTCACCCCGGGCCTGTTCGCCCTGCAGGTCCGCGCCATCGTGGAGGCCGCGATCGAGCTCACCCGGGCCGGGAAGGAGCCGCGGGTGGAGATCATGGTGCCGCTGGTCGGGTCGGTGATGGAGTTGCACCTGGTCCGCGACGAGGCCCAGGCCATCATCGCCGAGCTGACCGAGCAGTCGGGCGTGGAGCTGACCGTGCCGATCGGCACCATGATCGAGTTGCCGCGGGCCGCGCTGACCGCGCACCGGATCGCCGAGGCCGCCGACTTCTTCTCCTTCGGCACCAACGACCTGACCCAGACCACCTGGGGGTTCTCCCGCGACGACGTGGAGGCCGCGGTGTTCGCCGCCTATCTGGACAAGGGCGTGTTCACCGTGTCCCCGTTCGAGACCCTTGACGCCGACGGCGTCGGCCGGCTCGTCCGGATCGGCGCCGAAGAGGGACGGGCCAGCAAACCCGGCCTCAAGCTCGGCGTCTGCGGCGAACACGGCGGCGACCCCGAATCCGTGCACTTTTTCCACCAGGCCGGCCTGGACTACGTGTCCTGCTCCCCGTTCCGCGTCCCCGTCGCCCGCCTCGAGGCAGGCCGCGCCGCCGTCGCGGAAGACCCGGTCCTCGCCGAGGTCTGACCCGACCCACCTCCCGGCCGACGAGTACGAGCTCGCCGCGGCCAGGAGTCCAGACCCCCGCGTGGCACCGGCCGCCCGGTGCCACGCGGGGCACCACCCCGACTCTGTCCGATCCTTCTCACTGCGGAGATGACCTGATGACCACGACATCGACGACGACGAGCGACGCCGGCACCACGCTGACCGGAGTGGGGGTGGGTCGTGGTTCGGCGGTGGGTCGGGTGGTGAAGTTGGCGCCGCCGGTGCGGCCGCCGGCGCGGGAGGCGGCGGCGGCGAATTTGGATCAGGCGACGGATCTGGTCAAGGGATCGTTCGATTTCGTGGCGACGAGTTTGCGGGTGCGGGCGGCGCAGGCGGACGCGACGGTGCGGGCGGTGTTGGAGGCGACGTCGTTGATGGCGCAGGACCCGGGGCTGATCGCGGACGTGACGCGGCGGATGGGGTCGGGGGTGGGTCCGGCGACCGCGGTGGATCAGGCGGTGGAGGGTTTCTGTTCGATCTTGGAGATGTCCGGCGGGTATATGGCTGAGCGGGTGACCGATCTGCGGGATGTGCGGGATCGGATCGTGGCGCAGGTGCTGGGCAAGCAGCCGCCGGGGTTGCCGGTGATGACCGAACCGAGTGTGGTGGTGGCGGCGGATCTGGCGCCGGCGGATACCGCGACGTTGGATTTGGATCATGTGGTGGCGATCGTCACCGAGTTGGGTGGGCCGACCAGTCATACCGCGATCATCGCGGCGCAGTTGGATTTGCCGTGTGTGGTGCGGGTGGCCGGTGCGTCGGGGTTGGCCGATGGTGATGTGGTCGCGGTGGACGCGGCGCACGGCACGGTCGTCACCGATCCGGGTGAGGGGTTGCGGGAGTCGATCCGGGCGCGGGCGGCGGCGCGGGCGGCGTTGAAGGATTCCGGTGGTGGTCCGGGGCGGACCAAGGACGGGGTTCGGGTGCAGTTGCTGGCCAACGTCGGCAAGGTCGAGGACGCGCAGAAGGCGGCCAAGGAGGACCTGGAAGGCGTGGGTTTGTTCCGGACCGAGGTGTTGTTCCTGGACGCGAAGACGGCGCCGTCGGTGGACACGCAGGTCGCGGCGTACACGAAGGTGTTCCAGGCGTTCGGGGACCGCAAGGTGGTGGTCCGCACCCTGGACGCGGGGGCGGACAAGCCGTTGGCGTTCGCGCCGTCGGAGCAGGAGGAGAACCCGGCGTTGGGGGTGCGGGGGCTGCGGATGGACAAGCGGTACCCGCAGCTGCTGGATGATCAGTTGACCGCGATCGCGCGGGCCGCGGCGGCGACCGGGACCAAGCCGTGGGTGATGGCGCCGATGGTGGCCACGGTGCACGAGGCGGCGGCGTTCGAGCAGCGGGTCAAGGCGCACGGTCTGCCGGTCGGCGGGATCATGATCGAGGTGCCGGCGGCCGCGTTGCGGGCGCCGCACCTGATCGAGAAGGTCGATTTCTTCTCCATCGGCACCAACGACCTGACTCAGTACGCGATGGCCACCGACCGGATGGCCGGCGAGTTGGCCGAGCTGCTCGATCCGTGGCAGCCGGCCGTGCTCGACCTGATCGCGGCCGCCGGCGCGGCCGGCAAGGCCGCCGGGAAACCCGTCGGCGTCTGTGGTGAAGCGGCCCGCGACCCGCTGCTGGCGTTGGTCCTGGTCGGCCTGGGCATCACCAGCCTGTCCATGGCCCCGTCCGGTGTCCCCGCGGTCCGCTACGCCCTGGCCCGCACCACCCTCGCACAATGCCAGGACATCGCCGCCGCCGCCCGCGCCGCCATCGACGCCGCCCAAGCCCGCGCCGCCGTCGAAGCACTCGTCGACCCCGACGTCCTCCTCGCCCTGTAG
>CAZCEH010000068.1:0-7060 GCA_964497705.1 uncultured Actinomycetes bacterium | reverse complement strand
ACCGCTGTCGCTGACGCCCGATCCGGCCCCCGGCCACTTTTTCAGGTCGAAGTAGTTAGTCTATCAACGACGTTAAACATCTCATCTTCAATTTCTGGTGAGGAACCGGCGTCTGGCAAAGTGGCCATTGTGCCTTCTTTCGGAGATGGCGATTCACGGTCGGTCTGAGCCATTCCAGCCGAGGCGGGTGGTTCTGGCACGGCCAGGACCATCAGTACCGAGAATGCGGCACTGAGCCACACTCACGCCTTGGACGTCGTCAGTTTGGTCGACAGCGTTTGCATGTCTTGACCTTGACCTGATGCGAGTCTCATGAGACGACCATAGACGTCGTCGCGCCCAGTCAGCTCTTTGTTACTCGCTCGTTACTGGGTGACTCCAGACGTACCTATCGACGTCGTGACGGTTTCGTCTCTCTCCTGACTTCGATGCAGGCCGGGGTTGGTATATAGCGGACTGGTCTATGGGCTTGGGTTCAGGACTCCAGACATAATCTGTTGGGTTGGTCGGCTTCGCCCCAATGCCGCGTGGCAAAGTTGATCATGCTATTACCGCTGGTCATCGGGGATGTGACAGATGTGACTGGTGTGACTGGTGAGATCAAAGGTCGTGGCGATGACTGATGCAGTGACTCTGCCTGATCAGGTGACCGATGGGCATGCTGATCAACTCCGTCCCGCGGGGACGCGGTGGACGACGCTGTGGCGGCCTGCGGGGTGCGGGAGAAACGGTTGGACGGCAAGAAGGGAGCTGTTCCGCGAGTTGTTCGAACGGACCTGCGGGCCGGTCGCGGGCCCGGCCGGTACGACGCAGCAGTGGCGTTGGGCGCGGCCCGCGGTTCGTTCCTGAGGGGTGGCGGCTGGTCTCGATCGACGAGTTTGAACTCGACGTGCCCGACACGCCGGGCAACGCCGAGGAGTTCGGCTACGCCGGCACCCGCGAGAACGGTTCCGCGTTCTGCAACTCTCGCGCAACGGTTTACCAGCGGCTACGGACGAACGACTGCTGGTCGCCGACCGCGGCTTCTACTCTTACCAGGCCTGGATACCGCCGCCGCGATCGGCGCCGCCCCTGCTGTGGTGGGCCCCACCCGACTGAGCCTGCCAAGAGTCTGGGCCTTCGGGACGGCACCTACCTCTCGGTGGTGATGGACTCAGGGATCCGAGGCGGCCGCCGTGACAAGATCGCGGCCGCCGCCACGCACAGTGACGATGTGGCCTACCGAGCAAGACCAACTCAAGAGCCACCTCCGCGGTCCCGGGAAAGTCCTGCGGTCCCGATTGCCGATCACCCCCGGTCCGCACCGCCCACGCCGACCTGGCCGCCATGATCGCCGCCCGCAAGGCCACCCCGACCCGGTTGCCCCTCGGACAGGTCCGCCCTAGCCAGCAGATCCTGGACGCCGAGACGAAACTGCTCATCCACGCCATCCGGATGGCCGCGTTAAACACCTAGACCAGACTCGCCCGCACCATCGCCACGGCGACCATCTGCCGCAAGGCCGGCAACGAGGCCCGCATGGTCTGCACCGCGATGGTCGGCACCGACGACATCCCACCCCCACCCACGGGGAACTGCACATGCGGCTCGACCCGCTGCACAGCCCCGAGCCACCGCCGCCCTCACCCAACCGTGCGCCGTGTCCGGAGCCCTGGGGTCAGCGACGGCCTCAGGTGACTAGCATTCGACAGAGTGACCCACTTACCGCCAACTGCGACAGCCGGGCCGTCCGGCGCCTACAGGCCCAGCAGCTTGCTCTTGGCCGCGGCGAACTCCGCATCGGAGAGCACACCGGCCTCACGCAGCTTGGCCAGTTGGGAGATCTGGGCGACCACGTCGTCCTCGCCGGCCGCCGGGGCGGGGGCCGGCGCCGGCTGGTAGGCCGGCGGCGGAGCCTGGTAGGTCGGCTGGGGCTGGTAGCCCGGTGGCGGAGCCTGGTAGCCGGGCGGCGGAGCCTGGTAGGCCTGCTGGTCGGCGTAGGCCTGCTTCTCGGCGGCCTTCTTGGTCTGGTGCTTGCTCACCGCGTTCGCCGTCGCCGTCGCCGTGCCGGCGACGACCGCCGTCCGGGCCACGGTCCCGATCAGCCCCGGGCGCCCTACTCGTCTGAACATTCGCCGCTCTCCTCGATCCCGTCGTGCCCGGATGACGCCGACCGCATCGGGCCAGTCGAGTGTGCCACGATCAGTCCATCTCGGCGGCCTCCAGGGCCGCCTCGACCACGTCCCGCGGGATGCGCACGTGCAGCGGGACCGCACCGCCGCTGTCCCCGATGGCGCCGGAGATCGCCCGGGCCCAGCTGTGTTCGTAGACGATGACCACCGCGCACCGGCCCGGCTCGATCAGGTCCCTGGCCAGCTCCAGGTCGTCCTCGCTGATCAACGACTGACCCTGCACGTCAAGGGAATCCAGGCCGACCTGATGCAGGCCGTCGGCGACGTCGATCTCGACGGTGCCGCCGTCCGCGGACGCGGCCACGAACACCAGATCCAGGATCGTGATCAGGCCGGCCTGCACCGCGTCGCGCACCGCCGCGGCCACCCGACCGTCCGGCCGGGCCTGCGGGAACGACAGGACCAGCAGATCAACCGGACCGACGGGCATGACCCACCCCTGTGTCAACTCGGACGCAAACCTCGACTCGGCATCATCCTGGCCCAGTCGGTGATGCGCCGCCGAGCGGCCGCCGAGTCGACGTCGCGGTGCCGACAGTCAGGGTGTCCAGGCGACCACCGGCGTGCGCAGCACCCGGCCCGCGGACACCGGCCCGGACGGGAAGGTCACCGGGTCCGGCCGGCCCAGGACGCGGCTGGCCACGCTGGTCATGGTCTCGACATCGTTGTCGAAGCCGCCGTGGCTGACGGCCGCGCTGCGCCTGCCCACCGGCGCATCCGGAAAGGTCGGTGACCAGACGACCTCGGCCCGGCCCGCGCGCGCGGGTTCGATCCCGAAGGCGGACAACAGTTCTCGGCTATCCCGGATCGAGCGCTCCAGCCCCAGCAGGGGCGTGTCGGCCGGCTGCTCGAACACCTCGCTGACCAGGTAGAGCAGCGAGCGCGGGTAGACGCGGAAACAGGTGTCGTCGCGCTCCGCGTCGGCGTTCATCGCGTAGACGACCAGTTGGTCGATGCACCCGGAGTCGACCATCGGCAGCAGCGTCGCCTCGAAGTCGTCCACCCGCAGGGCCGGCGCCAGCAATTGCAGCGACCCGAAGGCCGGCACACCGAGGGCCCCGGCCGCTGGCACGAAACGGGAGTGGAAGATCGCGCCGGCCGAATGGCCGGCCGCGTGGACGCTGATGCGGCCGGGATGACGGCGGCAGAAGTCGGCCAGTCGCTGTGCCACGTAGTAGGCGCCGCCACCCGGTTCGGACGCCGCCTGAGCGCTTCGCTTGACCGAACGCCACGGCGCCCGGCGGCCGCCCAACTGCTGCCGCGCCCAGAGCGACACCAGGTCCCGCAGCGTCTCGGTGAAGCCGGTCTCCCAGACGAAGTGGATCGGATAGACCCCGTTGCGCACCCACCAGGGCACCTGATTGGCCGCGATCCGCAGGCCCGCGCGTTCCGACACGATCCCGCCATGTGCCCAGAGCACGACCGGAACCGGCCCGGTCCGCTCCTGGATGAACTCCGGCAGGTATCGGTCGAAGATCGCGTCCACGTCCTGCGCCGTCGTCTGCATGATGCCGTCGTCGGAGAAGGCGCCCCGACTCAGATTGACCACGTAGGGCCGCAGGGCCTCGAGGTCGCGCTCGTCGTTCTCGTCGTACCCGTCGTCCAGCGCAGCCAGGCCGTACGGATCGGACAGGTCGTCCGCACCGGCCGCGATGGTGTCAATGCCGCTCGACAATCCCGGCCTCCCGGTCGGATCCACCCCGCGCGTCGTGATCCCGACGCACCCCTGATGGTGACGGATCGCGATGCGGTGGACAACCGTAATACGACGAACGCCTGGATCAGTCCACGATCGGGTGAGCCCGCTGCCTCACGGGCGGTCGGCGGTCACCGGCTCGTCCGGCACCGGCTGACCCATCTCCGCGCGCTCGGCGGCCTCGCGTTCCTCGTACTCCTGCACCCCGTGCCGGGCCCAGTCGTCGATGCCCTGATGGCTGCGTTCGTGCGCGTCGTCGGCGGCGGTCATGATGCCAGCATTCACCGCAAGTGTTGCGGGCGCGCGACAACGGGACGACGTGTGTCGCGATCCCTCCTCGGCGGCCTCGCTCGGGCCGGCGGATGCTCCGCAGCCAGCCGGAGCCGACGCCCACCCGAGGTGAAAGCCGCGGATTGCGGAACCTACGCTCGCACCAGACCGGCCGATGCTCCGCAGCCACCGCATGCGAAGCCCCACATACCGCTGAGCCCACCGCTGCCCCAGCAAGAACCGGGCGAGCCACAGCGTGCGGAACCTACGCACGCACCAGACCGGCCGATGCTCCGCAGCCAGCCGGAGCCGACGCCCACCCGAGGTGAAACCGCAAACCACGGAACCTACGCACGCACCAGACCGGCGGATGCTCCGCAGCCAGCCGGAGCCGACGCCCACCCGAGGTGAAAGCCGCGGATTGCGGAACTTACGCTCGCACCAGACCGGGCGATGTTCCGCGGCCAGCCGGGACGACGCCAGCCTCAGGCGCTGCCGGGCCGGCCGTGGCAGAGCTTGTACTTCTTGCCCGATCCACACGGGCACGGCGCGTTCCGGGACGGCTTGTTCCCGGTCGCGGTGGCCGCGGCCTTGCCGGCGGCGGTCCCGCCGGTGCGCCTGGTCTGCGTGCCGCCGTCCTCGGTGGGGCCGCTGTAGGTCAGCGGGGCGGCCGGCGGCGGTCCGCCCAGGCCAGCGCCGCGCAGCGGGGACGGGCCGGCCGGTGCGGTGGTCGCCTGGTCCGTCGGCAGGGCCTGCACCGGCCGCATGCGCCGGCGCACCGGTGCGGACTTGCCGTTGCCGACGGCGGGCGCCTCGGCCGCCGGCTCGGCCGCGCCGTTGCCGGCCGCGGCCAGCGCGGTCGCCGCGGCCGACGTGCTGGTCACCACCGGTGTCGCGGGGGCGGCCGCCTGCTGCTGCGGCTGCTCCCCCGCCGGCACGACCTGGACCTGCAGGTTGTACAGGAACCCGACCGACTCTTCCTTCAACGAGTCGAGCATCGCCGCGAACATGTCGTAGCCCTCGCGCTGGTACTCCACCAGCGGATCGCGCTGCGCCATCGCCCGCAGCCCGATGCCCTCCTTGAGGTAGTCCATCTCGTAGAGGTGCTCACGCCACTTGCGGTCCAACACCGACAGCACCACCCGGCGCTCCAGCTCCCTGGTGATCGGCGGGGTCAGCGTCTCCTCGCGCTTGGCCCAGGCCGCCCGCGCGTCGGCCAGGATGGCCTCCTTGATGGTGGCCTTGGTCAGGTCGCCGTGCTCCGCGGCGATCGACTCCGGGGTGACCGAAATGGGGTACAGCGTCTTGAGTGCCGTCCACAGGGTGTCGGTGTCCCAGTCCTCGGCGTAGCCCTGGGCGGTGGCCCCGTCCACGTACGCGGTGATCACGTCGGTGATCATGTTCTGCACCTGCAGGTGCAGGTCCTCGCCGGCCAGCACCCGGCGCCGCTCGTCGTAGATGACGGTGCGCTGCTTGTTCATCACCTCGTCGTACTTGAGCACGTTCTTGCGGATCTCGAAGTTCTGCTGCTCGACCTGGGTCTGCGCGCTCTTGATCGCCTTGGACACGAAGTTGTGCTCGATCGGCACGTCGTCGGGCATCCGCAGCCGGGTCATCAGCGCCTCGACGGTGCCGCCGCCGACCCGGCGCATCAGATCGTCGCCCAGCGAGAGGTAGAAGCGGGACTCCCCCGGGTCGCCCTGCCGGCCTGACCGGCCGCGCAGCTGGTTGTCGATGCGGCGGGACTCGTGCCGCTCGGTGCCCAGCACGTACAGGCCGCCGGCCTCCCGGACCTTCTCGGCCTCGGCCTTGGCCCGCTTGGTGGCCTCCTCGACGGCGTCCGACCAGCCCGCCTCGTACTCCTCCGGGGTCTCGGTCGGGCTCAGGCCCCGTGCCCGCAGGTCCAGGTCCGCGGTGAAGTCGACGTTGCCGCCCAGGATGATGTCGGTGCCCCGGCCGGCCATGTTGGTGGCGACGGTGACCGCGCCGGACCGGCCGGCCTGCGCGATGATCGCCGCCTCCCGCGCATGGTTCTTGGCGTTGAGCACCTCGTGCGGGATGCCGCCGCGCAGCAGCAGCTTGCTCAGCAGCTCGGACTTCTCCACCGAGGCGGTGCCGACCAGCACCGGTTGGCCGTTCTCGTGGCGTTCGGCGATGTCCTCGACGACCGCGTCGAACTTGGCCTGCTCGGTCTTGTAGATGACGTCGGCCTCGTCGAGGCGCCGCACCGGCTTGTTCGGCGGGATCGGCACCACGCCCAGCTTGTAGGTCTGGTGCAGCTCGGCCGCCTCGGTCTGCGCGGTGCCGGTCATCCCGGCCAGCTTCTCGTACAGCCGGAAATAGTTCTGCAGGGTGATGGTGGCCAGCGTCTGGTTCTCGGCCTTGATCTCGACCCGTTCCTTGGCCTCGATCGCCTGGTGCATGCCCTCGTTGTAGCGGCGGCCGTGCAGCACCCGGCCGGTGAACTCGTCGACGATCAATACCTCGCCGTTGACGACGATGTAGTCGCGGTCCTTCTTGTACAGCTCCTTGGCCTTCAGGGCGTTGTTGAGGAAGCCGACCAGCGGGGTGTTCACCGACTCGTAGAGGTTCTCGATGCCCAGGGCTTGCTCGACCTTGGCCACGCCCTCCTCGCTGACGCCCACGGTGCGCTTGGACTCGTCGACCTCGTAATCGCCGCCGAGCCCGCCCTCGCCGCCCTTGTGCAGCCGCGGCACCAGCCGGGCGAACTCGGTGTACCACTTGGACGACTGGTCGGCCGGCCCGGAGATGATCAGCGGTGTGCGGGCCTCGTCGATCAGGATGGAGTCGACCTCGTCGACGATGGCGAACGCGTGGCCGCGTTGCACCAGGTCGTTCTTGGACCAGGCCATGTTGTCGCGCAGGTAGTCGAAGCCGAACTCGTTGTTGGTGCCGTAGGTGA
>CAZCEH010000067.1:0-8028 GCA_964497705.1 uncultured Actinomycetes bacterium | reverse complement strand
GGGAAGTTCGGCGGTCCGATCAGCCCAAGAACAGGGCAAGCAGCTGACCAGTTACAAAGGCGGAAGATATCGATACTGAGATGCCACTTGACGGCTTGGAGTGCCTTTTGTCTTTGGTCTGTTTTCTTCGATCGATAAATGTTCACGATTGCGCTGAGCGATTCGGTCCGGGCATCGCATAGTGTGCGCGCGCTGCACGAACCAGAGCGACGAACTTTGAAGGGGTCAGAACTCGGCTGTGATCTCCGAGTTCACCGTTTTCGTAGGCCTTGATGAATCCCTTGTCTCGCGTCACACAGTAGACCAGGCACAGTGGATCCGACGAAGACAATTCCCGACAGGCGCCGTAGACCATCCCATCCTCATGGTCGAGCGGCGGATTACCGTCAGGAATGTTGCCGCCCAGACTTCCACCATTCGAGGACTCAGTCAGGCTTCCAATGAGATCGGTCACAAGCTTGTTAGCATTCTCGTTAGTCCATCCGAGGCCACGATATCCAGTCCGTTCGTCAGGGGTTACGGACTGCCGCGCCTTGCCGCGCACGATCTTGTCGATCTGAGCACTTGTCCAGACCTCGAGCACTTCGTCCGCGGCGAATCGGCCCGACTGGCAGACCGCAATTGCCCGAGCAGAGTCGTGTCCGGCCGCCTTTGCAATGTTCTTGTCGGTGAGCTTGGCCACCAAAGCGTCGAACTTTTCCCAGGTGAACGGCGGCCCGACGAGAAGTGCGGCATCAAGATAGATATTGCAGTCAAACACAACGATGTGACGTTGCACTTCGTCTCTGGGGGACACAGTTCTCAGAAGTCAGCGTGCGCACGTCGGGGAGAATACTCAATTCCATCTGCATCGAAGCCTGAACCTAAATCGAGGTTGGCACCGCCCCAGGGATCGTCACTGAGATCGTCAAGGTCGTCACCAAGAGCAGAGAGGATCGCATCCACGTCGACCGACCCTACGACCTTTGCCGAACGAAGATGTATGCCTCCCGCTGCGAGGTCAGCAGCCGAACGTCCGCCTAGCTTTCGATGCGCACGGTAGAACCGGGCCATCGACTCTGGTTCGATCGCGGTGTTGCAGTTCGCATCCTCGGGAAGGTCTCCACGAGCATCAAGCCACGGAGCCTCGACGTGAGTGAGAGCGCTAAGTTCATCGCCAGTCATAGAGCCGTAGGACGCTAGGACCAAGTCGATCAGATCCGACGTGTCGGGGTCCAATTGGATGGAATCGACATCTTGATCGACCGCGCGCCGCGTCGACTTCTCCTTGCGTGCGTGCCACACCTGCGGCACGACGGGGCCTTGCTTCCAAGCCTTGATCTTCTCCTCGAACAGAGGTCGATCGGTCACGGCTAGGTGCCAAGCCTGGATGTAGTACAACAGCTTCTGAAGACTGACGGAGTCAATCCATGGCCCGTTACGAGCAATGATTACGGCGGCGACATCGTTCGCAGCCAGCATCTTCGACGTCGCCTCCCCACCCCATCGAGCGCCTACTTGCCACAAGTCTCGCACAGTGCTACGACAGCAGCCCCTCGGAGCGTGAATACCCGCGTGGCGATCGTCACAGCGCTTGGCCCACTTGGACCTGACTGACGATCCAACGCGCCCCAAGTCTCGAGCCAGTCGCGGATGGGCGTGCGCCACAATTAGTGGCGACGCCGCCGCACCGCTGCTCGAGCTCACGAGCCCGTCTGAGCGCCGTGTCGTGGCGCTCAGCTGCCGGTCACCACCTGGGCATCCGGCCCGGGGAACACCACGCCCTCGTGGCCGGAGTCCTCCCAGCGGACGGTGTAGGGCGGTTGACCGTCGGGCGATGGGACGGCAATGATCTCAGCCCGGCGCGAAGCGGTGGAATCGGTGTGGCTGCGGATGACCAGCCAGTCTCCGGTGTGCGCGCGCATGTTCTCTCCCTCGGCTCGTCCGTCTGCGCCTGCCGCGGACATTGTCCCGATCCGCACTCACGCGGGATGATTTCCGAGACGACGGCGGTGAATGCCGGCGAGTATTGAGGGCGGTTCGAAGCGGAGCCCACCCGGTGAAGCGGGACTGTCATGGTACGGCGCCAGCAGCGTGGCCACCAGATTGCGACAAGACTCACCGAATCTGCCCGCGAAACGCTCTCCGTGCCTCACGTAGGAATGCCCGCGTAACGGTGAGCGTGCTGGGGCATGGAGAGTGGGTTGTCGATGGCGTCGCGGGCCGAGATCACCATCAGGTACGCCAGGGCGTTCAAGGCCGCGGACCGGCGGACCAAGGGGCGGATCCTGGACGAGGTGGTGTCCGTGACGGGCTGGTCGCGGGACAACGCCCGCCGCCGGCTGACCCGGGCCGCGCAGAGCCCACCGGGCGCCGGGCGGGCTGTCGCGACCCGGCCGCGTCAGCCGCGGGCGAACAAGTACTCCTACGACTCATTGAAGGTCCTGCAACGCGTCTGGGCGGCCTCCGGCGGGCAGTGCGGCAAGTACCTGGCCGCGTCGATGAGCACGCAGCTGGACGGGTTGGAACGGCACGGCGAGCTGGTCGCCGGCCAGGGCCGGTACAGCGCTGCGGTGCGGGCCGAGCTGCTGGCGATGTCGGCGGCGACGATCGACCGGTACCTGCGGACGGCGAAGGCCACCGACCAGATCAAGGGCGTCTCGACCACGAAACCGTCACCGCTGCTGCGCTCGTCGATCACGATCCGCAAGGCCGGCGACGAGGTCGAGGCCGAACCTGGGTTCTTCGAGGGCGACACGGTTGCGCACTGCGGGCCGACACTTAGGGGTGAGTTCGCCCGGAGCGTGAACCTGACCTGTGTGCACACCGGGTGGGTGTTCACCCGCTCGACCCGCAACAACGCGCACGCTCACATCCTGGCCGCGTTGCAGGCCGGAGTACGGGAGATCCCCTTCGCCGTCACCGGTCTTGATTTTGACAACGGCAGCGAGTTCCTGAACCGGGCGGTCATCAAGTGGGCCGCGGACCGGGACATCTACTTCACCCGGTCCCGGCCGTACCGCAAGAACGACCAGGCCACGATCGAGTCGAAGAACAACCACCTGGTCCGCCGGTACGCGTTCTACTACCGCTACGACACCGACGAGGAGCGGCACGCGTTGAACCGGCTGTGGAAGCTGGTCAACGATCGGCTCAACTACCTCACCCCGACGATCAAGCCGGTCGGCTGGGGCCAGGACATGGCCGGTCGCCGCAAACGCCTGTACGACAAGCCGAAGACCCCGCTGAACCGGCTACTGGCCGCCGGCGTCCTCTCGCCCGCACAAGCCAGTGAGCTGATCGCCTACCGCGACGGGCTCAACCCGGCCGCGCTCGCCCGAGATCGCCGACATCCAGGCCGTCCTACTGGGACTGGCCAAGGACAAGACGGAGCAGCTCTACCTCGCCAGCATCCCGGCCGCCCTGCCCGACGTGCGCAAGGGCGTCCGGATCAAGGCCGGCTGACGCGCTGCTTCGCGGGCAGTCCGTACGTGAGGCATGGGCCATCCTTCGCGGGCATCTTGACGTGAGGCATTACGGATTGCGACACTCCTTGCGCCACGCATCGGTGCACCACCCCCTACCCCCGTGATGATCGGATGTTTCGGGACCTTCAGCAACACCGTGCGGTCTCGAAGGCTGCGCACTGGTCCGCCGCGGTCCGCCCCCGTCGGTCATCCAACGGGTGGATCAGTGGCCCGTGCTGGGCGGTAACCCGCGTCCGCGAGCCACGCCCGGGCCCGTCCGCGCTGCCGGTCGTCGGCGTACCCGTACCACCGGTCGAGTTCGCCGGGCCATCGGGCCAGCACGTCCTTGAACCGGCGGAACGCGCCACGACCTTCGATCGCGATGCTCAACCGGTCGGCGCGGTCGCTGTCGGCGACGGTGCCGATGAACTGCACCATGTCGTGATACCCGGCGCGGGAACCCTCGCAATCCACCCACAGCCACCGATCAGGGTCGTCGGATTCGTCCTCGTCCTCTTCGCCGGTCTCCCGCGCATAGTCGATCGCCGGCTGCGGCCACACCTGACCGGTCAGCAGATCCACCCGGCCGCCACCGAACATCGGGTCGCCCTCCAGCACTCCGGCCAGCTCCTCCAGATCGACCGGGAGCGGCCGTAGCAGCGGTGTCGGGCTGGTTCCGAGCAGGGCGCCGAGCTGATCGGCCAGCTCGTCGTCGCCGTCCCAGCCGCGCTGCCTTAACGCCCGCGCGCAGGCACCGGCCAGGTCGGCCGCACCCTGGGTCTGCAGGGCAAGTCCAACGACGAGACCGTCACCGATCAACTGCAGGGCATCCCCCGGCAGGGGTTGATCGCCGACCAGCGCGACGACCGCGGGACCGTCGCCGCGGTACGCCGCTCCGCGCAACTCGGATCGGAAATCAGGAGCCCGCACGACCCAATTCTGCCCGCGCAACCGGGATCGTGACCGGGCAAGTGCGATCACCCCGTCCACCGGATCGGTTCGCGGGAGTCGACGACAGGATGCCGAAACCAGGGGCCGACCCACCATGCCGCCCTGGCGCTGGTCGGGCGTCGGATCCCCGAACGCAGTCGGCACCCGCGCCCGTCACGGCCAGATGCGCGCCCAAAACCAACCCGTCGCACGCGGTACGCCGAGCCAGCGAGCCCCAGCCACCGGCTCGACCGCGGCCACACGCGGACTCAGGTACGCACGGCGTCCGACGCCCAGTTCCACCACGCGCTCGAGGCCTCGTGACGACCAAGGCCGCCGGGCCACAGCGAGCCACGGATGATCAAGATCAGAAGAGGCACACCTCTGGCATCCCAGGCCTGACGGCCTGAGCCAAGATCGTTAACTCGCGGGCCCGGACCGCATGGACCGGCGTGGTGATGAGCCTGTCGCGGATGGCGTCGATCGATTACTTGATCGATCACGTCGCCGCCGGCGACGGCCGCGCCGCTGACCCTACCGCGTCGCCGTTGACGCGGTACTACACGGCCCAGGGCTACCCACCGGGCACCTGGCTGGGATCCGGAATGACCGCTCTCGGGGCGGCCGACAAGGCGGGTTCCGAGGTCACCGAGGCGCAGCTCCGCGAGTTGTTCGAGGGCGCACGCAACCCGTTTACCGGCGAGCGGCTGGGCCGGCCGCCGGCAAAGTATCCGACCCGGCAGGAGCGGATCGACGTCCGCGTCGGCAAGCTCCCCGACACCCTCACCGCGGAGTCGCGGACGGCACTGATCGAGAAGATCACCGCGGAGGAGAAGGAGACCAGGACCCGGACCGCGGTGGCCGGGTTCGACCTGACGTTCAGCGTGCCGAAGTCGGTGTCCGCGTTGTGGGCGCTCGCCCCCGCCCCGATGCAGGAGCAGCTGTACCTGGCGCACCGGGCCGCGCTGGCCGCCACCCTGGGCCTGATCGAGGCCGAGGCGGTGTTCACCCGCCTGGGCCACAACGGCGTCCGCCGGGTCCGCACCGCCGGCCTGGTCGCCGCCGCGTTCGACCACTGGGACTCCCGCAGGGGCGACCCGCAGCTGCACACCCACGTCACCGTCGCCAACCGGGTCCAGGGGCCGGACGGGCGGTGGCGCACCCTGGACTCGGCGACCCTGCACCAGGCGGCGGTGGCCTACTCCGAGACCTACGACCTGCTGCTGGCCGACGAGATCACCCGCCGCACCGGCCTGACCTGGGACCGCCGGGAACGGCGGGCCGGCAGCAACCGCCGGCTCGGTCGGGAGCTGTCCCCCGTGCCGGACGCGTTAATCGCGGCCTACTCGCAGCGGTCCGCGGACATCGAGGCCGCGGTCGACACCGCGATCGCCCGGGTCGTGCTGCGCACCGGCCGCCGACCCGACGTCAACGCGATCAACCGGATCCGGCAACACCTCACGCTGGCCACCCGGGACCGCAAGCAGGCCCCGAACCTGGCCGAGTCGGTGCAGCAGTGGCGAGCCACCGCCGAGAGCGTGTTGGACCGGGACCCCGTCGCCTGGGTCGCCACCGTTACCGGGCAGGCGGGCCCGCTGCTCGGCCCGTCCGACCTGGACGACGTCGAGACCGAGGCGGTCGCGTTGTGCGTCGTCGACGCCGTCGCCTCGGCCCGGCCGACGTGGACCCGGTGGAACCTGACCGCCGAGACGATGCGGCAACTCGCCGGCCGGGGCCTGCAGTTCGCCACCCCCGCCGACGCGACCCTGGCCCGGGATCGGGTGGTGGCCGCCGCACAGCGGCTGTCCGTCGCGCTCACCCCACCCGAACTCGCCCAGACCCCGAACGCCCTGCGGGACGCGGACGGCGCCAGCCCGTTCACCGCACCCGACGTCTTCACCTCGACCGCGGTGCTCACCGCCGAGGACCAGTTGCTGCGGCTCGGGCAGGACCGGTCGGGGCCAGCCGTGGACCCGGACCGCGCCGATCGGGTCGCCGGACAGGACCTGCCCGGCCGCGACCATGCCCTCGCCGCCGAGGACCAGCGGCCGGCCGCGGTGCAGATCGTGACCTCCGGCCGGGTCGTCGACGTGCTGGTCGGCCCGGCTGGCACCGGCAAGACGACCACGATGGCCGGCGTCCGCGCCATCTGGGAAGCCGAGTACGGCCCCGGCACCGTCGTCGGCCTGGCCCCCTCCGCGATGGCCGCCCAGGTCTTGGCCGCCGACCTGGCCGTTCTCACCGACAACACCGCCCAGTGGATCGCCCAGCAGGACCAGCAGACCCGGCGGGAACACCGGATCCGCCGGGTCACCGAGGCGATCACCCGGGCCGAGAACCCGGCACGGATCCACGGTCTGCGGGCCGCCCTGGACCGGGTGCGGGCCGAGTACGACCGGTGGCGGCTGCACCCCGGGCAGCTGGTCATCGTCGATGAGGCCGGAATGACCGGAACCTTCACCCTGGCCCGACTCGCGCAGCAGGCCGCCGACGCCGACGCCAAACTGCTGCTCGTCGGCGACCCCAGCCAACTGTCCGCGGTCGAGACCGGCGGCGCGTTCGGCCTGCTCACCTGCCGGCATCCGGACCCGCCGACGCTGACCCAGGTCCGCCGATTCGCCGACCCAGACGGCACCCGCCGCACCTGGGAGGAACACGCCGCCGACCGCCTCCGCGTCGGCGACCCCACCGCCCTGACCGAGTACGCCGACCACGACCGGATCCACTCCGGCGAGCAGGACCAGATGACCGACGCCGCCTACACCGCCTGGTCCGCCGACGTCCGGGCCGGCCGCAGCAGTGTCCTCATCGCGGCCGATAACGACACCGTCACCGAACTCAACCGCCGCGCCCAATCCGACCTGATCAGCGCCGGCCTCGTCGACAGCGTGACTGTCCCGGTCCGCAACGGCCTGTCCGCCGGCCGCGGCGACGTCATCGTCACCCGCCGGATCGACCGCACCCAACCCGACGGCACCACTCCCACCACCCCCACGGGTGACGGCGGCCGGCTTGGTGACGGGTTCGTCCGCAACGGTCAACGGTGGCAGGTACACCGCGCCCATCTGGACGGGTCGCTGACCGTCCGCCTCCTGGGCGGCGACCATCCGGGCCCGGTACCCGTCACCCTGACCGCCGGCTACGTCCGTGAGCACGTTGACCTGGGCTACGCGACCACCGCGCACCGGGCCCAGGGCCTGACCGTCGACACCGCCCACGTGCTGGCCGACGCGCTGACCCAGCGGGAACCGTTCTACGTCGCGATGACCCGCGGCCGCCTGGCCAACCACGCCTACCTGGTCCTGGACCCGGCCACCACGCTGCGGGACCGGCTGGGCCATCCCGTCGGCGGCCCCGCCGACCAGGACGCCTACACCACCGCGCAGGTCGCCGACGCCATCACCGCGCACACGGGCGCCGCGACGTCCGCCCACGAGACGATCCAGGCCGAACAGGAGCGGTCCGTGTCCATCGGGCAGCTCGCCGACGAGGCCGACGCCATCGCCGGCTACGCCCACGACCTGGCCGCCGCCGAACTGCTCCTGACCGTCCTGGGGGACACGCCCGCCGTCCGCCGGATCCTCGACGACGACGATTTCCGGCTCATCCGGAACGAGGGTGTAGTTGTGGCCTGAACCCGCCGGTCTCGAGT
>CAZCEH010000066.1:0-8175 GCA_964497705.1 uncultured Actinomycetes bacterium | reverse complement strand
GAGCACGTCGAGCTGGAAGCGACCTGGGGGATCTACCAGCGGATGATCGCGGCCTCAGGACTCCGGACATGGTTCCTCGGTTTGGTCGGCTAGACCTGCTCTGATCTGCGGTTTCTTGGCGTGTCGTGATGCCACCACGACCGGTGATGCGCGATAATTTGTGTGTGATGTACAAGCGGTCTCGGGTGCTGGAAGCATGACGACCATGACCGCTCAGCTGCCGCTTCCGTTGGCCCCGGCGGCCGGGGTGCCGATCGGGCTGGCGGCCTGCCTGGTCGAGGACCAGGACGGCGGCCAGATCTTCATCAACGGGCAGTTGTCGTTCGCCTGGGACGCCGGCGACATCGCGTTGCGCCGGTTCGCGGCGGTGCAACTGGTGCGGATCAAGGCGGCCCTGGTGTACCAGGTCGCGGCCGCGTTCGGGGTGAACGAGTTCACCGTGTACCGGTGGGGGCAGGCGATCATCGGGGGCGGGTCGGCGGCGTTGACGCCGGCCAAGCGGGGCCCGAAGGGCCCGTCGAAGCTGACCGAGCAGGTGATCTCCGACGTCGCCGGTCGGCATGCCGATGGGCAGGCGGCGGCCCAGATCGCAGCCTCGGTGGGGATCTCGACCCGTAGTGTGTCAACGGTCCTGGCCAAGGTCAGGGCCGGGTCGGGCGGTGCTGCCGGCCGGGCGGAGGCGTCGCCGGCGGCGACCGCTGCGCCGGAATCTGACCCGAGTGTTGACATCGACTGTGCCACAGATGATTCGACCGATCCTGTCGGGTCCGTCGATCCGGATTCGGGTGGCCAGGTCGCCAGCGGTGACGGCGCTGAGGAGGCGGCTGCCGGGTTCGGTGCGGAGTCGGTTGGTGAGCCCGAACGGGACGAGCCGGTGTTGCCGGTGCTGCCCGATCCGGTGGACCGTTCGGCCGAGCGGGCCGCGGCCCGCTGGGGCCTGTTGCCGTACGCGCCGCCGGTGTTCGCGCCCGCGGCCAGGGTGGGGTTGGCCGGGTTGTTCCTGGCCGTGCCCGCGCTGGCCGCGACCGGGCTGCTCGACTCGGCCCGCCTGGTGTACGGCGGGGTCCCGGACGGCTTCTACGGGATGGACACCATGCTGACCGAGGCCGTGTTCCGGGCCTTGTTGGGCGAGCCGCGGGCCGAGGGCGCGACCCGGGTCAACCCGACCGACCTGGGCCGGATCCTGGGGCTGGACCGGGCCCCGGAAGTCAAGACCGTGCGCCGCAAGATGGGGTTGCTGGCCGACCGCGGCAAGGCGACGGAACTCCTATCGGCGCAGGCGGTCCGGCATGCCACGGATCACCCGGAGGCGATGAGTGTGTTGTACGTGGACGGGCACGTGCGTACCTACCACGGCACCCGCAAACTGCAGAAGACCCACGTGCCCCGGCTGCGGTTCCCCGCGCCGGCCACCGTGGAAACCTGGATCGCCGACGCCCAAGGGGCGCCGGTGTGGGTGGTGATGGCGCAGCCCGGGGCGTCGCTGGCCGCCGAGATCCGTCGGCTGCTGCCGGACATCCGCCGCATCGTCGGCGACGACCGGCGGGTCCTGGTCGGTTTCGACCGGGGCGGCTGGTCCCCGGCATTGTTCGCCGACCTGATCGCGGCCGGGTTCGATGTGCTGACCTGGCGCAAGGCCCCCGCCCCCGACGTGGACGTCGAATCGTTCAGCGCGGCCACGCACATCGACGAGCACGGGGTGATACGCACCTGGCAGCTGGCCGACACGACCGTGCAGATCCCTTTGGACGAGACCGATCCCACCACCGGGACGGTGCAGTTGCGGCAGGTCAGCAAACAGGACGCGGGCACCGGCCGACAGGTCCACATCCTGACCTCCCGCACCGACCTCACATCCGCGCAGGTGTGTTTCCGGATGGGCGCCCGCTGGCGAGAGGAGAACTACTTCCGCTACGGGCGCATGCATTTCGCGTTGGACTCGCACGATTCCTACCGGGCCGTGGACGACGACCCGACCCGGTCGGTGCCCAACCCGGCCAAGAAGACCGCCCACCAGGCCGTGCAGGCCGCCCGCGCCCGGCTGTACCGGGCCGAAACCCACCGCGACGAACAACTCCTGGCGCTGCGGTCCCCCAAGCCGGGCACCCCCACCCTGATCACCAACCAGCTGCACGACCTGATCACCGCCCCGGTCCGTACCGCACGCGCCGATCTGGCCGCCACGGTCGCCGCGCACAAAGCCACCCCGACCCGGCTACCCCTCGGGCAGGTCCGCCCCGGCCAGCAGGTCCTGGACACCGAGACGAAACTGCTCACCCACGCCATCCGGATGGCCGCGTTCAACACCCAGACCATGCTCGCCCGCACCATCGCCACGGCCACCGACTACCGCAAGGCCGGCAACGAGGCCCACGCCCTGGTCCGCACCGCCCTGACCGGAACCGGCGACATCGACCCCACTCCCGGCCGGCTGCACATCCGGCTCGACCCGCTGCACACCCCCCGGGCCACCGCCGCCCTAACCCAACTCTGCGACGTCCTGACCGGCGCCGCCGCGCTCTATCCCGGCACCGACCTACAACTGCACTATTCGGTCAAACCGCACCGGTGATCCGCACACCAAATTCTTGCACCAGGTCCGGAGTCCTGGGCCTACCGCGAACCCGACCGTGGGAAGGGTCGCGCACTGATGAGCAAGGTGATCGAGTCCGTCAGCAGCGGCGTGCCCACGGCCCTGACAGAGGTCCGCCGGCTCGGCCGCACCCTCAAGCGCCGAGCGGCCGACGTGCTTGCCTACTTCGATCGGCCCGGGACGAGCAACGGCCCGACCGAGGCGATCAACGGACGCCTGGAGCACCTACGCGGGTCAGCGCTCGGATTCAGGAACCTGACGAACTACATCGCACGATCGCTACTCGAGACCGGCGGGTTCAGGCCACAACTACACCCTCGTTCCGGATGAGCCCCATAATGCCCATCACCGTGCGCTCCGGGACGCCGAGAACCAGCAGGACGGTGGCTGCCGTGTGCCGGGCGTCATGCAGCCGGCCGTCGCGGACGCCGGCCTCCTTGAGCAGCGCTTTCCACCGGTGATAGTCCGTGTTCGGGTTCAGGGGAGCGCCGACCGCGGAGGTGAAGACCCAGTCGCCGTCCTGCCAGAGTTGACGGGCGACTTCCCGCCAGCGTTGCTGCTCATTCGTTGCTCGCGCAGCAGGTCTCCCGAGCGCCGCGGGAAGGCCAACCACCCGCCGGCCGGCGTCGGACTTGCTGTCCCCGGATCACTCCAGATCTCGGTCATAGGCCGGGAGCCAGCACGGTCCGAACCGTCTCTCATCCCGGCCCAAACCGAGCTGGACTCAGGTATCCGGGAACTGCTCAGCCTTTTCGATGAGGCTGCGGCCGGCGAAGACGGAACCAATCTGACAGAGCGACTACGAGCGCTGGGGCCAAGAACGGCACGCACGCTGCTCAAGTTGTCGGACACGGTCCTGACCGATGACGTCGGCGATTCGAGCACGATCCTCGACGAGGACGATCCCTGATCAGCGTTGGCCCACGAGCGTGCCACGTGTCAACAGCCCACCTGGCCCGGGCGGCCACTCGTGAGAACTTTCTCTACTCATTCAAGGTGTGAGTCGCGCACACCCGCACTGGCCCATTTATTCCGGACCCCTTGGCACGAACCACGAGACCGTACTGGATGCGCCACCCATCGGCATGTCCGGCATGAGACCAAGTGCGTTCAACTCCTCCACGTCATATTCATGCCACGGCTTGGTGAACTCGATTACCTCACCGTTGGGCATCGTCACCGTGCGCGTCTCGCTGTGATATGAGGAGTCACTCTCGTTAGGCTTCAATGTTGATGCACGGCTTCCCTGAGACATTGACCTATGTATTGCAGAGTTGGGTTCCGTCCTGAAAGTAGAGAGGGACATCTGAGCGGTAGCCATAAAGCCAGCCAGGGCCCGTGGTGGCCACGATAGAACCAGTGGCGTTGATCGTGTTGTATCCGGCCCAATAGATGGAGTAACTCTCGCCTGCACCTCCACGCCATAGTGCGTTCGTTTCCCAGTTGTCGACTTCAATTCCATCTCCGAAGACGTAGATGATCACATCCCCATCTTCTCCGCTTGCCGAGTTCGGTGTGGCGACCTCGCCCGATGCGGGTGAGAAGCTAGCCGTGTTATGGGCATTGCCCATATTCGGTACGACTCCAATGGATGCCAGGTCTTCGACGGTCATCTCTGAAAAGTCCTTCGGAAGAAGGGCCACACGTCCGTCTGGAAGGTTCAAAGTTGTCCCCGCTGGAGGGTCCCCTAATTCGAAGAAGTCGTCTGTCTCGACTCAGCGGCCGAGGCAGTCCCAATTAATGACGCACTTGAAAGCAACACGCACATATCGACTATTGCCAGCCTAATCGACCCAGACAAAGCATCCTCCTTCTCGAAATGACGCAATCAGTTCGCTAAGGGATCAACGCAACTATTTCAGTCGATCTGCGGCACTCCTCCCGCAACGCTATACGCAAGCTTTGAATACGACGACCGATTGTTTCACCTCCCTTGGCACGGCCTTCCTTCTGCTCGCTAACGCTCTTGCCGTACAACTCTCATGTTTCCAAGCCGTGCCCCACAGAATCGCACGATTGGTGGATCGGGCACCCACGGGGCGTAGCTGGCGCCGCCAAGAGTTATCGGAAGTGGACAACGCAAATGCGTCGCTCTGAACCGATTGAGAGGGATTGACACGCTCATCTGCCGGTCACGTACAGTAACTTCGATCAGACCCCCCGAACCAGTCGACCATGGAATCGCTGTGCCTCTGTCGGGCCGCAGTCTCAGTTCTAGTCTCAGTTGTCTGCGTTCGCGGATGGTCCCTTAGAGTCTATGGATCCGGATTTCGCCTGGTCAGGGCCTATGACGGCCCTCGGCGAACATGCGTTCGCGGACTTGGAAAGCGTGTTGGGTTAGCCGCCCTCGGGGGTTCGAATCGCCTATCCTCCGCTCCCCGACCAGCGCGAACGCGCCCGGCCCCCGGCCGCGACCGGCTTTGGCCCCAGTCATCGCAACCGGCCTCTCCGTCGGCCAACGACCGATTCGTCGGCCGCCGTCGCACGATCAACTGGGAGGCGATGTCGCGTCGCCGCGAAGCAGCGCCCCCAAGAGTTCCGCACCGATGGGCCGGACAAGCGGGTCGGCGTGCCTGTGCACAAGTCTCCACCGCGACCCTTCTCGACGGAAGACCACGGTGACCCGCAGCGACAGGTCCTGGTCGGGAAAGCCGCCCACCCTTCCGTGCTGGCGCTCGACCACGACCAGGACCGCGAGGTCGCCGGAGCAGTAGGTTTCGACGATCTCGAGCTGCGCCTCGCCGTCCCGGAAGTATCGCTCCATGGCGGCGATCGACTCGTCCGAGCGGTCAAAGCCACGCCGAATGTCGCCTCCGTTGGGGGCCATGAGCGTGAAGTCGTCGGCGTGATCCATCAGCTCGGCGTAGCGCCGGATCCGTCCGCTGATGATGGCGGACGCCCCGTCCGACACGATCCCGATCAGCCGCTCGAGGTCCGGTCGGGACGAGCCTTCGGGTCCGGCAATTTCCTGTTCGGCCATCATTTCATTGTCCGGGGTCGGCAGCACGCCGCACACGGATCGCCGAGTCGGAAGGTGGCCATCGAAGCCGACGAGGGGACGGCCCTTGCGATCGCTGCGCTGATCAGCGCACGACCGAGCCGGACAATTCGGGCGCGGTTTCGTGGGTTGAACGGCGGGCCGGCCCGGTCGGGCCGTCCCCTCAGGGTGAATCTGGCCGGGTGACGGGTTTCGTCGCCGCCGGGCCACCCTCGACGAGCCGCGCTGATCCAACGTTCAGCAAACCGGACAAAACGGCGGCGAAAGTGGATATTGGATCAGCGCGGGACGAGATCCCGGCCGACCAGCACGGGCGATTCGGGCATTTCGGTCACCATAGGCACGATCGGCGTTGCGGTGCCCGGCCGGACGCCCCGAAACCGGCTCACTCTGGAGGACGGCCCCTGCGGGGCCGGCCTCAGCCGGCGCCCGCCGCGGGCAGCGGGAGCGGCCGGGTATTGGTCGGGCCACCGAAGAAGCAGTAGTCGCATACTGTCCCGCGGTGCTTGGCGATCTCGTCCGCCGGGAAGGGCAGATCGTCCAGGTAGGTGTAGTCGATCGTGCCGGAGCTCGCGCCTTGCGGCTCGATGAACAGGCAGCTGTGCGGCACGTCGGTGCGGTGGATCGCGGACGGCCGGTTGATGGTCCGCAGTCCGAGCGGGGTCAGCGACCCGTCCGCTTCCTTGCGCACCCACGGCACCACGCTGCCGCGCAGCCACCGCACGTACGGGTGGTCGCGGGAGATCAGCCGGCGGTCGAACAACGTGGCGCTGGACTGGAACACGGTCCGGGTCGAGGTCGCCAGCCGGCGGGTCACCAGCACCAACAGGGTGACCTGGGGCACCGGGTCGGCGCCGGGCAGGGTCACGTCCGCCCTGAACTCCTGCCGATCACCCGACCCGATGACCTCGCCGGTGTCGCCGCGGGTCAGCGTCCACGCCACCCGCAGTTGCGGGTCGTCCGCGAGCACGTCCGGCGGATAGTCCACCGAGCAATAGGTCTGGACGTGACCGTCCCGATCCGCCCACAGCCGACTGACACCGATGATCCGCGGCTTGGCGAACAGCGGCGTGACCTTGATCTGCACGAAGGTGCCGCTGGGCGCCACGCGGTACTCCTGCACCCGGAGCTTGATCGGCGGCGATGTGGTGCCGGGCAGGGTGAACCAGGTGACCCGATTGCCGACGTCCCGGTCGCCCTCCTTGATGTGGTACGCGATGGAGGCGCGCATGGCGTTGGCCAGGTCGTCGGCGTAGATCGCCACCCAGCCGAACGTCAGGGCGCCCAACAATGCGGCGCCGACCTTGTTGCCCAGGCTGGGATTGACCGAGACGTCGATGTTCGTCGACTCGAACCGCACCTTCTCCTTCCGGTCGTCGCGGGGGTCGACGGTGAGCACCGGCGTGATGTCGAAATCGAAGGTGGCCGTTCCGTCGTCGTTGTGGGCGACGCCGTGCACGTGGACCGCACCGCGCCTGGGCAGGATGGTCACCCGGTCCAGCACCGCGTTCTCGGCCGCGACGGACTCGGCGACCGCGTCGATCACGTCGGAGAATGCGGCGCGAACATGGTCGCGGGACACGTACATCGCGACGTCGCCGCCCCGGCGGATGTCCCGCAGCGCGTCGACATCGCCGGAGCTGTCGGCGAATTCACCGTTCGGCCAGGCGACGTCCAGGCCGATCAGCAATACGCCGTCGCGGGCCCGCGCGGTGGGCGTGAGCGTGCCCTTGGTGAGGCCGCCCAGCGACGCGAGGCTGATCGGTGCCGGGCTCTGGCCGGACAACTGCCCGCGCACGATCGGCTGCAGCGCGGCCGCCAACTGGGCCGGTGTGATCGTCACGCCGGGCGGCAGGACCGGATCGGTGGACAGGCCGGCCGTCCGTACGGTCGCCGTCGCGCCGTCCAGACCGAGTTGCAGCTGCGGCTCGTCGTCGACAGTCGCCACCGTCAGCGTCGGACCGACTTGCACGGTCGCGGTGAGCTCGACGGTCAACGGCAACGGCGCGGTGACCCTCCCCCACAAATGGATGTCGAGGGTGATCCGGCCGTCGGCGAACGTGAGGACCGGCAGTCCCAGGAACAGCTCACCGGTCAGCGTCCCGAATCCGCCCGGCAGCGCAAACGAGACCGGAACCACGTGCTTGATCTTGTTCGTGATGTACAGGGCGCGGAGCATGGTCCGCATCGTCGACTGCCCGATCGCGATGACCGCCGCGAAGTCCGCCATCTGACAACCCCTGCCGCTCTTGCGCCTGGCCGGGGTCGCAGCAGGCGCTCGCTCGCACCACAAGAACCGGGAGGAAGGATCCGCGAAGAGCCACGGTGGGATTCGTCGGCAACAGCCTCGCAATTCTCCAACTCGAGTTCCCTGACGGAGACTCGATACCGATCCGGCCAGGCACCTGAAGACGGTACTCCGGGCGAGCGGCCGCGGCCAGGACTCGGCGAGACCGACGAACTGCCCGCGACCGCCGGGTCCGTTATGCGCCTGGCCATTGCAGGTCGATGGTGAGCGCAGGTATCCAAGGTTTGGACTGTGGCGGTCGGGGTGGTCGGCTGACGTGCTGGTGCCCGGTGGGGG
>CAZCEH010000065.1:0-8427 GCA_964497705.1 uncultured Actinomycetes bacterium | reverse complement strand
GACGCGCTCGATGCCCTCCGGGCGGACGGACCTGACGTTGACGACAGGACAGTCGCCCACCTCACCCCGGCGCAGCACGACCACATCAACTTCTACGGCACGTATTCCTTCGATCTCGACGCCGAACTACGCCGCGAAGGACACCGGCCACTCCGCGTGACCACCTGATCCACCCAGAAAGATCACCAAAACACCCAGATCCGTTCCGTTGCTACGGCGACCCCGGGAACGCCGGCTAACCGGACCCGCCCGCCGAGGGCCGCTGCGGGGGGAGCGTGGCGTCAGGCCGCCGCCCGGGCCGCCGCGGCGTCCCGGGAAATCCGGTCGGTGATGTCGGCGGCGTCCCGGCCGACGAATCCGAGGAGTGCGGATCCGCGGGTGCGTTGCCAGGGCAGGCCGATCGTGTAGAGGCCGCGGCTGGACGTGACGCCACCCTGTTGGCGAATCCGGCCATTTTCGTCGAGCACCCCGGGAACAGTGACGAGTGAATGGTCGACGGTGAATCCGGTGGCCCAGACCACCGAGTTCACCGTCGCCGTTGTGCCGTCGGTGAACCGGGCCGTCCGCCCTTCGGCGCCGACGAGTCGGGGATGCAGCCGGACCCGGCAACGGCGGGCGAGTCGGCGCGGCCCGTCTCCGAACACCGGATCCCTGGTTTGCAGTCGCCGACCCAGTCGGGACTGCGCGGTGATCCGGTCGAACCGGACCAGGCCGGCCCACCAGAAGAAGTCCCGGCCCAGGATCCGTTGCGGCAGAACCGGGTTGCGGTCGCCGGTGGACAGGTGGACGGCGCGGGACGCGGACAGTTCACGGGCAACCTGGCACCCCGAATTGCCCGCGCCGACCACCAGCACCGGTCCGGACGGCAGGCCGGCGGGATTGCGGTATTCCGCGGTGTGCAGTTGGGTGACTGCCGGGTCGAAGCGGCCGGCGACGGATGGGATCACCGGCCGGTGGAACGGGCCGGTCGCGATCACCACCTGGGGCGCGGTGTGCTGCCGGCCGCCAGCGGAGACCATGTAACTACCGAAAGATCCGGCCACGCCGGTGACCTCGGTGCCCAACCGGATCGGCAGGTCCATCTGCCGGGCGTACCGGTCGAGGTAGTCGGCGACCGCGTCCTTGCCCGGGTAGTCGTCGGCGCCGGTCGGGAACGGCAGCCCGGGCAGGCTGTCGAATCGGCCGGGGGTGAACAGCACCAGGGAGTCCCAGCGCTGCCGCCAAGTGTCGCCCACACGGTTGCCGGAGTCCAACAGGATGGGCTGCAGGCCGCGTCGTTTCACCTCGTAGGCCACGGCCATGCCCGCCTGGCCGGCGCCGATGACGATCACATCGGGTTCGTCGGAAGACATCGTTCCTCCTGCTTGATCGTTTCCGGTGAGCGGGTCACAGGGCCGAGAACGTCTTCCAGGTGTCGAAGTCGTAGGTCCAGTCGAAGATGTCACCGTCGGACGGCGCCAGTTGGGTGCTGGTCCCGACGACCTCGACCGGGTCCCCGTACAGGGCGCTGTCGTAGTAGTCCTTGGCGTCCCCCGGGCCCATGTTCACGCAGCCGTGCGAGACGTTCGCCTTGCCGAGAGAGTCGATAACAGCGGCGTTCTCGTGAATGAACTCGCCGTTGTTGCTGATCCGGACGGCCCAGTTGGCGATGAATCCGCAGTAACCGTACTTGGGGTTGCACATGGTGAAGCTGTCGAACTTCTCGGAAACGACGTGGACGCCGCTGCGGGTCTCCAGTTCCGGGTCGTCGGTGTTGCGGCCGTAGGAAACCGGGTAGTTCTTGGCGACCGCCCCGTCGACCATCACCACCAGCCGGAACGAGTTGACGTCCGCCTGCACGATCTGTGACCGGCCGATGGTGAAGGTGCGGGACAGGTCCTCCCGTCCCCAGGCCGCGCCGCCGAGGTCGATCCCGTACAGCTTCGCCTCGACGGTCACCGTCGTGTTCGCCGGCCAGTAGTCGCGGGTGCGGAAGTGCACCCGGGACTGCTTGACGCCGGTCCCCTGGATGTCCTCGTCCTGCAACCATCCCCACGACCCCTCGACCGCACCCTTGTCGGTGATCACGGTGAACGTCTGCTGGGCGGCCGCCTTGTCCGGCACCTGCCCGGCGAAGGTCAGGATGATCGGGGTGGCCACGCCGTAGGTGCCGCCCTCGGCGAGTTGGAACGACGCACGCATCGTCTCGCCCGGGTCGACGGTGGCGATGGTCCCTTCGACCGGGACCGCGGCACCGTCCCGGCCGGTCGCCGTCCCGGTGATCCGGTAGGTCGTGGCGTAGTCCATCCGGTCGGTGAGGGTCCAGGTGCCACCGTCCTCGGACAGCGTGCCGGCCAGCTCCGCACCGTCGGTCTGCGATACGGCGGTGATCCGGTCGATCCGGGCGTTGAACGCGGTGACGGTGACGTCGTCCGCGGGTGCGACGTCCGTGCTGCCGAACCGCGGTGACGCGCTGAACCGGGCCACCGCGACCGGTGAGGTCGACCCGGTGGACGATCCGCCGGGCAGACCGCTGACGGTCACCGGCCCCGATCCGGCGGTCACCGTCTGGGTCACCACCACCGGGTCCGGCTCGCCGGCCGAGCACCCCCCGGTGAGCAGGACCAGGACACCGGCCAGCAGGGCGGCGCACCGGCGGCGGCCGCGCGTCGCGCCGATCATCGGTCCTCCGGTGCGGTGCGGACGGGCGGGGACGTCGACGGCGGCGGCCGGAGCACCCCGAGCACCACCAGGGCGGCGCCGACGGTGATGAACACGTCAGGCAGGTTGAAGGTGGGAAACCAGCCGGTGTGCAGATAGTCGGTGACGACCCCATCGATGCTGCGGTCGATCAGGTTGGTGCTGGCGCCGGCCAGCACTCCGGCCAGCCCGGCCCGGACGAACCAGGGGCTGCCCGGCGCGGCGATCCAGGCGTACGTCGCGATGCCGGTGATGACGGCGGCGGTGACCACGGCGATCAACCACCCCGGCAGGGTGCCCCCGAGCCCGAACGCGACACCCGGGTTGAACACCAGCCGGAACCCGATCACCCCCAGGTCCGGGCCCGGCCCGGCCGACAGCCAGGGCACGGCAAGAACGCTCGCCGCCAGGCCGACCTCGACCAGCACCACGGTCAGCACCACCAGCTGCGTGCGGGCCACCCATTCCCGCTTCCTGGTCCGGGCCCACGCGTACCGGGTCACCCGGCACCGCCGTCGGACGCCCCGGTCGGACCCGACGTGACCGATGACGGCGAGCCGGTTGGCGGTGTCCCGGCCGGTGAGTTCTCGGTGGCCAACGGCCGGATGGCCTGCATCAGCTCCCCCGTGTTCACCACACGCAGGAAGATCTGAGCCACCCGGTGCTGCCGGTCCAGGATGATCGTGGACGGGATCGAACTGGTCGGGAAGCCCTGGATGGCCAGCAGCGTCCGCATCGACGGGTCGAAGATGGACGGGTACGGGACCTGCTTGCCGCGGTGGAAGTCCGCGGCCGCGTCGCGGTTGTCGCGCACGTTGATGCCGATGAACTGCACCGGCAGGTCCTTGCTCGCCGTCGCCGCGGTGTTCAGGCTGTCCGCCTCAGCCCGGCACGGTCCGCACCAGGATCCCCAGACGTTGAGCACGATCACCGTGTCCGGGTAGTCGGACAGGGCGATCGTGGCCTCGCTCATCACATCCGGCCCGCTGATCTCGCCGATGGCGCCGCGCTCGCCCTCCGGGTAGGTCAGCACGGACAGGCCGCCGGGCGAGACGAACGCGAACCGACCCGCCCGCTCGACCTCGGTGGTCCCGCTACAGCCCACCAGAACCAGCAGGACTCCGACGCCAAGCAGCACCGGCCACCGGCGTCGACGGACGATGGGATCGAAAGCCCGACGCGCGGGTTCCGGCCCCGGGGCGGGAGGTGGCACGGACAAAGTGGGGGACGGCATGACTGCCCTTTCACACACGGGGGGGTTTGGGTGCCTCGAAAGGCGATTCGGGTTGTCCTGAGCGGCGCAACCGACGCACGACCGCGCTCGGACCGCGGCACCGCGGCACCGCGATCCGGCGAAGGGTCTACACCCGAAGAACGCAGAGAGCCACGCGCGTGCGCGCGCCACCGTCCGGTGACCCGACGTCGGAATGAACCGGCCCGGGGCTCGATGCGGCGACCGACCGTCGGCGCGTCAGCGCCATCACGGCAACCGCACCGGCGATCACCAGCAGCGCCAGCACACAGCCGACCAGCAGGTCGAGCCCCGCCGGTATCGGGACGGGCAGAACCTCGCCGTGCCCATCGGCCTGGCCGGCCACGCCGACGAAGTCGCCGTCAGGGACGCCGCCGGCCGAGCCGGCGACCGGCAAGACCGACGTGTCGAATGGCTCTTCCCAACCGGTCATGACCGGCCCGGCCACGGTGCTGTCGTGATCCGGCGCGACGTCGTGGTCGTTCAGCACGTGGCTGAGCAGCAGACCAGCGATCACGCCCAGCGCCAGCAGCCACCGGCGCAGCGATCCACCACGAACCTCGGTGGATCGGCGGCCGCCGGCCCGGGTCGGAGTGTGCATGACTCGCTCTCACTCGGCTGCCTCGAACTGTAGCCCGGACCCGCCCGGTGACTCATCGCCCGCGCGGTCAGAGCAGCGTGCGCCAGTAGTCCCAGAACCGGATCGCGATGAGCACCACGATCACGGCGACCCACCCGACGACCGGCAGCACGTGGTAGCGCTGCAGGACCCCGACCGCGCCGGAACGGCCGGGCGTGGTCCACCGCCGCAGCGATTCCAGGGTGACGTACCAGAAGATCACCACGGTGCAGACCCACACCACCATGCAGTACGGGCACAGCGCGCCGATGACGTACAGGCTCTGCACGATCAGCCAGTGCACGAAACCCAGGCCGCCGACCGCGCCGAGCTGCAGCCCGGCCCAGAACCAGTCGGCCAGCCGCGCGCCGGCGAGCAGCGCCGCACCGGCGGTGGCCACCACCGCGAATCCGGCCACCCCCAGCAGCGGATTGGGAAAACCGAACGCGCTCGCCTGCGGGGTACTCATGATCGAGCCGCACGACAGCACCGGGTTCAGGTCGCAGCTGGGCAGGTATCCCGGGTCGGCCGCCAGCCGGAACCGTTCGACGCTCAGGGTCAGCGAGGCGGCCTCGCCGACCAACGCGGCCACCAGCAGCACCCACCCCAGCATGCGGTCACCCACCGGCCGACCGTCCACGGTCGGAGCGGTCGCGGCCGGGTCAGCCGAGCGCCGCGTCGAGGGCACCGGTGAGGTCCTGGTAGCTCTGCGGCTGCAGCCGCTGCCCGTTGACGAAGAACGACGGGGTGCCGGTCACTCCGAGCGCCTGGCCGTCGGCGACATCGGCGTTGATCCGGTCCAGGGTGGCCGGGTCCTGATAGGCCGCGTCCCAGGCCGCCATGTCCAGGCCGAGATCCTGGGCGAACCCGCGGAACACGTCGTCCTTCGGCACCCGCTGCTCGGCCCACTCGGTCTGAGTTTCGTACATCTTCACGTACATCTGCTCGAACTGGCCCTGCTGCGCGGCCGCTTCGACCGCCCGCGCCGCCCGCTCGGCGTTGAAGTGCGACTGGATCGGGAAGTACCTGGCCACGAAGGTCACCCGGTCCCCGTACTCGCTTCGCAGCTGTTCGACATACGGGAAGAAGGCGCCGCACGCCTCGCACTCGAAATCCAGGAACTCCACGAACGTGACCGACCCGTCGCCGCCCTCGGACAGCCGATGACTGTCCGCCCGGGCGGCGATCGCCGCGGCCTGGGCGGCATCCGCCGGGGCCGCCGCTGCGCCGGCCGGCTCGGATCCGCGGTCCAGCAGCAACGCCACGGCGATGCCACCCACCAGCGCAACGACTACCGCGATCGACAGCACCACATTGCGGCTCACCCGCCGTCCCCGAGCGGCCTGCACTGCTCGCTTGCGGGCGGAGGATGAGGACGGGGCACGGTTCGGAGACGGACGCGTGTTCACCTCAACATTCCTACCAGCGTTGGAATGATTTCCGCGTAATCCGCCTTGTCAACGTATCAACGCTCGTTAGACTGTTTTTGTGACGGACGACCGCTGCGAACTGCTGTGCATCGACTTCGATCACGCCGAGGGCCTGCGGGTCGCCCTGCCCGCCGGAGGTGTCCTGGACCGGCTGGCCGAACGACTGCGGGCGATCGGCGACCCCACCCGCCTGCGGGTCGCGCACGCCCTGCTGGTCGGCGACGAGCTCTGTGTGTGCGACCTGGCCTGGGTGGTCGGCGCGTCGCAGGGCCTGGTGTCCCACCACCTTCGGCAGCTCCGCACGAACGGCCTGGTGTCCTCGCGGCGCGACGGCAAGCTCGTGATGTACCGACTCACCGACTTGGGCCGCCAACTGTTGACGACCGTGGGGGAACTCGAGACGAAGGCCGGTGCGTGATGGCTGACGCCTGTTGCGCACCGGACGAGCACGGCCACGGCTCCAGCGAGCGCGACGACGGGGTCGAGTCCGAGCCGAAGGTCTGGCAGATCCGGGAGTTCCAGCTCGCCGGGGCGGCCGGGGCGCTCGTGCTCGCCGGCTTCCTCACCGGCTGGTGGTGGTCGGCCACCGCGGCGACCGCGCTGTTCCTGCTGGCCGCCGCCCTCGGCGGCTGGACGTTCGTGCCCAAGGCACTGCGCTCCATGCTCAGACGGCGGATCGGCGTCGGCACCCTGATGACGATCGCCCTGGTCGGCGCGCTGATCCTCGGCGAGTTCGCCGAGGCCGCGATGCTGGCGTTCCTGTTCTCCATCAGCGAAGCGCTCGAGGACCACTCGCTGTCCAAGACCCGGCGTAGCCTACGCGCACTGCTGGCCCTGGTCCCGGACAAAATCACGGTCCTGCGGGCCGGCCGACCCACCACCATCAAACCCGCCGACCTGGTCGTCGGCGAGGCGATGCTCGTCCGCGCCGGAGAACGGGTCGGCAGCGACGGGGTGGTCGAGCAGGGCCGGTCCGCCATCGACACCTCGCTGATCACCGGCGAATCGGTGCCGGTCGAGGTCGGCCCCGACGACCAGATCTACGCGGGCTCGATCAACGGCACCGTGCCGCTGATCATCCGGGCCACCGCGACCGTCGCCGACAACTCACTGGCCAAGGTCGTCGCAGTCGTCGAACAGGCCCAGCAGCGCAAGGGGGCGGCCCAACGCATCGCGGACCGCATCGCCCGACCGCTGGTCCCTGCGATCCTGATCCTCGCCGGACTCATCGCGCTCATCGGGTCCCTGCTCGGCGACCCGGCCACCTGGATCGAACGCGCCCTGGTCGTGCTGGTCGCCGCCTCCCCCTGTGCGCTTGCGATCTCCGTCCCGGTCACCGTCGTCGCCGCGGTCGGCGCGGCCAGCAAGATCGGCGTGCTGATCAAGGGCGGCGCCGCCCTGGAAAGCCTCGGCGCCGTCCGCACGGTCGCCTTGGACAAGACCGGCACTCTCACGCGGAACACCCCCACCGTCACAGACATCATTCCCGCCGAGGGTGTCCCGGCCGACCGGGTACTGGCGGTCGCCGCCGCACTCGAGGCACACAGCGAACACCCGCTGGCCGCCGCGATCCTGCGGGCCCTCCCCCACCCGCGGCCGGCCACCGACGTGGAAACCATCACCGGCGCCGGCATCGTGGGCACAGTCGACGGCACCCCGGCCCGACTCGGCAAACCGACCTGGCTACCACCCGGCTCCCTCGCCGCGGACGTCACCCGCCTCCAGGAATCCGGTACCACCGCCGCCGTCGTCGAACTCGACGGCGCGGTGATCGGCGTCGTCGGCATCCGCGACGAACTGCGACCCGAAGCCGCCGAAACCGTACAAGAGCTGCATGCCGCCGGCATCCAGGTCGCGATGCTCACCGGCGACAACGAACGCACCGCCCGCGCCCTGGCCGCCCGGGCCGGCATCGACGACGTGCACGCCGAACTCAAGCCCACCGACAAGTCCTCCCTCGTCGAACGGCTCCGCGGCGGCGGGAACGGTCGGGTCGCCATGGTCGGCGACGGAATCAACGACGCCCCCGCCCTGGCCACCGCCGACGTCGGCATCGCCATGGGCGCCATGGGCAGCGACGTGGCCATCGAAGCCGCCGACGTCGCGCTCATGGGCACCGACCTGCGGTACCTGCCCATCGCACTGCACCAGGCCCGCCACGCGCGCCGGATCATGCTGCAGAACGTCGGCCTGTCCCTGCTCATCATCGTCACCCTGGTCCCGCTCGCCGCCATCGGCGTCCTGGGCCTGGCCGTCGTCGTGTTCATCCACGAACTTGCCGAGGTCGTCGTCATCGCCGACGGCGTGCGCGCCGGCCGCGTCACCCGCGTCCTGCCTTCCACCGGCAGCGCCGGCCCGACCGGCTGCAGCGATCAGCACCGGCCCGACAGTCTGGAGCGCGACACCCCCCCGACCGATCGCACGCCACCGCCGACGGCGGATCCCGG
>CAZCEH010000064.1:0-8804 GCA_964497705.1 uncultured Actinomycetes bacterium | reverse complement strand
CCACCACATACCCGCCGATGAACCCGGCGGACCCGCTGACCAGAACCTTCTCCATACCCTCATCCATTCTGTGCTGTTGCCTGTCCGGAGCCCACCGCGGCGGCCGGGCCGTCGTCGGTGGCGGTGACCAGCCTGTCCGCCTCGGCTCGCAAGGTCGCCACGTCGACCCGCGGGCCGAACGCGAAGCGGTACCACCGCAGATAGTGCGGCAGCCACTTGGCCAGCTTGAAGTTCGATTGGCCCGCGGTCCGGTCCAGCCAGATCGTCGGGATCTCGGCCACCGGCCGCCCCAGCCGGCGGGCCTTGGCCGTCAGCTCCAACCCGATCTCGAAGCCGTCCCGGGAATGGATCCCGACCTGTCGCACGAACTCCCGGTCGTAGGCCTTGAACGAGTTCGTCGCGTCCCGGGTCCCTACCCGAGCCAGCAGGTGCAACGACCGGCCCGCCCCACGCGACAACGCCGACTTCAGCAGCGGCCCGCCCACCTGCTGCCCACCCGGCATGTACCTCGACGCCGCGGCCACCACCACGCCGCGTTCGACCAGCCGCACCAGGTCGTCGATCTGCCGCGGGTCGTCGCACCCGTCGGCCATCGTCACCACGACGGTCGGTGCGGTCGCCGCGTCGATGCCGAACCGGATCGCGTTGGCCGGGCCGCGCCCGTATGTGCTGACCACCAGCCGGACCCGCGGCTCGGTCCTGGACAGTTCGTGGATCACCGGGACCGTGCTGTCCTCGGCGAAGTCGACGACCACCACCACCTCGAAGGGCAGGTTCACCCCTTCGATCAGCCGGGCCAGCGGCGGGACGATGTGCTCACCCTCGTTGTACGCGGGGATGACGACCGACACCCGCGGCCCGCTGGGACCGATCACACTCGAACCCCGTTGCCCAGCAGATTCCAGATGTCCACCACCGGCTTGTCCGTGACCAGGCCGCGGTACTCGGCGTGCGGGGTGGCGATGATCAGCAGATCGGACTCCTCCAGCACCTGTGCCAGCGGCAGCAGCTGCGGGTCGACCGTCACGTGCGGATCGGTGGTCAGCACGTCCTTGGCCTTGAACGCCAGCACCCGCCGGAGCTTGTAGGACAGGCTCGACCGGATGTCGTCCGAGCCGCCCTTGAACGCCATACCCAGGATTCCGACGGTCATGCCGGCCAGGTCGTACCGCTCGGCCAGCCGGCTGACCAGGTACAACGGCAGTCCCTCGTTCACCAGCATCGCCGAATGCCCCAAGGCGAACTGATTGTCGCTGAACGCGGCCAACTGCATGGTGTCCTTGAACAGGCACGGACCCGCCGCGAACCCGGCACCCGGCAGATCGGCCGCCCGTGGGTAGTCCTGGCTCAACCCGGCCCGGATCCGTTCGAAGTCCAGCCCGCGGTCGTTGGCCATCATGTAAAACTGGTTGGCCGCCGCGAACTTGATGTATCGCCACGTGTTGGTGAACAGCTTGGCCAGCTCGGCCTCTTCCGGTTCCAACGGCACCAGTGAATCGGTCAGCCGGTTGAACAGGGCGCTCGCCCGCTTGATCCCACGATCGGTCCGCGACGACACGATCTGCGGCAGGCTGAACAGCTCCTCCATCGCCCGGTGCTCGGCGATCCGCTCCGGGCAGAACGCGACGTCCATGTCCACGCCCAGGTCGGCGACCATCCGCTCGACGAGCGCGGTCACCCCCGGAAATACCGTCGACCGCAGCACCAGCAGCTGCCCGTCCCTGAAGTACGGCTCGCAGGCGGCGAGCGCGCGGGGAATCGCCCGCGGATCCGGGTTCAGGTGCTCGTCCACCGGCGTGCCGATCACCACCACCACGTGCTCCGCGTCGGCCACCACCGCAGGATCCGTCGAACCGGAGATGCGTCCGGCCGCCAGCGCCTTGCGCAGCAGCGGCTCCGCGCCCGGCTCCAGGAACGGCAACTCGCCGGCGTTCACATGGTCCACCGCCGCCTGGGAGACGTCGTGCACGACTACCCGCGCGCCGCGGTCGGCGAACGCGATCGCCAGCGGTAGCCCCACGTGCCCGCCGCCGCCGACCACCACGACGTCGTGCGTGAACGGTGCCGTGTTCTCAGAATCCGCCATCGATATGCAGCATCCTTGATCGATTGTCTTCCAGATGGTGCCGACGCCACACGGGCGATCTCGGCCATGCCTGGGCAGATGCTACCGGTGATGACGTCCCGTTCCGGTCAGCTCACAGCGACGACAGGCGGGTTTCCGGTGATCGCCACCGGATCAGCGCGGTGTGTGGGCGACCGCGAACACGGACTGGCCGAACGGCGCCCGCACGCGCATCTCCACCCGGCGTGCCACCGGCATCACCCGCTTGTCCCAGACGCGCACGACCGGCCCGTCCCCTGGCGTCATCCGGAGCAGGCGCATACCCACGAACCAGGCCAGCAGGCCGGGCATGTTCACGTACTGAATGCGATCGACCCGCAGACCGGCGGCGACCATGGTGTCGGCGAGGCTGTTCACCGTGTACCGCCGATGGTGCCCGACCTGGCGGTCGAACCGGCTCATCGCGAACTCGAACGCGGGAACCAGCATCACCACGTTGCCACCGGGCCGCAGCAGGCGGTGGGCCGCCCGCAGCGCGGCGACGTCGTCCTCGATGTGTTCGAGCACGTTGAAGGCGGTGAAGGCCGAGTACTCGCCGGCGGGGGGATCGAACACGTTCAGGCCGGTCACGCTCACCCGTTCGTCACCGGCGAACCGGTCGCGCAGCACCGCCAACCGGGAGGGGTCCACCTCGGTCACGGTGATCGCCGGTACGCCGTCGGCGAGCCAGCGAGCGGCGTAGTCGCCCAGGCCGCTACCCAGTTCGATCGGATGCTCGCCCAGGTAGGGCAACGCCAGGTCGGTCAGCCAACGGTGATAGTTGACCGCGTCGGCGAGCGACTCCAGGGTCTGCGACTGCAGCGCCGAGTCGCCCGCGGCGGTGGGCAGCGGCTCGACCGGATCCTTCGGATCGTGGTTGGCGGCGGTCGTACGGATCTCGGGCATCGCGTCAGAGATTACCCACCGCACCCGGACGTTCCGGTCCTCGCCGCGCAGGCCGGACGGAAACCCGGCGCCGGCCGGGTCGGTGGACGGAAACGGTCATGCCGCCCGGATAGGCTGACCGGATCCGACGACACGGCCGGGTCGCCGAATGACTGTCGGCTGCTCGTGGGGGAGACCGACCGGGAGGTCGAGATGACAATGACCAACCATGTCCGAGACGGGATCGGCGAGCAACCGGACGGTCCGGCCGCGGACGCCGATCACGGATCCGGTCCGGCCAACCGGTCGGCGCCTCGGATCGAGGGCTCGGCGCCGCCGACGGTCTGCGAGCTGACCATCGTCATGCCGTGCCTGAACGAGGCCGAGACGCTGGCGGTCTGTATCCGAAAGGCGCGGGCGTCGCTGGCCGCGCTGGGCGTGGATGGCGAGGTGATCATCGCCGACAACGGGTCGAACGACGGGTCGCAGCAGATCGCCCGGGACGAGGGTGCCCGCGTCGTCGACGTGCCGACGCGCGGATACGGCGCGGCGCTGCGGGGCGGCATCACCGCGGCCCGTGGCCGGTTCGTGCTGATGGCCGACGCGGACGACAGCTACGCGCTGGACGACATCGGCGAGTTCCTCGAGGCGTTGCGCGGCGGTGCCGACCTGGTGATGGGAAACCGGTTCGCCGGCGGCATCGAACCGGGAGCCATGCCGGCGCTGCACCGTTACCTGGGCAATCCCGTGCTGTCCAAGGTCGGCCGGCTGTTCTTCAAGATCCCGGTGGGCGACTTCCACTGCGGCATGCGCGCGTTCCGGCGGGACCGGATCCTGTCGCTGGGCATGCAGACCGACGGCATGGAATTCGCCAGCGAGATGGTGGTGCGGGCGGCACTGGGCGGCCTGCGCATCGTCGAGGTGCCGACCACCCTGCGACCGGACGGCCGTAGCCGCGCCCCGCACCTGCGCACCTGGCGCGACGGGTGGCGCCACCTGCGTTTTCTGCTCGCGTTCAGTCCCCGCTGGCTGATGCTGTATCCGGCGCTGTCCCTGTTGGCACTCGGCGGTCTCGGTCTGTTGTGGCTCTCGTTCGGTCCCCAGCACATCGGCGGCGTCGCGTTCAGCGTGCAGACGATGCTGGCCTGCGCGACCGCGGTGATCGCCGGCCTGCAGACGCTCGGGCTCGCGGTCGTGTCCCGTGCCTATGCGTCGCATCTGGGCCTGCTGCCGCCGAATCGGCGGTTGGAGAGCACGCTGGAACGGCTCACGCTGGAGCGCGGGCTCGTCGTCGGCGCGGTCGTCAGCCTGCTCGGCGTCGCCTGCTTCGCCGTCGCCCTGTGGAACTGGGGGAGCCAGGGCTTCGGGGCACTGGATCCGATGACCACGATGAGGTTGCCGATCCTCGGCATGCTGTGCATCGTCGGCGGCCTGCAACTGGTCCTGGTCAGCTTCACGTTGAGCCTGGCTCGAATCGGGCGCCGTTGACGCCTGGGCCGTCCCCTCTGGTCTCCGGCGCGGATTCCGGTCGATCGACGGCGGAGGAGGACGATCCGGTCGAGCGGGCCCGGGCGCGCCGGCGCGGTGAATGGGCCATCACCCTCGGCGTGATCGGCGTCTGCGCAGTCGTCGCCTACGGGCGACTCACGTCCACGTTCACCTTCATGATGGACGACCTGATCCAGTTCGACCTGGACAATCGAGCCGGCTTCGGCTGGCAGATGTTGTCGCAGAACGTGTTCCAGCATTTCGGGCCGCTGAATCGCCTGGGCCACTTCATCCTGTTGCGGTGGGGTGACGCGGATCCCCGGTGGGGCGCGCTGGTGGCCGCGCTGATCATCGCGACGCTGCTGGTGGTCGTGGCGTGGCTGGCCGCGGAGCTGGGGCTCGACCTGGTCCGGCGGCTGCTGCTGGTGGTCCTGGTGGGCGGTTCGCTGTCCGTGCTGGACAGCGCCGTGTGGGCGGACGCCCTGTTCCACGTGCTGCTGGCGCTGATCGCGACGTATGCGATCGTGGCCTGCCATCTGCGGGCAAACAGGTCGGGGGACGGCCGGTGGCATTGGGCGTCGGTGGCTTTGTTCGGAGCCGGCCTGCTGGTGCAGGAGCGCAGTGCCTTCGCGCTCCCGCTGATCGTGCTGATCGATCTTCTGCTGGTGTGGCGGCTGGACCCGTGGCGCGTTCGCTGGGGCCGGCTGTGGGCCCTGCGCCGGCCGCTGCTGATGATGGCCGGGATCGCGGCGGTGGCCGCCGTGTGGCTGGCCACGTCCTACGCGTCCGGCGGCGACGGCCGGCTCTCTCCGTCCGCGGGCCTGCAGACCTGGCTGCTCGCGCTGACGAATTTCCAGTTTCCGCAGCTCGCGGGCTACCAGCCGGACGGCGGCCTGACCATCGCGGCGCAACTGGCGGTGCTCGTCGTCATCGTCCTGGGCGCGTGCGGCGTGGTGGCGGTCAATCGGCGGATGAACACCGGCCCTGTTCTGTTCTTCTTCGCGGTCTTCACGTTGTACTGGTCGTTCCTGGCGCTGAGCCCGTTGCTCGACGCCGACACGATCGCCTGGAATGCCGGGCGTCTGCACAACGCGGCGTACGTCACCGTGCCGGCGTACGTCGCGATCCTGAGCCTGTCCGGACCCGCGTCCTGGCGCCGCCGTTGGCGAACCGTCCCGACCGCCACCCGGCGCCGCGTCGCCGCGGCCGGGGTGGTGACCGTGCTGGCGTTGCTCGTCGTCGCCGGCGGCGTGCACGTCGAGCGGACCTGGGACCGGTACCGGTCGGCCCACGCCTTCTGGACCGGTGTGCGGGATGCCGAGCCCCTCTGGACGGACCCGTCGGTCACGGTCGTCCCGCTGCAGGTGCCGCCCAGCGTCGCCACCGAATGGGCGGTCCGGCAGGGGCAGGAGATCAACTTCCTGCCGATCCTCGCACCTGCGTGGTCGCCGGGACCGGTGGCCGACCGGACGATCGCGCTGAGCCCGGAGGGGCGGCCGGTCGACGTGGTGCTCGACCGGGTGGCCTCCGCCGGCCCGGCCGGCGGTGGGGCGACCCCGACCTGTCTGACCGTGACGTCCCCCCGCGACTGGTTCGCCTTCGTGGCCAAGGGGTCGGCGCCGGCCGGGGCACCTGTGCTGGCCCAGGTCCGCTACACCACGTCCGCGGACGGCCAGCTGTCGGCGATCCCGCTGTCCGACGGCGCGTCCCGCCCGTCGTCCGGCCCCGTTCCGTTGCGTCGGCCGGGGGGCGACGTCTTGGTTCCGCTGCCGATCGACAGACCCGACTCGATGATCTTCACCGACCTGACGGCGGGGACCACCACCTGCGTTCTCGGCATCGACCTGGTGCGCCCGCTGGCCGTGGACGGCTCGGGGCTCTGCCGGGAACTCGATCCGTACGGGGCGGTCGGCGCGGTGGCCCGGTGTCCTGACGCTGGGTGATCGGAAACGCCGGATCCGACCCCCGGTCGGGTGTTCGCCGGCTACTCGTGTGGCGGTAGTACCCCGGCCGACGCGCGCCCTACCCTGCGCCCAGCCGATCGGTGCGGAGGGTCCATGAAGGTTCAGGCTCGGTGGACGATGCTGCGGCTTGCCGTGGTCGGCGCCCTGGTCGCCTCGTCCATGCTGGTCACCTCGGTCGTCATGCCGCGCCCGGCCGAGGCCAGCGACGTGCGGCTGACGGTGACCACGCTGGTCAGCGGGCTGACCATCCCGTGGGACCTGACGTTCACGCCGGACGGAACCATGTTGTACAACCAGCGGTCGGGCGGGATCTGGGCCCGCTCGCCCGCCGGCGTCGTCACCCCCGTGTCGGCGGACTTCTCCGACCTCTGGGCGTCGGGGGAGACCGGATTGATGGGCATGGTGGTCGACCCGGATTTCGCCACCAACCGGCTGCTCTACACCTGCCAGGGCTACACCAGCGGCGCCGTCACCGACATCCGCGTCATCCGTTGGCAGCTCAACCCGACCTACACCACCGCCACCCGGCAGGGTGCGCCCGTGGTGTCCGGGATCGGTGTCGGTCCTCGGCACGGCGGGTGCCGGCTGCGTTTCGACTCCACCAAGTACCTGTACGTGAGCACCGGTGACGCGGCCGTCGGAACCAACCCGCAGGACCTCACGACCCTCAACGGGAAGGTGTTGCGGGTCACCACGGCAGGGCAGCCCGCGCCGGGCAATCCCTTCGCCGCATCCGGCAACCCGGTGACCCGGCTGATCTACACCTACGGTCACCGCAACGTCCAAGGCCTGTCCCTGCGGCCGGGCACCAATCAGATGTGGTCCGTGGAGCAGGGCACGGACAGCGACGACGAGGTGAACCGGCTGGTCGCCGGCCGGAACTACGGCTACAACCCGATACCCGGATACAACGAGAAGGTCCCGATGACGGACCTGAGCCTGCCGAACGTGCAGGCCGCGGTGTTCACCACCGGAACACCGACGCTCGCCCTGTCCGGCGGCACCTGGTTGTCCGGTGCCGCCTGGGGTCGGTGGGACGGGGCGTTCGTGGCCGCCGCGCTCAAGGCGTCCACCCTGCGGGTGCTGACGATCACCGGTGAGCAGACGCTGGCCAGGATCGACAACCCGGCGGAGCTGGACGGGACCTATGGCCGGCTGCGCTCGCCCCAACTCGGGCCGGACGGAGCGCTGTACCTGACCACCTCCAACGGCGACGGACAAGACCGGATTCTGCGGATCGCGCCGACCGTCGTGCCCGGCGACGGCCGGTGCGCCGACGGCGCCGACCGCACCGTGGGTTCGGTGGGCGCGACGACCGTGAACGGGACCATGACCGCCTTCGTCGTCGGGCTGGACGACGCCCTGTGGTACCGGTCGATCGACGCGACACCGTTCCGCACTCTCGGCGGGATCGTGCGCTATGCGCCGGCGGCGACCACGTCCGACGGGCGCCAGACCAACCTGTTCGTCACCGGCTACGAGGGGAACGTCAACGACCGGTCGGGCACCGCCACCACGTGGCCGGGGACCTGGACGAACATCGGCGGAATCCTGACCGGCTCGCCGGCCGTGGTGTCCCTCCGGCCGGGCACGCTCGATGTGTTCGGCAGGGGCCGGGACAACGCGCTGTGGACCACCCGGTGGACCGGAACCGCCTGGACGGCCTGGGAGCGGATCGGCGGCGTGCTGACCAGCGCGCCCGGCGCGGCGGTGGACCCCGACACCGGCGTCGCGCGGATCGGCGTGCGCGGAGCCGACGGTCGGATCTGGGAGATGACCCGGCGGGCGGACGGCTCGAACTCGGGTTGGACCGGGACCGGCATCCCCACCTGCAGCGCCCCGTCCTACGCTGCCACCTCCGGTGACGGCGAGGCGTTCACCACCGCGTACGTGGCCGCCGACGGGTCCACCGAGGTGCTCGACCGGCAAACGCCCACCAACATCGGCGGCGTGGTGGTCGGTGGGGTGGCGCTGCAGCGCACCGTCGGCGGGTTCGCAGTGTTCGGCAAGGGGATCAACGGCTCGCTCTGGGTCTACGACGCACGCACCGGTGGGGGTACCTGGCGCGATCTGGGTGGGCTGATCCGCTGACGGCGGGCCGTCGCCGACCCCGGCCCTCGGGCGCGCCGTGCTGGCGGAGGGTTCCGCGCGCCCAGCAACAGGATGTTCCGCGGCGAGCCGTGGGTCCTGCTGAGTCGAGAGCGGGCGTGCCTGCGGAGCTTTTGGCCGCTGTGGGCGATCGGCGGGCCGGGAGCAGCGGGTGTGCGGAGTTTCGGCTGGCGCCGGGCGAGTGGATGTTCCGCGGCGGGCCGGAGCCGCGCTCCGGCGAGGGCGAGGCAGCGCGCATGCGGAGTTTCGGCTGG
>CAZCEH010000063.1:8289-9597 GCA_964497705.1 uncultured Actinomycetes bacterium | reverse complement strand
ACGGGGCCGGCTTCACTACCCGCGTGGCGCGGTGTTGGGTGACTGTTCCGAGCAGCTGACGACCGTGTTGGCGCCGTTCGCCGCCGGTCCGCTCCGGGCCCGTTGGGAGCGTCGCGCCGATCACTTCGTGGTCGATCTGATGCCACCGAGACTGCCGCGGGTCGAGGAGAGCAGCGACGAGGTCCGGCGAGTGTTCGTTCCGCTGGACCACATGCTGACCGGGTTGTGCATCGACCAGACCCGAACCCGGTTGCTGAAGGACGGGCAGCTGGAGCAGATCGTCGCGACCTACAGCACGACGACTCGCGATATCGGCGACGGGTTCCGCCTTCGGGTCCAGACGGTGCTGGACGCGAAGGCACCGTCGCCGACGGGGTACTGGTCTCTGGAATGGCAGCCGGCGAGAAGCCAGGTGATCATCAAGCCCAGTACACCGCTACCATCCAGCGCGCCCTATCCAACGTGGGGTCCACCAGAGGAACACCTGCGTGTCCCGGTCGGTCTGGCGGAGGGGGGTGTCACCCAATTCTGGGAGCCGTTGATCGCCCCGCATATGTTGGTGATCGGTCCCACCGGAACCGGTAAGACGATCTTCATCAACTCGGTGCTGGGCGGATGTCTTTCGCGCGGGTGGCGGGTGTTCCTGGCCGATCCCAAGGAGCTGTCGTTCCGGGCCTTCGAGTCCAGCACGTTGGCGGGCCTGGACCTGCCGGCCTGGCCCGGCGTTGACACGGTCGCCACGACCGACCGCGGGATGGAGGTGGTGATCAGCGAGGTCTACGAGGAGATGCGCCGAAGGTACGCCGCGGTCAAGACCTTCGAGGTCGCCGAACGGGATCTGCAGCCGCTGTTGTTGGTGATCGATGAGGCCGGCGAGCTGGTCGAGCGCCTGAACGCCTACCACGTCAGTGAGGACAAGCTTCGGGATCTGCGGAGAGAGGCCGCCGGCCGAGGTGAGGATCCAGACCAGGTCGTCAAGCCCAAGGGCACGAAAAACCCGGTACTAGGGCTGATCTGGTCACTGCTGCGGTTGGGTCGGCAGTGCCGGGTGTACGTCCTGATCGCGACCCAGCGGCCGGATGTCACCTTTATCCCGGGTGAGGCCCGGAGCAATTTGAACACCCGGGTCGGATTGGGGCGGCTCGACGGGTACGCGTTGGAGATGCTGTTCGGCACGCGCGCGGTTCAGCAGCGGGTGCACGAGGTCCGGGTTGATCCGCAGACGGGGGAGCGGACCCGCCGTCGGGTGGCCGGCCGCGCGACGGTCGATCTTGGTGCCGGCCCGATCACCTTGCAGGGTTTCTGGGT
>CAZCEH010000063.1:6615-8189 GCA_964497705.1 uncultured Actinomycetes bacterium | reverse complement strand
TCAGCGAGGGCGGATCTGTCGTCCCCGGCGGTTGTAGCTGGGCGCCCGGAACGGCTCACCGTCGTTGTACTTCTGCTGGGCTTCCAGGATGTACCGGTGGAGGGCGATTCGGAAGACGTCGACGGCGGTGGTGACACCTTCGACGTCCCCGGTGTCCTGGGCGAACCGGACCAGGCCGTCGAGCTGGCCCTTGAGCGCGGCAGGCAGGACCGTGCCGATCTTGATGGTGGGCTCTCCGGGGTACTCCTCGCCCTCTTTGGCGTCGGGGTTGTGGGGGTTGACGGTCGGCGCGGCCGTCGGAGGAGCTGGAGCGGCTGCGGCCGCGGGAGGCTGCTCGTCGGGTCGCGGGTCGGCGGTCCCTGCGGCCATCCGCGCCAGGTCGTTCTCGACATGGATCTTGGTCCGGCGGCGCGGCGTTGCGTTCATCGGGTTGTCTCCAGAGTGAGCATGCGTTGGGCGATGTCGTCGTAGCGCTGGACGAGTTCCTTGGCTCCCTTGACGTGGAACAGGCTCACCGGCAGGCCAGCCACCTGGCTGCGCTTGACGATGGCCCGGCGGGGGATCGGAGGTTCCCAGAGCAGGCCGCCGAGCTGCTCGCGGAAATCCTCAAGGACCTGCCGGTCGGCCACTTCGACCGCGGCGTAGTCGTTGAGGACCAGACCGCTGATCCGCAGGTGTGGAAAGCTGCGGCGCATCTTGGCGACCTTCTCGATGAGCTGGGCCGCGCCGTTCATTCCCAGCGTGGTCACGTTGGTGACGGCCATGATGTGGTCGGCGGCGACGATCGCCAGGGTGTTCAGGTCACTGTCGCCGTAGCCGCAGTCCATCAGCACGATGTCGTGGGTGAGGACTCCGGATTTCTCGGCTTCGTCCAAGACGTCCCGTAGCGCCCAGAACTCCTCAGGTCCGCCGAGCCGGATCTTGCCTTCGTGGCAGGCGGGGATGACGTCGATCCCCTCGAAGGCGGCCCGGGTGTCGTCGTCCTCGAGGTACTCGCTGTCCTCTAGACGGATGAGGACCTCGGCGAAGGCGTACTGCGCCGACAACAGGGTGGAGATGGTGGGGTCCTTGTCGGAGAACTTGTGCCCGGTCAGCAGTTGGGTTGCGCCGGCCTGGGTGTCCACGTCGATGATCAGGACCCGGGCGTCGGGCTTGGTCGCGCGCAGGATCTGGGTCAGCGACCAGGCCTCGTTGAGCGTGAAGCTGGTCTTGCCGACGCCGCCCTTGTTCATGGCGACCGCGAACCTCAATGCCACTGTCGTTCCCTCCAAGTCGAATGAAGATTACTAGTCGACCAGTTGACTGGTCCGAGGGCTCGCCGGTGACTGCCGGACAAGAGTCGGTCTAGAAAGATAGTCAACCAGCACACCAGCGAACTGGCAAGCTAGGGAACCAGGTGCTAAGTGAACCAGAAGAAAGGAAACATAGAAACCTGGCTAACTAGGTAGCTGGTCGTCTAGTCACACTCCCGCACAGATATCTCCGATCGCTGGGGGAGTGGGGCGATGACACAGGTCACCGACCGGCCGGCCGCCGACTACCGCGCGCGCCGCGCAGCGATGCTGCTCGCCCAG
>CAZCEH010000063.1:0-6515 GCA_964497705.1 uncultured Actinomycetes bacterium | reverse complement strand
AACCGTGCCCACGCCCGCCCCGGCTGCCTCACCAGCAGCGGTCTCCGACCCCACCCTGGCCAGCTCGCTGACCGGCACGGTGCTCCTGCCGTTCCTGCGGGCCTGGTCGACATCCGACCCGGTGCAACTGGGCCTGGTGCTCGCCCCCGACGCCACCGCCGCCGCCAGGACCGGACTGGACGGTCAACTGACCGACCCACGAATCGCCAACACCCAGATCATTGTCACCAGCGGCGATCCCCGCGGCTACCGGGACGGTGACCGGATCCAAGCCCGGCTCAGCGTGGACTGGACCGCCGGTCCCGCCACCCAACGCACCGGCTACTCGATTGGCCTGATCCGTGTGGCCAGCCGCTGGCAGGTCCAATCCATCACCGGCGCCGCGCCCGACCCGGCCGGCGGCGCCGCCCCGGTCACAACCACCCCAACCCAGCCACCCGCCGGCTGACGGCTTCGCCGACACGACCCAACGACTGAAAGGACACCGACCATGACCATGTGGCTGACTGGACCGCAGGACCATGACCTGCTCTACCGGGCCGACGTGCTCGACCCGATCCGGACCTGGATCACCCCCTGGGTGCCCGCCCTGCAGCTCCTGGGCGGAGTGTTCATCGCCGGCTGCCTGGTCATCATCGGAATGCGGGCCGGCGCCGCGTCCGCGGCCTCCAACCACAGCGGCAGCAGCAGCGGCACCAGCGGCCTGCGCAACACCCTCGGCTCGGTCGGACTGCTCGCCCTGGGCGGGATCCTCATCGGCGCCGCCCTGATCCTGGCCCCGCTGTTCATCAACACCGGCTCCGGATCGAACACCACACCGGCACCCGCCCCGGCGGCAGCCGACCAGACCTGACCGCCAGCCCGCGCCCATGGCAGACCAAGACGTCGTCTACTGCGACGACTACACCCGCCTGATCACCTACCAGTCCCGGTCCTGGACGATGGGCGACCTGTCGCTGGCCGCCATCGGCGGAATCCAATGGGCCGCCGCCGGTGTCGCTGTCGTTGCCGGCGCCGCAGCCGGTGGCGCGGCCGCCGGCACGTTGGTGCTGGCCGGGCTGCCGTTCTGGTTCGCGGTGCTGCCCGCAGTCGTCGCAACCATCACGGTGTACCTGCGGACCGCGAAGGAACGCTCCGGAGGGCTGACCGAGCTCGAACGGTGGCGGCTACGGCTGCATCAGCGGTACCGCCAGCCCACCCACTTCAACGGATTGGCCGCCGACGCCGAACCCACTGACTTCCAGTGGGACATGACCCTGTGGTCGTTCACCCCACCCGGAGAACCGACATGATGGTCGTCATCATCCTGCTCGCGGCAGCGACCGCGGCCGGCGCTGCGTTCCTGCTCTCCCGGCGGCGGGCGATGGCCGCCGCCGGGCACAGCGAATCCGAGGGAACGCTCAAGGCGCGCGCCCAGATGGACGCGCACCGACTGGGGTACCGGTACAGCGACGACCGGATCTTCGTCAACGGCACCGGCGTCTACGCCGGCGTCGTCATGGCCACCACCACCGACGAGTACGCCACCCGCCGGGAGCTGACCGACCAGTCGCTGGGCCCGGTGTCGATCGCCGCGGCGCTGCTGGGCCTGTTCGAGGGGCAACCGGTCGAGTGCCACGAACTGGTCCGCTACCGACCGGTCACCACCGAAGGATGGGTTCCGCAGCTGCTGGCCAACTGCTGGAACCCGACCCCGTTGTTCCGGGTGCTGGCCGAGCGGCTGGCGCAGCACACCAGCGGCACCACCCCGCAACGCATGTGGACGCTGATCGTGCGGCTGGGGGACCTCCCGGTGCGCGGCGCCGACAACCCCTACCGTGTGGTGGCCGACAGGATCGTCGGGGTCGCCGAAGAAACCCTGCGACGCCGCGACCTGCAGCAATGGTGGGACCGTGCCGACCAACTCCACGACACATTGGCCCGATTCGGTGCCGAACCGCTGATCCGCCGGGACTTGCTGTGGCTGGTCCGCAAGGCCGGCGCCGGCCATCTGCCCGTCGCCGACGAACCGGTCATCCACCGCCGCCCCTGGCGTGGCGGCTGGTTCGCCGCTGCCGCCCAGCTGCGTGGCAGCGATCTGGGCGGCGGCTACCTCAAGCTGCTCCGCCGCGACCCGGAAACGGGGGAGAGCCACCACTCCTACACCGCGACCCTGGTGGTCGCCGACGCCCCGCCCCGCCAAGTCCTCAACCCCGCCAACCCCTGGGGCAAGCGGGTGGCGCGACTGCGCATCCCGCCCGAGATCAGTTGGCGGTACACCCTTGTTCCTCCCGGCGACTGGAAAGGCGTCACCACCAAAGCAGTCCTGAACATCAACGACGAAGCCGAAGACCGGGCCAAAGCACGTGCCCCCAAGGACGCCCGATTCACCGCCCGGCTGGCCCAGGCGGCCACGATCAATGCCACCGCCGACGACCCGCAGCCGGGCATGGTCGGCCGGTTGCGGCTGATCGTCTCCGCACCCACCACCAAGGCGTTGGCCCGCGCGATCCGCGAGGTCAAGGAACAGATGGGTGAAATCCAGATGGAGGTCCCGCCCTACGGGGCGGTGCCGCTGCTGATCGAACAACTGCCGGGGGAGGCGGCCAGCTCCGTCGGCTCGCTATCGGCCGGCGCCGGCGGCGGCCTCGGCCTGTGGGCCCGGCACACCGACACCTACGCACCCGCGCTGGCCGTCCTCGGTTCCCACCCGCAGGTAGGGGACCGGGTCAGCGTCGAACGCGGCCGCGAAATCGGCTGGATCGGCTACTTCATCGGCTACGTCAAGCTCATCGGCGGCGTGGTCAACTTCGACCCACATGCCCAGATCGCGCGTGGCGAGGGAGCCGGCGTCGGCATCTTCGGCAAGTCCGGCGGCGGCAAGACCAGCCTGGCATTGCTGCTGTTCTTCTGGATGTCCGAGTCCGGCGTCCTGGTCTCGGTGCTGGACCCGAAGATCGACTTCGCCGGATTCATCTACTACCTGTCCTTCGGCCCCCAGGTCCTGGACCCCCAGTTCATGGTCGAGGCCGACGCGGGAACATTGGGCACCCCGGGCAGCCGCTTCCAACCGGTCAACCGACAACTGTGGGACGAGACCGCCATCCATGACCTGGCCCGCGGCCCCCGCGGCTCCCAGGACCCGTGGCGGATCACCGAGACCTTCGAGGCCGGCTATGCACTGGCCGAAACCCTGATCGACGTCCTGTTCGCCACCGACGCACATCGCAGCATCGCCCGACGCGCACTGCGCGCCCTGTACCGAGACCACCAGGCCGCCGCAGCCGCCGGCACGTCATTCCGCTGCGGATTGGCCGACCTCGTCGACTACCTCGAGCACGACCTGGCACAGCTGCGCAGCGACATGGACACCGCCCGCGACCGCGGCGGCGACATCTCCCGGGCACGGGAACTGACCGACCTGCAGGAGGAGGTCCTGGCCCGGTTCGTCACCGGGGAACACACCCCGTTCCTGCGGCAACTGCTCGGCCGCGCCGACGACCCCGAGCCGCCTGCCGAACGGACCCGCCGCCGCACCATCTACACCCTGGCCGGGTTCAAGGCGCCCGACCACCCGGACAACCCCGAGATGTGGACGCAGGAGGACCGCAACGCCTCCGCCGTCATGCTCGCCGTGATGACCCGCATGCGCCGCGACAACCTGCACGGCCGAATGGAAACCAGCCCGCACACCGGGGAAGTCAAGGTCCGGCCGACCGCCTCGTTCCTCGACGAGGGATACATGGTCACCGCCCTACCCATCGGCCGCAGCTACTGCCTGGTGAACCTGCGGCAGGGGCGATCCCTGGGTTCCCCGCTGATCTACCTCGACCAAGCGTCCCGCGGCATCCAAGCCATCGAGAAGGAATCCCGCGCCGCCGGCAACGCAGAGGTCAACCAGTTCGGCACGATCTTCGTCTTCCGGCAGAACTCCCTGGGTGAAGCCGAAACCAGCCTCAAACTGCTGCGGTCGGCCGGCGACGACCACGACGCCGACCGGGAGATCACCAACCTGTCCCGCAAACTGCTCGCCGAGGACTCCGGCGGCGAACTGCGCACCGGCTACTGCGTCACGCGCGACGCCGACAACCGCGTCGCCACCGTCATCGTCGACCAGGTCTTCGGCCCGCTGCAGCGCGCCGCCCAAACCAACCCCTCCCTCAAAGGCATCGACTGGGCCGTCCCGGTCCCAGTCGACCCCGCCCAATGGGACATCAACCCGGCGGCGCTGCTGCAGGCCCGCCGGGGCATCCACGACACCGCAATCACCGCCAGCCACGCCGACGACAGCGACCTGCCCGTGCACCAGGACGACCTGGCCCCACCCGTCGACGGCGCCGGACACAGTGCCCCACCCGCCGGAACCAAGGTGCTCACCGGATGAGCAACTGCAGCACTGCCAAGCTCGGCACCCCGGACTCCGGACCGGACCTGGACCGTTGCTGGGGCATCGCCCGCCGCCGCACCCCCCTGGTCCTGACCCACCTGCTGATCCGTCACCTGAGCGCGGCGGCCGCAGCGATCGCCACGGCAGCGGCGCTGCTGCTGGGCCTGGCCGGCACAACCATCGCCTCCACCAGCACCGCCAACGCCGACATCTTCGGCGTCTCCGACGCCGTCGAGGACTGGATCTGCGGGATCGTCTCACCCACCGAACCCTGGGAGAGCGTCGGCGACGGGCCCGAAAGCCTCATCAGCAACGTTAATCTCGCCGGGTTCGTGCCGCCGCCGACAATCGTGGTCACCGCCGCAGGGGAGCGCATCACCCGCGATCAGGCCAGCACCCAAGCACCCGTCAGCATGGTCGACGTCCCCGCTCTGCCCGCCGGGCAACCAGCCACCCTCTACGAACTCGCCGGACTACGCGGCCTGAGCTGGTGGACCATCCCGATCGCTCCAGACGGCACCACCCGATCCTGCGACCTGTGGAACTACATGTTCTCCCAAATGGGCAACGGCATCTTCACTCTCAACAAGTTGCTGCTGCAGGTCGTGATCTCCATCAAGGAGGCCGCGGCCGCTGACGATCCGCTCTCTTTCCTGTACGACGGGGCCGGCGGCGCCATCAGCACCGCCTTCACCATGTTCTTCGTCCCGATGGCGATCCTGGCGCTGATCTGCACCGGAATGTGGGTGGCCCTGGCCGCGGTCCGCGGCCGCGGTGCCCGCGCCACCCTCGGTGCGGCCGCCGCCGGCGCCGCCGTCATGGTCCTGGGCGGCTTCGCCTACGGCGCCAACGTCGCCGGCGGCGACACCGGCTTCCGCGCCGTCAGCCACATCGCCGACGGCATGATCAGCACGGTCAGCGCCGCCGCCACCAACGCACTGTTCGACGGTTTCACCAACGGCCAGGGCGCCTGCGCGCTGCCTACCGACGGGGACAACCCCGCCCGCGGTCAGCGCACCACCAGTTGCGTCTTGGCCGACTCTCTGGCCTACCGACCCTGGGCGATCGGCCAGTTCGGCTCAGCCGGCGCCGCCCCCATCCCACTACCAGACGGGTGGACCGTCATCGCACCCGCCGCGGACGGCACCATCCCATCCGTCGCCATCGCGGACGAACACACCCTGCCCTGCTACGTCGACTTCGACAACTGCGGAACGGACCTGCGGACCTACCTGATCGCGCAACATGGTGGCCTCCAGGTCGGCGATCGACTCTCCGGCCAGAACGGCTACTTCCAATGCTCCGCAGGAATGGTCAAGACCTTCGCCGCCGCACTGCCGTGGGCATCCCTGGACAGTAGTGAGGGCAACGCCATCGCGCTGCTGGTCAGCACACCATGCTCGCCGATGTACCGGGTGTTCCAGGTCCTGGTCGCCAGCGACCAGCGCACCGCCGCCGCCTACGCCGGCGACGTCGGCATCGCCCGGATGAGCCAGGCCACCAGCTCACTGATCGGCACCGTCGTCGTCGGAATCCCGATCCTGGTCATCGCCGTCATCACCATGGGCTGGATCGCCTACACCTTCGCGCTCTGGATCAGCGGGCCGTTCAAGCTCGGCTTCGCCGTCTACGTCGGCAAAGTGAAGATCGCCCGGGAATGGTTGGGCGATTTGATGTATGCCTGGCTCGCCCGGTTCGCCTACGGCATCGTGCTCTCCCTGACGATCCTGATCGTCGCCTGGATGATGGCCGCCGACCTGTCCTTCGGGATGCGGCTGCTGTGGCTGGGAATCATCTTGTACTGCTTCTGGAAACTGATCGGCAAGGTCCAGGAACTCATCCGGCCCGAATCCGCGTCCGACGGCAACGACCTGGCCACCGGCGCCCAGGACAAGATGCTCGCCGCTGTCGGTCGCACCGCCGCCGCCGGCATGGGCGTCAAGGACGGCCTGGCCGTGCAACGCGAGCTGGTCAGCGACCCCAACCGGGGAACCACCCGCCGTGTCATCAGCGCATTGGCTGCCCCGATGGCCGCCGCCGGCGGCGCCGCCCGTGGCCTCACCGGCCGCCCTGCCCGCAGCCTCCCGATCTCCTCCCGGATCCGTATCACCTACGGCGGCCCCACCCCAGCGGGCGCCACCGATGACCG
>CAZCEH010000062.1:5322-9924 GCA_964497705.1 uncultured Actinomycetes bacterium | reverse complement strand
GTTTCCGCAGGTCAGGTCACATCCTGCGGCTTACCGGTGGCAGCGGCTCCAAAACTGGTAAGCCGGGCGGGCAGGGCGTGGCTGACGCCCGGTTAAAGCCTATTTGCCCTATATGTAGGGCGTGGCTGGCGACGCGTCACCGCTCGGCTGGCGCCGTCACCAAATGGTCCGGGCCGGCTCAGCCATCCGGAGCAAATGGATGGCTGAGCCGGCCCGGAAAGGCGGTTGGAGTCGCCTCAGTTCTGCTCGAAGGACACCGAGTGGATGCGGTCGAGGAAAAATCCGATGTCGTTGCTCGGGTCGTAGCTGCTGCAGGCGGCGTAATTGGTCGACAGGTACTCCTCGAGGATCTCCTTGACCCCGGCGGTGTCGCCGGCCCCCAACGCCTCGACGATCGCGACGGCGACGTCGTCCGGCAGGTCCACGCCACCCCAGCCGCCGATGAACTTGTTCGGGGTGTCGGCGCTGAGTGACTTGCTGGCGCCGCGGACTCGAACGTCAGCTCGCATCTGCACGGACAGGGGCGTTTGTGGACGCCCGGTCTCCGGGTCGATCTGCAGACCCTTCTCGCGCATGCGCAGGGCGGCATCGGCGCGGCCGAGTACCCGCCGGGCGTCCGGTTTGGGTGTGTGGATCTTTCCGCTGGCCCATCGACGCACGGTGGACGGATCTCGCCCGGTCAGTTCGGCGACCCGCTTGACCCCGCCCAACTGGTCCACCACCCGGCTCACCCGGGCGGCCGCGCCGCCCTGGGCCAGGGCGCGAAGCTCGACTGCAGACAGACCCGGCCCCTGCCCGGCCAAGCGGCGCTGCACGGTGCGTTGACTGACTCCCATCAGTTCGGCTGCGCGTCGGGTGCCGCCGACGTCGGTGACCAGGTCACGTGGGCTGGTCGACACCCGGCGTTCGGCCAGCGCGTCGGCGAGCAGCCCGGCCGCGGCCGCTCGATCCGCGGCGGTCGCCGGCGGCGGCCGGAACTGCGGCATCAGGCACCGTCACCATCGGGGTCGACCCAGATCTGGTTGTCGGTCACCCGAGCGCCGCGCAGCAGCGCTGCCCGGGCGGCAGCGGTCAGCAGCCGGCTCCCGGAGGGTTTGAGCTTGCCCAACGCGCCGGTGTCGACGGCGGGCGGGTTCGCAGTCGGATCGGAATCGGCGTCCAGGTAGGCGACCTCGTCGACGTGCACCGAGACCGGAATCCGACCGGTTGTCAGCTGATGCTTGCGCATGACCCGCCACAGCCCGCTACGGGACGAGCCGATGATCACCGCCCGCCACATCGGTTGGTGATGCCAAGGCCTTGGTCCGGCCGCGACCGCCGGATAGTCCATGCGCCCGATGTAGGCGGTGTAGACCCCCTTGATCGCCCGATCGACCGGGTCGTCGTTCTCGCTCCGCGCCGCCAGCAAAGCTTCGCGCACCTGCTTGTACCAAGGTTCGAGGAGTCGGCCGTGTTCCTGCCAGACCCAGGCCGGCCCGGGCTGCAGATCCGTCACGGTGTAGCCGGCACCGCCGATGTCGTCGTGATCGATCAGCAGCTGCAGTGTCGGGGTGGTCACCCACCGGGTGACCCGCTCGAACCGGTGCTGGTCGGGGTGCGGTGGCGGCATCGACTCGTCCCACTGGGGCAAGGACACCTGCCAGATCCCGGCGGGCAGTCGCTCGGCGCCGTACCGGACCACCTTGTCGATCATCTGGTGGGCGGCGTCGACGTCGATCCGAGTGGGTTCGCCCACGGGTAGGTCGGCGCCACCGGACGGGGCCAGATAGCTACCGCGCCGGTCGTAGAAGTGGACCGCGGTCGCAGCGTTCAGCTCAGCCTCGCTCAGCTCCCGTGCCGGTCGACCGGAGTCCACCCGCCGGGACATCACCGGCCAGTCCAGCTCCGGCTCCAGCTGCTGTTGCCCGGTCCGCTCCAGTTCGGGCACGACTCCGGCCCGGTCCAGGACGCGGCCGCCGCGACGTTGCCGTCGCCGTTGAATCTGGTCGAACAGTGCGGCCCCGGTGACTCCCGCGCTGCTGGACCATGGCACCCCCAGCAGGGTGGCCAAGCGGTCGAGCCGGCGGGCCAGCTCCACCCAGCACCGGGACGGGTCTTCCGCGGGGTCGGGCAGGTGCAGGAACGGGGTCCTGGAGTCGGTCCGTGGATCCCACATCCACACGAACGGCTCGAGCACCAGCCGGAACGCCCGGTCTCCGCGCCGGATCGTCGACCACGGCCCGAGGCGGTCACCGCTGACCGACCAGCCGTCCCGGCCGATGATCTGCCGCCCGTGGTCGGTCAGGTGGTCCAGGATGCGGCTGCGGACCAGGTCCTCGGTGGGCGTTTCACCGTCCGGCCCCGGATCTGTCAGCAGCTGTGGCGCGGGCATCAACCCGAGCTTGGCCATGGCCGGTTCGGTCAGCACGAGCAATCCGGCGGCCGCCGGATGCCCGACGGCAAGGTCGACCCCGATCGCCGCGATGTCGTCGAGACTGTCCAAGACAACCGGATGGTTCGACACCCCGTCCGGCAGGTACACCCCCGAAGCGTCGATCACCGCGACCGACCGCTTCCACGGCGATGGTGTCCGCGCCGCCGGGCGGCTCCGCGGAACAGTGGGAGCGGCAACGGGCCCTGCCGGCACGGCTGCCTCCGGCAAGGCACGCGGCGCCGGAATGGGCGCAGGGATCGGAACGGGAACCGGCTCGGCGGGCGGTTCGCTGACGGTGGTGGGTGCGGTGCGCTGCCCCGATGGGGCGGCAGCGGCTGCCGGCACTCGACGGCCGGTCCGCGCGGCGGCGATCGTCCGATGCCTCCAGCACGCGTAGTGCAGCATCTCCCCGTCGAGTTCCAAGCTGATGACCTCGCCGCAGACCACGCAGGGTCCCCCCGGCACGACGATCCGACGGGCCGCGGCGTCATAGATCCGTCCGAGTTCCTCGTCGTCCATGTCCTTGTCCTCGTCCGGTTCATCGGCCGCGGGTTCGTCATCGGGTGCCGCGGCAGGGGTTTGATCGGCAGGGTAGGGATCGGGTCCGACAGGACCCGGTTGGCCCGACGGTGCGATGGGTGGTTCGGGCTCCCAGAAGATGCGATCGGCGTCCAGGTCCCACCGACGGACCTGACCGCCGGTGCCCGAGGGATCGGGCACCGGCACCGTGTAGCGGGTGGCGCTGCCCTCCCGCTCGGTGCGCAGGATCCCGATGGCGGCCAGCTCCCGCTGGACGACCGTCTTGGTCACCGCCAGGGACTCCCCGGCCTTGCGGGCAGCCGCCAGGATGACGGCCATCGTCGCGTCCGGCTCCAGGTGCAGGCGGTTCCCGTGAACGCTGTCGGTGATCACACCGAGTTGCTCGCCGCGGGCCTCGAGCCGGAACTCCCCGATGGCGCTGTTGACCGTGACCCGCCGGTAGCCCAGTCGGATCGCGTCGGCTTCCGTCGGCGGATAGCCGCCGGGGGTGGTGACGTGTGCGGCCCCGGACCGCAGGCAGGTGTCCAACAGCCGCCGCACCCGCTCCCCCACGTTGGTGGGTGAATCCGGATCCCGGGACCGTTGGCCCGCTTCGGTCAGCGCCGACCGGACCTGGGCCAGCATCGCTGCCCGCTCGTCGTCGGTGTAGATGCCGGTGTCCACCAGCCAGTCGCCGACCAGTTCCCAGCCGGCCTCCAGCTCGCCCAGCGGTTCGGCGATCCGGTCGTCCATCCCCTCGTCGCGGCGCCGCGGCGCAGCCAGCCCGGCGCGGGCGGTCGCCCGGGCGATGTGCTCCGGGCAGCGGGCGGCCATCCAGCGCAGCAGGCTGGCCATCACCGTGGCGCGGCCCAGTCGTGACTCCGGGGCGTCCAGGGTGATGACGTCGGTCAGGTCGATGTCGCCGCGCGCCAGGTCGACCACGTTGAGCCGTTGGTTGCCCGAATCGGCGAAGGCCTTGACCTCGCTGGTGAGCAGCAAGGTGGTGCGGCTGACGAAGCCCTGGTCCGTGCCGCCGCGGCCGCCTCGCTTGCGCATGTTGACCCGGGTCCGGACCGTCTGGTTGTACTGCATGCGGCCCACGGCGGAAAGGAACTGGGCGGCGGCGTCGACGCCCTTGTCGGGGGCGAAGTCGTCACCGAAGAACAGGGCGTCCTTGCAGTGCCACCACAGCTCGGGCAGTGCGTTGATCGTGGCGCCGTGACCGGACATCGACGTCGAGGCGCCGGAGCGTTCCCACCGGACACCGAAGTGATGCATCGTCAGGGCCGCGACCGCACTCTTGTAGGTGCCGGGGGTGCCGAACAATGTGGTGGGCGGCTTGGTCAGACCCAGCACGGCCCGATAGGCGGTGCCGGCCAGCACTGCGCCCACGTGGGCCGGCAGGCGGGTCATCAGAGCTCGGCTGTCCCGGTCGAACATCGCCCGAAGCTCGGCGGGGTCCGCGGATGGATCGGGCAGGTCGATCCGGTCGATCGCTGCGGGCAGCCGCACCGGCAACGGGTGCGGCCCGGCCGTGGTGATCCCGCCGCCGGCGTGGATGTAGGCCCAGCCGATTCCGGGCAGCTCCCGCCATCCGGTGGCCTCGTAGATGGTCAGGGTCTCGGCGTCCCGGCTGGTGGAGCGGATCGCGTCCCACACCTTGGCGCGGC
>CAZCEH010000062.1:0-5222 GCA_964497705.1 uncultured Actinomycetes bacterium | reverse complement strand
AGGGTCTCGGCGTCCCGGCTGGTGGAGCGGATCGCGTCCCACACCTTGGCGCGGCCCTTGCTCGAGGAGTCGTAGTCCACGACGATCCCCAGGTCGTTGAGCCAGTCGCAGTTGCCGACCCGGTCCGCGTCGATCCGGGTCAGGATCGGTTCGCCGCTGTCGGGATGGGTGAAGCCGATGACGTAGGACAGGACCGACTGCGGGCTCACCGTGCGGATGCCCTCCTTGTCCACCGCTCCGGCGTCGGCCTCGACGATCTCGATCCGTCGGATCCGTACATCCAGGCTCAGCACTTCGTGACGGACCTGGTCGTTGCCGCGGGTCTTGATCTCGAACAGGCCGCCGCCGACCCCGTCGATCCGCTGGTACACGGTGCGGACCGCGTCGACCCGGGCGGCTCCGCCTCCGTTGCCGCCTCCCCCCCGACGTTGGGTGGGGAACGGGACCACCTGCGCCAGCTCCCCGTCCGGCCGGTCGGGTCCACCGGGATTGACCGGCAGCGGGGTAGGCGCCGGCAACGGCGTTGGGTCCGGCGCGGGGGCGTGCCGCTCGGAAGGGACGGCAGCGTTCAGGGTTTGTTGGGTGGGCGCCGGCTGCGGCTGTCCGGTTACGTCCCAGGCCCGGCCGGCGAGCCGCTGCGCGGTGCGTTGTGCCTGCTCAGCACGCCCCAACAAGGCCTGCTGGTGCAGCGGCACCGGAACCTCGACGGCCTGTTGCTGCTGCTGGTGACGCCACGTCTGCTCGGCAAGATCGCCCGCTTGCGCCGCGGCCTTGACCGCCTCCTGTGCCCACCGCAGCGTGAACCGCCGCTGATCCTCGGCCGTCTTGGCTGCTCTGCGCTCATCGGCCTGGGACGCTGCGGCCCGGCGGGCCTGGGCCTCCAACAGGCACATCTCGGCACGGCCGACCATGCGTTCGGCCCGCTTGACGGCCTCTTGCACATGAGCCTGGGCGACCAGTACTTCCAGCTGCTCGTCCGACAGCTGGAAGAAGTCGCCGATGCCATGCCCGGCGGCCAAGTGGTCGGTGGCGTCCTTGTCGACTGCCGGCACCAGGACCCGACACGAGGCGGCCAGACCGTGCACCAGCCGACAGACCTCGGCGGCCCGGCGGTATCCGGCGGGATCCCGGTCGATCACCACCACGACGTGGGCGCCCTGTAACTGGGCGGCCAGTTCCTCGGTGAAGTTCCCCGCTCCGCCGGCGTTGGTGGTGGCCACCCCTTGGTCCCGGGGCATCGCCTTGTTCAGGCTGTCGGCGTCCTTCTCCCCCTCGCACAGCCAGACCTGCCGGCCCTGTGCGATCGCGTCGACGACGGCCGGCAGGTGCCACAGCACCCGCCGGCCGGTGACCTTGGCGTCCCATCCGCCGCCCGGGCGGGGCTGACGCTGGATGAACCGCTTGTCGGGCCCGGCCTGGGTCGTCCACTCGTACCGCAGCACCTGGTACAGCAGCCTGCCGGCCTCGTCGACGTAGTCATAGGTCCGAGCCAGCTGCTCCGGGGTGATGAACGGCGGGGTGAGCGGCTCGGGATCCTCGGTGAGTCGTTTGGGCAGCGGGCCCAGGCGGTTGCCCTGCGGGGCGACCGTGCCCCGGGGCGGCGGCGCCGGTTTGCGGGTCGGGTCGCGCGGCGGAAGCGGCTGGTCGAACCGGTCGGTCAGGCCCAGGCCGATGGCCTCCAGGATCTCCCGTTCCTCGGCCGCGCAGGAGTGGCAGTGCAGCTTGGTCATCCCGCCGCGGTCGTCGACCCAGTCGATCGACAGGCTGGGCTTGCGGTCATCGTGCAACGGGCAACTGGCCTGGACGTGGTCGCGTCGCCGGCGCGGTCGTCGACCGGCAGCATCCAACGCCGCGTGCACCCGGTCCAGCGAGGAGCGCGGGGCTGCGGGGTATGCGCCGTTGGCAACGGTCACCAGGACATCGACCTTCGGGGGTCAGCAGAGTCAGGACTCGGTGGGCGGCCCGGTGCGGCCGCGGCGGGTCTACTGCTGTCCGGGAGGGCCCTGCAGGTGGTGGGCTCGTCGACCCACCACAACCTGGAGGGATCGGTCCTGTGCCAGCACTTCAGTGACGGCGCGAAGGTAAGCAGCCAACGTGACGCCGGCCTGATCCGCGAGATCGCGCAGGGCCTGGTTGTAGTCCGGGCCGAGCTTCGCGTTCAGTTGCGCCGGGTACTGGCGGGCGCTGGTCGTGGCCATCTCGATCTCCAAGGCGTGGTGTCGATGCGGGTTCGTCTTGATCTTCACGACCGCCGCAAGGACAAGGCCTAGTTTGCTGGAGAGTAAGAAACCTAGTTAACCAGTCGCCCAGGTTGTTGGTCTGCTAGAAACCTGGGATTCTTGCAACACAGGAGAGTCCAGGTGCTGACTAGCACCGCGACTTCCTGCATACTGAACCCAGAGCATCTACCTCGGGACCCACCCGGGGAGCAGTTCAACTCAATAAGCGCCTCGCCTTCTTCTGCATGTTGTTGGTGGGGTGGTTTCCGCGAGAGCTCCCCAGGTTTGGCCGCCGGAGGGAGCTCTTCGCGTATCTGCAGTCAGGCGCCCAGTGGGAGCGCCGACTGCTCCTGATCGCCCTCGACGAACGCGATGGGCGGGACAGGACGACTGTGGGTGCGGTTCGGTGCCGGATCCGGCAGGTCGATCCCATGCATGGGCGCGAGCAGCATCGTGACGTACTCCCCCAACGTCAGCCCAGACGCATCGGCCCGCTGCTTGAGTTCGTCGTGCAGACCGACCGGGAACCGAATGTGAGAGGAGTGGCGCTTGCCCCACCGGGCCGGCCGTCCAACGAGGTTCACCGGACTGGGTGAGGATGGGCTGTCGCTCATGCCCGCCATCGTGGCCCGATTTCCTAATCACGAAACGGCGACACGCCGGGCCAGGTCGCATCAACTTGCCTGATGCAGCGGCGCGACCCCGGCCGATTCCTCCGAATTCTGATCCTGGGAAGGGGTGCGCCGTCGCCGCGCCGCCATGTACCGCAGCGAGTCCTCGGACATCACCCGGCCGGTGTCGCTGTAGGCGACCCCGGCCCAGATGACCGACTTCGGATTCATCACCGGCCGCCTGGGATCGGCCTGCGGCCAGTGCTCGGCCCGCAGTTGCAGGCACCGCTGGAGCACAGGGCACTGGCCGCACTCACGAAGAGCCCGCAACCACTTGATCAGGTCTCCGGCGTCCAAGTCCCACCCTGCCGGGTCGTCTGCACACGGGCCGCGCCACTGACCCGCAGCCGTCGGCTGCGTCGTGGCGGCCTCGGCGATCACATGCTTCGTCACGTGATGACACGCTGCTCACCGACCATCGACGTTGCGTTGCCCCAACACGTCATGGCGATGGCCAGGACTTCTACCCGCTACCTTCCTCGGCACGGCAGCGATGCAACGATGCAGGTCAACGGCACCCAACGGACGCGCCGGCGTTACCGAGAAATTTCTTCGCCGGGCGTCGTTCACACGTCGGTGTTGGGGACAAGGTGCAGTGCGGCAACAGTCCCAGGCCCGCTGGTGAACTGGACGGAGTCCCACAGATCGGTCGACAGCTTCCAAGCCCACCCGGGGGGTTCCCCCTCCTCCACGGCGCCGGCCACCCCCAACGCCTTGTGTAGCTGCCCATCGGACACGACCAGCGTGCTGTCCATGAGCCACCGCTCGACCAACAACCGAGCGATTCGGCCGACGGGCCCGACCTGCACTCCGACTGCGGCGAGCAGGTGGACCACGACCGGCGGATCCAGCACCACCGCGCCTTCCGATAACGAAATGACTCCCACCCTCCGGCCAAGCGGCTGGCGTTCGGCCAGCCAACCGACCCGCGGTGGCGCGCAACCCGGCGGACACCAGGTTGAGTGCCGGTCCGCCAGGTGCCCCCGCCCGGTCAGCAGCACTCGGGCGATACCCATCAGCACCGCGGCCGCCGGATCCGTCGGATCGACCGGCCCCTCCCCCGCGATGGTCAACGGGACGTGGCCAGCGGAGCCCAGTCGTTGCGCCGGCGGGACGTAGACCGAGACCGCCTCCGCAGACCTGCTTCGTGGTTCAGGCACCAACCGTCGCATCGTCACAGCGTGGAGTGCCACGACGTCCAGATGCTCAGCGCCGACCGCACGCTGCAGATCCCCCCAGAGCTCGAGCACCACGCTGATCGAAACGGGGTCCATCGGGGTACCCGGAATCGATCGTGAGCTATCGGTCAGCACCAGGTCGGCGAGCACGCCAACAACCGCGGCCAGATCGGTGACGACGGGATAGTCTCCCGCGTCGGCGGCGGCCGCCAGCTCGGTCAGCGCCCACCACAGATGTGCGGACGACTCCACGGATGGCAGGCCAGGTGGGAAGCCGGCGAGCGCCCACGCCGCAGCGTGCCGGTCGCGATCCACGTGAAGCACGGGCCGACCGTAGCGGGCTGGAGTTCATCGAACCCCGCCAAGGAGCCCTCGGACAATGCCAACATGCGGCAGACGAAACCAACCAGAAACCTAGACAACCAGACGACTAGCAATCTAGTTGAACAGCTCGCCAGGAGATTTTCGCTGGAGAGGAATCTGCCTTCGGAGCAACTGCGTCAGGCCCGTCGCGGGACGTCGACCGCGGTGGATGGGTTCCGAGCGCGCTCGGCGACTCCCCGCCGACGGGCGGCCAGGTTCCTGAGACTGTCAGGCGGCAGCACGCGCCCCTCGTCGCTGTAGGCGACGCCGGCCCAGATCACCGCTCTCGGGTTGTCGCCAGGAGTCCCTGTCGAACCTGATCCGGGATAGAACCGCTCGCGTAGGCCTACGCATGCCGCCAGCATCCGGCACGACTCGCGGCACGTCCGAAGGGCCGCCAACCACTGGGTCAAGTCCCCCGCGTCGAGATCCCAACCCTCTGGGTTCCTCGCGCACGGCGTGACCATCGCACGGCATGTAGGCATCTCTGTCCCTCCCGTTCTTCCTAGGAAGCTAGTAAACCAGGAAACTAGCTAAGAAGACAGAAAGACGACCAGGATTCATTGCATGGTCCCTGGAACATCAGGGCAGGCACGGTGGTGGCGGGCTTGAGGAGTCCATGCGGACCTGGCCCGATATGGGGACCGAAAAGGAAGACAGCCATCCCCAACATGACGAGGTGTTGGGGGTTTTCTCCGAGGCGGCCGGGCTGGTCTGCCGGTCGACCTCCGCAAGCTTCGGTCCAGCCCGGCAGTCTAGCTGGCTGCCGCAAGGACTTGCCCGAAATCTCC
>CAZCEH010000061.1:0-15212 GCA_964497705.1 uncultured Actinomycetes bacterium | reverse complement strand
CCATCTCCTCCTCCATGCCGGTTTATCCCGGCGCTTTCCCGAAATGCCCGAATCGCCCGTGATCGTCGGCCTGGATCTCGTCCCGTGCTGATCCAATGCCCACTTTCGGTGCCGTTTTGTCCGGTTTGCTGAACGTTCGATCAGCGCGGCTCCCCAAGGTTGGTCCGGCAGCGACGAAGCGTCGCCGCGCGACCAGGTTCACCCGAGGGGTCGGGCCCCACCAGGGCCGGCCCGCCGTTCGTCGCACGAAATCTGCGCCCGAAATGTTCGGTTCGGTCGTGCGATCAGCGCAGGACAGGGATGCAGGCGTGCCCGGCCGGATCGGCTCGGCCCGTCCGTGGCCTGTCCGTGGTTCGGTCCGGCTAGACGTAGTTGACCTTGAGAGTGTTCAGTGCCCGACGCAGTTCAGGCAGGTTGCGAGCCTTGCCGTCCAACTTCTTGTAGATCGTGTCGTTGGAATCGAGTGTTCCCCGGTCGCTCTTGTCCCTGAGGTACTGGAAATCCTTCACATAGTCGGTTGGTATTGCCATCTGAATATCCCTCTCTCCGCGAGATCCGTTGCGATGGTTTGAGCGGACCGCGTGTCGGATCCGGCCGTCGTCGGAATGTCCTCGATTGTGCGGATCGCGCGGCCGCGGATGTTATCACGCCCACCGCGCCGGTCCGGTGCTCAGCCAAAGCTGTCTTCGATTGCCAAACTACCCTGCCGCACCCGGATGCAACCGCCGCCCTACCGGATGAATACTGCCACTCGTCCGGGTGATCTGACGACGATTTCGGCCCCTGCGCCATTCCGATTAGCACACGAGCCCTATCAGTGCAAGACCGCTCCACTGCATCCGCGCGCCACTTACCGTTCGCATTTGTTCGGGCAGTGGGAGTCAGGGGGATCGTCACATGGGCCGGGTAGTCGGGATCGACTTGGGCACAACCTATTCAGCCGTAGCGGTGGTGGGCGCGAACGGGAAGCCCGACGTGCTGGTCAACCGGGACGGGGAGCGGATCACGCCGTCGGTGGTCTTCTTCGACTCGGACATGACCCTGGTCGGTTCGATGGCCAAGCGGTCGGCCGCCACCGCGCCGCTGGACGTCGTGCAGTTCGTCAAACGGCAGATGGGGGACCCGGATTGGCGATTCGAACCGTCGGCCGGCGGCACCTACACGCCGGAGGAGATCTCGGCGATCATCCTCAAGCGACTCAAGGAGGACGCCGAACTCTACCTGGGTGACGGCGAAGTCACCGATGCCGTCATCACGGTTCCGGCCTTCTTCGACGACGCCCGGCGCCGGGCCACCAAGGACGCGGGGAGGATCGCCGGCCTCAACGTTCTGCGCGTGCTGAACGAACCGACCGCCGCCGCGCTGGCTTTCGGACTCGACCTGGGCGGAACCGGCACGGTGATGGTCTACGACCTCGGCGGCGGCACCTTCGACGTGACCGTCATGCGAATCGGTGACGGTGTTTTCGACGTGCTGGGCACCGACGGCCTGCACGAGCTCGGTGGCTTCGAATGGGACAACCGGCTGATGCTCTGGCTCAACGACCAGTACCGGTCGCAGGGCGGTGGCGACCTCACCGAGACCTTCGAATCCGAGGCGGATCTGCGCGAGAAGGCAGAGTTGGCCAAGCGCCGGCTCAGCCAGGCCCCCAACGCCAAGGTCGTGCTCAGCGACGGTCGTCTCACCAAGACGATCACCGTCACCCGCGACACGTTCGAGGAGATCACCCAGGACCTGCTCAACCAGTCCCGCGACCTGACGATCTCGCTCGTCGAGGAGTTGGGGCTGGCTTTCTCCGACATCGACAACATCCTGCTGGTCGGCGGATCGACCCGAATGCCGATGGTCGCCCGGATGCTCGAGGAGATCTCCGGACGGCCGCCCGTGCGGGCCGGCAACCCGGACGAGTTGGTGGCGATCGGAGCCGCCATCCAGGCCGCGCTGGAGGGCGGGTCGAACGACCCGGGCGTTGCCGAACCGCCGGTCGTCATGGACGTGACATCGCAGTCCCTGGGCACGATCGCCCTGAACGACGACCGGCTCCCGCGGAACAACATCATCATTCCTCGCAACACCAAGATCCCCGCCAAACGGAGCGAGGTGTTCGGCACGGTCCATGACGGGCAGACCGAAATATGCGTCCAGGTGACCCAGGGCGAGGACGAGGATCCGGACTACGTCCGCTTCGTCACCAAGCAGGGCGGCCAGACCTTCTCGATACCGCCCTATCCGGCCGGCGCGCCGGTCCTGATCACCTTCCACTACGACATCGATCAGACGATCCAGGTCCAAATCGAGGATCTCACCGCGCACCGGCAGCTCGGGACCTTCGAAATCGACAATGTCGCCAATCTCAGCGCGGACGAGGTCGCCGCCGCTCGCACCAGGAACGAAAGGCTCGAGGTGAACTGACATGACCACCACCCAAGAATTCATCAACTTCTACGACATCCTGCCCGGCGTCAACGAGACATCGGACGCGGCGGCGATCCGCAAGGAGATCCGCGACCAGCGACAGATCTGGAACAAGCGCGCGGCCCAAGCCGATCCGGTGAAGCGGGAACAGGCCCAGAAGCGCATCCGCGACCTGGCCGAGGCCGAACGCGTCCTGCTGGACGCCGACCGCAAGCGCACCTTCGATCAGCAGGCTCGCCACCAGCGCTCCACCACCACCGCCGGCGCGGCCGGCCCGTCGGACGGCCGAGACTGGCTCAGCCAGGCGCGGGCCTACTTCGACGGCGGCAATGCCGCCTCGGCCTACTACGCCTCCCGCGAGGCGATCGCGCAGAACGGCTCCAGCCACGAGGCCTGGTCCATACGCGCGAACTCCTCGTTCCTGATGAACAACTTCCAGGATGCCGGATTCGAGTTCCGGGAGGCCATTCGCCTCAAGCCCGACAGCCCCGACTACCACTTCGACTACGCGGAGGCATTCGCCGCCCGGGACCAGTGGAGCGACGCCCGCAGCGAATACGAGGCGGCGCTCCGGCTGGACCCGAGCAATCCCCTCTACCGCACGGCGATCGCCAATGTCCTTCTGCACCAGGACGAACCGCAGCGGGCACTGGACATCATGGAGGAGGTGGTCAAGGAGAACCCGCAGATCACGGTGTTCCAGTACTATCTGGCTCTGGCGATCGAGCAGGTTCAACTCACCAAGTGGTCGCAAACGCGTAACGGCAGCTACATCCTCACCTCGCCCGCGCAGATCGAGCTGACCCGGAAGATGTCGGGTCGCGCGCTCGCGCTGAAGTTCGACGACGAACCGCTCCGCCGTTCCCTGAAGGAGAACCTGCAGCTCGCGGACAGGGCCGCGGCAACCAAGTGGTACCACTCGAACATCCTGGGCTGGTTGATCGCCCTGGTCATCGGCCTCGTCCTGATCAGCGTCCACGGAATCGGCCTGATCCTGGTGATCGCCGTGGTCGCCCTGTACACCGTCACGCACCGGCGACCGGTGTGGAAACAGAACGCGAAGAGCCCGGCAATCGTCAAGCGCGGGATCTGATTCGTGCGCAACGGAACCAGGCACGTTCCGGAACACGACGCGTCCTTGGCCGCCCTGGCCCAGGAGGTCGCGCAGTTGCGGGACCTCTTCCAGCGTCGACTGTTCGAGGACAAGTCGAAGAACCGGCTCTACGACCAGGTGTGCGCGGAGCTGGCGAGCGCGCGCGCGGAACTCGCCGCGCATTCCGCGGCTCCGCTGTTTCGGGAGCTGTTGTTGCTGGTCGATCGGCTCGATGGTCTGCATCGAGACGGCGACGAGGCCCTGGGCAGCGTCCGCGACGAGATCGTGGAGATACTGGAGCGACGCGACGTCCGCCGGGTGCCGTCCAGGGCAGTCTTCGACCCGACCGTTCACGAAGCGGTACGCGCCGAGCCCGGCGCCGATCGACCGACGGGAACGATCATCGAGGTGATCCGGCCGGGCTACCTGATCGGCAGCCGTCTGCTGCGCGCCGAACGGGTCGTCGTCGCCACCACCGCGGCGCCGTCGAACGAGTCCATCACCCCGGTTCCGGACGATCCTGCGGTCGAGGCCGGTCCGTGACCTCGTCCTACCTCGGAGGCACCGGACGGGAGCACGCCGGGCGCTCGGCCGCACGGTCTCCGTCCCGGAGCCCGGCCGAGCCGCCGCCGAGCACCGATGCCGTCGACCGGGCCGGCGTGAGCGAGGCGGCCGCCAGCGTGGTGCGGGCGGCCAACGCGGCCACTGCCACGGTGCGCGGGCTGCGGCGCACCGCCCGGCGGGACGCCGATGCCGCACGCACCCACGCCAACGCTCAGCATCAACGGGCCCGGCAGCGCATCCGAGAAACCGCCGACGGCCGCCATCGGACCCTGCTCGCCGACCTGGACTCCGTCGTGGCCCGCCTCGCGCCGGGCGCCCTCGGCGGCAGCTGGAACCGACTGGGCCACCTGGATCAGCCGGTCGGCATCCTGGCTGCCGCCACTCATGTTCGGGCCGGGTCCATCCGCCCGCGGCCCGGGTCGGATCGGGGCCCCATGCCCATGATCGTGCCGCTGTTGGATGCCGGCAACGTCGTCGTGGACAGCCAAGGTCACCCCACCGCGATCACCGGCGTGGTCCGCAACATCGTGCTCCGGGCCCTGCTGGGCACCGGATCCGGCCAGCTCAGCCTGACCACGTACGACCCGCAGCTACGCGGAACGATGGCACCCTTCAGCGTCCTTCGGCAGGCCGGCGAGGATCTCGTGCAGCCGGCCATCGCGACGGGCGAGGACCTGCAGGCGTTGCTGCACGAGCTCACCGCCGACGTGCGCCGCATCTCCGAGATGTACCAGGGCCTTCCGACCACCTTGGGTGATTTCCGGCGGAGCGCACGCCAACCCATCGAGCGCTATCGGCTGATCGTCCTGCTGGACTACCCGGCGGGCGTGGGCGAACGATCCCACGAACTCCTGCGCACGTTGATGCGGACCGGACCGCGCTGCGGCATCAGCTTTCTCGTGCATCGCGATCGGGATCTGCGGCCGGCCGACGGTCCGGCACCGGCGGACCTGGACCCGCTGGCGACCGTGGTCCGACTCGACACGCCGGTCACGGTCGACGGGTTCGACGGGTTCGTGCTGGAACCGGACACCGGCCCGAAGCTCGAGCACATCGACCGGGCGGTGCGGAGTCTGCGTGACCGGGCGACCGACGCCGCGGCTCCCCGGATCGAATTCGGTGAGATCCATCCGCCGGCCGCCGAGTTCTGGCAGGAGTCCAGCGCGGAGCGGGTGACGGCGCTCATCGGGCGGGCCGGTCATCAGCCGGTCGAGATCACCGTCGGCGACGAACGCGAGCAGCGCCACAACCTGTTGGTCAGCGGGGCCGTCGGGCAAGGCAAGTCGAACCTGCTGATGGTGCTGGTGCACAGCTGGGCGGTCCGCTACCCGCCCGACGAACTGGAACTCTATCTGCTTGATTTCAAGGACGGGGTGACGCTCTACCCGCTCGCTCCGCAGGCCGACGACCAGGCGTGGCTGCCGCACGCGCGGGTGCTCGGCTTGGAGAGCGATCGCTCCCACGGAGCGGCCGTTCTCCGGCACCTCGTCGGCGAGTTCGAGCGGCGCGCCAAGATCATGCGTCCGTTCGGCGACAACATCACGCGGTTCCGTGCTGCCCGGCCGGAGGCCCAGATGCCCCGGATCGTCCTGGTCGTCGACGAATTCCAAGTCCTGTTCGAAGAGGACGACCAACTGTCCAAGGATGCGCTGCTCGACCTCGAACGCCTGGCGAAGAAGGGGCGCGCGTACGGCATTCACCTCGTCCTGGCGTCCCAGACGCTGTCCGGCATTACCGCGATCCTGTCCAAGCAGGACGGCATCTTCGCGCAATTCCCCATCCGGCTGGCCCTGAAGAACTCGGCCAACGAGTCGAGAGCCGTCCTCGACCAGCACAACACCGAGGCCGCCCGGCTGCGCTATCGAGGCGAGATCATCGTCAACACCGACTTCGGTCAGCCCGAGGCGAACCGGAGAGCGGTGGTCGCGCTGGCCGACCTGGCCGAATTGAGAAAGATCCGCGCCGACCTGGTCAGGCGCTGCCGATCTGCCCGGCAACCAAGCGTCTTCAACGGCGGCAGCCCCGCCGATCTTCCGGTCGTGCTGGCCCGGGCGACGCCCCGGTCCGGTGAGCCACGGGCACTTCTCGGGGAGCCGATCGGCGTCTCCCCGCAACCCGTCTCGGTATCGTTGCGGTCCGAAAGCGGCCGGCACGTCAGCATTGTCGGCACAGGTCAGAGCGCGACCGAGCCCGAGTACTCCGCCGGAGCAGCCCTGCTGCAGACAGCCACGGTCTCGCTGGCCTGGGGCCTGCGTCCCGGAGCCGCCCGGTTCGTCGTCGTCAACCTGCTGGCCGACGACAGCCGGGACCAGCCGTTGGTGGACGACCTGGCACGGGTCGTCGAAGGCCTGGGCCATCCGCTCACGACGGTGCCCGCCGCCGGGTTCGCCGCGACCCTGGCCGACCTGGCCGCCGAGATCGATCGGCGCCGGGCCGGCGGCGGTTCGACACCCCTGTACGTCGTCGCGTTCGGCTTGGACCGGGCACCCAATCTACGGATACCCGATCCGGCCAGCTTCCTGCCGCCGATCGACGGACTCCACCAGGTGTGGCGGGAGGGGTCCGCGCTGGGCGTTCATCTGCTCGGCTGGTGGGGCAACGTCCGCAGTTATCAGGACCAACTCGGACTCGAAGCGACCGGCACCGTCGACGTCCTGGTGCTGCTCCGGGTCGGCCACCACGACGTCGTCGACCTGTTGGGTCCGTTCGTCACCTGGTCCGGGCAGACGAACCGGGCCCTCGTCCGTGACGTGTCGCAGGGCGCAGACCCGGTCGTGGTCATTCCCTTCGCCCCCGTCACCGCCGACGACCTGCACCGGCAGGCCGCGGATGGACGGGCCGAGCCGTGACGGACAGCTACCAGCAGTACCGCGGCCTGCTGCTGACCGCGCGTGATCTGCCCGCTCAAACGGCCCGCGAGCTGACCGATGCCGAACGGACATACGCGCGGGCGACCCAGTTGGCCGCGCAGGCGGTCGATTCCGCGGATGCGGCCGCGGACGAGGCGGACCGACAGATCCAGGCCGAACTCACCGTGGCGAGAACCGCACTGGAACCGTTGGGGCAGTCCACGCTGATACCGCCACGCATCCGGCCGAGCGACGAACGGATGTCGGCAACGCGTGCCGATATCGCCGGCGCCCGAAACGAACTCGCCGCCGCGGTGGAGAGCCTGCGCCGGGCGGTCGCCGCGCAGATCCGCCATCAGGCCGAACAGGACCGCCTCGCCCGCGAGGCCGCCGAACGGGAGCGTGCCGCCCGGGACGCGGCCCTGGCGAGGGCCGCGGCGCTCGCCCGGCGGAGGCGGCTGATCATCTGTGTCGCAATCGTCCTCGTCGTGATCCTGACCGTGGCCATCCTCCTGTTGACCCGCTGACCCTCCGTCGAAAGGCCTGCCATGTCTCAACTCGCCCAGCTCAAGCAGCAGATCAACTCCATCGGGAACGACGCGAAGACGACGGCCGCCGGGCTCAGCGGCTTCAAGAGCAAGTTCTCGCAGTCGGTCGGTCAGGTGTCGGCAACCGTCGGCGGAAGCGCCCAGCAGGTGGACAAGCAGATGATCCAGACCCTCCAGGCGGCCGAGAAACAGGTGGACGCCGCGATTGCCGCGTTGCAGCAGGCGGCGTCGGCCGCGAACGCCTACGCCTCGTCGCTCTGATCCGGGCGACGGCCGTCGACACCAGTCGTGTCCGAGCTCGAAAACCTCTGCCTGGCACTCGATGCGATCGACCACGAGATCCTGCTGATGGCGCAGGAACTCCGGGGCCGGGCGCAAGCCCTGCAGGCGGCGTCCGCCCGCGCAGCGGTCGAGGCGCGTGCCACGCAGTCCGGAACAAGCCTCGTTCAGGTGGCGAACGCGTTTGCGGCCGCCGCCCGCTTGTGCGGTCAGGCATCGGCCTCGCTGGTCGGAGCGAGCCGGGAGGGCCAGTCCTTCATCCGGCGGACCGTCGGTGGCGGGAGCGCGCACGGCGAGGGACCGGCGGGCAGTGCGGCCGGCGATCCGACGGGTGCGGACCCGACCAGCCCGGCCGGCCCGGCCGGCACCGGCCACGCGCCGGGCCCGGGCTCCGGCGGCCGGTATGTCAGGCCCGACGAATCCGACGTTGCTGCCTTCGCCGAGCGTGTCGCGACCGTCGGCGCGCACAATCCGAGCGAATGGATCGGGCTCGGCAACCGCCCACGCTACGACGCCGGCGAGGAATGGCAGAACAATTGCGGTCCGTGCTCTCGATCGTTCGCGGACGCCTACCAGGGAGTCGGCGCCGAGCCCGCGCTCGGCACCGCGTTCGGCGAGGGCGCCGAAATGTGGGCCGCGCTCGGGGTGGCGCCGCCCGCCGGTCTCCGGAACGACGGGTCGTCAACGCCTGCGGACTTCACCGATCGGGCCTATGCACGTCTGGCCGACGCGCTCCGATCGGCTCCCGCCGGGACCGCGGTGATCGTCGGCGTGGACTGGTACTACGAGGAAGTCGTCGGCGATGTGCCGACGGGGCATTGGTTCAATGCCTTCGTCGACGATCACGGCCAGCTCCTGTGGGCGGATGAGCAGACCGGGGAACTCGGTCCGTGGCCTCCCGACTTCCCGGTACCGATCTGGAACATGGATGCAGTGATGCGCGAGAATGGTGGGGCCCAATGGACGGCGGTGACCTTGTGACCGGTCGCGAAGAACGTGCGCATACCGTCCTGGACGACTGGCTGCTGCGGCACTCGACCGTCCCCCCCAGGCCGACCGCATTGACCGATTGGCACGTCGGTACCTTCCGGGAGGCTCTCCTGTTCAGCAGAGGCACGCGATCGAACCGGCTCTATTTCGTTCGGGGCGACAAGGTCGTGGCGTTCAGCCCATCCCGCGAGCGCATCGACGATGCCTACGCCCGGCTGACCGACTCCTGATCATTCGTCCACATTGAAGGCGAGTCGCACCACCCGCCGCACATCACGCCACTCGGGCATCCGCGGTGCCTGCCGGACGGACGAGGCGTAACGGCTGTAGGGCGGTGGCGGGACACCGGCGTCCTCCAGGGCGACCCGACGAAAGCGCCGGACCTCGGCCCGGGACAACCAGTCCTCGGTACGCGCCGCGCTGTCGGTCCACAACCTCGGAGAGCAGTCGCGGGCCAGGTCGAGCAGCGGCGCGAGCTTGCCGCTCAGCTGCAGACCCGCCTTCTGCCGCAGGGCCAACGGCGTCTCGAGATAGAAGCGCTCCGGCAGGGATGCGGTCGAGAGCATCGCCGGCAGGTCCGAGACACGCTCGGCCAGCCATTCTTGCGGCACCGCGTATCGAGCACCGGATTCCGCCAGCCGGAGCCGGACCAAGTCGGTGATGGTGCCCGGGTACACCGCCAGGACCGTGGTGTCCGAGGAGCTGATCGTCGCGATCCAGTCGATCGTCGAGTGCGGATCTATCCCGCTCGGGCTCGGCAGCCACACCAGCACGTAGTCCCACGAGCCTCCGATGGCCGGCGATGCGGCCTCCGGAGTGTCATGCCAGACCAGGATGTCGGCGGCGCGCAGCACGCCGGCCAGCCCGACTCGCATGACGGTGTCGGACGCCACCACCAGCACCGAGGTACCGCTGTCCATCGTGCCGGCGACGTGCCGTTCGATGGCTGCCAGGTCGGTCGGTGACAAAGCCGTCGGCCCGATTCCCGGCGGCAGCTCGCGCACCGCCCGGACGTAATGCCCGATCTGCTCACCGGTGGCACCGGCCCGCATGCGGCCGACCAGGAAGGAGATCAACAGGGCCGGAGTGAGCCCGGTGATGCCGCCCGGAATCGCCATCCGCGAGCACCACCGGTCCACATCGCTGCGCTCGCTGCGCGTCTCGGACGCCGGCAGGGGGGCGCGACCGCCTTGTCCGCCGGGCATCTCGCAGATGAAGCCGCGCAACGAAAGATCGTGATCCAGCCTGTTCATTCCCGCCCGCAATCACCGCGACGAATGCGTCGGCCGCGAGGGACGAGATGGTGGACCGCCCCGACACAGGGCCGGGATTCCCCGACCCTGCGCTCCCCTTTCGGCGACTCACGTCACAGCTTCGGCGAGACGGAAGAATCGGACAACCCGGGTAATTCCGGGTTGACACGGCCGGGAGCTGCTAGCCGCAGGGCGGATCGTATGGCTGGCCCGGCAGATACACCTGCCATTCCTGCTCGGTCAGCGGGGTGCCGACCGACGCACAGATCATGGTCTGCGCCGCGGCGGGGTCGGTCACCCATTGCTGGATCGACCTGTCCGACCCGCCGGCCGCCAGCATCGTGCCGGTGGGATCGAAGCGTGCGACGAACAGCGGCCCGTCCGCATCGCTCAGCGTCGCGTACGGAACCGGGTCGGCGGCATCGGTCACGTTCCACAGCCAGACGTTCCGGTCGGAGCTGGCCGCCGCCAGGGTGTGTCCGTCCGGGCTGTAGTCGACCCAGTAGACGTCGTTGCCGGGCCCGGTCAGTGGTGACCCGATCTCGATCGGGTTCGCCGGGTCGGCGATGTCCCAACGCCGCACCTCACGGTCGGCTCCGGTCACCGCCAGCTGGTGGCCGTCCGGCGAGATCGCGACGGCGAACGCGTAGCTCTCGCCGGCCTCGATGGTGCTCCGCAGCTGCGGGCTGGTCGGGTCGTCGAGGGTCCACACCTTCGCCTCGCCGGCCGTGGTCGAGGCTGCGAGCAGGTGGTCGCCGTCTCCGAAGGCGACGGAATAGGCCGGCCCGCCCAGGTCGGTCATGGACGCCTCGACGACGGGCTGCTCGGGATCGGCGATGTTCCACAGCCAGACCGAATCGTCGTTGGCGGCCACCGCAAGCTGCCGCCCGTCGGCGCTGAAGGCGACCTGTTGCACGATGTCGGCGGGACCGGACAGCGGGGCACCCACCGGCACCGGGTGGTTGACGTCGGCGATGTTCCACAGCTGTGTCCGGCCGTCGGTGAGCGTCACCGCCATCAGCCGGCCGTCCGGGCTGACGGCCACACCACCGCCGTACCGCTGGCCGGTGTCCGGCGGCGCCGCCTGCGCCAGTTGGGCCGGATGTCCGCGGTCGGCCACGTCCCAGATGGACACGGCGTTGGCGGCGGGCCCGGGAGCGGCGACGATGTGCCGGTCATCGGGGGTCCAGCCGAGGCTGAACACCGTGTCGGGCAACTGGCCGATCGTCGAGCCGGACGTCGCCCAGAGCCTGGTGGTTCCGTCCGCGGCGGAGGAGATCAGGCCCGAACCGTCGGCGGTGACGGTCAGCCCGGTGACCGGGGCCGGATGACCGAGCTGGTCGATCTGGGTCCAATCGGACGTACGCCAGGCCCGGACGGTGCCCTCGGAACCTCCTGCGGCCAGGACCGTGCCGTCGGCGCTGAAGGCAACGACGTCGGTGATGTTCGTGAACGGCGTCAGCCCCGCATCCAGTTGGACCGGCGCCGCGGGGTTCGCGACGTTCCACACCGTGACCGCGCCGTCCCGGGCCCCGAGTGCCAGCGTTCGGCCGTCGGGGCTGAAGGCCGACGCGCCGAACGACGTCTGCCCACCGGCGATCGCGGCGATCTGGGTCGGTCCGGCGGTCCCGGTCAACGACCACAACTGCAGGTCGGCGCCCCTCCCGCCGACGGCGAGCAGGGAGCCGTCCGGCGAGATCGCCATGGTCTGAACCAGGTCCGAAGTCGGCAACCCGGACAGCTCTGCCGGAGCCCGTGGGTCCGCCAACGACCATCGGGCGACCGTCCCGCCGGCGCCACCGGCCAGCAGCGTGCCGCCGTCCGGGGTGAACAGCACCCCGAAGACTCCGGACGGGAACCGTTGCAGCGGCCCACCGATCGCGACCGGTGCGGTCGGGTCGGCGACGTCCCAGAGTTGGACGGCGCCGTGCTGGCCGCCGGCCGCGAGCATGCGGCCGTCAGGACTGAACGACATCGAGAACTGTTGCGCGGGTGTCGCGGGCACGGCGGTGCCAAGGACGGCGGGATGCGCCCGGTCGATCGTCGACAGCAGGCGGATGGAGCCGTTCGACCCGTCGGCGACGGCCAGCAGCCGGCCGTCCGGGGACAGCGCCTGCATCGTCGGTCCCTTGGCCCCCAGCACTCTGGTGACCAACGGTTGGGCGGTCGCGTCCAACAGGGCGGACCGGCCCTCGGTGGTGGGCGACGTGCGGTAGGCGACCATGGTCAGCTGTGCGGCCACGTTGCCGTCCAGGGGTCGGACCCGGTTCGCCGCGTCCAGCAACTGACCGGCCAACGCCAGGCTCCGGAAGTCGGCGGCGGCCTGCTGTTCGAGGGCGGCGGCCCGGTTGGAGACGACGGCGAACACCGCCAACCCCGTGGCCAGCACCGCGAGCGCGGTCATCGTCGCCACGATCGTCCGGCGTCGCCGCGCCCGTCGCGCACGGCTCGACCGTTCCTCGGCGACGGCCGCCTCGCTCGCCGCGAGGAAGTCCGATTCCGCCGCGGTGAGGGCGACCGGGCCACCGGCCAGTGACTCCTTCATCGCCGCGAGCCGGACCCGGCCGAGCAACGCCGACGGGTCGCGGTCGCTGTCCTGCCACACCCGAAGGGCCTCGGCCAACCTCCGGTGCGCCCCGAGGGCGACCCGGCTCTCGTCGATCCAGCCCCGCAGGCGGGGCCACGCGTCGAGCAACGCCTCGTGCGAGATCTGCACCGAGTCGGCGTCGATGGTCATCAGCCGGGCAGCGACGAACCGGTCGACGACGTCCTGGGCGTCGCCGTCCGCCCCGCCCCAGGCAGCCAGGGCATTCGGGCCGGGCAGGTCGGCCAGCGGCATCCGCCGCCGGGTGACCGCCGCGTCGTCGTCGACGTTGACCATCCGGAGCAGCATCCGGCCGGCCAGCGCCTGCTGCTGCGCCGGCATCCCCGCGAGTACCGCTTCGGCGCTCTGGGCCACCGCACCCACTACCCCGCCGGTGGCGAGGTAGTCGGCGACGGTCAACCGCCGGCGTGATGCCCGCTGCCAGGTGACGCTCAGGGCGTGCGACAGCAGCGGCAGGGCTGCCGAGTCCAGCTCTCCGGGCGGCGCGCCGTGCGGGGTGAGGTCGCGGATCAGCACCTCGACCAGCTCCGGGTCGACCTCGCAGCCGGCGATCCGCGCGGGTTCGACCACGGCCCGCCGGACCTCGTCGGGGGTCATCGGACCGACCACGATCTGGGCCCCGGCCAGCACCGGCAGCAGCACCGACTCGCCGATCGCCATCCCGTAGAAGTCGGCGCGCAGCACGATGACGACGGGCGCCACCGCGCCGCTCACCCGGCCCACCCCCGCCACCGCGCACAGCGCGGCGATGAACGCCCGCCGCTCCACCTCGTCCGGGCACGAGGAGAAGACTTCCTCGAATTGGTCGACGATCAGCAAGCAGGGATCGGCCGACAGGATGCGCGCCGCCTCCCCGGGGTCGGCACGCACCCTCTGCTCGATCAGATCGGCCCGGCGGTCGTCCGGCGATCCGGCCGCGGGTGCGGCGACGGACGGCTCGCCGGCGGGCGCACCCGCGGCCGCCAGCACGGCGGCCAGCGCGCGCAGCGGACCGTCGCCCGGCGTGAAGACCCTCGCGTGATCGACTCCCGCGCCGTCGGCCGCCTCCTCCGGCATGTCCCGCAGCCCGGGAATCAGGCCGGCCCGCACGAGCGAGGACTTGCCCGAACCGGAGGGACCGACGACCGAGATCATCCGACCCGCGGCGCCGTGGTCGGCACGGACCGCGGCGAGGAGCTCCGCGGTCAGCAGCTCCCGGCCGAAGAACAGCGCGGCGTCCTCGACCTGGAAGCTGACCAGACCGCGGTAGGGCTGGCCGGCCGTCGGCGGGCGGGCGGCGCCCTGGCCACGCACCCGGGACACCGCCTCCCACCAGCGCTGCCGATCGGCCGCGGCCGTGACCCCGCAGGCCTCCAGCAACCGGAAGAACAACGCGGAGTGGTTCGCGGTCGGCAGGTGCCGGCCGCTGAGATAGCCACCGACGGTCGCTACCGGCCCGTCGATCCGGCGAGCCAGATCACGCACCGACAGGCCGCTCAGCTCGCGCAACCGGGTCAACGCCGACGCCAGCTCGGCACGGTTGCCGACACCGTCCGGATCGAATCCGGCGAGCGACGAATCTCCCGAGAATGCCCCCCTCGTCATGGCATCAGCTTAGATTTCCGGATTCCACCGAATGAGACCGGTCATTCCAGTTGTCCGGTTGCTCGCCGACGGGTCGCCGCCGACTCGCCGGCCGACGTGTCTGACCTGGGCGGATGCTCGAGTCGGCGTACGGAGTTGTCCGGGTTCTGGTCAATCCGATGTCGTCGTTCGCCGGTCGCGGAAGGATTCGGCTCAGCTCGTCCGCTCCGTATCGAACGCCGTATCGAACGAGGATGGATTCTCTCCGTGTCGACCACCACGCCCACACCGCCGTCGCTGTCCGTCGCGGTGGTCGATCCCTACACGGTGGCCCGGGCGGCGCTGCCCCTGCTGCTACCCGAGTTCAGGTTCGTCGGTCTGCACCGCACGCCGGACGAGCTGCTCCTCGCCGCGCCGGCCGCCGACGTGGTCGTTCTTGGCGACACGGTCCGCGGGCAGGCCGACGGTCCGCCGTTGCTGGCCTGGACGTCGGCGGTGGAGAAGCTCGCCGCGGCCGACTACCGCGTGTGCATCCACACCTCGGAACGCAACCGGGTGGTGCTGCTCGGCTGCCTGGCGGCCGGTGCCCTGGCGATCGTGCACAAGGCCGACCCGCTCGGTGCGCTCCGTACCGCGGTGCGGGCGGCGGCGGACGGTCAGATGGTCATCAGCACGTTCCTGGCCGGACTGGCCGAGCTGGCGCAGGGCAAGCAGGCGATGCCGGCGCTGACCGAGCGTCAGCGGATGATCCTGTCCGCCCGGGCCCGCGGGGAGAAGTTTGACAGCATCGCCCGGCGCCTGTTCATCAGCCGGAAGGTGGCCGAGGAACACTGGGCGGTGGTGGCCCGCAAGTTCGCCGGTTTTCTGCGCGACCACTCCCCGGCCGACCTGGAGCGGTTGCTCGGACTGGAGCCGGCGGACCTGGCGGACCGATCTCCGATGGATCTGGTGGCCGGCTGAGCCGTCGAACCTCCGGGCTTCACTCCGGCAGCGGGTGATAGGGGCCGGTCTGGGTGACCTTGGCGATGGCGCGCATCTTGTTCACCGCGTCCA
>CAZCEH010000060.1:0-16655 GCA_964497705.1 uncultured Actinomycetes bacterium | reverse complement strand
CGCTGGGATCTGTGCGGGGGGCCGTCCGCAAGGGCGGTCCCTACCGCGACTCACCAGGAGGTTCGACTGATCAGCGCAGCGGGCGCCCGGCCGGAGGAACCCGGCCCGATGTGATGGGGATCCCACCGAATTGTCCGGCTCGTACGGGAATCAAACCGGCCCCACATGCGTCTGTATAGGTGGCCGGCCCTGGATGCGATGGTGATCACCACCGGCAGACGGTGCGCGTAGCGCGTGCGGCAGTCGAGCTTGGGCGATGCGGGAGGTTCGATTCCTCCCGACGGCACCAGGACGTACCGCCGAACGACCGATACTCTCATGTACGGACCGTAAGCATCGCCACCTGTTCGCTACTGAACGTCACCAATCGCTCCCAATGGCTGAACTCCGGTGCGCCGGGGAGGGACGGCCGGGGTTGTCGCTGTCCAGAGAACCCGTCCATCGGTCAGTCTGGGTTCTCGCACGTCCGGATATGTGGGGACGGTCGGGGGTGCGACTACCCCTGTCCCTGCCTCTGGAGGTCCAGTGACCAGCGCGGTCGACCGGATCGAGGTCGCCGAGAGCGCCGGATCGGCGGATGCCGACGTGCGGTCTCGCTGGCGCCGGCCGGCGGTGGTGGCGGCCGCGCTGATCACGGCGGCGCTGGTGGTGGCCGGTCTGCTGGTGAGTGGCATCACGGGCGTCGACTCCACTTGGTCCGCATGGGTCTACGACCTGGGTCAGCTGGGCGCCGCCGGGATGGCCGCCGGCGCCGCGGCGACGGCAGCGCGGCGGCACACCGGACGCCAGCGCCGCGCGTGGTATTTGATCATGGCGGCCTGCGCCTCGTGGGTCATCGGTCAGGCGTACTGGTCGTACGTGGAACTCGTGCTCGGCCAGGACGTCCCCGACGTCTCGCCGGCCGACCTGTTCTTCCTGGCCTTCATGGTCTTGATGCTCATCGCCGTCGTGCCCACCGACGGCCTGCGCGCCGACCGCTCGCGGACGCTGCTGGACGCGATCATCATCGGCACCTCACTGTTCACCATCGCCTGGTCGACCGCGATCGACGAGATCGCCCTGTCGACGTCGCGGGCGACCGAGCCGCTGGCGCTGATGGTGAACCTGGCGTACCCGTCCGGCGACATCGTGGTGCTGACCATGGTCATCCTCAGCGTCTCCTGGCGCAGCGCCCGACGATCCGGCCTCGTCGTGGTCGCCCTGGCGATGGGGCTGATCACCATCTCGGACGGCTTCTACGCGTATGTGGCCTCGACGGACGGCTACGACCCCGGCTCCGTGATCGGGCTGGGCTGGATCGCCGGATTCGGGCTGATCGGCTGCACGGCGCTGGCCAGCGACACCGGCCCCACCGGTATGGGCGCGGCAGGTTTCGACGGCCCGACCCGGCGACCCGGGGTGCGCCAGATCAGCTTCCTGCCGTACCTGCCGTTGGTCCTGGCGCTGGTCGTGGTCGGGGTGAACCGGCTGTCCAAGGAGCCCGACCGGGTCAGCTCGATCGCCCTGGTCGTCACGTTCCTGGCGGTGCTGGCTCGCCAGTACCTGACCATCCGGGACTACGTGGCGGTGACCAAGAACCTGGAGAACCGCGAGAACGAACTACAACGCCAGGCCTTCCAGGACATGCTGACCGGCTTGCCCAATCGGGCCCTGTTCACCGACCGGGTGGCCCACGCCCTCGAGCAGCACCGTCTGAGCATGCGCCCGATGTCCCTGCTGTTCGTCGACCTGGACGACTTCAAGGCGGTCAACGACACCCTGGGTCATCAGGTCGGTGACGAGCTGGTGATCCGGGTTGCCGAGCGGCTGCGCGGGGCACTGCGGTCCAGCGACACGGTGGCCAGGTTCGGGGGGGACGAGTTCGCGGTCCTCGTGGAGGGGGAGGAGATCGACGGTGTCCAGGAGGGCGCCAGACTCGTGGAGGCATTGCGGCCGCAATTCGCGCTGGGCAATCAACGGTTGTCGATCGGCGCCAGCATCGGCATCGCCGAGGTGTCTGCCGGCGACCCGACACCCGCGTTGGACGAACTGTTCACCCGGGCCGACATCGCGATGTACGCCGCGAAACGTGCCGGTAAGGGTCAACTCGCGCTCTACGAATCCTCGATGGTGTTGCCGGAGGCCGCGGACCTGCATTACCGGCCGTTGTTGATCGAGGCGATCGCGACCGGCGCGGTCGACTGCGTCTTCCAGCCGATCATGGATCTGCAGACCGGTCGGGTGCACTGCATGGAGGCGCTGGCGCGCTGGCGGGTCGCCGGCCAGCCGGTCGACCAGGAGTACTTCATCAAGCTCGCCGGCCGCCTCAAGCTGCTGGCCCCGCTCACCGACCTGATGGTCGACCGGGCCTGCGCCCAGCTCGCGGACTGGACGGAGCGCCTGGGCTGTCACGACCTTCGTGTCGGTGTGAACGTGCCGCCGGGTCTGATGACCGATCGCGATTTCCCCAACCGCCTGCGGGCCACCCTGGACCGGTACCACATCGAGGCCGACCGGCTGGTCCTGGAGATCACCGAGGACGCGCTGTTGGGCGACGCCGGCGTCGCCCAGCGGGTGGCCGACCAACTCCGCCGGGCCGGTGTGCGGCTCTGGCTGGACGACTTCGGCACCGGCTACTCGTCCCTGCTGAGCCTGCGGCAGATCTCCCTGCAGGCCGTCAAGATCGACATCGCGTTCGTGGCGAACATCCACGTCGACTCCTCGGCGAGGCGGTTCCTGCAGGCGTTGCTCGCGCTGGGTCGCGATCTGGATCTGATGGTGACGGCCGAAGGGGTGGAGCTGTCGCAGCAGGTGGCGGTGCTGCGTGAACTGGGATGCCGGTACGTCCAGGGCTTCCTGTTCGCCCGGCCCGCGCCGGCCGCCGAACTCGACCGGTTGCTGTCGGCGAGCACTGAGGCCACCGCACCATGCTGAAACCCTGCGACATCGTGACGTGCCGGGTAGGACCGCGTTGGGGGGCCCAACGACTCTGGCGATCCATCGCGACGTGGAACATGCTCGACGCAGGGGCAGGTGCTGGCCCGAACCTTCGTTGATGGGGGTGTGATGACCACTCCGGTTCGACCTGAAAGGCATGGTCACGGTGGCACCGAGACGACTCGACGGGTGCTGCTCGCCTGCGGAATCGCATATGGGCTGGTGTACATCGTCACCAACGACCTGGTCGCGGCCACGGTCTACCCGGGCTATAGCCGAATGGACCAAGCCATCAGCGAGTTGTCCGCGATATCGGCCCCGACGAGGGTGTTCCTGGTAGCGATGCTTCCCGTAGGCACTGCGCTGATGATCGCCTTCGGCGTCGGTGTGTGGATCACCGCCAACCGGAACTGGGCTTTGCGGGTGACCGGCGGCCTGCTGATCGCCTTCGGACTCACCGGGGTGGCCTGGTTGCCGTTCCCGATGACTTCGCGGGCCGACATGGCACGCGGTGTCATGCCTGTCAACGACCTCGGACACCTGGTCCTGTCCGCGGTGACGGTGCTACTCATCGTGGCCATCATCGGGTTCGGGGCCGCGGCGATCCGCGACTGGGGCTTCCGCGTCTACTCGGCCGTGACGGTACTGGTCGTCCTCGGATTCGGCGCTGTGGTGGGGATGCAGGTGCCCAAGATCGCCGATGGGTTGTCGACGCCATGGATGGGCGTATTCGAACGGATCAACGTCTATGGCTACATGCTCTGGGTTGCGGTGCTCGCGGTCATCCTGTTGCGCGCCCGGATGATCGAGATCGAGCTCTCGATGACGCACGACAACGCAGAAAATCGTCAGCGATAGGAAGTTTCGATCTCTTGGGCCACAGCCCGAGGGCGGTGGCAGCGTCGTCGGCCCAGGCGTGATCGCCGACCCGCGGCGCCCCGGATCAGCCGGGTCGCTGGCCCCATAGCTGTGCCACCGCCACCGCGTGCCGCCAGCGAGCCCGCTCGGACTCCCGGCGCGCCGCCGTCATCGACGGCGTCCATTCGCCCGCCTTGCGCCAGAACCGGCGCAGCACCTGCCGGTCCGACCAGTAGCCGACCGCCAGCCCGGCCGCATAGGCGGCGCCCAATGCCACCGTCTCGGCCATCATCGGCCGGACCACCGGAACGTCCAGCACGTCGGCGATCGTCTGCATGAGCAGGTTGTCGCTGGTCATGCCGCCGTCCACGGACAGCGAGCGGGCGGCGACGCCGGCGTCTGCGTTCATCGCATCCACCACGTCGTGGGTCTGCCAGACGGTCGCCTCCAGCACCGCCCGGGCGAGGTGGCCCTTGGTGACATACGAGGTCAGCCCGACCAGCACACCCTGCGCGGCGTTGTCCCAGTACGGGGCGAACAGGCCGGAGAACGCCGGTACCAGGTAGCAGCCGCCGTTGTCCGGAACCGAGCGGGCCAGAGTCTCGATCTCGGCGGGCGAGCGGATCAGGCCGAGATGATCCCGGCACCACTGCACCAGGCCGCCGGCGTGAGCCATCGAACCTTCCAGCGCGTACACCGCCGGCTCACCGTCGATCTTGTGCGCAACCGTGGTGATCAACCCGTGGGTCGAGCGGACCGCCTCGGCGCCGGTGTTGAGCAGCAGGAAGCTGCCGGTGCCGAACGTGCACTTGGCCTCGCCGGCGTCGAAGGCGGTCTGCCCGAACAGCGACGCCTGCTGATCGCCGATCATCGCGCCGATCGCAATTCCCGGGATCGGGTCCGTTGTCTTCGCGACAATGCCGATGGTGGGCCGGATCTCGGGCAGCACGAGGCGGGGGATGCCCATTGCGGCCAGCAACTCGTCGTCCCAGTCCAGGGTGTCCAGGTCCATCAGCATGGTCCGGCTGGCGTTGGTGACGTCGGTGACGTGCACGCCGGGAGCCCGGCCGGGCCCGCCCACGCCCCCCGAGAGGTTCCAGGTGATCCAGCTGTCCATCGTTCCGAACAGCAGGTCGCCGCGCCAGGCGGCCTCGGCGACGGCCGGGTCCCGGTCCAGCATCCAGCGCAGCTTCGCCGCCGAGAAGTAGTTCGCGATCGGCAGCCCGGTCCTGGCCCGGACCAGTGCCGGGTCGATCCGTTCGGCGAATCCGGCCAGTACGTCGGTGGTCCGGGTGTCCTGCCAGACGATCGCCCGACCCACCGGCGCACCCGTGTGCCGGTTCCACAACACGGACGTCTCCCGCTGGTTGGTCATCCCGAGCGCGACCACCTCGCCGGCCGACACCCCGGCGTCCTCCAGGGCCTGCGGGATGATTCGGCGCACGATCGACCAGATCTCGGCCGCGTCGTGCTCCACCCACCCGGGATGGGGATAGTGCTGCTGGTGCTCGCGCTGGGCGATCGACACCATGCGCCCCTGCCGGTCGAACAGCATGCAGCGGGTCGAGGTGGTGCCCTGGTCCAACGCCGCGACGAGCCGCTGCCTCATCGATCCCGCCCGTGCCCGAGTTCCCGGGAGATCGCCCGCCCGGCCCTGGTCACCTGGTTAACCAGTGCGGTGCGGGGACGCAGCCGGTCGTCGCAGACCCGCTCGACGGCTCCCTCGATGCCGACCACGGCCACCACGTATCCGCCGCGGTCACGGATCGGCGCGGCGATACCGGCGGTGTCCGGGTCCACCTCGCCGACCGACGCGGCCCAACCGACGTCGCGGATGCCGGCGAGCTCACGCTGGAGCGCGCGGCGTCCGGTGATCGTCCGGCCGGTCAGGGCCGGCAGGTCCTGCTGCTGCAGAATGCTGCGCGCCGCCCCCGGGTAGTAGGCCAGCAGCACCTTGCCCAGCGCGCTGGCGTGCAACGGCACCACCGAACCGGTCATCAACACCTGGGTTCCGCCGTCCGCCCGGAAGACGTGATGGGCGACCTCGGCCCGGCCCTGGTGAAAGGCGGCCACCCGGGCCGACTCCCCGGTCCCGGCGGCCAGCGTGTCGGTCCAGTTCATCGCCCTCGACCGCAACTCGTTGAGGTCGAGCCGATCGCGTCGACCCAGATGGAACAGGTCGGACGCGACCCGGTAGGGCCCGTTGGGCACGTCCTGCTCGACGAACCCCACGTCCTCCAGCGTGCGCAGGATGCCGTGCGCGGTGGGCTTGGCCAGTTCGAGGGCGGCGGCGATCTGGGCCAGCGCCAGCGGTTCGTCATCGTCGGCGAGCAGGCGCAGGATCGCGGCCGCCCTTTCCACCGACTGCACGTTGCCGGGCACCTGGTGAGGCTACCCCGATGACGCCTGCGTTCGACCATGTCGAACGCAGGCGATTGTGGGCGAAGAGCGCGCCTGGATACGGTCGCTACCGCTGGAACGCTGAGCCATGATGAGGGTTGACTGCGAGGAGGCAGTGGGATGCGGATTTTCGCGAGCCGCTCGTCACGCTCGCGGTCGCGTCCCCTGCCAGTGTCGCGCACCGCGGCGGCCGGTCGCCGCTCGGTCGTCGTCTGGCATCCAGCCCACCGAGTGAGGACGAACCGATGACCTCGACAGCGCCCCGATCCGCCGGCCGCAAGCGCGAGCCCGACCGCAACCTGGCCGTCGAACTGATCCGTGCCACCGAGGCGGCTGCCATGGCCTCGGCCCGATACCTGGGCCGGGGGGACAAGAACCAGGTGGACGCGGCCGCCGTGGACGCGATGCGCCCGGTGCTCGGCACGGTCGCGATGCGCGGTGTCGTGGTGATCGGCGAGGGCGAGAAGGACGAGGCGCCCATGCTGTTCAACGGTGAGGAGGTCGGCGACGGCACCGGGCCCGCGGTGGACATCGCCGTCGACCCGGTCGACGGCACCACGCTGGTGGCCAAGGCCTTGCCCGACGGCCTGTCGGTGGTCGCGCTGGCCGAGCGGGGCAAGATGTTCGACCCCGGTCCCTGCTTCTACATGCGCAAGTTGGTGGTGCCGCAGTCCGCAGCCGACTCGGTGGACCCAGAGGCGCCCGTCGGCGACACCATCGCGGCCGTGTCAAAGGCGTTGGGCCGCAAGCCCGATGACCTGACCGTGGCGGTGCTCGACCGGCCAAGGCACGAGGGGCTGGTGGCCTCGATCCGGGCGGCCGGCGCGCGGATCAAGTTCCTGCCGGACGGCGACGTCGCCGGCGCGATCATGGCCGGGTCCGAGGACACCATCGACGCCGGTGTGGACCTGCTGTTCGGCATCGGCGGCACCCCGGAGGGGGTGATCGCCGCCGCCGCGTTGCGCTGCCTGGGCGGCTCGATCTTCGCCCGGCTCGCCCCGCGCAACGACGAGGAACGCGCGGCGGCCGTCGACCAGGGCTACGACCTGGACCGGATCCTGACCACCACCGACCTGTGCGGGGGCGACGACATCTTCTTCGCCGCCACCGGCGTCACCGACGGGGCCCTGCTCAAGGGTGTTCGTTTCGGCACCGGCCGGATCAGCACGACCTCGCTGTCCATGCGTGCCCGGTCCGGGACCATCCGATTCATCCAGACCTTCCACGACCCCGAGCGGTCGACTCTGGTGCCGTCGCTCGACTGAGCGGGCCCGGACAGACGACGAGAAAGGATGCGCATGAGTGAGCGTCAGCGAGCGAGTCATTGTTGCAGGTGCCGGCCCTCGGTCGGGCGCCGGAGCCTGCGAGGCGACCGGGCGGGAGGGGTGGCATGAGTGAGCGTCAGCGAGCGAGTCATTGTTGCAGGTGCCGGCCCTCGGTCGGGCGCCGGAGCCTGCGAGGCGACCGGGCGGGAGGGGTGGCATGAGCGCGCAGGCATCTGCGTTGAGCCCGGCCAGCCGGACCAAGGCACTGGCCGACATGGGCACCGGCGAGGTGGACGTGCTGGTGATCGGCGCGGGCGTGGTCGGGGCCGGGGCCGCCCTGGACGCCGCCAGCCGTGGCCTGTCCGTCGCCCTGGTCGAGGCCCGCGATCTCGCCGCCGGAACCTCCAGCCGCTCCTCCAAGCTGGTGCACGGCGGTCTGCGGTATCTCAAGCAACTCAACTTCTCCCTGGTCTTCGAGGCTCTGCGGGAGCGCTCGCTGATCCTCAAGACGTTGTGCCCGCACCTGGCCCGGCCGGTCGAGTTCATCTACCCGTTGGAGCGCAAGGGAATCGACCGCGGCTACGTCGGTCTCGGTGTTGGCGTGTACGACGTGCTCGGCGCCGGCAAGGGCGTGCCTTCCCATCACAAGCACCTGAGCAAGCGCAAGACGCTGGAGATCTTCCCGGACGGGAAGAAGGATCACATCCAGGGTGCGATCAAGTTCTACGAGGGCCAGCTGGACGATGCCCGGCACACGATGATGCTCGCCCGGACGGCCGCCGCCTACGGCGCGCTGGTGGCGACCAGCGCGCGGGTCGTCGACCTGACCCGCAGCGGTGACCGGGTGGTCGGCGCGACCGTCCGCGACCTGGAGACCGGCCGCGACATTCAGGTCCGGGCCAGGACGGTGGTGAACGCGACCGGCGTGTGGACCGACGACATCCAGCAGATGATCGGTGGCAAGGGCGGTTTCCGGGTGCAGGCATCCAAGGGCGTGCACATCGTGGTGCCCCGGGATCGGATCAGGTCCAAGACCGGGCTGATCACCGAGACCGAGAAGAGCCTGCTGTTCATCATTCCGTGTCCGTGGAGCGACGACTTCTGGGTCATCGGCACCACCGACACGCCGTGGGACCTGGACCGGGCGCACCCGGCGGCCAGCCGGTCCGACATCGACTACATCCTCGAACATGCCAACGTGTTGCTGGAAAAGCCGCTGACCCATGAGGATGTCGTCGGCGTCTACGCCGGCCTGCGGCCGCTGCTGGCGGGCGAGTCGGACCAGACCAGCAAGCTGTCCCGCGAACACGCCTGCGTGTCGCCGGTGCCGGGGCTGGTCATCGTGGCCGGCGGCAAGTACACGACGTACCGGGTGATGGCCAAGGACGCGGTGGACGCGGCCGTCAAGCAGCTGCCCGGTCCGGTCGAGAAGTCCTGCACCGAAAGGGTTCCGCTGATCGGTGCGGACGGGTACCAGGCCCTGTGGAACACCAGGGCCCGGATCGCCGAGCGCACCGGCCTGGAGATGGACCGGGTCGAACACCTGCTCGGCCGGTACGGCAGCGCCATCGACGACCTGCTCGAATTGATCGACGGCGATCCGAGTCTGGCGCAGCCGCTGACATCGGCGCCCAAGTACCTGAAGGTGGAGGCTCGATACGCGGTTTCGCACGAGGGCGCGCTGCACCTGGACGACATCCTGGCCCGCCGGACCAGGATATCGATCGACACCTGGGACCGCGGGGACGCCGCCGCCCGTGAGGTGGCCGACCTGGTGGCCCCGGCACTGGGGTGGGACGCCGCCGCCATCGAACGCGAGGTGGACCACTACCGCACCAGGGTGGCCGCCGAGCGAGAGTCCCAGGAGCAGCCGGACGATCGGACGGCGGACGCGGCGCGGCTCGGGGCCCCCGATGTCCGCGTCGGAGCCGGATGACGCGTCGGGCTCGCTGCCGGGATCGAATCGGCGGCGGGAATCGTCAGTGTGAAAACTAGAAGAAGAAACCTGTCACATTGTGGTCACGGCCGAAAGATCTTGATGCCGAACCCTTCACTGTGGCGTAGGTTCCAGTCGATCGCTTGGTGATCATCGTTTCGTCCTGCTACCCCGCAATGGTGCGGCGGTGCAACCGGAGGCAAGGAGGCCCAGTTGAACATCTCCAACGGCGAGATCTTCGTCTCGGAAGTGACCGGAACGGCGATGCTGCTGTTGCTGGGTTGCGGTGTGGTCGCCACCGCGATCCTCAAGGGCAGCAAGGGTGAGGGCGGCGGTTGGCTGCTGATCAACTTCGGGTGGGGCCTCGCGGTGTTCGCGGGCGTGTACGTGGCGTTCCGCAGCGGCGCCCACCTGAACCCGGCGGTGACGCTGGCCCTGGCCATCACCGGTCCGAGCAACGGCGGCATCGAATGGTCCCAGGTGCCGGTGTACTGGGGTTCCGAACTCCTCGGCGCCTTCATCGGCGCGGTCATCGCCTGGCTGGCGTTCAAGCAGCACTTCGACGCGGAGGAGGACCCGGGCAAGAAGCTCGGCGTGTTCTCCACCGGTCCGGCGATCCGCAACTACGGCTGGAACACCCTGACGGAGATCGTCGGTACCTTCGTCCTGGTCTTCGTCATCCTGATCTCGGCCGGCACCCCCGACAAGCTCGGGCCGCTGTTCGTCGCCCTGCTGGTCGTCGGCATCGGTGCCTCCCTGGGTGGTCCGACCGGATACGCGATCAACCCCGCCCGCGACCTGGGTCCCCGTATCGCCCACGCCATCCTGCCGATCAAGGGCAAGGGCTCGTCCGACTGGGCCTACTCCTGGGTGCCGATCGCCGGGCCGCTGATCGGCGGTGCGCTCGGCGCGCTGCTGTTCCTGGCGCTCGGCGGCAAGACCGGACTCTTCCCGGGCGTCAGCTGACGCGGACCCCGGCAACACGATCCATGATCCGCAACAGGTGATCGGTGGAGCATCGGGCGGCGACGCTGCCGGAGTCGCCCGATGCCCCGACCGTGTGCAAACCAAGTGGTCAAAACTCTTAGGGCTTCAAAGTTGAAGCGACGAAAGGGATGTAGCAACGCATGAGCGAGAAGTACGTCGCCGCAATCGACTCGGGCACCACATCGGTCCGGTGCATGGTGTTCAACCGTGAGGGCCGCGTGGTCTCCGTGGACCAGCGTGAGCACGAGCAGATCTTCCCGAAGGCCGGCTGGGTCGAGCACGACCCGGCCGAGGTCTGGTCGAACACGCGCCTGGTCGCCGCCGACGCCCTGGCCAAGGCCGACCTGAACGAGGGTGACATCGCGGCGGTCGGCATCACCAACCAGCGGGAGACCGCGGTGGTCTGGGATCGGAACACCGGTGAGGCGGTGCACAACGCGATCGTCTGGCAGGACACCCGCACCGACGCCATCTGTCAGGAGCTCGGCGCGCTCGGTGGGGGCGCCGAGCGGTACAAGGCGAAGGTTGGCCTGCCGCTGGCCACCTACTTCTCCGGCCCGAAGGTCCGCTGGATCCTGGACAACGTCGAGGGTGCCCGGGAGCGGGCCGAGGCCGGCGACCTGGTGTTCGGCAACATGGACACCTGGACGCTGTGGAACATGACCGGCGGGCCGGACGGCGGGCTGCACGTCACCGACCCGACGAACGCCTCGCGCACCATGCTGATGGACCTGGACACGCTGTCCTGGGATCCCGGCATCGCCGCGGACATGGGTATTCCGCTGTCCATGCTGCCGGAGATCCGTTCCTCGTCCGAGGTGTACGGCAACGGCCGGGAGAAGGGCTCCTTCGCCGGCGTGCCGATCGCCGGCATCCTCGGCGACCAGCAGGCGGCCACCTTCGGTCAGGCCTGCCTGTCCCCGGGCGAGGCCAAGAACACCTACGGCACCGGCTGTTTCATGCTGATGAACACCGGAACCGAGAAGGTGCCGTCGAAGAACGGGCTGCTCACCACGGTGTGCTACAAGATCGGTGATCAGGCCCCCATCTACGCGCTCGAGGGATCGATCGCGATCGCCGGGTCCCTCGTGCAGTGGCTGCGGGACAACCTCAACCTGATCGCCAGCGCACCGGAGATCGAGGAATTGGCGGCGCCCGACAACGGTGGCTGTTACTTCGTCCCCGCGTTCTCCGGCCTGTTCGCGCCGTACTGGCGTTCCGACGCTCGCGGTGCGATCGTCGGGCTGACCCGCTACGTCAACAAGACCCACATCGCCCGGGCGGTGCTGGAGGCGAACGCCTACCAGACCAAGGAGGTCCTGGACGCGATGAACGCGGATTCCGGCGTCGAGCTGACCGCGCTCAAGGTGGACGGCGGCATGGTCGCCAACGACACCCTCATGCAGTTCCAGGCGGACATCCTGGAGGTGCCGGTGATCCGGCCGGTGGTGGCGGAGACCACCGCCCTCGGTGCCGCCTATGCCGCCGGCCTGGCGGTCGGCTTCTGGGACTCCGAGGACGACATCCGCAACAACTGGGCCGAGGACAAGCGCTGGAACCCGCAGATGGACGCCAAGGAGCGGGACCGGCTGTACCGGCAGTGGAAGAAGGCCGTCACCAAGACCCTGGACTGGGTCGACGAGGACACCGCCTCCTGACGGACCGCTGCCCTCAGCCATTTGTCGTTCGCCCGCCAGGAACCGATCATCCTGGCGGGCGCTCGTCCGAGGGGTAGTGGCTGGCGGATGACCTGCCCGGCAGTCCGAGGACCCCGGAGCCGTCCGGCTTCTGATCACCGGGCGGTGTCGGGTTCGCGGGTTACTGTCGTCCCGTGCAACCAGCCGACCTCGACGTCGTCCGCCGGTCCTACGACGCGGTTGCCGACCAGTACGTCGACATGGGCATGGGTGATCTGGCGCCACACCCTTGGCTCCGGGCGGCACTCGATGCCTTCGCCGAAGCGGTGCGTGATCTCGGGCCCGTCCTGGATGTCGGATGTGGACCGGGCACCGTCACCGCGTACCTGACCGAGCGAGGAGTCGATGCCTCCGGAGTCGACCTGTCTCCTCGGATGGTTCGGCACGCTCGGCGACGCCATCCACACCTCGACTTCGCGGTCCGCTCAGCAACGACGCTAGAAACCCAACCCGCCTCGCTGGGCGGCGTGCTCGGCTGGTGGTCCCTGTTCAATCTGCCTCGCCACCTGCTGCCCGGTGTTCTGGAGACCTTCGCCCAGGCACTCGTTCCGGGTGGCCAGGCCGTCATCGGTACGCACGTAGGAGACGGGGACATCGTTCGGACGCAGGCGTACGGGGGCGTACCCGTCGCTTGGACCACCCATCTATGGCGGCCTGAGCAACTGTCGCGACTGATCGAGGACGCCGGCCTGGAGGTCATCGCCGAGCTGCGCCTACCCGCCGCCGGACCGCAGCGTCCGCAGGTGCTCCTGGCCGCGCAGCGGCCGGCATCGTGACCGACTGACGCAAGCCGAAGTTCCGCAGACTCCTGCACCCGCAACAGCATCAGGCCTGGTCCAGCCCGGCCGCGGAGCATCAGCGTGTCCCACGCGAGCCGAAGTTCCGCAGGGGCGAGCGCGCCACGGCTCTGGGCCTGGTCGAGCTCGGCCGCGGAGCATCAGCGTGTCCCACGCGAGCCGAAGTTCCGCAGGGGCGAGCGCGCCACGGCTCTGGGCCTGGTCGAGCTCGGCCGCGGAGCATCAGCGTGTCCCACGCGAGCCGAAGTTCCGCAGGGGCGAGCGCGCCACGGCTCTGGGCCTGGTCGAGCTCGGCCGCGGAGCATCAGCGTGTCCCACGCGAGCCGAAGTTCCGCAGGGGCGAGCGCGCCACGGCTCTGGGCCTGGTCGAGCTCGGCCGCGGAGCATCAGCGTGTCCCACGCGAGCCGAAGTTCCGCGGACTCCTGCACCCGCAACAGCATCAGGCCCGGCCGGCGCACCCGCGGAACAACCGCCGTCCTGACCAACCCGCAGCGTCGTCAGATCAACCCCGACCGCCTCGGTCCACGGCGTCGACATTGCCGCCGTCGCCGGGCGAATCGTCAGCCAGCTGCACGGCGCGGGTCAGCACGGCGTCGAGCATGGCGGGTGTGAGCCGGCCGGTGAAGGTGTTCTGCTGGCTCACGTGGTAGCAGCCGAGCACGGTCAGCGCCCGGCCGGTCGGGTGGCTCAAGGCGACCTCCCGTCCATGACCGAAGGCCGGACGCGGTCGCGGAATCGACCAGCCCAATAGGTCGAGCACGCGCAGCAAGGCCTGCCAGCCGATGGCGCCCAGGGTGATCGCCACCCGGAGGGTCGGCGAGAGCAGCGCCAGTTCTCGCTCCAGGAATCGCGAACAGGTGCGGATCTCCTGCGGGGTGGGCTTGTTCGCCGGCGGTGCGCAGTGCACCGGCGCGGTGATCCGCACCTTGGACAGGGTCAGCCCGTCACCGATCCGGGTGGCCGTCGGCTGTGACGCCAGCCCGGCCCGGTACAGCGCCGCGTACAGCACGTCGCCGCTGCGGTCGCCGGTGAACATCCGGCCGGTGCGATTCGCTCCATGTGCGGCCGGTGCCAGGCCGACGATCAGCACCCGGGCATCCGCCGGCCCGAACCCCGGCACGCCACGACCCCAATAGGTCTCGTCGCGGAAGGCGGCCCGCTTGACCCGAGCGACCTCCTCCCGCCAGGCCACCAGCCGCGGGCAGGCCCGGCAGCCGGCGATCTGCCGGTCCAGCTCGTCCAGGGACCGGATCCGCTCGATCCCACCATCATCCATCAGGTCAGGGTAGGCAGCCGCGTCGCGCGGATCCGCGGCGGTCAGGACTCGGCCCGCCGGCACGCGCGGTGGTCATCAGTGGTGGTGAGGCGCCCAGGGCGGCTCCGGCATCGGCATGTGCATCGGCGGGTGCGGCTGTCCTTGCATGGCCATCGGGCCCCAGGTCGGCGGGGGGTCCTGGCTGACCGCCACGGCGGACCCGATGCCCAGGGCCGCGACCACGGCAACCAGCAGCGCGGCGGTGCGGTGCCGGACGACGGCCCGAAAGGAATGGCGCCCGCCCAGGCGAGCCCGGCGCAGGGCCCTGCGGGTCACTGTGGCAGGCATGGTGCGTCCTCTCCCACGGGTCCGGGCACTGCTCGGGCCAGGCTTCGCCGATCACCCCCATAGTGCGCGCCGAACATGAGCCGATGCCCGGTCTCGGATCGGAGACCGGGCATCGAGAGGAGGGGAACCGGGTGGTCGGGTCAGAAGGCCGCCTCGTCGACCTGCATCAGGGACAGGTCGGCGCTCTCCACGATCCCGCGGCGGGCGGTGAGTTCGGGCAGCACATTCCGGGTGAACCAGCGGGCCACGGCGAGCTTGCCCGCATAGAAGTCCTTGTCCTTGCCGGCCTTCTGGTCATCGGGACCGGCGTCCAGCGCGGCCTGGGCGACCAGTGCCTGCCGCAGCAGCAGGTAGCCGATCAGCAGGTCGCCGACGCTCATCAGCAGGGTGACCGCGTGCTCGCCGACCCTGTACACCGACTCCGGTTCCCGCAGCGCACCCATCGCGTAGCCGACCAGGGCTGCGACCATCGCCTGCACGTCGCCCAGCGCGGTGCCCAGCAGCGTGAGCTCCTCCTTCAGGCGGCCGTCCCTGGTCTCGGACATGCTCGTCCGGACGAAGGTGGCGATCTCCGCGGCCACCGTGCCCAGCGCGGCTCCGCTGTCCTTGACGATCTTGCGGAAGAAGAAGTCCTGGGCCTGGATCGCCGTGGTGCCCTCGTACAGGGTGTCGATCTTGGCGTCCCGGATGTACTGCTCGATCGGATAGTCCTGGGTGTAGCCGGAACCGCCGAAAACCTGCAACGACAGCGCCAGGTTCTCGTAGGCCCGCTCGGAGCCGACACCCTTGACGATCGGCAGCAGCAGGTCGTTGACGTGCTCGGCCACCTCGAGGTCCTGGCCGGCGAGCTCACCGGAGGCGATCCGGTCCTGCCACGACGCGGTGTACAGGTACACCGCCCGCAGACCCTCGGCGTACGCCTTCTGCCGCATCAGGATCCGCCGCACGTCGGGGTGATGGATGATGCTCACCCGCGGCGCGGTCTTGTCCGCGGCCCGGGTCAGGTCGGCGCCCTGCACCCGCTGCTTGGCGTAGGCCAGCGCGTTCAGGTACCCGGTGGAGAGCGTGGCGATGGCCTTGGTGCCCACCATCATCCGTGCGTACTCGATCACCTGGAACATCTGGGCGATGCCGTCGTGCTTGTCGCCCAACAGGTATCCAACGGCGGGCGTGCCGTGGATGCCGAAGCTCAGCTCGCAGGTGGTGGAGACCTTGAGGCCCATCTTGTGTTCCACATTGGTGACGAACACGCCGTTGCGTTCGCCGAGCTCACCGGTCTCCGGGTCGAAGTGGAACTTGGGCACGATGAACAGGCTCAGACCCTTGGTGCCGGGCCGGGTCTGCACGCCGGGTCCCTCCGGGCGGGCCAGCACCAGGTGCACGATGTTGTCGGTCAGGTCCTGCTCGGCAGAGGTGATGAACCGCTTGACGCCTTCCAGGTGCCAGCTGCCGTCCGGCTGCCGGATGGCCCGGGTACGGCCGGCGCCGACGTCGCTGCCCGCGTCCGGCTCGGTCAGCACCATCGTCGAGCCCCACTGCTTGGCGATCATGGTCTCGGCCATCTTCTGTTGCAGCGGCGTGCCGTTGCGATGCACCACCGCGGCGAAGTTCGGCCCCCCCGAGTACATGAACAGCGCCGGGTTGGCGCCGAGGATCAGTTCGGCGGCGGCCCAGCGCAGGCTCGGCGAGGCGCCGTATCCGCCCAGTTCGCTCGGCAGTTCGAGGCGATACCATTCGCCGTCGCGAATCGCGCGGTAGGACTTCTTGAACGATTCCGGCAGGGTCACGCTGAAAGTGGCGGGGTCGTAGACGGGCGGGTTGCGGTCGCCGTCGACGAAGGATGCGGCGATCGGGCCGCTGGCCACCTGCTCGAACTCCCGCAACACGTCGCGGGCCGTGTCGGCGTCCATCTCGGCGAACGGACCCTTGCCCATCCGCTCGCCGGCGCCGAGCACTTCGAACAGGTTGAACTCAAGATCTCGAACATTTGACCGATAGTGCGTCATTTGCGGCTGCTCCCTGACGATGAGGCCTGCGGACGGGCGGGTGGACCGGCCGGACACGACGACGTGCCCGGTCCGTCGAGCGGACCGGCGCTTGTTAACCCAGGTTATTACTCGTCAGTAACTTCTGCAAGGAACCGGCGTGCCTCACCGAGATTGAGCGCGTGGCGGGTGGTCGTGCCTCAGCTATTT
>CAZCEH010000059.1:0-17093 GCA_964497705.1 uncultured Actinomycetes bacterium | reverse complement strand
TGGAGGCGCACACCCACGAGTTCATCGCCACCGCGCACGAGGACCAGAAGTTCGGCTTCTCGCTGACCGGCGGGGACGCGGCCGAGGCGGTCCGCCGGGTGCTGGCGCTGCCCGGGCTGCGGTTGACCGGGTTGCACTCGCACATCGGCTCGCAGATCTTCGACCCGTCCGGCTTCGAGGTGGCCGCGCACCGGGTGGTCGGGCTGCTGCGGCAGATCGTCGCCGACCACCCGCACGTCGCGGACTCGCTGACCACCCTGGACCTGGGCGGCGGCCTGGGCATCGCCTACACCGACGAGGACGATCCGCCGGCGCCCGCGGTGATGGCCCAGTCGCTGCTCGCGATCGTCACCCGGGAGTGCCAGTTGGCCGGGCTGACCGTGCCCACGGTGGTGGTGGAGCCCGGCCGGGCCATCGCCGGACCCGGCACCGTCACCCTCTACGAGGTGGGCACCATCAAGGACGTGACCCTGGACGGCGGGCTCACCCGTCGCTACGTGTCCGTCGACGGCGGGATGAGCGACAACATCCGCACCGCCCTGTACGACGCCGACTACACCGTCGCGCTGGCCTCCCGATCCTCGGACGCCGCGCCCGTGCTCTCCCGGGTCGTCGGCAAGCACTGCGAGAGCGGCGACATCGTCGTCCGCGACTGCTACCTGCCGGCCGACCTGGCCGTCGGCGACCTGCTCGCGGTCGCGGCGACGGGCGCGTACTGCTACGCCATGTCCAGCAACTACAACCGGGTGCCCCGCCCCGCCGTGGTGGCGGTGGCGGGTGGAACTGACACAGTGGTGTTGCGCCGCGAGACCGACGACGACCTGATGCTCCTGGAGACCCGGTGACCAGTCCTGCCGATGAGAAGCCCGCCAAGCAGGCGTCGCTGGTACCCGGCGTCGTGCTGCTGGTGCTGGCCGGGGTGCTCATCGTGATCACCCTGCTCAAGCCCGACCTGCCGCGCTGGCTGACGATCGGCATAGCGGTCGCCGCGATCGTCGTGGTCGTCCTGCTGCTGATCTACGCGTTCCGGGTCTTCCGGGACGTCACCCGGCCGGGAGGCTCGCGATGACGGGTCGAGCGGCCGGGCTCGACGGCGTCCGGGTCGGCGTGCTCGGCGCCGGCGTGGTCGGCTCCCAGGTCGTCCGGCTGCTGGTCGAGCAGGCCGACGAGCTGACCGCCCGGGTGGGCGCCAAGCTCGAACTGGTCGCGGTGGCCGTCCGGCGCCCCGCCCGGCACCCGGACATCCCGGCCGGGCTGCTGACCACCGACGCGGCCGCCGTGGTGGCCGATCCCGACATCGACGTGGTCGTCGAGGTGATCGGCGGCATCGACCCGACGAAGGACCTGCTGCTGACGGCGCTGAACCGGGGCGCCGGCGTGGTCACCGCCAACAAGGCGCTGCTGGCCGAGCACGGCCCGCTGCTGTACCGGGCGGCCGACGCGGCCGGTGCCGACCTGTATTTCGAGGCCGCGGTGGCCGGCGCCATCCCGTTGATCCGCCCGCTGCGGGAGTCGCTGGCCGGCGACCGGATCGTGCGCATCATGGGCATCGTCAACGGCACCACCAACTTCATCCTGTCCAGCATGGTGGACACCGGGATGGGCTACCACGAGGCGCTGGCCGAGGCGACCCGGCTGGGCTACGCCGAGGCCGATCCCACCGCCGACGTGGACGGGTTCGACGCGGCCGCCAAGGCGGCGATCATGGCCTCCATCGGCTTCCACACCCGGGTCGGCGCCTCCGACGTGCACCGCGAGGGGATCGCCCAGGTGTCCGTCGCCGACATCGCCGCGGCGCACGAGATCGGTTGCACGGTCAAGCTTCTGGCGATCTGCGAGCGCGTCCCCGGCGCGGCCGACGGCGGCCGGGGGGAGGCCGTGTCCGCCCGTGTGCACCCGGTGATGCTGCCCACCAGCCATCCGCTGTCGGCGGTGGACGGTGCCTACAACGCCGTGTACGTGGAGGCCGAGGCGGCCGGCCGGCTGATGTTCTACGGTCCTGGCGCCGGGGGCGCGCCGACCGCGTCGGCGGTGCTGGGCGATCTCGTCGCGGTGGCCCGGAACCGGGTGGCCGGTGGCCGCGGGCCCCGGGAGTCCTCGTACGCGGCCCTGCCGATCCTGTCGATGGGCCAGGTGCTGTCCCGCTACCACATCAGCCTGGACGTGGACGACAAGGCGGGTGTGCTGGCCGCGGTGGCCACCGCCTTCGCCGACGGCGGGGTGTCGATCTCCACGGTGCGTCAGGAGGGCCGCGGCGACGACGCCCGGCTGGTGGTGGTCACCCATAGCGCGCCGGACGCCGCCCTGGCCGCGACGGTGCGACGGCTGGCCGACCTGGACTCGGTCCGCGCGGTCACCTCGGTCATGCGGGTGATGGGGGAGCTGCGATGACGCACACGGCCGCATCGATCGGGTCGGCGGACGTCCAGGGCGTCGAGCCCGATCGGCCCAGGGCCGGCCTCGGCTGGCCGGGGTTGATCGCCGCCTACCCGGACCGGGTGGCCGTGCCCCCGGGCGCCCGGGTGATCACCCTGTTGGAGGGCGGCACCCCGCTGGTGCCCGCGCAGACGCTGTCCGACCGGCTCGGCGTGCAGGTGCACCTCAAGGTCGAGGGCGCCAACCCGACCGGTTCCTTCAAGGACCGCGGGATGACCGTGGCGGTCACCCACGCGCTCGCCCGCGGTGCGCGCGCGGTGATCTGCGCCTCCACCGGGAACACCTCGGCGTCGGCCGCGGCGTACGCGGCGCGCGCGGGCCTGACCAGCGCCGTGCTCATCCCGCAGGGCAAGATCGCCGCCGGGAAGCTGGCCCAGGCGGTCGCCTACGGCGCCCGGATCCTGCAGATCGAGGGGAATTTCGACGACTGCCTGGAGCTGGCCCGCAAGACGGCGGCCACCACGGACGAGGTCGAGCTGGTGAACTCGGTCAACCCGGTGCGCATCGAGGGTCAGAAGACGGCGGCCTTCGAGATCTGCGACGTGCTGGGCCGGGCACCAGACGTGCATGTCCTGCCGGTGGGCAACGCCGGCAACATCACCGCCTACTGGAAGGGCTACCGGGAGTACCACGCGGACGGTGTGGTCGACTCGCTGCCCCGGATGTTCGGATTCCAGGCGGCCGGCGCGGCGCCGCTGGTACTGGGGCACCCGGTGCCCGATCCGGACACCGTGGCCACCGCCATCCGGATCGGCGCCCCCGCCTCCTGGGACGGCGCGATCCGCGCTCGCGACGAGTCGCGCGGCGTCATCGACATGGTCACCGACGAGCAGATCCTGGACGCGTACCGGCTGCTCGCCTCCACCGAGGGAGTGTTCGTGGAGCCGGCGTCGGCGGCCTCGGTGGCCGGGCTGATCGCGACCGTCGCCGACGGCCGGCTGCCGGCCGGCTCGCTGGTGGTCTGCACCGTCACCGGCAACGGCCTCAAGGATCCGGACACCGCGATGGGCTTCATGACCGATCCGGTGGTGCTTCCGGTCGCGGCCGAGGCGGTCACCGACGCGCTGGGCCTCACCGGATGAGCGAGCGAATTGTCGACACCGTGCCGTCGGCCCAGGAAGGGGCGCGGAGCCTCGGCCCGACGTACACGGTGCGGGTGCCGGCCACCTCGGCCAACCTCGGCCCCGGCTTCGACAGCTTCGGGCTGGCCCTGGCCCTGTACGACGAGGTCAGCGTGTGCCGGACGGACGGCCCGCTGGAGATCCGGGTGTCCGGGGTCGGCGCCGGCGAGGTGCCGCTGGACGAGCGGCACCTGATCGTCAAGGCGATCGGCAACGCCTTCAACGTGTGCGCCGGGCCGCTGGACGCCTCCGGACTGCGGCTGACCTGTGTCAACCGGATCCCGCACGGCGGCGGGCTGGGCTCATCGGCGGCGGCGATCGTCGCCGGCCTGCTGCTGGGCCGTGAGCTGATGGCCGAGAGCGGTGCCGAGCCGCTGTCCGACTTTCAGCTGTTGTGCCTGGCCACTGGCATGGAGGGGCATCCCGACAACGTTGCCCCCGCCCTGTTCGGCGGGTTCACCCTGGCCTATGTCGGCGACGACGGCGCCCCGGTGGCGGTCCGGCGCGAGGTGCATCCGGACATCAGGGTGGTGGTCTTCGCGGCGGAGCAGTCCAGCTCCACCGAGCACACCCGCGGCCTGCTGCCGTCGAGCGTCCCGCATGCCGACGCCGCCGCCAACGCGGCTGCGGCCGGGCTGCTCGTGCACGCGCTGACCACCGACCCGCGGTACCTGCTGCCGGCCACCCGGGACCGCCTGCACCAGCCCTATCGAGCGGCGGCGATGCCGGAATCGGCCCGGCTGATGTCGCAGCTACGGGAGGCGGGCGTGCCTGCGGTCATCTCCGGCGCCGGGCCGTCGGTGATTGCGCTGGTCACCGGTGAATTCGAGGTGTCCCGGTGGCGCCGGCCGGGTTTCCAGGTCGAGTTCGTCCCGATCTGCGCGGAGGGTGCGCGACTGATGTGACGACCGACCGGGCCGGACGCGCCGGGCAATTTCGGGGTTGCCGCGACACGCTTTCCCGTTAGTTGCTGATGGACGTGCGATGCGGTTACTGTTGACAGCGATCACCGGCTGTACCCGCCGCGGCGATGCGTGTTCAATCGAACGACACCGACCGCGCGCCGGACATCGACGGTGGGTCCCGATCCAGTCGACACGGATGTTGACACTGGCTCAAACCCGCCGCTCCCATTCTGAGCGAATCCGCTGCCTCGACACCCACTGATCGCGGCGGATCACCCCAGGTCCGGTTCGTCGTGCCGAGGCTCCAGGTCGGGTGATCGGCGTATCTGTCGTGCCCGTGGAACGGGTCCGACATGGCAGCCGCCGGATGGCGGCGCTCAATCCCGGTCGGAAGATTCGGCCGGACAGGAAGGATCTTCGTGACGGAAACCACGGAGTCGCTCGAAGCCCCCACCCTCGATGCCGGCTCTGCCGCCGAGGCGACCGCGTCGCGCACCGGTCGAGGCCGGGCCCGCCGCGGCGAGGGGTTGTCGGGCATGGTGCTGACCGACCTCAAGGCCATGGCCTCCCAACTGGGCATTCGCGGCACGTCGGGCATGCGCAAGGGCGACCTGATCGCCGCGATCACCGCCCGGCAGGGCCAGGGCGGCGGCGCGGTGAACGGCGGCGCGGCCCACCCCGCGACGACCGAGACGACGGCCACCAACGGGCACGCCCGGGAACCCGAACTGCCGCTCGGCGAGTTGTCCGGCCCGGCGCCGGCCCGGCCGACCGAGCAGCCGCCGGCCCGGGAGGGCGACACCGCCTCGCCGGCCACCGGGTCGGCCGACGCCGACGGCGAACATCACGGCGGCCAGGACGGTTCGGCCTCGGCCGGCGGCGAGGACGGCCAGCGCGCTGGGCGTCGGAACCGGCGTGGCCGGCGCGACGGCCGCGAGCGGGACTTCGGCGACGGTGCGCCGGCGGCCGGGGTGAACGGGACCGCCACCGCCACCGCCGAGCGCGGACAGCCGGCCCGCGATCAACAGCGTGACCAGCAGCGCGATCAACAGCAGGGCCGTGAGCAGCGCGACCAGAACGGTGGCCGGGACGGTCAGCAGAACCGGTCCGGCGGCGTGCAGACCGCGAGCAGCCGGCCCGACAACCGCCAGGACGGCCGCCGCGACGACGACGAGGACGGCGACAACCGCGGCCGGCGGGGCCGCCGCTACCGCGACCGCAACCGACGGGGTCAACGCGAGCGCTACTCGGACGGGCCCAGCGAGCCGGAGATCCGCGAGGACGACGTCCTCGTCCCGGTCGCCGGCATCCTGGACGTGCTCGACTCCTACGCGTTCATCCGCACGTCGGGCTACCTGACCGGCCCGAACGACGTCTACGTCTCGCTGTCCCAGGTCCGCAAGAACGGCCTGCGCCGCGGTGACGCGGTCACCGGCGCGGTCCGCGCGCAGCGCGAGGGAGAGCAGCAGCGGCAGAAGTTCAACGCGCTGGTCCGGCTCGACTCGGTGAACGGCCTGGACCCCGAACAGGCCCGCAACCGGCCGGAGTTCACCAAGCTGACCCCGCTGTACCCGAACGAGCGGCTGCGCCTGGAGACCGAGCCGCACCTGCTCACCACCCGGGTCATCGACCTGGTCATGCCGGTCGGCAAGGGTCAGCGCGCGCTGATCGTGTCGCCGCCCAAGGCCGGCAAGACGATGGTGATGCAGGCCATCGCCAACGCGATCACCAAGAACAACCCGGAATGTCACTTGATGGTGGTGCTGGTCGACGAGCGGCCGGAAGAGGTCACCGACATGCAGCGGTCGGTGAAGGGCGAGGTCATCGCCTCCACCTTCGATCGTCCGCCGGCCGACCACACGCTGGTCGCCGAGTTGTCCATCGAACGGGCCAAGCGCCTGGTGGAGATGGGCAGGGACGTGGTCGTGCTGCTCGACTCGATCACCCGGCTCGGTCGCGCGTACAACCTGGCCGCCCCGGCGTCCGGCCGGATCCTGTCCGGTGGCGTCGACTCCACCGCGCTGTTCCCGCCCAAGCGGTTCCTCGGCGCGGCCCGCAACATCGAGAACGGCGGGTCGTTGACCATCTTCGCCTCCGCCCTGGTGGAGACCGGTTCCGCCGGCGACACGGTGATCTTCGAGGAGTTCAAGGGCACCGGCAACGCCGAGCTGAAGCTCGATCGGCGGCTCGCGGACAAGCGGATCTTCCCGGCGATCGACGTCGATCAGTCGTCGACGCGCAAGGAGGACCTGCTCATGTCGCCCGACGAGCTGGCCGTCGTGGTCAAGCTGCGCCGGGTGCTGGCCGCGCTGGACACCCAGCAGGCGATCGAGCTGGTGCTGGATCGGCTCCGCAAGACCCGAAGCAACATCGAGTTCCTGATGCAGGTGGCCAAGACCACACCGGGCGGCGGAGACTGATCCATGTCCGACGGTCGGCCTGATCCGGCGCACCTGCTGGGTCGGGCGAGCTACCTGTTGCTCACCACCTTCCGGCGCGACGGCACCCCGGTGCCGACCCCGGTCTGGGTGATGCCTGCCGACGACGCCTGGCCGGGCACCGCGGGCGACCAGCTGTGGGTCTGGACGAACCCGACCGCAGGCAAGGTCAAGCGGCTGCGCCGGAACGGGGCGTGTGAGGTGGCGCCGTGCACGGCTCAGGGCCGGCCGCTGGGTCGCGGTGTGCCCGCGGTGGGCCGGGTGTTGCCGGAGTCCTCGGCTCCCCGGGTGCTGCGGGCGTTGGTGCGCAAGTACCGGCTGGTGGGTTGGCTGTCCACGATCGGGCCGCGCTGGGGCCTGGTGCCCAGCGGCGCGATCGGCCTGCGGCTGACGGCGGCCGGCACCGTCCTCGACGACTCCGGAACCTCCGTCGGGCACGATTCGGGGCGGCCCGTCGGCGGCGGTTCGGAATAGTCGCGGCACCGCCCACGTTTGGCATGACGACCGGGCGATCTGGCACACTGGTCGGTCGAGCCCGGCTCCGGTTCACGTCCGCGCGTATCGACGCGGGCGACCCGGCGGCCCGTCGGACAGGCTCTCCCGGAAAGAGGAACACACGATGAAGACCGGCATTCACCCTGCCTACGTCACCACCGAGGTGCATTGCGGTTGCGGCAACACCTTCGTGACGCGCAGCACCGAGACCAGCGGCACGATCCACGTCGAGGTCTGCTCCAACTGCCACCCGTTCTACACCGGCAAGCAGAAGATCCTGGACACCGGTGGCCGGGTGGCGCGTTTCGAGGCGCGCTACGGCAAGCGCAGCCGTTAACGCATCCGCGGCGCCCGCACTGCTCCCCCCAAGGGGGGCCGGCGGGCGCCGTTTGGCGTTTCTCCGCGGGTCGGTGTTCGGGCGGCGCCGGTGCGCTTTGGTTCGCTGATCAAATCCGTGCTGGATCGGACAAATCGGGCGCGCAGATGCGGGATTGATCAGCGAAGCGAGGTGCGGCCCACAGGTTCGCTGATCAAAGCCGGGTCGAACCGGACGAATCGGGCGCGTGGGCGCGGGTTTGATCAGCGAAGCAAGCGGCGGGCGGCGTGCAGCGGCAGCGTCAGGCAGCACGCAGCAGCACAGCACGAGGCGGACAGCAGGCAGCGGCAGAGCACACCGGAACGAAGCAGCAGCTAGCGGCGCGGTCGACAGAGCGAGCACGGGAGGAGTGGTCGGTGAGCACGAGCAACACGTCCGCGGCCGACGCACTCGTCGCCGAGTACGAGGACCTGCAGGTCAAGCTGGCCGATCCGGCCGTGCACGCCGATCAGGGGGCGAGCCGGCGGCTGGGTCGCCGGTACGCCGAGCTGACCCCGATCGTCGCCACCGCCCGCGACCTCGCCACCGCCCGGGACGACCTGCAGGCGGCCCGGGAGCTGTCCGCGGAGGATCCGGCGTTCGCCGACGAGGCTCGCGCGCTGGCCGCCCGGGTGGAGGAACTCGAGCAACGGCTCACCGAGCTGCTGGTGCCCCGCGACCCGGACGACGGCAAGGACGTGCTGGTCGAGGTCAAGGCGGGGGAGGGCGGCGAGGAGTCCGCGCTGTTCGCCGGTGACCTGCTGCGGATGTACCTGCGGTACGCCGAGCGCCGCGGCTGGAAGACCGAGGTGCTCTCGGCCACCGAGTCCGACCTGGGCGGGTACAAGGACGTCACCGTCGCGGTGAAAGCGCCGGGCACGAACGCGGACGGTGTCTGGGCCCGCCTCAAGTACGAGGGCGGCGTGCACCGGGTCCAGCGAGTCCCGGTGACCGAGTCCCAGGGCCGGGTGCACACCTCCGCGGCCGGGGTGTTCGTCGCCCCGGAGGTCGAGGACGTGCACGACGTCGAGATCGCCGACAGCGACCTGCGGATCGACGTGTTCCGGTCGTCCGGCCCCGGTGGGCAGTCGGTGAACACCACCGATTCGGCGGTGCGCATCACCCACCTGCCCAGCGGCATCGTGGTGTCCTGCCAGAACGAGAAGTCGCAGCTGCAGAACAAGGAGCAGGCGATGCGCATCCTGCGGGCCCGGCTGCTCGCGGCCGCCCGGGCCAGCGCGGAGGCGGCCGCGGCCGACGCCCGCCGGTCCCAGGTCCGCACAGTGGACCGGTCCGAGCGGGTGCGCACCTACAACTTCCCGGAGAACCGGATCGCCGACCACCGGGTCGGCTACAAGGCCTACAACCTGGACGCGGTGCTGGACGGCGACCTGGACGCGGTGCTGGACGCGCTGTCGGCTGCCGACCGGGCCGAACGACTCGCCGGCACGGGCACGTCCGAGCGATGACCCGGCATTCGCTGCGGGCGGCGATCCTGGACGCGGCCACCTCCCTGGACGCGGCCGGCGTGCCGACCCCGGACGTGGACGCTCAGGAACTCGCCGCGCACCTGCTGGGCGTCCCGCGCACCCGGCTGGGCCTCACGCCCCTGGTCGACGAGGAGTATCTGCGGGAGTACCGCGCCCTGGTGGAGCAGCGGGCGCGACGGATCCCCCTGCAGCACCTGATCGGATCGGTCCGGTTCGGCCGGGCGACCGTCGCGGTCGGGCCGGGCGTGTTCGTGCCCCGTCCGGAGACCGAATCCCTGCTCGCCTGGGCATTGCCGGCGATCGCCGACGTCACCCGGCCGCTGGTCGTCGACCTGTGCACCGGCAGCGGCGCGCTGGCCCTGGCCATCGCGGCGCAGCGCCCGGACGCCCGGGTGATCGGAGTGGAACGTTCGCCGGCCGCCCTGGCCTGGGCCCGCCGCAACGCGCTCGCCCAGGCCGGACCCGGCCGCGCCGGGGTGGAGTTGCGCGGCGGCGACATCTTCGACGACCGGCTGTTGACCGACCTGGACGGCACCGTCGACCTGGTCACCGCCAATCCGCCCTACGTGCCGGAGGGCACGCCGGTCGAGCCGGAGGTGGCCGACCACGATCCGGCGGAGGCGGTGTTCGCCGGTCCGGACGGCCTGGCCGTGATCCGGCCGTTGATTTCGGTGGCCGCGGGCCTGCTCAAGATCGGCGGTCGGCTGGCCGTCGAGCACGACGACAGCCACGGCGAGTCGGTGCCCGCCCTGCTCCGGGCCAGGCGGGTGCTCACCGACGTGCGAGAGCACACCGACCTGGCCGGTCGACCACGGTTCGTCACCGCCACCAGGGTGCGGATCGGAGCGGAACCGCCGGCCAGGGCGACCGTGGCCAGCCCGGCGCCGAACACCGGAAAGAGCACCGGAAAGCGCACCGGGAACGACGCACGGAAGACTGAACGACCGTGACCACCTTCGACTGCGCGGATCCGATCGCCCGGCGGGCCGGCCTGGAGGCGGCGGCGCATGCCGCGGCGTCCGGCAACCTCGTCGTGCTGCCGACCGACACCGTCTACGGGATCGGGGCCGACGCGTTCAACGCCGCGGCCGTGCGCGCCCTGCTGGCCGCGAAAGGCCGGGGTCCGGACATGCCGGTGCCCGTGCTCGTCGGTTCCTGGACGACCATCGAGGGCCTGGTGACGGCGGTGCCGCCGGTCGCCCGCACGCTGGTCGAGGCGTTCTGGCCGGGCGGGTTGTCCCTGGTCGTCGAGCATGCCCCGTCGCTGCAGTGGGATCTGGGCGACGCCAAGGGCACGGTCATGGTGCGGATGCCGTTGCACCCGGTGGCCATCGACCTGCTCCGGTTGGTCGGACCGATGGCCGTGTCCAGCGCCAACCGAAGCGGCCAGCCACCGGCCACCACCGTCGCCGACGCGCAGGCGCAATTGGGCGAGCAGGTCGCGGTCTACCTGGACGGCGGGCCGTCCCCGATCGGGGTGGCCTCCACCGTGGTGGACATCACCGGTGACGTGCCGCGGGTGCTGCGGGTCGGCGCGGTGCCGCTGGACCGGCTCCGCGAGGTGGTCGGCGACGTGGTCGACGTCACCGCCGGCGCGCGCTGAAGGGTCCGCGCCGGCCCAACAAGCCGAAGGCCCGACAAGCCGAAGGCCCGACAAGCCGAAGGCCCGACAAGCCGAAGGCCCGATCCGACGGCGTGTCGTGATCGGGCCTGCGGCAGCTCCCGGCGTGGGGCTCAGCGTGATCCGCCGGTGCCGCGGCGATCGGCGGGTCCGTGCTTCGGGCCCTTCCGCCGCGGGGCGGAATCGGAGCTACCTCCTGGAGACGATCAAAGTCCGGCACGGTTGCGCGACTTCCGGCAAGAATCCCGATCCGGTCGGCGAGGAAGGTCCGGACACGGAACGTATCCGCCACATGGCCGTTCCTCGACCCACTAACCTGGGCGGGTGACGGGGTACACGCTTCCGTTGCGCGAGTACGCGCTGGTCTTCGGGGCCGCGGTCGTCGTGACGTTGCTGTTGACCGGCGTGGTCCGGTTGATCGCGGTACGGGTCGGGGCGGTGTCGCCGATCCGCGAGCGCGACGTGCACTCGCTGCCGACGCCCCGGATGGGGGGCCTGGCCGTCTACCTCGGATTCGCCGCCGCCGTGCTGATGGCGCTGCAGTTGCCCGCGCTGAGCGCGGCGTTCGTCTCGTCCTCGGAGATCGTCGGGGTGCTGGCCGCAGGCGGGGTGATCTGCCTGATCGGCATCATCGACGACCGGTTCGACCTGGACGCGGTGGCCAAGCTGGCCGGCCAGATCCTGGCGGCCGGGGTGATGGTGCTGTTCGGCGTGCAGTGGCAGGTGCTCTGGCTGCCCAGCAGCGGACCGTCCGGCGGCAGCCTGGTCAGCCTGGACCAGACGCAGGGCATCGTGCTCACCGTGCTGCTCACCGTCGTGCTGACGAACGCGATGAACTTCATCGACGGGCTGGACGGGCTGCTCGCCGGGGTGGCCGCGATCAGCGCGTTCGCGCTGTTCGTCTTTTCGGCCCGGCAGCTGGTGCTCTCCGGCGACGACGCCTCGGCGTCCCAGCCGCCGCTGATCGCCGCCGCCCTGCTCGGGGCCTGTCTGGGGTTCCTGCCGCACAACTTCTCGCCGGCCCGCATCTTCATGGGCGATTCGGGGTCTATGTTCATCGGGCTGGCCATGGCCGGCGCGATCATCAGCGCGGGCGGCAAGCTGGACCCGTCCACCTTCGGCCCGCGCTCCACGATCGCGCTGCTGGCGCCGCTGGTCGTCGCGCTGGCCGTAGTGTTCATCCCGGTGCTGGACTTCCTGCTCGCGGTGATCCGGCGGACCAAGGAGGGCCGGCACCCGTTCAGCGCGGACAACCGCCACCTGCACCACCGGATGCTGGCGATCGGGCACACCCACCGGCAGGCGGTGTTGCTCTTCTACTACTGGGCCTTCGCGCTGGCGGTGGCGGCGGTGTCGCTGACGTTCGTCAGCTGGCAGGTCGCCGTCCTGCCCGCCGCACTGCTGTTGCTGGTGGGGCTGATGTTCTCGCTGTGGCCCAGGGTGCGGGCGAGCCGGCTGGCCCGGCGCGAGCGGAGCCGGATTGCTGCCACACTGCCAGGAGCAGCACCGTCCGACAGCCGAGCAGAACATCCGATGACGTGAACCAACCCGAACAGCCCGCCGCGGCGAGCCCGACCCGGCCGGCCGTCGACCTGTCCGAGCAGATCCGGGCCGCCGCGGCCATCGCCGACCGCAGCCGGTCGGCCGGCGCCTGGTCGCTGGCGCACCTGCGGCTGTGCCTGATTGCGCTGGTGGGCGGGGGAGTGCTGCTGGGCGTGGCCGGCGCGATCGTCGACGGGTGGCCGGCGGTGCTGGGCGTGCTGATCGGCACGGTGATCGTCGGGGCGTTCTTCAGCTTCTCGGCGGTCGTCATCGCCTGGGTCGGTCGGACCAATCCGAACACCGTGATGATCGCCGCATTGTTCGCATATGTGATCAAGGTGTTCGTGCTGGCAGTGATCTTGATGACGATGCCGATCGACGGTCCGGTCAACGTCCGCTGGATGGCCGGCGCGATCGGCCTCGGGGTGTTCCTGTGGCTGGGAGCACACATGAGGTATGTCTGGACATTGAAGCTCTACTACGTGGATCCGCACTGACCGCACGGGCCGGCCGCCAAGAACCTTTCGGCGGACAAATGCGCAGGCCAAGGCATTGCGGCGGCGGCTCGACGACGGTTCCGTGATCGGGCACGCCGCGCCTACCGGGATGCACCGCGGGCCGGAGTCAACTGATAGGGTCCGGGACGCCATGAAGATGTTCCCCCGGGTCAGGCCCCCGTCGAAGGGTGCGGACGAGGGATGGGCCGTGTTCGGCAGCCTGCTGTCCGGCCTGGTCCTGTTCGGCGCCGTCGGATGGCTGCTCGATCAATGGTGGGGCACCCGGGTGATGGCGCCGATCGGTGCGGTCGTCGGCATGGCGCTGGGCATCTATGCGGTGGTCATGCGGCACGCGCAGCGTGTGGCCGACGACCAGGTGTCCGCTGACCTGGCCTCGTCCGCGCGCGCGACTGCGGACGAGGCGCGCGCACTACGTGAAGCGAAAACGGCGAACCGAATGAGGGCACTGCGAATGGCCGGGTCCCCGACCCGCGCCGACCTGCCGTCGTCGGCCGGCATCCGGAGGGAGACCGCGTGACGTTCCTGTCAGCGGTGTTGCTGACCGCAGAGGACGGTGGCGAATTCGAAGCGCCGACCGTCGAGCATTCGTTCTTCTTCGACAAGGTCGCGGACGGCGAGGCCATCGCGTCAGTGAAGGCCATGGTGCTGCTGGGCATCGGCGTCCTGGTGATCATGGCGTTCTATCTGGCCGCCTCCCGTCGGACCGCGATGGTGCCGTCGAAGATGCAGTTCGCCGGGGAAAGCGCGTACGGGTTCGTCCGCAACGGCGTGGCCATCGAGATCCTCGGCGGGGCCAACGGGCGTAAATGGGCCGGCTTCCTGGCGACCCTGTTCTCCTTCATCCTGGTCCAGAACCTCTGGGGCATCATTCCTCTGGCCCAGCTGCCGGTGACCTCGCACTTCGCGGTCCCGGTGCTGCTGGCGCTCACCGTGTGGTTCCTCTACATGTTCGTGGGAATCCAGAAGCACGGCTTCTTCGGCTACTTCAAGCTCATGTGCTATATCCCCGGCATTCCGGCCGCCATGCACATTCTGCTGATCCCGATCGAATTCCTATCGAACATCATCCTGCGGCCGTTCACCCTGGCCATCCGGTTGTTCGCCAACATGTTCGCCGGTCACATGCTGATCACCATCGCGGCGGTGGGCACCCTGTACCTGTGGGGCGAAGGGGGGCTGCTGAACTACGTGCTCGGCGTGCTGCCCTTCGTCGGCAGCCTCGGGCTGGTGTTCTTCGAGCTGTTGATCGCCTCGTTGCAGGCCTACGTGTTCGTCCTGCTCGCGGCCATCTACCTGGAGTCATCACTGGCCGACTCGCACTGAGCCCGATCCCAGCCCGATCATCCCAGCCCGATCATCACAGCTCGAACCCCGGCCCGACCGTCCACCTCGACCGCACCACCCTGGCCCGCACCGGCGCGGCCAGCGATTGACCACCTGGATCCCACCCGGATCCCTGAAAGGGAGAAGCGCACTCATGGATCTCGCCGATCTGACCGGCAACGTCGGCACTCTCGGTTACGGCCTGTCCGCCATCGGCCCGGGTATCGGCGTCGGCATCGTGTGGGCGGCCTACATCAGCTCGACCGCCCGGCAGCCGGAGTCGGCCGGCCTCACCCGGACCTACGCGTTCCTCGGGTTCGCGGTCTCGGAGGCGCTGGCCCTGCTCGGCTTCGTGGTGCCGTTCATCCTGACCTGATCCGCCCCCGACCGTCCGAGAGTGCAGGATCGCCATGACCTACTTCATTGCCGCCGAGGAAACCACCAACCCGATCGGCCTGCCCTGGGGCGAGGTCGTCATCGCGGCGATCGGCTTCGCGCTGCTGCTGGTGGTGCTGGGCAAGTTCGTCTGGCCGCAGTTCGAGAAGGCCTACGCGGCCCGGATCAGGGCCATCGAGGGCGGCATCGCCAAGGCCGAGGAGGCCCAGAACGAGGCGAAGGCGGCCCTGGATCGTTACAACCGGCAGCTGGCCGGTGCCCGGGAGGAGGCCGCGAAGATCCGTGAGGACGCGCGCGCCCAGGCCCAGTCGATCCGCGACGACATGCTGGCCCAGGCGCACGCGGAGAGTGACCGCATCGCCGCGGCCGGCCGGGCCCAGCTGGACGCCCAGCGGGCCCAGATCGTCGCCGAGCTGCGGGCGGACCTCGGCAGGGTCTCGGTGGAATTGGCCAGCAAGGTGGTCGGTGAGTCGCTCGACGACCAGGCCCTGCAGAACCGGACGGTCGAGCGCTTCCTGGCCGAACTGGACCGCTGATGATGCAGCACATCGCCAGCCGCGAGGCGCTGGAGGCGACCAACCAGCATCTGCTGGAGGTGTCCGAGCCGCTGTCCGGGGTCGGTCTGGCCGCTCTCGGCAGCGACCTCGACGGCGTCGCCGACCTGCTGCTGACCCACGTTTCGCTGCGCCGCACGCTGTCGGAGAACACGCTGGCGGCCGATGCCCGGGCGGGCATCGTCGAGCGGCTGCTCGGCGGCAAGATCAGCGCTCCGGCCCTGGACGTCGTGCAGTTCGCGGTCCGGCACGAGTGGGCCTCCTCCCGCGACCTGCAGGACGCACTGCGCCGGCTCAGCCGCACCGCGATGTTCCGGCGGGCGGAGCGGACCGGCGAGCTGGACGAGGTCGAGGACCAGCTGTTCCGATTCGGCCGGATCGTCGATGCCAGCCCGGAGCTGTCGGTGATCCTGGACGACCCCACCGCCGACCCGGACGCTCGTTCGGTGCTGGTGCGCCGGCTGTTGTCGGGTCGCGCGCACATCCTGGTCACCGAGTTGGTGGACGCGCTGGCCCGGGACACCGCCGGTCGCTCGTTCACGCACGGCGTGCGCGAGCTGCTCGACCAGGCCGCGCAGCGCCGCGACAAGATCGTCGCGTTCGTCAAGACGGCCCGGCCGCTGACCGAGGAGCAGGTGGGCCGGCTGGGCGCCGCGCTGGCCCGCATCTACGGCCGATCGGTGACCACGCACGTGGAGATCGAACCGTCGGTGCTCGGCGGCATCCGGGTGCAGATCGGCGACGAGGTCATCGACGGGACGGTCGCCGGACGACTGGACGAGCTACGCCGCCGGATGGCCGGGTAGCGGCCCGCACGACAGCAGGGCCCGGGGCCCGGCCCGCCAGCCAGGACCAACAGACTCGCAGCACACTCACCGAAGACACAGAACGGGAACGCGATGACCGAGTTGACGATCTCCACCGACGAGATCCGCTCCGCGATCGAGAGTTACGTCTCCAGCTATGCGCCGGAGGTGACGCGGGAGGAGGTCGGCATCGTCGCCGAGACCGGCGACGGCATCGCGACCGTGGAGGGTCTGCCCTCGGCGATGGCCAACGAGCTGCTGCAGTTCCCCGGCGGCGTACTCGGCGTGGCGCTGAACCTGGAGGTGCGGCACATCGGTGCGGTGCTGCTGGGCGACGCCACATCGGTCGAGGAGGGCCAGCAGGTCACCCGCACCGGTGAGGTGCTCTCGGTGCCGGTGGGCGACGCCTTCCTCGGCCGGGTGATCAATCCGCTGGGCCAGCCGATCGACGGCCTCGGCGACATCGAATCCGACGAGATCCGCGCCCTGGAACTGCAGGCGGCCACCGTGGTGCAACGGCAGGGCGTCAAGGAACCGCTGCAGACCGGTATCAAGGCCATCGACGCGATGACGCCGATCGGCCGCGGCCAGCGCCAGCTGATCATCGGCGACCGCAAGACCGGCAAGACCGCCGTCTGCGTGGACACGATCATCAACCAGAAGCAGTTCTGGGAGACCGGCGACCCCAAGCAGCAGGTGCGCTGCATCTACGTGGCGGTCGGCCAGAAGGGCACCACCATCGCAGGTGTCCGGCAGTCGCTGGAGGACGCGGGGGCGCTGGAGTACACGACGATCGTCGCCGCCCCTGCCTCCGACTCGGCCGGCTTCAAGTGGCTGGCCCCGTACACCGGTTCGGCCATCGGCCAGCACTGGATGTACCAGGGCATGCACGTGCTGATCGTCTTCGACGACCTGTCCAAGCAGGCCGAGGCGTACCGGGCGATCTCGTTGCTGCTGCGCCGGCCGCCGGGCCGCGAGGCGTACCCCGGCGACGTCTTCTACCTGCACTCGCGCCTGCTGGAGCGCTGCGCGAAGCTCTCCGACGAGCTGGGCGCCGGCTCGATGACCGGCCTGCCGATCATCGAGACCAAGG
>CAZCEH010000058.1:0-21014 GCA_964497705.1 uncultured Actinomycetes bacterium | reverse complement strand
ACTCGAGACCGGCGGGTTCAGGCCACAACTACACCCTCGTTCCGGATGAGCCGGTTGAGGTTCGCAATGTTGGTTGTCTGATTGCTATAGCCGCGCATCTTACTCTGAACCGGCTTGGAAACAAACCACCAATACAGGTACCGCGGGTGGACCTGTTCGGCTCGGGGGCGCAGTGCAGTGACAAACCCGCCGATCGCCAGCGGTTCCGGCAAGTTGGGGACCCAACAGGCCTTTCCGACGGCGGCCCAGCTATTTGCGCTCGAAATAAGCGTATCTCCCGGGTGCAAGTACTGGTCGGGGCGCTTGATCAATTTGGCGGGAATGCGAATTATGTTCGACAGGTCAAGAGTCTGCTGGACGTTCTTTGTCCGCATCACGCCTATCCCAGAGCCGGTGACTTCGGTGGGCTTGAAAGTTACGCCGCGAATGAAGTCAGCGACCTCCCTCAGCTTCACGGTCCTCACGACAGCATCGCCTTCAGTTCTGCCAGCCCATCGGCAATCTCCTTCTCGAGCTTCTCGATGTCGGCGATGATCTCCAACGGCGACCGGTGCTCGACCTCGTCGTGTACGACGTCCTTGTAGCGGTTCAGCGACAGGTCGTACCCCTGAGCGACGATGTCGGCCTTGGGCACGGTGAACGACTGCTCGGTCCTTGCCCGGTCCCGCTCGGTCTTCTTCCGCGCACCCCAGCGTTCCCGGACGTCGGGCAGATCGTTGGCCTCCACCGGGTTTCGCTTGTCGTCCAACGAGAAGCCATCGGCGCGGACGTCGTAGAACCAGACGTGGTCGGTGCCGCCGGAGTCGGTCTTGGTGAAGAACAGGATCGCGGTTGACACCCCGGCGTAGGGCCGGAACACCCCGGGCGGAAGCTTGACCACCGCGTCCAGCTTCTGGTCCTCGACCAGCGTCTTGCGCAGGGTCCTGTGCGCGGTCGAGGACCCGAACAGCACGCCGTCAGGAACGATCACCGCGGCCCGGCCGCCGGTCTTGAGCAGCCGCAGGAACAGGGCGACGAACAGCAACTCGGTCTTCTTGGTCTTCACCACCCGCTGCAGGTCCTTGCTGGTGGACTCGTAGTCGAGTGATCCGGCGAACGGGGGATTGGCCAGGATCAGCGTGTACCTGCCGACCTCGCCGCTGGCCCCTTCGGACAGCGAGTCGCGGTAGCGGATGTCTGGTGCCTCGATGCCGTGCATCATCATGTTCATGCTGCCGATACGCAGCATGGTGGAGTCGAAGTCGTAGCCGTGGAACATGCTGCGGTGAAAGTGCTTTCGCTGCTTTGCGCCGGTCAGTGCCGTCGGATGCTGGTCCCGAACATATTCGGACGCGGTGACCAGGAAGCCGGCGGTACCGCAGGCGGGGTCGCAGATCTCGTCGTCAGGCGCCGGCGCCATCAGGTCGACCATCAGCTTGATGATGTGTCTCGGCGTCCGGAACTGGCCGTTGACCCCGGCGCTGGCGATCTTGGAGAGCAGGTACTCGTACAGGTCGCCGTTGGTGTCCCGGTCCACCATCGGGATCTCGTCGAGCATGTCGACCACCCGGCTGAGCAGCTGCGGCGTCGGGATGGTGAAGCGCGCGCCCTGCATGTGATCGGAGTACGTCGACTTGTCGTCGCCGAGGTCGCGCAGGAAGGGGAACACCTCGTTCCCGACAACCTCGAACATCACCTCGGGGTCATCGTTCCTGAACTCGCTCCACCGCAGATGCCGCTGGTCAGGCGTGAACTTCGGGTTCACGATCGTGCCGGTGACCCGGGCCTTGCTCTCGGCCAGGGTCTGCAGTTCGTCCAGCCGGCGGATGTACAGCAGGTAAGTGATCTGCTCGATCACCTCAAGCGGGTTCGAGATCCCGCCCGACCAGAAGGCATCCCAGACGCGGTCGACCTTGCTCTTCAGCTCGCCTGTGATCACGGTCAGCAGCGTAGCCAAGTCGACCTGTCACGGACCGAGGTGGCGCGTCGCAGAAGCGGTTGTGCAAGCCCTCGGCGTGGGGAACATCGAGTCGCTTGGCGCGACCGGATCTTCCCCACGCATCTGCGGTGCTGGGCACTGGTCGCCTAGCGTGGCCGCCCACCGATAACACCTACCGAGCCTGCTCGCCGTCCCGCCGCAGGATCTGCGCGACCACCCGCATCAGCATCACCGAGGACAGCACCAGGCCGATGTAGCCGATGCCCGTTAGGGTGGCCGTCTCCCGGCCGGCATCGGACACCGCGACGCCGACCAGCATCAGGGTGGACGAGATCAGCCCGACCGCCGCGACCACCGCGAACAGCATCTGGTCGATCCACCCGGTCAGGTGGGTTCGGCTCTCCCCGGAGAAGGCGTCCACCTGCAGCCGCACCCGACCGGCCCGCAGTTGCAGCGCGATGTCCTCGGTCAGGCCCGGCAACGCGCGGAACGAGGGCAGGTTGCGCACCAGTTCCTTCTGCGCGATCGCCCGCGGGTCCTCGCCCTGCGCCTGGACGGACGCACCCAGCTGGGTGGATGCGGCCACCGCCAGGTCCATCCGCGGGTCGACCACCCGCAGCGTGCCCTCCAGCGTGAGCAGCGCTCGGGCCAGCAGGGTGAGCGTGGACGGCACCGGCAGCTCGTGCGTCCGCATCACTCCGATGATCTGCTGCAGGCTCCTCGGGTCGAACCCGCCGGCGTGCATCTGCTCGGACAGCAGGCGACTCAGCTCCGCCTCCAACGCCTGGGTGTCCATCGACTCGCCGGCCGAACCGGACATCGAGCGCAGCCCACGGGCGATCAGCGACGGCTGATGCGTGGCCAGGCCACCGACCATGAGCTGCAGCGCTTCCATCGTCACCGGGTCGATCAGGCCGACCGCGCCGAAGTCGATCAGCCACAGGGTGCCCTGGCCGTCGATCAGGATGTTGCCCGGGTGCGGGTCCGCGTGGAACACGCCGGCCGCCATCACCTGTGTCAGGAACGCCGACAGCAGCCGGTCGGCGAGCACCGCGCGGGGCACGCCGCACCGGTCCACCGCCGCGGCGTCGGCGACCGAGACGCCGGCCACCCGGTCGATCACCAGCACGCCGTCGGTGCTCAGCGACGACACCACCGCAGGCACCCGCACCCCGGGGATCGGCACCGAGCCCAATGCCTTGGCGTTGGCCGCCTCGTGGACGTAGTTCAGCTCCTTCTCGACCGAGCGGATGAGCTCGTCGGCGATCGCCTGCAGACCCAGCGAACGGGCCGCCTCCGACCGGCGGCTCAGCTGCCGGGTCGCCCAGCGCAGCACCGCCGAGTCCCGAGCCACACCGACCTCGACCTCCGGCCGGCGGACCTTGACCACCACCGGCCGCCCGTCGGGCAGCACGGCGGCGTGCGTCTGCCCGATCGACGCGGCGGCCAGCGGCTCGTCGGAGAACTCGGCGAACACCTCGTCGACGGGCCTGGCCAACTCGGTCTCGATCGCCGCCCGGATCTGCTCGACCGGCACCTTCTTGACGTTCGACTGCAGGTCGGACAGCTCGGCGATGACGGCGGGCGGGATCAGGTCCGACCGGGTGGACGCAATCTGGCCGAACTTGACGAACACCCCGCCGCAGTCCTCCAGGAACCCGCGGATCCGCCGACCGCCCTCCGCGCTGGTCAACGCGGACCGGGACACCAGCCGCCGCCCGACCAGCCCGTGCCGGCGGGCGATCCGGGTGACCTCGAACAACCGGCCGCCGATCGTGGACAGCGCGCGGACCCGGGTACGCCAGGACGTCCGACGCCCGCGCCGCCGTGGCCGCAGCACCGCCTCCAGCGTCACCGACAACACCATGGTGGCCAGCAGCGCGAATCCGAACGCGGTGAGCAGCAGTTCGCCCTCGTCCGCGTCGACGTCGTCGCGCAGCACCAGGCCGGCCAGGATCAGGCCGATCAGCGACCCGACGATGCCGGCGGCGGTGGCTCGCAGGAAGCCGCGGTGGATGCCCAGGACCCGGCCGGACACGAAGCCGACGCCGAGCACGAAGACGACGACCAGGACGATCTGCCAGAACGACAGGTCGATTTCGATGGACATCCGATCAGCTTGGCCGCTGCCGGCCGGCGAACCCGAAGAGCCGCGCCGGTGTGCTCCACAGGATCTGGTCGCGCACCGCCGGGTCGGGCAGCAGCTGCTCGGTCAGCGTCAGGACCGTGCCGTAGTCGATGCGTTCCGGAGCGCGCAGGAACGGCCAGTCCGAACCCCACAGGCAGCGCTCGGGCGTGAAGGCGTCGACCAGCGCCCGGAGGTACGGCCAGACGTCGGCCCACGGGAACCGCTGCCGGGAGCACTTGACCAGGCCGGACAGCTTCACCCAGTAGCGGCCGGTCCGCCCGGCGTCCAACAGCGCGGCGAACCCCGGCTGTTCGAGGCCGGCCGTCGGATCGGGCCGCCCGCAGTGGTCGATCAACACCCGCACGTCCGACGCGTCCAGCATCGGGCGCATCCGCACCAGCTGATCACCCTCCACCTGCACGTCCGCGACCATGTCGAGCTCGGCCAGTCGCCCCAGCAGCGGCCCGCAGGCGGCGAAATGGTCGACGCCCAACAGGGCTGCCTGCATCGTGGTGCCGACGATGCCGGCCGCCCGCAGGTGCGCCAGCTCGTCCGCGGAGACGTCGTTGTCGACCACCGCGACGCCGCGGAACCGGCCGCCTCCGCGCTCCAGAAGGTCCAGCAGGCAACGGTTGTCGGTGTCGTACCCGGAATTCGGGCCGACGACCACGGCGTGCTCGACCCGGAAGGCGTCGAACAGCGCGATCAGCTGCTCGGCCGAACCCTGCTCCGATTCCACCGGGTGGTACCAGGCCCGCGGCGAGTAGGGAACCGATGCGGGTCCAGCAAGTGGTGGTGGCAGTCGATCTTGGGCTCGTCGAGGATGGGCACGGCGGTCAGTATCGGCGTGGCCCGCCGGAGCGCGAACCGGTCTTCTGTCCAGCGGTGCCGGGGGCGCTCGGACGCCCGGCACGAGAACCGGGCGCGGACCTTGCTCGTACCGAGGCGCATGGCCCTCGGAAACACGACCGCGCCCGTCCAGTTCGATCGACCGGTATCACCGCTCCCCGATCCCGTGTCACGAGAGGGCGTGAGCGAGCGTCAGCGAGCGAATCATCGGCGCAGGTGCCGGCGCCCCGCCCGGGTGGCCGAGCGTGCGAGGCAATCCGGGAAGGCGGCGGCATGAGCTTGAGTGCGTCGGACATTGCCCGCATCCGCGAGCAGTTCGACTTCGCCCGCAGCGGTCGGGTGGTCACCAACAACGCTGCCAGCACCCAGCCGCCGCGGCAACTTTTGGACCTGCACCGGAGCCTGATCCCGTTCTACGAGAACGTCCATCGGGGCCAGTCGGACGCGTCGATGTGGACCACGGAGCGGTTCGAGTCGGCCTACGACACGATCGCGCAGTGGCTCAACGCGCCGAGCCGGCGCTGCGTCGCCGCCTACCGGAACGCCACCGAGGCGATCAACGCGGTCATGTACTCGCTGCTGACCGAGTTCCGGGACGGCGACAACATCGTCACGACCATGCTGGAACACAATTCCAACTACGTGCCCTGGCACGCGGTGTGCCGGGAGATCCTGCCGCGGTTCGGCCGTCGGGTGCAGCTGCGGATCGCCCGCTTCGACCATCGCACCGGCGAACTCGACCTGGACCACCTGGCGTCGCTCGTCGACTCGCGGACCAAGCTCGTCTGCTGCACCGGCGGGTCCAACTTCCTCGGCACGAAGCCGCCGCTTCCGGTGGTCCGGGCGATCGCCGACGCCAGCGGCTACATCCAGCCGACCGGTGAGCGACGGTCCCGCCTGCTGGTGGACGGCGCGCAACTGGTGCCCAGCTCGTTCGTCGACGTGCAGGCGCTGGACGTGGACTACCTGGCGTTCTCGTTCCACAAGATGCTGGCCCCGTTCGGGGTCGGCGTGCTGTACGCCAAGGAGCACCTGCTGGAGTCCTCGCTGCCGTTCCTGTACGGCGGCGACATGATCGCCGACGGTCAGGTCTACCCGGACCGGGTCGGGTACGCGGCGCTGCCGTGGAGGTTCTCGGCCGGCACGCCGAACATCCTGGGCATCATCGTGTCCGCGCAGGCACTGCGGCTGGCCGTCGACCTGATCGGCGCCGACCCCACCCGGCTGTCCTTCCGCACCGAGGACCCGCTGGCGCCGACGGTCGTCCGGCAGACCATGGACCGGATCGGCCGGCACACCGCCATGCTGACCGGGCGGGCGATGGACGGGCTTTGCACTGTGCCCGGCCTGCGGATCCTCGGTGTGCCGCCCGACCGGCCGCGTTCCCCGCTGGTCGCCTTCACCGTCGCCGGGTGGAACCCGTTCGACCTGGCGGCCGCCCTGAACGACCTCGGCGTCGAATCCCGGGCCGGTTGCCACTGCGCCACCTTGGCCCATCACGACCTGGCGCTGGATCCGCCGGCCAGCTGCCGGCTCAGCTTCTACCTCTACAACAGCGTCGAGGACGTCGACCGGGCCGTCGAGACCGTCCGGCAGGTGATCCTCGGTGGCGCCACCGGGGGCAGTCCGCCACGCGGCCGGCACCGCCTGGACGCGGCCTGAGCGCCGGGGAGGGCCGGCCGGGCTTGCCATCTGCGGGTCCGTGCCCACCCTGACAGAATGCGCGGCAACGGGTCGGTGGTGGTTCCAGCGCCGACCTAGGGTGTTCGACGGCGGCCTCGCACGCTCGGCCGACCGGAGGCGATCAGCTCGGAGGAAGGGGCTGCGATGACCGGGTCGACAGCGGAGCGAGGTCTCGTCCCGGGCAACGGCGAGCCGGACATCACCATCCGCGAGACCAGGGTCTACCGAGGTCCTAACTACTGGTCGTACGAACCGGCCGTGCATCTGGTGGTGGACATCGGCCGGCTCGAGCAGCGACCGACCGACACCCTGCCGGGATTCACCGAATCGCTGATCGACCTGCTGCCTGGGCTGAACGACCACCAGTGCTCCCGCGGCCGGGACGGCGGGTTCGTCGAGCGGCTGGTGGAGGGCACCTGGGCCGGGCACGTCGTCGAGCACGTGGCGCTGGAGTTGCAGCGCACCGCCGGGCACGAGATCACCCGCGGGAAGACCCGGTCGACCGGCGAGGACGGCGTCTACAACGTCATCTTCGGCTACCTGGACGACACCGTCGGCACCCTGGCCGGGCGGCTCGCGGTGCGCCTGATCAACCATCTGATCCCCGACAACGACCTGTCCGCCGACGGTTTCGACTTCACCACCGAGCACGACACCTTCCTGCGGACCTGCCAGCGGGTGGCCTTCGGGCCGTCCACGCAGGCCATCCTGGAGGAGGCGATCGTCCGCGACATCCCCTGGCAGCGGCTGAATTCCGGCTCGCTGGTGCAACTGGGACACGGGGTGAACCAGAAACGGATCCGGGCCACCATGACGTCGCTGACCTCGTCGCTGGCGGTGGACATCGCCTCGGACAAGGAACTGACCAACCGGCTGCTGGCCGCGGCCGGACTGCCGGTGCCCGCCTCCGAGGTGGTGCGGCGGGTGGACGACGCGGTGCGCATCGCCAGGCGGATCGGCTATCCGGTGGTGGTCAAGCCGCTGGACGGCAACCACGGCCGGGGGGTGGCGATCGATCTGCGGGACGAGGCCGCCGTCCGCGGCGCCTTCGACGAGGCGTACGAGCAGTCCCGGCGCGGTTACGTGCTGGTCGAGTCGTACATCGCCGGACGGGACTACCGGGTGCTGGTCATCGGCGGGCACATGATCGCCATCGCCGAACGGGTGCCGGCGCACGTCATCGGCGACGGGGTCAAGTCGGTGGCCGCGCTGGTCGAGGCGACCAATGCGGACCCGCGGCGGGGCGTCGGGCACGAGAAGGTGCTCACCCGGATCGAGGTGAACGACGCGGCCGTCGAACTGGTCCGGGCGCAGGGCTACGAGATGACCGACGTGCCGCCCCGCGGCGAGATGGTCAAGCTGGCGCTCACCGGCAACATGTCCACCGGCGGCATCTCCATCGACCGCACCTTCGAGGCGCACCCGGACAACATCGACATCGCCGAGGAGGCCGCTCGGGTGGTCGGCCTGGACATCGCCGGCATCGACTTCCTGTGCCCGGACATCACCCAGCCGGTCCGGGAGACCGGTGGCGCGATCTGCGAGGTGAACGCCGCGCCCGGCTTCCGGATGCACACCCACCCGACCATCGGCGACCCGCAGTACGTGGCGAAGCCGGTGGTGGACCTGATGTTCCCGCCCGGCAGCAACGCGCGGATCCCGATCGTCGCGGTGACCGGCACCAACGGCAAGACCACCTGCAGCCGGATGATCGGGCACATCTTCAAGTCGATGGGTCGCCAGGTCGGCATGACGTCCACGGACGGCGTCGTCATCGACGACCGGCTGGTCATCCGGTCCGACGCGTCCGGGCCCCGGTCGGCGCGGATGGTGCTGCAGAACCCCCGGGTGGACTTCGCGGTCTTCGAGGTGGCGCGCGGCGGGATCCTGCGGGAGGGGCTGGGCTACGCCCGCAACGACGTGGCGGTGGTGCTGAACGTGGCGCCGGATCACCTGGGGTTGCGCGGCATCGACACGGTCGAGCAGCTCGCCCAGGTCAAGCAGGTGATCGTGGAGGCGGTGCCGAAGAACGGCGCGGCGGTGCTGAACGCGGACGATCCGCTGGTCGCGGCGATGCGCCGGGCCTGCTCCGGCGAGGTGGTCTGGTTCTCCATCGAGCCGGACAACCGGATGATCTCCGACCACTGCCGCCGCGGCGGCAAGGCGGTCATCCTGGAGCGTTCCGAGCTCGGCGAGCTGATCGTGCTGGTGCACGGGCGGCGCCGGATGCCTTTGGCCTACACGCATCTGGTGCCGGCCACGTTCGGCGGCAAGGCGATGTTCAACGTGCAGAACGCGATGGCGGCGGCCGGGGCGGCGTACTGCGCGGGCGCCCATCTTGGCGACATCCGTGGCGGGCTGCGCTCGTTCACCCCGTCGTACTACTCGGCGCCCGGCCGGATGAACATGACCGAGGTGCGCGGCGTGAAGGTGATCGTCGACTACTGCCACAATGCGCCGGCGATGGTCGCGCTGGGCGATTTCGTGGACCGGTTCTTCGACGACGCCGCGCCGCTGGAGCGGCCGCAGCGGATCGGGGTGATTGCCACCGCCGGTGACCGGCGCGACCAGGACATGATCGACCTGGGGCGGGAGGCGGCCAAGCACTTCGACCTGGTGATCGTGCGGGAGGACGAACGGCTACGCGGCCGCGCCTCCGGGGAGACCGCGGGCCTGATCGTGCGGGGTGCGCGCGAGGGTCAGGCGGCGGGTGGCCGGGTGAAGCGGATCGAGACGGTGCTGGACGAGATCGAGTCCACCCGGGCGGCGGTCGAGTGGGCGAACCCCGGCGACCTGGTCGTGGTCTGTGTAGACCGGGCGCGGGTGGTGTGGGACGAGCTGCAGATCCTCGCCAAGCGGGCGCAACCGGCCGACGACTGAGGCCCGGCGCACGGTGCGGAAGGCCGCGTACCGCCGGTCACGGCCGGTCGACCCGGTAGATCACGTGCGCCGGGAGGTCGATGGGGTTGTCCGGGGGTAGGTCGCCTTCGGCGATGCGGGTGAAGCCGGCCTTCTCCAGGGCTCGCCAGGACGCCCGGTTGGCGGCGACGACCGGCACGATGATGCAGGCGGCCGTCGGTTTCGTACGCCAGGTGTCGGCGACGGCGGCGCCGATCATTCGCGGGCCGAGGCCGTGCCCGGTGTCGCTGGACTCGCCGATCAGATAGTCAAGGGTGACCGCGCCGGCCGGGATGGGCAGGATGTGCGCGGCCTCCTCGACGTACTCGGGATAGTCGTGCCAGAAGCAGCGCTGCACCAGGCCCGCCGGACGGCCGTCCAGCAGCGCCAGGAGGTCCTCGTTCGGTTCCTCGTCCCGCGCCGACGGGCCGAAGTCGCGCTCGACCGCGTCGGGGGTGAACTCGTGGTTCCACCATCGCTGCACGTGGGGGTGGGACAACCAACTGGCCAGCAGGCCGAAGTCGTCGGCGGTGACTCGGCGGAAGGTGATGTGGAGCTCGGGCATGGCTCGATCATCCGTGGTGGCTGCGTCGCGGGGGCTCGTGCTTGCCACGCGGCAGGTTCACCCCGACGTGACGGCCCTTGCGGGCCCTGCGCTGATGACGGTCGAACCCTCTGATGACCGAAATGCCCGAATCGCCCGTGCTGGTCGGTCTGGATCTCGTCCCGCGCTGATCCAACACCCACTTTCGGTGCCGTTTTGTCCCGTTTGCTGAACGTTGGATCAGCGCGGCTCGCCGAGGGTGGCCCGGCGGCGACGAAGCCCGCCACCCGACCAGGTTCACCCCGAGGGGACGGCCCTCACCGGGGCCGGCCCGGCCGTTCATCGCACGAAACCTGCGCCCGAAATTATCCATCTCGGTCGTGCGCAGATCAGCGCGGCGCCGATGCCCACCAAGGGAAAGCGGCATAGCCGACATACCACACACCGCCTCCAACCGATCAGCGCGGGTTCGGCTTCAGGCTCAACCGCAGCAGAGGCCCTTGTTCATCGTCGGGCCCTTGTGTAGTCCCCGGTGGGCGGCGTCGTGAGCACATGCGAACCTGGGCGTGATGCGGCAAGTTCATCCAGTGACCGTTCCCGACCCGCCCGCCCGCGACGTCAAGCCAGGCAACAGCGTCGGCGGCGAGACCGGCGAGGCGGGCGCCACGGACCCGTCACATGCGGCAGACCGCAGTGCGGCCGACGCAGTCGCGCCGGGGCGCCGGCACGTGGCCGCGCGGGTCGACGACGTGTTCAATGCCGTCCGCAACCGGCTGTTCCGGCGCCGGGGCTGGCTGCCCAGAATCGTGCCGTACGCCGGGTACGGCTCCACCCGGCGGGTTCGCGTGCTGGCCCGCGTCCTGCTCGCGCCACCGATGACCGCGCCCCGGCCGGACGCCGACACCGTCGCGGCGAATCAGCAGGCGACCAGGGGCTGGCGCCGGTTTCTGACGACGCCCATGCCGGGCGTCGAGGTGGAGCTGGACGCAGGTGGGCGGACCCACCGTCTGGTCGCCGACCGGCGCGGGTACGTCGACGCGATGGTCGACGCCGCGCTGGACCCGGGCTGGCACGAGCTGCCGGTCCGGGTCCGTCGCGGCCGGCCCACCCGCCTGCGGGTGCTGGTGGTCGGCGACGAGCCCACGCTCGGCGTCGTCAGCGACATCGACGACACGGTGATGATCACGCACCTGCCGCGCCCATTGCTGGCTGCCTGGAACACGCTGGTGCTGCGAGAGTCCGCACGGGTCGCGGTCCGCGGCATGGCGGACCTGTACCGGGCGGTGCAGCGCGCCGCACCCGAGGCGCCGGTGATCTACCTGTCCACCGGTGCCTGGAACGTCGCGCCCACGCTGATCCGGTTCCTGGCCCGCAACGGCTTCCCGGAGGGCCCGCTGCTCCTCACGGACTGGGGCCCGACCAACACGGGCTGGGTGCGGTCGGGTCGCGAGCACAAGGTGCACACCCTGCGCCGGCTGGCGCTGGACCTGCCCCAGGTGCGCTGGCTCCTGGTGGGCGATGACGGGCAGCACGACCCGCAGATCTACGACGAGTTCGCCACGGACCGGCCCGAGCAGGTGGCCGGCATCGCGATCCGCCGGCTCACCGCCGCCCAGCACGTGCTCTCGGCCGCACCGGGTCTTCGTCGGGCGCCAGCACCGCACGTGCGGACGGTGCGAGCCCGGAACGGGTTCGGCCTGGTTCAGGAGCTGCGTGCGGCCGGTTTGTTGCCGTCCGGGTAGACCGGGCTCGGGTGGACGGGGTTCGGGGGTTTGGGTGCGTGCCGGGGTGCGCGTGGGTGGTGTGCGGAGCTTGCGCCGGTCCCACGCCGTCCGATGTTCCGCGGCTGATGTGCGGCGTGCGGCGTGCGGCGGCGCGGCGGTCAGGGGTCGGTCGGTGCGGCGGTCGCGACCTGCCGGCGCGCGGACGCACCGCCGGCGACTGCCGCCACGGCCACCGTCACCAGCGCGCCCAGGATCATCGCCGGCGCCTCCCCAGGCCCGAGCAGCCCGAGCTGGGTGGCCAGGGTGGCCGCAGCCACCGGCACCCCCAGCTGGGCGCAGGACAGGGCGGCCATGCTCACCGGCTGCCGCAGCAGCGCCCCGACCAGATGGGCCACCAGCGCACCGCCGCCCAGCAGCAGGCCGAGCAGGATCAGGCTCGGTTGCCGGCCGAGGTCCCGGACATCCAGCGACGCCCCGAGCCAGACGAAGAACAGCGGCGCGAAGAAGCCCTCGGTCACCGCGAACAGTTGCCTGGCCAGCCGCCGCGGCTCGCCGATCGCCGCGATCACCAGACCCAGCGAGAACCCGGCGAGCATCACCGACACATGCGCGGCCATCGCCACCGTGGCCAGCGTGAACAGCGCCAGCAGGCTGATCCGCAATTCGAGCGCGAACTTGCGTTGTTCGGACAGCCGGTGCAGCCGCCGCCGCCGACCGGTGCGATCACCCCAGCGCAGCAGCAGGAACACCACCACCGCGCTGGCGATCACCGCCACCGCACCCAGCGCTGCCCGGCCGGCGTGGTCCCGGTCGATGACCAGCGGCAGCAGCACGATGCAGGCCGCGTCGGCCACCGCCACCTGCGGCAGCAGCTGCAGCACGGCGGGACCGGACAATCGCAGCGAATCGACGATCGGCAGAATGATCGCCGCCGAGGACGACGCCATCAGCACCGCGTACACCGGCCCGTTGGCGGTGCCGAACGACCAGGCCAGTGCGACGCCCAGCATCGCGGCCAGCACGCCGACGACCACCGACCGAATCAGCCCGATGACGATGCCCTGCCGCAGCCGCGGATCCCGCACCGGCACGTGCGAGCCGGCCACGAACATCACCAGGGCGAACCCGATGTCGGCGAGGAAGGCGAACGTCGTGTCGCCGGAGTCCAGCCATTGCAGGCCGGTCCGGCCCAGCAGGACCCCCACCAGCAGTTCGCCGACCACCACCGGCACATGCCACGCAGACCGGGCGGCGACCGCCGGCCCGACCAGTCCGGCGACCATGATCAGCGCCAGCGTGCCGAAGTCCACCCAGACCTCCTCGTCGCCGAGCTTGCGAGGGCGCCGATCAGCACCGCGCGCCCTGGTCGGCGACCATAGTCCGGTGGATCTCAATGACGCCGTCGAGTTCGTCCGGCACCATGACCGCACCGTCCTGGCGACCCGACGGCGCGGCGGCGGCCCCCAGATGTCCGCGGTCAACGCCGGCGTGCTGGACGGCCTGATCTGCATCTCCAGTCGTGCCCCGCTGGCCAAGGTCCGCAACGTCCCGCGGGATCCGGCCGTGTCGCTGCTCGTCCTCAAGGAGCAGTTCTACGGCGGGTGGGTGCAGATCGACGGCACGGCCGAGATCGTCGACCAGCCACAAGCCCTGGAGCTGCTGGTCGAGGTGTACCGATCGATCCGCGGCGAGCACCCGGACTGGGACGATTACCGGGCCGCGATGATCCGTGACGAACGGGTGGTCATCCGGGTCAGGCCGGAACGGGCGGTCCAGGGCTGGTGACGGCCGGGCGGGTCAGCGCCGGCTGCGGCTGCTGCCCACGATCAGATTGATGATCAACAGCAGGCCGATCGCGCCCAGGCAGGCCACGCCGAAACTGGCCCAGCTCCATTCGTACGTCCAGGCCTTGCCGGTGGCCCATTGATAGATGAAGCCGGCCAGCACCGCGCCCAGGATGCCCACGATGATGTTCATCAGGCAGCCGCGCTTGTCCCGCACCACCAGCGAGGCGATCCAGCCGGCCAGCGCGCCGAAGACGATCCAGGAGAACCAGCCCATCGCCTACTCCGTGCTCTTCTGGGCGGTGGCGCCCGTCTCGGTCGCCGCGTCCAGGCCGGCGGTCAGCGCGCCGACCTTGGCCACCGCCTCGGCCGGATCGACGCCCTGTCCCACGGCAATGCCGACCAGATAGCAGGTCAGCGGGCCGGCGATCCGGGCCACCCCGTGCGCCACGTCGCGGGTCAGGTCCAGCAGGGCATCCCGGCGCTGCGTCGTGATCGTGTCCGGCGGGAGGCCGAGGGCCCCGCTCGCCCGGTCGATCCAGTCGTCCAGGGTGCTCACCGGTGCATCGCCTTCCCGGGCGGCCTCACGGGTACGGTCGTCCCGGCGGGGCCGACGGCGCGGTGTCGAAGGATCATTCGCTGCCACTCACTCACGTCGTCAAACGTAATCGTGATCGGCCCGGGTCGTGATCAGGGTTCACCCTGGTGTCGGCCCCGACCCGAACCGCCGACGCGGCGACGAATCCCGGGGCCGCCGACGCCGGCTGGACGGTCAGGCGTGGTCGTCGTGCGGGCCCTGCAGATGCGCGTCCTCGTCGGTATAGGTGTTGGTGGCGGCGCCCGGACGTGACCATTCGGTCGGCTCCACCGGATAGCGCAGCCGGGCCGGATCCGGCCGGGTGCCGGGTCGGGTGACCGCGCCGCCCGCCCGCTCCCGCTTCTTGGTGGCCAGCGCACCGAGCGTCTCCAGGATCACCCGGTGTGCGTTGTTGACGGTGTTGTCGGCGTGGTCGTAGGGCGGCGACACCTCGACCACGTCCATCGCCACCAGCGGCGTCTCCAGCGCGATGGTGCGCACCGCCCGCAGCAGGTCGGCCGGGTTCATCCCACCGGGCTCGGGGGTGCCGGTGCCCGGCGCAAACCCCGGGTCGAGCACGTCGATGTCCACCGACAGGTAGAGCCAGTCGCAGCCGTCACCCGCCCGGGCGATCGCGTCCGCGATGACCGGGCGCATGCCCCGATCCCACACGTCGTGCATCAGATGCCAGGTCATCTCCTGCTCGCGCATCCAGTCGAAGACCTCCGGCGGCGGCCAGTAGCCGCGCAGACCCACCTGGACGAAGTTGCGGCCGCGGATCGCGCCCGACTCGATCAGCCGGCGCATCGGGGTGCCGTGCGAGTGCAGGTGCCCCTCGATGCTGTCGGCGGTGTCGGCGTGCGCGTCGAAGTGCAGCAGGCCGACCTTGCCCCAGCCGTACTTGCGGGCGACCGCGGTCGCCGCTGGGTAGGTGATCGAGTGGTCGCCGCCGATGATCACCGGGAACGCGTCGGCGCGCAGCACGTCGGTGACTTTCGCCTCGATGTTGCGGTGCGACCGGGCGGACTGCCCGTGCGGGCAGTAGGCATCCCCGGCGTCGACGACGTCAAGCCACTCGAAGATGTCCAGGCCCAGGTCCAGGTGGTACGTGCCGGGGTCGTAGGCGCTGGCCCGCACCGCACGCGGGCCGAACCGGGCGCCCGGCCGCCAGGTGGTGTTGATGTCCATCGGGGCGCCGACGACGGCCACGTCGGGCCGGCGCTGTGCCAATCCGGCCGCGGTGGCCACCCAGTCCCGGGAGCTGAACGACGGCAGCCCGACGTCGTCGTTGTCCGACGCCCCGGGCTCATGGGGCCGGTGTCCGCCGCTCATCGCATTCGCCTCCAGGGCCGCCTCGCGGGCTCGGTCGCCCCGCTGCGGGAGGGGCGCCGGTGTTCATGGTTCGCTCGGCAAGCCTCGCTCATCGCACCGTCCTCCCGAGACGCCTCGCGGGCTCGGCCGTCCCTGCTCGGCCGCCGCGATGACGGTATCGATGGTTCGCTCGGCAAGCCTCGCTCATCGCATTCCCATCCCGGGACGCCTCCGATGCCGTGCGCTGCGTGCTCAACCATGCCGGGTGCTTGCGCGTCCTCACTGCGTGAGCCCGACGACCACGCCCTCATCTTCGACCACCGCCCGGCTTCCCGCTGCCTCCGGGACCGAACTTCCCGCTGCCTCCGGAACCGGACTTCCTGCTGCCTCCGGGATCGAACCCGGCGGCCGGTCGAAGCGCACCCCTGCCCGGACCAGGAGGTCGTTGCGCGGCGTGGGCATCGCGATGGCCGCGCTGATCCTGACCCTGGGCATCCTGCTGGCTCCGGACATTCCGTCGCTGGATGGCGCGGGCGCGGCGTTGACCAGCTTCCTGCCCTGGACCGCGGTGTTGATCGTGCTGCTGGCCGCCGTCGCGGTGGTCCGCCGCAGCTGGTGGGCGGTGTCCGCGGTGATCGTCGCGGCGATGGTCTGGTCGGTCACCTTCGTCCCGCAGATGCTGCCGGGTCGCACCGCGGCGTCGGCCGACGTACTGGTCGCCACCCAGAACATCGGCGCCGGCAGCACCGACCCGGCATCGGCGGTGCACGGTCTGCTGGGTACGGGGGCGGGCCTGGTGGCCGCGCAGGAGCTCACGTCGGCGGCGGACGCGGCGATCGGCCAGCTCGACGCCGCCCACGACGACCATGTCAGGGTGAGCACGGTCGGCCTGTGGTCGCAGTGGGCCATGGACGACCCGGAGCCGCTGGAGCTGGGCCTGAGCTGGGCGCGCGCGTTTCGCACGGTGGTGCACCACCCCGACGGCGACATCGCGGTCTACACGGTGCACCTGCCCTCGGTGCGGCCCGGGGACACCGCCGCCCGGGACCAGGCGGTCGGTGAACTCGCGGCCATGGTGTCCACCGACCAGGCGTCACGAGTGCTCGTGTTGGGCGATCTGAACACCGCCGCCACCGATCCGGCGCTGGATCCGCTGACCGGACTGCTGTCCGATTCGCGGGAGGTGGTCGGTGGCGGGTTCGGCTTCACCTGGCCCGCGGCGTTCCCGTTGACGCGGCCCGATCATGTGCTGGCCCGAGGAATGACGCCGGTGAGCGATCAGGTGCTGGCCGCCGGCGGCAGCGACCACCGGCTGGTGTTGGTCGGCCTGCGGATGAGCTGACCCGGGGGAGCAGTCGCGGAACGGTCTTGGCGCCGTTGGGGTTGCGGAGCATCCGCTTGCTCCGTGCCGGCTGATGGTCCGCGGTCCGGCGGGCTCGGCTCCAGCGGCCGAGGCATGTGCTCAGGACCCCCGCGGCGCCAGGCGGGGTGGATCAGCCGAGCAGCCAGACCTCGACGTCGTCGCCCGGTTCCAGGTGGGTGACGTCCTCGGGGACCACGATCATGCTGTCCGCACCGGCCAACCAGGCCAGCAGGTGCGAGCCGGGCCCACCCCAGGCGGCCACCGTGCCGTCCACCGTGTTCAGGTGGCCGCGGCGGAACTGGCGCTTGCCGGCGGGGGAGTCCAGGGGTGCGCTGAGCGGGGCACGGACGGTCGGCCTGGTGACGTCGGGGTGGCCCATCGCCGCCCGGATCGCCGGCCGCAGGAACACCTCGAACGAGACGTACGAGCTGACCGGGTTGCCCGGCAGGGTCACGATCGGCACCCCGCGGTACCGGCCGGCGCCCTGCGGCATGCCCGGCTGCATGGCCACCTTGGCGAACTCGACGCCCTGCCCCGTGAAGGCGTCCTTGACCACCTCGTAGGCGCCGGCCGACACCCCGCCGGTGGTGATGATCAGGTCCACCTTCTCGACGGCTTGGTCCAGGGCGGCGCGCAGTACATCGACGTCGTCGGCGACGAAATGCTCGATCGTGGGCTCCGCGCGGATCGCGCGCAGCGCGGCGGCCAGCATGGGGGCGTTGGACTCGTAGATCTGCCCCGGCGCCAGCGCCGTGCCGGGCGCGACCAGTTCGGTGCCGGTGGACATCACCAGGGCCCGCAGCGGCCGGCGCAGCGGCAACCGGGCGTGTCCGAGGGCGGCCGCGACGCCGATCTGGGGCGCGCTGATGACCGTGCCCGCCCGTAGCACCACGTCACCGCGATGCACATCCTCGCCGACGGTGCGGATGTGCACGCCCGGTGCCGGGGCACTGTCGATACGGACCTGAGTGGCGCCTCCGTCGGTGCGCTCCACCGGCACGATCACCTCGCCACCGGGCGGCAGGGGAGCGCCGGTCATGATCCGGGCCGCCGATCCCGGCCGGAGCGGGGCGACGTCGGTGCGGCCGGCGGGGATGTCCTGGGCGACCGGCAGGGTGACCGGGAGCGCCGCCACATCCGCGGCCCGAACCACGTAGCCGTCCATCGCAGAGTTCGCGAACGGGGGCAGGTTCAGCGGCGCGAGCAGGTCCTCGCCCAGGACCAGCCCGGGAGCTTCGGTCAACGGTGCCGGCTCGACGGGCGTCGGCCGCAGCAGCCCGGCGATGACCTCGGCGTGTTCCTCCACGGTGCGCATGGGCTTCATCCTGCCCGACCTCGCACATTGCGTGCCGTCATCGAGGAAGGGCGAGAACCACTGAATATCACCCGTTTTCCGGGGACATGGGTCGCCGGTGCTGCGGTACGGTCTGGTGGCGTCGGTGCGAGCCGCCGCGCATTGGGGAGGACTACGGATGAGTTCTGTGCAGTATTCACTTTGCAGTACGGCCGGGCTCGATACGGTGACCGACACGCCCGACGGCGCCGCCGCCGCGCTGGTTCGCCACCTGTGTGAGGTCGGACGGTCGCGCAGCGTCGACTGGATGATCACCGCTCCGGGTGACCGGGTGCATCACGGCCGGTTCAGTCCGCCGGTCACCGGGTCGGCCACTGCGGCGGTCGCCGATCACGTCGACGCCGTGCACGGACAACTGCTCAGGGATGCGGCACGGATGATGTGCGCCGGAGCTCCTCGGAGGCGCTGACCGCCTCCCGTCGCGAGGGCGCCCCTTCCCTCTGAACTCTTACCCCTTCCCTCTGGACTCTTACCCCTTCCCTCTGGACTCTCACCCCCAGTCCGCGTCGTACGCGGTCATCGGTTGCGTCGTGCGGGCGGTCCCCGTGTGCGCGCCCATTTGCCGTATTCGGCCCCGATGAGCGGCCGGGAGGGGCGGAATGTGGCAAACCGGCGAAGGGGGGCCGTTCGGATCGGTCAGCGAAGGGCCCGTTCGGACGGGTCAGCGAAGGGCCCGTTCGGACCGGTCAGCGAAGGGTGTTCGGACGGTCAGCCGGCCGCCGCCGTGCTCACCCGCTCGGCCACCTCGTCCGGGGTCATCTCGGCGCCGCCCCGGCGGAGGATCTCCTGGACCAGCTCCGGACGCTGCTCCAACGCGCACACCGCCACGCAAGAGCCGTCCGGCAACGGGGAATCGGCGTCCAGCACGTCGGTGAGGCCGGTCAACTCGTCGGCCGACTCCCCGACGTCCAGCACCCCGGCCTCGGCCGCGCCGGCCCGCCAGATCGCCTCCATCTCGCCGTCCGGACGGCCCCGGGTGTACTTGATCCGCCGGGCCACCACCAGTCGGTCCGCGGACCGGGCGGCCATCGTGCCCATCGCGTGGATCGCCTCGTCAGGCCGGTCGCCGGCGGTGCCCAGTACCACGGCCAACATCCCGCCGGGCAACCGGAGTGCCCCGGCCACGGACAACAGCGAGGCCAGGGATGCCTCGTTGTGCGCCAGGTCCAGCACGACCGCGATGCCCCCAGCCGCGGGCGTCGCGGCGTCCAGCCGGTAGACGTTCAGCCGGCCCGCGTTGTGCTCGGCGCCGCTGGTGAACGTGCGCAGGCCGCGGCGCACGGCCTCCATCGGCACCCCGATGGCGATCGCGGCGGCGGTCGCCGCCAGCGCGTTCGCGGTGTTCACCACGGAGGCGCCGGACAGCGTGACGGGCACTTCGGCCAGGTCGATCACCTCGGTCGGGTCGTGTCCACGGCCGAGGACGACGATCGTTCCGTCGATGACGGTGATAGCCCGGCCACCGGCCTCCAGCGCGTCCGCCAGGTAGGGGTTCTGCGAATCCGGGGAGAAGAACCATGGCTTGGCCCGGGACACCGATCGCATCGCCCGGACCAGCGGGTCGTCGGCGTTGAGCACGGTCCAGCCGCTGGGCTTGGTGATCCGCACGATGACCGACTTGACCTCGGCCAGTTGGTCGAGGGTGTGCACGCCGAGCAGGCCCAGGTGGTCGGCGCTGATGTTGGTGACCACCGAGACGTCGTTCACCGCGGTGCCCACGCCCCGCAGCAGGATGCCGCCGCGGGCCGTCTCGGTGACCGCGACCTGCACCGACGGGTCGGCCAGCACCCGTCCGGCGCCGCCAGGGCCGGACCAGTCGCCGGTCTCCACCTCGATGCCGTCGATGAAGATGCCGTCGGTGGACGACCAGCCAGGGACCCGGCCGCCGGTCTTGACCAGGTGGGCGATCAGCCGGGTCGTGGTGGTCTTGCCGTTGGTGCCGGTGACGGCGATGACCGGGATCGTCGGGCGCAGCGGGGTGACCGTCTCGCCCGGGTCGTGCCCGGCCAGGGCGACCGGCACCTCGTCGAGCGCCTGTCCGGGATCGGCGCCGCGACGGGTGATCGCGGCGAACGCGGTGGCGACGGCGGCCCCGAACAGTTCCCCGGTGGTGCGGTGCCGGACCGGGAAGGACACCACCACGGTGTCGTCGTCACCGGGTCGACCGACCGCGGCGACCCTGGTACGCAGCCGTCCCGCCGCGCGGCGCACCACGGCGGCGGCCAGCTCCGCGGCGGCGACGGCCCTGGCCGGGGAGTGCGGCAGCCCGACGGTGGGCTCCCGGACCCGCAGCGCCCGCTGCCAGGCCACCACCCGGGCGGCGTCGGCCGCCTGGACCCCGGACGCGTCCAGGGTCAGTTTCACCGCGGGCCGCGGGAAGTACAGGTTCGGTCCGGTGAGCACCCGCAGCTCCCGCAGGCCGTCGGGGTCGGAGGCAGCCATGGATCGACCTAACCAGGCCGGCGGATCGCGCGCGCGGTTGATCCGGCCAAGGGGCTCGGACCCGCCGCTCGGACCTTGCACTCGCCGCGGTCGAGTGCTAAACCTGGATTGGCACTCGTCATGACTGAGTGCCAGGTCGGTGGGGTGAGGACCCGATCGGCGGTCGATCGGCCGCCGCGGGTTCGTCCGTCGCGGGCGCCAGCGCCGGCCGTGCACGATCCCGATGCTGCTGACCGAACCGCGCGCCTGATCGGCTCGCAGGTCCGGCGAATCTGGAGGAACAACACCTCATGGCCAAGCTGATCGCTTTCGACGAGGAAGCGCGTCGCGGTCTCGAGCGGGGTATGAACACCCTCGCCGATGCCGTCAAGGTGACGTTGGGGCCGCGCGGCCGCAACGTCGTCCTGGAGAAGAAGTGGGGCGCGCCCACCATCACCAA
>CAZCEH010000057.1:12632-21509 GCA_964497705.1 uncultured Actinomycetes bacterium | reverse complement strand
GGGTGGGGAGATTCAGCGAGCAAGTCTGGGGAGAATCAGACGAGCGTCATTAGTTCGGCACCTTCGCCGTCACCAAGGCGATCAGCGGTCCCGGCGGCTACACCGGTGGAGTCAACCGGGTCTTCCCGGTCGCCTACAGCTGCACGCTGGCCAACGGGCCCAGCTCGTCCGACACCCTGAATCTGACTCCGGCGCAAGCGGTCTCGCCGCCGTCGTCCATCCCGATGGGCTCGACGTGCACGTTCAGCGAGGCCCTGACCGCGCAACCGGGAGACTTCGGTGACCCCAGCTACGCGTGGTCGGGCTACACGGTCAGCCCGACCTCGGTGACCATCGGCGACAACGCCACCGCCGCGGTGACGATCACCAACACCTACACCCGCGGCTTCGGCCAGCTGATCCTGGCCAAGAAGGTGCTCGGTGACGGCTACACCGGCACCGGCGAGGATTTCGAGGTCCGGTACGACTGCGGCGTCGTGTCGGGCAGCGTTCTGCTGGCCAAGGACGGCAGCAAGAGTGTGCCGGTGCCGGCCGGGAACAGCTGCGCCGTCGCCGAGGTCCCGCCGAGCGCGAGCCTGCTCCCGCCGGCCTACGTGTGGAACACCCCGACCTGGTCGGACGGCACGACGTCGACCAACCAGGCGACCATCCCGGTCAACGGATCGGCGACGCTGACGGTCACCAACTCCACCCTGGCCGTGTTCGGCAAGGTGCAGGTGACCAAGCAGATCACCGGCCAGACGCAGGGCGTGACCGCGGCGGCGAGCTTCGCCATCACGGTCAGCTGCGACAACAACTACTCCAACACCTTCACCGTCGGAGTCAACGGGACCGGCGTGACGCCGGATCTGCCGGTCGGCACCCGATGCTCGTTCAGCGAGGCCACCCCGAGCGGCGGGCTGGTCGACACCTCGTACGCATGGGGGACACCGGACCTGCCGGCCGCGGTGACGGTCGTGCGGAATCAGATCGTCGGCGCCGTCGTGACCAACCCGGTGGTCCGGGTCCGTGGCGCGCTGGCGATCACCAAGCAACTGGACGACCCGAGCGGCCTGGTCGATCCCGACCGGACCTACGCGATCACCTACACCTGCAGCTACGGCGGTGTCGCGGACGACCCGGTCACCGTGAATCTGCGCAGCGGCGAGTCGACCACGGTCCCGGACCTGCCGCTGGAGACGCGGTGCTCGGTCGTCGAGGACCCGACCACGCTGAACGACCCACCGGTGCCCGGCGCCGCCTCCTGGGTGTGGCTGCCACCGACCTACGACCCGGGGACCTCCGTGCTGATCGCGTCGCCGGACGCGCCCGCCGCGGTGACCGTGACCAACCGAACCGATCAGCTGACCGGCACCTTCCAGCTGACCAAGTCGGTGGTCGGATCGGGCAAGCCGCTCGGGTACCACGGCGGCGATTTCACCTTCACCGTCGCCTGCGACAACGGGTTCGAGGCGACCGTCCCGCTGGCTGACGCCGAAAGCTGGTCACCCGAGGCCGATGCGGTGATCCCGGTCGGCACCAGGTGTCTGATCACCGAAACGGCCAAGCCGGACACCTCGCCCGCCTACGGCTGGGATCAGGTGGAGTGGAGCGTGGACCGGAACCGGGTCACCGGCAGCTCGGTGTCCTTCGTCGTCGGTGAGACGCCCATCCAGATCAACGCGGTCAACCCGATCACCCCGCGGTTCGGCACGCTGACGTTGACCAAACAGGTCACCGGCGAGGACGCCGGCCTGGCACCGGACGCGACCTTCCGGATGAGCGTCAACTGCGGCACCGGCGACGTCTTCGCCGTCACGCTGGCCGACGGCGACACCGAGCCCATCCCGAACATCCCGGTCGGCTCCGAATGCACGGTGTTCGAGTTCCCGCCCGACCCGTCGACGCTCGTCGACGCCTCCTACGCCTGGCAGCCGGCGCTGTACCTGCCCGACGGCGCCACCGTGACCATCGACGAGGAGGGCCAGGTCGTTCCCATCACGATCCAGAACCCGATCGTCCGGGTGACCGCCCCGGTCCGCGTGGTCAAGACCCTGACCGGCGGCCAGGGGGTGATCGACCCGAACCGTACCTACCCGATCTCCTGGTCCTGCAGCTACCGCGGGTCGGTGGTGGCCGGCGGCACGGTGGACGCGGTGGTCGACCCGAACGGTGTCGTCGTCGACGAGGATGTGCCGCTCACCTCGCAGTGCACCGCCACCGAGGGTGACCTGGGGGCACCGTCCGACGACCCGGCCTACCGGTGGATCCTCCCGGCGGTCGTCACCGACACCACGGTGACCCAGGCCGGACCGAACATCGTCACCGTGGCCAACACCGTCACCCGGGACAACGGCTCGGTGGTGGTGCACAAGGAGGTCACCGGCGCCACCGACGGCTACATCGGCACCGGGCAGGACTTCACCATGCACGGCCAGTGCCAGGTGCCGGGACACCCCGAGATCCCGACCCGCTACGCGGACGGGACGATCGCCAACCACGGTTCGGTGACGATCGCCCCGGTGTCGGTCGGGTGGACCTGCTCGGGCTTCGAGGACACCCCGAGCCAGAGCCTGCTCAAGGACACCTCCTATGCCTGGGGCACGCCGATCATCACCGGCCGGCCACCGCTGACCCCGCCGGTCGGCGGCACCTTCACCCTGCCGAGCGCCGACGCGACGCAGGACTTCGACGTGGAGAACCCGGTCGTCCGGGTGCAGAGCACCTTCCGCATCACCAAGACCGTCGTCGACCCGCTCGGTGCCCTGATCCAGGGCACCGAGTTCTCCGGCGACTTCTCCTGCCAGTACGGGACGGACGCGCCGGTGACCGGGACCTGGTCGCTGCAGAACGGCGGCACCTTCACTGGCCCGTCCGTGTACCTGAACTCGGTCTGCACGGTGACCGAGAACGACCCGGGCACCACCGGCCTGCCCGACGGATCGTTCGCCTGGACTCCGTGGTCGGTCAGCGGCCCGGCCACCGTGGTGCCGGGCGGCACGGCGACCGTCACCGTCACCAACACCATCCAGCGCCTGTACGGCGGTCTGCAGGTGAACAAGACCCTGCTCGGTGAGCGGGGCGGGGTCAAGCCTGGCACCACCTTCACCGGCATCTGGACCTGCGCTCTGGACGGCCAGACGTGGAGCGACCGGTGGACCGTCGGACCGGACGCCTCGACAGTCCTGTTCGCCTCGGCCGATGCCAAGGTGCCCGCCACCGCGGCCTGCTCGATCGTCGAGGACACCCCGAGCCCGGACGACCTCCTCGACGCCTCGTACGCGTGGGGCGATCGCGTCTACTCGCCGGAGTCGGTGACGTTGACCGCCGGCCAGACCGTCGAACTGGGCGTCACCAACTCGGTGCGTCGCGTCTACTCCGGCTTCGACGTGCTCAAGGCGATCACCGGCCCGGTCGCCGACGACGGGCTGACCCCGACCGACCGGGTGTTCACCGGCACCTACTCATGCCGGTACGGCACGGACGACCTGGTCACCGGTCCGTGGACGGCCAGCGTGGCAACGCCGTGGGTGCAGGCCGGCATCCTGGTCGGCTCGGTCTGCCAGGTCACCAGCGAGGTTTCGCCCGGCGCCGGCGGCGCGCCGGTCACCGGTGACTCCTCCTATGTCTGGGGCGACCCGGACCTCGGCGCCGCGGTGACGGTCACCCCTCCCACCGACGACAACGAGGCGATCACCGTCACCAATCCGACCGGCCGGCTGTTCGGGCGGTTCTTCATCACCAAGGCGGTCAGCGGCGCGACCGACGGGATCACCGACCCGCAACCGTTCCCGATGACGTACAGCTGCCAGCCCGGCGACGGCGATCCGGTCTCCGGCAACGTCTCGCTGGCGGCCGGGGAGACGGTCACGGTCGGCCCCGACCCCGGCGACGACATCCAGCTGCGGATCCCGGTGGGCAGCGTCTGCACGCTCACCGAGCCGCTGGACACCATGCCGCCGCTCGAGGACAGCGCCTGGACCTGGGGCGACCCTCAGTTCGCCGTGGTTCTGCCGGTCGACGACGTGCCCACCGCGAGCCCGGTCACCGCGCCCTGCGTGCCACCACCGGCCGGCGAGCCTCAGGTCACGCCGTGCCTGGGCTTCCCGGCGCGGTCGATCACGGTGACCATCCCGCGCCCGCAGGAGGACTCCCCGGGACCGCCCAAGATCGGCCTGGACATCACCAACCCGGTGCTGCGGTCGAACGGCGCCTATTCGGTGACCAAGAGCAGCGACCCGGCGTCCGGCGGCGTCGTCGTCCCCGGGCAGACGATCACTTACTCGGTGACGGTCGACTCCACCGGCGACGTGCCGGTGCACGACGTAGTCGTCACCGACGACCTGTCCACGGTGCTGCCGTACGCCACGCTGGGCACCGTCACCGCGCCCGACGGCACGTCGTCGACCTTGGACGGCACGAACCTGGTGTGGACGGTCGGCACGGTGCCGAACGGCGAGAGCCGCACGTTGACCTACCAGGCCACCGTGAACGCCGGAGCCACCGGTGTCACCCTCAAGAACCTGGTCACCGGTCGCGGCGACGTGCCGCCCGGCAGCTGCGCCGAGCCCGGCGACGACCCGGCATGCTCGACGACGCACACCACCCCGCTGCCGCCGACGATCATCAAGGCGCCGGCCGGCGAGCCGGTGCGCGACCCGGGCACCGGCAACTGGACCATCCCGTACTCGATCACGGTGACCAACCCGAACGACGACACGGCGGTGCCGTACACGCTGACCGACAACATCGCCTTCCCGACCGACGTGCCGATCGTGTCCGGGTCGGTCACCTCGGCGCCGGACGGGGTGACACTGTTCGACCCGGCGTGGAACGGCAGCGACCGGACCACGATCGCGGCCGACGTGACGCTGCCGGGCGGGGCGACCCACACCTACCAGGTCGCGGTGGTCGCCTCGGTGCCCGGCACGCTGGACTCCGACCGGTTGGCGTGCGCGGCCACCGGCTCAGGCGGCGGGTCCGGATTCTTCAATCTGGCCGGGCTGTCGTCCATGGGCACCGAGCAGTCGACCGACGCCTGCGACCCGATCCCGGTGCTGCTGGTCGCCGACAAGCGCTGGGTGATCGACGGCGTCAGCTACCTCGACGGCGACCAGCCGTCCGGATATTCGGCGACGCCGACGCTGGACGGCGCCGACCGGGCGTGGCGCACCGAGTATGCGTATGCGCCGGGGAGTTCGGTGGAGGTCGGCGAGCACGCGACCGTGCCGGCGTCGTGCGCGTCGTCCGCGACGGGTACCGGCCCGGTGACCCTCACCGCGCCGCTGACCTCGGTGATCGTGACCAACGTGGTCACCTGTGCGGGTCCGACACCGCCGGGCCCGACGCCACCGGGGCCGAATCCGCCGGGGCCGCCGGGGCCGACGCCGCCGGGGCCGACACCGCCCTTGCCGGACACCGGCTTCGCGCTGGAACCGTTCCTGGCCTGGGGTGTTGGCCTGTTGCTGGCCGGTGCGCTGATCGTCTGGGCATCCGGGTGGCGACCGGGCCGCCGGCGGCCTCTCGGCTGACCGCCCCGCGGGCCGTCGAACCACCCTGCGCGGGCGGGCGGTCCGCGCCGGTGGTTGGTTTCGTCCGGTGGTTGGGTTCCGTCCGGGTGCTGGGTCGCTCGAACGGCGGGGTTGCTCGGGTCGGTGGGTCGCTTGAACGGCGAGGTCGCTCGGGTAGCTGGGTCGCTCGGATGGCTAGGGTCGAAGGGTGAGTGATCATGGTGATGGCGGCACCGTCGCGCAGCGACTGACGGGGGCCGCCGGCCGGGTGCGGGCGGCCGCCGAGGCGGGGGGCCGCGATCCGTCGTCCGTGCGGATCCTGCTCGCGACCAAGACCCAGCCGGCGTCGGTGATCAGGGAGGCCCTCGCCGCGGGTGCGACGCTGATCGGCGAGAACCGCGTGCAGGAGCTGCTGGCCAAGGCCGACGCCCTCGCCGACATCGCGCATGAGACGCATTTCATCGGCCATCTGCAGTCGAACAAGGTCAACCAGCTGCTGCCGCACATCCAGTGCCTGCAGACCCTCGACTCGGCGCCCCTGGTGGCCCGGCTGCAGGCGCGGCTGGACGTGCTGGACCAGGACCTGGACGTGTTCGTCCAGGTGAACGTGTCCGGCGAGGCCTCCAAGGCCGGCGTTCACCCGTCCGAGGTTGCCGGCCTGGTGGCGGCAGTCGCCGACGCCCCCCGTCTGGTGCTGCGCGGTTTCATGACCATCGGGCTGAACTCCCCGGACCGGGCCGCCGTCCGCCAGGGCTACCGGGAGCTGGCGCGGATCCGGGACAGGGCGCTGGACGAGCAATGGTCGGGCGCCGCGCTGGCCACCGAGCTGTCGATGGGCATGAGCGGTGACTACGAGGACGCGATCGCCGAGGGCGCCACGATGGTGCGCCTGGGGTCGGCGGTGTTCGGCCCCCGCGCCGTGCTCCCGGCGGCCGTGCCACGGGTTCGCTGATCCGCGCGTGCCACGGGTTCGCTGATCCGCGCGTGCCACGGGTTCGCTGATCAAACCCGCGCCGAACCGGACAAAGCCGGCGCCCAAGCGCGGAGATGGTCAGCGAATCCGCATCGGCGCGGCAGGTTCGCTGATCAAACCCGCGCTGAACCGGATATTTCGGGCGCGGTGTCGCGGAGATGATCAGCGAAGCTCGGGTTCGGCGGGGTGTTCGCCGACCGGACCGGCCGGTCCGGCTGTCGCAATGCCCGTCCGGCGGTAGCGTGATCATCGGTGACGCACGGACGTGCGCGCGAGCAGTCGGGCCGCCGGCGCCGACCGATCTCAGGGGAGTCGTCATGCCCTACCCGGACAATCTGCTGGTCACCGGCGAGAAGATCTATGTGCGCAAACGGCCGCACTGGAAGGTGCTGATCCTTCCGACCATTTTCTTCATCCTGATCGTCGGAGGTTGCGCGGCGCTGATCGCGTTCATCAACAACCGCGGCTGGAACTGGCCCAGCTGGGCCTACTGGGCGATCATCGCGGTCGCCGTGATCGCCCTGATCATCCTGGTGATCGTGCCGTTCATCCGGTGGCGGACCGAGCACTTCGTGATCAGCAACCATCACATTTTCTTCCGCACCGGATTGCTGTCCAGGCGCGAGCACCAGATCCCCCTCGGCCAGATCGCGAACATGGAAACCGAGGTCACCTTCTGGGGCCGGTTGATGGGCTATGGGTCGCTGATCGTCGAGTCCTCCGCCGACCAGCCGCTGAAGTTCCGCAACGTGGCAAACCTGAGCAAGATCCAGGCGATGTTGAACCAGCTGATCAGGTCCGAGAAGGAGCTCACCCACCGGACGGATCTGGCTATCGACGACTTCGCTGCGGACGACTCCGATCAGCGACGCAGCCCGGAACAGCCGCCACCCGCACAACCGTCGACCGGCCAGTGGGCCGCGACGCCGGACACCCAGGGTGGCCAGCAACCGGGGTACGGCCAGGCTCCGTACAGCCAGCCCGGATACGCCCAGCCCACCTATGCCCAGCCCGGCTACGGCCAGGGCTATCCCCAGCAGCAGGGGTATCCGCCGCCGGGTTACCCCCAGCAGGCCGGCTATCCGCCGCAGGGATATCAGCAGCCGTATCCGCAGCAGGGCTACCAGGCGGGTTCGACCGGCGGTCACCAGCAGCCGTATCCGCAGCAGTCCTATCCGCCGCCGGGGTACCAGCCGACCACGGCCGCCGGGTACCAGCCGCCCCAGCCCGGCTACCCGGCTGCGGCCGGTTACCCGGGCGCGCCGGCCGGTTATCCGCCGAGCGCGGCCGACCCAGGTGGGGGCCAGCCCGGCAGCCCACCACCGGGTGGCGGCGCCGCGTACCCGCAACCCGCTGCGTCGGGTCACCCGGTCGATGCGCCGTCCCGGCCGGGCTCCAACCCGGCGGACAACGACCCGCCCCCGTCGGCCGAACCGACCGTGCTGACCCGCGCGCCGGGTGCCGCCGGGCAGCCGCCGTCGGCCGGCCAACCGCGAGGCCGTCACGCCCAGCCCACGGAGTCGACGCCGTTGCCGAACTTCGCCGAACCGGATCCGACCGTCGTCACCCGATCACCGTCGGCCGGTGCCGCTCCGGCGGATGACGCCCAGGGCGAGCGCGGACCCGGGTCGCCGGCCTGACCGCGGTCCGCCCGTCGCGGCGATCTCGACCCACAAGAGGCGTCCGACCCGGCACCGTATGGTGGTCGTCGTGACGACGGTGCTGCTGGTCGAGGACGACCCGGCGATCGCGCAGCCGCTGACTCGCGCGCTGCAACGGGAGGGCTATCAGGTCCGACCCGCGCCGACCGGCGGCGCCGCGGTGGCCGCATTCGGCGAGAACGCCGCCGAGATCACCCTGGTCATCCTCGACCTCGGGTTGCCGGACCTGGACGGCCTGGAGGTGTGCCGGCGGATCCGGTCGTCCGGCCGGGACCTGCCGGTGTTGATGTTGACCGCGCGCACCGACGAGGCGGACTTCGTCGTCGGTCTGGATGCGGGCGCCGACGATTACGTGGCCAAGCCGTTCCGGATGGCCGAGCTGCTGGCCCGGGTGCGGGCGCTGCTGCGCCGCCGGGTGCCGGCGCTGATGGAGGTCGGTGGGGTGCGGGTGGAGACCGGCTCCCGCCGGGTCGAGGTGGACGGCGTCGAGGTCACCCTGTCGAACAAGGAGTTCGAGCTGCTGCGGGTGATGATGAGCCGGGCCGGTCAGGTGGTCACCCGCGAGGAGATCCTGGCCGAGGTGTGGAACGACCCGACCATGAAGACCTCCAAGACACTGGACATGCACATGTCCTGGTTGCGTCGCAAGATCGCCCGCCCGGACTCGGCCACGCACGGCGGCGAGCAGCGCATCTCCACTGTGCGCGGTGTCGGCTTCCGCTTCGAGACGGACTGATTCCGTGAGCGAGGCTTG
>CAZCEH010000057.1:0-12532 GCA_964497705.1 uncultured Actinomycetes bacterium | reverse complement strand
CCGAGCGAGCCGTCGGGAGCTGAGCGAGGCTTGCCGAGCGAGCCGTCGGGAGCTGAGCGAGGCTTGCCGAGCGAGCCGTCGGGAGCTGGGCGAGGCTTGCCGAGCGAGCCGTCGGGAGCTGGGCGAGGCTTGCCGAGCAAGCCATCCCGGGAGGCCGCCCGCGATGACTGACCCGGACTGCTGATGCGTCGCCGGGTCCTGGTCTCGATCCTGCTGGTGATTGCGGCGACCGTGCTCACCCTCGGGGTGCCGCTGTCGATCGTGTCCTGGCGGGTCGTCGACGACCTGATGCGCAGCGACCTGATGAGCCGCCTGGAGTCGATCGCCTCATCGATCGCGAACCAGTCGAGTTCTTCGGCCATCGACGTGGGTCCGTTGGAGGCGGCGGTTCCGCCGGGTGGCCGGCTGGACATCACGATGGCCGGACGGATCGATCAGTCGATCGGCACCACCGTCACCAACCAGGTCTATTCGGAGCAACTCGCCATGGCCGGCGGCGGGCAGCTGCGGCTGTCGGTGCCGGAAAGCTACCTGCGGGCCGAGCAGTGGAAGGCCATCGCCCTGGTCGCGCTGGCCGTCCTGCTGTCGGTGGTGGTGGGCACCGGCGTCGCCGTGCTGACGGCGCGCCGATTGGCCACTCCGCTGACGGATGTGGCCCGGCGGGCGGCCCGGCTCGGATCGGGGGATTTCCGCACCTTCCGCCGCCGCTACGGGGTGCCGGAGCTGGACCGGGTGGCGGACGTGCTCGACTCGTCCGCCCAGGACATCGCGGCCCTGATCGCCCGGGAGCGGGACCTGGCCGGCGACATCTCTCATCAGCTGCGGACGCGGCTGACCGGTCTGCGGCTGCGGCTGGAAGAGCTGGCCGAGTACCCCGACCCGGACGTGCAGGCCGAGGTCCAGGAGGCGCTGGAGCAGACCGACCGGCTGGTTGCGGTGGTCGACGATCTGCTGGCGAATGCCCGGTCGCAGCGGGCGGCCGGGGCGAGCGAACTGCAGTTGTTCGACGAGCTCGCCGAGATCGAGGCCGATTGGGGGCCGCGGCTGGCGGCGGTGGGCCGGCCGTTGACCGTGCGCTGTGGTCGGGACGTGCGGGTGCACGCCACTCCGGGGCGCCTGCGCGAGGCGATCGGAGTGCTGGTCGAGAACTCGCTGCGGCACGGCGCCGGCGCCGTCAGCGTGCTGGTCCGGCCGTCCGGCCGGGGATCCGGGGGCATGGTCGTGCTGGAGGTCAGCGACGAGGGCCCGGGCATTCCGGAGGGCCTGGTTGCGCACGTCTTCGACCGGGGGGTGTCCACCGCGTCGTCGACCGGCATCGGGCTGGGCCTGGCCAGGGCGTTCGTGGAGGCCGACGGCGGTCGCCTGGAGCTGCGGCGGCCGGTGCCGCCCACCTTCGCGATCTTCCTGACGACGGACAACGCGGCGCCCACGACACCGGATGCGGAATCGGAGCCGGACGTCGCCGACGCGTCCGCACCGGCGAACGCGCCAACCGCCTAGGGCCGGAGTCCCTGAGCCCGCCGGCGTGCGCTCAATTATCGCGTCGACGAGTAGGTCGACAAGGTAGTCGAGAAGGAAAATGCCCGAGTTGCGGCATCATTCCTTCTGGACCCGGGGTGGCGAGTTCTTGGAAACGAATCGACGACCTAGGTCTGGGAGTCAGCCGCGCTGGCCGGCGGGGCCGTAGGCGGCGGCGTCGGAGTGGTCGGAGTGGTCGGAGTGAAAGGGCGGCTCGGGGATCCGCTCGGTGGCGGGGGACTCGACCGCGGCCTGTGCGGCGGCCTCGGCCGCCACGATCTCCGGGTGCGGGGTCAGCTCCTCGGGGAAGACCCACTTGCGGTAGGCCCAGAACCGGAAGGCCATGCCCAGGCCGGTACCGATGATGTTCGCGGAGACGAAGTTGGCCACCGAGACCGTCAGGCTCGAGTAGCTGCCGGGGTTGATGCCGATCACGTACTGCGATATCGCCAGCGGGATCAGGTTCAGCCCGAGCGCGATCCCGTTCACCACGAAGAACAGCATTGCCTCGTGGTGGCGTTCCCGACCGCCGCGGCTGTTGAACGACCATTCGCGGTTCAGCACATAGCTGAGAATTGTCGCCACGATGACCGAGATCGCCTTGGCGGTGACCACTTTCTGGGCCAGCACCGTGTGCGACAGCAGGCTGAACAGCCCGACGTCCACCACGTAGCTGGTGCCCCCGACGACCAGGAACTTCGCCAGCTCGCGGTACTTGACAGGCAGGTGCTGCCGGACGGAGTCGATGAAGGTCACGCGGTCGAGTCTACGGTGCCACGACGTGTTGTTCGCATGATCCGCGCCGCAAAGAGAAAAAGCTCTCAGTGACGCAACCCGAATGTTCAAAACAAAGTAAAGAACAGAGTCAAACGCCGGTAAATTCCGGCGAAACGGTCCCGGACGGAGCGTCGAAATGCTCGCGTCGGGCCGCGGTCGACAATACAGGCGGTGACGGTGCGGCGATGAGCCGGCGTCCGGGTGCCGGCGTCAGAGCCCGGCGTCACGGTCCGGCGTCACGGTCCGGCGTCACGGTCCGGTCGTCGTCGTTTCGACGCTGGTGTCGGTGGGTTGGTCGGCCGTCGCGTCGTCCTTGCGAATGGCCGGCTGCTCGGTCGGCGCCGTGTCGGGAGCGGGCGCCGGGCCAGGCCGGTCAACCTGCAGATCGACCTGCACCGAGCTGCCCGGAAGCTGGATGCGCGCGAGCCCGTCCTGCGCGTCGGCGTCCACCGCGAGCGTGATCACGACCGTCACCGACCCGTCCGGCGCGATCGCCGGCAGGATGCAGGACTGCGGTCCACCGTCGACGGATGCGCCGTCGACGCTGACCGAGGCGGCGCTGATGCCGCTCGGCAAGCTCAGCTGCACCGCCTGCTCGCTCGACGTCCGGCCACCGGTGTTGTCGACGGTCAGCGTCAGCGTGCCGGACCCGCCCGCCGTGGGTGTCCGCACCACCGACGGCGTGCCGAGCACCAGGTTCGCCGGGTCGGCCGTCCGGGTGGACTCCGGCGCGTCGGTCTCGCCGGCGGTTGGCTCGGAGGGCGCTGCAGCGGTCGATTCAGGGGTCGATTCGGTGCTCGGCTCAGGGGTCGATTCCGGCGGCTCGGTCGGATCCGTCGAGTCGGTCGACGTGCCGTCGGCAGTCGGGAGCGGCCCCGTCGTCGGCACGGTCGTCGGCACCGCCGTCTGTTCCGACGGAGTCGACGGCGTGCTCGTCGCCGGTTCGGTGCTCGCCTGAGTCTCGGTGGCGGTCGACGGGATCGAGTTAGCGTTTGACGGCGGCGTCGGCTGGGCGGTACCGGACACAGTGGTTGCCGTTGCGGGTGGTGTGATCGGCGCACCCAGCGTGACGGACTTGGATGTGCCATCGATGCCTACGGTGATCGTGCTCGACGTTCCGGGCGCCACGAGGACGTAGAAGCGCAAGTCCCGGTATCCACCGGCATCGATCGGCGCAATGCAGACGCCAAAGGATGGGCAGAACCCGACTATCGTCCCTTCACCCGGAAGGATCACGGCTTGGCCCGTGCCCCTGTAATTGATGGGCATCGCAGTGGATCGACTGGAGTTGGGGTTGGTCACAGTGAGATCAACGATCGCGGCCACGTCACCCAAAGGACCTTGGATGATCCTGAAGTCGGAGAGCTGGAGCGGTAGCCGCCCGGCCGTCACCGTCAATGGGTTGCCGTTGGCGTCGGTCAGCGGCACCGCGTTGCCCGCGGCGTCCTTGACCGTGACCGGCAGCGGTCCGGCCGACTGCTTGGCGTCGATGGTCACCGTGACCGGGAAGCTGCGGTCCTTGCAGACCAGGGTCGACCCGGTCGACCCGCAGCCGCTCAGCGTGACCCGGTCGCTGCTCGAGGTCAGCGTCACCGGCCCGGGATCGGTCGAATCGCCGACCGTGCCGACGGTCAGCGTCAGGTTCTGTGTGGTGCCGGCGGGATAGGGACCCCCGGGTGCGGCGACCACGCCGGTGACGGCCGCCAGCACGCTGAACGTGATCGACGGCTGCTGGCCGAGCAGGGTGGCCGTCAGCCGGTAGGCGCCCGGCTTGGTGGTGGCCGGTGCCTGGACGGTGAAGACCAGGGTCGTCGCGCTGTGCGCGGCGATGGGGGGCAGCCGGCAGTCGGTGAACGGCGCCGTGCAGAGCGACGTGCCGCCGGCGTCGATGCCGACGACGGTGAGCGGCGTGGTCACCGAGACCGTCAGCGGGTCGCCGCCCGCGGAGGCCGAGTCGCCGGTGTTGCTGACCGTCACGGAGAAGACGCCCTGGCCGCCGGGGACCGGCCGCACGTTCATGGTCGGGCCGATCACCGTGAGCTTCGGCGCGCCCAGCACGGTGATCGGCCGGACCGGGATGTCCCGTTTGCCCGCGTCGGTGGCGACCAGGGTGAGTGCTCCAGGCGGCTGCGTCTCGGACACGGTGACGGCGAGCGTGACGGTGTGGTCGCCGGCCACCGGGCAGGTCTGGCCGCCGCCGACGCAGGCCACGGTCACCGCATCGGCGGGGGAGGTGACCGTCACCGAGCCCAGGTCCACGCCGTCGGCGGCGGGCTTCGCCGTGAGCGTGACCTCTTGCTGGATGCCGTTGGCGGGCAGCGTCAGCTTCGGATCCGCGGCCAGCTCGGTGATGCCCGCGGTCACCGTCAATGGAACGGCTTCGGGTTCCAGGCCGCCCAGGCTCACCCCGATCGCATTACCATCGGGCGTGTCGGGCTCCGCGTCGAACGAGAAGGTGATTGCCAGGTCACCCCCGGGCTTGATCGGTGGCAACACACAGTCCTGCGCGACGGCAGCGGTCGGCACGGCGATGGCCAGGGCCGCCTGGGCCGGCCCGGAACAGCTGGCACCGGGAATGGCCGTGCCGGTCAGGGTGAGGCCCTCCGGAAGCGTCGCCGTGATCGAGACACCGCCGGCCGAGTCGACGTCACCGCCGTTGTGCACGGTGACGGTCAGGCTCCCCGAGCCGCCCGCGATCACTGACACGCCGTCCGGCACATCCAGACTCAGGGATGCCGGCGCGAGCACCGTCAGTTCGTCGAAGTTGTTCTCGACGCGTTCTTGACGTGCGTCGACGGTGGTGATCGTCAGCGGTCCGGGCTTCGTGGTCGGTGCGACGGTCACTTCGAGCCGTATCGAGTGGCCGTCGAACGGGCAGGTGATCGTGGTGCCGGCCATGTCACCGCAGGCGACGAGGACCTGATCGGACCCGGTGTCGAAGGTGACGGAGCCGAAGTCGCTGACGGATTCGTCCGCCGCCGTGGCGGTGACGGTCACCGAGTGCGGTGCGCCGTCCGCGACCAGCGGGGGGTCGTCGACCGTCGCGGTCAGGGCGGCGATACCGGCGCGGACGGTCAGCGGGACCCGGATGCTGATGTCCGGCTCGTGCCCGGGCAAGCTCACGGTGGCGTCGGCGCCGGTGGCGTCGGGGTCGGCGCGGACGGCGAAATCGACCGCGACGCTGCCGTGGGCCTCGACGGCCGGCAGCGCGCATCCCGTCGTGTCGGTGGCCGCCAACGCGGCCGGGGCCGCGGCTGCGAGGGCGGCCGGCGCCTCTTGCGCACAGCTGCCGCCGGGAATGGTGGTGCCGACCCAGGAGAAGCCGGCCGGCGGGTCGAGCAGGATCGCCTGACCTGCGGCGGCGGTGACGTCACCCCTGTTGGCGACCGTGACGGCGACCGTGCCCTCGCCACCCGCGAACGGCACTCTGGTCACCGTCGCCTGTTCGAGTGCCAGCTGCGCCGGGGCGATGATCCGGAGCTGGTTGAAGTTGTCGGTGATGGCCCGCTCGGCGGCGTCGGTGGCGGTCAGTGGCAGGGCGCCGGTGGCCTGGTCGGGGTCGATGGTGACGGTCAGCTGCAGGCCGTCGCCCTCGCCGAGCGCGCAGGTCGCGGTCGTCCCGGACGGCGCGTCGCCGCAGCTCAGGGTGACCAGTCCGGTGCCGGTGCGGAAGGTGATCGGGCCGGGTTTGCTGCCGGGTTGGGCGAGGGTCGCGGTGATGGCGATCTGCTGAGGGGTGCCGTCGGCGACCAGGTCGGCGGGGGTTGCGGTCAGGGCGGTGATGCCGGGGTCGACCGGGATGCCGATGACCAGGCCGTCGGTGTCGCCGGTCAGGGTTGCGTCGACCTGGCCGCGGGTGGCGGTGGGTTCGGCGGAGATGTCGAAGCCCAGGGTCAGGGACTTCGTCGGGTCGATGGTCGGGAGAGTGCAGCGCCAGGTCTTGTCGGTCTCGGTTCCGGTGGCGGTGCAGGCGACGCCGGCGGTGGTCGGCTCGATCAGGTCGATCCCGCCGGTGAGGGTCAGGTCGACGGTCCGGTCGTTGGTGGTGGGGGTGCCGCCGGCATTCAAAGCGGTCAGTGTGAAGGAGCCGGTTCCGCCGGACACCGGGTTCTGCACGGTGACCGGCGTGGTCAGCTGTAGATCGGCCGCGGCCGGGACGATCCGGAGCTGGGCGAAGTTGGTGTTGGTGATGGGCCGCCCCGCGGTGTCGGTCGCGGTCAGTGGCAGGGACGCGCCGATCGCCGCCTCGCGGCCGATGCCCACGGCCAACTCGAACGTGCCGTTGTCACCGGGTGTGCAGGTGATCGACGCCTGCTGTGCGCCGAGCGAGCATTGCGGAGTTGCGGCGAAGGAGACGCTGGCCGGATCACCCGAGGTGAACGTGATCGGCTCGGGGCCGCCGGTGACCGGCCCCAGTGACGCCACGACGTCGATCGAGTGAGTCGAACCGTCGGCCCGGAGCGGGTCCCGCGCAGTGCCGACCAACTCGGTGACCGGAGAGCCGATGCCCACCGGCAGGGTGAAGGTCCGGCCCAGCATCGTGACGACGGCGGTGCCGTTCTCCGCGGACCGCGCGGCGGCGATCACCGCCGTCACCGTGGCCTGCGACTGACCCGCGACGGTGAATTGGGCGGCACAGTTGTTGGCGGTGTCGCACGTGATGGGGGTCGGGACCGCGGCCGCGCGTCGCAGCCCGAGGGCTTGCGCAGCGACGTCGACGCCGGACACCGTCACGCCGCCGGTGGTCTGGACGGTCACCGTCTGCGGTGCGGACGACGCTTGACCGGAGTTGGCCACGGTGGCGGTGATCGTGGCCGATCCGCCGGCCAGCAGGCTGCCGGTGACGGTGGGATCGGACGTCACCGCCAGGTTCGCCGGTGTTTCGGTCCCGCCGTTGCCGTTGCCGTTGCCGTTGCCGTTGCCGTTGCCGTTGCCGGTGTTGCCGTTGTTTCCGCTGGTGCCTCCGGTATTCCCACCGGAGGTGTCGCCGTTCCCGGTTCCCGTTCCACCGGTGTTCGCGCCTGTTCCTGCTCCGCCGGTGCCGGTTCCACCGGTGTTTCCGGTGCCGGTCCCCGTCCCGGTGTCCGCGCCACCAGGGGTGCCGGTGTCGTCGGCGCCGGCGTCCGCGCCGGCTCCGGTCCCGCGGGTCGCGCCATCACCGGTCTCGCTACCGCTGCCGGCGCCGGTCGAGTCGCTGCCGCCGCCGGTCGAGTCGATGGAGCCGGGGCCGGCCGGCTGAGAGTCGGCGGCCGCGCCGGACCCGTCCGTACCGCTGCCGCCGCTACCCCCGGGGGTGACCGGCGCCGCGACCGTCGGCGGCTGATCGGCGACCGTGTTCGTGGTGTCCGGGGCGTTGCCGTTGACGATGAAGACCACCGCCGCGATCACCGCGGCCGCGACGACCGCTCCGGCGGCGATCAATCCGCCGGCGCCGATGCTCGCAGCCAGGCCGGCGAGCCCACCGGCCGCCGCTCCGGCGCCGGCCCCAGCGCCGGCCGCACCGGCGCCCGCACCCGCCGCCGTCGCGCCACCCGCGCCCGCACCTGCACCGGCGCCACCCGCACCGCTGCCACCCGCACCGCTGCCACCCGTACCCGCGCCACCCGCACTGTCGCCGCCGGCACTCGCGCCCGCGCCCGCGCTCGCCGTGTCCGAGGCATTGGCCAGCGCACCTAGCCCCAACGCCGCGGCACCTGCCGCAGCCGCGGCCGCCGCAGCAGCCACACCCGCCGCGGTTGCGCCCCCGGCCGCACCCGCGCCGCCCGCCGCCCCGGCTCCGGCGGCCGCCCCACCGGCACCGCCACCCGACCCACCGGCGGATCCCGCCGACCCGCCGGCCGCACCCGCGCCACCCCCGGCGAGTGCACCGGGAATGGCCAGCGGCGTGACCGGGCCGAGCGTGGCCAGGTAGCCGGCGGCCGCGGCGCCGCCCAGCAGCAGCGGGGCCAGCAGGCCGCGCAGGTTGTGGTTGACCTCCTGCAGCTCGGCGGCCAGCGCACGGCACCGGTCGCACGTCTTCAGATGCGCGTCGACCTGCTGGGTCTCCCGCTTGGACAGTCCACCGCGGGTCCATGCGCCCAGGCGCTCCACCGTCGACCGGCACTGCTCGGCGGCGGTCTCGGCCAGGTGCGCCTGCAGGTAGGCCTCGCGCAGACCCTCGCGCGCCCGGAACGCCAGCGAGGACACCGCCCCCGGCGCCATCCCGAGCAGCGCCCCGACCTGCGCCGGCGACTCGCCCTCCACCTGGGTGTGCCAGAGCACCGCCTGCCACCGCTCCGGCAACTGGGCGAACGCGGTCGCGACCAGCCCGCTCTCCATCTTCATCAGCACCGGGTCGTCTCCGGCGACCGGCACGTCATGGGTGGTCATGTCGTCGGTGAACTGCAGCCGCTTGTCCTTGCGGGTGCGGTCGTAGGCGGTGTTGCGGATGGTGGTGAACAGGTAGGCGCGGAACGCCGAGTCCGGTCCCTTGCCGTCGAGCAGGTTGTCCAGCACCCGGGCGAACGACTCGGACACCAGGTCGTCGGCCTCGGCGGCGTTGCGGGCGAACTGGCGGGCCAGCGTGGTGGCCGGTCCGGAGTGCCGGCGGTACAGCTCGCCGAAGGCCTGTCGATCTCCGTTGCGTACCTGAGTGATCAACTCGGGGTCGCTGACCACATATCCGTCAGCTTCCTGGTCCGGCACGCCGGAATCCTCCTCGATCAGCACCTAGGGAGTGACAGAGCCGGCCGCCTGACACGCCACGCCATGGTTTCGAAGCCATTGTCACCCAGCGGGCGGCGATGCGTCACCGTCTGCGGGACGGGAATGTCTCGAATGGGCTAATCCGTGCGATCTGCCGACCCTGCGCGCTCCACCCCGACACCGCCCGTCCCGGTCCTGCGCGGAAGTCGGAAGAAAATTTCTCCGGAGAGTCGCGTGATGAGTCCGTGACCCGTCCGTCTCATCCACAGCACACCGCGCGGGTTCAGTCCTGCCCGAGGCCGCCGGGGTGTCCCGACCGATGATCAGGCGAGCAGGACGGAGGGCGTCGAACCGATGGAACAGCTACCTCGCGTCACCACGCTGACCAGCGCTGAGCTGCGAGATCGCTGGTTCGACCAGTCGAGCGCGGCCGGCTGGGCGTTCGTCTCCGACTGGCACCACCCGGCCGTCGACGCGCTGTGCGAGGCATGCCTACTCGGCCGGAACATCTGGGCCCCCGCGGAGCGGCTCGGCGCCGCACGGGCGGAGAAGGGCGTCTCCCTCGGTGAGACGCTGGCCGACCTGGACGGCCTGACCTGTGCGCTGCCCGACATCGCCGACGGCGTCATACACCGAGCGGCGTCACTGGGTTGGGCTGAACGGATGACGACTCCACGCCCTGCCGTCTTCGACCCGTTGACCGGCCTGGTGTCGCTCGACTACCTGCGGACCCGCCTGGCCGAGGTGTACCGGGCGGCCGAGGTGGCCGACACCCGGGTGTCCGCCACCCACGCCCTGGTCACCGTGCGGCTCAACCTCGCCGGCCGGACCGGCTGGGACCGGCTCACGCCGCTGATCCTGGCCGGTGACGCCATGCGCACCGTCTTCGACGGCGGGCAGACGCTGGCCAGACTGGCCGACCACATGGCGGTCGTGCTCACCGACCGCGAGCCCAGGCTCGCTCGGCGGACCCACCTGCTGACCGGCCTGGTGCTCGAGCGGCTGGCCCGCGACCAGCCACCCGGCGAGACCGTCGCCCGGGTCTGGATCGAGCGGTTGCCGGACCGCGCGCCGGCCGCGCTCGACCTGATCGGCGAACTGGCCCGGTGAGGGCCTCGACCGGCGGCGTCGGGAGGCCGCCGGACTGACCCGGGGAGGGTGATCGAGCGTCGGGGACGGGCGCTCGAGGCGGCGCGGTGATCGACCTGCGCCCGGCCGGACCACCGGCCGGTTGACGGCGGGACGATCACCGCGCTCGCGGTTTCGCCGGCCTATGCGGGTTGTTCCCGTCGACCCGGCCCGGCGCGGGTTGTCCCCGTCGACCCGGCCCGGCGCGGGTTGTCCCCATCGATTTGCCACATTCGGCCGTTCGTGATCGATTCAGGGCGGCGGAATGTGGCAAATGGATCGGCTTGAGGCGTCGCTCGATCCTCCCGAGGCCGACGACCGGGCCGCCACCGATGCCCGCGAGGCGTCGCCGACCCCGCCACCGACGCCCGAGGCGTCGCTCGACCCGCCGACGACCAAGCGGGCGGGGAGCACCGGGCCACCGATTACGCTGTCGCCCCGTGGATGAACGCACCGGCATGCCCCGCGTCGGGATGGTCGGCGGTGGTCAGCTGGCGCGGATGACGCACCAGGCGGCGATCCCGCTCGGTCAGACGTTGCGGGTGCTCTCCGCGTCCGCGGACGACAGTGCCGCGCTGGTCACGCCGGAGGTGATGATCGGCCACCACGCCGACCTGGACGCGCTGCGCGCCTTCGCGGCCGGCTGCGACGTCGTCACCTTCGACCACGAGCACGTGCCGGGCGGGCACATCCGTGCGCTGGCCGCGGAGGGGCATGCGGTCCACCCGAGCGCGGACGCTCTGCAGTACGCCCAGGACAAGGCGCTGATGCGGGTCCGGCTGGCCGAGCTCGGGGTGCCGGTCCCGGCGTTCCAGGTGCTCGACGCCGACGACCCCGACCGCACCGCGCGGATCGTGGCGTTCGCCGAGCGGCACGGTTGGCCGGCCGTGCTGAAGACCGCGCGCGGCGGCTACGACGGTCGTGGGGTGTGGGTGGTCCGCGCCCCGGGTGAGGCCGCCGCGGCGGACCTGCCGCCGGCCGGGCAGCTGGTCCTCGAGGCGTTCGTGCCGATGCGTCGCGAACTGGCCGCGGTGGTCGCCCGCTCACCGTTCGGCCAGGCCGCGGCCTGGCCTGTGGTGCAGACCGTGCAGCGGGACGGGATCTGCGTCGAGGTGATCGCGCCGGCACCGGGGCTCGCCGACCGGGTGGCCGCGGCCGCCGGCCGGCTGGCGCTGACCGTGGCCGCCGAACTCGGCGTCGTCGGCGTCTTGGCGGTCGAGCTGTTCGAGGTGGATCCCGGGCCCGGCGCACCGGACGGGATCCTGGTCAACGAGCTGGCCATGCGACCGCACAATTCCGGCCACTGGACCATGGACGGCGCGCTGACCAGCCAGTTCGAGCAGCACCTGCGCGCCGTGCTGGACTACCCGTTGGGCCGCACGGACCCGGTCGCGCCGTTCACCGTGATGGGCAACGTGCTCGGCGGTCCGGCCGACGGTGCCGGCGCGGCCGTCGGCATGGATGAGCGGGTCCATCACCTGGCGGCCCGGTTCCCGCAGGTCAAGGTGCACTTGTACGGCAAGGCGTTCCGGCCGGGCCGCAAGCTCGGGCACGTCAACGTCATCGGGTCGGATCCGGACGAGCTGCGGCGGATCGCCGGGCTGGCCGCGACCTGGCTCGGCGAGGGTGTCTGGTCGGACGGTTGGGACGCGCACGGCGCCGCCGGCGCCCGGCCCCGCCCGCAACCGGAGGTGATGCTGGGATGACCGAACAGGCACCCGTGGTCGGCGTGATCATGGGCTCGGACTCCGACTGGCGGGTGATGGCCGCGGCCGGCGAGTTGCTCGACGAATTCGACGTGCCGTACGAGGTCGGTGTGGTGTCCGCGCACCGCACGCCCCGCCGGATGCTCGACTACGCCGGGGCGGCCGCCGGCCGCGGGCTGCGGGTGATCATCGCCGGCGCCGGCGGGGCCGCCCACCTGCCCGGCATGGTGGCGTCGGCGACGGTGCTGCCGGTGGTCGGTGTCCCGGTGCCGCTGGCCACGCTGGACGGCATGGATTCGCTGCTGTCGATCGTGCAGATGCCGGCCGGGATCCCGGTGGCCACCGTGTCCATCGGCGGCGCCCGCAACGCCGGGCTGCTGGCCGTGCGCATCCTGGCCAGCGGCGGCGGCGAGCTGGGCGAGCGGCTGACGCTGTCCTTGACCGGGTTCGCCGCGGGCCTGGAACAGATGGTGTTGGCCAAGCACGACGGATTGCGCGAGCGCACCGGCCACTGACCGGCCCGGGCCCGTCCGCCGTACCCGGGTTCACGTCCACATGCCGAATCCGCGCGACCCGGGGCCGCGCGGATTCGGGACCTGCCGGGCGTCAGACGATGGCGAACAGGATCCCGGCCACCGCGAAACTGACCACCGACAACACGGTCTCCAGCACCGTCCAGGTCTGCAGGGTCTGCTTGACGGTCATGTTGAAGTACTTGG
>CAZCEH010000056.1:0-22593 GCA_964497705.1 uncultured Actinomycetes bacterium | reverse complement strand
TCGGTCACCAAGAGCAAGTTCGACAACAAGTACGGCATCCGGCACTCGCTGATCGACGGCATCAACCGTGGCACCGACGTGCTGATCGGCGGAAAGGTCGCGCTGGTCGCCGGCTACGGCGACGTCGGAAAGGGTGCCGCCGAGTCGCTGCGCGGCCAGGGGGCGCGGGTGGTCGTCGCCGAGATCGACCCGATCTGCGCGCTGCAGGCGCTGATGGACGGCTTCGAAGTGGCGACGGTGGACAAGGCGATCGACCGCGCCGACCTGGTCGTCACCACGACCGGCAACAAGGACATCATCACCGTCGAGCACATGAAGCGGATGAAGCACCAGGCGATCCTGGGCAACATCGGCCACTTCGACAACGAGATCGACATGGCCGGACTGGCCCGGTCGGGTGCCAGCAAGGTCGAGATCAAGCCGCAGGTGGACGAGTGGCGGTTCGCCGACGGCCACACGATCATCGTGCTGTCCGCGGGCCGGCTGCTGAACCTGGGCAACGCCACCGGTCACCCGTCGTTCGTGATGTCGACGTCGTTCTCGAACCAGGTGATCGCGCAGCTGGAGCTGTTCACCAAGCCGGACGAATGGGACAAGGAAGTCTACCGGCTGCCCAAGCACCTGGACGAGAAGGTCGCGCGCATCCACGTCGAGGCGCTCGGCGGCGAGCTGACCAAACTGTCCAAGGATCAGGCGGAGTACATCGGCGTCGACGTCGAGGGCCCGTACAAGCCGGAGCACTACCGGTACTGAGCCGGGCGCACCTCATCGACTTGCGTCATATGCATCTTCCGGACGCCCGTGAACCTGCATATGGCGCAAGTCGATGGCCGGGTCGGGGGATCACCGGACGCCGAGCAGGTCGATCACGAAGATCAGCGTTCGGCCGCTGAGCCGGTGCCCTCCACCGGCCGGCCCGTAGGCCAGCTCCGGTGGAATGGTCAGCTGCCGGCGCCCGCCGACCTGCATCCCCGGGATGCCGTCCTGCCAGCCCTTGATCAGTCCGCGCAGCGGGAATTCGATCGACTCGCCGCGGTTCCAGGAGGAGTCGAACTCCGCGCCGGACTCGTAGTCGACGCCCAGGTAGTGCACCCGGACCGTGTCGCCGGGGTTGGCCTGCGCGCCGTCGCCGACGGTCAGGTCGGCGATGACCAGTTCGGTCGGCGGCGGGCCGTCGGGGAAGTCGATCTCGGGTTTGGTGGCATCGGTTCCAGGCATGCCGCCCATCCAACACGACGCGGCCGCGCCGACCCGGCGCGGCCCGCGCGGTCAGGCCACCCGGTGTACCGGGCAGCCGGTCGCGCGGGCGGCGGCGGCCTGCTGCACCGCCCGCCACGGATCCGGCTGCGGCTCGAACCCGGGCGTGCCCGGTTCGGCCCCGTCCGCGTAGTACCGGTGGAAGACCGGGGTGGTGGAACCGGACATCGGCGGCACCAGCCAGCTCCAGTCGCCGGGGGTGTCCCGTCCCTGCGCGCGCTCCCGGTCCAGGTGCGTCATGAACTGATCGGCCGCGCTGTGGTGGTCCACCATGCGCACCCCGGCCGCCTTGAACGAGTGCAGCACCGCCACGTTCAGCTCCAGCAGGGCCCGATCGCGCCACAGGTTGGTGCTGCTGCGGGTGTTCAGACCCATCCGGTGGGCGATCACCGGCAACTGGTCGTACCGGTCGGCGTCGGCCAGATTGCGCGCCGCGATCTCGGTGCTCATGTACCAGCCGTTGAACGGCGCGGCCGGATAACGCACCCCGCCGGCGTGCAGCGCCAGGTTCGTCATCATCGGCACGGCGTGCCAGCGCAGGCCCAGCTCGGCGAACCAGTCGAACTCCGGGTGGGTGATGCGCACCTCCGCCACGGCGTCGGCCGGCAGCTCGAACAGCCGCGACCGCTCGTGCCCGACCTGGATGACGACCGGCAGCACGGTGAAGGCGGTCCGCGACTCCGGCCGCCAGCCCAGCTCGTGCAGGACCTCGGTGAACTCCACGGTGAGCGGGTCGCCGAGCACGCTGCCGTCCGGCCGGCGCCAGCCGGCGTACCGGATGAGCTGCGGGTTCCAGATCCGAGGGGCGCGGTCGCGCCCGGCCGGGCCGCCCGCGGCGGCGAAGACGGTCATCACCGGCCGGATCCGGCCGCCGTTGGTGGCCAGCCGCAGGTGGTCGACGCAGGCCTGGAAGATCGCGTCCGGAGTGCGCAGGTGGCGGCGGTCCAGCACACGCAGGGTCGACCAGGGCAGCCGCCCGATGCATCGGGGATTGGCCCGCCAGGCGACCCGGCAGGCGTGTTCGAGCTCGGCGACGGTCTGCTCGTAGGTGCCCGACTCGGCCAATGCCGTGTTGATCTCACGCAGCCGCCGGCCGTGCGCGACCCGGTCGACGATGCCCTCCCGCAGCAGCAGCCCCTGGAACTCGGCCGCCTGCGACCAGCGCGTTGTGTGCATCGGATCCCCCCGGACGTCGACGGCAGCCTCGCTCGCGTGGCTGCCGACCTGTTCTGAACTGCCCTCGGACGTTCAGAGCGCCCGGGCCGGCCGCCTCGTACCAGAAATCCGCGGTTCCCCCGTTCGCGTGGCGGGCCCGCTCAGGTTCCGGTCAGAGCACCCCACCCATCAGCCGGCGGATCGGCGAGGTGAAAAGCCACAGCACCGCGCCGACCACGATGGCGATGCCGCCCAGGATGCCGAAGTAGGGCACCTGGTCCTCGACGGTGTAGTAGCCGGCCAGCACCCCGGCCATCGCGGTGCCCAACGCGATGGACAGGAACAGCAGCGCGACCATCTGGGTCTGGAAGATCTCCGGGGCGAGCTTGGTGGCCAGGGACAGGCTGATCGGGGAGATCAGCAACTCGGCGATGGTGAACACGAAGATCACCCCGACGACGCCGAGCAGCGGAGCGCTGTTGGGCACGTCGCTGGCCATCGGGATGAACAGCAGGAAGGCGACGCCCATCACGATGGTGCCCAGCGCGAACTTCACCGGGCTGGACGGTTGCCGCGGACCGAGCTTGGTCCACAGGGCGGCGAACACGCCGGACAGGATGATGATGAACACCGGGTTGATCGACTGCACCCAGCTGACCGGCATCTCCCAGCCGAACAGGTCACGGTTGAGCTGCTGGTCCGAATAGACCGTGAGCACGGTGAACTGCTGCTGGTACAACGACCAGAACACGGCGCTGACGATGAACATCGGGATGAAGGCGACGACCCGGTTGCGTTCGGTGTGGGTGATCCGTTTGTTGCCCAGGATGACCACGAAGTAGGCGATCGCGGCGACGATGGTGATCGCCACGACGGTGCCGGAGAGCCGGTCCGCGTTCAGCACGCCGGTCAGCGCCGCGACGACGATGACGGCCACCGCGACCAGGCCGGCGACGATGAACGTGGTGCGCTGCGCCCGCGGCAGCGGGTTGGGCACGTGGTTGGCGCTTTCCGGCAGGTTCTTGCGACCGAAGGCGTAGATGGTCAGGCCGATGGCCATGCCGATCGCGGCCAGCAGAAATCCCCAGTGGAAGCCGTACTCGGCCTGCGCGAACCCGGTCAGCAGCGGCCCGAAGAAGGCGCCCAGGTTGATGCCCAGGTAGTAGATGGAGAAGCCGGCGTCGCGGCGCAGGTCGTCCGGCGCGTACAAGGTGCCGACCATCGACGTGCAGTTGGCCTTCACGCCGCCGGAACCGAACGCGATGAGCACCAGGCCGACGCCGACGCCCAGCAGGCCGGGCAGCGCGGACAGCGCGATGTGCCCGCACATCACCATGATGGCCGCGTAGAACAACGTCCGTTCCGCACCGATCACCCGGTCGGCCAGCCAGGCGCCGAGGATGGTCGACAGGTACACCGTGCCGCCGTAGGCGCCGACGATGCCGGTCGCCACCCCCTGGTCGATGCCCAGCCCGCCCTCGGCGGCCGAGTAGTACAGGTAGATCAGCAGGATGCCCTGCATCCCGTAGAACGAGAACCGCTCCCACATCTCGACCGAGAACAGGGTGGCGAGCTGCCGCGGTTGACCGAGAAACGTGCCGCTGTGCGCCGGCTTCGGGCTTGCGGTGGTCATGATGATCATCGTCCCACCGGGTGTGCGGGCACGCACCCGCTGACGGCCGGTGGACTCCGGGCTCGATCACGGCCGGCGGCCCGCGCACGCACCCGCGGGACCGGACGCTCCCGTGTCGGCGGCCGGTGCGCGGGATCCGTAGGGTGCATCGGCGTGGGGCGACTGATCGTCATCGAAGGCCTGGACGGCTCGGGGAAGCGGACCCTGGCCGGTGCGTTGTGTGCCCGTTGGCGGGACGAGGGCCGCAGCGTGGCGTCCCTGGCGTTCCCCCGGTACGGCACCGACGTGCACGCCGACCTGGTCCGGGACGCGCTGTACGGCCGGCTGGGCGATCTGTCGGACAGTGTGTACGGGCCGGCGGTGCTGTTCGCCCTGGACCGCCGGGGGGCGGCGGACGAGATCCGGTCGATGCTCGAATCGCACGATGTGGTGCTGCTGGACCGGTACGTCGCCTCGAACGCCGCGTACGGTTCGGCGCGACTCGGTGGGCCGGACCGGCCGACCGACTTCCCGGACTGGGTGCGGGCGCTGGAGATCGACCGGTTCGGCGTTCCGGTGCCGGACCGGCAGATCCTGCTGGGCACTCCGGTCGACGTCGCCGCCCGGCGGGCCCGCGACCGGGCCGGCCAGGAGAAGGACCGGGCGCTGGACCGCTTCGAGTCCGACGCCGACCTGCAGCGCCGGACCGCGGCCATGTACCGCCGATTGGCGGACGCGAGCTACCTGTCCCCGTGGACGGTGCTCACCCCGGCCGCCGACGGGACGGTTACCCTGCCGGTTCAGGTGGTGGATTGATCCCGCCGTCGGCCCGGTCGCGGGCCTGGTGCCGGGCCCGCTGCTGGTCGGAGGCGGCGGCGATGCGCAGCGCGTAGTCGAGCCGTTCGGTGCGGATCCGGATGTCGATGTACAGCAGGGCGACCACCGACGCGGTCCATGCACCGGTGAACGCGCCGACCACGACGCCGATGCCCTGGGTGATCAGCAGCGTGGTCACCGGATCCTGCTGACCGAACGCCGCGCTGACCACACTGGTGATCACCGTGCTGGTGATCGTGGTGAGCACGCCGGCCAGCAGCGTCACGCCGAAGATGCGGCCACGGTGCCCCCGGCTCAGCCGCGCACCGCGACGCAGCGACTCGCCGACGCCGGAACGCTCCATGACCGCCGCCGGCGCCGCCAGTACCAGGACCAGGTAGGCCAGCACGCCCGGCACCACCAGCAGCAGCAGCCCGACCGAGCACAGCACCCCGACGATCAGCGCGACCCCGATCAACACCGGCCACCGCCCGGCCAGCCGCTGCGACACCGCGCCCCGCCCGTCGCGGCCCTGAGCCAGCGCACCGGCGCAGGACGTGGCCAGGCCGGCGACGATCGCCCCGCAGCTGGTGGAGATCACCAGCGCGACCAGTGCGGAGGTCACGATCGAGCCCGGGACGCCGGTCCCGGCGCCCCGCAGGATGTCCTCCAGCCAGGCGGCCTCGGCGTACGAGCGCAACATGCCGGTCGCGGCCAGCACCGCCAGGCTCGCGCCGTCGGACAGCGCGGCGGCCACGAAGGCGGCCAGGCACAGCGGCACGGCGCAACGGCGCACCACGGTGACCGCCCCGCCGAAGAGGTCGCCGACGCCCAGCGGGCGCAGCGGGATCGGGCCGGGCTGGGCCGCCGGCCAACCGTCCGGTGGCCCGCCGTAGGGCGTCGGGCGGGGGTATCCGGGAACGCTCACCGGTCCATCGTCGCACGCACCGCGGCGCCGTCCGGCCGCTCGCCGGGCGGCACGGCGGAGTCCACGATGTCGTCACGACGACGCAAGGCGGGCCGGTCAACCGGGCGTCGCCGCGCGTGCCCACCCCGGACGTTCTGTGAAGGATGTCACCATGGACGGCATGAAAGCACGCGTGCTGGTGGTCGACGACGACCCTGCCCTCGCCGAGATGTTGACCATCGTGCTGCGCGGGGAGGGCTTCGACACGGCGGTTGTCCGAGACGGGTCGAAGGCGCTGGAGGCCTTCCGGGAGGTGCATCCGGACCTGGTGCTGCTCGACCTGATGCTGCCGGGGGTGTCCGGGCTGGACGTGTGCAAGGAGATCCGGGCCGAGTCCGGCATCCCGATCATCATGCTGACCGCCAAGACCGACACGGTCGACGTCGTGCTCGGTCTGGAGTCCGGCGCCGACGACTACGTGATGAAGCCGTTCAAGCCCAAGGAGCTGACCGCCCGGATCCGGGCCCGGCTCCGGCGGGCCGACGTGGGTGCGGCCGAGCGGCTGCGGGTCGCCGACGTGGACATCGACGTGCCCGGCCACCAGGTCACCCGGGACGGTGAATCGATCCCGCTCACCCCGCTCGAGTTCGACCTGCTGGTGGCGTTGGCCCGCAAGCCGCGCCAGGTGTTCACTCGAGAGGTCCTGCTGGAGAAGGTGTGGGGCTACCGGCACGCGGCCGACACCCGCCTGGTCAACGTGCACGTGCAGCGGCTGCGCTCGAAGATCGAGAGGGATCCCGAGCATCCCGAGGTCGTCGTCACCGTCCGGGGAGTCGGGTACCGGGCGGGGAACGGATGAGCGAGGCTTGCCGAGCGAATCGTCGGCACAGAGCGAGGCTTGCGGAGCGAATCATCGGCATGAGCGAGGCTTGCCGAGCGAATCGTCGATACGGCACGTCGCCGGCCGATCGCGGTGACCCTCCGCCGGCCGACCGGGTGATCATTGAGCCGTGACCACTGAGCCGGATCCGGCCGCCGATCCGCCGGCCTCGACGGCAGCCACGTCGACGGCAGCCACGTCGGCGGCGTCACCGGCGGCGGGCCAGGGCCACCCGGCGGGCGGTCGGCTGGCTCGCCTGCGGGACCGGGCGGGCCGCTCCCTGGCGACGGCCAGGTCACGGCTGGCCTTCTGGAGCCGGTCGCTGCTGCTGCGCATCGTCGGGCTCACGCTGACCCTGTCCGCGATGGCGATGATCACCCTCGGCCTGATCCTGCAGCAGCAGATCACCGCCGGGCTGCTGCAGTCGAAGATCGACGCGGCCACCGTGGAGATCGGCAACGCCCGGCAGACCGTGCAGAACAGCCTGTCCGGCGCCGACTCCGACCCGAACTCGCTGCGCGACCAGCTGCGCCTGGCGCTGGCGGAGATCGGCCGGGTGGACGGATCCTCCGGCGCCCAGAACTCCACCGCCGGCGTGTTCGAACCGGTCATCGTGCCGAGCCGGATCGGCTCGGACGCGGACCTGGCCGTGTCGCAGCCGCTGTCCGACGTGCCGGCCGAGCTCCGGTCCCGGGTGGCGCAGGGCAACGTCGCCCGCCAGTACACGACCATCCGCCGGGACGGGCAGGCCATTCCGGCCCTGGTGATGGGCAGTCCCGCCCGGACCAGCACCGACTCGTTCGAGGTCTACCTGATCTTCCCGCTGGCCGGCGAGCAGGGCACCGTCCAGGTCGTCCAGCGCACCCTGCTGCTCGGTGGCGTCGCGTTGGCGTTGGCGTTGGCCGCCATCTCCGCCCTGGTCGCGATGAGGGTGGTGGGGCCGGTGCGGCGGGCCGCGGCGAGCGCCCGCCGGCTCGCCGCCGGCGACCTGGCCGAGCGGATGCCGGTGCGGGGGCCGATCGAGCTGGAGACGTTGGCCAGTTCGTTCAACGGCATGGCCGAGGCCATCCGGGTGCAGATCCGCCAGTTGGAGGAGTTCGGCAAGCTGCAGCGCCGGTTCACCTCCGACGTCTCGCACGAGTTGCGCACGCCGCTGACGACCGTGCGGATGGCCGCGGACATGCTCTACGACGGGCGGGCGGACTTCCCCGAGTACCTCGGCCGGTCCGCCGAACTGCTGGTGGACGAGCTGGACCGGTTCGAATCGCTGCTGACCGACCTGCTGGAGATCAGCCGGTACGACGCCGGCATGGCCGAGCTGAGCGCCGAGACGATCGACATCCGCTCCTGCGTCCACGCCAGCATCGCGGCCGCGGCGTCGCTGGCCGACCAGTTCGACATCCAGATCGTGACGATCCTGCCGGAGCATCCGGTGGTGGCCGAGATCGACACCCGACGGGTGGACCGCATCCTGCGCAACCTGATCAACAACGCGATCGACCACGCCGACGGCAAGCCGGTCGAGGTGGAGTTGGCCGCGGACGCCGACGTGCTGGCGATCACCGTCACCGATCACGGTGTCGGGCTGCGGCCGGGGGAGGCCGGCCTGGTGTTCAACCGGTTCTGGCGGGCCGATCCGTCCCGGCAGCGGCACACCGGCGGCACCGGCCTGGGCCTGGCGATCTCGCTGGAGGACGCCCGGCTGCACGGCGGATGGCTGCAGGCGTCCGGCTCGCCGGGGCAGGGCGCCCGGTTCCGGCTCACCCTGCCGCGCCGTCACGGCGGGCTGATCACGCACTCCCCGTTGCCGCTGCGGACCGGCGACCTGGCCGCGGGCACCGGCAGCCACCTGCCGGTGCGGATGATGGTCGAGGACGGCACCCTGAAGCCGGCGCCCAGCGAGGACGAGTTGCACCCGGCGTCGGTGCCGGTCGCCGGGGCGACCGCGACGCTCACCAGCACCGAGGCCGCCGACCCGGCCGACGGCGAGGCTCCGCCGGCCGGGGTCGACCGGTCCGGCGCGCTGCCGTCGGCCCGGTCGAGCGCTGGGCCGTTCGGCGCCCGGCCGTTCGCAGCCGGGTCGTCGGGCAACGGGTCGTCGGGCAACGGGTCGTCGGGCAACGGGCCGTCGGGCGACGGGCCGGACCTGCCGGCGCCGACCCGGGCGGCTCGGTGAGCTCGCCGATGACGTCGCGGGTCGTCCGGAGCTGGGCCGGCGCGCTGCTGTTGTCGCTGGTCGCCGTCCTGGTCGCCGGCTGCACCGTGATCCCCGGTTCGAGTGCGGCGGTCGACGTCACCCGGATCGGCGACGATCAGGCGGAGCCGGTGGTGCCGGACGCGCCGACCCCGGGAGCCCAGCCCGACCAGGTGGTGCGTGGGTTCATCGCGGCCAGTGCGCGCCCGGACGTGGACGGCGGCACCGGATCCAGCTTCGCCGCGGCCCGGCAGTACCTGACTCCCGACGCGCAGTCGAGCTGGCGACCGAACACGTTGCCGGTGGTCATCCTGGACGACAACTACCGCACCGAGATCGATTCGACCGTGCCGGGCGCCGTCACCGTCACCGGCACCTCCCCCGGCGGCCTGGACACGAGCCACTCCTTCCACTCCGCCGGCGCCAACTACAACCACGTGCTGCACCTGGTCAAGGTCGACGACCAGTGGCGGATCAGCGATCCGCCGCCCGAGCTGTTGCTCACCGGCTCCGACTTCCCGACCGCCTACCGGCAACGGGTGCTGTACTTCCTGGACCGGTCAGGCACCCTCGTGGTGCCGGACATCCGGCACGTGGTGATCGGACAGACGGCGGCGAACCGGGCCAACCGGTTGCTGGCAATGCTGATGGACGGGCCCGCCGCCACCCTGCAGGGCGCGGTGACCAGCAGCTTCACCACCAAATCCAGCCTGCGGTCGAACCCGTCGGTCGACCCGGACGGCGTGCTGCAGGTCGACTTCACCGGCGTGGACGTGTCCACCACCGAGGCGCGGCGAGCGCTGGCCGCGCAGGTCGTCTGGACGCTGTCGCCGACCACGCCCCGCATCTCGATCAGCGTGGACGGGGTTCCGCTCGACCCGGCCCAGCCGATCTACACGATCAACTCCGTCTCGTCGTTCGATCCGGACCGGCTGCCGGGGACGGGGCAGGTGGCGTCCGATCCGTTCTACGTCAGCCCGGGCGGGGCGATCACCGGGCTGCGGGACGGCAAGCCGATCGCCGGGCCGCTGGGCACCGGCAATCCGGTGGTGCAGTCCGCGGCGACGTCGGCGACCACCCGGGTGACCGCGGCCGTGGCCACGGACCCGGCCGGCGGCCAGCAGCTGCTGCTCACCTCGCCCGACCAGGTCGACCGGGCGGACCCGGTGCTGAAGGCGGACACGCTCACCCAGCCCAGCCTGACCAGAGCAGGCGACGAGGCCTGGGTGGTGCAGAACGGCGCCACCAAACCGGAGGTGTACCGGGTCTCGACGTCGGGCACGCCGAGCCGGGAACGGGTGCCCGCCGACGAGCTGGCCGGAAAGGGCGAGGTCACGGCACTGGCGCTGTCCCCCGACGGGGTCCGGGTGGCGATCGTCGCGGGTGGCCAGCTCTACCTCGGGGTGTGCCGGAGCGCGCAGCCGGAGGGGGCGTCGGCGCCGACGAGCACGTCGTCGGACGGAACGGCCGGCCGGGATGAGTCGGGCGGCCAGACCCAGCTGGTGATCAGCGGGCTCACCCCGCTGCGGGCCGATCTGCGCGACGTCGGACCGGTGACGTTCGTCAACTCCCTCGAGCTGGTGGTCGCGGCGGCCACCACCCCCCAGGGGTTCCGCGGGCTGTGGAACATCAGCATCGACGGCTTCGAGTCGCGCAAGATCAGCGACAACGGGATCTTCGGCAACATCAACGGGCTCGCCGCGGCCGTGGGGGAGCCGCTGCTGATCACCTTCGGCGGCCGGGTATGGCAGCTGGAGGGCAGCCAGGCCGACGGGAAGTGGCAGTCTCCGGTCGACGACCAGCCCTTCCTGAACGGCGCGTCGCCGTTCTACCCCGGTTGATCTCGTCTCCACGCCGAGGCGGTTGGGCGTCTCCGGCCGCGAACGATCCGGCACGGACGATCCGGCCAGGGACAATGCGGTGTGATCTCCGTCGAGCTGGCGGCTGCGCTCCGCGGGGCCGGCCTGGTCTGGCGTCCCCGGCCGGGGGACAGATTCGTGCTGACCAGCGGCACCTTCGACGACGAGGTGTTCACGCTGTCGGACATGGTGGTGGAGGCGCACCAGGCGCCGGCCGGGTCCGTGCTGTCCTTCAACGGCACCACGGAGTGGGCGCTGGATTCGACGTCGGCGCAGGACGCCCTGTGGCTGCCGCGGGAGGATCAACTGCGCGAGCTGCTGGGTGCCTCGTTCCGGGCGCTGACCTTCGACGGCAAGGTGTACCGCGTCATGGTCGTGCTGCCGGCCGCACCCGGACCCACCCGGTATCCGGCCGCCGACGCCGCCGACGCCTACGGTGCTGCCCTGCTGGACCTGGTGCGGTTGGCCACCGGCTGACCCGCGCGGGACTCCTCGCGGCGTTCAGGAGCGGTTGCGCCAGTCGCTGCCCCACAGCGCGCTGCTGACCACCGCGATGAGCGCCGGGATCAGGAACACGATCCAGGTCTTGAGCAGGAAGAACAGGATCAGGCTCAGGATGCCGGACGCCGCGATGAGCACGGCGACGGCCCGTTGCGCCGGGGTCCGTCCGTCGTCGGGCCGGGCCGGAGCCGCGGCGGACGGCACCGCCGGCCGGATCCCGCCGGCGGCCACCGGACCGGCCGGCTCGGGCAGGGTGGGATGGGGCGGCGGCAGGTCGGCGAACAACGCGCGCAGGTCGGCCACCGTGCGGGCCTGGGTGACCTGGGCGCTGCGGGTGCCGAACTCGTCCAGGTCGATGCGGCCCTTGCCCAGGTGCTCGCTGAGCGCGTCCATGGCGGAGTTGCGTTCGGTGTCACCGATCCGCAGCTGCGACGGGTCCGGTCCGGAGGATGGTGCGCTCACGCCCTCGACTCTAAGCGCGTCGGCGCACGTGTGCGGCCGGCCCGGATACGGCCGCCGTGCCGGTGCACCCGCGACGATCATCGACGAGCTCCGGCCGGTCAGTGCTGTTCCGGCTGCCGTTGTTCCGGCTGTCGTTGTTCCGGTGTCCCGGTCGGCGGGCCGCCGCGCCGGCGGCGGGTCGCGATGCCCAGCAGGTCGGCGGCCCGACCGTTCGGCGCCGGGCCGCCGCGCCACACCGCGCGCAGCCGGCGCCGCAGGTCGATGCCCTCGGTGGGCACCTCGATCAGCAGATTCGCGGCCAGGTCGGACGAGACGACCAACTCGCTGAGCAGCGCCGGCCCCGATCCCGCGGCCACGGCGCTGCGGATCGCGGTCGCCGAACCCACCTCGAGCAGCGGCGGCACCGGCCGCACGCCCGCCGCCGCGAACGCCCGGTCGGCGGTCTCCCGGGTGCCCGATCCGTGCTCCCGGCTGACCAGCGGGGTGCCGGCCAGTTCGGCCGGACCGATCGGCCGGCGGCGACGCGCCCATCGGTGACCGGGGGCGACCACCAGGACCAGCCGGTCGGCGGCCACCACCCTGGCCCGCAGCCCGGTGAGCCGGTCCGGCGACTCGATGAAGCCGAGATCGATCGTCCCCTGGCGAGCCAGGTCGCACACCCGCGCCGAGTTGCACACCTGCAGGCCCACGTGCAGATCGGGTGCCGCGCGCCGCAGTTCGCCGACCCAGCCGGGCACCAGGTACTCGGCGACGGTCAGGCTGGCGGCCAGCGACAGCTGCGCGGTGTGTTGCCGGCGCAGCGCCTCGACGCCGTCGACCAAGACGGCGATCTCGTCGAGCACCCGGTGTGCCCACCCGCACACCAGCACCCCCGCCGTGGTCAGGGTGGAACCGCGCCGGGACCGATCGAGCAGGGCCACGCCGAGCCGCCGTTCGAGCGCGCTCATCCGCTTGCTCGCCGACGGCTGGCTCACGCCGGCGACCGCGGCTGCCGCGCTGAGGCTGCCGTGCTCGCCGACCAGGACCAACAGCTGCAGCGATGCCACGTCGGGTGGGCTTGCCATGCACAAAGGTTATGACGTGACGATCAGATGACGGGTTCCGGTCGGTCGGTCGCCGGCCGACCATGGCCTGGTGACCACGACCGACGATGCCGCCACCGACCGTCCCGACGTCGGACCTCGACCGGCGGCGCCCGCCCGGAGACTTGCGCCGGGTCTGCTGGTGGCGGCGGTCGGCACGGTCGTCTCGTTCACGGTGAGCAGCGTCCTGCCGGCGCTGGGCGCGCTGACCGTCGCCGTGGTGCTCGGGGTCGTGGTCGGGCCGATGCTGCCCGAGGGCACCGCCGCGGGGCTGCACTGGGGCACGAGGCGGTTTCTTCGGCTGGGCGTGGTGCTGCTCGGTCTGCAGCTGGCGCTGGACGACATCGTGGACCTGGGGGCCGGCACGGTGCTGGCCGTCGTGGTCACCGTCGCCGCCGGCTTCTTCGGCACGCTGGCCCTGGGTCGGCTGCTCGGCGTGTCGCCCGGCCTGCGGCTGATGGTGGCCACCGGCTTCTCGATCTGCGGGGCCTCGGCCATCGCCGCCATGGACAGCGTCACCGACCATGACCGGGAGGAGGTCGCCACCGCCGTCACCCTGGTCACGCTGTACGGCAGCGCGGCCATCGCCCTGATCCCGCTGCTGGGTCACCTGATGATGCTGTCGCCGGAACGGCTGGGTGCCTGGGCGGGCGTGAGCGTGCACGAGGTGGCGCAGGTCGTCGCCGCGGCCGCCCCGGCCGGCGCGGCGGCGGTGACCGTCGCGGTGCTGGTCAAGCTCACCCGGGTGGTGACGCTTGCGCCGATGGTGGCCGGCACCAGCATGGCCCGGCGCCGGCGGGGCTCGGCGAGCGGCCGTCGCCCGCCGATCGTGCCGCTGTTCGTGGCCGGATTCCTGGCCATGGTGGCGCTGCGCAGCACCGGCGAGGTCCCCGACTGGTGCGTGAGCGCCGCGAAGGTTGCCGGCACCCTGCTGTTCGCGGCCGCGCTGTTCGGCCTGGGCTCGGCGGTGCGGATCGGCGAACTACTGCGCACCGGCCGGCGCGGCCTGCTGCTGGGTGGCCTGTCGACCGTGCTGGTGGCGGGGGTCGGGCTGGGCTCGTTGACGATCGCCCAGATGGTGTGACGGCGCCGGCGGAGCGTCCCGACGATCGGATCGCCGACGGCGCCGGCGTACCGACGAATGCGATTGACGGACCCGCACGGCTCCCGCGACCCTGGACCGGAACCGGTCCGGTTCCCGATGGGCAGGGCGTGAATGAGCACAGAATCCACGGATGCGGCGCTCGGGGCGGCGGCGCTCGATGCCGGCGAGCTCGACGCGATCGTCAGCCGGCTGATCGGCCGGCCGGTCAGCGTCGTCGAGTGGGACGCGATACCCATCGACGTCAACGCGATCACCACCCAGGCGGTGCTGCACCTGCACGGCACCGCCAGGGACGGCGCCGAGTGGCAATCGTCCTGGGATCTGCTGGTCAAGATCATCCGATCACCCCGGCACTGGCCGTCGCTGCACCAGGTGCCGGAAGCGGTGCGGCAGACGTTCATCGACTCGTATCCGTGGCGCGGCGAGATGGACCTGCGGGCGGCCGGGGCCGGCGAGCTGCTGCCGGACGGCCTCCGGTTGCCCGAGCTGTACCGGTCCGTGGACCTGGGTGACGACCGGCTCGCCCTGTGGACCGAGTGGATCGACGCGACGCCGGACGGCTGGGACCTGCGCCGGTATCGCCGGGCGGCGACGTTGTTGGGCCGGATGACCGCGCGCTGGCGGGCATTGCCCGGCGTGGCGGACGCCGCCGGGCGGCCGACCCAGCTGCGGGACCTGGTGAACGGTCCGGTCATGACGTTCGTCGTGTCGCGGTTGTCCGTTCCCGGGTTGGCCGGGCACCCGCTGTTCGCCGACCTGGACGCCGCGCCACTGTTCGCCGACCTGGCCGTCCTCGCCGGCCGGCTGCCGGCGCTGCTCGACCATCTGGAGACCCGGCCGCGGTCGATCGGCCACGGCGACGCGTGCCCGCAGAATCTGCTGGTGGCACGGGACGACCCGGACACCCTGGTGGCGATCGACCTGTCCTGGCCGCATCCGGAGGCGATCGGCTACGACCTGGGCCAGCTGCTGATCGGCCGCGCGCACTCCGGCGACCTCCCGGTCGGTGCGCTGCCCGAGGTGCACGACGAGATCCTGGACGGGTTCGTGACCGGTCTGCGAGAGGAGGGCTGCCCCGTGCCGGTCGACGACGTGCGGTTCGCCTTCGACGCGACGATCGTGCTGCGCTGCGCGTTCATGTCGCTGCCCCTGGACCGGCTCGGCGAGCCGGTCACGCCGGAGCTGGCCGCCTTCGCGGCTCGGCGGATCGAGCTGACCCGCTACCTCGTCGCTCTCGGCCTGGCGATCCCGGACCCCCGGGGCGGGTAGCGGCCGTTCGGGCGGAGCGTGGAAGAAAGGCTCGAACTGTCGAGCTTTTCTTCCACGATGACCCGGATCGGCGACGTCTCGCCGGCGACGGTTCAGCCCGCCGGCTCGGCCGTCGCGTCCTCGATCCGCGCCACCACCGCGCCGGCGGTGACCGGGCCGCCGACCTCGACGTCGACGGTCGCCACCACGCCGGCCTTGTGCGCCGCGATCGGGTTCTCCATTTTCATCGCCTCGACGACGGCGACCACGTCGCCCTGCGCGACGGTGTCGCCGACCGCGACGGCGACCTTCACGACGGTGCCCTGCATCGGGGCGACCACGGCATCGCCGCCGCCGCCGGCGGAGTGGTGGGCGGAACCGCCCCGCCGGGCCGGCGACCGCCGGGCGGGTGGCGCCGACGACGAGCGGGCCGCGAACGCGGCGATCTCGGCCGGCAGCGTGACGGTGACCCGCCGGCCGTTGACCTCGGCGACGATCTCCTGCCGTGCGCCCGCCTCGCCGGGCAGTGCCGCGGCCGCCGGATCGAACGGCGACAGGGTGGTGGCGAACTCGGTCTCGATCCACCGGGTGTGCACGTCGAACGAGCCGTCGGCGGCGGTGAACGCGGGATCCTCCAGCACCGCCCGGTGGAACGGCAGCACGGTCGCCATGCCCTCCACCCGCATCTCGGCCAACGCCCGGCGGGACCGGGCCAGCGCCTGCTGCCGGTCGGCGCCGGTGACGATGATCTTGGCCAGCAGCGAGTCGAACGCGCCGCCGATCTCCGAGCCGGACTCGACGCCGGAGTCCACCCGCACTCCCGGCCCGGCCGGCGCGACGAACCTGGTGACCACGCCCGGGGCCGGCAGGAAGCCGCGGCCGGGGTCCTCGCCGTTGATCCGGAACTCGATGCTGTGCCCGCGCGGGGTGGGATCGGACGTCCAGCGCAGCCTCTCGCCGTCGGCGATGCGGAACTGCTCGAGCACCAGGTCGATGCCGCTGGTCTCCTCGGACACCGGATGCTCCACCTGCAGCCGGGTGTTCACCTCCAGGAAGGACACCATCCCGTCCTGTCCGACCAGGAACTCGACCGTGCCGGCGCCGTGGTACCCGGCCTCGGCGCAGATCGCCCGCGCGGCGGTGTGGATCGACGAACGCTGCTCGTCGGTCAGGAACGGCGCCGGCGCCTCCTCGACCAGCTTCTGGTAGCGCCGCTGCAGCGAGCAGTCCCGGGTGCCGACGACGATGACGGTGCCGTGCCGGTCGGCCAGCACCTGCGCTTCGACGTGCCGGGGCCGGTCCAGATACCGCTCGACGAAGCACTCGCCGCGGCCGAAGGCGGTGACCGCCTCGCGCACCGCGGACTCGTACAAATGCGGGATCTCCTCGATGGTGCGGGCGACCTTGAGGCCCCGCCCGCCGCCGCCGAATGCCGCCTTGATCGCCACCGGCAGCCCGTGCTCCTGCGCGAAGGCGACCACCTCGTCGGCACCGTTCACCGGTTCCTTGGTGCCTGGCACCAGGGGCGCGCCGACCCGCAGCGCGATGTGCCGGGCGGTGACCTTGTCGCCCAGGTCGCGGATGGCCTGCGGGGTCGGGCCGATCCAGGTCAGCCCGGCGTCGATGACGGCCTGCGCGAAGTCGGCGTTCTCGGACAGGAAGCCGTAGCCGGGGTGCACGGCGTCCGCGCCGGAGCGCGCGGCGACGTCGAGCAGCTTGCCGATGTCCAGGTAGGAATCCTTGGGGGTGGCGCCGCCGAGGGCGAACGCCTCGTCGGCGACCCGGACGTGCAGCGCATCCCGGTCCGGGTCGGCGTAGACGGCGACCGACCTCAGCCCGGCGTCCCGGCAGGCGCGGGCGACCCGGACGGCGATCTCGCCGCGATTGGCGATCAGCACGGTATGCACAGCTGTGTTCCTTCTTCCGTTCCAGGTCAGGGGACACGCCACAGGTCGGTGACGGACACGCCGACATCCGCCAGCAGCCGCCGGGTGAGCGGCAGCGAGATGCCCAGCACGGTGCCGGCGTCGCCGTCGATGCCGTCGACGAACCAGCCGCCGAACCCGTCGATGGTCAACGCCCCGGCCACCCGCAGCGGCTCGCCGGTGGCCAGGTAGGCGTCCAGTTCGGCGTCGGTGGGCGAACCCATCCGCACGACGGTCGAGCCGACCGCCGAGGATGCGGCCACGACGGACCCGGACCGCAACCGGCGGACCGCGTGCCCGGTCAGCAGGTCACCGGGCCGGCCGGACATCCGCCGCCACCGCGCCCGGGCCTGCTCGGCGTCGGCCGGCTTGCCCTGCAGCTCGCCGTCGATCAGCAGCATGGAGTCGCAGCCGATCACCACCGTGTCGTCCGTGTCGTCCGTGTCGTCCGGGCCGGTCAGCTGCGCGGCGACCGCGTCGGCCTTGGCCGCGGCGAGCGCCAGCACCTGCTCGTGCGCCGGCCGGCCCGCCAGCCGCGCGAGGATCGGTTCCTCCGCCACGTCCGACACCCGCACGTGCGGGTCCAGCCCCGCGGCGCGCAGCACCTGCAAACGCGCCGGCGACGCGGAGGCCAGCACGACGATCATCGAGGAAGCCCCGAGGCCCACCAGGCCGTCGCCGACGCCGACCGTTGGCCGAGCCGACGCGCCGGATCGGCCCACACCGACCGCGTCGCCGGCCCCGGCTCGCTCGGCGCGGTGGAGACGGAGGCCAAGGCCGCGATCACGGCGATCACCGCAGCCACGTCCTCCTCCCTCTCGACGGTGACACCCTCGATGCCCGCGGAAGATCCGCCGGCCTGACGCCCGCCGATGTTCCGCGGACCGGTGGACCCGGCGGGGGCGACCTGGCTCACGGTGTCATAGTTCGCAGTGCTCACAGTGGGATGTTCCCGTGCTTGCGCGGCGGCAGCGTCTGCCGCTTGTCGGCCAGCACCCGCAGCGCCCGGGTGATCGCGCCGCGGGTCGCCGACGGCTTGATGATCTGGTCGACGTAGCCGCGCTCGGCCGCGACGAACGGGTTCGCCAGGGTGTCCTCGTACTCGGTCTGCAGCCGCAGCCGCTCCGCGGCGACCTGGTCCGACTCCGCCCCGTGCCGCTCGGCCAGCGCGCCGATCTCCTTGCGGTACAACACGTTCACCGCGCCGGAGGCGCCCATCACAGCGATCTGCGCGGTCGGCCAGGCCAGGTTGACGTCGGCGCCCAGGTGCTTGGAGCCCATCACGTCGTAGGCCCCGCCGTAGGCCTTGCGGGTGATCACGGTGATCAGCGGCACGGTTGCCTCGGCGTAGGCGTAGATCAGCTTGGCGCCGCGGCGGATGATGCCGTTCCACTCCTGGTCGGTGCCGGGCAGGAAGCCCGGCACGTCCACGAAGGTCAGCACCGGGATGTTGAAGGCGTCGCAGGTCCGGACGAACCGGGCCGCCTTCTCCGACGCGTTGATGTCCAGCGTGCCGGCCAGGTGCATCGGCTGGTTGGCCACGATGCCCACCGGCTTGCCCTCCACCCGGCCGAAGCCGACCAGCACGTTCGGCGCGTACAGCTCGTGCACCGGCAGGAACTCGCCGTCATCCAGCACCGCGCGCACCGCGGTGGCCATGTCGTACGGCTGGTTGGGCGAGTCCGGGATCAGCGTGTCCAGGGCCAGGTCGTCGGCGGTGGGCTCGTCCGGGTCGGCCGCGTACCCGGGCGTGATCGGGGCCGCCGTCAGGTTGTTCGACGGCAGGTAGGACAGCAGGTCCCGGACGTACTCGATGGCCTCGGTCTCGTCCTTGGCCAGGTAGTGGGCGTTGCCGGAGCGGGTGTTGTGGGTGCGGGCGCCGCCCAACTCCTCCAGCGTGACCTTCTCCCCGGTGACCGAGCGGACCACGTCCGGGCCGGTGATGAACATCTGCGAGGTCTTGTCGACCATCACCACGAAGTCGGTCAGCGCGGGGGAGTAGACGTGCCCGCCGGCGTTGGCGCCCATGATCAGCGAGATCTGCGGGATCACGCCGGACAGGTGCACGTTGCGCTTGAAGATCTCCGCGTACAGGCCCAGGGAGACCACGCCCTCCTGGATGCGGGCACCGCCGCCCTCGTTGATGCCGACCACCGGCCGGCCCGAGGTCAGCGCGAAATCAAGGATCTTGACGATCTTTTCGCCGTAGACCTCGCCGAGCGAGCCGCCGAACACGGCGACGTCCTGGGAGAACACGCAGATCTCCCGGCCGTCGACGGTGCCGTAGCCGGTGACGACGCCGTCACCGTATGGGCGATTGCGCTCCAGGCCGAAGTTGGTGGAGCGGTGCCGGGCGAACGAGTCGAACTCGACGAACGAGCCGGCGTCCAGCAGCAGGTCGATCCGTTCGCGGGCGGTGAGCTTGCCGCGGGCGTGCTGGCGTTCGACAGCGGCCGCCGACCCGGCGTGGATGTGCTCGTCGAGCCGCCGGTCCAGGTCGGCGAGCTTGCCGGCGGTGGTGTGCGGGGGACCGGGCTCGCCCTGGGTGACCCCGTTCGGGGGCGCGCCGCCCTGGGCGGTCACGGCATCGGGGGCACCAGCGGTCCGGCTCACGCGGTGAGGTTACCCAGACCCCTGTACCAGTCGTGGATACGTTGAGACGCAGTTCACGATGGATGAGCCTGGGTTTCACCGTCGGAACGGCGGACGACCTGGTCATCACCCGGTGCACGGCGGGCACGTCGAGCTGCCGTGGTCGCCTACCGTTGTCCGGGTGCCCGAAGCTGCATCCGATGATTCCCGCCGTCCGATCGACCCGGCCGATGTCGTCGAACGGTTGACCGAGCCCGGGCGCTGGACCGTCGAGCACTGCGCGCAGACCGGGTCCACCAACGCGGACCTCGCGACCCGGGCCGAGCGCGGCACGCTGCTGCCGGGCACCGTGCTGGTCACCGAGGAGCAGACCGCCGGTCGAGGCCGCGCCGGGCGGGACTGGCAGTGCCCGCCGGGGGCGGGCCTGATGTTCTCCGTCGCCCTGCGGCTGCCGGCGGTGCCGGCCGAACGGCGCGGCTGGATCGGGGCCGTCCTGGGCCTGTCGATCGTGACGGCGTTCGCGCGGGCGGCCGGGGTATCCGCGACGCTCAAGTGGCCCAACGACGTGCTGGTCGACGGGGCCAAGTGCGCCGGCATTCTCGGCGAGCTGGCCGGGGACGCACTGATCGTGGGATCGGGCATCAACGTCTCGTTGACCGGTGATGAGTTGCCCCGGGCGGACGCGACCTCACTCGCGCTGGTCGGCGGCCGGCTCGACCGGGCGGAGCTGCTGGCGGCGACCTTGAACGAGCTCGGTGCCTGGTGCGACCGCTGGGCGGCGGCACGCGGCGACGTCGACGATGCGGGGATCCGCCCGCACTACCGAACGGCCTGCTCGACGATCGGGTCGCCGGTCCGGATCCTGCTGCCCTCGGGACACTGGGTGATCGGGACCGCGGTGGACGTCGGGGAATCGGGTGGTTTGTCGATCCGCGACGAGAACGGTGACCGTCAGACCTATACGGCTGGTGACGTTGTGCATGTCCGGTCCACCCGAACGATCTAGTTCGTCACCCTGATGAGGTTATGTTCCTGCCACAGGCATATATTCCTGTCCCAGCGGTCACGGTGAGCCAACGCTAAGCTCCCCAGAATTACACGATAGGGGCGGCTGACAGGCGTAACGACACGCTGCCTCTGCAGGTTCGGGGGCCGAGATGAGTAGTTCCACCCGCCGTACCGGTCGCCGCTGGGCATCGCTGGCCGTCGTCGCGGCGCTGGTCGCGGGCCTGTCGGTGGTCACCGGCACGGTGACACCGGCTCCGACGGCCAACGCGGCCACGGTGGCCGTCGGCACCATTTCGGCGCAGATGGCCAACCAGCAGGGTGTCGACAACGGGACGAACGGCAACTGCATCCGGTACTCGCCGGTCGGCACCGGGGCGGCCACGACCTGGGTGACCAACACGGCGGCCAACCTGCCCAATTCCGCGATCACCGCACACGGGTACTCGGGATCCAGTTGCCCGACGAACCTGAGCACGTCCACCCAGAGCGCCCTCGGCTTCCGGCCGTCGACCGTCACCTCCGCCGAGGACGGAACAGCCTTCCTGATCGGTGGGATGACCCACTACAACAACCCGATCCTGGCGAACGACCAGTACTACAAGGGGCGAGCTGCGGACCGCGCTCGGCGGCTTCACCGGAACCAACACGTTGACCTTCAACTGGACGATGAACGAGACCCCCAACACCGGCGGGGGTAACTGCTGCAACGACATCACCACGTTCGACAACCAGATCTCGGACGTCACCCTCAGCCAGGGCGGGCTGACCTACAAGCTGGTCATCCTCGGCTTCGTGCCCAACACCAGCGCGACGTCCTGCCCGGCCACCCCGTCCGGCACCCCGGTCAACGAGTTCTCGACCGTGGAGGGCGCGCAGACCTCCGCCTGCCTGTACGCCGAGCTGCAGCAGATTCGTTCGCTGCGGATCGTCAAGAACGTGGTCGGCTCACCGCCGGGCACCCCCTCTTTCAGCTACAACAGCACCTCGACCCTGACCGGTTCGGCCTGGGCCAACACCACCTTCTCGCTGAACCCGGGCGGCAACGTCGAACGGCCCCTGCTGTCCGGAAACACGGTGACGGTCACCGAGGGCGACCCCGCCGACGACCGCTGGTCGCTGACGGGCCTGAGATGCCAGCAGTACAACGCGCAGGGCGTGCTCGTCGACATGCCGGGTACGACGAACATGGCCCAACGCCGGGTGTCGCTCAGCCCGGTGCCGGCCCCCGACTACCCGGCCAACCCGGTCGTCATCTGCACCTTCACCAACACCTACACGCCGCGCACGACGCTCACCCTGGTCAAACAGGTGCAGGGCGGCGTGGTCAGTGCGAACCTGTGGACGCTCACCGCCACGGGGACCGCGTCGCCGACCACCGGCACGACGATCTCCGGTCCGTCCGGGTCGGCGGCGGTCACGAGTCAGCGCATCGTCGCCGGCAGCTACCGGCTCACCGAGACCGGCACCGGTGCCGCCGCCACCGGCTTCGTCCAGGTCGGTGACTGGGCCTGCGCGGCGGGCGGCACCACCTACCCGGTGTCCAGCGGCGTCGTCACCCTGCCCGATCTGCCGTCCGGCACCACGGTCACCTGCACCGCGGTGAACCGGCAGGCCGCCGGGTCGTTGCGGATCAGCAAGGTGATCGACGACCCGAACGGCGGTTACACCGGTGGCGCGTCCAAGACGTTCTCCGGCACCTACGACTGCGGCGCCGGCGCCACCGGCAGCTTCTCCACGCTGACCACGGCCACCAGCGTGACCGTCAACAACATCCCGGCGGGACGTAGCTGCACGGTCACCGAGAATGCCCCAGCGGGCGGGCTGCTCAACGCGTCCTTCGCGTGGGGCACACCGACGTTCTCCCCGCAGCCGGTGACCGTCACCGACCAGGGCACCGCCCAGGTGACGATCACCAATCACGTGCTGCAGAAGTTCTGACGACGCTCGTCGAAGATCCCCAGAGGTGCTCGTCGAAATTCCCCACCCTGTG
>CAZCEH010000055.1:0-24134 GCA_964497705.1 uncultured Actinomycetes bacterium | reverse complement strand
GGGTGGGGAGATTCAGCGAGCAAGTCTGGGGAGAATCAGACGAGCGTCATTAGTTTGGCCATGCTCAAGCCGTGTTCGGCAGACGATGTCGGACATCTGCGTGGGGTCGGTCGAGGTGGGTGCATCCGCGCCGAGCCGATCGACCTGTCGACTTGTCGCGTCGCGTCGGGTCGGGTCGGGTCGGGGTGAATGTCCCACTGGCTAGTGGTAATGCCGGACTGCTTGTTGGAGTACGAGTAGCCCACCACGATCCCCTGTCCGTTGCCGCGGAGCCTGCACGATCTCCCGATAGGTCGGGTCAGACAGCAGTTTCATCGACCACCTGGACGGACTTGCGTAGCTCTCCGCGGTCCTTGGCATATATGCGAAACGGGAAGGCAACCAAGCGGGGCTTGTCCGGCGGCCAGCTATTCCTTGCCGTGGCCTCTGGGTGTGCGGTCGGCCGATCCGTCTGTCACGCCGCGCGAACGAGCGAACGCATCGTCAGCGGCGGCCGAGGGCTCGGTACTGCCAGCCCGCGGCCCGCCAGGTGTCCCGGTCGAGCGCGTTGCGTCCGTCCAGGATGCGTTTGCCGGCGACGATGCCGCCGAACTCGACCGGGTCCAACGTGCGGTACTCGTCCCACTCGGTCAGCACCATCACCAGGTCGGCGTCCCGCGCGGCAGCATGTGGTGTCTGCGCGTACTCCAGGTCCGGCCACGCCTTCTGCGCGTTGGCGACCGCCTGCGGGTCGGTGACCACCACCGACGCGCCCTGCAGCTTCATCTGCGCGGCCACGTTCAACGCGGGCGAGTCCCGGATGTCATCACTGTTGGGCTTGAACGCCAACCCCAACACGGCGATACGACGCCCCACGATGGAACCACCGAAAAACTCCCGGGCCAGGTCGACCATCCGGACCCGGCGACGCATGTTGATCGAGTCGATCTCCCGCAGGAACGCCAACGCCTGATCCGCGCCCAACTCACCGGCCCGGGCCATGAACGCCCGGATGTCCTTGGGCAGACAACCCCCACCAAACCCGAGGCCGGCGTTGAGGAAACGGCGCCCGATCCGCGGGTCGTAACCGATCGCGTCGGCCAGCTTCGTCACGTCCGCGCCGCTGGCCTCGCACACCTCGGCCATCGCGTTGATGAACGAGATCTTCGTGGCCAGGAATGAGTTCGCCGCGGCCTTGACCAACTCCGCGGTGGCGTAATCGGTCACCACCAGCGGCGTCCCCGACGCCAGCGCCGCCGCATACACCTCGTCCAGCAACGCCCTGGCGGCCTGACCGGTCTCGTCGTCCGGCAACCCGTACACGATCCGGTCCGGGTGCAGCGTGTCCTGCACCGCCAAACCCTCCCGCAGGAACTCCGGATTCCACGCCAGCATCGCGGTGGGCTCCGCGTCCGCGACCACGTCCGCCAAACGATCCGCGGTGCCCACCGGCACCGTCGACTTACCCACCACCAACGAACCCGGCGACAAATGCGGAGCCACCGCGTTCACCGCCGCATCCACATAAGCCAGGTCCGCGGCGTACTCGTTACGTTTCTGCGGGGTCCCCACACACACGAAATGCACCAGCCGCCCATGCGCCTGCGACACGTCGGAAGTGAACCGCAACCGCCCGGACTCGAGCGCCTCCCGCAGCAGTTCCGGGAAACCCGGCTCGAAGAACGGAGCCACGCCCGCGTTCAACTGCTCGACCTTCCAGCCATCCACGTCGATACCGACCACGTCATGACCCAACGTGGCCATACACGCGGCGTGCACCGCCCCCAGATACCCACACCCGATGACCGTCATGGTCGTCATGTCCCGCACCCCCGCGACGAAGTACAGCCCGTCAGTCGAACGGCGCAAGGCCGCACACTGATAGTGCCATATGGCGGAGCGCTGCTAGACAAGTCACCCAGGAGATCACCCGACCGAGGTACGTGTACGACCTGAGGTGATCACCCAGTGTGGTGCCCGGCTGGCTGATGAAGCTCTCGGCGGGCCGGACTCGTGCCCGGGGAAACATCGGTGGTCCGGCGCGACCGGAACTTCCCCACGCCCGCGCTCGCCGGTCCTGCTCGTCCTTCCAGTTCGGTCCCCGGGCGCCCGCCCTCACTGCCCCTTGCTGATCGTCACCGGCTCACCCGTGTCGTCGAAGACGTTGTTCTCGAAGACGCCCAGGCCGGGTGGACGGAGGATGTAGAACTGGCCGCCCCAGGTGGAGCGAATGAAGCGGTTGTTGCGGATGACGGTCGAGCTGAAGTCATTGCCGCGACCCGACGCAAGGTTGATCGACGCGGCTCCACCCATGAGCCAGTTCTTCTCGATCAACACGTTGGTGATCCGGTTGGCCAGGGTGTCGTCGACCTCTTGTTTGATCATGAAGCAGGAGTTGTAGAAGTCGTCGCCGGAGGCGATCTGGGCGGCCACACCGGTGTGCTGCTGCCCGGGCACCCGAACGCCGCCGATCATGTTGCCGCGGAACACGTAGTTTGAGCCCCGGTGGAACTGGACTCCGTCAGAGTGGATGTAGTTGCCGCTGGCCGCGGGCATGTTGGGGGTCGACGCGTCCCACTCCAGGTACAGGCCGTTGTGGATCCAGCAGGCTTCGGCGGTGACGTTGCCCTTGGCCGACGTCAGGCTGAGCGCGTCGGGAAGGTTGTCGAGCTCACACCGGCGGATCGTGTAGTTGGCGCCTCTGATCCCTTCGCACCAGGGATTGCCTTGGCCGGTCAGCTTGCAGTCCTGGATGACCAACCCCCGCAGGTCATCGTTGGCGGCGACGACGCAAGCAGTCAAGGTGCCGGTTGCGGTCGTGCCGTGGATAATCGAATTGCGGATGATCACCGATTGGTAGCTGCCCAGGTTGATGCTGCCCCACACCTCGACGTTCTCGATGACCTGGCCGTGCGCCGTCGCGTTCAGGTTGCCGTTGACCGTTTGCAGCGTCGATCCGGGGAGTGGCCCGGTGGTACTTCGGTCGGGCCGGTAGGTACCCGGCACCAGCGACGCCCTGGTCGCCGCGCTCGATGCCGCGGCGACGACAGGGTTCGAGGCACCGACGCCCACCACGGTGAACTTTTCCCACGAGCCGATCGCCGTCCGATTCGCGATGAGGGGCAATGCACCATTGCTCTCCGAGCAGACGTACGCCCCGTTGGCCCAACTCAGCAGGCTGATCGATCCGTCGGAGTTGTTGATCACCTGGAAAGTCTCCCAGCCGGCGGCGGCGGTGCGGTTGGCGATCAACGGCGACCGGCCCTGATCGTCTGCGCACACATACCGATCGTTGGCCGCCGCGCGTAGGGTCACCAGGCCGCCCCCGAGGTCGGTCATGGTGAAGGTCTCCCACCCCAACATCGACGTTCGGTTGGCGATGAGGGGTTGGTTGCCAGCGTCCTCCGCGGTGACGAACATCCCGTTGCCGACAGATCGAAGGCCGACCTGTCGTTCCGCAGCGACGGCCAGGCTGGCGGATGCCGGTCTCGGGGCGACCAGCGACGCCAGGAGTGCTCCGGATGCGACGGTCGTTGCCCTCAGGAAGGACCGACGAGTCCTCGGGCTGCCGATCGCCGGTGCGATCGTCGAGCCGACCAGATCGGCGGGCGCGTTGCGGTTGGTGCCTTGGTCCACGATCACCCTTCGTGCCCCTTCCGCCGCGTGCCCGTCGGTTCCGACAAGCGTGACGATCGAGCAGAACCGTATCCAAAGCCGCCACCTTCCGCAATCAACAGATCACTCGGAGTTATGTCGGCAAGCACGGCCGTGTCTGGAGCCGACGAAGCCAGCTCCCCAGCGACGGTCTGCACGCACAGAGGTCTCCGGGGAGACCGGCCGGGAGTCGCTAGGGGAGGCGTCCCAATCGTCGGGTGCCGGCCGGCACGCCAATCGCGCTTGCGATGTCGGCAGGTAGCGCGACGGCCAGGGATTGAGCTCCCTGGATCTCTGCCGACATCTGCTCGATGGGGATGCTCGTCGTGGTCAGCCGGTTCTGCCAGGCCGGGTTCTTCGCCGCGGCCAGCGACTCTGGAGTCTCGTACCTGGTCACCGTCACGTTGTCCGTCCCGCCCCAGGCGACCATCGTCGGGTCGGACTTGGCGACACGCCTGTTGAACAGATTGCCGGTGATCACGATGTTCATGCTGTCGGCACCAGTGTTGGTCTTCTGGTCGAGCGCGTAGAACTGGAAATACCCGCCGTTTCCGAACGCGTTGTTCGACACAGTGACGTTCCGCGTGATCCACGGATTAGTGGGATCTGGGATCGGTTGGCGTGGATCATGTCCCGCGAAACTGGCATCGGCCTGGCGTCGCTGGTCCTGCTTGAGTTGAATCGCGAACAACCGGTTGCCCCCGACGTTGTTGTTGAAGATGCGAGCTGCCCCGGTGTCGAAGACAAGAATTCCGGTGTCGCCGTTGCCGACCGCATCATTGTTCGCGACGATGGCTTTCTCAGAGATTTCGAGTTCGATCCCGTGTTTGCTGTTGGAATTGGCGCTGCTATTGACGACGACCATTCCGACGCAGGATTCGTCGAACCAGATACCGCTGCCAGCGTTGCGACTTGCCTCGGTGTTGCTGAAGGTTATGGTCCGCGAACGGGTGATCTTGAATCCACCGGCCACCGGCTCAGGTTTGAACTTCTCGGTGTTGTTGTCCGAGATCACCGAATCCTTGACGACCAGGCCGTCCGCCGAGTTAGCGGCCATGCCCAGCAGGCCGTTGCGGGTGGAGGTAAGGCGTTCCGCGCGGTCATTCGTGTTGCGCATGGTCACACCGATCGTGGCGTTGTCCTGCACCACGAGGTCGCGAACCGTGCTGTTGGCGTTGCCGATCCGAACGGCACCGTTGGCCTGGTACGGCGTGGCGTACCGGCGAACACCGAAGCCTTGCAGTGTCGTGCCGGTCGAGGTCACATAGAACGCCTGACCGAGGTTGCTGGCGCGAACCTCGTGACCCCGCGGGTCGCTGCCAAGCGTTATCGTGTTAGCGCTGTCGTCGACGAAGAAGGTCCCGGCGACCACGGCCGAAGCGCTGGCAACCTGACGGAGATTCCCACCGTCGTAGAAGACCTGATCGGGCCGGTTCGCCAGGGGGTACGCCGGGTCGACGAACCGGGCATAGTAGGTCGAGTTCCCCATTGAGCTGTCGAACTCGGCGGTCCACCCGGACGAAACCCAGCGACTTCCCGACTGCGTCCAGTTCATCAGCGGTACGGAGCCGTCGAACCAGACGGCTTCGTTGGGGTACGCCTGAATGGTGAGCGTTTTGCCAACGGTGAGCGACTCGTTATAGGTGCCTTGGCGGATGACGACGGTGCCACCGGACGGCGCCTTGTCGACGGCAGCGGCCACGGTCTTGAGTGGATTGGCCTGAGTGCCGCTGGCCCCGTTGGATCCGCGCATGCCGTCGACGAAAACGGCACCGGCTGGTACCGGGTAGCTGGCGCTGCCCACCGCGACCGCACCGCGACCTGTCGTCTGCTCTGGCGGTGCGGTGCTGGTCCTCGGTGTCGTCGTCGTGGTCGGGCTGGCAATCGTGGTTGTCGGCGGTGCGGCGCTGCTGGTCGTGGTGGCCGCCGGCGGAGTTGCGCCGCCGGCGGCCCACGCATCGAGTGAGCTGGTCTGTACCCGGATGGCCGATGCCGAGCTCGACAGGTAGACCCACAGGCCGACGGAGCCGGGCGAGGTGATTCGGGTCGGATCGGCATCTTTGAATGTCGATTGCCACACCGGCTCCTCGGTGCCGCTCAGCCATGCCTTCGCGTTGATCACGACCGGATCGGTGCCGGTGACCTGGGCCTGCATGGTGACGGTCTGGTTCGCTGCCGTGGTGAACGGCAGCACAACCTGGCCGAGTGTGGTGTCGGTGCCGCCTGACCGGCGGATCGTGGCCAGCGCGACCGCCCCGCTGTTCATCGTTTTGGTCTGGACGCGGTAGGCGCCGGCAGCGCTCTGCCTGCGCAGCTCGGCGGAGTAGAACAGCCCCCCGGCCGTCGGCAGGCTGAACGTCGTCCGGAACTCCACGTCGCCGGCCGACACGGAGGCGAGCGTGGCCGTGCCCGACAGGCCGGGCTGCAGATCCAGGACGCCGTTTCCGCTGCCGACCGAGAATCGGTCGGCAGCAGCTTTGCCGCTGTAGTCGAGTGTGTAGGACCCGCCGACCTGTGCCGAGCCCCATCCGCTGGTCATCGTCCGGCTGAAGGTGTCGGTCGCGATCGACTGCCACCAGGCGACGGTTGGTGCCGCGATCGCCGACAGCACGACCCCAACATTCAATGCGCCGACAGCCGCCAGTATCGACAGTCCCAGTGCGAGCCATTGGCGGCGTTGCGGGCTTGCGGTGAATGCCGAAACGGTGCGCACGCCGAGACTGCCTTTCTGGGCTGGCGCCGTCTACGTGGTGCGTACAGCGTTCCTATCCGATTCTTTCGCCGTCTACGCGACGGATTTGAAACCGGTCGGGCCGCGATCCGTTGCACCAACAGCGCTCGAGTGTTCTGGCGGACCATAGCTCACTCGTTCAGTGGTTGCCCGTGGGCGGTCCGTCACCTATTCGGTCGTCGTGCGGTGATCTATCTTCCGGGGAATGGCGGCTGCATAGGAGGGATCATCACGGATTGTGACCGAACGAGAGGGCGCTACCCGAGCGATGCCGCGACGATCACAGTGCAACCACGGGAAATCTCGCTTCTGCGAATAACATGCCCGAATTCGCGGGTGCGAATGGGTGACGATCACACAATCACGGGACGTCATCTGGATTCGTGGTCGCCAAGAAATGTGAGGCGCATCACATTACGTCGAGCCCGTCCGGACCGACTGGGTCGATGCGGGCCGGAGACCGTCGGAACGCGTCGCCCCGGCGGTCCAGGGCCGGCGTATCCCGGTGAGCGCTGTGTCTTGCCGTTCAGCCGTGGGTATGACAGGCGTGCGCGCAAGCGACTACTGAACGTCATATCGTCATTGCGCACAGCCAAGTGTGTCTGCCAACTGCTCGTTTGGCGTAACCTCTGATAGGATTCGACTACGGTCTGAGACGAGAGTCAGGGGCCGGTCGTGCTCTGTGGGGGAAGTTCGGGGATCACGTGGCCGGGTGTGGGCAAGGCTCCGGGGCGCGTCATGTCCAACCCAAAGCCCGGACTTGTGCAAGCGACCGAAGGAGATTGCCCGACATGAACGTGCCCGACCTCGATGGCTGGGGAGGCCGTCGATCGATCGCCCGCGATCCGCGCACCGAGCGAGCGGGCAGGCGAACCATCGGCGCAGCCGCACACACCCGGACGCTGATCGGCGCAGTCGGCGTTTCGGTGGTGCTCGTTCTCGCGGGATGCACATCGACCGGTACGGAGGTCCCGCGAACGACCGACGGATCCCCCAATGGCGTGACGTCCGCCAGCGTCCCGTATGCGGGTACGGATCCGTCCGCGGCGGGCGGTCGGACGGACCAACCGGTCGCCGCGACCCAGGACGGCTCGGAACAGTCGGCCGCGCCCGCCGCGACCACCGAGGTGCCCGCACCCGGGGGGCCCGGCAACATCCAGGACTCGGTGCCCACGGTGGCCGCCACCTCCAATCCGCCCGTTGCCCTGGATGCGGCAGGGGACTACGGGAACGGGGTCACGGTCGCGCTGACCTCGATCGAGTCGGTGACCACCGAGGCTCAGCTGCCGGGTGAGATCGCCGGTCCGGGTGTGCGGCTCGAGGTGACCATCACCAACGGATCGGCTGCGCCGATCGACGTGTCCAGCGTCATCGTCGACCTGCAGGACGCGGCCGGCACGCCTGCACTGCCGATGTCATCGGGCGCCACCCCGTTCACCGGATCCATTGACGCCGGCGCAGCGGCGAGCGGTGTTTACGTCTTCTCGGCCCCTGCCGCATACACCAACCCGGCGACCATCAGCGTCAGCTACTCCGCCGACGCACCGGTCGTGGTCTTCACCGGCGATGCCAAATGATTCGAAGGAGAACACCAGTGCTGACATCGAAACAGCCTTCGATTCGCAAGAGGCTGACGGCGCTCGTCGCGACAGTCGCGATGGTGGCCGGAGGACTCGCCGGCACCATGTTCCTGGCTCCGGCGGCCGGAGCCGACACGCCTAACGTGCTCAACCCGAGCTCGTCCACGGTCACCGCCGACGCACTCCCGACGGTCCAGATCGACGGTGTGGCGTGGGCCCAGAAGATCGTCGGTAACAAGGTCTATGTGACCGGTCAGTTCGCCAACGCGCGGCCGGCCGGTGCGGCGCCCGGCACCAATCAGACCAGCCGCAACAACCTGCTGGCGTACGACGTGACGACGGGCAACCTCGACACGTCGTTCAATCCGTCCCTGAATGCACAGGGCAAGACCGTGGCCGTCTCGCCGGACGGCACAAGGATCTACGTAGGCGGTTCGTTCACCCAGGTCGGAGGCACGAACCGATACAGGATCGCCGCGTTCGACACGGCGACCGGTCAGCTGATCGCCAACTTCGCCCCGGCGATCGACTACACCGTCAACGCCATCGTCGCGACCAACACCACCGTCTACGTCGGCGGCAAGTTCGGCAAGGTCGGCTCGGTCGCCCGGACCAACCTGGCCGCGTTCAACGCCAGCAACGGCGCTTTGCTGAACTGGGCGCCCGTCCCCTCACCCGCCTCGGGAAGCACTGACGCGACGGTCCGTGCCCTGACGCTGACCCCTGACGGCAAGTCGGTTATCGTCGGCGGCTCGTTCGGGAACGTGAACGGTTCGCCCGCCTATGGTCTGGCGAAGATCGACGCGACGACCGGTGCGCTGATCCCGTGGTCCACCAACGGTGTGGTCCGAAACGCGGGTACGAATGCCGGCATCTACAGCCTGACGACGGATGGGACGTCGATCTACGGAACGGGGTTCGTCTTCGGCCCCGGCGGAAACCTGGAGGGCACCTTCTCCGCCGATCCCGGCACCGGCGCGATCAATTGGATCGAGGACTGCCACGGCGACACCTACGAGGCGTTCGTCGGCGGCGGAAACGTCTACACGGTCAGCCACGCCCACTATTGCGGCAACTTCGGCGGCTTCCCGCAGTCGGATCCCTGGTCGACCAACATGCGCCACGCGATCGCCTTCACCACCACGGCGAACGCGACGATCGGTCACGATCCTTATGGCTACTACGACTGGTACGGCAACAGGGCTCCGGCCATGATCAACTGGTTCCCGGACCTCGCAGTCGGCAGCTTCACCGGCCAGACGCAGGCCGCCTGGACGGTCACAGGCAACGCCAACTACGTCGTGCTCGGCGGCGAGTTCCCGTCCGTCAACGGCACGGCTCAGCAAGGCCTGGTCCGCTTCGCGGTCAGGAACATCGCGCCGAACAAGTCCGGTCCCCAGTTCAGCGCCTCGCAGATCAACCCGAGCGTGATTGCCGTCGCCGGTGCCGCACGGGTCTCCTGGCAGGCCAATTCGGACAAGGACGACAAGACGCTGACCTACACGTTGACCCGGGACGGGCAGACCGTCTACGAAACGACAACGGACAGCACGTTCTGGGATCGTCCGTCGATGGGTTACCTGGACAAGGGTCTCACCGCCGGCCAGAGCTACAAGTATCGGCTGAAGGTCACCGACCCCAGCGGTAACGCGGTGCAGAGCGAGAACGTCACCTTCACCGCCGGAAACAGTTCGGCGCTGACCGGCTACGCGCAGCGGGTGATCGCCGACGGCGCCGGCACGTACTGGCCGCTCGACGAGACCTCGGGAACGGCGATCTACGACAACGCCGGCTTTGCCGACGCCACCGCCAGCGGGGCGCTGACCCGCAACGTCGCCGGTGCCGTCGCCGGCAACGCGGCGACCACATTCGGCAGCGGGGTGACGGCCGCCACGACGAACGCGATCAGCGGCCCGAACACCTTCACCGCCCAGGCGTGGATCAAGACCACGACCACCAGCGGCGGAAAGATCCTGGGCTTCGGCAACGCCAAGACCGGCAACTCCGGCAGCTATGACCGACAGATCTACATGGACAACGCCGGCCGTATCTTCTTCGGGGTCTACCCGGGCTCGGTCGCGACGGTCAACAGCGGCACCGGCTACAACAACGGCCAGTGGCATCAGGTCAGCGCTTCCCTCGGTGCCGGCGGGATGAAGCTGTTCATCGACGGACGCCTGGTCGCCTCCCGTTCCGACGTCACCAACGGCCAGCCGTACAGCGGCTACTGGCGACTCGGCGGCGACAATCTGGGCGGCTGGCCCAACCAGCCCTCCAGCACGACCTTCAACGGCACCATCGACGAGGTCGCGCTGTACCCGACCGAGCTCACCCGGCAGATCATCGACGCGCAGTGGGTGGCCAGCGGCCGCGCATCCACCATCCCAGCCGCTCCGTCCGACGCTTACGGTGCAGCGGTCTTCAACGACGGAGCCCTGCTGTACTGGCGCCTGGGGGAGACCACCGGAACCAACGCTGCCGACTCGAGCAGCAACGGCGACCAGACCGGCGCCTATCAGGGTGGGTTCACTCTCGGGGCACCCGGAGGGATCACCGGAACCACCAACACGGCGGCTAGCTACAACGGCAGCACCGGGGCCACCATCGGCACCAAGAGCGTCACGAATCCGACCAACTACAGCGAGGAGGCCTGGTTCAAGACCACGACCACCAACGGCGGCAAGATCATCGGCTTCGGTAGCAACAGCAGCGGCCGATCGGACAGCTACGACCGGCACATCTACATGAACCCGGACGGCACCATCACCTTCGGCACCTGGACCGGCGTCGCCAACACCGTCAGCTCGACCAAGTCCTTCAACGACGGCAAGTGGCATCAGGCCGTGGCGACCCAATCCAGCACCGACGGGATGAAGTTCTACGTCGACGGCCAGCTAGTGGGCACCAACCCGCAGACCGGGGCCCAGGCCTACAGCGGGTACTGGCGGGTCGGCGGCGACAACAGCTGGAACTCCGGAAGCGGGTACTTCGCGGGCACCATCGACGAGGCCGCGGTGTACGGCAGCGTGCTGACCGCCGCTCAGGTCACCGACCACTTCAACAAGGGAACCGGAGTGGTCCCGAACCAACCGCCGACGGCGGCCTTCACGGCGACCGCGAGCGGATTGACGGCGAGCGTGGACGCGTCGGGCTCCGCCGATTCCGATGGGTCGATCGCGTCCTATCGATGGGACTTCGGGGACGGCGGGACGGGCACCGGTGCGACCGCCACGCACACCTATGCAACGGCCGGGACCAAGACGATCACGCTGACCGTCACGGACAACAAGGGGGCGACCGCCCAGGTCACCCATGCCGTCTCGGTGACTCCGGTGAATCAGCCACCGGTCGCCTCGTTCACCGCCACCGCCGTCCAGTTGGCGGTCAACGTGGACGCCGCGGGCTCGTCGGATTCGGATGGGACGATCGCGTCGTACGCGTGGAACTTCGGCGACGGCGCGACTGCGACGGGTCAGACCGCGACACACATGTACGCGTCGGCGGGGAACAAGACGATCACCCTGACGGTGACGGACGACAAGGGCGCCACCTCGACCTCGTCTCAGCCGATCCAGGTGGTCGCGCCGCCGCCCAACGTGCGGCCGACGGCGGCCTTCACCTCCACGACGGACGGGTTGACCGCCAACCTGGCGTCCACCTCGACCGACCCGGACGGTACCGTCGTGGCCTGGACATGGGACTTCGGCGATGGCACACCCGTCGTGACCACCGAGAACGCGACGCACACGTACGCCACCGCCGGGACCCGACACGTCACATTGACCGTCACCGACAACGGGGGCGCGACCGCGGCGGTCACCCACGACGTGACGGTGACCGCCCCGCCGCCGGTCAACCAGCCACCGACCGCGGACTTCACGAGTTCGGTGAACGGTCTGGCCGCCGCGCTGACGTCGACGTCGTCGGACCCTGATGGCACGGTTGCGGCCTACTCGTGGGACTTCGGTGACCAGAGCACGGACGTCGTCGCCACGCCGACTGCGACCCACACCTACACGGCGGCCGGTACCTACCAGGTCACGCTGACCGTGACCGACAACGGCGGTGCCACCGCCACCGTCACCAAGCCCGTCACCGTGACGGCTCCGGCTCCGCCGGCGCTGGCGGCGGACGCCTTCGGCCGCACGATCAGCAATGCGTGGGGATCCGCCGACACGGGTGGAGCATGGACGGTGAGCGGCGGCGCGGGCAACTTCTCGGTCGCCGGCGGCACCGGAATGATCAAGATGGCCACCGCGGGGGCCGGTCCATCGGCCGCCCTCGGTGCGCTGGCGAGTCCGGATGTGAACCTGGTGCTGGACATGTCGCTGGACAAGCCGCTCACCGGCGGAGGTGTCTACCTCACGACGGGCGTGCGCAAGGTCGGCAATTCCGAATATCGGACGACGGCCAAGTTCCTGGCGACCGGTGCCGTTCAGCTCCAACTGGTCAAGGTGGTCGGCGGAGTCTCGACCAACCTGCGGACGATCACCGTGCCCGGGCTCACCTACGCGGCCGGCGACAAGGTCACTCTCCGGTTCCAGGTCACCGGATCCTCGACAGTGACTCTTGCGGCCAAGCTCTGGGCCGCGGGCACGGCCGAGCCCGCCGGCTGGCAGGTGTCGGCCCCCGACAGTGCAAGCCCGCTGACCGCCACCGGAGGGATCGCGCTGTATCCCTACCTGTCCGGTACCGCGGACAACGCGCCCGTCGTGGCCAGCTACGACAACCTGACGGTCACGGCGGTGCAGCCGTAGGCTTCGGCCTGCGGTGCTGTTCCTCTGGACGGCCGGCCGTGCCGGCCGTCCCCGCCCAGCGGGTTGTGGGTGTCCGGACCACCGGTTCCCACGCCCCGCTGCGGCTCTGCCGAGCGGTTCGCAACTCAGGAGTGGACAGTGAGCACGAAAGCGGTGAGCCCGTCGCGCGAACGCTCCGAGGGTGGTGATATGACGGCGAATCCGGTCACGCCGGCGGCGCCGCAGAGCCTGTGGCGCAGTGTTGGTTCCACGGCGATCATGAAGGTCGTCGTGATGGGGACGTCCGGCCTGCTGGGCATCCTGACCAGTCGAATGATCCTGTCCCACTACGGTATCGAGGCCTACGCGCAGTACGGGCTGCTGGCCAGCCTGCCGGCCCTGCTGCCGTTCGCCGACCTGGGTATCGCGGCCGTCGTGTTCAACGTGATCGCCGGGTCGGCCGATCCACGGCACGACGAGACCGTGCACCGGACCCTGGTCACCGCCTTTCGGATCCTACTGATCTCGGGGCCGGTGATCATCGGAGTGGCCGTGGTCATCTCCGTCCTGCAGCTGTGGCCTGCGCTGCTCGGCGAGGGCCTGATGCCCGACGGCGGCGCGACGGTGCTGATCTGCGCGCTGGTCTTCGGCTGCGGGCTGCCGCTGACCGTCGGTCAGCGCATCCTTGTCGGGCTGGGCCGGAACGGCACCCAGGTCGCGGCCCAGGCCGTGGTCGCCCCGTTCATCTTCATCTGCGTGCTGGTGTCGGTGTGGCTGGCGCTGCCCGTCGGCAACTACCTGGCCGTCCTGTCCTACGTCGGCGCGGGCCTGGTGTCGGTGATCTGCCTGATCATCTCCGGTCGGATGATCTCGCCGATGCTCGGCCGATCGGTCCGGGACATTCCCAGGATCCGGGCGGTGCCTAAGCTTCCGGTGATCGCCGTCGTCGGACCGATGCTGGTGCAGATGATCATTCTGCCGTTGGCGACGCAGATGGACCGGATCCTGCTGAGCAACTTTGCCGGCGCGGACGACCTGGCCCAATACAACCTGGGTTCGCAGATTTTCGGCATCGCACTGCAGACGATCTCGGCGGCGGGCCTCGCCTTGTGGCCCATCTATGCGAAGGCCCGGTCGTCCGCCCATATCCGCTCGCCATTCCGACCGTCGGCACTGTTCATGGCCGGTGGGCTCGTGATGGCCGGGATCATGGCGCTGCTTTCGCCCCTGCTGGTGGGGTTCGTCTCCGGCGGGCAGCTGCACCTCGGCGTGAGCCTGGTCCTGGCCTTCGTCGTGCTCGTCGGTGTCCAGGCGGCCAAGTACCCGCTCGGCATGTACATGACCGATGAGCGGGGCCTTCGCTTCCAGGTCATCCCGATACTGATCCTGCTGCCCCTGAACATCGGATTGTCGATCGTCCTGATCAAGTGGATCGGCGCGGCCGGCCCGGTGTGGGCGGGGGCGACCTCGGCGTTGCTGTGCCAGGTCGTGCCCAACCTCTGGTACGTGGCCAGAGATCTGGAGCGCCGCCGCGCGAATGCGCGGCCGGCCGTTGCGCCAGGCGAGCCGATCCAACAGCCCGACTGACCGTGCAACGCGACGCGGGGGCGTATCGAGATCACCGCTGCGCGAACAGCCAGTCGTCGGCGGCCAGTCGGCCGTCCCGTTCGGGAAGACCCGAGGCGATACTCGCCCGGCTCGGCCGTCGGGCGAGTTGCTCGACCACCGCCGCGGCCAGACCCGACGCGGTCCCGGGGGCCGGGATCACTCCGTGCCCGTGCGCGGCCAGCCACTCGGCGAGCCCGGTCTCGGAGGTGGTCACCACCGGCACTCCGTGGGCGAGCGCCTCGGTGAGCGGCAGGCCGACCTGCTCGCGCCAGGTCGGCTGGGGCTGGGACGGCAGGACGAGCACGGACGCCCGGCTCAAGTCCCGATGGATCGTCGATCGAGGCGGATCGATGATCAGCTCGACGCCGGCGTCGCGGGCCGCCCAGGCGCGGGCCCGATCTTCCAGGGGCCCCTTGCCGATGACCGTGATGGCGACGTCGCCCACTTCGGCGCGGATCAGCGGCCAGGCCGCCATCAGGAGTGGAAACCCCTTCCGGTCCGACAGAGCCCCCAGAAAGACCACCCGATGCCCGTCCGCATCCTGCGCCGGGCAGCTCGGGCAGCGCTGGGGAAGCGCGAGGATCGTCGTCTGGACGGCACGTCGCTCGGGCAGCCGCGATCGGTAGACCTCCCGAGCGGCCGGCGTGCCATATACGATCCGGTCGACCGACCGCCACACCAGCTTGGTCAGCGCCAGGTCGACCGTCCGGCGCAGTCGGGAGGGCAGTCCCGTGACCGGTGCGGCGAACGAATCCAGGTTGTCGATGGCGTAGGTGACCACCGACGTGTGTCGGCGAGTGATCAGATTCCGCAATCGAATGGCGGCCAGGGCTATCGCAGTTCCCCGGACGGCCGAGCGCATCAAGGGCTCGTTGATCTCCAACTCGTCCACGCGGTCGCGCAGCAGCAGGATGGCGCCGCGGAGTGGGGTGGCCCGGACGAGATCGAGCCGGGCGGCCAGTGCCTCATCGAAGTCGTACCGGCGGTCCCGGTAGAGGATGGTGGCTGGTGCCAGCTCAAGAGCCCGCTCCAGATGTGCGGTCCGCAGGGTCTGGTACAGGCGAACGCGCCGACCCAACTCGGGCCGCAATGACCGTCCGGGGTGGCCCCGGCCGCTGGTTGACCCCATGCCGAGAGCCTAGGACCGAACGGAACCACCGAACTCCGGTGGGTCCGCTGCCCGGCGAGGCGCCGTGGGTCGCGGGGGCGGCTGCTACGGTCGGTGACCGTGCCACCCATCGACTCCTGCCGACGTCATGATGTGACGCCTGAGGTGGGATCGCCCGGCCGTGGCGGTCTTCGTGTTTTGGTGGTACACCCCGGCGCCGACCTGTACGGGTCGGATCGGGTGCTGCTGGAGACGGTCTGTGCATTGGTCGAGGCCGGCTGGACGGTGACGACCAGCCTGCCGGCCGATGGTCCCTTGGTGCCGATGCTGACCGCCCGCGGTGCTCGCGTCGTGGTGTGTCCGAGTCCGGTGCTGCGCAAGAGCGCCCTGCGTCCGCTGGGCCTGCTGCGTCTGTCCGTCGAGACGGTCAAGGCGATTCCGCCGGGCATCGGGATGATCCGTCGTCTCCGTCCGGATGTGTTGGTGGTCAACACCATCACCATTCCGTTGTGGACGATGCTGGGCCGGCTGCTGCGCAGGCCCGTGCTGGTGCATGTGCATGAAGCCGAAGGCTCGGTGTCGATGGTCCGACAGCGGGCCATGGCCACGCCCTTGTTGCTGGCCAGCGCGTTGGTCGCGAACAGCCGGTGCACCCGGGATGTGCTCGTTCGTTCGTACCCCGGGCTCGGACGGCGGACCACCGTCGTTCACAACGGCGTGGCGGGGCCGCAGAGCGTCGTTCCGCCGAGGCCGCGGATCGACGGGCCTGCCCGGCTGCTCTACATCGGCCGGCTCTCACCCAGGAAAGGCCCGGCCGTGGCGATCCGGGCACTGGGCCGGTTGCGCCGCAAAGGCGTCGCCGTCGGCTTGGACGTGGTCGGTGACGCCTTCCCTGGCTACGAGTGGTTCAGCGACCAGTTGTTGGAGCTGGTGGAACAGGAGGGGGTGGCGGACTCTGTGCGGTTTCATGGCTTCGTTTCCGATATCTGGCCTCGGATCGTCGCGACCGACGTGATGATCGTCCCGTCCCAGACGGACGAGTCGTTCGGCAACACCGCGATCGAGGCCGTCCTGGGGGCGCGTCCACTCGTGGTCAGCTCGATCGGCGGCCTGCTCGAGGCGACGGAGGGAATGGCCTGCGTGCTGTCGGTCCGGCCCGGCGATCCCGGCGCGCTGGCCGACGGTGTCGAGGAGGTGCTATCCGACTGGCCGAGGTTCGCGCGGCTTGCCGAGCAGGATGCGCCGGTCGCCGCGCAGCGGTACGCGCCCGCCCGATACCGCCGCGAGATGCAGGCGCGGGTCGCCGAACTGGTGCGCCGATGACGGTACCGACCGACATCCGATCTCTGGTGGTGGCCGTCCTGACCTACCGTCGCCCCGACGATCTGACGGCAATCCTCCCGTTGCTGATCGACCAGGTGCGCTCGGTCGATGTGGCCGCGAGCGTGCTGGTGGTCGACAACGACGAGGCCGGCGCGGGTGCGGCAGCCGCAACGGCTCTCGGGGATCCACTGGTCCGGGCGGTGGTCGAGGCGCGGCCGGGAATCGCCGCAGCCCGCAACCGAGCGCTGGACGAGGCGGACGCCGACCTGCTGGTGTTCATCGACGACGACGAACGTCCGGTGGCGAGTTGGCTGGCATCGCTACTGGCGACCTACCGGGCACATCGCCCGGCGGGGGTCGTCGGACCGGTGATCTCGGAGTTCGAGATCGAACCGGACCCCTGGATCGTTGCCGGACGATTCTTCGAGCGGAAGCGGCATCGCACCGGCACCAGGGTCGATATCGCCGCGACGAACAACCTGTTGCTCGATCTGCATCAGATCCGTGCCTTGGGCGTGCGGTTCGATGAGAGGTTCGGCATCTCCGGGGGGTCCGACACCTTGTTCACCCGGTTGGTGGTGACCGGCGGGGGTCGGCTGATCTGGTGCGACGAGGCGCTGGTCGTCGACATGGTCCCGTCCGCGAGAATCAGCCGACGCTGGGTGATCCGACGGATGTACCGCTTCGGGAATTCCTGGAGCCGCACCTCGCTGGTCCTCGCGGACGGGACCGGAGGTCGGCTGAAGACCCGAGCCCGGCTGACCGTGCACGGGTTGGGCCGGATCGTCGTGGGCGGGATCCGCTGGGGCGCAGGTACTGTCACCCGGTCGCCGGCTCCTCAGGCGCAGGGCGCCAGGACGTGCGTCCGTGGTCTGGGGATGCTGACCGGCGCCTACGGGGTCGTCTTCGCCGAATACGGTCGCCCGGCGGCCCCTTCGTGATCGCACCCGCCGACCCGCCAGTCGCCCCTGGAGCGGGTCGGTTGGCTGTGATCGTCGTCAGCTTCGGCGCTCCGCACCTGTTGCGGGACAACCTGGCGACCATGGATGTGCCCTGTCCGCCCGAGATGGTGGTGGTGGTTGACAATTTTCGGACGCTGTCCGACCGGCGGGCCAACGAGGGCATCGCCCGCGCTGCGGGCTGGACGTTCGTGCCGATGGACACCAATGCCGGCTTCGGTGCCGCGGTCAATGTCGGAGTTCGCTGCGCGCTGGACCATGGGGCGGACCGGCTGCTGTTGCTGAATCCGGACGCTCGAGTGGGACCCGGCGCGATCGCCATCCTGCAGGATGCCGTCAGCCGCGACCCGATGACCCTGGTCAGCCCGCGGATCGTGGACGGCGCCGGGCGGGTGTGGTTCGGCGGCATGCGCACCGACCCACGAACCGGCGACGTCGCTGCCGCTCCCGTCGACGGCGACAACCGGTCGCTGGGGCCGGACGGTTGGGTGTCCGGTGCCTGCATGATGATCAGTCGCGTCCTGTGGTCGGCCGTCGGTGGGTTCGACGAGGACTACTTCCTGTATTGGGAGGACGTGGATTTCTCCCGCCGCTGTGTCGAGGCCGGCGCGCGGCTGGTGGTGCTGCCGGATGCTGAGGCGGTGCACGACGTCGGCGGAACCCAGGTGGTCACGGACGCGACTGCCAAGTCGCCGCTCTACTACTACTACAACTGCCGGAACCGGCTGCTGTTCGCGGCCAAGCACCTGTCGGGTCGGGATCGTCTGCGGTGGGCGGTCGCCACCCCCGGAGCGTCGAAACGGATCCTCTACCGCGGCGGCCGCCGGCAACTCGTGAAGTCCCCGAAGCCACTTCTCTGGTCGGTCGGCGGGTCCCTGGTCGGGCTGGTGATCCTGCTGCGCCGGTCGTTCCCGGCCCGCCGTCCGGCCGTTGGCGGCCTTGCCTGAGTCAGCGCGCGGGCTCCGCTGTCGGCTGCAGGCGTCGATCCGGTGTCCCGTCGCGGCCGACAGGCAACAGCAGGAACGCCAGGCCGAACGTCAGCACAGGCAGCGACGAGTAGAGCGGGCTGAAGAAGGTGTTCCACAGACCGTAGCTCGCCAGCAAAATCACCAAGGCGCTGGCACTGCGCTGTGCGATCCGCGTCGCCGCGCCGCGGACCATCAGGTACAGGCCGGAGAGGGCGAGCAAGACGCCCAGAATCCCGAACGCGGCCCAGGTGTCGCCCACAACCGAGTGCAGGTTGGTGCCCGTGCCGAACATATAGCGTTCTACATAGCCGTTGTTCGGGTCGTATCCGAGGGCCGCCATCCCGGTCTTGGCCGTGTTGATGTCCGAGAAGTTGGCAACGGTACCGGCACCGAAGCCCCACGGCGTCCTCTCCACGAGTGCCGCCGTCGCGCCGAGCTCCGGTCGTCCGCCCAGCAGCAGAGATCCACTCGTGTCGAGTTGCGCGACGCTGCGCTGTTGCGTCTCCTCGCCGAGGTAGCCGTCCACCGCCAGGGTCGTCCCCAGGTAGTAGACGACCGCCCCCGCGGTGGCGATGAGCAGCACGGTCCATCCCCAGGAACCGTGTCGGGTGGCGACCCTGGGACGCATCTGCCAGGCCACCAGAACCGCGGTCAGCAGGCAGATCGCGAAGAACGAGCGAGCGTCCACCACTGCCCCGAAAACACCGAGGGCCAGCACGGCCACCAATTGCCGGCCCAGCCGGCGAGGTTCCTCGACCAGCGACAGCACGATGATCGCCGCCGGGAGGGCCACCGCGAACTTCAGCGGGTTGCTGGCCGTCAAGTCCCCCGGGACCGCCAGTTCACCGAGCAGCATCCCGCCGCCGAACAGGGCGCCGACGAGGCGGCGCGGGATGATCTCTTGCGCCCACAGCAGCACGCCCAGTCCGCAGATCAGCCCGACGACCAGAACGGCCGTCCCGATGAACACCCCCTTGGCGAAGACGTGTTCGCCCGAATTCACCTCGGCGAGGAAAAGGGCGAAGGGAATGCAGGACAGCGCGAGCCAGAAGATCCACCGGCCACCGCGATAGCGATGGAGGGCTCCGTACCACACCGGCAGCAGGACCACCGCGATCAGATAGCCCGGGGTGATTCCCTGAGTGATCGGAATACGAACACCGAGCGCGAACACCGCGAAGACGGCAACCACGCGTTCGTAGAAGCGAACGGGTTCCGGTGTGCGGACGGAATCGAAGGAACCGACAGTCGCGTCCAGTGGATTACCGATTCCGGCGACGACACCGAATCGGGTACGGGCCGCCGAGATCGGGTCTGGCGCCGTGGTGCTGTCCATCGCCCTCCCCCAACGTCCCCTGCGAGTGTACGGTCCGATATCCGGCATCGGACGGGTCGCGAATTGCCCAGCGCGGACGTCGGTCCGGCCGTCGGGTGCACGGTCGTCGACCGTGGACTCGTCCTGTGCCGTTATTGTCGGTCGCGTTGGCCGGCTCGGTGGGCCGGCGGGTGGGCGGCTTTCCGGCACGTCATGGGCTGGGGCACCGGAGTCAGAATCGGACGGGAGGGCGATGACCGACCTGCCGATCCGGGTCCTTCAGTCGTTTCCCGAGCCCCGCACCACCACCAACCCGTACCTGATCCAACTGATGGCCAGCCTGCCCGACGACGTCGAGGTGCTCACCTTCTCCTGGCGCCGGGCGCTGCTGGCCCGGTGGGAGGTCTTCCACGTGCACTGGCCGGAGACCCTCCTGCAGGGACGAACCCGACCGCGGGCGCTGGCCCATCAACTGCTGAGCCTGCTGCTGCTGGTCCGGATCAGACTGACCCGTCGCGCGCTGGTGCGCACGATGCACAACCTGCGTCCGCACGAGCCGCCCGGGCGTCAGGTCCGCCGGATCCTGGCGCTCTTCGACCGGTGGACCACCCAGACCATCGACCTGAGTGCCGCGACGATCGGCGTGCTCGATCGGCCGGCGGCGCTGATCCCGCACGGCGATTACGCCGCCTGGTTCGCCGACCACGATCCGTCGGAGACGGTCCCGGGCAGGCTGCTGTTCTTCGGGATGATCCGTCCGTACAAGCAGGTCCCGGCGCTGGTCTCGGCGTTTTCGGCAATGCCGGATCGGGACCTGAGCCTGCACGTCGTCGGCCGGCCACACACCTCGGAGCTGGCGGCGGAGATCGTTGCCGCCGGCGCCGGGGATCGGCGCATCACCTTCGAGTTCGGCCACGCCGGCGATGCGCAGCTCGTCGCCGAGGTCACCTCGGCCGAGGCCGTGGTCCTTCCGTACCAGGAGATGATCAATTCCGGAGCCGCGCTGCTGGCCCTGTCGCTCAAGCGCCCCATCATCGTTCCCGAATCGACGACCACCACCGAACTGGCCGAAGAGGTGGGTCCGGGATGGGTGGTGATGCTCGGTTCCGACGGCGTGGACCTGACGGCGAAAGCACTGGCTGATGCCCTGCACCGGCTTCGCGCGGCCGCTGCCGACCGATCGTCGACGCCGAACCTGGAACGGCGTGGTTGGGCGCGGATCGGCGCGCAGCACGCCGCGGTATACCGAGCGTCGTTCACCCACGCACGAGTCCGCTCCCTGCACGGGCGGGACATATCGCCTGCCTAGGTTGGGCTTGCGTCGGATTGTCCTGTGGGCTCTGGTTCGTCCGTACACACGCTCGACCGGATGTGTCAAACTGGATCTGTATTCGGCCGAACGGGTGATACGGCCACGGTGTGCGACCGTTGGCGGGGGAGGATCAGGCGATGGATCTGCGTCAGTACGGCCGAGCGCTGCGCAAGGGATGGTGGATCATCGCCCTGTGCGCCGTGCTCGGCGTCGGCGGTGCGGCCGTGGTGAATCTCCGGGCCACACCGCAGTACGCCAGCTCCGTCACCTGGTTCGTCAGCACGCCGACCGAAGGTGGCACCTCTGCGCTGGCGGCCGACCAGTTCGCCACCCGTCGGATCACGTCGTACGTCGGCCTGCTCGGCAGCGACGTCACGGCCCAGGCCGTCATCGACAAGACCGGCGTGGACCTCAACGCGAGCCAGGTCTCGTCCCGCATCTCGGGCGACGCCGACCTCAACACCGTGCTGCTCACCGCGACCGTCGTCGATTCGTCGCCGGAACGCTCGTTACAGATCGCTCAGGGCCTGGCCACCGAGTTCGGCACGATCGTCGATCAGGTCGATCCGATCGGGCCGGACCACGTGGTCCTCCGGGTCATTTCGGGTCCCACCCTCAACCCGACGCCGGTGTCACCTCGAACCGCGTTCAATCTCGGGATCGGTCTGTTGGTAGGCCTTGTCCTGGGGGTCGTCATCGCCTTGATGCGTGAGGTGCTCGACAACACCGTGCGCCAGGTTGCCACGCTGCACGACATCACCGGCGAACCGGTCCTGGGGGCCATTCCGTATGACAAGGCGGCCAAGCGCTCCCCGTTGATCGCGCAGAGCAACGCACGCTCGATCCGGGCGGAGGCTTTCCGCCAACTACGTACGAACCTGCAGTTCGTGGACGTCGACCGGCCGGTGCGGGTCCTGGTCGTTACCTCCTCGGTCCCGCACGAGGCCAAGTCGACCACCGCCACCAATCTGGCGGTCTCCTTCGCCGAATCGGGTCGCCGGGTTCTGCTGATCGAGGCGGATCTACGACGGCCCAAGGTGGCCGACTACCTTGGCCTGGAGCGCTCGGTGGGGCTGACGAGCGTGCTGACAGGATCGGCCCGGATCGAGGACGCGGTCCAGGAATGGGGGTCCGGCGGCGTGTCCGTTCTGGGTAGTGGCCCGATCCCGCCGAATCCCTCGGAGCTCTTGGGCAGTGCCGCCATGTCGGCGCTGCTCAGATCGCTGCGGCAGGACTTCGACATCATCATCATCGACACCCCGCCGCTGCTGCCGGTGACCGACGCGGCGGTCACCTCCAAGCATGCAGACGGATGCCTGCTGGTGGTTCGGTACGGCAAGACCAAGAGGAGCCAGATCCAGACCGCGCTCCGCTCCCTCCGCTCGGTCGATTCTCGCATTCTTGGCATCGTTTTCAACATGGTGCCGACCGGCGGTGCCGACGGCTACGACTCATATCAGGGCGGCTACTACGCGGAAGAGCATAAGCCCAATTCGCCTGATTCGGCGATCGGGCCGACGGCCGAGCAAGTCAAGGGTTGACCTCGACGAGGAGGTCGGCACCCGCATCTTGCCGCGGTGTCCGTCGGGATAGCCTTCCTGCATGTTCGCGCCGATTCGATTGGTAGGGGGCCGGTGGCCCACCTTCATCAGTAGACCGCTGGCTCGATTCGTTTGGGCGGATCCCAGGTCGATTCTGGATCCTGACGTGTCGGCCGATGATTTCAAGGTGGCGATGTCGGCGATCCATGTAGGCGGGACGATCAAGATCACCGGGAAAGATCGGCACCCCAAGGCGGACGCCTTGCTGACCGACAATCTCGACCTCCGTGAGGACACGATCGTCGACATCGGAGCGTCCGACGGCTCGACGTCGGTCGACCTGATGGAGCGGATCGGCGACTTCAAGGCGTTCGTGATCGCCGATCTGTTCTTCTCCATCAAGGCCAGGAAGGCATTGGGCCATACGCTGTTCTTCGACGAGCGGGGCGAGTGCATTCTCGTCGTCGGGAACTGGTTGCTCGCCTGGCCCGGCCAGTCGAAGCTGGTCAGGGTGCTCTATCGGCCGCTGATCACCCGCGCCGGCCAAGCGGGGGTGCCGGCCGACGACGTTCTGCTGTTGAATCCGCGGGTCCGCGAGCGGATGGCTGCCGACCCTCGTGTGTCGTACCGGGTGCATGACGTCTTCACCACCTGGAGAGGCGGGCGGCCGGACGTCATCAAGGTGGCCAATCTGCTGCGCCGTCTGTATTTCAGTGACTCGGACATCACCCGGGCATTGCGCGCCATCCACAGCAGCCTTGGCGAGGGCGGGCATTTCCTGGTCGTCGACAATTCAAGGATCAAGGACATGCCGCCCCGCGGTGGACTCTACCGGAAAGATGAGTCCGGTTTCGTCACCGTCGCCTGCACCGAGAACATTCCGGAGATCAATGATTTGGTCCTCGACCTGAACGTCGCCGACGCCGAGGGGGCGTAAAGCGACGACGCCCGAACGGCCCACTTGCGCCCCGATCGGATCACCCGGTGTTGCGCATCCCGGCGGCGCCGCCGTTGATGGTGAGCAGCGCGGCCCGCCGCAAGCCGGTTCAACGCCGGACAGCCCGATCTTCGGCCGGATGAGTGGCGCGGCTCGTGCTACTTGTTCATTTTGTGCCGGTGGTGCGCCGTTCACCGCACGTTATTGCGCCGATTTGGCGGACGGTCCAGTTGTCAGGGAACCGCCAAATCTTCTCCCAAGCCGAGTCTTCGCGCTGAGCAACCCCGGGGGTTAGGGACTTGCATCCGGAGGGAGTGCTTCGGAAGATATGTGGCTCATCCGGAACGAGGGTGTAGTTGTGGCCTGAACCCGCCGGTCTCGAG
>CAZCEH010000054.1:5245-26770 GCA_964497705.1 uncultured Actinomycetes bacterium | reverse complement strand
GAGCGCCCCGCCGGGGGTGACAGTGTGAGCGAGCGTCAGCGAGCGAATCATCAACGCCGGGCTGTCAGCCTCGGAAGGGGTGCGGAGCCGGCGAGCGCCCCGCAGGGGGTGACAGCGTGACCCCGCGACCACTGGGCGAGGTGCCCACCTGGCCGGCGGACGTCGCCGGACGGTACCGGCGGGCGGGCCTGTGGACCGGGCAGACGTTCCCGGCGTTCCTGGACGAGGTGACCGCCCGATTCGGTGACCGGCCGGCCGTCGTCGACGGCGAGACCCGGTGGACCTACCAGGACCTGCATGACGCCTCGACCCGGGTCGGCGCCGGCCTGACCGCCCTGGGTGTCGAGCCGATCGATCGGGTCGTCGTGCAGATGGCCGGTAGCGCAGGCTATCTCGCGGTGCTGTTCGGACTGTGGCGGATCGGTGCGTTGCCGGTGTTCGCGCTGCCCGCGCACCGTGAGGTCGAGATCGGCCAGTTCTGCGCGCTGGCCGACGCGGCCGCCCTGGTGGTCACCGAACGGATCGGCGGATTCGACCACCTCGCGCTGGCCGGCCGGGTCCGGCGCACCCTCGACCGGCCGCCGCTGCTGGTGACCGCCCGAGGCGCCGGCGCGTCGGCGTCCGGCGAGGTCGAGTGCCCGGATGCACTGCTCGACACCTGGTTGACCCGAACAGATTCCGGACGGCACACGCTGCCGCCACCACCGACGGACGCCTCACGGCCGGCCTTGCTGCAGCTGTCCGGCGGCACCACCGGCATCCCGAAGCTGATTCCTCGCACCGCGGACGACTACCTGTACTCGGTCCGGGCCAGCGCCGAGATCTGCGGGCTTCGGCCGGACGACGTGATGCTGGTGGCGATCCCGGCCGCGCACAACTTCGCGATGAGCTCGCCGGGAATCCTGGGCACCCTGCACGCCGGCGGCTGCCTGGTCATGGCGCCCGATCCGTCGCCGACCACCTGCTTCCCGCTGATCGAGCGGGAACGGGTGACAGTCACCTCGCTCGTGCCGCCGCTGGTCGCCGGCTGGCTCTCGCACCACGCGCGCCGGCCCGGGCGGCTGCACACGCTGCGACTGATGCAGGTCGGCGGGGCCAAGCTGGCCCCGGAGCTGGCCCGGCGGATCGAACCGGAACTGGGCTGCCGGTTGCAGCAGGTGTTCGGCATGGCCGAAGGTATGGTCGCCTACACCCGGTCGGACGACCCGGAGGAGCTGGTGCTGACCACCCAGGGCCGGCCGATCAGCGAGTTCGACGAGATCCGCATCGTCGACGACGGCGACGATCCGGTGCCCGACGGGCAGACCGGGCACCTGCTGACCAGAGGCCCTTACACCGTCCGCGGCTACTACCGGGCCGCCGAGCACAACGCCCGGGCATTCACCGCCGACGGCTTCTACCGCACCGGCGATCTCGTCCGCCGGCTGCCCAGCGGCCACCTGGTGGTGACCGGGCGCGCGAAGGACCAGATCAACCGTGGCGGCGACAAGATCGCCTGCGACGAGGTCGAGGACCACCTGCTCTCGCACCCCGCGGTGCTCGATGCCGTCGTGGTCGGCATGCCGGACCGGTTCCTGGGTGAGCGGTCCTGCGCGTTCGTCGTGCCCGACCCGACGGCCGGCAGGCAGCCCACCGAGCGGGAGCTGCGCGAGTTCATCCGGCGGCGCGGCCTGGCGCCCTTCAAGGTGCCGGACTCGGTCCGAGTGGTCCCGCGGTTCCCCGCCACCGCCGTCGGCAAGACGTCCCGCCGAGACCTGCGGCGGCTACTGGCCGATCACACCCGCGCCGCCGACAATCTGCCCGAACCAGCCGTTCCCGTCAGGAGTTCGACATGATGGCCCTGCCGAACCGGATCGCCTACCCGCTGCCCGCCCGCCTGCCGGACAACGTGGCCGGCTGGCACCCCGACCCGACCCGGGCCGTGTTGCTCGTGCACGACATGCAGCGCTACTTCCTGCGCGGCTTCGCCCCGAACCGGGATCCGCTGGCGACCACCGTCCGGACCATCGGCCGGCTCCGGGACACCGCCGCGCGGTTGGGGATCCCGGTCTTCTACACCGTGCAGCCCGGCGGCCAGCAACCGGCCGAGCGCGGGTTGCTCACCGACTTCTGGGGACCCGGCATCGGTGTCGACGCCGGGGACACCGGGATTCTCGACGTGCTGGCCCCCCGCCCCGATGACACCGTGCTGACCAAGCACCGGTACTCGGCCACCGTCCGCACCGGCCTGCTCGACCGGCTCGCCGGGTTGGGTCGCGACCAGGTCCTGATCACCGGCGTGTACACCCACATCGGGTGCCTGGCCACCGCTCTCGACCTGTTCATGGCCGACGTCCAACCGTTCCTGATCGCCGACGGCACCGCCGATTTCAGTGCCACCGACCACGAGCGGGCCCTTGACTACGCGGCCCGGCGGTGCGCCGTCGTGCTCACCGGGGCCGCCGCCAGGGAGCGGCTGGGGATCGGGTCCGCCGACGACCAGGCGTGGCTGGCCGCCGAGATCGACGAGCTGATCGGCCGCCCCGGCGCCGCCGGGGACGACGACGACCTGTTCGAGGCCGGCCTGGACTCGGTCCGGGCGATGGCCCTGATCGACCGGATCGGCGACCGCGGCATCGAACTGGACATGGTGGACCTGCTCGCCCAGCCCACCCTGCGCGGCCTGCGCGACCGCGTGCGCACCGCCGCCCGCCTGCCGTGAGCGATGACGGCTGGCTCCCGCTGTCCGGTGCCCAGCAGGCGATCTGGATCGGCCACCAGCTCGAGAACGGGTGGCCGGCCTTCAACACCGCCGAGTACGTCGAGCTGATCGGGCCGATCGATGCCGGTGTGCTGGAGCGCGCCGTGCGGCAGGCGGTCGGTGAGGCGGAGGCGCTGCGGCTGCGATTCCGCGTCGACGGCCGCGGGCAGCGGATCGGCGCGGCGCCGGACCGCGTGCTGGCCGTGGTTGACCTGGCCGGCGAGCCGGATCCGGACGCGGCGGCCGGCCGATGGATCGACGCCGCCCTGGCCCGCAGGATCGACCTGGCGAACGGGCCGCTTTTCGAATCCGCCCTGCTGCGGTTGTCGGACGAGCACCACCGGTGGTTCCAACTGACCCACCACATCAGCCTGGACGCCTTCGGCTACCAGTTGTACGCCCGCCGGGTGGCCGACCTGTACGCGGCCCTGCTGGCCGCAGACACCCTGCCGCCTAGCCGGTTCGGTGCGCTGGCCGACGTCCTGGCACAGGACGCGCAGTACCGGCACGGGCCGGACCGGTCGGCCGACCGGACCTACTGGTCCGCGGTGTTGCCCGCCTGGCGGACCGGGGCCGGCGCCGTCCCGCCGGCCGGCGGAGTTCGCCCGCACCGGTGGACCGGCGACGTGCCGGCCACCCTGGTCACCGCGTTGGCCGCATCGGCGGGATCGGGGGTCGGCTGGACCGAGCGGGTCATCGCCGCCACCGGCGCCTACCTCGGCCGGTGCGCCGGGACCGACGCGACCGTGCTGGCACTGCCGCTGATGAACCGCGCGGGCGCGGCCGGATCGGTGCCCTGCAGCACGGTGAACCTGGTGCCGGTGCGGGTGGCCGACGTGTCACGGGCCACCGTCGGCGACCTCGTCGGCCGGGTGGCCGGCCAGCTACCGGACCTGCGCCGGCACGGCCGGTATCGCGCCGAGGACCTGGTGCGCGACGCCGGCGCCGGCAGCGGCGCCGCCTTCTTCGACGCGCAGGTGAACCTGGTGCCGTTCACCCAGCAGCTCCGGTTTGCCGACACGCCGGGCACGGTCCGCAACGTCAGCGCCGGACCGGTCGACCGGTTGACCGTGTGCCTGCGCGGCACCCCGCAGCGCGGGCCGATGACCCTGGAACTGGCCGGGGCGCCGCACTGGTGCGGACCCGACGAGCTGATCCGGCACGGTCGGCGGCTGATGGCGTTCCTGGAGCGGTTCCTGACCGCGGCCGCCGACCAGCCCGCGGGCGACGTGCCGTTGCCGACACCGGACGAGACCCGGCTCGTGCTAGCGCATTTCAACCGCACCGAGCATCCGGTCGGCTCCCGTACGCTGCCCGAGGCGTTCGCCGAGCAGGTCCGGCGCACCCCGGACGGCCTCGCCGTCGTGGACGGTGCGCGGAGCATGACCTATCGGCAGCTGGACGAACAGGTGGGTGTGCTGGCCACCCGGCTGCGGGCGGCCGGGGTCGGGCCGGGATCGTTCGTCGGGGTCGAGTTGCCCCGTTCGGCGGACTTCCTGGTGGCCGTGCACGCCGTGCATCGCGCCGGCGGCGCCTACCTGCCGCTCGACCCGGACCTGCCGTCGGGCCGTGCCGACGCCATGCTGGCCGACGCCGCGCCGGTGGCGGTGCTGAGCGCGCCGAGCGGTCGCATCGAGATCACGCCGACCGGCACCGACCACGCGGGGGACGGCTCCGGCACCGAGAACCGATCGGTGCGACCCGCGCACCTCGACGACCCCGCCTACCTGATCTTCACGTCCGGCTCGACCGGCCGGCCCAAGGGTGTGGTGATCACCCACCGGGCCATCGACAACCGGCTGGCCTGGATGCAGCACCACTTCGACCTGCGCCCTGGGGAACGGGTGCTGCACAAGACACCGGCCGGGTTCGACGTCTCGGTCTGGGAGCTGTTCTGGCCGTTGCAGGTCGGGGCCACCCTGGTCATCGCCCGGCCCGGCGGGCACCGCGATCCGCGCTACCTGGCCGACCTCATCGCCGACCAGCGGGTGAGCACGGTGCATTTCGTCCCGTCCATGCTGGGTGCCTTCCTGACCGATCCAACGGCCACCGGCACGGTCGCCGCGGCCGGCTGCCTGCGCCGGGTGGTCTGCTCCGGCGAGGCATTGCCCACCGGCCTGGCGCAGCGGGCCCGGGCCGAGTGGGGCTGCCGGGTGACCAACCTGTACGGCCCGACCGAGGCTGCCGTCGACGTCACCGTGCACGACGTGGGTCCCGACGACGACGGCGCGACAGTCAGCATTGGGCGGCCGATCTGGAACACCCGCTGCTACGTGCTGGATCCGCGGCGGCGACCCGTCCCGATCGGCACCCCCGGTGAGCTGTACCTGGGCGGCGTGCAACTCGCCCTCGGCTACCACGGCCGACCCGACCTGACCGCCGAGCGGTTCCCGGTCGCGCCCTGGGCGCCAGGCGAGCGGCTTTACGCCACCGGCGATCTCGCCCGGTGGCGGCCGGACGGCCGGCTCGAGTACCTGGGCCGGACGGACGACCAGGTGAAGATCCGCGGCCAACGCACCGAACTCGGCGAGATCGACGCGGCGCTGGCCGGGGCACCGGGGGTGGCGGCGGCGTGTTCTCGGGTGGACGACCGCGGCCGGGTGATCGGCTATCTGGTCCCGGCCGGTGACGGCCCGGACCTGACGGCGGTCCGCGCCCACCTGGCGCGGATGCTGCCCGACTGGATGGTGCCCGCCGACCTCGTTCTGCTGGCCGAACTGCCGCTGTCCGGCAACGGCAAGCTGGACCGGCGGCGGTTGCCCGATCCCGCCCCTCGGTGCTCGGCGGCGGTCGCCCCGGAGGATCCGCGCACCGATCTGCTGTGCCGCCTGTTCGAGCGGGTGCTGCCGGGCGGCCCGGACCGGCCGGGCTGGGTGGGGCCGGACCAGGACTTCTTCGCTGCCGGCGGCACGTCGTTGCTCGCCCTGGACCTGCTGGCCCGGATCGAGGCCGCGGCGGGTGTCCGGCCCGGCATCGGCACCTTCTTCGCCCGTCCAACGCCCGCGGCGCTGGCCGGCCAGATCGGTGACCAGACGGACGATCTGGCCATGCTGCTGCCGCTGCGCCCGCACGGCGACGGGTCGCCGCTGTTCTGCGTCCATCCGGCCGGCGGCCTGTCCTGGTGTTATGCCGGGTTGCTGCCGCACCTGCCGGCGGACGTTCCGGTCTACGGGCTGCAGGCGCCGGGGCTGGCCGATCCGAGCGCCGACTTCCCGCACACGATCGGCGAGATGGCCGACCGTTATGTCGATCTCATCCGTGGTGTGCACCCGGTGGGCCCGTACCGACTGCTCGGTTGGTCCGTCGGCGGGATGGTCGCGCACGAGATGGCCTGCCGGCTGCAGGCCCGCGGCGCCATGGTCGACCTGCTGGTGCTGCTGGACGCCTATCCCAGCGACCAGTGGCGGCATCTGCCCGAGCCGACGGAGGCGGACGCCCTGCACGCGCTGCTTCGTATCGCCGGTGCCGAGCACGCCGTTCCGGACGGCACGGTGCCGACCCGGACCCTGGTGCGGGAGGTGCTCACCCGGCGGGGCAGCGCGCTGGCCGCGCTGCCCGAGCGGGTGGTGGACGCCGTGATCGGCATCGTCGCCGGCAACAGCCGCATCGTCCGCCGGTCCGAGCACGACCGGTTCCGTGGTGACCTGCTGTTCGTCACCGCCACCCGGCCCCGCGACGAGTACTGGCTGGACCGCGCCGGCTGGCTGCCCCACCTGACCGGGCGGCTGGTCAATCTCGACCTGCCGGTGTCCCACAAGGATCTGATGGCCCCGTCGTCACTGGGCCGCATCGGCGGATGGATCACCGAACGGCTGGCCGACCCGGTCCTCCGCGGCGGCCCCGGTCAGCCGAGGCCGGCCACCGTGAACGACGGGGCGCTGCGGCCGGCGATGGCCACCGCACACCGGTAACCCGCACCCACATCGACGAAGCGGACCGACGCGGCCGGGCCCGCGCCGGCCGCGGGCCACCCGGCCGCGTCCAGCAGATCCGGGCCCACCCCGGCCAACTTGGCGGCGGCCTCGAACGCCGCCCACCGATCGCCGGGCCCGCCCAGCACACCCGGACGCTCACGACGGCCGACACGGCCTGCGGGCCCTCACGCCGAACGGCGGTGCGTCCGGGCCGGACGGGCCGGACGGGACCGCGCCGGGGCGGGGAACACCCGCGGCGCGAACCATTCCTCGATGGCCGCCAGCGGTCGTCCGACGCGCACCGACCGCATCAGGTACGACCGGGCCGGCACCGGATCGGACGGCTTGACCCCGAGCCGACCGGCGAGCCGCTCCGCGGGCCGCAGACCCCACCGGGTCAGCTCGCGACGGACCGGAATGTCCCGCTGGGACAGCAGCCGGCCGATGGGTTCGTCCGTGGTGCCCAGGATGTGCGCCAGGGCCGGCGGCAGCACGCCGATGACGGCGACCACGGTCGCGGCGGCCACCACCTGCCCGTCGCCCATCAGGTCGAGCTCGCGGATCAGCAGCTCCTCACCCGGCCGTGCGCCGAGCACGTCGAATCCGGCCGCCGCCCACCGGCCGGACTCCGGTGGCACGCTGCCGGTGTACTGGTCGGCCTCGTCGACGACCGAGCGGGCGTCCCGGTGCAGCGGCAGGATCCAGTGCGCCCGCAGGCGGGTGGTGATCACCGCGCCGGTCAGGATCTCCAGGCTGGTGGTGGTCAGCCCGTCGCCGCGCAACACCAGCTGTTCGGCCGTGCCCAGCCCGGGTACTCCCGGCCCGGTCTCCGCGCCGATCATCCGGACCTGCCCAGATCATCGACGGCGTCAAGGATCCGGGCGGCCAGCGCGGCAGGGTCGGCGGCCCGGGTCCGGTCCGGCGGAGGCGGCACGCGCCGCACTCCGGGCGGAATCGGCGAGCCGTCCGGAGTCACCAGCAGGACCGATTCGCCGGCCTCGGCCAGCCGCTGGGCGGCCTGCCCGGCTCGATCGGCCTGCGTGTCGTCCGGCAGCAGCAGATACGGGCCGCCCGGTTGCACGGCCCGGATCGCCCGGACCAGAGTGACCGCGGCGCGCGTGCGGCGATCCGCCGGCGGCGTCACCCAGTGCGCGGCCATCCGCGGCGGAAGTGCTTCGGCCACGGCGGTAGTGGCGGCCGATCGCGGTCCGATGAGCAGCAGCGTCGGCGGCGTCTGCGCGGTACGCAGGGTGACCAGGGTGACCGACGGCGGTCGGCGGCGGCGCGGCCGAAACCGCGAGACGATCGGCGCCGTCACGGGTCCGGCAGAGAGCTGGCTGACCCGGGCGGCGAACTCGGCGATCGTCGGCGCCTGGGCCAGGTCACCGGTCGACAACCGCACACCCAGCCGGTCGCCGACGATGCAGAGCATCTCCTCGGCGTCCAGGGAATCGCCGCCCAGTTCGGTGAAGTCGCTGGCCCGGCCGACCCGAGGTGCGCCGGTCACCGCGCCCCAGATGTCGATCAGCATGGCCTCCCACGGCGTCCGGGCCGGATCCGCCACCGGCGGAGCCTCTGGGAGCCGGAGGGCGGCGCGGTCGATCTTGCCCCGTTCGTTCCGGGGCAGGGCGGTCAGCTGGACGATCTGCCAGGGCACCATCCACTCCGGCAGCTTCTCCCGGAGCATCCGCCGCACCGCCGAGATCGGCAACGCTCGCTCCCGGGACACCGGGCAGACGAAGGCGACCAGGTGACCGGATCCGTCGTCGGTGTCGGTGTGGCCCAGCACGACCGCCTCGGCGATGTCCGGATGCGTCAGCAGCGCACCCTCGACCTCGGCGGGTTCGACCAGGTATCCGCGGATCTTCAGGGCGGCGTCGCGCCGGCCCAGCAGGTGCAACCGGCCTTCCGCGTCGAGCCGGCCCAGATCGCCCATGTGATAACGGGTCCGGCCGTCGGCCAGCGGAACGAAGCGGCCGGCGCCGGATTCCGGATCATCCAGATAGCCGCGGCACAGATAGGCGGAGGTGATGGTGACCTCGCCCACCTCGCCGGCGGGCACCGGTGCACCGTCCTCGTCCAGCAGCCGGACCAGCTTGTTCGCCGCCGGCCGGCCGACCGGCACGATGCCGTCCGGGACCGCCTCGCCCGGGCCGATCTCGTGGAACGCCAGGTGGCCGGTCTCCGAGGATCCGGACCAGGAAGTGTAGGTCGCCGACGGGTCGAGATGCCTGCGCAGCGCGGTGATGTCCCGGCCGTGCACGGCCTCGCCGCACGTCGTCGCCAGTCGCAGCCCGGGGAGCCCGCCGGTGGGCGGCAGCACGCCGAGCAGGCTGCGCAGCAACGACGGGGTGGTGTGCAGGGTGCTCACCCGGTGCTGTTCGAGGAAGGCCGGCAACCCGCGGATCCCGGCCAGTCTCGGGTCGTAGGCGCACACGGTGGCCCCGTTGAGCAGGGCCATCATCAGCACGGTCAGCCCGGCGGCGAACGTGGCCGGCAGCACCAGGGCCGTCCGGTCGCCAGGGCCGAGACCCAGGGCGACCCGGGCGCCCACCGCCTCGTTCAGCAGCCAGCCGTCGTCGTACACCACGGCCTTGGGTCGCCCGGACGAGCCGGAGGTGAACACCACGCATCGGGGGCGCCCTGCTCGGACGGCCGGCCGCTCACCGACGGGAGCTCGTCCGGGGCGGCCGGTGATCTCGATCACCGGCAACGGGTCCGTTCCGGACGATGCGGACGCCGCGGCGACCCGGCCGGCCGTCTCGGCGCGCCCGGCGTCGTGCAGGCAGGCCACCGCGCCGGCCCGGGCGAACATGTCCGCGAGCCGGTCCACGGGCACCAGGGGGTCGGCGATGACCACGGGCCGGTCGGCGGCCAGCACGCCGAAGACGGCCAGCAGGGTGTCGACATGCTGCTCGCCCAGGATCGCCACGGGTGCGTCCGGGTCCGTCCCGGCCAGCCGCAGGTGCAGCTCGTCGGCCCACGCATCCGCGCGTTCGACCAGGTCGGCGAAGGTGCAGCTGCGGCCGGGCGACTGCAGCGCGGTGGCTTGCCCGCAAGAGCGGGCGAGTTCGCGCAGCCGTGCGTCGACGGTCGGACGTGCGTCGGTGGGATCCGGAATCTCCGGAAGCCTCAGCGACGGGGGCGCCGGCCGGGCCGGGACGTCGCCTCGGGTCGGTGCGGTGGTGGTCATCGAGCTGTGCTGCTCCGGCAGCCGGTCATGCGCGCCTCGGAGTCGTCTCAGGAGAGGTGGTCTGGTCGATTGTAGATAGGTCAGGCTAACTTACATCTGTCGAGGGATGGCGTCAGCCGGGTGTGACGACGGCCCGTGCGTCGCGCCCGGGCCGGGAGCGGCCGGCCTGTGATGTCCGACGCATCGGCGGCTCAGGTTTCGAGAAGCCTTGAGTATTCATCAGATCTAGATAAGTGTAGCCTTACTTTATCCTAACGAGCGGGCATGGATACCCGCCGTCAGGACCGCGAGGAAGGAAACGGTATGGCTACACGGACGATCGCCGGTCGGCGACGGGCCAGGTACACGATCGTGGGTGCGGTGGTGAGCTCGCTGGCGTTGATCGCCGGCGTGGTGTTCGCCCCGGCGGCCGGCGCGGCCACCCACACCGGCACATCCGATACGGCGGTGACGTTCACCGTGCCGGACCAGGTCACGATCGGCTCGTCGATCACCCTGTCCGGTACGGGCTGGGTCAGCCCGGGCGGGGCCGGCTCGATCATCGGCGTCAAGCTGGACGACGGCGGGGTGTCCACCAAGCAGGACATCGTCAACCCCGGCAACGGGGCGGTGCAGAACAACAAGACGATCTACGGGATTGCCCAGGCCGACGCCAGCGGCAACTTCACCATCGATCTGCCCTATCCGACATCGGCGAACGCCACCAACAGCAACGGCCTGAGCGACTGGACGGCGGGTTCGACGCACTCCGTCCGGTTGCTGACCGGGTCCCTGCTGCCCGGCGACAAGATCCGCACGGAGGCGGCCGAGTTCACGCTGACGGCGGGCGGGGGAACGCAGCCGACCCAGCCGACCCAGCCGACCCAGCCCACCCAACCGACCCAGCCCACCCAACCGACTGAGCCGACCCAACCGACTCAGCCGACTCAGCCGACGAACCCGGGCGAACCGGCCGGCTACGACTTCACCACCGTGCGGAAGGTGGTGGGCACCGGGCAGTACCAGATCGCCTACTCGGTCCGGAACGACTCGTTCTGGCTGACCACCGCGGTCGGCACGCCACCGATCATGCAGTCCGAATTGATCGAGTTCGACGCCGACACCTTCCAGGAGATCCGGCGGATCACCCCGCCCGCGGCGACCTCGGGCGGCGGCCTGGAAGCCGTCTACGGCATCGACGTCGACGACGTGCACAACACCGTGTGGGTGACCACCACCCGGCAGAACGGCGTGGCCGTCTACTCGCAGGAGACCGGTGAGCGGCTGGCGTCGTTCCCGGACAGCGTGAACCACTCGCGCGCCGTCAAGGTCGACCCGACCGACGGTGTCGTCTACGTGACCAGCGTTCTCGGCAAGGAGATCGTCAAGTTCAGCGCCGACCCGGCCGCCGGCTTCGCCAAGCTGGGCACGATCCCGATGCCCGGCCAGCCGATGGGCCTGGACCTGGACGATGCCGGCCGCAGGCTCTACACCACCACGCTGGACACCAATGAGCTGGTCATCATCGATCTGGTGGCCAAGAACTACACCGAGCACGCCCTGCCCGGCGCCAAGCGCTCGTCCAACGTGGCCGTCTACCCGACGCTGAACCGCGTCTACGCGGCCAACCAGGATTCGGCCGACGTCACCGTGCTGGACGCGACGACGGGCCAGTTCATCACGTCGGTCCCGACCGGCCCGGGCTCGCTGACCCTGGACGTCGAGCCGGCCACCGGATTGCTGTTCGTCGGCAACTTCTTCGACGCGTCGGTGTCGGTCGTCGACACCGCGACCAACCAGTCCGTCACCAAGCTGCCGGTCACCTCGCCGAACTACGTGCTGGCGCACGGCGGGTCGGTCCTGGTGGCGGACAAGTCCGGGCAGGCGCCGAACGGCGGCGACTTCCTGACGGTGATCACCCCGGTCGCGACGGGCGGCCCGACGGAGCCGACCCAGCCGACCGAGCCCACTCAGCCGACGCAACCGACCGAGCCGGGTGGCGATTCGCCGATCAAGATCATCGCGGAGGTGCCCGAGGGCGGCGGCGGCAACCCGGGCGACCCCGGCGGGGCGTTGACCCTGACCGTGCCCGACGCCGGTCAGGGTGTCACGCTGACCGACAAGGGCCTGCAGGGTGATCGGCGGGCGTTCGAGGGCGCGCTGCCGACGGTCAAGGTCACCGACGGTCGCAACGACGAGCAGGCCGCTGGCGGTGGCTGGTCCGTGTCGGCGCAGGCCGGGGCGTTCCTGTCCGGGAACAACGCGCTGCCCGCCGGCTACCTGGGCTGGTCACCGACCGTGCTCACCCCGCGGGACGGGCTGACGGCCGGCGCCCCGGTCAAGAGCGTGCTGGACGGCGGTGCCGGCCTCGCGGGCGCGGCGACGCTCGCCGGCGCCGACTCGGCGGGCCGCTCCGGCGACGCCGACCTCGGGGCCGGGCTCGCGCTGGGGGTGCCGGTGAACACCCCGGCGGGCTCCTACGCCTCGACGTTGACCGTGTCGCTGTTCCCGACCGACTGACCGCACGACACAGGGCCCCGGGCCCGGCCTTTGTCGGCCGGGTCCGGGGTCGTCGCGCATGTCGGTCGTGTGCCGCCGCACTGCCTGGCCATGGTCGGAGAATGCCCGTGCTCGCAGATAAAGTAGGACAGGCTAACTTACATCCGAACTTATCGGCACAGTCCATGAAGGAACCGATGACCCCCTCAGGACGCTCCCGACGCCCGCCGGGACGAGCGCTAGGCGCCCTGCTGGCCGCCACGGCCGCGATCATGGTGCTCGGCGCGGCCCCGGTCTCGGCGGCGCCCGGCGACCCGACCGACAACGCGACCGTCGACACCCCGACGCCGGGCGGCACCGTCCAGCTCACCCCGACCACCGAGAACCCGTACGCCGCCGGCGCTCTGCCGGCCCCGGATCCCGGCCGGCGGGTCACCTGGGCCGTGCAGCCGGCGTCCGACCAGGGCCCCGACGGGCGCGTCTCGTTCCGGCATGAAGTGGCGCCGGGCGCGTCGATCACCGACCACGTGACGGTCACCAACTACGCCGACCACGATGTCACCTTCCGTCTGTACGCCAGCGACGGCGTCACTACCGCGGACGGCGTGTTCGACCTGCTCCCGGCGGCGACGCCGCCCAGCGACGGCGGAAGCTGGGTCACCCTCGACCGGCCCGAGGTGACCATCGGAGCCCGGCAATCGGTGACGGTGCCGTTCTCCATCACCGTCCCCGCCGACGCCACCCCCGGTGATCACCCGGCCGGCATCGTCGCGACGTTGTCCACGTCGGCCGGTGCCGACGGGGCGGTCAGCATGGAACGCCGAGTGGGCGCGCGGATCCACCTGCGGGTCCCGGGGGAGATCACCCCGATGCTGCAGGTGCAGAACCTGAGCGCGGACTTCACCGGCCAATGGAGCCTGACCGAGGGCGGCGCGTCGACCATTGCGATGGATTTGGTGAACACCGGCAACGTGCGGCTGGCCGGCGATGCGACCCTGCAGATCTCCGGGCCGCTAGGCCTGTGGAACCGGTCGATCGAGCTCGGCACGATCCCGGAGATCCTGCCGCGCAACCAGATCCACGTGACCGCGACGGCCGACGACGTGCCGCCGTTGATCATGCTCACCCATCAGGTGCGGATCCGGCTGGCCACGGTCGGCGACGATCAGGTAGGCGAGTTGCCGACGCCCGAGCCGGAGTATGCACGGGTCTCGGCCATGCCGTGGCTCTGGCTGATCATCCTGCTCGCCGTCGTCGGCCTGATCGCCTACCTGGTGCAGAGCCGCAGTCGGGCGCGGCGGCAGCTGGCCGCTGCGCTGGCCAGGGCCGATGGCGTGGACGGGGACGGTGGCGTGGCCGGAGGCAAGGCCGGGGACGGTGGCGTCGAATCTCGCGAAGGCTCGTCCGGTGACTCGCCGGGCGCCGAGGTGCCCGACGGGCCGCCGGACGACGTCGATGGGCCGCCGGACGACGCGGACAGGACCGCGGCCGGGTCGGTCGGCGCGGCGCCGGTGGAGCGTGGGGGCAGGCATCGGCCCTGATCGCGTTTCGGCGCGGGTGGTTGCCGTCGGTGCCTCGGCCGTGTCGCTCGTTGTGCGATGTCGTTTCCGTGCGCGGCGGGTCGCCGCTGCCGGTTCCGGTGGCGGCGGATCGCTTCGGTGGATCTGTCCTGCGGCTCGGTCCTGCGGCTCGGTCCTGCTGATCGGTACTGTTGGTGCTCGCAGGATCCGCCGCACTCCCACCGCCCGGCCCGGTTCCGGTGCGCGTGCCGGCGAACCGACCGGCGGTGGAGACGAGGTCCGACGTGGCGAATGCGGATGCGCCCGTGCTCGGGTTGCCGGCGTGGGGCAGGCCGCGGGTCGACCAGGTCGAACGCTGGCTGCGCCGGCAGATTGCCGACGGGCAATGGCCGATGAACTCACGGATCCCCACCGAGACCGAGCTCGTCGAACAGCTCAAGGTGGGCCGGTCCACGATCCGCGAGGCGGTCCGCTCGCTCGTGCACGTCGGCATGCTCGAGACCGCGCGCGGTCGCGGCACGTTCGTGCGCGCGCTGAGCCCGGTGGATCGGGTGCTGTCGGACTACCTGCAGGAGCATGAACCGCAGGACATCGTCGAGGTGCGGCGGGCCCTCGAGGTGGAGGCCGCCGGACTGGCGGCGGCCCGTCGTACGGACGCCGATCTGGCCGCCCTGACCGCGAGCATCGATGCCAGCGAACGGTTTTCGCCCAGTGTCGAGCGCGGGACGGTACCCGGCCAGTTCCATTTCCTGGTGGTCCGGGCGGCCCGCAATCCGCTGCTGCTGGACATGTACACCGGGCTGATCGGCGCGTTGCGCAGGAACGTGAGCAGCGGGCGCATCCATCGGGTCCAGACGACGCAGCAGTCGATCAACCGTGAGCACCGGGCGATCCTGCGGGCGATCGACGACCGTGACGTCGAGGCCGCCCGCCGGGAGTGCGGCGACCACACCGCTCGTGAGTTCCGGGTGGATCCCCGGTCGACCGGTTCCTGACCCGGCTCCGGCGGCCTGCGGCTCGGGCCGGCGTGCGGCTCCGGCGGCCGGGTTTCGGTGGCCAGGAACCAGGCGCCGGCCAGCACTGACCAAACCCGCGGACGTCGGCGTTCCTCGCCGGCGGCGCCTCCTTCGCTGACCAAGCCCCGGGTGTGCTCGGGGGTTCGCTGACGGAGCCCCGGGTGCACCGGGTTTCGCTGACCCCAGGTCCCGGTGCACCGGGGTTCGCTGACCAAATCCGCGCTTCTGCGCCCGATTCGTCCGGTTCGACGCGGGTTTGATCAGCGTTCCCCGCGGGCCGCTTCGGCTTCGCTGACCAAATCCGCGTTTTGGCGCCGGATTTGCCGGGTTCGGCGCGGGTTTGATCAGCGTGCCTCGCGGGGGCCGCCGGCGGCCCGCGTATCCGCCCAGCGGATCAGCGCGTCCGCGAGACTGCCCCGCCACCAGGCGAAGTCGTGGCCACCCTGGTACTCAACCAGCTGCACCCGGCGGCCCGGGCGGCGCAGCGCGGCGGCCAGTTCCCGGGTCGGCTCGGTGAGCACCCACTCCTGCCGGCCGACCTGCAGCTCCACGCCGATCCCGGGGGAGGCGCCCGAATCGGCCACGGCCATCCGCCGCAGCAGCGGAGCTCCGTGCTCGTCCGGGCCCCACCAGACCGACCCGGACATGCTGATGGCGTGCCCGAACCGGTCGGGTCGCCGCAGCACGGCGGCGATCGCGGTCAGCCCGCCCAGTGAGTTCCCGGCGACGATCGCCCGCGTCCCGGACTCCACGCCGGCCTGCGGCAGCACATGATCGGCCAGTGCGTCGATCGACTTCGGACGGGCGGTCAGCTCCCGCCACCGGACCGCGGTGTCCAGCGAGTCCGGCAGCAGCACCCGGATCGGCGGGATCCGGCCCGCGGTGATCAGGTTGTCGAACGTCGTGGTAATCCCGATCCGGTTCAGCCAGACGTCGCCGTCCAGCAGCACCACCGCAGGCGGATCGGGCGGACCGCCCGCCGGCGGTTCGTAGACCCAGCAGGTACGGGCCGACCACCCGGGCGCGGCGGTCATCTCCACGCGTCTGACGACGCCGCGCGGAATGCCCGACCGAGGCGCGAGCCACTCCTGCGCCGGTGCCGCGGGCAGGGTCACCACCGACATCGGCCGGCCGCCCCGGCCGGTGCAGCGCTCCGGGTTGGTCGGATCCGGTTCACCGCCGTCCAGGCGCCGTCGCAGGGTGGGCTGGTCGGCGGTGGTCAGGGCGTCCGGATCGCCGTCGGCCACCGGGCAGAAGCAGTAGCTCGCCCGCCATTCGTCGGGCATCAGGTAGCTCAAGTGCCGGACGTCCGTACCGGGCACCAGGGCCATCCGGCTGCGCGGCAGGTTCCGCTCGTCGGTGAGCCGATTGACGAACAGATAGACGTGCGCCGACGGCCGGCCGGGTGGTTCCCGCCACAGGAAGGTGACCACATGGTGCCCCGGCACGCCGGACGGTTCGAGCAGCGGTGTCCGAGCGGCCGACGCCCAGAATCGGCGGATCAGCATCGTTCGGGCGAGATCGTCCGGCGCGTCCCGCAGATCGGCGGAGAACCGGCGTACGGCCGGGCTCTCGGTCAGCGGTGCCGGCGTGGGCCGCGGCACCTTCGGCGGTCGCGGAACGACCGATCCCGTTGACGTGGTCATGCTCACACCTCCCGCTCGACGGGACCGTCCGAGACGGCATTTCCGCAGGTCAGCCGAACACGATTCAGTCAGGCCTGACGAGATCAGATCTAGCTTAAGATAGCCTAACTTCATCGTTGAGGCGGTGGCTCGAAGGGTAGATGTGATGAGCGGAGCAGGTCGCGGTGGGTCCGCGAAGGGACGGCGCCGGGGAACCGTCGTTCTCGCGGTGGGCGCGGTGATCTTCGGGATTGCCGGCTGGCAGCAGGTGGCCCAGGCCGCGCCGGATCCGGCCGCCCGGCCGTCCGTCTCGCAGCCCGACGTCTCCGTGTCCTTTGCGTCTCCGGTGGCCGCGTCCACGACGGTGTCGAGTCCGACGACCACGAGTCCGACGACCACGAGTCCGACGACCACCAGTCCGACGACCACCAGTCCGACGACGACCGGCAACGCCAGCGCGCCGAACGGCGTCGAGGTCCCGACCGGTGGTCCCGGACCGACCGGGACGGGCGTCCCGTCGGATGCGCAGTCCAATCGGGCGTCGGGCACACGGCCGGACTCGGCCGCGGCCGCCCAGCCGGACTCGGCCCCGGGCACGCAGCCGGACCTGCCGCTTGGTGCGCCGTCCGACCTCGCCCCGGCCACACTCCCCGAGGTCATCCCGGGCGCGGACACCGTCACCCCCGGCGGATCGCTGCCGGTTCACGGCGCCGGACTTGCGCCGGCCAGCAGGATCCGGATCTTGCTCGACGACACCGTCGAGCTGGCCGTCGTCGACGTCGACGAGGCCGGTGACTTCTCGGTCGAGATCCCGATCCCGGCCGACACGGACGCGGGCGAGCACGTGATCTCGGCCGTGCCTGCGGTGTCCGGATCGGGCCTGCGGGCCGCCGGCGCGGCCTTGCGGTCGGCCGCCCCCGCGGCGCTGGCATCCTTCCCGATCCGGGTGATGCCCGCGCTCATCCCGCCCGGCGGCGCCGGCGCGAACACCGACGGCACCACGTCGACCGTCAGCCCGAGCACGGTGGCCATCGGCGGGACGCTCTCGTTCACCGTGGGTGGAAACCCTGCCGGCGAAACCGTGTACGTCAAGATCGACGACGGCCAGTACCAGGGGGTCGGCAAGATCAGCGGCGCGGACATCGTGGCGACGGCGGCGATCGGTTCCGACGGCACGGCGTCCGGGTCGATCACCATTCCGTCCGATCTGGCCGCCGGCGAGCACACCCTGCGGTTCCTTGCTTCCGCCAAACCGGCGAGCGGATCCGGGAACCTCGGTTACACGCACCGCTCCGACGTCTTCACGGTCACCGCCGGATCGTCCCCCGACCCCGCCGGCTCGAACGACCAGGACAACAACAGCAACGCGAACAACGGCAACACGGGCGCCACCACATCCGGCGGGTCCACGACGTCGACCACCACGTCCACCGCTACGTCCGCGGCCGGCGGATCCGGCACCACCAATCCCGGCACCGGCACCGGCGGCGGGACGGGTTCGGGCTCGACGACCGACGGGTCGCTGGCCTCGACCGGGGTCGACCCGGTCGTCGGCATGGCGATCGGTCTCGGCTTCATGCTCGCCGGCGCCGGAATGATCATCGGGCTGCGGCGGGAGAGCGATGGCGGGCATGCCTGAGGGCCGGCATGCGCCGGCCGGGCCGCGCCAGCCGCCACGGCGAACCCGTCTGGGCGCACTGGCGGTGCTGGCGCTCGCCGTGCTGTTGGTCGGGTGCTCGTCGGGAGGCTCGCCGGCGGACGTGTCCTTCGCGCCGGCCGGCCCGGCCCAATCCGCCGCAGCGTCCTCGGACGGATCCGCCGACGGTGCACGCGTGGTGGTCGGCGTCGACGGGGTCGAGCAGTCCGTGCCGGGGTCGCCGGAACGTGTGGTCACCCTGTCCGAACCGACGCTGGACGCCGCGCTCGCCCTCGGCGTCACCCCGGTGGGTACGTCCGCGGCACGCGGTCAGTCCGGGGTGGCTCCGTACCTGGCCGACCGCGCGTCGGGCATCGAGATCGTCGGCCTGGTCGCGCAACCCAACATCGAGGCGATCGCCGCGCTGCACCCGGACCTCATCCTCACCGACGGCACGTCGATCAACAACAACGCGTCGATGATCGAGTTGCTGCGGCAGATCGCGCCGACCGTGGTCACCGGGCTGGCCGGCGGCGACTGGCAGGACAACCTCACGCTGACCGCCGATGCGCTCGACCGCGCATCGCAGGGCCAGCAGGTGATCACCGACTACCAGGCGCGCGTCGCGGACGTGTCGGGCCGTCTCGGCTCGAACGCGAACGCCCAGATCTCGGTGGTGCGTGCGCAGAACAACGGCTTCTCGCTGATCCTCAAAGAGCTGCCGCCCGGCCTGGTGCTCACCGACCTGGGCCTGCGCCGGCCACCCAGCCAGGACCGCGAGGGTCGCGGCCACAGTGAACCGATCTCCACCGAGAACATCGACCAGATCGACGGCGACTGGGTCTTTCTCGGCACGTTGGGCGGCTCATCGGTCGGCACTCCGGACGCGGGCGGCTCGGCCGATGTCACCGCCGCCCAGGCCGCGATCGACCAGGCAGCCGGCGGCGTACCGGGTTTCACCGACCTCACGGCCTACCGGAACCATCGGATCGTGCCGGTTGACGGCTCGGTCTGGACCTCGACCGGCGGACCGCTGCTGATCGCCGCCATCCTGGACGACATCGAACGCACCCTGGCCTCGTGAGCCCGCCAACCGGTCCGTTGGACCGTCGGACCCGCTGGTGGCATCGGAGCGGCTGCGGGTACCGGGCGGTGCGCTGGTTCAGGCCGAGTCTCCTGGTTGCCGAAATGCCTGAATCACCCGTGCTCGCCGGTCCGGATGCCGTCCCGCGCTGATCAGTCGAACCTTCTGGTGACCGAAATGCCCGAATCGCCCGTGCTGGTCGGCCCGATCTCGTCCCGCGCTGATCCAATACCCGCTTTCGGTGCCGTTTTGTCCGGTTTACTGAACGTTTGATCAGCGGGGCGCACTGAGACGGCTCGGCGGGCAACGCCGATCCCATCGGTGCCCGTCAGAACCATGCCGGGATTGCCGACGCGGGCATCGGACCGTCACCCGCCAGACCTGCGCCTGGCCGGCCGAGGCTCAGCTGGGATCTGGCAACACGGCAGGATCGAGGAACGCGGTCAGCGCGTCGGCGTACATCACCTGATCGGCCACCCCGCATAGCTCCCGGATCGAATGCATCGACAGCGTCGGCGCGCCGAAGTCGACCGTGGTCGCGCCGGTCAACGCCGACGTGATCGGACCGACCGTTGACCCGCAGGGCAGGTCCGACCTGACCACGAAGCGCTGCACCGGGACCCCGGCCTGCTCGCAGGCCAGTTCGAAGGCGGCCGCCCCGACCGCGTCGGTGGCGTAGCGCAGCTGGTTGTTGATCTTCAGTACGGGCCCGGCGTTCATGGCGATCCGATGATTGGGCTCGTGCTTGTCCGGGTAGTTCGGGTGGGTCGCGTGCGCCATGTCGCCCGACGCGATGACGGTGCCGGCGAGCGCCCGCAGCATGTCCTCGCGACCGCCCCCGGCGGCCAGCACGATCCGCTCGATCGTGGTCGCCAGCAGGGTGGATTGGGCACCGCGCTCGGACACGCTGCCGACCTCCTCGTGGTCGAACAGTGCCAGCAGCTGTCGGTGCCGACCGTTGCCGGACGGCGCCGACGGTGCGGTGCCGGCGCGGATCAGCGCGCGGACGCCGGCGTAGCAGGTCGCCTGGTTGTCCAGCCGGGCGCCGGCGATCAGCGCGCGATCCAGCCCGATCCGCCGGGCCGGCGTGATGTCGTGCGCCAGCAGGTCCCAGCCGAGCACATCGGCGTGGCGGACCTGCAGCCGGTCGGCCAGGAAGCCGCGCAGGTCGGCCGGTCGGTCCCCGAGACCCCAATGCGGCGCCAAATGCAGCTGCGGGTTGAGCACCAGGCCGTCGGTGTTCACGCCGCGGTTGAGATGGATCGCCAACTCGGACACCCGCAGCAGCGGTTCGGCCACCGAGAGCAGCAGCGTGCTGCTCCCGGTGGTGCTGCCGGTTCGGTCGCGCACCGCCACCCGCCCGGACAGGCCCAGATCCCGGTCCACCCAGCTGGCCAGCAACGGACCGCCGTACACCTCGACACCGAGCTGCTGCCAGCCCTCCCGCACCAGGTCCGGGTTGGGTTTGACGCGCAGCCCCGGGCTGTCGGTGTGCGCGCCGACGATCCGGAAGGGCGTCGCCGGGTCGCCGTCACGGGTGCGCCAGGCGATCAGTGATCCGCCGCGGATCAGGTAGTACTCGCCGGGCGCCGCGGGCCAGCGGTCCCGTTCGTCCAGCCGGCGAAAGCCCGCGGCCTCCAGCAGCGTGGCCGCGGTGACGCACGCGTGGAACGGTGTGGGGGAGTCGTCCAGGAAGGCGCACAGGCCGGCCGCGACCTCGTCGGCGCGCTCGGTGGCCGGGTTCGGGTCAGGGCTCCGGTTCACCGGCCGACTCTCTCACCCCGTGTCGACTGTGGCTCACGTCGGTGTCGGTCGTTGCTCACCTCGGTGTCGGTCGTGGGTGACCCGGTGTCGACCGTTGCTCGCCCCGGTGTCGACCGTGGCTCACGTCGGTGTCGGTCCCGGCTCACCCGGTGTCGACCGTGCTCTGCCGTGCCCTGGTGCGCATCCGCCTGTCCGGCTCTGGCAGCGCATCGATTTGCCAGGTTCGGCCCTGCCTGCGGCGGTTCGCGCATCGATTTGCCACCTTTGGCCGCGGTGGAACGATTCAGAAGGGCCGAAGGTGGCAAATCGATGAACGCAGGCGCGCCTGAGCCAGATGAAGGGCGGAACGCGGCAAATCGATGGGGGGCGCGGGCGGGTCCGGCCTCGGTACGGCGAAGGTGGGCCCGGCTGACGGGCAGAAGGTGGCAAATCGGTGAACCCGGGCCCGGCCCAGACCGACCCGACCGGGCTTGACTGGCCCGCCCCCGACGCCGGCCCCACCCGACGCCGGCCCCACCCGACGCCGGCCCCACCCGACGCCGGCCCCACCCGACG
>CAZCEH010000054.1:0-5145 GCA_964497705.1 uncultured Actinomycetes bacterium | reverse complement strand
CAGCCCCCAAAGCCCGACGCAGCCCCCAAAGCCCGACGCAGCCCCCAAAGCCCGACGCAGCCCCAGAGCCCGACGTCAGGCCCAGAAGCGGAACAGGCTCGACCCGACCGCGGCGAGCGCGGTGTTCCCACCCACCCAGACGAACAGCTGGTTGGCGGCGGTGAACAGCAGGCGGCTGACCTGCGGCACCGAGAACAGGATGATGAACGCGACCAGCGGGATCCACGGCCGGGCCGGCCGCAGCCGCTCGACGAAACGTGGCGACAGGTAGGGCTCGAGGATGCCGAATCCGTCGAACCCCGGGATCGGCAGAACGTTCAGGATGCCGGCGACGAACTGCAGCAACGCCAGGTACGACAGCGCCGCGCCCAGCGGCGAGGAGATCGGCGCCGCCACGATCGCCAGCGCGACGCCGCACACCACGTTGGTGGCCGGGCCGGCCGCCGACACCAGGCTGGCGAACCACCGGTGCCGCAGGCGTCCCGGCTCCACCAGCACCGCGCCGCCGGGCAGTGGGATCCCACCGACCGCCAGCAGGATGATCGGGATGATCACCGACGTGGCCAGGTCGGTGTAGCGCGCCGGGTTCAGGGTCAGATAGCCGCGGGCCCGCACCGAGGTGTCGCCGCCGGCGTAGGCGACCAGGGCGTGCGCGAACTCGTGCAGGCACAGCGTGATCACCCAGCCGCCGAGCACCACCACGAACACCCAGACGCCCACCGGCACCCCGAACGCACCCGTGCCGGATCGCGGAGCGGACTGCGCCGCCCAGCCGGCGCCGGCGGTGACGAGCACGACGACCGGGAAGATCCAGCTGCCGCCGGAGGACTTGGCCATCCATCCAGTGTCGCCGGTGGTCACACACAGCGACGTGTGCGGCCCGTCACCCGACGAACGTGTCAAATCTCGGCGCGACGCGCCGTATAGCACCCTTCCGAGCTTGACGGGAGTCGGGACACACGGGTGTAATCACATCGGTGTCATTTCACCGGTTGTTCTCGATCAGGCCTCCCGTCGGCGCAGATCCGCGGCGAGTTCGACCTGGTCGAGGGTGGCACAGGGCCCGATGCCCCGGTGAACCGGGAGCCGGTCGCGACACGATCGTCGCCGGCTCCGCAGCAAGGACAGTGAGGAAGCAGCGCGTGACCGACCTGGGGGTGCCCACCATGCGGCAGATTCCCTTCTCGCTGGTGGAAGCCGGCGAACCGGAATGGCACGAACGAGCGCTGTGCGCTCAGACCGACCCGGAGGCCTTCTTCCCCGAGAAGGGGGGCTCGACCCGCGAGGCCAAGAAGATCTGCACCGGCTGCGAGGTGCGGGCCGAATGCCTCGCCTACGCACTCGCCCACGACGAGCGCTTCGGCATCTGGGGCGGGCTCAGCGAGCGCGAGCGCCGGCGACTCAAGCGCGCCGCCGGCTGACCGGTCGAGTTGACCGGTCGAGTTGACCGGTCGACCTGCGGATCGATCGACCGGGCTGACCGGTCGGCCCTTGGGCGGGTCCTCACCCGACTCGGGTGACAAGGCCCGTGCCGCCGTCGACCATCGGTACCGTCGATGACGTGCGGTTCGTCCTCAATGTCATCTGGCTGGTGCTTTGCGGGTTCTGGATGTTCCTGGCCTACATCGTGACCGGAATCATCGCCTGCATCCTGATCATCACGATCCCGTTCGGCATCGCGTCGTTCCGGATCGCCGGATTCGCCCTTTGGCCGTTCGGCCGGACCGTGGTCAACCGTCCGGACGCGGGATCGCCGTCGTTCATCGGCAACGTGATCTGGTTCATCGTCGCCGGGCTCTGGCTGGCCATCGGCCACCTGGTGACCGGCCTGGCGTTGTGCATCACGATCATCGGCATTCCATTGGGGATCGCCAACTTCAAGTTGATCCCGATCTCGATCGCCCCGTTGGGCAAGCAGGTCGTCAAGCTGAAGGACCCGCACGCCCTGCAGACCGTCAGCTGACGCAGACCGTCAGCTGACGCAGACCATCAGCCGACCGGGCCGTCACCGTCCTCAGGCTCGCCGAGCACCGCGCTGAGCTGCTCGCCGAGCACCTCGGCGACCAGGTCACCCAACTCGCCGGCGTCCCCGGAGCGGACCTCCAGCGGACGCCGGTACACCACGACACGCGCCTTCGTCGGCCGCCCCCGGGCATCCATCCCCGGGGGCAGGAATCGTGCCAGCGGCACACCGCCGTCCAGCACCACCTCGTCGGACGGCAGTTCCGGACCGTCCGGGGGCACCGCCGGCACCTCGTCGACGGCGAATTCCAGCGATTCCAACCGGCCCGGCCAGCGCGCCTCCAGGTCCGCGACCGCCTCGAGGACCGCCTGGTCGAATCGTTGGGCCCGGGTGCGGGAGGCGGGCACGTCGGCGGGCAACAGCGGGGTGCGCAGCCCACGGCCGCGGCGGTCGCGGCGGATGCGGGCCGGCGCCGCCGGCGCGGGCGGGGTGCGACGCGGCAGGAACGGCCGGACCGGCCTCGCCGCCCTCCCGGGCAGGGAGGGACGCGAGCGACGGGGATCGGGTTCCGTGCCGGGCATGACCGAGTCAGTATGGCGGTCCACCCGCGTCGGCGAGCGGCCGAGGCGACCACGCAGCGGCGCCGGGCCCGAAGTCGCGCCGATTCACCGGACGGATCCCGTCGCGGCGGGCACCGGGGTGCACTCGGCGACCGATCCGGCGTGCCGCAGCACCGTGGCCCGGCGGGCCGCGTTATCGTGCCGCAGTGGCCAGACTGCGGCGATGCTCACGGAACGGGTGCACCAACCCGGCCGTCGCGACTCTGACGTTCGCCTATGCGGATTCCACGGCCGTTGTCGGCCCGCTGGCCACCGCTGCCGAACCCCACTCCTACGACCTGTGCTCGGCCCACGCCCAGGGCCTGACCGCGCCCAAGGGCTGGGAGGTGGTCCGGCCGGACGACGAGCTGACCGACAACGGCACTCGCAACGACGATCTCGAGGCCCTGGCGAACGCGGTGCGGGAGGCCGGGCGGGCCGAGCGGGCCGCCGAACCGGAGCCGATCGAGGGCGGTCGGCGCGGCCACCTACGGGTGTTGCCGTCCCCCGACGCCTGACCGGGCCGTCCGACTCGGCAGTCCGACCGGCAGCCCTTCCCGGACAGCCGGATCCGGCGGATCGCACCCGCCGCCGATGCGTCCACGCCCGCGCCGTCGCGGCGACACGCACAGCCGCGGGGGACGCCGAGTACCTGCGCCGTTCACCCGGGTAGGGTCCTGACTGGGCAGCCGGAGGCCCACATCGAAACCCATGTCCGGAGAGTCGCCCCGGACGCGCGGTGTGGAGCGTCCGGCCCCGGCGCCGCGCGTCGGGGCAAGCACAGATCGAGAGGATTGATGTCGTGGCGGGACCGACCTCGGCCGTCGACACGACCGGTTCGGACGAGGCCAGGCTGATCTCGTTCGTCAAGGCCTACGACGTCCGTGGGCTGGTCGGGTCGCAACTGACCCCGGAAGTGACCAGGGCGATCGGCTACTCCTTCGCCCGCTTCCTGAGCCCGGACGCCCGGGCGGTGGTCATCGCACACGACATGCGGGAGTCCTCGCCCGAGCTGGCCGGGGCGTTCGCCGAGGGTGTCACCACCGCCGGCCTCGATGTGGTGATGGCCGGACTCGGCTCCACGGACCTGCTCTACTTCGCTTCCGGCCACCTCGGTCTGCCCGGCGCCATGTTCACCGCCTCGCACAATCCCGCGACCTACAACGGGATCAAGATGTGCCTGGCCGGCGCCGTGCCGATCAGCCTGGACGCCGGGCTGGCGCTGGTCCGGGACGAGGCGCAGGAACTGCTGGACGCCGGCTGGGACGCCGCGGCGCTCGGCGCGGAGCGGGTCGGCACCGTCACCGAGCAGGACCTGCTCGCCGAATACGCCGACTACCTGCACACGCTGGTGGACCTGCGGTCGATCCGGCCGTTGCACGTGGTGGTGGATGCCGGCAACGGCATGGCCGGATACACCGTCCCCGCGGTGCTGGCCGGGCTGCCGTTGCGGGTGGAGCCGATGTACTTCGAGCTCGACGGGACCTTCCCCAATCACGAGGCGAATCCGCTGGACCCGGCGAACCTGGTCGACCTGCAGGCGCAGGTCCGGCGCTCGGGCGCGGACATCGGGCTGGCCTTCGACGGCGACGCGGACCGCTGCTTCGTGGTGGACGAGCGCGGCGAACCGGTCTCGCCCAGCGCGATCACCGCGCTGGTGGCCACCCGGGAACTGCGCCGGCACCCCGGCGGGACGATCCTGTACAACCTGATCTCCTCCCGCGCGGTCCCCGAGATCGTCACCGAGGCCGGCGGCGTCGCCGTCCGGACCCGGGTCGGGCACTCCTTCATCAAGGCCGAGATGGCGCGCACCGGGGCGATCTTCGGCGGGGAGCACTCCGCGCACTACTACTTCGCCGACTTCTTCCGGGCCGACACCGGCATGCTCGCGGCACTGCACGTGCTGGCCGCGTTGGGTGGTCAGCCCCGGCCGCTGTCGCAGTTCACCGCCGAGTTCGACCGGTACGCCGACTCCGGTGAGATCAACTCGACCGTGCTGGACGTGCCGGCCACGCTTGCCCGGATCAGGGCCTGGGCGGCCGAGCACGGCGCCGAGATCGACGAGGTGGACGGCATCACCGTCTCCGTCGGACCGCATCGTTGGTTCAACGTGCGGCCCAGCAACACCGAGCCGCTGCTGCGCCTCAACGTCGAGGCCGGCACCGACGGGGAGATGACCGCGCTGCGGGACGAGATCCTGGCCCTGATCCGCGGCTGACCGCGACGGATCGGGGCGGCCGGCGTCATTTCCGGAGGATTGACCGCGTCCAGGCGTTCGTCAGGATCGATCGCCACCTGCTGAGGAAGAAGGGTTTCGACGATGTCAGGTCCGGGGGAGGGGTCGGCCCGGTTGGACCCGCTGCTGCTCGAGGTGCTGGCCTGCCCGGCCGACCACCATGCGCCGCTGTCGCCGGGTACGCCGGACGATCCGGCCGCGCCCGCACTTACCTGCACCGTGTGCGGTCGGGTCTTCCCGATTCGGGACGGGATCCCGGTCCTGCTGCTGGACGAGGCCACCGGGGGAAAGTCGTGAGACACCCTTTGTCAACCCCCGCGACAAGGTTCCTTCCGCCGCTGTTGATG
>CAZCEH010000053.1:0-27104 GCA_964497705.1 uncultured Actinomycetes bacterium | reverse complement strand
GCCGCTCGTCCCGGTCGAACCACACCCCCCACGAATCCGGCGCCGTACCAACCACCAGCTTCGATCGATCCGTGCTGGGGCTGTCGCTCATCGGCGTCTCCTCGGTGAGTGATGGGCTTCGTTCAAGCGGTTTAAGCTCGTTGAGAGTCTCCGTGGATTGGCTTGATTTGTCAAGACATCAAGTCAGTAAGAACTCAGTCTCGATCAGGCAGAGGTCAGGGAGGCCGTGAGGGCGGCGTCGGCGTCGCGGAGCACCGTGGCGGCGACTTGCAGGCCCTCGATCCGGCCGAGCGAGACGTCCTCGTGCTCGATGTTGACCAGCATGTCCGGGTCGACCTCATAGAGGGCGCGCAGGAACTCGGTCCAGAAGGCGGTGTCGTGGCCCTTGCCCAGGGCGACGAAGTCCCATGCCGACTCCTTGGGCCATTCGTTGGCCCACTCGTCGTCACCGAGGTTCACCCGGGGCTCGTCCGGGGACAGTCGGCGGAAACGGTTGTCCAGCACCCCGTATAGCGCTGCCCACTGCGGATTGATCCGCACGTCCTTGGCGGCGGCGTGAAATACCAGCGGGCCCAACGCACGGACCACCGCGACCGGGTCCATCTGCTGCCAGAACAGATGCGAGGCATCCAGTTCCACGCCGACGTGGGTAGCGCCGGTCAGTTCGACCAGCCTGAACACGTCCGCGGTGTTGAAGACCAGGTTCTGCGGGTGCAACTCCAGGGCGACCTTGACATCCAGGTCGGCGGCTAGCTTGTCGATCTCCTTCCAGAACGGCGCGGCGACCGACCACTGGTAGTCGAGAACGTCCAACGCCGCGGAGTTCCAGGCGTTGACGATCCAGTTCGGGTGCGTCGCGCCTGGCTCGCCACCGGGTAGGCCGGACATGGTGACGACCCGGTGTTGGCCGAGTCGGTTGGCCAGCCGGACGGACCGGCGGATGTCCTCGGCGTGCTTGTCGCCGATGGTCGGGTTGGGATGCAACGGGTTGCCGTTGCAGTTCAGGCCGGCGATGGAGACCCCGGTGCCCTCGAAGATGCCGAGGTAGTCGTCCCGTGCGGTGTCGCTGGACAGGATCTCGTCGAAGGTCGGGATGTGCACGGCGGGTAGGAAGCCGCCGGAGTTGATCTCGATTCCGGTCAGACCAAGATCGCCGACGACCTCGAGCGCCTCGGGCAGGGAACGGTCGTGCAGGATTGCGTTGTACACACCCAGTTTCATCAGACAGCAGCCTTCTCGTTGGAAATGGATACGGGGACGCCGCCGGTGGCGGCGGATTCGGTGACGGCGGCGAGGATCTCCATGTTGTGGACGCCGTCGTGGAAGGTGGCGCATCGGGGAAGTGCTTTGTCGGTGGCGATTCCGGCGAGTTCCTCGAGAAAGGCGCGGGCCTGGTAGACGAACGCGTCGTTCTGGCCGAAGCCGACGGAGGGCGCGTCCATCGCCATGCCACCGGCCAGGTAGGGGTGCTGCGGGCCGAGGATGACCTGCCGGTAGCCCGCGGTGCGGGAATCGCCGTGCAGGTACAGACCGATTTCGGCGTTGCGGTTCTGGTCGAACCGGGCGGCGCCGTTCTCGCAGAACACCTCGAAGGTCAGCCCGTTGGCGTGGCCTGCGGCCACCCGGGAGACCTCCAGCGAGCCGGAGCAATTGGCGAAACGGGCTTGGTAGGCAGCGTAGTCATCGTTGGTCACCGGCTCGTAGGTGTCGCTGACCGGAGCATGGTCGTGGCCCATGACGGCGCCCAGGGGCAGTGGTCGCTGGGTGATGGCGGTGCTCAGCGTGCCGCCGCAGACCTGCTGGACCGGGCCGGCCAGGAACTCGGCGATGTAGGACAGGTGGCTGCCGACGTCGGCCAGCGCCCCCGAACCCTGCGGGCCCTGGTACCGCCAGCTCATGGGAGCGCTTGGACTGCAACCGTAGTCGGTCCAGTAGCGGCCGGAGAAGTGCAGCGGCCGGCCGAGCGTGCCGTCGTCGATGAGCTGCTTGATGAGCGCGATGCCCGGGGTGCGCAGGAAGGTGAAGCCGATGCGGGCGATCAGATTGCGCTCGGCGGCGGCGTCGGCAGAGGTGGCCATCGCCCGGGCGTCCGCCAGGGTATCCGACAGCGGCTTCTCGCAGAGCACGTGCTTGCCGGCGGCCAGCAGTCCCTCGACCACCTCACGATGGAGCGAGTTGGCGATGACGACGCTCACCACGTCGATGTCGTCGGCCTCGGCGATGGCCTGCCACGAGGTGTCGTTGCGCTGGTAACCGAAGCGGCGGGCGGCCAGCGAGCCGAACTCGGCGTTCACGTCGCCGATCGACACCAGGCGGATCGGGGGGAGCACCGGGTCGTAGACCGCGCTCGCCGACCGGTAGGCGGCGGCATGGGCCTTGCCGGCCATACCGGCGCCGATGACCGCAACACCAAGACTGTCGGACATGCTTCTCCCTTGAAGAACGGCCCGATCATGGCGGGGCTGGTGAGGTGTTGGAGCGCTACAATGGAGCGCTCCAACAATGTAAGGTGAGCCGCGTGCAGATGTCAATGCGGATCGGCGACCAATCCCGCGGGTCCACGCCGGCCAAGCCGCGGCCGGTCCCGATCGCGCCCCGGTCAGGCCAGCCAGGCTCCCGCGCCGGTTGCAGGCTAGATCTCTGGTGCGGCCTCCGGCTGGATCCCCGTGGCGGCCGCCATCTCAACCACCGGCGCGGTCGCCGGCCGGACTCCTGTGCCGGGTGCAGGCTCGACCCCTGGTGCCGCCTCCGGCTGGATCCCTGTGGCGGCCGCCATCTCAACCACCGGCGCGGTCGTTGGCTGGATCCCCGGTTCGACCACCGGCGCGGTCGCCGGTCGGGCTCGCGTTGCGGATCTTACTTCGGATCCGCGTTCGGCTTCGAATCCAGAGTCGATCTGTGCTGCGGGTTCGACTTTCGCTCCGATGACACCGTCGGCTCGGACGCCGGCTCCACGTTCGGCTACGGGTTCGGCGCCAGGTCGGGGAGCACCCATCGAGCCGAGGAAGGTCGGCGCGGGGAAGTTCTGGTCGCGTCAGGCGACTGGATCTTCCCCAGGACGCACCTCGCCCGGCGGCACTGCTCGGGTAGTCTCCGCCGCCCGGGCTGCGGAGCATCGGCTCGTCGGACGTCGCCGGATTCGTCGGCGCGCCTGCTCATCGGCCGCGTCAGTTCCGAGTGCGGCAGTAGCTTCGGCTTAGCCCGCCGTTCCGGCAGCGGCTTCGGCGTCCGTCGCGGTTCCTGCATCGGCTTCCTGGCCGGCCGTGTGTGGCGCCGGCTCCATGTTCGCGAGTACCCGTCGGCGTGGGGAAGTTCTGGTCGCGTCAGGCGACCAGAACTTCCCCACAGTGAAGCTCGGCCGCCCACGCCGCCCGGACCGGCCGCGTCGCCCGCGCCGCTCGGACCGGCCGGGCTGCGGAACATAGGCTCGCCTGCTGCCAGCCGATTCTCCGCGCGCTCGCGCGGCGACGACATTGCGGAACATAGGCTCGTCCCGCACCGCTCGATGCTCCGCGCGGGTGATCGAGGCGCGGGCAATGACTGAGCTTCAGCCGCCGACCCGGCCGACCATCTACGACGTGGCCAACAGGGCAGGTGTGTCCAAGTCGCTGGTCTCGCTGGTGCTCCGCGGATCGGACAAGGTCAGTTCCGCACGTCGGGACGCTGTGCTGGCGGCCATCCATGACCTCGGCTACCGGCCCAGCCAGGCCGCGACCGTGTTAGCCAGCCGGCGCACCCGGGCCATCGAGGTCGTGATCGACGACTACCGGAACCTCTGGTTCGTCGACCTGCTCGACGGGCTGCGGGAAGCGCTCGGCGACCACGGCTACCGGCTGTCGGTCACGGACCGGGAGGGAACCTCCGGCAGCCCGGTGCCGGCTCTGGCGTCGGGGATCGACGGACTGGTGGTCGCCTGCGACCCGAGCGAGGAACTGCTCGCCGGGTGGCACGGACCGACGATGATCGCGGGCTGGCGCGCGGGCGAGGTGCCCGATGCGGATCGGGTCGCCAACGACGACGAGGCCGGCAGCCGGCTTGCGGTCGACCATTTGCTGAAGCTGGGCCATCGCCGAATCGGCCATCTGTCCGGGAGTGGCGGCGCTGCCTGGCACCGTCGCACGGGGTTCGCGCAGGCGATGCGGCGTGCGGGGGTGACCGATCCGATCGTCGAGGGCGAGGGCGATACCACCGAGGCCGACGGCTACTGGGCGGCGCACGAACTGTTGCGCAGCCACCCCGAGGTCACCGCGATTTATGCCGCCAACGACAGCATGGCGTTGGGCGCGCTGGCCGCGCTGAAGGAGCGCGGACTGTCCGCTCCGGGCGACGTCTCGCTGGTCGGCTACGACGACTCGCCTCTGGCGCGGTCCCGCTTCATCGACCTGACCTCGGTGGACGACCAGAGCCGCGCGGTCGGGAAGGCCGCCGGGCGAGCGCTCCTGGCTCGCATCGACGACCTTGACCGGCCCGCCGAGCACCTGCTGATCGAGCCGACGCTGGTCGTACGCAGCAGTTCGGGCCCGGTGCCCCCGGCCCGGGAGTGAGCACGCCCACTGCCCATTTGAGTCGCCAACCACTTCAAGTAGCGGCCGGCTCCTGTAATATGTATGGACATTAGAACATATTAGGGAGAACGATGGAGGACATCCAGCTTGACCTGGACCGGTTGAGTCCGGTGCCGCTCTACCACCAACTCGCCGAGCAGCTGGAGCAGGCGATTCGCGCCGGCACGCTGGAGCCGGGCGCCGAGATCGGCAACGAGGTCCGGTTGGCCGAACGCTTGGGGGTTTCCAGACCGACCATGCGCCAAGCGATTCTGCAGTTGGTCGAGAAGGGCTTGCTGGTGCGGCGGCGCGGGATCGGCACGCACGTGGTGGACGCGCCGATCGCCCGGACGCTGAAACTCACCAGCCTGTTCGACGACCTGGCCGCCACGAACCAGCGGCCTGGGACCGTGCTGCTGTGCCACGAGGTGGTACCGGCGCCCGAGGAGATCGCTCAAGTGCTCACGGTGCCGGCAGGCCGGCCGGTGTTCCATCTGATGCGGCTGCGATACGCCGCCGACCAACCCCTGGCGATCATGGAGAACTACCTGCCGCGGGACGTCGCCGAGCTGGACGAGGTAGACCTGCAGGCCACCGGCCTCTATCGGGCGCTGCGTTCCGGCGGGGTGTCGCTGAAGGTGGCCAGGCAGCGGATCGGTGCGCGCGCCGGGACCGACGAGGAATGCCGGCTGCTGAGCGAGCCGCCGGGCAGCCCCATGCTCACCATGGATCGGGTCACCCATGACCACAATGCGCGGGTCGTCGAGTATGCCTGCCACCTCTACCGCGCCAGCCGGTACGAGTACGCGATGACCCTTGTCGACCGGTGATCGGGCGCCGTCCGCCCCTCTGCTCGATCCGGGCGCGCGCTGATCGAACCGGAGTGCGTTAGATATTTCCGTGATGCCATTTTCTCTGGACAGGAAGGCCCGCCGCGCTGATCATCGCACGATCAAGCCAGACATTTCGGGCGCAGATTTCGTGCGTTGATCAGCGCAGCGGCCTGATCGGACGCCGGGACCGGTTCACTCTGAGGTGACGGCAGTCAACTCCTGTGCAAGAGCGGCGACGAATGCCTCAACGTCCTGTTCGGTGGTGTCGAAGGCGCACATCCAGCGGACCTCGCCGGTGGCGGGATCCCAGTCGTAGAAACGAAATCGCTCGCGCAGCCGGTTCGCCACGTCTCGGTCGACGACCGCGAACACGGCGTTCGCCTGCACCTGCTGGGTGATCCGCACCCCGGGTAGGTCCCTGACCGCAGTGGCCAACCGGGAGGCCATCGCGTTCGCGTGCTGCGCCGACCGCAGCCATAGATCGCCCTCCAGCAGCGCGATCAGTTGTGCCGAGACGAACCGCATTTTCGAGGCCAGTTGCATGTTCATCTTGCGTAGGTAGATCAGGCCCGGGGCGACCGGCGGGCGTAGCGCGACCACGACCTCACCGAACAGCAGGCCGTTCTTCGTGCCGCCGAAGGAGAGAATATCGACGCCGGCGTCGGTCAGAAACGTGCGCAGCGGCAGGTCCAAGCTGGCTGCAGCATTGGCGATCCGCGATCCGTCCACGTGCAACACCATGCCACGGCCGTGCACGTGGTCGGCGATCGCGCGAATCTCCGAAGGGGTGTAGCAGGTGCCCATCTCGGTGGTCTGGGTGATGGACACGGCCGACGGCTGGGCCCGGTGTTCGTCACCCCAACCGTAGGCTTGACGGTCGATCAGTTCCGGTGTCAGCTTTCCATCGGGCGTCGGGACCGTCAGCAGCTTGAGTCCGCCGACCCGTTCCGGCGCACCGTTCTCGTCACAGTGGATGTGCGCGTTCTCGCTGCACACCACTGCGCCCCATCGCGGTGAGACTGCCTGTAAAGAAAGCACGTTGGCGCCGGTGCCGTTGAAAACCGGATACACCTCGATGTCGTCCCCCAGGTGACCGGCCAGCACCTGGTGCAGACGCCGGGTGTACACGTCCTCGCCATAGGAGATCTGGTGCCCGCCATTGGCCCGGGCGAGCGCCTCCAGGATCTCCGGGTGCGCACCGGCATAGTTGTCGGACGCGAAGCCGCGCCGGTTCGGGTCGTGCAGAATATCCACGGAACAACAACTTTCGGCTGGGGGGATCAGGCGTCGAGGGTGATCCGGGCGCCGTTGAGCTCGGCCGCGTCGGCCGCCCACAGCTCCACGATACGGTCGGCCAGATCGGTGACGTCGGTGAAGCCGGGGAACCTCCGCTCCGGAGCCTCGGCGCGCATCTGCCCGGTGACCAACGCCTTGATCACGAAGATCACTGCGGCCGCGCCACCGTCTGGGGACGCGGAAGGTGCGCGGCGGAACGAGTCGGCCAGGGCGAGCATCCACGTCTCGGCTGCCGCCTTCGCCGCGGCATAGTTCGCGGAGCCGGCCGACGGTTTGGCCGCGGCCCGGGCGCTGACGATCGCGACTCGCCCGGCCGGTGCCGCGACCAGGTCGTCGTGGAACGCCAGCGTCGCGTGCCGCAGCGTATCGACCAGACTGGTCGAGAGGAACCGCCAGTCGGCCTCCGTGTTCGAGGTGAAGGTGTCTCCACCGCGGTATCCGCCGACCAGATGGATCAGTCCGTCGACCCGGCCCAGTTCTTCTCGCACCCGAGCGGCCAGGGCATCGACCGCATCCTCCGCGGACATGTCGACCGCTTCGACCCGCAGACCAGGATCCCGCTCGGCGAGCATCGACAGCCGCTCCGGGGAGTGGCCGACGGCGACCACCGTCGCGCCGGCGGCGCGCAGCGCGGTGGTCGCCGCGACGCCGGCCGGACCCGTCGCGCCGGTCACCACGACCACCAGGTCGTCCAGGCGGGTGGATGGGTCCAGCTTGCCGCCCGCGCTGCCCAGGGTTGTGCTCACGGCCGGATTCTAGGGTCGGCGCCCGGCCGTGGCTCGGCACCCTGCGTGGGGAAGATCCGGTCGCGTCTGACGACCCGATCTTCCCCGGGCAAGTGCGGCGGCCGCCCGGGATGGCGCGGCGTCACCCAGTGATGCCCTTGGTCGAGGCGATCACCGGGGACAGCTTGCGGGAGAGCGCTTCGTAGAACATCGACAACGGGAACTCGTCCGGCAGCACCGCGTCGGTCAGTCCCTTCGGCGGGCCGTCCACCGGCAGCGCGTCGACGCCGCGTGCCCAGACCGACGCCGGGTGCGGCTCGCAGGTCTCGGAGACCAGCGCGTACGCGGCCAGCCAGTGGTTGACCTTCGGGCGGTCGATGGACCGCCAGTACAGGTCCTCGATGCGCCGACCGAGGTCCAGCACCGAGTCCGCCACCCGGGACCATTCGATGGACAGCCGGTTGTCGGTCCAGTGCAGGACGCCGTGCCGGTGCAGCCAGGCGAAGAGGAGTTGCCCGCCCAGACCGTCGTAGTTGCGCACCCGGGTGCCGGTGATCGGGAATCGGAAGATCCGATCGAACAGGATCGCGTACTGCACCAGCCGGGCGTGCGGCACATCCTGTTGCTCGAGCGCGACCGCCTCCCGGAAGGCGGTGAGATCGCAGCGCAACTCCTCCAGCGAGTACAGGAAGTACGGCATGCGCTGCTTGATCATGAATGGGTCGAACGGCAGGTCACCGTGCATGTGAGTGCGGTCGTGGATGAGATCCCACATGACGAAGGTCTCTTCGGTCAGCTGCTGATCGTCCAACAGTCGAGCCGCGTCCGGAGGCAAGGCCAGGCCGGTGATCTCGGCCGCGGCGGTCACCACACAGCGGAACCGGGCGGCCTCTCGGTCCGCGAAGATCGCGCCCCAGGTGAACTTCGGGAGCTCCCGCATGGCAACGGTTTCCGGGAACAGCACGGCAGAGTTGGTGTCGTAGCCAGCCGTGAAGTCCAGGAATCGGATCGGCACGAACAGCTTGTTCGAGTAGTCACCGGCTTCCAGGTCGGCGATGAAGTCGGGCCAGATCACCTGCACCAGAACGGCTTCCACATGACGGTCGGAGCTGCCGTTCTGGGTGTACATCGGGAAGACCACCAGGTGCTCGCGGCCGTCCGTCCGGGATCGCTCGGGGTGGAAGGCAACCAAGGAGTCCAGGAAGTCCGGTGCCTCGAAGCCGCCGTCCTGCCAGCGCGTGAAGTCCTTGACCAACGCGGCCAGGTAGTCCGCGTCGTGCGGGAAGCGTGGTGCCAGCTCGACCACCGCGTCGACGACGATGTGCACCGCTGCCCGGGCCGAGTCATGGGTCGCGGGATCGGGAACGGAACCATCACCAGCCTGCAGTGCCTGCAGGTCCGTGACGGCGGTCTTCAGGCGGAGCCACGCCGGATGCTGTGCCAGCGCCGAGCCGCTCTCGCGGTGGGGCGCGACGGGCGGCCCTGCGACGAAGGAGATCGCGTTGAACAGCAGTTCATCGGCGGAGTGCCCCGAGTCGGGCCGGACCGCGAGGACAATGATTCGACGTACGCCGTCGTCGGACGCGGCGGCCACCGGTTGGCCCGAGCTGCGCAGAAGCGGCGAGGCGGGCTCGTTGACGGCCATGCGCCCGGTCGTTGTCAAGGTAGTGGGATCGACGCGCGCAAGTAGGTCGACACCGCGGCCGGGACCATCGGTGAGGTTCGCGACCGTCGGAGTGCCGTCAACAACTGTCGGATCGACTGTGATGCCGCCCGCGGTCAAGAGAGCGCGGACCGGCGGAGGCCAGTCCACCCCGATCAGCACTGTGCCGGCTGGGTGCTCGACCACAGCCGCCGAGCCGGCTGGGCCGGTGCAGACGAGGACGTCAGCCTGTGCCGCTTCATCGGTCAGCAGGTAGCCGTGTGAGGCAACAACGGAGCGTGCCCACGCAGACCGGTCATCGGCCGCATCACCGACCGTCACCATCGCCGTCGGAAACTTACTCACAATCTCACCTCTTTCGTCAAGAATCTATCTCAAATCAGGCTAGCAACAGAAAATCCTATGGTCAATCCGACTTGACCTGGACGGTGTCCCGCGTGCCGTGATGATCAGAGGAGCGACTGGCAAACGCTCGAAACGATTCGACCAGACACCTGTTCGACTGCGATGTCGGATCCTGTCAGGCGCAAGATCACGAAGACTCCCAGCGGCGATGGCTCGACGGGCGCCGGCGGTCGAATCGATGTTCGCCTACGTTGACGCACTGGTCGCCGACCAGCACCATCACCCGGTTGACGCTGATCGGGCTCCTGGATCGCGAGCCGATCCGGCGCAGGGTGACGCGGATAGGTCAGCGTCACTGCCATTGGAGGCCGCGGTCGCCGCTCGTCACCGCTCGGACGGCTCTGGCAGCGATGACTACCTGCCAGTCCTTCGAGGACCTTTGACGGCCATTGCACGGCGGGACTCATCTCTTTGCTTTGTCGACCTCGACGCACGCTTCCAGGTCCTTGCCCTGACATCCATTGCCGGGCGAGGCCCCACCAGGGTGTAGCCTTTGTAGATCCTGAGTGCGAAGGGGCGGGGTCGCCGAGCCATGCGCCGAATGGTCGCAGAGTCAGCAACTATTGCCCAACGGCGGCAACTTCGCGATCTCTTGCTCGCTGTCGCCAGACGAGACTGCGACGCTAATAGGATCGCGTCATTGGTCAGAGGGGTCGATGCCACAGAGCTGGTGCAGTTCGCGCAGCAGCACCGGATGGTCTCACTGCTCCATCTTTACCTCGGCCAAGTTGACGGCGTACCCGGGGGTTCGCTCGACGCCCTCGCCAAGGCTCGTTATGTTGCTCAAGCGCGTCGGATCGTGCTGTTGCGGATGTTGGCTCGGGCCACGGAGGCACTTGACGTACCGGCCCTGACGATGAAAGGTCATGCGCTCGCAGCCAACTGGTATGCGAATCCAGATACCCGCGACTTCAATGATCTCGACGTTCTCGTCCGACCACGGGATTTCGAGAGGGCTCTCGCGGCCCTCGCGCTTGCCGGGATGACGCCGGCGACCACCAACTGGCACGGGTTTCTGGCGCATGAGGTGGCCGAAGTACCAGTGCAGCTTCGTAGCGCTGTGCTCGACCTTCACTGGCATGTGGTCGCTCTCGGCCAGGAGCGACGCCACTTGCTCCTGCCGACACTCGAGTTCTTCGATCGGGCGGTGCCCGCGCGGTTCGGCGACGTCGAGATGCTCACCCTTGGCCCAGTCGATACGTTGCTGCATCTGTGCGTCAACACGGGCCTCGGTGGCGCGCGACACCTTCGCGGACTCATCGATATCGACACCGTGGTACGAAGCGGACGCGTCGACATGGCCGCGTTCGCGATTCGAGTTCGTGAAACCGGTGCCGGTCGCCTCTGCGCGGCAATGCTTCAACGCGTGAGCTATGTCATGGCCACGCCGGTTGATCCCGAGCTGTTATTCGAACTGACCGCCGACCGTTCATGGTTGATGGCGAATCGTCTGGTCGATCGCTCGGGCCAGCGCCGTCAATCGGGCAATGTCGCCTCCGGACTCCTGCTGAGCTCTGGGCGCAATACTCGCAGGGCGACGGCAATCGCCTTGTGGGGCGGAACCGGACGTGCTGTCGCGACGCGCATGGGACGCCGCGATCTCACCGACGCCGGAGGCGCACTCGACTGGACGCGTCAACCGGACGATGGAGATGTGCCCGGACATCGCCGCAAGTATCTGGGGTGGGTAGGGGCTGTCGAGACGGGATCACCGTCATCTCGCGTCAACAGCCGGTATCGGTCCGGCAGTCGAGAGCCCGGACCGTAGGCTGGGATCGTGGGCGAAAAAGCTCTGTACCTGATGAGCCCGAGCGAGATTGTCACCGGCTATGTCTTCGGCCAGGGCGAGGATTTGATCGACTATCCCGAATTGTCCGACTCTCGACTGGGCCCCAGAGCAGCTCTCGAGCAAGTGATCCGTGAGGCGCTGCAGCACCCACCCTGCGGAGTAGCGTTTTCTGGTGGGCGTGACTCCTCGGTAGTCTTGGCTGTCGCGACTCATGTCGCACGTCGAGACGGTCTCGTCGAGCCTGTTGCGATCACCAGACGTTTTCCCGAAGCACCCGCGTCAGATGAAAAGGAATGGCAAGAGCGCGTCATCCGTTATCTCGGTCTGCCGGACTGGCATTGCATCGAGATACACGACGAGTTGGATATCGTCGGCCCATTCGCAAGGCGTCACCTTCTCGCCCACGGTGTGGTCTGGCCGCCAACGATCGCAGGAGATCTACCTCTTCTGGAGGCGGTGCCTGGCGGAACGATCATCGACGGCGAAGGAGGTGATCAGGTCCTTGGGGTGGAGGCTCACCTGGCCGGGCCGTTCGTCTATCTGCTCCGTCGGCCGCGGCCGCTTCGCAAGGTGCGGCTCACGGCCGCACTGAGTGCGTTCGAGCCGCCGCGACGGCGGGCAAGGGCACGAATGGCGGCCTTTCCGCGGACCTGGTTGCGACCAGCAGGACGCGCACTCCTTGTTGATGCGCTGATTGGGGTCGAGCGAGACCGCCCGCTGAGGATTTCAACGAGCATCCGGCGAATCGCCCGCCGTCGGGGTGAGGTGTTGGCATCCGCGAACCGTCGAGCCATCGCTGAGACCCGCGGGGTCCGTCTGACCAGCCCGCTGTTGGACCCGCGCTTTGTGGAAGCACTTGCTCGAGACGGTGGATGGCTGGGCCATGGAAACCGGACAGACGTTCTGCGTCGTCTGGTCCCCGACCTACTCCCGGATACAGTTCTGGCTCGCACCACAAAGGCTCACTTCACCCGGGCCTACCTGGGTCGTCACACACGAGAGTTTGCAGCGGGGTGGGACGGTGCCGGTGTCAACCGCGAGTACGTCGACGTTGATGCGCTCAGGGACGTCTGGCTCGGTGACAATCCGATGCCCCCCACCAGCGCCTTGCTGCAGTCAGCTTGGTTGGCCCAGTACGGCGGCCTCGTGCACTGACAGTACGGATGGCTGTTGCTCGCTACGCCAAATGATGTACCCTCCCCCTGGGTGGACTTACGGGAGGGGTCGCCATGAGTACGTTCGGTTGTGACGCTGGTCCAAACGTTCCTGAGGAGGAATCATGATGGTGTACGAATCCCCCAAGGTTGTCGAACTCGGTTCGGTTGCCGATGTCACGTGCGGCGCCGGCAGCGGCCCGAGCTTTGACGCGATCTTCGACATCCTCGAAGGCATCAAGTCGGGGACGTTCGAGTGGGGCGCTCCGCGCGCGAGCTGACCGCCGGGGGTCAATGCCTCGGTTCGATGCCCCGACCCGCATGGGTCGGGGCATCGGTGCCTGCCGTTCGGCAGACACGCTACTCGACAGTGATCCCCTTGTTCGGGGCTGATCGAGATCGATGACCGGCCAGGTCAACCTGGGGGGAACGTGAAGCACGGCACACGAACGATCCACTTGGTACGCATCGCACTGACCTGCCTTCGGGTGTTCGCAGTGTTCGCGTTCGTGGAACTCCTGATTCGATGGGTACCACTTCCGCGGTTGGCTCAGCTCCTAGGAGTGCATCTCGACGTTCGCGCTGTGGGCTCAGCACCGAGGACATCACCCGTCGTGCTTTCCCCCGCGGCGCAACGTCAGTTGAAATGTGCATGGTGGGTGGCTGCCCGATGGCCGTTCGGCGCGGGGCCGTGCCTGCGACGGTCGCTGGTCACGGCCCACTTGCTGAGATCGTCCGGTGCGATGTTGCGGATCGGGTTCCCGAACCGGCCGGCCATGTCGGTCGCGCATGCCTGGGTGGAAATCGATAGGCGACCGCTCGAGGACGTCTCTCTATACGTGCCGTTCACGAATTCGTTGGTCGGCATCGGATGACGCCGTCCGCGTTGCCGGAAGTCTACGCCCAGTGCGGTCTGTACCTCCGTTCGGAAGTACCTCTCGACCTGCCGATTGTCGGCGGTCACTCCTGGGATGTCGAGGTGGTCTGGGGTCCGGAAACGACTGTTTCGACCGAGGATCCCCCCGGCCGCTTGCTCGCGGAGCGTCGATCTCCGCTCGGAACCGGGTGGTGGTATCGGGCCACGGACACCGGCGACGGCTACATGCTCCGCTTCCTTCAGAGTGGGGACGTGCTGATTTCAGCCGACCTGGCACGGATCGAGGTTCAGCCCGACCGTAGCGCCCGGCATGACCTGCTCCCGGTCCTGTTGGCCGGGACGGTTTGCGCATTCCTGCTTGCACTCCGCGGGCAAACCGTCCTGCACGCCAGCGCCGTTTCGGTCAACGGAGCGGGTATTGCCTTCGTTGGACCATCGGGGTGGGGCAAGACGACTTTGGCCACGCTGATGTGTTTGGCGGGTGCGGCCATGGTCGCCGACGATGTCACAACTGTCGAGATCGGGCGGTCGCCGGTCTGCCGAGGTGGTGCAACCGAACTGCGTCTGCGCAAGGCCGCGTCAGAACTGGCGTCAACGCATCCTGGCCTTTCGAGTCGGCGAACGGTCGATGACCGGGTTGCGCTGCAAGCCACGACCTCGATTGCTGACGCCGTTCCGCTGAAGGCATTAGTGTTTCCCGGACCCTCGCGTGAGGCAACCGCGGTGTGCATCCGGCCCGTCCCTCAGCCGGCCGCTCTGATCAAGCTGATGGGTCTGCTGCGGGTGGAAGGGTGGAACGAGTCCGAGGTCTTGGGTCGCGACTTCAGCCGGCTCAGTCGTCTGGTCAATCTCGTGCCGGTGTACACCGCGATCGTGCCTTGGGGGCCTCCCTTCTCGCCGATGGTGGTGGCCGAGCTCACCAAGCTCGCCACACAGCCGACGTGAATCCGACAATGACGAATCCACTCATCAATCGCCCGGACAGCACGCTTCGCACGGCGAGAACCGCCCTGAGGCTCGTGTGGTCGTCGGGCCGTGGCCTGGTTGTTGTCATTCTCGCCCTGACAATCGTCACCTCGCTGGCCATTGCGGCACAACTCCTGATCGGACGTGAACTACTCAATCTGCTCAGCGGTTCCGCGAGCGTCGGGACCGGTCAACTCGCCTTCTGGTTGGCCCTTCTAGGTATCGCTTTGCTCGTGGGTACCCAGAGTCAGGCGGCTAGCAGCGAGTTGCGGGCGCCGCTCGCCGAGCGTGTGCAGCGAAATGCAACCGAGGAGGTCCTCGACGTCGCGACAAGTCTCGACCTGGAGGCCTTTGAACAGCCGGAATTGCACGACAAGTTGGCTCGGGCAAGGCTGGCGGCCGGCGCGCAGTCGTCCGCCATAGTCTTCGGTCTGATCACGATCCTGTCAACGGTCGTCATCTCGGTCGGAATAATTGCGGTGATCGTGGCCATCGCTCCTGAATTGATCCCGATCGCCGTCCTCGGCTACGCACCGATCGCTCTTGTCGGCATCCGGAACAACCGCGCGAGCCATGCGATGGAGATCGAACTGACCGAACTTGCACGACAGCGTTCGTATCTCGAACTCGTCTTGACCGATCGGCGCGATGCGAAGGAGGTTCGAGCCTACGGAGTCGCACCCACCGTGCGGGTTTGGTATGCCGACTTGTGGAACCTTCGAATCCGGCGCGTCTGGGAACTGGTGCGACGTCGCCTCGTTTTGACCTCCCTCGCTTCAGTTGTGACGGCAGTCTGTCTGGTGGCTGCTCTCGGTGTCGTCTTCCTTCTGAGCGCTCGTGGGTCGATCACCTTGGGCGATGCCGCGGCCGCGATAGTTGGTTTACAACAGTTGAGTTCGCGATTGCAAGCAGCAGGTTCTGCATTCACGTCGGTCCATGCCGGCGTCACCTTCATGCGTGACTTCGAATCATTCGTCGCTGCCCTTCCGGTGATTCGCGAGTCGCGACCGACGGCGCCGCCGCCGTCGCCGCCGAGCGTGATCTCCGTCGATCGAGTGGGCTACCGATACCCGGGCGCGGCAGCGGATGCCGTTCGTGATGTGTCCTTCGAGATTCGGCGCGGCCAGGTGATTGCGATCGTCGGAGCGAACGGATCAGGCAAGACGACCTTGACGAAAGTAATCTGTGGGTTGCTGCACCCGACCCGCGGGACGGTCGCCTGGGACGGTGTTGACATCGGGCGGTGCGATCCGGAGCGCGTGCGAGCACAGATTGCACCGGTTTTTCAGGACTACGCGACATATTTGCTAACGATCCGCCAAGCTGTTGGCCTCGGCGACCCTTCGCGACTTGACGACGAGAATCGAATCCTGGATGCGATCTCGCGCGCCGGATTGAGCGATTTCGTCTCGAATCTTCCGCGTGGCCTTGACACGCAACTCGGGAAAGCCTTCACCGATGGAATCGATCTATCTCAAGGTCAGTGGCAACGACTCGCCATTGCGCGCGCGTTCTTTCGCGACGCGCCAGTGGTCATCCTGGATGAGCCCTCCGCTTCACTGGATCCCAGAGCCGAGGCCGACCTCTTCGATCTGTTGCAGTCACTTGGCGCGGATCGCATTGTGCTTTTCGTCTCGCACCGCTTCGCGACGGTGCGCTCGGCCGATCTGGTCATGGTTCTCGACCAAGGAGAGATCGTGCAAATGGGTTCCCACGACGAGTTGATGCTGTCCGGCGGAATATATCGAGACCTGTTCACCCTGCAGGCCGAACGCTACGGATTTGCTCGTGGATAGTCGGCTCGAGAACTTTGTCAAACCGTCGTCGTTCGCCGTCCGGGGCGCGATTCAAATGGGAGGGAAGAGGAATATGCACAAGCTCAGAAGAAATGGCCTTGCTTGGAATGTCGTCGGTGACGAGGTCGTTGTGCTCGACTTGGACGGTTCGGTGTATCTCCAGGTCAACGGGACCGGGCGAGTATTGTGGGAGGCGCTCGTAGATGGATGCACCAAGAACGATCTGACCGAACTTCTGCGCGTACACTTCGATGTCGGCGTCGAACGTGCCGAGGCCGATGTCGAGGCCTTCATCGGTGATCTCGAGCATCGCGGTCTGCTGGTCGCATAATCGCCGGCATCCTTTACCATTCTGGCCATGCGGCGTTGGATATGGGCAGCTGTTGCGCTGGTCGTCGTGCTCGGGGCCGGCGTGGTTGCCTATGTCGTGTATCGGCGACACCAGGAAGCGGTGTCGTTGACCAGCACCGATCCCGCCCTGTGCGAGGCCGCCAACGCCGAGGCGCGCCAGATGACCGGTCCTTTCACCTTCGGCGACAAAAGGGTCGATGTTCTCGGGGATTCGTACGCTGTGGGCACTACACTGCCCGACCCACAGCATCAAGCGTGGGCCGTCCTGCTGGCTGAGCGCGAGCACTGGAACCTGACGGTGCGGGGTATCGGGCGAACCGGGTTCGTCAACGGCGGATACTGCGACGATCAGAGTTATCCGACGCGCGTGGATCAGGTCTTGGCCGATGACCCAGAACTGATCATTGTCGAGGGTGGTCTCAACGACGCCGGTCAACCGGGAATCGGCGACGCAGCTCGCGATGTACTTGCGAAGATCCCACCGACGATCCCCGTGGTCGTCGTGGGTCCGATCGACGCGCCGGGCCGAAGCGACTCAGACAAACAGACCATCGACCGCGAGTTGGCTGCCGCCGCCGGAGAACGCTACATTGCACCGCTGAGCTGGCAGATCGAGTTCGGACCCGACGGGATTCACCCCACCGAGGCCGGCCACGTGGCTCTGGCCGACTACATCGCTACGGCATTGGCGGCCCTGCCGTCGGCGAACGGCGATTGACGCGCCTCAGCCCCAGCTATGGCGCGGCCGGGACTCCGACGACCTGTTGGATCTCACCCTTCGAACAGCGACGTGACCGACCCGTCCTCGAACACCTCGTGGATGGCCTTGGCGATCAGCGGGGCGATCGACAGCACGGTCAGCTGCTCGAACTGATGGGCGGGCGGAATGTCCAGGGTGTTGGTGAGCACCACCTCGACGGCGCCACAGGTGGCCAGCCGCTCGGCCGCCGGGTCGGACAGCACGCCGTGCGTGGCGGCGACGATGACCTTCCGGGCGCCGGCCTCCAGTACCTGCTTGACGGCCTTGGAGATGGTGCCGCCGGTGTCGATCATGTCGTCGACGACGATGCAGGTGCGGTCGGCGACGTCACCCACGACGCGGTTGGCCACGACCTGGTTGGGCCGACTCGGGTCCCGGGTCTTGTGGATGAAGGCGATCGGGGCACCGCCCAACCGGTCGGCCCAGCGTTCCGCGGTGCGTACGCGGCCGGAGTCCGGGGAGACGACGGTCAGGCTGTCATCGATGTAGCGGGCGCCGATGTAGTCGGTGAGCAGCGGCTGGGCGAACAGGTGGTCCACCGGTCCGTCGAAGAACCCCTGGATCTGGTCGGTGTGCAGGTCGACGGTCATCAGCCGCTGCGCGCCGGCGGTACGCAACAGGTCGGCGATCAGCCGGGCGGAGATGGGTTCGCGGCCGCGGTGCTTCTTGTCCTGTCGGGCGTACGGATAGAAGGGCAGCACGACGGTGATCCGTTTGGCCGACGCGCGTTTGAGCGCGTCGATCATGATCAACGTCTCCATCACCCACGTGTTGATCGGCACCCCGCAGGACTGGATGAGGAACGCGTCCGAGCCCCGGACCGACTCCTCGAACCGGACGAAGATCTCGCCGTTGGCGAAGTCGTAGGCGGACTGCGGGGTGACGGTCACGTCGAGGTACTTGCCGACCTCGTCGGCGAGCTCCGGGTAGGCGCGACCGGAGAAGAGCATCAGGCTCTTGCGGGTGGTGATCGACAGTGAGTTCACGCCGAACGATCTCCTTGGGCCTTGAACGTGCTCGTGATCACGCTGAGCCGATGTTGTCGCGGGTCGGGAGCTGAACGGGTTCCTCGGCGATCGCGGCCTGAGCAACCGCGGCCGCCTTGGTTCCGGCCCGCTTGCGTAGTACCCAGCCCGGAGCGGCGTGCTGCCGCCCCCGGGCGACACCCAGATCGCCGGGCCCCAAATCGTTGGTGATGGTGGACCCGGCCGCCACGTAGGCGCCGTCGCCGAGGGTGACCGGCGCGACCAGGGTGGAGTCGCTGCCGACGAACACCTGGTCGCCGATGACGGTCGGGTACTTGTGATCGCCGTCGTAGTTGGCGGTGATGGTGCCGGCGCCGATGTTGACCCCGGCGCCGATCGTGGTGTCGCCTATATAAGAGAGGTGCGGGACCTTCGAGCCAGGGCCGACGGTGGACTTCTTGATCTCGACGAACGCGCCGGCCTTGGCGCGATCCTCGAGCACGGCGCCTGGACGCAGGTAGCTGAACGGGCCCACGTTCGCCTCGGCCCCGATGGTGGCCTGTTCGGCGTGCGAGCGCACGACGGTCGCGCCGTCGTCGACGGTGCATGCGGTCAGGGTGGTGTCCGGGCCGATCGAGCAACCGTCGCCGACGGTGGTGCCGGCCCGCAGGTGGGTGCCGGGGTGGATCTCGGTGTCCCGGCCGATGGTGACGTCGGCGTGGATCCAGGTCGTGGCCGGGTCGTGCACGGTGACGCCGGCGAGTTGCGCCCGCCGGACCAGCCGGCCGTTGAGCACCCGGGCCATCTCGGCGAGCTGCACTCGGTCGTTGACGCCCTCGGTCTCCACCGGATCGTCGGCGTGCACACTGCCGACCTTGCGACCGTCGGCCTGCGCGATGCCGACCACGTCGGTGAGGTATCGCTCGCCGGCGGCATTGGCGTCCGACAGGCGGGAGAGGCCGTCGGCCAGCACCGCGCCGTCGAAGGCGTAGACGCCGGAGTTGATCTCGGTGATGGCGCGCTGGGTGTCGTCGGCGTCCTTCTGCTCGACGATGCCCAACAGGTCGCCGGCGTCGTCGCGGATGATCCGCCCGTAGCCGGTCGGGTCGGTGACCGAGGCGGTGAGCACGGTGACCGCGTTCCCGCTGATGGCATGCGTGTCGGCCAGTCGCTGCAGGGTGCTGGGCTGCAGAAGGGGGACGTCACCGTAGGTGACCAGGACGGTGCCCGACAGCGGCCCGGTGACCGCCAGGGCGCAGGCGCAGGCGTGGCCGGTGCCCTTCTGCTCCTCCTGAACCGCGGTGGTGATCTTCGGCAGGTCGTCGGCGCTGCTCAGGAACTCGCCCACGTCCTCGCGACCATGGCCGATCACCGCCACCAGCGTGGCCGGGTGCAGGGCGGCGGCGCTGCTCATGGCGTGCCAGATCAGCGGCTTCCCGGCCAGTTCGTGCAGCACCTTCGGCTTGGTCGACTTCATGCGGGTGCCCTGACCCGCCGCCAGCACGATCACCGCGGTGATGCTCACCGTGTCGGGCGGTTGCGCCGGTGTGGGGGTGGGGTCGGCTGGCCTGGGGGGCACGGCGCATCCCTCCTGCGAACTGCTTCGCGGACTGTGGCGGCCTGGTCATCGACGGGGCCGACTGCGTTCCACCGCAGCGGCGAGGGTACGTCTCCGATCGTAGTCCGGGCACGATGGCGGCCCGACCACACGCCGCGGCTGATCGAGCGATGCGCGCCACTCTCGGCGCTCCGCCGCCAGGATTCGAACCTGGACCATTGGAACCAAAATCCAAGGTGCTGCCGTTACACCACGGCGGATCGTAGTGGTCATCTTCTCACGCGTCGCGTGACCGTTGGGGCGGGCGGAAGCCCCGGTCAGCCGTTGTGTCAGGGGTCGGCGCGCCGACGCCCGCGACTCGCGCCATATGCAGGTTCGAGACCGCGCGGAACCTGCAAATGGCGCAAGTCGGCGAAACGGGGGGGCTACGAAGGGCAGGCCGAGGCAGGAGGAGGTCGAGCCCGAGGGCAGGGACGGGCTCGCCGGCCGGGGCGTAGCCTTGGGTCGACACCCCTCGTCCGGCTCGGCGAGGGGCTTTTGGCGTGATCGGGGAGTGCGCGGCGTGAGTTCGGGTTCGTTGCGGGGTTTGTTGTCGGCGGTGGCCGCCGACCCCTTCTTCGCTGGTGTGACGCAGGCGACCGGCGACATCACCCATCGGGTGACCGGGCCTCCGGCGATCCGGCCCTTCGTGGTGGGCGCCCTGGTTGCCGGCTACCCGGACCAAGGCGTGCCGGTGCTGCTGGTGACCGCCACCGGCCGGGAGGCCGAGGCGGCGGTCGCGTCGATCGGCGACCTGATCGGCGACGAGAACGTCGCCCTGTTCCCGTCTTGGGAGACGCTGCCGCACGAGCGGCTGTCCCCCCGGGCAGACACGGTGGGTCGGCGGTTGGCGACGCTGCGTCGTATCGCACATCCGGAGGAGCATCCGGCCGGCTACCCGGCGGTGGTGGTCGCCACGATCCGGTCGATGATCCAGCCGATGGCTCCGCACCTGGGGGAGATGGCGCCGATCACCCTGCGAGTCGGGCAGGAGGCGGACCTCACCGATCTGGTGGAGCGGCTCGTCGCGCTGGCCTACAGCCGGGTCGACATGGTTGAGAAGCGTGGCGAGATCGCCGTCCGTGGAGGCATTCTCGACATCTTCCCGCCGACGGCCGACCACCCGGTGCGGGTCGAGTTCTGGGGGGACGAGATCACCGACCTGCGCACGTTCGGGGTCACCGACCAGCGTTCGCTCGCTGCCGTCGCGGAGCTGGTGGCACCGCCGTGCCGGGAGATCCTGCTGACCGAGGACGTCCGGGAACGCGCCAAGCAGCTGTCCGCGCAGCAGACCGGTGACCCGACGCTGGCCCAGATGCTGGACAACCTGGCCAACGGCATCACCGTCGAGGGCATGGAGTCGCTGATCCCGGTGCTGGTCGGCGACGCACTCGAACTCCTGCCGAACCTTGTGCGAAAGGGCACCCACGTGGTGCTGGCCGATCCCGAGCGCATCCGCACCCGCGCCGCCGACCTGGTCCGCACCGGCGAGGAGTTTCTCGCCGCGTCCTGGATGGCGGCGGCGACGGGCGGCCGGGCACCGATCGACCTGGGGTCGTCGGCCTACCGGTCGCTGGGTGACGTGCTGGACGTGGTCCGGGACGCCGAGCTGCCGATTTGGCGGATCGCCTCGTTCGACACCGGCGAGGCTGCGGGGGCCGATGAGGCGCCGGCGGTGGTGGCCGCGCCCGCGTACCGCGGCGAATTGGCCACCGCCATCGCGGACGCTCGCGATCGGCAGGCCGCCAGCGGATCGACGGTCCTGGTGGTGGCCGGCGCCGGCACCGCAGCCCGCGCCGGGGAGCGGCTGGCCGAAGCGGACCTGGGCGTCGTGGTCGCCGACCATCTGGCCGAGCCGCCGCGGTCCGACGTGGTGACCGTGACATGTGGTCGGCTCGAGCACGGGTTCGTGCTGCGCGGGTCCGGATTGGCGCTGCTGACCGAGGCCGACCTGACCGGGTCGGCCGGGGTGAACCCGGAGGCGGCCGCCGCCCGGTTGCCGACCCGCCGGCGCAACGCGGTCGACCCGCTCGCGCTCAAGCCGGGAGACTTCGTCGTGCACTCCCAGCACGGCATCGGCAAGTACGTGGACATGGTGCAGCGGACCTCGGGCGGGGCGACTCGCGAGTACCTGGTGGTCGAATACGCGCCCAGCAAGCGCAACCAGCCCGGCGACCGGCTGTTCGTGCCCACCGACGCCCTGGACCAGCTGTCCCGGTACGTCGGCGGTGAGGTGCCGACGCTGAACAAGCTCGGCGGCGCCGACTGGGCCAAGACCAAGGGCCGGGCCCGCAAGGCGGTGCGGCAGATCGCGGCCAAGCTGGTGCAGCTGTACGCGGCGCGCGCCTCCGCACCCGGGCACGCTTTCGCGCCGGACACCCCCTGGCAGCGGGAACTCGAGGACGCCTTTCCCTACACCGAAACGCACGACCAGATGGCCGCGATCGACGAGGTCAAGGCTGATATGGAACGCCCGGTGCCGATGGACAGGGTCATCTCCGGTGACGTCGGCTACGGCAAGACCGAGATCGCCGTGCGGGCGGCGTTCAAGGCGGTGCAGGACGGCAAGCAGGTGGTCATCCTCGTGCCGACGACCCTGCTGGCCCAGCAGCACCTGGCCACATTCTCCGAGCGGATGTCCGCCTTCCCGGTGACCGTGCGCGGGTTGTCGCGGTTCACCTCCAACGAGCAGGCCGCGCAGACCGTTGAGGGTCTGGCCGACGGCAGCGTGGACATCGTGATCGGCACCCACCGGCTACTGCAGCCGTCGATCCGGTACAAGGACTTGGGCCTGGTGGTGGTCGACGAGGAACAGCGGTTCGGCGTCGAGCACAAGGAACACATCACGGCGTTGCGGGCGCATGTGGACATGCTGACGATGTCGGCCACGCCGATCCCGCGGACGTTGGAGATGAGCCTGGCCGGCATCCGGGAGATGTCGACGATCGCGACACCGCCGGAGGAGCGGCACCCGATCCTGACCTATGTCGGCGCCTATGACGAGAAGCTGGTCGCCGCGGCCATTCGCCGGGAGTTGCTGCGCGAAGGGCAGGTCTTCTTCGTGCACAACCGGGTGGCGGACATCGAGGCGGTAGCCCGCCGGCTGCGGGAGGCGGTGCCGGAGGCGCGGATCGCGGTGGCGCATGGGCAGATGAACGAGGACCGGCTGGAGAAGATCATCGACGGGTTCTGGGCCCGCGAGTGGGACGTGTTGCTGTGCACCACGATCGTGGAGACCGGCCTGGACATCTCCAATGCGAACACCCTGATCGTCGACCACGCTGAGGTGCTGGGGTTGTCCCAGATGCATCAGCTCCGGGGACGGGTCGGCCGTGGTCGGGAACGGGGGTACGCCTACTTCCTGTATCCGGGGGAGAAACCGTTGACCGAGACCGCGCACGACCGGCTGGCGACCATCGCGCAGAACTCCGACCTGGGGGCGGGGATGGCGGTGGCGATGAAGGATCTGGAGATCCGCGGAGCCGGGTCGATCCTCGGCGCGGAACAGAGCGGCCACATCGCCGGCGTTGGTTTCGACCTGTATGTGCGGCTGGTCGGGGAGGCGGTGACCGCGTTCAAGAAGGCGGCCGCGTCCGCCGGCGGCGAAGAGGCCGAGGAGGAGCCGGCCGAGGTTCGGGTCGACCTGCCGATCGACGCGAACGTTCCGCACGACTACATCCCGGCCGAGCGGCTGCGCTTGGACGCCTACCGGCGGATCGCCGGGATCTCCTCGGCGGACGACGTGGCAGCGGTCCGGGCGGAGCTCACGGACCGGTATGGGCCGATCCCCGAGCAGGTGGAGAACCTGCTCGCGGTGGCGGAGTTCCGGCAGCTGTGCCGGTCGGTCGGGGTCACCGAGGTGACGCTGGGTCCGCAGGGTTTGCGGATCGCGCCGGTGGTGCTGCCCGAGTCCGGGCAGATGCGAGTGGCCCGGCTCTATCCAGGCTCGAAGTACCGGGCGGCGGTGTCGGTGCTCACCCTGAAGCCGCCCACCGAAGGTGGGCGGATAGGGGCGGCGGTGCTGCGGGACCGGGAACTGCTCAGCTATCTTTCGAATGTCCTGGACCTGTTCAAGCCGGCATCTTGACGCGCCGTGGTTGAGCCGAAGGGCGTCGACGGATCTACCTGACCGCATGCAGCGCCGTTCGGTTGCGTCGCAGGGAGCCGTGTTCAAATCCCGACAGTGCCGTACTTCAACACTGAAAACGTGTCCGGCAGTGTGTCATCAGGGTCGTTCTCGACCAGAGATCCGTCGGATGGGCCGCTTCAACCTTCCGAAAGTGCGGGCGACCCATCATTGAATGTGGTTGCTGCGTAAGCACTGTCCTTTGAAGGGGAGTGCTTGCTGTGATTGTCGGGTCGCTGTGTGGTGAAAACGAATCGCTGATAGGACCAGAAACGGAATGCCGTCGCGACCCCGAGGCCGACAACGTTCGCGGAAATATTGTCCGCCAGCGGCGAAGTCAGCCCAAGAAGCTTGTGGGAGACCCACAGGCACCCCAGTGAAATGCCGAGCCCGATCATGCACATGACGACGTAGAGCACGAGTTCTCGACGAGCATTCTCTCGCCGCGTCCTCCGGAACGTCCAGTACCTGTTTCCGAGCCACGCCGCGACAGTGGCGACCGCGGTGCTGATCACCTTTGCCAGGAAAGGTTCACCGGCGAGAACCGGTTCTGCACCCCAGTAGCAGAGAAGATTGAATATCCCGACGTCAAGGATGTAGGCACCCGCGCCAACGACGCCGAACTTCGCCAACTTCTTCGTGAACGCGAGACCCGCGGCGCGGAAGCGTTCGGCGGCCGACGGTACGGCCTTCGAGGACGACATCGCCATGATCCTCAAGCTTACCGTGCGTGGAGATCGGCCACGGACCATCTGAACACGAATCACTCGTACGGTGTAGTGCTCCACGTTGACCGAGCGCCAGGGCAGCTGCAAGTCGTCTCGACGAAGTTCGGTGTAACTCTATCGGGCTAGTACGGGTCGGACAACCGCTCGTGATGATCAAGTTTGACGCTTAGGCTCCGTGCGGGAGTCCACGGTGAAACGGCAGGCTTTACCAAGCTCGTCACCGGAGATACTCTGTGTGACGTTGGGGGGCTCGTTCATGGCCGCACGCGGGCGACAGCTCGGTCCATTGATGGTTCCATACCGACCGAGTAGTGTGCTCCTCTCCAAATGCTGGCCGCTGTCGAGTCCGGTCCCAATAATGGTCGAGAGATTGGATTTTCAGATGCCTGTTGACGCTGCTGAAACAGGTTTCCCGTATGACGTCGTGGTTGTGGGCGGTGGTGGTCATGTGGGTTTACCGTTGGCGATCGCCTTTGCCGATCGGGGTGCGTCGGTGCTGGTACAGGACATCAGCGCGGCGGCGGTTGATGCAGTGAATGCGGGTCGATTGCCGTTTGTGGAGCCGGGGGCGGAGCCGATGTTGCGATCGGCGTTGGCCGCGGGCCGAATCATGGCTTCGACGGATCCTGCGGTGGTGGGGCAGGCGGAGCACGTGGTGGTGGTCATCGGTACTCCGGTGGATGAGCATCTGAATCCTGATCCGAAGGCGATCCCGCGTGCGTTGGGGCAAGTGGCGCCGTATTTCGGGGATGGTCAGCTGCTGGTGTTGCGGTCCACAGTGTATCCGGGGGTGACCGCGTTGGTGGAGCGGATGGTCGCAGATCTGGGCATCGACATGCCGGTGGCGTTCTGCCCGGAGCGGATTGCCGAGCATCGGGCGATGGAGGAGTTGTTCAGCCTGCCGCAGATCGTGTCGTCGCGGTCGGAGTTGGGTTTGAAGCGGGCGGAGGCGTTGTTCGGCCGGTTGACCGGCACGTTGGTGCCGATGTTGCCGGAGGAGGCGGAACTGGCCAAGCTGTTCACGAACACGTGGCGGTACATCAAGTTCGCGGCGGCGAATCAGTTCTACATGATGGCCAACGATCGCGGGCTGGACTTCGAGCGGATTCGGGCGGGCTTGACGTTCGACTATCCGCGGGCCGCGGACTTGCCGGGCGCTGGGTTCGCGGCGGGTCCGTGCCTGTTCAAGGACACGATGCAGTTGGCTGCGTTCAGTGACAATCAGTTCGCCTTGGGGCATTCGGCGATGCTGGTGAACGAGGGACTGCCGTTGTACCTGGTCAGTCGGCTGGAGTCACGGTTCGATCTGGCGGAGCTGACGGTGGGGATCCTGGGGATGTCGTTCAAGGGTGGGTCGGACGACATCCGGTCGAGCCTGTCCTACAAGCTCCGGCGGGTGCTGTCGTTCAAAGCCAGGCAGGTGCTGACGACGGACCCGTTCGTCACGGTCGATCCGGATCTGTTGCCCTTGGAGGAGGTGGTGGCGCGATCGGATCTGTTGGTGATCGCGACACCGCACCCCCAGTATCGGGATCTGGTGACCGACAAGCCGGTGGCGGACGTGTGGAACATCCTGGGTAACGGGGTCCGGGTCTGATGGTGGGCCCGGCTCCGCGGGTGTCGGTGGTGATCCCGGCCTACAACGAGGGGGAGAACATCCGGTCGCATCTGGTTCGGCTGCTGGAGAGTGTGCAGCTGGACTGCGAGGTCGTGGTGGTCGTGGACTTCGCGGAGGACAGCACGGTGCCTGTGGTGCGGCAGCTGGCTGAGGTCGAGGGTCGGGTTCGGGTGGTGGTGAGTAGCTATGGCCGGGGTCCGGCGAACGCGATCCGGTTCGGCATTGACGCGGCGCGGGCGCCGACCGTCGTGGTGACGATGGCGGACGGGTGCGACGATCCGCGGCAGATCGACGACCTGGTGCGGCTGGTCGAACGCGGCGTGGTGGTGGCCGCGGCGTCGAGGTACATGCCGGGTGGGCAGCAGGTGGGCGGGCCGCTGCTGAAGTCGGCGTTGTCGCGTGGGGCGGGCCGGTCGTTGCACCTGCTGGCTCGGGTAGGGACCCGGGACGCGACGAACTCGTTCAAGGCCTACGACCGGGAGTTCGTGCGACAGGTCGGGATCCATTCCCGGGACGGCTTCGAGATCGGGTTGGAGCTGACGGCCAAGGCCCGCCGGCTGGGGCGGCCGGTGGCCGAGATCCCGACGATCTGGCTGGACCGGACCGCTGGGAAGTCGAACTTCAAGCTGGCCAAGTGGATTCCGCACTATCTGCGGTGGTACCGGTTCGCGTTCCGGCCGCGGGTCGACATCGACACGCTGCGAGCGCAGGCACAAGCACTGGTCGAGGGCAGGGATGCCGAACCGGCGACGGTCGAGTCGTCGCGGACCGTGCCCGAACCACCAGTCGGCGAACTGCCGGACCCGGATGTGCGGGCAATTGAACCCGTGGCACAGGAGACGAATTGAGCACGTCCATGGAGAAGGTTCTGGTCAGCGGGTCCGCCGGGTTCATCGGCGGGTATGTGGTGG
>CAZCEH010000052.1:21378-28867 GCA_964497705.1 uncultured Actinomycetes bacterium | reverse complement strand
CACCACCCGACCCACCGCCGAACCACGACCCACCCCCACTCCGGTCAGCGTGGTGGTCTGGTCTGCGGTCGCTGGGGTGCTAGTGGCCATGGGATCGATTCAACTCCTGGATGACGGGGCAGGGACAGCGGCGATCGACGGCGGCCGGACCGGCCGGGGTCGAACGTTCGGGGTGTAGGGCCGACGCGCCCGGGATTGACCTATCCGTCGACCCCGGGCCGCGTCCGAACGATCAGGGGGCGTCGTGGTCGACCTCGAGCAGGTCGACGAGCTGGTCCAGCGCGGCGTCGGCGCCGTCGCCCTCGGCGGCCAGGGTGACCTCGTCGTTGTTGCCGACGGCCAGGCCCATGACCATCAGGATGCTGCGGGCGTCGACGGGATCGCCGTCACCCTTGGCGATGGTGACCGGCAGCCCGGTTGCGGTGACGGCCTGGACGAACAGCGAGGCCGGACGGGCGTGCAGGCCGACACGGGAGGCGACCTTGACCTTGCGGGTGGGCATGGGGACTCCTTGCTGTAGCGATCGAGTGATCGGCATGAGGGCATGAACCGCATCCATGACCAAAGGCCAGGGCTGCGACAGACATCGTCGCAGCCGAGGCCCTGGTGTGCATTGTGGGGTGACCGATCAGGCCGTCACACCTTCGGCGACGTCCTCGGCGTGCGCCAACTGCTCGGTCTTACGGGCGTCCAGGCTCATCAGGAAGATGACCAGGGCGCCGGTGATCACGGTGCCGACCGCGATCGCGACCAGGTACAGCACCGGGCTGCTGACCAGCGGGAGCACCCAGATGCCGCCGTGCGGCGCGCGGAGCTGGTTGCCGAAGGCCATCACGAGGGCACCGGTGACCGCGGAGCCGACCATGCTCGACGGGATGACCCGCAGCGGGTGGGCCGCGGCGAACGGAATCGCGCCCTCGGTGACGAACGAGGCACCCAGCAACCAGCAGGCCAGGCCGTTCTCCCGCTCGGCGGCGGTGAACAGCTTTCCGCGAACCGCGGTGGCCAGCGCCATGCCCAGCGGGGGCGTCATGCCGGCGGCCATGGTCGCGGCCATGATGGTCAGCGCGGGGCCACCACTCTCGGAGGTGATCGCGGTGGTCAGGCCGGCCGTGGCGAAGGTGTAGGCCACCTTGTTGATCGGCCCGCCCATGTCGAAGCCCATCATCAGGCCCAGGATGATCCCGAGCAGAATCGCGGTCGAGCCGGACAGGCCGGTCAGCCAATCGGTCAGCGCCGAGGTCAGCGCGGCCACCGGCTTGCCCACGACGAAGATCATGAACAGACCCACGACCAGCACCGAGACCAGCGGAATGACGACCACCGGCATGACGCCGCGAACGCCCTTGGGCACCCGCAGTCTGGTCAGCCAGTAGGCGAGGCCACCGGCCGCGAAGCCGGACACCAGGCCACCGAGGAAGCCGGCACCCAGCAGACCGGCCAGCAGGCCGCCGACGATGCCGGGCACCAGGCCCGGCCGGTCGGCGATGCCGAACGCGATATACCCGGACAGTACCGGGACCAGCAGGAAGAACGAGATCTTGCCGAGCACGAACAGGATCCCGGCGAATCCGGCCTGCTGCAGGATCACGTCGAAGTTGCCGCCGGCTGGAAACACTGCCGGCAGGCTGCCTGCGGTGTCGATGTACTTGGTCCCGTCGAGGGTGCCGCCATACAGCTTGGTCACCACCTCGTCGCCGCCGAACATGAAGCCGAGGGCGATGAGAATGCCGCCGGCCGCGACGAACGGGATCATGTAGGATACACCGGTCATCAGCCACTGCCGGACGCGGGTGCCGACACCGACCTCCCGGGTGCCCTCGCCGCCGCCCTTGGGGGCGGCCGCGGCCGCAGCGGCGGCCGCCTCGGCCTCGGGTGTGCCGGCCTTGGGGGCGTTCTCGACCGCGGCGATGGCGGCCTCCAGCACGGCCTTCGGGTCGTGCACCGCCTTCTTCACGCCGACGTCGACGAAGGGCTTGCCGGCGAACCGTTCCTTGCCCTTCACCTCCAGGTCGGCGGCGTAGATGACGCCGTCGGCAGCGGCGATGACGTCATCGGCCAGCGGGACGGTGCCCGCGGAGCCCTGGGTCTCGACCTGAACCTGGTGACCGAGCTCCTTGCCGGTCTGCTCCAGGTTCTCGGCCGCCATGTACGTGTGCGCGATACCGGTCGGGCACGACGTGACAGCAACGAACTTCATCAGCCACCCACCTCGGACTGGACGTAGGACGCCACCGCGGCTTCGTCGGGGGCGTCGATGATGGTCTGGCGGAACGCGGGACGAACCAGCCGGCGGGCCAGCGCCGCCAGGATGGTCAGGTGCTCGGACCCGCCGCCGGCGGGGGCGGCGATCAGGAACACCAGAGTCGCCGGGCCGTCGGGAGCGCCGAAGTCGACGCCGCCGGGGACCCTGGCCAGCCCGAGCGAGGGCACGGTGACGTGCTCCGAGCGGGCGTGCGGCAATCCGATGCCCCCGGGCATGCCGGTGGCCATCTGCGCCTCGCGGGCGGCCACGTCGGCCAGGAATCCGTCCAGGTCGGTGACCCGCCCGGCGGCCTGCAGCTTCTGCGCGAGTTTTCTGGTGGCGTCGGCCTTGTCGGTGGCCACCAGATCCAGGATGACCAGTTCGGGGGTGATCAGGTCGGTCATGATGCGACGTCCTTCACTGCTTGGAGGGGATTGGGATCGGCGACGACGCGGACTACGTCGGCGCAGGCTCGGGTTTGGTCGGGGCCGGGCACCGTGGTGCCCGGTAGCAGGCAGGCGGCCCGCCCCCAGGCGACGGCGGTGGCCAGCCGCCGGTCGGGACTTCCGGTGGCGTGCAGGTAGCCGGACAGTGTGCAGTCACCGGCGCCGACGGTGCTGCGGGGCACCAACGGTGGGCCGCCGGCCCACCAGGAACCGTCTTCGGTGATCAGCAGGGCGCCATGCCCGCCCATGCTGACCAGCAGTTCCTTGGTGCCCTTGGCGCGCAGGTCACGGCCGGCGTCGATGACGTCGCCGACGGTGACCAGTTCACGGTCGAGGATCTCCTCAAGTTCCTCGAGGTTGGGTTTGATCACTGTCGCGCCGGCGTCGACGGCCGCGGCCAGGGCCTGGCCGGAGGTGTCGAGGGCCACCGGAACCCCGGCCTCGACCGCGATGGCGGCGACCTTGGCGTAGAAGTCGTCGGGCACCCCGTCCGGCAGGCTGCCGGCCGCCACCAGCCAGGACGGTCGCCGTTCCAGATGGTCCCGGACCGCGGTGAGCAGGGCGGTCTGCTCGCCGATGGACAGGGTCGCGCCGGGCTCGTTGAGCTTGGTGGTGGTGCCGTCCTCCTCGACGACGGCGATGTTGGTCCGGATGTTGCCCGCGATCGGCACCGGAAAGGTGGTCACCCGCTGCGGTTCCAGCAGGCCGATGATGCGCGGGGCGTCGGTTCCGGCGGGCAGGATCGCGAGCGTCCGGTGGCCGTGCTTGGCCAACACCCGGGCGACGTTCACGCCCTTGCCGCCGGCCTCGACCAGTGCGGTGCTGGTGCGCTGGACCTCGCCGACGCGCAGGACGGGAACCTCGACCGTGTGGTCCAGGCTCGGGTTCGGGGTCAGGGTGACCACGGATCCGGGACGGGTCGCTTCGGGCGTCATGCTTGCACCACCTCCACGCCGGCGTCTTGGATCTCTCGGGCCATGTCGGCATCCACCTCGCTATCGGTAATCAGGGCGTCGACCCGGGACAGGTCGGCAACGTGGGCGAATTCGTCTCGACCGACCTTGCTGTGGTCGGCGAGCACGACGGTGCGGCGAGCCGAGGCGATGAACGCGGCCTTGACCGCGGCCTCGGCCAGGTCGGGGGTGGTCAGGCCGCGGGTGACGCTGATGCCGTTGGTGCCGGCGAACGCGACGTCGGCCAGCACGCCCCGGTACCCGCTGTGCGCCCAGCTGCCGACCGCGGCCAGCGTGCCCGGGCGCACCTGGCCGCCGACCAGCAGCAGGGTGATGTTCGGGCGCTCGGCGAGCATCGCGGCGATCGGCAGGGCGTGCGTGACGACCGTGAACGACCTGTCGGCGGGCAGCATCTCGGCGAATCGGACGGTCGTGGTACCGGCGTCGATGATGATCGAACCGCCGTCGGGTAGCTGGTCGATCGCGGCCTTGGCGATCCGCTCCTTTTGCTCGGCGTTCTGGCCGGCGCGCTGGGCCACCGGGAGCTCCAGGCCGAGCCTTTCGACCGGGATGGCCCCGCCGTGCACTCGGCGGAGCAGCCCGCGGCGCTCCAACTCGTTCAGGTCGCGGCGGATCGTTTCGGGTGTCACGTCGTAGCTCTCGGCCAGCATGTTGACGTCCACCCGACCGACCGAGCGCGCGTGCCCGAGGATGGCCTGCTGCCGTTCCGGTGCGTACATGTCGACTCCACTGTCGGGCGCCAGGGGCCGGGGGTGGCCCATGCCTGCTAAATCGTGCCGCCAACGTTTCGGGTCTGCGACTTCACGCTGACTCCGCCGTGTGCTGCCGGTAACAAGTATGACCCGCCGTCGACGTGATGTCAACATATTCGGAACTATTCAAAGTTAAACAGGAGCTAGCTGACGTCCGAGTGTGTCTGTTTGGTCCGGTGATGCCGCCCGGCTGGCTTCACCCGCGTTGGCGATGCGTGCTCTCGGTCATCGAATCGACCTGACCATCGACGTCCGGCGGGCGGATGGCGGCCGGCCCGGATTCGATCATGGGAGAATGTCCGGGCCATGCCTGCGTCGCTCCCGTTGGTCTTCACCGCGCCCCGTCGCGGACGCCCGCCGACCCATCTCGCCGATCTGGGCGGGCAGGAGCGGCGGGCCGCCGTCCGGGCGGCGGGTCAGCCGGAGTTCCGGGCCGATCAGCTGGCGCGGCACTATTTCGCCGGGCTGACCCGCGACCCCGCCGAGATGACCGACCTGCCGGCGGCCGGCCGCGCGGAGTTCGTCGACGCCCTGCTGCCCGAACTGCTCACCGAGGTCCGCTCGCTCGCCTGCGACGACGAGTCGACCCGCAAGACGCTCTGGCGCGCGCACGACGGCACACTCATCGAGTCGGTGCTGATGCGGTACCCGGACCGGATCACCCTGTGCGTATCCAGCCAGGCCGGCTGTGGAATGGCCTGTCCCTTCTGCGCCACCGGCCAGGGTGGGCTGCAACGGAACCTGTCCACCGGTGAGATCGTGGAGCAGGTGCGGCTGGCCGCGCGGATGGCCAGGGATGGTGCGCTGGGCGCACCCGGACGGCTCTCCAACGTGGTGTTCATGGGCATGGGGGAGCCGCTGGCCAACTACGGCCGCGTGCTGGCCGCCGTGCGCGCGATCATCGCCCCGGTACCGGACGGGCTCGGCATCTCGGCCCGGTCGGTCACCATGTCGACGGTCGGCCTGGTGCCGGCGATCCGGCGGTTCACCCAGGAGATGCTGCAGGTGCGGCTGGCGGTGTCACTGCACACCCCGGACGACGAACTGCGCGACACCCTGGTCCCGGTGAACCAGCGATGGAAGGTCACCGAGGTGTTGGAGGCGGCGCGCGGGTACGCCGACGCCACCGGGCGGCGGGTGTCGATCGAGTACGCCCTGATCCGGGACGTCAACGATCAGCCATGGCGGGCCGATCTGCTGGGCTCGCTGCTGCGCCGGCACCTCGGTCAGCTGGTGCACGTCAACGTGATCCCGTTGAATCCCACGCCCGGATCGAAGTGGGACGCTTCGCCCCGCCCCGTGCAGGACGAGTTCGTGCGCCGGGTCCGGGCGCAGGGGGTGGCCTGCACGGTCCGCGACACCCGCGGGCAGGAGATCGCCGCCGCCTGCGGGCAACTGGCCGCGGAGGGTGTTGCGGCGGGCTGACCGCCGTTCCATATCTCCGCGGGCCGACTTTGGGTCGGGGTGTCGGGTGCGGCCGGGGTGTGCCGCGGAACATCGGACGGTGTGGGGCGTGTGGATGTTCCGCGGGCTGGCTTCGGGTCGGCGTGTCGGGTGCGGCCCGTCACCTGGCGGCTCCGTCTGCCGCTTCGAGTTGGCCTCGCAGCGCCCGTGCCACCTTTGCCCGCTTCACGTTGGCCACGATGAACAACGGCGACACCAGCAGGTAGAAGGCGATCGCGACCATCGCCACCACCGCCGACACCGGATCGTTGCCGAGCTGCTGCGAGTCACCGACGCCGCCGACCCGATCGCCGCAATCGCGGAGCCCGGCCTCGCCCGGCATGGACGGCCGGACCTTCAGCGTCGATCCATCGGCCAGGCCGATCACCAGCACCCACGGCCGCCACGCCCGGCCGATCGACGCGATGGACAGGGACTCCCAGGGGCCGTCCGACTCCCGACGCAGTTGCACCGGCTGACCGTCGCGTACCCGAAGCGCGCAGAACCGTCGATCGATCTGCACCATGGTGACGCCGGCGGGCCACTGGTTGCGGCGATAGCCGAGGTCACGAGCCACGCGGGCGCCGGTATCGAGTCAGCGGGACGAGCGGCGGGTCGATGGGCTCAGGGCCGGCGACGACGCTCGCGCTTGATCGAGATCTCGCCCGCGACGATCCAGATCGCCATCAGCGCGGCGATCGCGACCAGCCAGTACACCTCGACCCGCGACTCGTGGTTGCCGAAGAAGGCCAGCAGCACGAGGCCGACGACGCCGAGCCACAGCAGCGCACGCGAGCCCCGCGGGGCGATCTTCTCCCGCCAGGAGCCGTGCCAGCCCCACTCCTCGCTGGGCGCGTCCGGGTTGTAGGAGACGACCGCGGCATGGTGGGTGGTGGCCACCTCGGAACCGGGATGGGCGCCGGCGTGCGCCCCGTGCGGCTCGATGGATGTGCCGGCCATGGGCCCTCCCACTGTTGGCAGAACGGTCAGGTCGACCGCTGGTTCACCGGTGCACGGTCATCTTGACACGGGCCGCGACGCAGGGCTTCGCGGGATCGCCGGTCGGACCCGGCGCACGACGCCGGCCGGACCGGCGCGGGACGCCTGTGTGGGACCATGCGGCGCGGTCAGGACCCCGGTGTGCGGGTCAGGTCCAGGTTGGCGTGCACGGACCGCTCGCCGTCGGTGCTGGTCGCGTCCACCTGCAGGGAGGCCTGCGTGGCGCTGACCCAGCCGGTCACGGTCGCTCCCTTGGCCATCGGCCGAGGCAGCCGCACGCCGGATCCGGCCTCGCACGGTTGCAGGTCGGTCTCGCTGTCCACCAGCAGGTTGGGCGGCAACGCCCCGCCGACCGGCTGGTCGTCGACCAGGGTGGCCGAGACGAGGGTGCGTCCGACATTGGCCGGGTCCGCCGCGGCGTCCACCACCCAGGTCCGGCGAACGGCCCCGTCCCGCCCGCTGGAGGTCGAGTAGATCGACAGACCCGGAACGTCGGTCGGTGTGATGCCCAGGGTCATCGAGACCGGCCCGGCCGGCGGTGCCACCGGCGTCGACCCGGTCGTGCCGGACCCGTCCGCGACCCCCGCCGAGCCATCGGTGAGCGCCGCCGACGTGCCCGTGGTGACCTCG
>CAZCEH010000052.1:0-21278 GCA_964497705.1 uncultured Actinomycetes bacterium | reverse complement strand
GCCGACCCGGATGCCGAAGCCGACCCGGCCGACCCGGATGCCGAAGCCGACCCGGCCGACCCGGATGCCGAAGCCGACCCGGACGCCGACGACCCGGACGCCGACGTGGACGAGGGAGCCGACACCTGCAGGGCGAACTGGGCCGGCCGGGTGTAGAACGACGTGCCCCCGGTGGCCGCACACCGCCCGTGCACGGTGATCGTCATGTCCGCGGTGCCGGTCCACCCGGCCGGCAGCAACAACCCGGAGCCGGTGAGCACGACCGGTGTCGTCGTCGGGGTGGTCGGAGTGGAGCTCGCCGGCGAGGCCGACGTCGTGCCGGCGTCGGCGGACGACGGGGACACGGAGGTGGACGCCGACGGGGACGCGGACAGCGAGTCGGAGGCAGGGGATTCCGAGGAGGCCGACGAGGACGGGCTCGAGCCGGTGATTTGGATGAGCCCGACCACCACCAGCACCGAGGCCAGCAGCGCCGCCACCAGGATTCCGGTCACCCAACGGGTGCTGGTGGTGGGGCGGGCCATCAGGCCAGTATGTGCGCGCCGGGGCGATGGTCGGGACCGCCGTGTCCCAATCGCGACCCGGGGCGCGGCCCGTGCGTTGCCGGTGCGGCGATCCGGATGCCCGCGCGATCCACGACCGGGGCCCGCGATCCGGCCGCGGATCGGTGTGGCCGGCGGGGGAGAATGGTGCCGTGATCGAGCCCGACCGCGCGTCGTCAGCCGAGTCCTGGGGCGTCCGGGACTCGCCGGCCGGTCGCCGACGGGTGATCGTGCTCGGTAGCACGGGGTCGATCGGCACCCAGGCGCTGGACGTCATCGCCGCGCACCCGGACCGCTTCGAGGTGGTCGGGCTGGCCGCGGGTGGGTCGCAGCCGGACCTCCTCGCCGCGCAGGCCGCCACCCATCCGGACGCCGTCCTCGCCTGCGCCGCACCCGTGACCGGTTTCAACCGTCAGGTGATCACCGGCCCGCGAGCGGCCACCGAACTCGTCGACACCGTCGAGGCCGACGTCGTGCTCAACGGCATCACCGGCTCGGTGGGCCTGGAACCCACGCTGGCTGCCCTGCGGCTGGGCCGCACGCTGGCCCTGGCCAACAAGGAGTCCCTGGTCGCCGGCGGTGCGCTGGTCACTACGGCGGCCGCGCCCGGCCAGATCGTGCCGGTCGACTCCGAGCACAGCGCGCTGGCCCAGTGCCTGCGTGGGGAAAGCCGGGACGAGGTCAGCAGGTTGGTCGTCACCGCCTCCGGCGGCCCGTTCCGCGGCTGGACCCGGGCACAGATCGAAGGCGTCACCGCGGAGCAGGCGCTGGCCCACCCGACGTGGTCCATGGGACCGGTGGTGACCATCAACTCGGCCACCCTGGTGAACAAGGGTCTGGAGGTCATCGAGGCGCACCTGCTGTTCGACATCCCGTTCGACCGCATCGACGTGGTGGTGCACCCGCAGTCGGTGATCCACTCGATGGTCACCTTCGCCGACGGGGCGACGATCGCGCAGGCGAGCCCGCCGGACATGAGGCTGCCGATCGCGCTCGCCCTGGCCTGGCCGCATCGCCTCGGCCGGGTGTCCCGGCCGTGCGACTTCGCCGAACCCGCCGCGTGGACCTTCGAGCCGGTGGACCGCGAGCTGTTCCCCGCGCTGGACCTGGCCTACGCCGCCGGGCGCGCCGGTGGCACCGTGCCGGCCGCGTTCAACGCCGCCAATGAAGAAGCAGTGGAGGCATTCCGTCATGGTCGGGTGCGTTTCACAGGCATCTCCGACCTGTTGGCGGGCATCCTGGAGGAGGCCGACCACGCGCGGAGCAACCCGCGCGACGTCAACGACGTCTGGGCCACGGAGGAATGGGCCCGCAGACGGGCCCGCGAGATCATCGCCCGGTCCGCCGCACCCGTCGCGGTGGGCGGGGCCGGCGTGGGAGCAGGTCGCTAGATGTGGACCGTCATCGGCATCGTCGCGTTCGCCTTGGCGCTGCTGTTCTCCATCGCCTGGCACGAGGCCGGGCACCTGACGTTCGCCAAGCTGTTCAACGTCCGGACCACCCAGTACATGGTCGGCTTCGGCAAGACCGTCTGGTCCAAGCAGGTCGGTGAGACCGAATACGGCATCAAGGCCGTCCCGCTCGGCGGCTACATCCGGATGATCGGCATGGTCCCGCCCGGCCCGGACGGCAAGCAGAAGATCACCACCACCGCGATGGGCGCCACCGGCTTCGTCCGCAACATCGTCGAGGAGACCCGGGCCGGTGACCGGTCCCAGGTCACCGCCGCCGACGACGGACGGCAGTTCTACCAGTTGCACCCGTTCAAGCGGATCATCATCATGGCCGCCGGTCCGGTGATGAACCTGATCCTGGCCGTCGGCATCTTCTCGATCCTGCTGGTCGGCATCGGCGTGCCGACGCCGACCACCACCATCGCCACGGTCAGCCAGTGCGTGATCCCGGCCGCGGCGGCCGGGCAGGCGCAGCGCACGGACTGCGCGGCCACCGACCCGCAGACGCCGGCCGCGGCGGCCGGTCTGCTGCCCGGCGACACGATCGTCGGTTTCAACGACACTCCGGTCACCGGCTGGGACCAGCTCACCGGCCTGATCCAGGCGGCGGCCAACCAGACGGTGCAGATCGACTACGTGCGGGACGGTCAGCAGTACACCAAGGCCGTGACGATCGTGCCGAACCAGCGGCCCGTGGTGAACGACAGCGGACAGCAGACCGGTGTGAAGACCGCCGGCTTCCTGGGCATCTCCACCGCCACGCCCTACCAGCCGCAGTCGGTCGGCGCGGCGATCGACCGGACGGGCCAGTTCATCGGTGCCGCCGCCGGCGCGGTGGTCGCCATCCCGGCGCGGATCCCGGCCCTGTGGGACGCGATCGTCGACGGCACCCCGCGTGACCTGAACTCGCCGGTCGGCATCGTCGGCGCGGGCCGGATCGGCGGCGAGATCCTGGAGTCGGACAGCACCACCACCCAGGACAAGTGGGTGCTGTTCCTGAACCTGGTCGCCGGGTTCAACATGAGCCTGTTCCTGCTGAACATGCTGCCGCTGCTGCCCCTGGACGGCGGGCACATCCTGGGCGCCGTCATCGAATGGGTGCGCCGGGGATGGGCGAAACTGCGTGGCAAGAAGGATCCGGGGCCGTTCGACGTGGCCAAGCTGATGCCGGTCGCCTACGTGGTGGCGCTGCTGTTCATCGGCCTGACCGCGCTCACCCTGGTCGCCGACCTGGTCAATCCCGTCAAGCTCTTCGGCTGATCGCGAGAATGAGGACATGAGCACAACCGCTGTGGGGCTCGGCCTGCCGAGCATGCCCGCCGACCGGGCCGTTCCGGTGCTGGCGCCGCGCCGCGTCACTCGGCAGCTGAACGTCGGCGGGGTCGGGGTGGGCAGCGAGCACCCGGTGTCGGTCCAGTCGATGACCACGACCGTGACCGCGGACATCAACGCCACCCTGCAGCAGATCGCCGAGCTGACCGCGTCCGGCTGCCAGATCGTCCGGGTCGCGGTGCCCAGCAACGACGACGCCGAGGCACTGCCGATCATCGCGAAGAAATCGCAGATCCCGGTGATCGCCGACATCCACTTCCAACCCCGGTACGTGTTCGCCGCGATCGACGCCGGCTGCGCCGCGGTCCGGGTGAATCCCGGCAACATCAAGTCCTACGACGACAAGGTCGGGGAGATCGCCAAGGCCGCCACCGCCGCCGGCACGCCCATCCGGATCGGCGTCAACGCCGGCTCGCTGGACAAGCGATTGCTGGCCAGGTACGGGAAGGCGACCCCGGAGGCGCTGGTCGAGTCCGCGCTCTGGGAGTGCTCGCTGTTCGAGGAGCACGGCTTTCGGGACATCAAGATCTCGGTCAAGCACAACGACCCGGTGATCATGGTCCGGGCCTACGAGTTGCTCGCCCAGCAATGCGACTACCCGCTGCATCTGGGCGTCACCGAGGCCGGTCCGGCGTTCCAGGGCACCGTCAAGTCCGCGGTGGCCTTCGGCGCGTTGCTGTCACAGGGGATCGGCGACACCATCCGGGTCTCGCTGTCCGCCCCGCCGGCCGAGGAGGTCAAGGTCGGCCTGCAGATCCTGGAGTCGCTCAACCTGCGCGAACGCGGGCTGGAGATCGTGTCCTGCCCGTCCTGCGGCCGCGCACAAGTGGACGTCTACACGCTGGCCGAGCAGGTGACGGCCGGGCTGGAGGGCATGGACGTGCCGCTGCGGGTGGCCGTCATGGGGTGCGTGGTGAACGGCCCTGGCGAGGCTCGGGAGGCCGACCTGGGCGTGGCCTCGGGCAACGGCAAGGGCCAGATCTTCGTCAAGGGCGAGGTGATCAAGACCGTGCCGGAGTCGCAGATCGTCGAGACGCTGATCGAGCAGGCCCTGCGGATCGCCGACGACCTGCGCGCCGCCGGCGTGCCGTCGGGCGAGCCGACCGTGGTGCGCGCCTGACCCGTCGGCGGATCGGGCCCATCCGGGGGCCGAGCGCCCGGTCGATCGATCACACTCGGTCGATCGATCACGCGGGCCGGGCCCGGCGTTGGCGGTGAACCGGACGAACGCGTGGCATTCTTGCCTGATTGACCCTCCGACTGCCCAGTACTCTCGACTGCTCAGTGCCGGACCACCGAAGGCCACGCATGCTCACCGCGAGTTTCTCCAGGGTGCTTGGTCCCGGGCACGCCGCGCAGGTGTCCCGGGTGTTGACCGCCGACCCGGTGTCCGCGTGCATGGTGGCGGCCAGGTTCGAGCAGGTCGGCATGAACGAGGCGGCGATGGGCGGCCAGTTCTGGGGCATCGGCGGCGGCCGGGACGGGCTGCTGTTCGCCGGTGCGTCGATGGTGCCGCTGGTCGGCGACGCCTCGGCGATGCGCACCTTCGCGCACACGGCCGGCCGCCGGGGCCGCAAGTGCGCCACCATCCTGGGTCCGGCCGGGCAGGTGCTGCCGTTCTGGGAGCGGTTGGAACGCCGGTGGGGGCCGCCGCGCGAGCTGCGGCCCGACCAGCCGCTGATGGTCTGCCCGACCGATCCGGTCGGCCCGGTGGACCCGAACGTCCGGTTGGCGCGGCCGCACGAGATCGAGCACTACTACCCGTCCGCGGTGGCCATGTTCACCGAGGAGGTCGGTGTCGACCCGCGCAGCGGCGACAACGGCCGTAGCTACCACGCGCGGATCTCCGAGCTGATCGGTGCCGGCCGGGCCTACGCCCGTTTCGACGGCGACACCGTGGTGTTCAAGGCCGAGGTGGGGTCGCTGTCCCGCTCGGTCGCGCTCATCCAGGGCGTGTGGGTGCACCCGCAACTGCGCGGCCGGGGGCTGGCCGCGCCGGCGATGGCCGCGGTGGTCCGGTCCATCCAGGCGGACCTGCGCCGGCTGCCCAGCCTGTACGTGAACAACTACAACGTGCCGGCCCGGCGCACCTACGAACGGATCGGGTTCCGCCAGGTCGGCACGTTCGCCTCGGTGCTGTTCTGACGGGGTCGGCGGTCTGACCTCGGCGGTGCTGGGGAAGATCCGGTCGTTTGGAGCAACCGGATCTTCCCCGCGCACGTGCGGCCGGCGGCGACTATCCGGCCGGGGCCCGCCGGTCCTTCTGTCCCTGCGCGACCCCGTCGCGCAGCGCTTCGAACAGCTGCTCGAGGCGCGCGCGGTGGTCGTCCAGCACGACGGTCGGCGCGTCGCCGGCCAGCCGGCGACGCGCCGTCCGCACCAGCACCGTGCCGTAGCCGGCGACGAAGAAGGCGGCGAGCAGTGTCCCGTCGCCCTCGAAACCGTGGTCGCGGTCGAGCTCCTCGGCAAGGGCCCGGACGAGATCGGCGGCGATGTCGCGCGCCCGCGCGATCAGCGCGGGCGAGGCCGCGACGGTCCGGAAGAAGGGCACGGAGGCCTCGTTGAGGCCGGACAGGGGATGCCGGTCGTCGACCAGACGCCGGGTCGCCTCGCGCAGGGACGCCAGCACGTCCAGGCCCGCGGGACGGTCGCGTACCGCCGAGCGCAGGAGTGCGTAGGCGTCGTCCGCGCGATCGAGGAACAGATCCTCCTTGCGCGGGAAATGGTTGAACACCGTCACGCTCGAGACGCCGGCCGAGCGCGCGACGTCGGCGACCGTCACGGCGTCGAATCCGCGTTCGAGGAACAGCCGGGCCGCGACCTGGGCGATCCGCGCACGCGTCTGCGGGCCGCCGCGCTCTCCGGTCCTGGGCATCCGATCGACTCCCTTGTGTAACTAAACTTAGTCACCTAACATAGTGGTGGGCCACCGGAGGACCGCTCCGGCCGGCGGGCCACACCGTGACAAGCATCGCCGAGGCGACCGTCGCGACGTGGTCATCCGATCAGGGTCCCATCGGAGGCGAGGGAGTCGACCATGCGTGAGCAGACGGCAGCTCGGTCCGCGCGCTCCCCGCAATCGCTGCGGGAGGCCTGGGTGGCCCTGGCGGGGCTGTCCGCGGTGTTCCTGTTCGAGATGCTGGACAACTCGATTCTCAACGTCGCGTTGCCGACGATCGGACGCGAGCTGCACGCGTCGACGACCGCGTTGCAGTGGATCACCGGCGCCTACACCGTGGTGTTCGGCGCGTTGATGCTGGCATTCGGCGCGGTTTCCGACCGGTTCGGTCGACGGCGGATCATGCTCGTCGGCCTGGTCCTGCTGGGCATGGCCAGCGCCGCCACCGCCTTCGTCGGCACCGCGGAGCAGCTCATCGCGGTCCGGGTGGCGATGGGCGTCGCCGCGGCGATGACCACTCCCGGGTCGATGGCGCTGGCCTTCCGCCTGTTCGACGACGATCGGCTGCGTGTCGGGGCGACCACTCTGATCTCGACCGTCGGCCTGGTCGGGCTCGCGATCGGCCCGACCGTGGGCGGCTTCGTGCTCGCCGTCGCGCCGTGGCAGGTCCTGCTGCTGGTGAACGTGCCGATCGCCGTACTGGCGATCATCGGTGTGCGGTTCGGCATCGCCGCGGACGATCCGGCCGACCTGCACCGCGATCCGGTGGACGGCTGGGGTGCGGTGCTGGGCACGGCGACGGTCGCGCTCGCCCTCGTCGCGCCGACGCTGTTCGTCGACCAGGGCCCGGCATCGTGGCTGCCGTGGGTGACCACGGCGGCGGCCGTCGTGGCCGCGATCGCCTTCGTGCTGCGCGAGCGTGCGGCGCGGCACCCGCTGCTGGATCTCACCCTGGTAGCCAGGCCGCTGGTGTCCAGCGGCCTGGCGTTCAAGGCGGCGGCCGGGTTGGCGACCGCGGGCCTGGGGTACCTGGTGACGCTGCAGCTGCAGCTGGCCTGGGGGTGGCCGCCCGCCCTCGCCGCCGTCGGCATGCTGCCGCAGGTCGTCGTCCTCATCGCCGGCGGCGTCTTCATCAATCCGTTCGTGCGGCGGGTCGGTCTGAACCGGGCCGCCTGGCTCAGCGCCGCCGCGGTCGTCTGCGGGCTCGCCGTCTACGCACTGCTGGGCAGCTTCGGGTACGTGTGGGTGGCGGTCGCGCTCGTGATCGAAGCGGCCGGGATGCGCGTGGTCGGCGTGGTCGCCGGGGTGAACGTGCTGCGTGGCCTGCCCGAGAATCGGACCACGGTCGGCGCGGCGCTGACCGACACCGCCACCGAGGTCGCGTCCGGCGTCGGTATCGCCGTCGCCGGAACCATCCTGGCGGCGCTGTTCACCGGCGACATCGTCGCATCGAGCTGGACTGCGCAGCAGCTCGCGGCGTTCCAGGAGGCCGTCACCATCGCCGGTGTCACGCTCACCGCGCTGGCCGCCGCGTTCGTCGGGTGGGGGTTCGTCCGCGCGCGGCGCGTCGCGAGCGATCCGGGACCGAGCCGTGTCGACCGGACGGTCTCCGAACGGGCCTGACAGTGCGCCGGACGGCGCCGGACGGCGCCGGGCGGTGGGCGATACCGGCGGGCCTACCGGTGGTCGACCACCCGGTGCTCGACCTCGGTGCCGCGCGCGATCAGCACGTCGTGCACCATCGACGGCGGGAACAGCCCGTGCTCCACCAGCCCCGGGGCGGCGCTCAGCCGGGCGGCCAGCGCGGCCGGGTCGCCCAGGTCGCCGTGGTAGTCGCCGATCACCCCGCCGTCGGGGCTGCGCGGCACGTCACGCAGTACCACGTGCCGCAGCTCCCGCAGGGTTGCCGCGAGCCCGTACTCCAGCAGCTCGACCGGCACCGACCTGCGCAGGGCGTCCACCGGCTTGCTGGAGTCGGCGATCACCACGAACCGGTCGGCCGCGTTGGCGACGACCTTCTCCCTGGTGTGCGCGGCGCCGCCACCCTTGATCAGCCAGCCGTCCGGAGCGATCTGGTCGGCGCCGTCGATCGCCACGTCGAACCGGTCGACGTCGCTGAAGTCCAGCACCCGCAATCCCAGCGCGGTGGCTGCGGCGGCCGTGCGCGGCGACGTGGCCACGCAGCGGATGTCCAATTGCCGGGCGGCCAGCGCCGGGAGCAGGTAGGCCACCGTGGACCCGGTGCCCAGGCCGACCGTCATGCCGTTCTCGACGAGATCGACGGACGCCTCGGCGGCGATGCGCTTCTCGTCCTCGACGGTCATACCCAGACTGTAAAGCCGGGGACCGGCCGGGTCAGCCGCGGGCCATCTCGTCGATGCAGACCGTGACGGCCAGGATGAACGGCTGGTTCTCGTCGGCGGCGACCTCGACGCCATAGGTGTCCCGGACCCGGAACCACTTCTTGGAGATGGTCGCGATGGTGTGCCCGTCGCGTTCGATCTCGTACTCATGATTGACGAAATTGCCGTGGGCGTGCAGTTTCTCGCCGTTGTCCGGGTCGATGGTGTAGCGGTCCCGGATGCCCAGCATGGCCTTGTGCACGGTGGCCGACGTGCCGCCCCACTCGATCTTCATCTTGTCCCGGACGGACAGCTTGCGTTCCTGGATCTTCGCCAGCTCGCCGCCGGCGTTGTCCTCGAGGATGAACGTGTCCCGGAAGCGGATCGCCTTGCCGTCGACCTTGTAGACCTTCTGGCCCTGCTCGTTCTCGATCCAGAAGTCGTCGCCGATGGCCAGCAGCTTCTCGCGCATCTGGTACCGGCGGGGTGGCGGGCCTTCTTGACGGTTGCGGAACAGTCCCATGGCCACGATGGTCCGCCCGGACGTCCGGTCGGCGCGCCGCCCGAACGGGGTGAGATCCCGGTCAGGATTCGCCGCCGACCGCGGTGACTGCCCCGTTCGGCCCTCCCGGGAACCGCCGGAGTCCAAGTAGGGTGGGTCGCGCACGCGTCCCGGGGGAGGGATGCGGACGCTCCGGGTCAGCGGCGAACCGGGCGTGGACGACTGGGAGGGCACTGTTGCCTGCGTTGATCACTGGGCGGGCCACGCATCGGGGATATCGGCATGAGGCGGTCTACTACCGGGGTGGGGACGAGTTCCTCGAGATGGTCGCGCCGTTCGTGCGCGACGGCGTGGACGCCGGACAGCCGGTCATGGTCGCGGTCGTCGAGGCGCGGCAGGCGGCGCTGCGGGCCGAACTCGGCCCGGCCGCGGACCGAGTGGAGTTCGTCGACATGTCCGACCTCGGGCGCAATCCGGCGCGCATCATCCCGGCCTGGCAGGACTTCCTGGCCCGGCACGCCGCCGATGGCCCGCTTCGCGGTGTCGGCGAACCGATCTGGGCCGGGCGGCGGCACGTCGAGGTCGAGGAGTGCCACCTGCACGAGTCGCTGCTGAACCTGGCCATCGGCCCGGGCACACCGCTGTGGCTGCTGTGCCCGTACGACCGGGACAGCCTGGACCCCGCGGTCATCGACGAGGCGGCCCGCAGCCATCCGGTGATCGTCGAACCCCGGGTGTACCGGGGCAGCACCACGTACGGCGGCGCCTACCATGCCGTCGAGCTGTTCGGCCGGCAGCTGCCGCCACCGGGCGAGCCGGCCCGCCACCTGATGGTGGACCGATCCGCCGGGCATCACGTCTCGGACTGGGTGCGGCGGTGGGCGGAGGCGTCCGGAGTGCCGCGCCGTCGGGCCGCCGGGTTGGCCGCCGCGGTCCGGTCGGTCGCGCTGTCCGCCGAGGCGTACACCGGACGTGGCCAGATGCTGCAGCTGTGGCAGCAGGGATCCGACCTGGTCTGCCAGTTGCATGACTCGACCCCGGTCAGCGACCCGATGATCGGCCGGCGCCCGCTCGGTCAGGACAACTCGCGGGGGAGGGCGCTGCGCGCCGCCCACGAGGTGTGCGACCTGGTCCAGGTCCGGTCCAACACGTCCGGGACGACGGTCCGCGTGCACACCTGGCTGTGACGGCGGGCCCGGCGTCGCGTCCGGCCGGCCGCCGGACCGGGCGTCCGGCAGATCCGCGGCAACCGGATGTCGCAACCGGATGTCGCAACCGGATGTCGCAGCGGCCCGGCCGGCGCCGGCATGGGGATACTGGACGGCATGGCGGTGCGGGGAACCAGGCGGCCGCACCGTGGGACCGGTGCACTGCTGGCGCTGGCCGTGCTGCTCGTGATGGTCGCCGGGTGCTCGTCGGACCCGGCGCGGGACGATCCCGGGCCGGGCGACCGGATGGCGGCGTTCATCGACGCCTGGCAGCGGATGGACTTCGACACGGCATCGGGCATCACCACCAGCCCGGCCGCGGCGGCGGTCATGCTCGACGAGGTCACCGGCGACCTGCGTCCGGATCAGCTGACGATCAGCGCCGGTGAGCCCACCCGCGGTGGCGCCAACCAGGCCACCGCCTCGGTCACCCTCACCTGGCAGCTCCCGGGCGCCGGCACCTGGACCTATCCGGCCACCTGGACCTGGAAGAAGGACCGCGACTGGGAACTGGTCTGGGCGCCCTCGGTCATCCATCCCAAGCTGGGAGAGCGGCAGACCCTGGCGGCGCGCACGACCGCCGCCGAACCGGGCGTGCTGGTGGACCGGAACAACAACCAGATCGTCCAGCCGGTGACGGTGTACTCGGTGGTGCTGATGCCGGCCAAGGTCGCCGACGTTCCCGGGACGGCGGCCGCGCTGGCGCCGATCCTCGCCCCGATCGACCCCACAGTGACCGCGGACGGCATCGTCGCCGGGGTGGCGCAGGCGCAGGCCGAGGCGGCCGCGGCGACCGCCGGGCAGAGCGCGACGCCGACCGCCGCGGCGTCGGGATCGGCCACCCCCGACGACGGAACGCCGCCCGCCGACCCGTCCAGCATCGGATACACCGTCACCAACCTGCGCGAGTCCGACTACCGCACGGTGCAACCGGCGCTGAACGCGATCAGCGGGCTCAGCTTTCCCTCCCAGGTGCGCAACCTGCCGCCGACCAGAGACTTCGCCAAGTCGATCCTGGCCCAGGTCACCCCGGTCGCCGAGCCGCTGATGCGGGGCTCCGACGGCTGGTCGGTGGTGATCGTGGACAGCACCGGCGGGGTGCTGGAGACGGTGGAGGACCATCCGGCGGTGGCCGGGCAACGGGTGACCCTGACCGTGGACTCCGGCATCCAGCAGGCCGCCGAGGCGGCCATCGCCGATCAAAGCCAGCCGGCGGTGCTGCTGGCGATGCAACCCTCCACCGGGGAGCTGCTGGCCGTCGCGCAGAACGCCGCCGCCAACGCCCAGGGCACCCCGGCGCTGACCGGCCTGTATCCGCCCGGCTCGACGTTCAAGGTGGTCACGGCGGCCGCCGCGCTGGAGCGCGGGTTGATCGCTCCCGGTCAACCGACCGGCTGTCCGGGAGTGTTCACCATCCAGGGCCGCGCGATTCACAATTCCCACGACTTCGCGTTGGGCACGGTCGACTCGACCGTGGCCTTCGCCCGATCCTGCAACACCACCTTCGCGGACCTGTCGACCCAGATGCCCGCCGACGCGCTACCGGACGCCGCGGCCGGCTTCGGCGTCGGTCTGGATTTCGTGATGCCCGGCGCGGTGACCCTGACCGGCAAGGTGCCCGACGCCGACACGGTGATCCAACGGGCGGAGAACGGCTTCGGCCAGGGCCAGGTGCTGCTGTCGCCGTTCGGGGCCGTACTGATGGCGGCCACCGCCCAACACGGCTCGATGCCGACGCCGACCCTGATCAGGGGCACCACCACGACGGTGGACCGCACCGTGCCGGCGCCGCCCGCGCAGGTCGTCCAGGACCTGCAGACGTACATGCGGGCCGTGGTGACCGAAGGGACCGGGGCCGGGCTGGAGCCGTTCAACGACGTGCACGCCAAGACGGGGACCGCCGAGTTCCAGGCCGATGACGGCACCATCCACGCGCACGCCTGGACGGTCGGGTATCGCGGTGACCTCGCCTTCGCGGCCTTCATCGCCGGCGGCGAGGACTCGATCAACACCAACAAGATCGTGGTCAAGTTGCTGACCGCCGTGCCGGGCTGACTGTCCCGAGCTCGGGCCCCGTAACCTCGGGAGCATGCTGCGCACCGCCCTGAAGCCGGGCCGGCCGACGCCGATCCGGTCGGTCCCCGCGTCGATCGCCCGGCCCGAGTACGTCGGCCGGGACAAGCCGGCCCCCAGCACCGACCCGTGGGTGCAGACCCCGGAGATCATCGAGAAGATGCGGGTGGCCAGCCGGCTCGCCGCACAGGCCATGGTCGAAGGGTCCAAGCTGGTGCAACCGGGCGTGACCACCGACGCCATCGACGCGGCCGTGCACGACTACCTGTGCGACCACGGCGCCTACCCGTCCACGTTGGGCTACAAGCACTTTCCCAAGTCCTGCTGCACCTCGCTGAACGAGGTGGTCTGCCACGGCATCCCGGACACGACCGTCATCGAGGACGGCGACATCGTCAACATCGACGTGACCGCCTACATCGACGGGGTGCACGGCGACACCAACGCCACCTACCTGGCCGGGGAGGTCGCCGAGGAGAACCGGCTGCTGGTGGAGCGGACGCGGGAGGCGCTGCGCCGGGCGATCAAGGCGGTGGCTCCCGGCCGGCAGCTGAACGTCATCGGCCGGGTCATCGAGTCCTATGCCAAGCGCTTCGGCTACGGCGTGGTCCGCGACTACACCGGCCACGGCATCGGGCGCACCTTCCACTCCGGCCTGGTCGTGCTGCACTACGACGAGCCGAGCGTCACCACCGTGCTGGAGAAGGGCATGACGTTCACCATCGAACCGATGATCACCCTCGGCGGCATCGACTGGGACCTGTGGGACGACGGGTGGACGGTCACCACCAGGGACAAGTCGTGGACGGCGCAGTTCGAGCACACCCTGGTCGTCACCGACACGGGTGCTGAGGTGCTCACCCTGCCCTGAGGCTCTGAACTGCGGACATCCGCGGATGTTCGGGGCGGCAGGTGGCCCGCGCCTGGTTAGGATTCGCCGGTGACGCCCCCGACCGCCAGTGCACCGCCCGGATCACCGGCCGGATCGCCGGCCGAGACTGCCGGGCCGGCCCTGGACGTGCGGCTGCTCGGGCCGATGGAGCTGCGGTTGGCCGGCCGGCCGCTGCCGCTGCCGGGCGGCAAACCGAAGGCCCTGCTGGCCGCGCTGCTGGTCAGCCGGAACCGCGTGGTGCCGTCCGATTCGCTGGCCGACGCGATCTGGGACGGCGACGTGCCGGGCAGCTTCCTGTCAACCATGCAGGTACACGTCTCCACCCTGCGACGGGCGTTGCGCCCGCTGTCCGACCCGGGCCTGCTCACCGTCACCACCCAGTCGCCCGGCTACCGGATCGCCGTCGACGACGCCCTGGTCGACCTGGGCCGGTTCGGCCGGTGGGCCCGCGCGGGCACCGAACTGCTGGCCGCGCACCGGTACACCGAGGCCGCGGACCGGCTGCGGGCGGCGCTGGCCGAATGGACCGGCCCGGCGCTGGCCGACCTGCGGGGACTGCGCTTCGCCGACGACTTCGCGGCCGCGGTGGAGGAGGAACGGCTGGTCGCCCTGCAAGCCCGGATCGACGCCGAGCTGGCCTCCGGCATGGAGTCCGCGGTGGTCGCCGAGTTGGTCTCGCTGACCGGCCAGTACCCGCTGCGGGAGCCGTTCTGGATCCAGCTGATCACCGCCCTGTACCGGCTGGGCCGGCAGGCGGACGCGCTGGACGCCGCGCGGCGGATCCGCGAGCTGCTGGGGGAGGAGCTGGGCATCGACCCCAGCCCGGCGCTGCGGGACCTGGAGCGCAAGGTGCTCCGTCAGGAATCCCTGGCTCCGGCCGCGCCGGCGGCGTCGGCGTCCACCCAGCGCACCGTCGCCGAGACGGCGATCGTGCTGTCCAAGGCCCGGGTGCGGCTGCCGTCGGGCGAGTCCCTGCCGGTGCCGGGCCGGGGACTGCGGCTGGGCCGGATGGACGACAACGACCTGGTGATCACCGGTGAGAAGGTCAGCCGGTACCACGCGGTGGTGGCGGAGACCGCGAACGGCTTCACGGTCACCGATCTGCGCTCGACCAACGGAATCCTGGTCAACGGGGAGCGGGTGGTCGACAGCCACCTGCTGCGTGACGGCGACCGGATCCGCATCGGCGGCACCGACCTGGTGTTCCAGCTCGACTCCTGACGGTCGTCGGCGGGGTCGGCGGGGGCTTAAGCGGTTCTTCGGTGGGTCTTCAGCGGTGGGTCGGATTCTGTGTCCAGCAGCCAGTCAGGACACGCAATCCCCGCCCTTCAGGAGGACATCATGGCCACCACCTCGGTCATCACCGCCCCGGTCTCCGGGACCGCTCGCACCCTGGTCCGCCGTCTGGCGGGCATCGTCGTGGCCACCGCCGCGATGTTCATCGCGTTCGCCGCGGCCGGTTCGGCGAGCCAGGCGCACGCCGACACGGTCGCCGGCAGCACGTATTTCAGCACCACGGTGGAGTGTGGCGGTGACACGTTGGTGTTCACCAGCAACTCGGACGCCGACTACGGCAGCTACGCCAAGATCTGGGTGTGGGACAGCTACTCGCAGGAGTGGGTGACCGACGGGAACTGGGTGGAGGCTGATTACTACGCCTCGTACAACGTGGCCGATCTGAGCTTCGACCCGGGCTACTACATGGTGTACGCGCAGTACGCGCAGTGGAACGGGTACGACTTCGACTACAGCGGCGAGTACATCGACACCTACGAGCAGTACTTCACCTACGACGACCACGAGACCGAGTCGTTCTGCTACATGGGCAACGACCTGAGCACCTACTGATCCCCGGGCGGCCACGCCTCAGGAACACCGCATCAGGAGCACCGCCTCGACACCGACGGACAGCCCCGGGCCGAACCCCTCCGGCCCGGGGCTTTCGGCCGCCTGACCCCGGGAAGCACCGACTCAGCCGGTCGGTCGGGGCAGGGCCAGCAACGCGTTCTCCACCACCTCGGACAGCGCCGGGTGGATCCAGTACTGTCCGCGCGCGACGTCGTGCGCGCGTTGCCCGAACGACATTGCCTGCACCAGCGGCTGGATCACCGTCGCCGCCTCCGGCCCGATGATGTGCGCGCCGAGCAGCAGCCCGGTCGCCGGGTCGGCCAGCACCTTGGCGAACCCGGTGGTGTCCTCCCGGGCCCAGCCGGCCGCGGTGCCGCCGTAGTCCCGCCGGCCCACCACGTACGCCACGCCCCGCTCGCGCGCCTGCCGCTCGGTCAGCCCGACCGCGGCGATCTGCGGCTCGGTGAACACCGCCGCCGGCACGAACCGGTGGTCGGTGGCGATCGGGTCGTCGGGATGGATCAGGTTGTGCCGGACCACCCGGGCCTCGTGATTGGCCACGTGCTTGAGCGCGTAGGGCGAGCTCAGGTCGCCCAACGCGTAGATGCCCGGGACCACCGTCTGCTGGTATTCGTCGACGATCACCCGGTGCCGGTCGTCCACGGTGACCTCGGTGGCGGGCAGGTTCAGCAGATCGGAGTTGGGCTGCCGCCCGGTGGCCAGCAGGATCATGTCGGCGTCCACGGTGGTCTCGCCGTACGGACCCTCCAGGAAGACCCGGACCCCGTCGCCGCGCGGGCCGATGGGCTTGATTCCGCAGACCTCGGTGTCCCGCCGCAGGTCGTACCGGTCCATCACGTGCCGGGTGAAGGTCGTCGCGATGTCGTCGTCGTGGTACCGCAGCAGCCGGGACCCGCGGACCAGCTGGGTGACCCGGGTGCCGAAGGCGTCGAAGACGTGCGCGAACTCCGCGGCGATGTATCCGCCGCCGACCACCACGAGCCGGTCCGGTCGCCGGTCGATCCGCATGATGGTGTCCGAGGTGTGCACAACGCCCTGCCCGATGGCGTCCTCGTCCAGGCCGGGGATGTCGGGGATCACCGGCCGGCCACCGGCCGCCAGCACGAACCGGTCCGCGGTGAGATCGACCTGGCCGCCGTCGTTCAGGTCGACGGTCATCTCCTTGAACCCGGTGAACCGCGCCGTGCCCAGGTAGACCTCGATGTCCGGCCACTTCGGGCCCTGGCGGAAGGCCAGGCCGTCCGACGAGATCTCGTCGGTCCGGGCGAAGATCCGGTCCCGCAGCACCACCCAGTCGACCGGGGCCACGGTCGCGTCCAGGCCTAGCCGGCCCGCCCGGTCGACCGCGTCGGCCAGATCAGCCGGATAGACGAAGCTCTTGGTCGGGATGCAGCCGACGTTCAGGCAGGTGCCACCGAACAGGCCCGACTCCACCAGGGCGATCCGCAGGCCGCGATACTCCCGGCCCATGATCGTGTTGCCCGAACCTGTCCCCACCACCACCAGGTCGAAGTGCATGCGGCCAGGCTACGTCGACCGGCCCGGCAACCCTTCCTGGGGGCGATCAGTAGGAGAACACCGGAGTGATGATCGCCCGGGCCAGGGTGTGGAAGACCAGGTTGAACGCGATGACGGTGGCTCCCGCGCCGTCGTCGGGACCGAGCTTGGGCACGTCGACCGCATGCACGACGAAGAAGTACCGGTGCACCTGGTCGCCCTGTGGCGGGGCCGGCCCATCGTAGCCGGCGGTGCCGAAGTCGTTGCGGACGTGGAAGGCGCCGTCCGGCAGCGAGCCACCGGCACTGCCGGCGCCGCGGGGCAGTTCGGTGACGGTGGCCGGCAGATCCACCACCGTCCAGTGCCAGAAGCCGGCCGGCGTCGGCGCGTCCGGATCGAAGCAGCTGACCGCGAAGGACTGGGTGTCCGGCGGGAACCCGGACCAGGACAGCGCGGGCGAGATGTTCGCGCCGCCCGGCGCGTCCGGCCCGTACCGGAACTCCGATCCGACGACCTGCCCGTCGGCGATGTCCGGGCTGCTCACGGTGAACGAACCCACCTGGGGCAGCAACGCATAAGGATCCGGTGCGACGGGACGGTCCAGGCTTGTCATGTCGGCATTCAACCACCTCCGGCCGGTGTCCGGGCGGCCCTGCTCAGGGTCGGGCCAGGCCCATCAACCGCAGCGCCAGCGTCTCCGGGTCCGCGGCCAGCACGCCGCGCCGGGCGAAGAACCCGGCGATGTTCCGGCAGTCCCTGGCCAGGAAGTCCACCCCCGACGGGTTGCTCACCAGGTCCACCGTCTGCGGCAGATCGATGACCACGCAACGGGTGTCGTCGACCAGCACGTTGTAGGGGGACAGGTCGCCATGGGTCAGCCCGGCTTCGGCGAGGATCTCCAGCGTGCCGACCAGGTCGTGCCACAACTCGGTGAACTCGGACGTGTCGGCGTCCACCGCGGCCAGCCGTGGTGCGGCGGTACCGTCCGGCTCGCCGATGAACTCCATCATCACCTCGGAGCCGATCAGCTGGACCGGGTACGGCACATGGGCGCCGGCCGTCCAGAGCATCCCGAGGGCGGCGAACTCGGCCGCGGCCCACCGCCCGGCGAGCAGTTCCCGGCCGAAGGTGGAGCGCGCGGCCATCGCCCGGGTTTCCCGGGACCGACGCACGCGACGACCCTCCTGGTAGGCCCCGTCGCGGTGGAACAGCCGGTGGTGCGTGTCGCGGAACGTCTTGACCGCCAGCAGGCAACCGGGTCCGCCCGGCAGGGCGCGCTCCAGCAGGGCGACGTCGGCCTCCTTGCCGGTCTTGAGCACGCCGCGCCGGGTGTCCCGGGCGGACAGCGAGGTGATCAGCCAGTCGGGCACCGGCGACGGCCCATGGGTGGCGACGTCGTAGCTGGAATAGGGGCTTTCGGTGCGCTCGGATCGCCGGTCCGGTGTCGGGTCGGGGTCGACCCCCGGATCGACCTCGGGATCGACTCCGGGGTCGACCCCGGGATCGACATCGACGGTCCGGTGTCCGGACCTGCCCTCGACGACGACCAGGGGCAGCGGATCGGGGGAGCGGCGCGGGCGGCGGGGGGTGGGGGCGGCGGAATCGAAGTGGTCGTGCAGCTCGTCGGCGTCGTCGGTGTCGCCGCGGTCGAACGAGTCGGGCAGGCGGAAGCGGGGCATCTCGGGGCTCCAGGCTCAGGGGAGGCGCCCCGGTAGTCGGATGCCGTGGTCAGCGGTTCCCGGGGCGAAGGGATGGGCTCGGCGGTGCGGACAGCACGTGGACGCTCATGTCATCCCTCCCATCGGTCGAACCGGAGCCGGCGGAATGCCGGCCGCCGTCAAGGGTGCGGGCCGGCCCCGCCGTCGTCAATCGAATTTGCCGATCGATTTGCCGTGTTCTGACCCGGATCCGGCCAGAACAGGGCCGAATGTGGCAAATCGATCGATCAGTTGTGAGTCGGCTTTCGGGCGCCGCTGGCGGGTCAGCCTGCCTTGGGCACGGTGAGGATCAGGGCGTCACCCTGGCCGCCGCCGCCGCACAGGGTGGCGACCCCGGTGCCGCCGCCGCGCCGCTGCAGTTCCAGGGCCAGGTGCAGCACCAGCCGGGCGCCGGAGGCGCCGATCGGGTGGCCGAGCGCGATCGCGCCGCCGTTGAGGTTGACCTTTTCCTCGTCCAGGCCCAGCGCCCGGGCCGACGCGATGCCCACGCAGGCGAAGGCCTCGTTGATCTCCACCAGGTCCAGGTCGGTGGGCGCGATGCCGGCCTTGTCGCAGGCCTTCCGGATCGCCCGGGCAGGCTTGTCCTGCAGGGTGGAGTCCGGGCCGGCGATCGACCCATAGGCGCCGATCTCGGCGATCCAGTCCAGGCCGCGACGCTCCGCCTCGTCCTTGTCCATGACGATCACCGCGACGGCCCCGTCGGAGATCTGCGACGCCGAGCCGGCCGTGATGGTGCCGTCCTTGCGGAACGAGGGCCGCAGCTGGCCCAGGCTCGCCGCGGTGGTGTCCGCGCGCACCCCTTCGTCGGTGTCGACCACGATGTCGCCCCTGCGGCCCTTGATGACCACCGGCTCGATCTCGGCCTTGAAGACCCCGGCCGCGATGGCCGCGGCGGCGCGCTGGTGCGAGCGCGCGGAGAACGCGTCCTGCTCCTCACGCGAGACGAAGTCGATGTCGTTCGTCGCCTCGGTGAGCTCGCCCATCGGCACGTCGGTGAAGACGTCGTGCAGACCGTCATGCGCCAGGTGGTCGATCATGGTGACGTCGCCGTACTTGAATCCGGCCCGCGAGCCCATCAGCAGGTGCGGGGCCCGGCTCATCGACTCCATGCCGCCGGCCACGACGGTGGTGAACTCCCCGGCCCGGATCAGCTGGTCGGCCAGTGCGATGGCATCCAGGCCGGACAGGCACACCTTGTTCACGGTGATGGCGGGCACGTCCATCGGGATGCCGGCCTTGACGGCCGCCTGCCGGGCCGGGATCTGCCCGACGCCGGCCTGCAGCACCTCACCCATGATCACGTAGTCGACGTCGGACCCGGTCAGGCCGGCCCGCTCCAGCGCCCCGCGGATGGCCACGCCGCCGAGCTCGGCCGCGGAGACGGTGGCGAGGGCGCCGTTGAACCGGCCGATCGGGGTTCTGGACCCGGCGACGATGACTGACGACATGGGGTGGACCTCCGCAGGTTCCTGGGCGCGGCTGGAGCGCCGCTCGGGCCACGGGACGCGCAGGCCGCCATCACCGATGATCTTGCACATGCGGCGATGAGCCTGTGCCGTAAGGCGATCGTGCCTCGAGGCGGGAAGTTAACGGCTCTTTTCTTTAGCAGATTAGCTTTGTGGCCAGCTAACTGGCTAAGGGGGCGAATGTGACGGTCGTCACACCCGATCGGCGTAATCAGGCCGCCGATCAGGCCGATCCGGTCGTCAGGGTGCGGACCCGGCTCTCCAGCGCGGTCGCCGGGTCGACGGTCGTCGCCTCGGTCGGGGCGTGGTCGGACCGGCCGTGCAGGACGGCGCCGTGCCGGCTCCGGCCGTGGCCGGCCGTGCGGGCTCGCAGGTCATAGGCCGGAGTGGACGGCGACGGCAGCAGGGGCACGGGGCTCGGTGCCCATCGGTCCCGCATCGGGAACACCCGCAGACCGGCTGCCTCCGGTGCCCCGGCGGTCCGGCCCTCGCAGGCGTGCGGGGAGTGGGCGGTCAGCGGGGCCGCCCGGGCGATCACCGACGCGACCACCCGGCCGTCGCTGTGCAGGCCGGCCAGGTCCAGTGCATGCAGCCACCGGGCCAGCGCGCAGGGACCGCAGATCAGGCAGTCCTCGACCTTCGACAGGGTGACCGGTTCGGCGGTGCCGGCACGGACGACGGCCACGCCGGCGTCGATCCGGATCTCGTCCACGGTCAGGGCGGCGATCTGGGGAAACGACAGGCCGGCCTGGTGCCGCAGGACCAGCAGGGCCCGGTCGCGGCGGCCGATCCACCCGGCGGTCCAACCGTGCGAGGGCAGGGTCCGCAGCACCGCATCGACCGTGCGGTGGCCGGTCGGTGGGACCGGGCTCGCGCCGCGCGGTTCGGGGATCGATCGGCGAAGGGCTCTGTCGGTCGTCGGCATGGCTTCCTCGATGGTCGGCACATCCGGAGCGGGTCGCGGAACCGCAGGCCCGAGAATGAATGCTAGCCGAACTCCGGGTGATCGCAGGGCGACGCAGCTGTGACCGGCGGCATACCCGGCCCGGAGGCGACCCGGCCGTCGTCTGCGGTCCGGAAAGGCGATGAGCCGCCGAATGGCACCGCCGTCGGACCGTCGAAGATATTGCTGCACTGGTCATCTCGGCGATCACGGGCACCAGCTGGGACGGGTGTCTTGGTCCGGTATTCGACATCGCTTTGGATAGCAAATGTTTCGTGACATCGTTGGTGTTGCAGTCATTCTCGACCGGGATCGGCCTCGGTGACCATGCCGGCGCATGGGTGCCGCCGCCGGAATGCGCCGCCGGAATGCGCCGCCGGTCAGGTGTCGCTCGTGGCCCTGCCTTCCCTGGACGCCTCGCACGCTCGGCGACGAGCCCGGTAGGAGGACAGTCAGGACGGTGACCGCAGCGGGATAGCGATCGGACGGCAGCACTCGGCAGCACTCGGCAGCACTCGGCACGGAGGGAGAAGCCGATGAG
>CAZCEH010000051.1:0-32355 GCA_964497705.1 uncultured Actinomycetes bacterium | reverse complement strand
TCAGGGTCTAGATCCCACCCGGCCGGAGCCCCGCACCCAAGCCGCAGACCACACGACTCGTCGGGCTGGGGCGAAGCCCCGTTAGACAGTACAGTCGAGGACGGCGTTCAGATCGTCCGCGTCGTAAGCGCAGCGGACGGCGAGATCGTCGTGACACCTGACAAAACGGCCGACGAGTTCACGCAATTCCGGTCGGTCCACCCCGAAGGAACCGACTTTGATGTAGTGCTCGAACACGTGCACACGTTCCCTCATGACCGACAGCCGCTCCTTGCCGTCCGCGACCCAACGACTGCCCAGCAGCTGGTTATTGACGGTGCGCAACTTGGTACCGGACTTCGGTACTCCCAGACCCGGCAGCTACGGCCGGGGCAACATCTCTCGGTCACTGTCGAGGGCTACGACGAAGACAGGCTCCTCACCTACCTCGGCCAAAGCCGCCAGGTGATCGCCACCCTGTCGTCCTTGGGCGGTCCGGGCAAACCAGCCGTCGTCGTGCAGGCAGATGTCGTCGACGCGGACGAGGGAGCGCTGTGGGTACAGCTATCAACCAACCCGGCAGAGCACAACGACCGACCGTCGATCGTGTTAAAGCTCGACGCGGGACGGCTGCCAGCCCTCCCGGCTGAACTCCTGCTTGGCAAACAGATCCAGGTCAGACTTGCCTGGTCTCGCAAGTCCACCGCGTTCATCAACGTCGGGCATCTCGACCTCAACTGGCGGACCGTTTCGCTCGGCTCGTGGGAGCTGCAAGGTGATCGCATCAACATGACAACGCTCCCAACAGCGAGCGACTGGGATCGGCTCACCCGCGAAGTCAGCACTCGAACCGATCCGGTCTCGTCTGCTCGGTTTCGTCGCGACTTCATGTTCGCGATCAAGCGGATGCTCATGCCGCGCGTCTCGGTCATCGATCGGGAGGCGATCTTGGCCATAGCGCAGACCGGTCGCGCTACCGCCGTCGTCACCGAGTCGAACGACCGCGGCGTCGAGGTGCGGCTACCCACCGGCGACACACAGTTCGTCACGTCACGCTTCTTGAGTTGGGACGACTCCCGCCCCGACATCGCGTTGGGTGACTCGATCGAGACCTTCGTTACCGAGGCAGATCCTCAAACGGGTGACGTCCACATCGAGATCCGCGATCCGGCAGCCGACCCACTGCTCCGGCTAGGGATCGGCTCATGGCACACAGGCACCGCGGACCGCGCCGTCAAGGGTGGACTGATCGTGGCGCTCAGCGACACACCCCTCAGCGGATTCCTTGCGGATCGGGCAGCCGACGGTGCAACACCGGGCGCGACGGTCAGAGTCCGGGTCGTGTCCGTCAACCTGGAGAAGCGCCAATTCGCGCTGAGCTGTTTCGCGTTCGATGAGACGCTCGCGATTCCCGATTCGATGAGTCCGATCTGGCAGTCGTCCGAGGGACGCATTGACAGTTGGGGACTGAGGCGAGCCATCGGGGAAGCCGACGTTGAGCTTGATGTGCGGCCGAAGCCGTCGCCCTTGGTGCGTGTGTATGGCAACGACGAGTCCGCAGGGGTCCGCGCGCTCGCCTTGCTCAGTGACATAATTTCCGGCTCCCTTGGCTACGTGCAGGTCCCAGAGCTGAAGACCTTCAACGCTGATGACAACAGGCTCGCCCGAGCGTTCGCCTGCGAAGCAGTGCTGGTCGGTCGCCGGATACCGTCCGGCGGCAAACAGATGTCGGTGATCGTGGTCGCTGCTCGTAGCTGGACAGCGCTCTCCGACATCGTCTACAGAATCAAGCAGGCGTACCCGAAGCGATGGGTCACGGAGCTGTTCCGCCGACAAACCCCCAACTGGCTCGCCGGCGAGGCCGCAGCGAAAGCGGCAGCTCCCAACGTGTGGATTACGTCAGACAAGGTACCGGCCACCTACGGCGCGCCGTTCTATCGAGTGACACTGACGGGCGACCCAGCCGAAGTTCGCGTGGCGTGGGACGCGATCACGCGTTACGTACAGATTCCGAATGGGACGTGGCACGAGGACGACCGAATTCGGCTGCTCAGCTAACTCAGCCTCACCATCTCATCGCGTGGCTGGGCGACCGATCAGTGCGCTCGGCAGTGTCGATCATCGGGCTTGCAAGACTCTCTCGATCACCACAGATCATCGCCGACCTGGTACTTCAGGCGAGCGACGACCTGGTCGCTCGCCTCGCTCACGAACGGGACGCCGTGCGAGCGGTCCTGACTTGGCTCAAGTTAGTGCGCACGAGAGGCCCGCCGATCGCCGTCACTGTGCTTGGAAGTCCGTGGGCATCGAATCTGCGCCGCGATGCTCTGCACCTGGCGCGAATGTTCACGGTCTGGGTAGGGACAGCTGACGAAGTGACACTCGCTTCTTTCCAACCGGTTTGAGCCTTCGACCACCCGAAATCAGCGCCATCGTGCGTCGACTCAACGCCTTCCATGGCTCGTGATTCCCGGGCGAGGAGTGCACGATCTGAGCCGCCCGTCTCCCCGAGGTGGTCATCACCGTGGGTACGTAGGGGCACCCGGTCGTGCTCTGCGGCCAGGTTTAGTGCGCACTTTCGGCCCCGACCAGCGACGTCTCCGCAGGTCACAGACCCACAAGATCAACAAGTCGCCTCACGTGAGCCAAGTCAGGTCTCTCGATCACCACAGATCATCGCCGACCTGGTACTTCAGGCGAGCGACGACCTGGTCGCTCGCCTCGCTCACGAACGGGACACCGTGCGAGCGGTCGTGGAGCTGGTGTGGAACGCGATCGATGCCGAGGCGGCCATCGTCGCGGTCGAGTTGCAGCGTGACACGGCTGAGGCCATCGCAGCCGTCCGTGTTGTTGACGACGGTCACGGCATCAGCTCCGATGAGGTCGAGGCGACCTTTGGTCGGATCGGAGGCTCGTGGAAGAGCCTCAGCGAGAAGTCCAAGAACGGTCTGCGCCGCCTGCACGGCAAGCGAGGCGAGGGCCGGCTACGAGCTTTCGCGCTCGGCTCGGCGGTGACGTGGATCAGTGTCAGCGACGACACGGCCGGCCAGCGCCAAGAGATCACCATCTCCGGCCACCGCAGAGCCAGGGACCGCTTCCGATGGGACGCCATACCCTCGACGAACGCCAAAACGGGTACGACCGTCACAGCGCACAACGAGGCACAACAGCAGCTGACAGCACTGGACGCAGCCGATGTCGTCCCGACCCTGCGTTCCCACTTCGCACCGGCGCTCCTCAACGACAAGACCCTGACCGTTACTTACGACGGCTCCACGCTCAACCCAGCGCAGGAGATCGCACACGACACGCAGCTACCCATCACTTACGGCGACAACGGCGCTCACGAGGCCGTCGTTCGTTACCACTCCAACACCTACACCGATCAGGGCAGGCACGAGCCGTAGATAGCCCGCACTGACCGAGATCAGCAGCAGGCAGAGCTGCCCGGCCGCTGAGGTCAGTGCTGCTGCGAGTATCACCGGCCTGGCGCCGTAGCGGGCGGTAAGTCGCCCAGCGATCATTGAGAGCACAGCGAGCGGAACGAACAACGATCCGACTCACCAAGGAAGGCAGAGACGAACTCCGCGCGCGTCTGGGACTCGATCTGAACGAGACTTGAGCGACAACATAGAAGCACCGGGTGTCTTCTGCGATTTTCTCTGTAGCGGTTGCTGTCGAAAAGTTGACTCGTGCGCGAGGCGGCTACCCCGCTGACGCACGTCTGGCTTGCTGAGCAACGGACGTGGTGCACCTGAGAGTCGTGACCATCGCGACCGCGTTTCCCCTGTTCGCGTCTGTCCGGTCGCTGCGGACGTGTATCCGAACTTCAACGGCGTCGACGGTGCCGGGCAGCTCAAGACCGTGATCGGCGCGCTGATGACGATCGTGCTCATCGTCGCCGTGCTGATGATGATCGTCTGTGCAGCGACCTGGGCGGTGGCGTCCTGCCACGGCAGCTACATCGCGGCCACCAAGGCACGCACCGGCCCGGCCCGGAGCAACCCAGCGGCGCGGCCTGGCATCGCCGGTGCACCTGCCGAACGAATCCCGCCATCACTTTCCGCGCATTGGCGGCAGGGGCGTGTGGGTCCGTCCTGGGCCGCGCCGCCTCGGGGGTGCTGGCCGATATCAACATCAACCCCAACGACAACGGCCTGCCCGGTGTCGCCGCGCTGCGTACGATCGTCGGCTCGGTGATGACCGTGGGCGTGATCTTGTCGGTGCTGGCGCTGATCGTGGCCGCGGTGGTGTGGGCCTTCGGGAGTCATTCCGCGAACGCGCATTTGGCGACCCGCGGCAAGTCCGGGGTGCTGATCGCCTGCGGCGCAGCTGTTATCACCGGCGCGGCGGTGGCGTTCACCAACTTCTTCTGGCACGTCGGCCAGGGCATCTGAACAGACCGCAGGGATAGGTGTGTGCGATGTCCCGGTCATCTTCACCGTCTGCCACCTCGCCGGCAAGGTCGCCGCCCTCGTCGCCGGCATCGGCGCGATCGGCCTCGGAGCTGCGGCGTTGATCGGCGTCCTCTATGTGGCCGGCGGCAGAGGGCTGTTGCCGGCCGGGCCGGTGTGCGTCGAGAACAACCGCCCCTTCGAGGGCTGCTCGACCCCGACATCAACGCCAACGCCCTCATCTGGGCCGCAGACGCCGACAAGGCCCAACCCCAGCCAACGCGATCGTCAGGCAAGGGTTCGAGCCTTGTGCGTGGGGTGGAGCTGAGGGGACTCGAACCCCTGACCCCCACACTGCCAGTGTGGTGCGCTACCAGCTGCGCCACAGCCCCAAGCTGCCGAGACAGGTTATCAAGGGTCGGCGGCAGGACCTAATCGAGCCGGCAGTCGGCAACCCTCGAATCAGCCGACCAGGTTGGTCAGCCAGTCCGTCGACAGGGACAGCGGAGCACCGTCCTTGACCACGGTCGGCGTGCTCGCCCGACCGCCGGTGATCTGGTTCAGGTTGTTGATGAAGGCCGTCGCGGCGGCGCCGGCCGCGGCCACGTTCTGGCCGCTGGAGATGCAGTTCTGCGCATCCTCGGACGCGCCGGCCGACTTGGCCAGATCGGCCAGCTGCTGGTTGGACAGGTCGGACGATCCGTTTTCCTCGGGTTGGTGCTCGGGGGCGAACAGGGCCGAGTGGAAGCCCATGTAGACACCGGGCTGCGAGCCGGAGTTCTGCGCGACGCACAGCAAGGCCGCGGCGGCCCGGGTCGAGTAGTTGCCGGAGGCCGATCCCTGGTTGAGGAAGTCGACCATGTGGTAGTTCACGGTCAGCGTGCCGTTGTCCAGGGCCTGGTTGATCTGCTGCCCGAACTGGCGTTCCAGTTCGGCGCAACCCGGGCACAGCGCGTCCTCGTAGAGGTCGATCGTCGCCCGCGGTGTGCTGCCGGGCTTGGTCACGGTCACCACGCCGTCGGCCGACGCGGTGGCCACCGACTGGGTGGAGGCGCCATAGCCCTCGGCCTGGGTGGCCGTCTGCTGCTTGTTCAGCACCAGACCGACCACGATGATCACCACGATCACCACGATGGCGATGCCGCCGATGATCAGCTGGGTGCGGTTGTTGCCCGGGCTGGACCGCCGGGCCGCGGCCACGGACTGGCGCGACGCGCCGCCGGGTCTGCTCGCGGTCGCCTTGCCGCCGCCGGACCCCTTGGCCTTGCTCTTACCGCCCGATTGCGCCACTGCGCTGTCCTCTCCGTCGCCGGGCCCGCCGCGCGACCCGACTCATCGCGACGCCGCCTCACCCGGCCGCGTCGAGCTGCTGCCTCCGGATGTCCACTATGCCGGGTGTGCCGCCCGACGATGCGCCTGCCGGTCGATCGACAGCGGGGTGTCCGGCCGGAACACCAGATAACCCGCGAGGATCAACAGTCCGGCGTCCCGCAGGATCTCCTCGGTGTAGGCCGTCTGCCCGGCGTCCACCTGGCCGCCGCCGCCGAAGCAGCCGCAGTCGATGGACAGCCCACGGGCCGCCGCGGACACCACTCCGGCGATGAACACCACGAGCAGCACCACGGCCAGCACCGCGGCCAGCCGGGTAGCCAGCCCGACCAGCAACAGCAGGCCGATGGCCAGCTCCAGATAGGGCAGCACGGCCGCCACCGTGCTCGCCAACGAATCCGGCAGCAGCTGGTAGGCGCGGACCGCCACCAGGGTCTCCCGAGCGTTGACGGCCTTGATGCCGCCCGAGACGAGGAAGACCGCGGCGACGACGACGCGGGCCAGCAGGCCGACCACGTCGCGGAAACGCTCGCGCCGGGATACTGTCCGCGTGTCAGTCACCCATTCACCCTAACGACCCCGTTTGGACACCTGGCCCGCCGGAAATACTCTCGCGCTCCGCGCACCCGACTTTCGCCCTTCGCACAAGAAAGACGTGGATGACGACGACGCTGTTCGTGGTGATGCTGGTCGTGTCGACCGCGCTCGTCTTCGACTTCACCAACGGTTTCCACGACAGCGCCAACGCGATGGCCACCTCCGTCGCCACCGGTGCCCTGCGACCGCGGGTCGCGGTGCTGGTCGCCGCGATCCTCAACGTGCTGGGGGCGTTCCTGTCCACCGAAGTCGCCAAGACGATCTCCGGCGGCATCGTCAACGACGCGGTCGTCACCCCGGTGATGATCTTCGCCGGGCTGGTCGGGGCCATCATGTGGAACCTGGCCACCTGGTTGTTCGGGCTGCCGTCCAGCTCCTCCCACGCCCTGTTCGGCGGGCTGATCGGTGCGGTGCTGGTGGGCGCGGGCACCGCCGGCGTGAACTTCTCGTTGATCGTCTCCAAGATCGTGCTGCCCGCGCTGATGGCGCCGCTGGTGGCCGGGGTGGCGGCAGGGCTGGCCACCTTCCTGGTCTACCGGTGGATGCGCCGGGCGGACGAGGAACCGGCCGCCGGCTGGTTCCGCCGCGGGCAGACGGTGTCCGGGTCGCTGATCGCGCTGGCGCACGGCACCTCGGACGGCCAGAAGACGATGGGCGTGATCACCCTGGTCTTGATCACCGCCGGCTACCAGGAATCCGGCACCGGCCCGCAGGTGTGGGTGATCGCGGCGGCCGGCCTGGCCATCGGGTTGGGCACGTACTCGGGCGGCTGGCGGATCATGCGCACCATGGGCAAGGGCATCGTGGAGGTGCGCTCGCCGCAGGGCCTGGCCGCGGAGACCACCTCGGCCGCTGCCATTCTCGCGTCGTCCCACATGGGCTTCGGACTGTCCACCACCCAGGTCTGCGCCGGTTCGATCATGGGGTCCGGGGTGGGCCGCCGGCTCGCCGACGTCCGCTGGGGCACCGCGCGCCGCATGGTGTACGGCTGGCTGCTGACCCTCCCGGCCGCGGCGCTGACCGGCGCGATCGCCGCGGCGATCGCCGGCACCGGGACGTTCGGCCTGGTCATCGTGGTCGCCGGACTGGTGGCCGGCGCCTGGGCCATCTACACGATCTCCCGCCGCGCGCCGGTCTCCGCGGACAACGTCAACGACGCGCGTGACGTGGTGATCAATCCGGGTCAGGGCGAGTCCTCCCCACGCTCGCCCGAGGTGATCGGGTGAGCGGATGAAGATCGATTGGGCCTCGCTGGCGCTGGTCGCCGCCACGACGGTGGTCGCCGCGGTGTCCATCGTGGGCATCTTCGCGCTGGGCGTCGCGGCGCTGACCCACGCGCAGGCCAGGGACGGCGCCGGCCAGGCGTCCGGACTCGCCCGGATGGCGGGCTATGCGTGCATCGGGGTCGCCGGACTCATCGCCCTGTACGGCATCTACCTGATCGTCCCGGCCTTCCACTGACCGGCGACCCACGCTGGGCGAACCTCCGGCCCCCGCGCCCGAGTGAACCGAAGATACGCATCCAGGGCCCAGTTGAAGGTCCTTGGTTCACTCGGGCCGGCGGCGGTCAACTGGTGGGCGCGGTGCTGCCCGGCGCCTCACTACCGGACGCCGCCGGCGGCACCGACGCCGACGGGGTGGTGGCCGGGGTGATCGTGGTCTGCACCAACAGGTCAACGACCGCGGCCAGGGACGGCGACGACTGGCCGCTCGAGGGGTCGCTCTGTGCCGGGATCTGCACCAGCACCCGGCTGCCCAGCGGGACGCCGACCAGCCCCTCGAAGGGCCCGCCGGTGGACACCGGCAGCTCCTGTGGGCCGCTGCCGGGAGTGTCGGCGGTGGACCAGGTCGATCCGGCGTCCTCACCGGTCCAGGTGGTCGCCGCGTACTGCACCAGCACCTGGCCGAGCTGCACCGGATCACCGGTGCCCTTGGCCAGCACGGTCACCGTGGGGGTGGTGGGCTCCGGCGTGCCCGACGGCACGGTGATGGTGGCCGGTCCGCCGAGATCACCGCTGACCTGGGGCGCGTTCGCGGGCGGCGGCTGGACCTCCGCGTCCTTCTGAGCCGCGGCGTCCTGGCCGACGGACTGGACGATGTCCACCACGAACACCAGGGTGTCGGTGCCCTTGATCCCGGCGCTGGTGTTCCCCGCGGACCCGTACCCGTCGGCCGGCGGCAGGGACAGCATCACCCGGCTGCCCACCGGCACCCCGACGAGACCGACGTCCCACCCGGGCACGACCTTTCCGGCGCCGATCTGGAACGCCGACGTCGCTCCGCGGTCGTAGGAGTTGTCGAAGACGGTCCCACCCCAGACCTGGCCGAGGTAGTTGGTGATCAGCCAGTCGCCGCTCTGGGTGACCGGGCCGGTGCCCTCGGACAGGATCACCCGCTGCAGGCTCGGCGGCGGGTCGCCGGCCGGGAAGGTGATCGTCGGCTTCTCCCCGAACGATCCGCTGACGGTCGGCAGTTGATCCGCCGGAACGGCGGCCGCCACAGCCGTCGCCGGGGGCACGGACGGTCCCAGCGTGGGCGGGGTGGTCGTCGCCGACGAACCGGTGGGCGTGCCGCCGCCGTCGGAGCTGCAACCGGCGAGCAGCACGCCGACCGCCAGGGGCAGCGCGAGAACAAGGGCGCGGACGCGCATCGGACATCCTCGGTCTGGGTATCGGGTGGGTGCGAGCGTGGCTCGGCAACCCGCCACCCTACGCATCGCGGCTGTTCGCACGTCGTTGACCCACCATGTGAGCTGCCTGGGAATCCGCCCGGACCGGTCGGTGCCGATTCCGGCGTCGGCCCCTAACCTGTTCGGGTGCCACCGAACACCAGAGTCTTCGTCGCCCAACTGGCCGGGCTGCCGGTGTTCGGACCCAGCGGCGAGTCGATCGGCAAGGTGCGCGACATCCTGGTCGCGCTGCGGCTGGACCGCAAGCCGCCGCGCGTGCTCGGCCTGGTGGTGGAGCTGTTGACCCGCCGGCCGATCTTCGTGCCGATGCTGCGGGTGGGCAGCCTGGAGTCGCACGCGGTCGCGCTGTCCACGGGATCGGTCAGCATGCGCCGGTTCGAGCAGCGCCCGTTGGAGCTGCGGTTGATCGGGCAACTGCTCGGCGCGCAGGTGCAGATGGCCACCACTGCCAGCTCGGCGGTGGTGGTGGACGCGGCCATGGAACGCACCCGGAGCCGCGACTGGGTGATATCCCGGTTGGCGGTGCGGGAGAAGTCACGCCGGATCGTCCGCCGGGCGCCCCTCCAGGTGGTCGCCTGGCAGGACGTGCGGGGCTTGGGCCCGACCGAACTCACCGGGCAGGCGATCCGGGGTTCCCAGCAGGTGCTGGCCCAGATGGACGGGCTGCGCGCCGCCGACGCGGCGGTCATCCTGCGCGAGCTGGCACCGGCCCTGCGCTACGAGGTGGCCGACGCGATGGACGACGACCGGCTGGCGGACATCGTCCAGGAGCTGTCCGAAGACGATCAGAAGGAGATCCTGGCGCACCTGGAGGAGAACCGGGCCGCTGACATCCTGGAGGCGATGGAGCCGGACGACGCCGCCGACCTGCTCTCCGAACTGCCCGCCGGCATCCAGGAACGGCTGCTCGGCCTGATGGAGCCCGAGGAGTCGGCGCCGGTGCGCCGGCTGCTGCAGTACTCGGCCGAATCAGCCGGCGGCCTGATGACGCCCGAACCGGTGGTGCTCGCGCCGGACGCCACCATCGCCGAGGCCCTGGCCCGCATCCGCTCCCCCGACCTGACCCCGGCGCTGGCCTCGATGGTCTTCGTCTGCCGACCGCCGCAGGCCACCCCGACCGGACGCTACCTGGGCTGCGTGCACACCCAGCGGCTGCTCCGGGAACCGCCGTTCGAACTGGTCGCCGGGGCGCTGGACACCGAGATGGCCCGGTTGGCGCCGGACGCATCGCTGGCCGACGTCACGCGGTTCTTCGCCTCCTACAACCTGGTCTGCGCCCCCGTGGTGGACGAGGAGGACCACCTGCTGGGCGCCGTCACCGTCGACGACGTCCTGGACCACCTGCTGCCGGACAACTGGCGCGACGAGGGCCTGGACGAGGACGAGCCGGCGCCGGCGGCGCGGGGGGCCGGTCATGGCTGAGTCCACCCGGCGGCGCCTGGACCAGCCGCGCAGCGATCGCCGGTTCTCCATGGACATCGATCCGGAGTCCTTCGGCCGGTTCTCCGAGCGGCTGGCCCGGTTCCTGGGCACCGGGACGTTCCTGTTCTGGCAGACGCTGATCGTGGTCGCCTGGATCACCATCAACCTGCTCGCGGTCAACTACCGGTGGGACCCGTACCCGTTCATCCTGCTCAACCTGGCCTTCTCCACCCAGGCGGCGTATGCCGCGCCGCTGATCCTGCTGGCCCAGAACCGGCAGGACGACCGGGACCGCATCTCGCTGGAGGAGGACCGCGCCCGCGCCGCGCAGACCAAGGCCGACACCGAGTTCATCGCCCGCGAACTGGCCGCGCTGCGAGTCGCCATCGGCGAGGTGGCCACCCGCGACTACCTGCGCGGCGAGCTGGAGCGGCTGCGGGACGACCTGGAGGAGTCCGACCTGGGCGAACCGGCACGGGACAAGGCGGCCAAGCGGCCGGACAAGCGCAAAGGCCGGACCAAGCCGGCACCGAAGGCAGCGGGCCCGGGATCGGCCGACCCCGCCGGAGCGCCACACTGATCCGGACGTCAAGACCGGCCCATGTACGTCATGGTGCCCCGACGCACGTTTCGTGCCGGCGGACTGGCGTGCCTCGAACATGACAAATGCCCAGGTCATCGACCTGGGCATTTGGCTGTGGAGGTGGCGGGAATTGAACCCGCGTCCACCGTGGCCTTGCGAGGGCTTCTCCGGGCGCAGTCCGCTGTGTCCCTACTCGGCCCCACCGGTGTCACGGACACCCCGGTGCGACAGGCCCAGTCGCTGTTTGATGTCCCTCGAGGCCCCGCGACCGGACCTCTCGGTGATCCCCCTAGCTGACGTCAGGATCCGGGTCGGAGGACTCCCGGTCTGACGGATTTCACACTTGCTCAGGCGGCAAGGGCGAAATCTGCCTGCTTCTTATCAGCGGCATTTGATTTTTTCGCAACGGATGGTTAACGAGATCATCGTTGCCTTCCTCGGCCCGCTTCACCTCACTCGACTCACGCTGTCGAAACCGATCACCCCCATGGGGAGAACAGCCAGCCCAGTCTACCTGTTCCCGCGGGCGCCTGTCCGGCCCGTTCAGACCTGGCCGGCACTAGTCAGGTTTGGTCAGTGCCCCTTGGCCCGGCGCCCGGCGAACCGTTCGAGCTCGCGGTCGGCATCCCGCTTGGCGATCGACTGCCGCTTGTCGTACTCGCGCTTGCCCCGGGCCAGGGCGAGCTCCACCTTGACCTTGCCGCCGGAGAAGTACAACGACAGCGGGATCAGCGCGGTGCCCTTCTCCCGCAGCTTGCTGGTCAGTCTGGTGATCTCCATGCGGTGCAGCAGCAGCTTGCGGGCCCGGCGGGGCGCGTGGTTGGTCCACGTGCCCTCGGCGTACTCGGCGATGTGCACGCCGCGCAGCCACACCTCGTCCTCGCTGACGGTGGCGTAGCCGTCGACCAGGGTCGCCCGGCCCGCCCGCAGCGACTTGACCTCGGTGCCGGTCAGCGCGATCCCGGCCTCATAGGTGTCCAGGATCTCGTAGTCGTGCCGAGCCCTGCGATTGGATGCGATCAGCTGCCGGCCGGTCGGCCGGTTGCTGCTGCGCTGATTCCCGGTGGGTTGTTTCGTTGCCATGGCGGCGTCCAGCGTAGGCGGACTCCGCCGCCCGCTCCCAGCCGGTTTCCCGGGTCAGAGCCGGACGTACAGCCGCAGGGTCACGTACGCCGACACCGCCGCCAACCCGGCCCCGATGGCCAGCAGGATCGGTGACACCCAGACCAGCGTCGCGGTGTCGATCTCCGGCAGGATGCCGGACCTGATCACCGGGCCGAGGGCCTCGTCCACGAATAGGAACTTGGCCGCGACCAGCCCGCCGATGGCCAGCGCGGCACCGACCAGGCCGGCGATCACCGCCTCGAGCATGAACGGCAGCTGGGTGCGCCAGCGGGAGGCGCCGACCAACCGCATGATCGACGTCTCGGTGCGCCTGGTGTAGGCGGCGACCTGCACCATGTTGGAGATCAGCAGCAACGCGGCCAGCGCCTGGATCAGCGCGACGATGATGGTGGCGTTGCGGATGCCGTTGAGCAGGCTGAACAGCCGGTCCAGGAACGCGCTCTGGTCGGCCACCGACTGCACACCGGGCTGCCCGGAGAACTGTTCGGAGATCACCCGGTAGCGCTGCGGGTCGTAGAGCTTGACGTGGAAGGACGCCGACAGCGCCTCCGGCGTGCCGATCTCCAGCAGCTCCGGCTGGCCGGCGAACTGCTGCTTGTACCGCTCATACGCGGCCGCCTGGCTTTCGAAGTCGACGGTCTCGACCTCGTTGTTGCCCTGCAGGGCCTGGCTGATGTCCTGGCAGGGCGACTGCCGGCAGTCCGGGTCCTGGGCGGAGATGTCCGGGGTCAGGTAGATGGTGACCTCGACCTTGTCGCCGTAGATGTCGCGCATCTGATCGGTCATCCGGGCGATGATCAGGCCGCCGCCGAGCAGGCCGAGCGAGATGGCCGTGGTCAGGATCATCGCGATGGTCATGGTGATGTTTCGCCGAAACCCGGTGAGGACTTCGGTGACGACAAATCCGGCGCGCATGGGTTCCTCTCGTCTGCCGGGCTGTGCTGCAGGCTGGTAGCTGGTCGGGTCGGGGCGTCGGGTCGCGGCTAGCGGCCCACGCCGTAGACGCCGCGGGCCTCGTCCCTGACCACCTTGCCCAGCTGTAGCTCGATCACCCGCCGGCGCATCGAGTCGACGATGGTGTTGTCGTGGGTGGCCATCAGCACGGTCGTGCCGGTGCGGTTGATCCGCTCCAGCAGCAGCATGATGTCGGCGCTGGTGTCCGGGTCGAGGTTGCCGGTCGGCTCGTCGGCCAGCAGCAGGATCGGCCGGTTGGCGAACGCCCGGGCGATGGCCACCCGCTGCTGCTCGCCGCCGGACAGCTCGTGCGGCATCCGGTTGGCCTTGCCCTCCAGCCCGACCATCTCGAGCACCTCGGGCACGGTCTGCTTGATCGACGCCTTGGACCGGCCGATCACCTCCAGGGCGAACCCGACGTTCTGCTCGACGGTCCGGTTGGTGAGCAGCCGGAAATCCTGGAAAACGCACCCCAGCCGGCGGCGGTGCGCGGCGACCCGGCCGCGGCGCATGTGCACCAGGTCCGCACCGTTGACCTCGAGGTCGCCGCTGGTCGGCACATCCTCCCTGATCAACAGCCGCAGCAGGGTCGACTTGCCGGAACCGGACGGGCCGATCACGAACGCGAACTCACCCTTGTCGACCTCGATGCTGACGTCGTCGAGGGCCGGCCGGGTGGACGCCTTGTATTTCTTGCTGACCTTGGACGCATGAATCACAACGACGGAGTGTAAAGCCAACAGAGTTATCGACCCGCGATCTCGACACCGAAACGACCGAACAAAATCATCGGACGCATGCCGAGGCGTGGATTTGCGGTCGGCGCGCCTGTGCTGTTCGGGTCGGCCTCACCCGTTCAGCACAGCGACCACCTCGTCGTGGAGCAGGCCATTCGTAGCCAACGCACTGCCGCGCCTGCCGCCGGATGGATGACCGTCGATTGCCGTGAAGCGGCCCCCCGATTCGGTCACAATCGGCCGCAGGGCGGCGACGTCCCACAGGCTGAGCTCGGGCTCGCCGGCGACGTCGACCGCACCCTCGGCCACCAGCATGTACGAGTAGAAGTCGCCGTACGCCCTGGTGCGCCAGCACCGGTCGAGCAGGTCCTGGAACTGCCGCGCGCGACCCACCGCCCGCCATTCGGCCGGCTCGGAGTAGGAGATCGAGGCGTCCGCCAGCCGAGCCACCGCGGACACCCGGCAGGTCCGGACCGGACCGTCGCCGAACCTGGTGTGCGCGCCCGCCCCGACCGCGGCCCACCACCGTCGGTTCAGCGCCGGCGCCGACACCACCCCGACCACCGGGTCGTCGGTGTCGATGTCCGAGTCGAGCAGGGCGATCAGGGTGCCCCAGATCGGCACCCCGCGCACGAAGTTCTTGGTGCCGTCGATGGGGTCGACGACCCACTGCCGGGTGCCGGCCGACGCCGCCGGGCCGCCGTCCCCGAACTCCTCCCCCAGCACCAGGTCGGCCGGCCGTTCCCGCGCGAGGCGCGCCCGGATCGCGGTCTCCACCGCCAGGTCGGCGTCCGACACCGGGGTGAGGTCGGGCTTGGCGGTGACCTGCAGGTCCGCCGCGCCGAACCGGGGCAGGCTGATCGCGTCCGCGACGTCGGCCAGCCGCAGGGCCAGCTCCAGATCGTCGGCTAGGGCGTCGTCGAACTGGGCGTCGTCGGGCACGGCGTCACTGTAGACAGCCGGGATGGGCTACCGTGCAAGACGCCCGTCTGGTCCGGTTTGTCGACCCGGAGGTCGATGATGCCCGCCGTACTGCCGCACGTCGCCGACCTGCTCACCGGGCTGGACGACCTCGCACCGCTGGCCGGGGCGCCTGGCAAGTCCGGTGCCACGTTGCGCCGCGGCACCCGGGACGGCCGGCCGTACGTGGTGAAGATCTCCGACGCCGCCGACGACTGGACGCAACATGCGTCCGGGGTGCTGGGCGGCCCGATCGTGCCGTTGTGGCGGCGCGGGATCCTGGACCGGCTGCCGGCGTGCATCAACCAGCCGATCGTCGGCGTGGCGTGCGAGGGGTCCTGGGGCGACTGGCGTACGGCGGTGCTTATGCACGACGTCGGGCAGTGGCTGATCCCGGCCGTCGACGACCCGATCCCGCTGGCCGTGCACCGGCTGCAGCTGACTCATCTGGCGGCCATGCACGCGGCTCTGTGGGAGCCGGGCGCCGAGGTGGACGTGGTTCCCGAACTGCACCGCTACCTGGAGCTGTCCCCGTGGACCGCGCAGGCGGAGGCGGCGATCGGCTCCGACCACGTGGTGCCGCCGCTGATCGAACGGGGCTGGCGGCTGCTGCCGACCGTCGCGCCGCGCGCCGCCGCGGTGCTCGGCGACCTTGCCGTCGACCCGGGCCCGCTGCTGGCCGCGCTGGCCGGCACGCCGCGATGCTTCGTACACGGCAACTGGAAGCTGGACAACCTCGGTCTTGATAAACACGGTCGAACGGTCCTTTTGGACTGGGAGCTGCCCGGCATCGGCGCCCCGCTGAGCGATCTGGCCTGGTACCTGGCCATCAACTGCCGCCGGCTGCCGCAGTCCAAGGAGGCGGCGATCGCCGACTACCGGGCGGCGCTCGAGGACGCCGGCGTCGACACCGAACCCTGGTGGGCGCGCCAGCTCGGGTTGTGCCTGCTCGGCGCCTTGGTGCAGTTCGGCTGGGAGAAGGCGCTCGGCGGGTACGACGACGAGCTGGCCTGGTGGGAGGAGCAGGCGGCCCGCGGCGCGCGGTTCCTCGACTCCGGCTCCACCCCCTGATCCGGTCGCTACTTCTTGACGCGGAGGGTCTCGCCCCGCTCGACGGTCCGCACGATCTCCGTGACGAACGCCGGCCAGAGGGCCTCCGGCAGGTCGTGACCCATGCCGGGGAAGGTGACCAGCCGGGCGCCCGGCACCGCCCGGGCGGTCGCCCGGCCGCCGGAGACGCCGATCAGCGGGTCGGCCTCCCCGTGCAGCACCAGGGTGGGCACGTCGACCGACGCCAGCGCGGCGGTCCGGTCGGGTGCGGCCAGCAGGGCCGCGAACTGGCGGGCCGTGCCGGCCGGGTCGTACCGGCGGTCGTAGGACTCGCCCAGCCGCCGGCGCAGCCGTTCCTCGTCGGCCGGGTAGCCGGGGCTGCCGATCCGCCGCCAGTTCGCCAGGCCCAGGTCGATCAACTCCTGCCTGCTCCGGGCCCGCTTCTGGGTGACCGTCCGGCGGGCGATGTCCAGCCGTGGCCGGCCGACCCGCCGCGAGCCGGTACTGGAGGACATCGACGTGAGGCTGCGCACCCGGTTCGGGTGCTCCAGGGTCAGCACCTGGCTGATGCAGCCGCCCATCGACACCCCGACGACGTGCATGCTGTCGCGGCCGAGCGCGCCGATCAGCTCGGCGGCGTCGCGGGCCATGTCGGTCAGCAGGTAGGCGGGTCGGCGGCCGAGGAACGCCGCCACCGGCTGCCCGGGCGGTAGGTCGTCCAGGTGGGTGGACAAGCCGATGTCCCGGTTGTCGAACCGGGTCACGTGGTGGCCGGCGTCGGCGAGCTGCTGGCAGAACTCGTCCGGCCACCCGAGCATCTGCGTGCCCAGCCCCATGACCAACAGGACCGGCACGCCACCCGGATCGCCGAAGGACTGGTACGCGATCGTCAGCCCGTTGGCGGACACCGTCCGGATCTCCTGCACGTCGCTATTGAAGCAACCGGCCGGGCAGCACCGACCACCGCCGCCGCACCCGGTTGACGAGGGGATGGCTGGCCCGCAGGTACCCGCGGGCGGCCAGGCCCCGGTAGCCGGCGTCGTCGAGCAGTCCGTCGATCGCCGACGCGGTGAACGGGCCGCCGCCCGCCCGGTCGGCCAGCTCCTGCAGCGCGCGGTCCGTCGGCCAGCGGTGTGGACCGGGGTCGACGCCGGGCGCGAGCCCCCATGTGTCGTCGGGATGGTTGCGGACCAGCAGGTTGGAGCCGGCGAGTTCGCGCCGCAGCTGCCGCTCGCCCACGTCGAAGGCGGCCATCCGGCTGACACCCGCCGCCACGTCGCGCGTCGCCAGCGGCCCGCAGGCGGCGACCATCCGTACGGCGATCCGCGGCACCAGGTCGTCCCGCCGGTCGAAGCTCGATGGCTTCGCCGACCGGCGGTCCCGGGCGCGGCGGTACGCCGCCTCGCGCGCCTCCACGTACTTGGTGTGGCCGCTGCCCAGCGTCACGGCGAGCGCGCCCAGCGTCAAGGCCACCACGACCGGGCTGGTCAACAGGGTCACCGCCCGGGCCACCAGGGTCTCGTCGAAGATCACCACCAGGTAGGCGATCAGCAGCAGGACCCACAGCGCGCACAGGGAGCGGCCCGTCTCCCCGGCCTTGGCCCGGTCGTCGGCCCGGGCCCCCGGAGCGGTCCCGACGACGAACGACCAGCGGCACGCCACCGCCGTGCAGGTGGCGTGGATCCCAAACGCCACCGCACCGACGAGGGCGAGCTGGTCGTTGGCCGGGTCGACGAGCGCATAACCGACCAGCAGGCACACGCTGAGCAGATCGATGATCACGACCAGGGCGAAGGCGACCCAGCCGGCCTCCGTCGAGATCGCCGCGCCGAACACCGTCAGGACCAGTCCGGTGAAGAAGGCCAGCCCGGCCGGCACGCCGAACCAGTCCGGGACGTCGCATGCTCCGGACGCCGTCACGGCCAGGACCGTGACGAGGACGCCGAGCAGCAGCCCCCGGCCGACCGCGGACGCGACGGCGCCCTGGATCCGCCGATGCCAGTTCGGGTACATCCAGATCGAGCGACGCTGCCCCAGGCCGACCACCCGACGCATCGCCACGATGGCCGCCATGATCGCGAACGCCCAGAACGCCAGGGCGGCCAGTACCCGTCCGACGGAGACCACCAGATCGGCGTCGGCCAGGTCGCCGGCGTCTCCCGTGTCGAGTTCGACGTCGATCGGCGGGCCGCAGGGGGACGCCGGTACCCGCGCAACGGCCACCACCACCAGCACCGCCAGCAGCATCCCGAGGGCACCACGCACCAGGACCGCCCAGCGGCTTCGGCGCAACGAGGAACCCCTGGCGTGCCACCGGACGTAGGAGTACTGGAAGGTGCGCACCGCGTGGGCGATTGCGCCGATGCCGCGCACCGCCGGGTCAGCCCGTGGGATGTTCGACCGCTGTCACCCGTGCACTCTGACATGCCCTCCGGTGGCGGGCCAGGCAACCCGCCGCGACGCCAACCCGGCGGCCTGTGGACAACTCCCGAGCCGGAGCACCGGACCGGCTACCGTCATCGGGCAGGTTGTCGCGCCGGGTCGAAGGGACGTCATGGCACCGCGGACCGCCACCGAGCACATCCAGGACGAGGTCCGCGAGCTGATCCGCCGCCGCGGCATCGACCCGGTGACCGATCACCGGTCCACCCGGTCGCTCATCGACGAGGTCGTCGCGCACTACGAGGAACGCGTCCCGGTGTCCTCGCTGCCGCCGCTGCTGGACCGCGCCGGCGCGATGCGCCAGGTGTTCGACTCGCTGGCCGGGCTGGGTCCGCTGCAGAAGTTCCTGGACGACCCGGCGGTCGAGGAGATCTGGATCAACCAACCGGGCCGGGTGTTCATCGCCCGCCACGGCCGCTCCGAGCTGACCACCGTGGTGCTGTCCGCGCAGGACGTCCGGGATCTGGTCGAGCGGATGCTCAAACCGTCCGGCCGCCGGCTCGACCTGAGCTCGCCGTTCGTGGACGCCCTGCTGCCCGACGGCAGCCGGCTGCACGCGGTCATCCCGGACATCACCCGGGAGCATCTGAGCCTGAACATCCGCAAGTTCGTGGTCGCGGCCAACGGCCTGGAGGACCTGGTCGCGCTGGGCACCGTGACCCCGCCCGCCGCGCGGTTCCTGGAGGCGGCGGTCACCGCCGGGCTGAACGTCATCGTGGCCGGCGGCACCCAGGCCGGCAAGACCACCCTGCTGAACACGCTGATCAACTCGATCCCGGCGCGGGAACGGGTGATCACCTGTGAAGAAGTGTTCGAGCTGCGTCCGAACCTGCCGGACGTGGTGGCGATGCAGACCCGGCAGCCGAACCTGGAGGGGCACGGGGAGATCCGGCTGCGCCGGCTGGTCAAGGAGGCGCTGCGGATGCGGCCGAGCCGGCTGATCGTCGGCGAGGTCCGGCAGGAGGAGTCCCTCGACCTGCTGATCGCGTTGAACTCCGGGCTGCCGGGCATGTGTTCGGTGCACGCCAACTCGGCGCGGGAGGCGGTGGTCAAGCTCTGCACGCTGCCGCTGCTGGCCGGCGAGAACGTCACCGACGGGTTCGTGGTCCCCACGGTGGCCGCCTGCATCGACCTGGTCGTGCAGGTCGGCATCGAGCCGGACGGCTCTCGACGGATCCGCGAGATCGTCGCCCTCCCCGGCCGGGTCGAGGGCGGGGTGGTGGAGACCGAGGACATCTTCACCACCCGCGGCGGGAAACTCGTTCGAGCGCAGGGCTACCCGCCGCACGCCGACCGGTTCGCCCGTTACGGCATCGACCTCGTCGGACTGCTGTCCGGCATCGACGACGGGGACGCCGCTCCCCGAAGGTGAACGGCGCTCCCCGGCAGGCCTGGAGTAGGGTGAGCGCTCGACACGGGGTGCCCCGAGGTGGGGCTGAGAGAAGACCCGTTGAACCTGATCTAGTTCGTACTAGCGAAGGGATTGTCGATAGATGCATGCCCATCTGCGGCGAACACCGTTCGTCGGGGCCATCGTGCTGGCCCTGTCCTTGCTCGTGGCCTGCTCGTCGGGTGCCGCCTCGGGCTCCGACCCGAGCGCGTCGGGTTCCGGTGGTGACACGTCGGGGGCCGCGTCACCAGGGGCGCACACCACCGTGCGGTTCGCGCTCGACTGGACCCCGAACACCAATCACACCGGCCTGTACGTGGCCCTGCAGCAGGGCTGGTTCGCCGACGCCGGCATCGACGTGCAGATCCTGCCGTACAACACGGCGCTGCCGGACACGCTCGTCGACGCCGGGAACGCCGAGTTCGGCATCAGCTTCCAGGACGACACGACCGTCGCTCAGGCCGCCGGCGCCGACGACGTCTCGGTGCTGGCCGTCCTGCAGCACTGGGCGACGGCGATCGGCGTACGGGCCGACCGCGCCGATCTGACGTCACCCAAGGACCTGGACGGCAAGACCTACGCCGGCTTCGGCGGACCCACCGAGGAACCGCTGCTCAAGACCGTCATCCGGGACGCCGGCGGCACCGGCGAGTTCACCACGGTGACGCTGGGCACCTCCGCCTACGAGGCGCTGTACTCGGGCAACGTGGACTTCACCATCCCGTTCGTGACCTGGGAGGGCATCGAGGCCGAGCACAACGGCACCCCTATGAAGTACTTCCAGTACCGCGATTACGGCTTCCCCGACGCCTACGCGGTGGTGGTGATCGGCAATCGGAGCTGGCTGGCGGAGAATCCTCAGGTGGCGCGGTCGTTCGTGCAGACCCTGCAGCGGGGTTACCAGTTCGCCGCCGACCATCCCGACGAGGCGGCGCGCATGCTCATCCAGGCCAACCCGGGCACGTTCGCGGACGAATCCCTGGTGACCGAGAGCCAGCAGATGCTCGCGTCCGAGTACATGAAGGACGCTTCCGGCGTCGTCGGGACGCAGACGATCGAGCAATGGTCCGCGTACGGCAAGTTCCTGTTCGACAACGGGCTGTTGATCGGGCCGGACGGCGCCCCGCTGACCGCCGAGCCGGACTATTCGACGCTGTTCACCGACGAGTACCTCTCGTCATGACCGTCAAGTCCGACCGGCTGCATGCCCGGATCGTCCCGGAACGGTCGCCGGCCGGCGATCCGGGGTCCGTGCCGCCCGAGCAGAGCCGCTCGCGCACCGGCCGCGGCCGCACGACGGCGGGGCGAATCCTACGGGCCGTCGGGCCGGCCGTGCTGATCGTGCTGCTGGTGCTGGTCGGCTGGCAGGTCGCCGTCATGGCGACCGACACGCGGCCGCAGATCCTGCCGTCGCCGCTGCGCGTTCTCGAGCAGGGCTGGCTCAATCGCGACGACCTGGGCCGGCACGGCATGGCCACGCTCGGGGTGACGATGATCGGGTTCGCGGTGTCGCTCGCGGTGAGCTGGGCCGTCGCGGTGACCGTCGACTTCGTGCCGTGGCTGCGGCGGGCGCTGGTGCCGCTGCTGGTGGGGTCGCAGACGCTGCCCATCATCGCCATCGCGCCGCTGATGATCATCTGGTTCGGCTTCGGCCTGCTGCCGAAGGTCCTGGTGATCATCCTGACCACGTTCTTCCCGGTCGCCATCGGGCTGATCGAGGGGTTCGCCGCCGCGGACCGGGACACCGGGCGGCTGCTCGCCTCGATGGGCGCGAGCCGCTGGCAGCAGTTCCGGTACCTGCGACTTCCCGGTGCGATGCCGCGGTTCTTCACCGCGCTGCGGATCGGCATCACCTACGCCGTGGTGGCCGCGATCTTCGCCGAGTACGTCGGCGCCACCAGCGGCCTGGGCATCTACATGAGCATGCAGAAGAATTCCTTCCGCACCGATCTGGTGCTGGCCGCGGTGGGTGTCACCGCGGTGCTGTCGATCGCCCTGTTCACCCTGACCTACCTGGTCGAATGGCTGGTGTGCCCCTGGTACCGGCGGGCGAAGGCGGCCGGTCGTGGCTGATCAGCGGGCCGGGCCGGGCCGGGCCGGCCGGCGCGGGCCGAGCGGGGCCGGTGAACTCGGGCTGACGTCGCTGACCAAGGCGTTCGACACCCCGTCGGGGCGCCTGCCGGTTCTGGACGGCATCACCACCACGATCCGGCGCGGCGAGTTCGTCGCGGTCATCGGACCGAGCGGCTGCGGCAAGAGCACCCTGTTCAACGTGCTGACCGGACTCGAGCACCCCGACCACGGCCGGGTCGAGCTGGACGGCCGGGACATCACCGGCACCGTCGGACACTGCGCCTACATGCCGCAGCGCGACCTGCTGATGCCCTGGCGGTCGATCCTGGACAACACGGTGCTGGGCCTGGACGTGCAGGGCGTGCCGCGGACGGAGAGCAGGCCACGGGCGACGGCCCTGTTCGAGCAGTTCGGCCTGGCCGGCTTCGAGAACGCCTACCCGGCGCAGTTGTCCGGTGGCATGCGGCAGCGAGCCGCGTTGCTCCGCACGGTCGTCCAGGATCGGGAGATCGTCGCGCTGGACGAACCGTTCGGTGCGCTCGACTCGCTCACCCGCACCGAGTTGCAGGGGTGGCTGCAGCGGGTGTGGCAACGGCACGACTGGACCGTGCTGATGATCACCCACGACATCCGTGAGGCCATCTACCTTGCCGACCGGGTGCTCGTGCTGTCCCCCCGTCCGGCCACCGTCGTGCGCGAGCTGCCGGTGCCCCTCCCCCGGCCTCGCGACGTCCGCGTCGTGACCGCGCCCGAGTTCGTCGCGTTGGAGGCCGAACTGCTCGACCTGCTGCACTCGCCGGCCGGCCGGGCGGTCGACTGACCCCCGCTCCGGGCCTCGCTCAGCCCACCGTGAGGTAGTCCTCGTCCAGGATCGCCGCCAGCGTGTCGAACGGTGCAAGCATCGACGTCATCCCAGTTCGTCGACCGACCGCACCCCACCCGGCCCGTTGGCGGCTCGCGCGTCCAGCGCCGCGGCGATCACGCCGCGCAGATCGGCACCCACATTCGCGGCGATCGAGGCGGCGACGGCGCCCAGCACGAACGGCGCGTCGACGATGATCACCCGCTCGGCCTGCTCGCCCTCCAGAAACTCCACCGCGGTCTCCGCGGTCAGGAAACCGCTGCCCAGGTCGTAGAGCAGGACCGCGCCGTCGCCCGAATCGGCGTCCGCGATCGCGGCGCTGATCAGGTCGAACGACGTGCCGATCGAGCCGTCCTCGAGCCCGCCGGCCGGGCGGATCGCGACGTTCGGCGCCATCTGCCCGGCGACCTCGGCGAGCCCCGCGGCCAGCTCGCGGCTGTGCGACACCAGAACGATGCCGACCGTCACGAGGCCCGCTCCGCGGCTTCGGCCAGCGCGGTGAGCAGGTACGCGGTGCTGGTCGCGCCCGGATCCTTGTGACCGATCGACCGCTCGCCCAGGTAACTGGCCCGACCCTTGCGGGCCTGCAACGGGATGGTCGCCTCCGCGCCCGCGCCGGCCGCCGACGCCGCCGCCGCGAGCACGCCGACCACGTCGGCGCCGCCGTCGGCCGCCGCCCGGGCCGCGTTCACCGCCGGCGTGAGGGCGTCGACCATCGTCTTGTCGTCCGGTTCGGCCTTGCCCCGGGCGACCACGCCGTCCCGGGCGGCGGTCAACGCGGCGACCACCGCCTGCGGGTCCAGCGACGGCGCGTCCTTGACGGTGGTGGAGGCCCGCAGGAACGCGGTGCCGAACAGCGGCCCGGACGCCCCGCCGACGGTCGAGATCAGCGTGGTCGCAACCAGTTTGAGAACCCCGCCGGGAGTGTCCGGGGCGCCCGCGGCCAGCTTGGCCAGGACCGCGGTGAACCCGCGGGACAGGTTCTCGCCGTGGTCGCCGTCACCGATGTCGCGGTCCAGGTGGGTCAACTCCACCTTGTGCTCGGCGATGGTCGCGGCGACCGCCCGGATCGCGGCGACGGTGCCCGAGGCGTCACACGTCATGCGCTCACACGCCCCAGCGGAGTGCGGGTGTGTGCACCGGTGCGTCCCACAGCTCGGTCAGCTCGTCGTCGAGTTCGAGCAACGTGATCGACATGCCCTGCATCTCCAGGGAGGTGATGAAGTTGCCGACCAGCGACCGGGCCACCTCGATGCCCCGTTCGGCCAGGAACGCCCGCGCCGAGTTGTAGGCCAGATAGAGCTCGATCAGCGGGGTTCCGCCCATGCCGTTGACGAACAGCAGCGTCTTGCTGCCGGACTCGAACGGCAGATCCTCCACCACCGAGCCGAGCAGGGTGGCGACGATCTCGTTCGCCGGCGCCAGCTTCACCCGTTCCCGGCCGGGCTCGCCGTGGATCCCGATGCCGATCTCCATCTCGTCCTCGGCCAGCGTGAAGGACGGCTCGCCCGAATGCGGCACCGTGCAGGGCGTCAGGGCCATGCCCATGGACCGGACGTGCGCGTTGACCCGCTGCGCTGTCGCGGTCACCGTGGCCAGGTCGTCGCCGCGGGCCGCCGACGCGCCGGCGATCTTCTCCAACAGCACGGTGCCGCCGACCCCGCGCCGCCCGGCGGTCCACGTCGAGTCCTTGACCGCGACGTCGTCGTCGACGACCACGCTGGTGACCTCGATGTCCTCGGCCGCCGCGAGTTCTGCCGCGGTCTCGAAGTTCAGCACGTCGCCGGTGTAGTTCTTCACGATGTGCAGCACCCCGGCGCCACCGTCCACCGCCTGCGTCGCGGCCAGCACCTGGTCGGGCGTCGGCGAGGTGAAGACCGCGCCCGGCGCGGCCGCGTCCAGCATGCCGGCACCGACGAAGCCGCCGTGCAGTGGTTCGTGTCCGCTGCCTCCGCCGGAGACCAGCGCGACCTTGCCCTGGACCGGAGCGTCGGCGCGCACGATGTACGCCGGCTCGAGGGTGACCTTGATCAGGTCCGGGTGCGCCAGGGCCATGCCCTGCAGTGCCTCGCTGACGACGGTCGACGGATCGTTGATGATCTTCTTCACGAGCGTCCTCTCGTTGTGGTGCCGGGCGACCCTGCCGCCGCCGATCTTCCCCCCGCCACGGCGCGGGTGCCACCGCTCTGTCGCTGCGACACTCGCAACAGGCGGCCTCTCACCTCACCTCGGCCGGCGAGCGACGCACCATCAGGTCCGATCGGCCGGCGGCTGACGCAACCGGACGGACAGGCAGGTCACGCAGCCCTCGAGCTTCTCGAACTCGGAGATGTCCACCACGATCGGGGTGAAGCCCAGATCGGCGATCAGCTGCGCGGATCTTGGCGCGGAGGCCGCCATCAACAGGCGTCCCGCCCCCAGATCGACCACGTGCGAGCCGGCCTCCTCCGGCATCGGACGGAAGTGCGGCCAGAAGCCCTGGTCGTCGACCAGCGGCGGGTAGCCGATGACCGTGCCGTCGGGCAGCGCGGTCACCGCCGACTTCAGGTGCAGCACCTTGGCTGTCGGAACGGCGATGAGCCGGTGGCCGAGGGACTCGCACACCGCGCGCAGGGCCGCGATGCCCTGGGCGTCGGTGCGTCGCGTGCGACCCACATAGACCGTCGTACCGATCTTGAGCACGTCACCGCCGTCCAGAGTCCCCCGCTCCAGCGTCATCACCGGATAGCCCAACCCGCGCAGCGTCTCGGCGGTGCCTGCGGTCTCCGGCTTGCGCTCGTCGGCGCCGGGGCGGGTGATCACCGCGGTGCCGCCGAGCATCACCACGGTGTCCTCGACGAAGACGCTGTCCGGGCAGTCCGCCGCGGCCGGGACCGCAACGGTGTGCCAGCCGGACTCGGTCAGCGCCCGCACGTACCCGTCCCATTGACCCAGGGCCAACTCGACATCGACCGGAACCCGGTCGATGTGGGTCAACAGGCCCTCGGCCAGTCGTGGTGACGGGGTGCGGACGAGGGCACGAGGCTGGGCGATCACGAGGCCGGAGGCTACCCGTCCTCCCGTTCCCACAACTGCCGGTAGTGCCGGTTGCGCAGTCGCAACACGATCGCGGCGAGCACTGCGGCGGTCACCGACCCGGCCAGCACCGCGATCTTGACGTGATCGTCGGCCTCCGGATCCGTGCCGAACGCCAGCTCCCCGATGAGCAGCGACACGGTGAACCCGATTCCACCCAAGATCGCCACGCCCGTGACGTCGGGCCAGGTCAGGCCCTGCTGGAGGGGTCGTCGAGTGATCTTGGAGGTGAGGAACGTCGCGGTCATGATGCCGACCGGCTTCCCGACCACCAGCCCCGCCACGACACCGATCGCGATCGGATCGGTCGCGGCGGACCGCAGCCCGGCGATCCCGCCGATGGTGACACCGGCGGAGAACAGCGCGAACAACGGCACCGCGACCCCGGCGGACAGCGGCCGGAGCAGGTGCTCGAAGTGCTCGGCGAGGCCGGGTCCGTCCCGCGACCGCGGATCCGGCCGGACGGGCACCGTGAAGGCGAGCAGCACTCCGGCGACGGTCGCATGGACGCCCGAGGCGTGGACCAGGGCCCAGGTGGCCGCGGCCAGCGGCAGCAGCAGGTACCAGTGACTGATCCGACGCTGCACGAGCAGCCCGAACAGTGCCAGCGGCGCCAACGCCAGCAGGAACAACAGGGGCCGCAGGTCGTGTGAGTAGAACAGGGCGATCACGATGATGGCCAGCAGGTCGTCGACGACGGCCAGGGTGAGCAGGAACGTCCGGAGGGCCGACGGCAGGTGGGTGGAGATCACTGCCAGCACGGCGAGCGCGAACGCGATGTCGGTGGCGGTCGGGATGGCCCAGCCCTTGGCGCCGGTGTCCGCGGCGAACGCCAGGTAGATCGCCGCGGGCGCGATCATGCCGCCGACCGCCGCGAGCACCGGGACCACCGCCCGGCGGGGATCCCGCAGGTCGCCGGCCACGAACTCGCGTTTGAGCTCCAGCCCGGCGACGAAGAAGAAGATGGCCAGCAACCCGTCGGCGGCCCACGCCTCCAAGGACAGATTCAGATGCAGTGCGGCCGGCCCGACGACGATGTCCAGCATCGCGAAGTATCCGGCGGACCACGGCGAGTTCGCCCAGATCATGGCGACCACGGTGGCCGCGAGCAGCAGCGCGCCACCGACCGTCTCCTTGCGCAGCACCTGCGCGAGGCGGCCGCCCTCGGCCCGGGAGCCGGGCGAGAACAGCGAGTCGTCGGAGTCCACGGGTGGACAGTAACCAGGGGGTCCGACAGCCGCTGGCACGTGACCCGGCGAGGCCCCGGAGGGTCGTCGTGTCACGCGAAAGCGGTCTTCGGCCAGCGCAGTCGGATCCCGCGGTTCATCCCGTGGTTCTCCGCCCGCCTCCCACGCTCCGAATCGCCGGTGTGGGCCTCGACCGGATCACCCGCGTCGTGCGAACATATGTTCGTGCGCATCGGCCAGCTCAGGTCGGAGGCGTCGATCCTGCACGCCGACCTCGACGCCTTCTTCGCCTCGGTGGAGCAACGGGACAATCCGCGGCTGCGTGGACGGCCCGTCATCGTCGGTGGCGGAGTGGTGCTCGCCGCCAGCTATGAGGCGCGAGCCAAGGGCGTGCGCACCGCGATGGGCGGCCGGCAGGCCCGTGGGTTGTGTCCCGACGCGATCGTGGTGGAGCCGCGCTTCACTGCGTACACCAGGGCGAGCCGGGACGTCTTCGAGGTCTTCCGCCGGACCACGCCGCTGGTCGAGGGCCTGTCCATCGACGAGGCGTTCCTGGACGTCGGAGGGCTGCGCCGGGTGTCGGGACCTCCGCCGGAGATCGCCGTCCGACTTCGTGCACAGGTCCTGGACGAGGTCGGCCTGAAGATCACCGTCGGGATCGCCCGGACCAAGTTCCTGGCCAAGGTGGCGAGCGCGGTGGCCAAGCCGGACGGTCTGCTGGTCGTGCCGCCCGACCGGGAGCTGGACTTCCTGCATCCGCTGCCGGTGCAGCGGCTGTGGGGCGTCGGGCCGAAGACCACCGCCAAGCTGCACGCTCTGGGCATCACCACGGTCGGCCAGGTCGCCGCCCTCGACGAGGCCACCCTGCTGACCGCGCTCGGCCGGGCGTCCGGCCGGCACCTGCACGCCCTCGCCCACAACCGGGATCCGCGCCGGGTGCAGGTCGGCACCCGGCGCGGATCGATCGGCTCCCAGCACGCCATGGGCCGCGGCCGGCACACGCCCGCCGAGATCGACGCGATCGTCATCGGCCTCGTCGAGCGGGTGACCCGGCGGATGCGCGCGGCCGGCCGGGAGGGCCGCACCGTGATGTTGCGGCTGCGATTCGACGACTTCACCCGCGCCAGCCGGTCCCGCACGCTGGCCCACCCGACGGCCCGGACCTCGGTGGTCCTGGAGGCGGTGCGCGACCTGGTCTCGGTGGCGCTCCCGTTGATCCGTGACCGCGGCGGGTTGACCCTGATCGGCATCGCGGTGGGCAACCTGGACGACGACAACGGCCAGTTGGAGTTGCCGTTCGAGCGTCGGCCGTCCGCCGCCCTGGACGCGGCGATGGACGATATCCGGGAAAGATTCGGATCCGGATCGTTGACTCGTGGTGTGCTGCTCGGCCGCGATACCGGCTACAGCATGCCCAGCCTGCCGGACTGACCACCCGACGACGATCCGGACCCCTCGGATGCGGTCGAATGGGGCATGACGAATCCCGAACCTCACGTCGACGAGCGACCCGCGATCCCCTTCATCGGAACCACCACGGGGGTGACCACGACGACCTTCGCCGAGATCGCCGACCGGATCCCGGGGCTGGTCGGCGGCCTGATCTCGCACGGCATCACGCCCATGGGCGCGCCGTTCTTTCGCTACCTGGACCTGCGCGGTGAGTCGATGACGGTCCAGGTCGGTGTCCCGGTTCCGGCCGGCGCCGAGCTCGCGGCCGGCACCGTGCCCTTCGAGACCGAGTCCGGCACCCTACCGGCCGGGCGGTACGCGTGTTCGACCCATCTGGGTCCGTTCGAGGGGTTGCGGGAGGCCACGCAGCAGCTGCTGCGTTGGGCCGACCAGCAGGGCTTACGGTTCGACATGGACACCGTCGACGGTGTGCAGCGGTGGGCGTGCCGGCTGGAGATCTATCTGACCGATCCGCGCATCGAGACGGACCCGAACCGCTTCGAGACCGAGCTGGCGTTCCGGCTGGCGGACTGAACCCTCGTCATGAGGTGACTGTCGGAGGTCTCTGGCACAGTCCGGGCCATGGCTGAATTGAAGACCGGCATCGTGATCAGCACCGGCACCAGCAGGGAGTTCGCCGATCTGGCGGTCGCCGCGGAGGCGGCCGGATGGGACGCGATCTTCACCTGGGAGGCGGTGTGGGGGCCGGACGCCTGGGTGACGCTCACCGCGGCGGCGATGGTCACCGAGCGGATCCGGTTGGGCACGATGCTCACCCCGCTGCCCCGCATCCGGCCCTGGGATCTGGCCGGCCGGGTGGCCACTCTGGACGCGTTGTCCGGCGGGCGCGTGCAGTTGGCCGTCGGGCTGGGCGCGCTGCACGACGGGTGGCTGGCGTTCGAGCGGGACGAGGGACGGCGGGTCCGTGCGGAGAGGCTGGACGAGGGTCTGGCGATCTATGACGGCCTGATGCGCGGGCAACCGTTCACCTTCACCGGAACGCACTATCAGGTGCGACCCACCGACTTCGCGCCACCACCCCCGCCGGTGCAGCGCCCCCGGGTGCCGGTGTGGGTGGTCGGGGCGTACCCGTCGGTCACGTCGATGCGGCGGGCCGCCCGGTGGGACGGGCTGCTGCCCACCAAGGTCGGCAACGGACCCGAGACGCCATTCGGACCCTCAGATCTGGCCGAGGTGGTGGCCGCGGTCCGGCCGTTGCGGGAAGCCGCCGGTCTGCCCTGGGACGGTTACCAGGTGGTCGCCGAGGGAGTCAGTCCACCCGGGGCGGCGGCGGATGCGATCGCCCGGGAATGGGTGGACGCCGGCGCGACCTTCTGGGTCGAGTCCGACTGGTCGATGGGTGAGGACGCGGTGCGGCGGCACCGGGTCCGGATCGACGCCGGCCCACCCCGTCCCTGACCGGGGTCGGACGCCGGCGCGGCCTCGTTTCCTCGATCGTGGTGGGGTCGTGACTTCTCGACGGTGTTCCGGTGGGTTGTTGTTCATCCGATTGCTCGGTGAGCCACCTGTGGCGGAATCCGGTTCGATGTCGGAATTCGTTCCGACGGTGAATCCGTGCCGGGATTGCGACCGGTGGTGTTCGGCCAGGTCGGAGTGTATGGGGAATGGATCATGAGTTATCCACATTTCCGGAACTGTGATTTCTGGTGTTGACCTTTCGATAGGTACCCTCCACCGATCGCGCACCGTACCGGAGGAGGGCGAACGGGTGGGGGCTTCTCGGACTGACGCTGGAGCTTGGTCTGCTGCTGATCTGACACGGGCCGTCCACCGCCGAGTTGTCGGCCGTCACCACGGTGGCCCAGTGGCCCGTCCGCCTTTGCCCCGACCCCGTGATCCAGGAGGCCCCGATGACACCAGCACACCGTGCGATGGACCGGTTGCACGCCATCACCCTCGTGCTCATGACGGCGATGACGCCGCGCGGCGACAACCGTGGCGACGAACGGGACCGCGGGGACGTCCCAGGCTGGGTGATGATCACTGTGATGACTGCCATCGTGGTCATCGCGTTGCTCGCGGTGTTCCGCGAGCAGGTGACCAACGCCGTGCAGAACGCCTTCCAGTCGGTTACCGGGGCGAGCTGACACCGAACCCGGACGGTCAGATACCGGACGCGGACGGTCGGTCCGATTGTGGCTCCCCGACCGCCGGCGCCGCCCGCGAGGCCGCCAACCACGACGTCTCGGCTGCGGCGGCCATCGGCCCGGCCGGTTCGGAAGGGATCCCGATATGACGCTCACCACCCGGTTGCGAGCGGCCTGCGCCGTCGGTGCGGTGCTGGCGCTGGCCGCATGCACCGCAAACCCCACCGACGGACCAACCTCGACGTCGGCGTCGACCACGCCCAGTGCGTCGGTGGTGGATCCGAGCACAGTGCCACCAACCTCCCCGGCGAGCCCGACAGCCAGCGCGGACGGACCGTCGGCGGCAACGCTGAGTTCGTCCGATCCCGCAGCGCAGGAGGCCGCGGATCGGGCGGCGGTCGAGAAGGCATGGTCTGACTTCTGGCCGGTTTCGGACAACCTATGGCGGCTGCCCGAGGAAGATCGACCGGGTGCCGCATCAGCGGTTGCCGTCGACCCCACGCTCAGCCAGGTGGTTGAGCGAGCAAAAGCACTGGAGGAGAAAGGTCTTGAATCCTACGGGCAGTTGACCTTTCACCCCTACTGGGAGAAGGCGATCAACAATGGCGAGGTTGCAGTAATGGGGGACTGCACAGATACGAGCCAATCGGGTGCTCGTGAAGTGGCTACCGGCGCCATAAGAACGATCGGGATTCCACAGCGGAACACTCGTGCTACGTTCGTCAGAGGCCAAGACGGGATCTGGCGGGTGGCGAACATTGAGTACCTTGTCGACGAGCCTTGTCCATGAGTATTTCATCGACGATCGCGCAAGTCTTCCTTGTGCTGATCCTTACACATTCACCAGAAGGCGGCCTACCGGTGTCGTTCTCGGCGGAAAGCCTTATCGAATCGCGTGCGCTGGGCGCAGGGCGCTCTTACTTTGATCCTAGCTCTGAAATCAGCGTGGAAAGGACTGACCACATTGGACCAAGCGGCCTAGGTACCGAGGTGAGAACCAGCAACAGAACCGACGAAAGCGGCTCGGATTCGAATCAATCAGGCAGCTCGAGTGGTCCGGCGGACACCGAGGACTCCGGCGATTCCACGGATCCAATCGTTATTGCCCCAGGCCAATGCAACTGGCACGTTATCACCCCCGCGGCGGGCGACCCGTCCTTGGAAGGCAATGATCCGTCCACCGGCGTTGTGATCGAGAACAACTGCGATGGGCCGGTCAGGACACTCTTCCTTCCCACGCCAGACGCTGCCGCCCCTGCGCCTCCTCCTCCTCCTCCTAGCCCGCAGGAGCTCGCCGAACGCGCATACCGCGAAATGGTTATGCCGAAGCCAAATATCAGCATCGGCCCAGACCGCACCAAGCTCGCCGTCAACCTCTGGACCTGGCTCTGGATTGACGACCCTGGCCCCCAGACAACGACAGTGTCGGCTGGCGGCGTCTCAGTCACGCTCACCGCCACCCTCACCTCTGTCACATGGTCTCTCGGCGAACCCGCCCCCACCGGCGGCGCCTACGCCGCTGGCCCGCCGCTCACCGTCACCTGCCAGGGTACCGGCTCCCCGCCACCACCGAACTACGACTGGAAAGCCGAACCACCCTGCGGGCACAAGTTCACCTGGCGCTCGACACCCGAACGCACCGGCGGCACCGGCAGGTGGCCGATCACCGCAACCTCCAACTGGAACGTCACCTGGCAGTCGAACACGGGCGTCTCCGGCTCAGCCACACTGTCCGCAACCGGCGACGACGCCCTGGACATCGGTGAATATCGGACCGTTCTCGTCCGAGAACCCGGCGGCTGAACCCCTACCCCGCACGGCAACACACCGCGATTCCCACAGCTCAGCCGGCGCCCGGCCACTGGATGTCGATGGTGAGGGCGGGGATCCAGGGTTTGGACTGTGGCGGTCGGGGTGGTCGGCTGACGTGCTGGTGCCCGGTGGGGG
>CAZCEH010000050.1:0-32553 GCA_964497705.1 uncultured Actinomycetes bacterium | reverse complement strand
CATCCACCGCCGCATGCTCACCCGCCTCACCACCGAACTCGGCACCCAACAAACCGCATAAAACTCAACCGGCCGGCGGCGCGGTCGTTCCCCGCACCACCAACCGGGGAGCGACGACCACCTCACGACGGTCGGCGCGTCCGTCGTCCAGCCGCTCGATCAGCGCCGCCATCGCGTGCTCGGTCAACGCGGCGGTGTCGTGGGTGATGGTGGTCAGGTCGATCTGTGGCAGCTGGGCGATCGGGCTGTTGTCGAAACCGATGACCGACATGCCCGCGGGCACGTCGATCCCGTTGTCGGTCAGCGCGTCGATCAATCCGACCGCGGCACGATCATTGAAGGCGACCACCCCGGTCGGGCGTTCCCGCAGCACGGCGGTCACCGCCCGGGATCCGGCCTCCTCGGTGAGGCCGCCGGGCACGACGACGGCTTCCGCCGTTCGGCCCACCCGCCGGATGGCCCGGCGATATCCGCGCAACCGCAGCGCGGCCACGGCGCCCCGAGGTCCTTCGAGGTAGGCGATTCGCCGGTGCCCCAGGTCGGCCAGGTGGCCCACGGCCTGGGCGACACCCTCGTCGTCCGCGGTCCGCACGACGTCCACCGAGGATGAGGGAACCGGCCTGCCGAGGACCACAACGGGCACCTGCTGCGCCAGCCGTTCCAGGTACGGCACCGGCGCCTCGGGGCCGAGCAGAATCAATGCCTCGCACCTGGAATCGAGCAGCGCGTTGATCGCCCGCTCCTCCTTGCTGCTGGGAGTGATCGTGCTCAGCACCAGGTTGTAGCCGTGCTTTTCCGCGGCCTCGTGCAGATCCAGCACGAGCCGCGCATGGAACGGATAGCCGATGTCCATCAGCACGCCGACGGACCGGCTGCGTCGACTGGCCAGTGCGCTGGCCGCCCGGTCCGGGCGGTAGCCGAGACGGGCCGCCGCCTCCAGCACCCGTTCCCGGGTGCTCGCGCTGGGCCCGGCGATGCCGCGCAGGACCAGGGAGACGGTGGCCGGCGAGACACCCACCTCGGCGGCCACCTCGCTCAGACGAGGCCGGCGCACCGGACCGGCAACGGTGGCCAGGACGACCTCCTCGGATTGCCGGAACAAGCGCCGGGCCATCACCGCATGCGTGGTGGGCCGGCTGGGCGAGAAGGGTCAGGCTATCATCGATTCTTCAAGCGCTTGAAGCGATCGGCCGCCGGGTCGCCCGAGGTGAGGTGAACCGTCGTGGGCATGTCGCCGGGGGCCCGGTCGTGGTAAGCCTGATGGCATAGTCGCTCGCCCACCGTCGAAGGAGGGCCGTCGTGAGCATCGATGACGATCTACCCGGTCGGGACCAGGATCGGGCCGTACCGAAGGAGAACATCCCGAATCCCGATACGGGCGTCGGGATCGGTGCCCGAAGCGATCCGGACACGTTCGAGCCCGAGGAGGATCCCGATTGACCTAGCCCGGTCCACCTCGGGGAACCGACCGACGCGGCAAGGCTCGGCCCGCGGATGAGCATCGCCGGCAGGTACCTCGTCTACCTGGCGTCCCGCACCGTCCGAGCGGCCAACCGGGCGCGTCGGCGTGCCCTTGAACGCGAACTGGCCGACTATGTCTCGCCGGCCGACCGGGCGGACCTCGAGGCGGTCCTGGATCGTTACCCGGACGGCGTCACTCAGGAGTTGCGCGACATCCTGGCGTTCCAGCACTCGGGGATCGCCGGGCGGGCACCGGGGTGGGCACAGCCGCGCCGTTGTTGACCACCCGACCGACCACTGACGAGGTCGATGCGGCGCGATCGGTACTAATGTCCGGTCCGGCACGCGGAGCACCCGCGGCGGATGGGCAGGTCTTCGGCATGGGCCAACCGGGCGATCCGAACGGCGGCGGCTCGATCGTCGGGCGGGATGCCGAGCTGGGCGAGATCGCCGCGATGCTGGGAAGGATCGGACCCGGCGGGGACGGGCTGCTGCTGCTCGGGGAGGCCGGCATCGGCAAGTCCACCCTCGCCGACGCCACCGAGGCAGCCGCTCGGGCAAGGGGTTTCGCCGTGGCCCGCGGGTGGTGTTCGGCCGCGGACATGCCGCCGTACTGGCCGTGGCGCAAGATCCTGCGGGCGACCGGAGCGACACCGCTGGATCGCGCCGCCGGTGGCGGAACGCCCGATCGGGACGCCGTCCGCTGGATGCTGGCCTCGGTCGTCGACGCGCTGGAGGACGCCGCCCGCCGGCGGCCGTTGGTCGTCATCCTGGAGGACCTGCACTGGGCGGACGACGGGTCGCTGCAGCTGCTGACCGCGGTGGCGGATGCGCTCGCGGCCGCGCCGATCGGGCTGGTCGTCACCTGCCGGGACGAGCCCGGAGGGCCGGGTCCGCACCCCGCCGCCGCGATGCCGGCGCGGCTGCGCCGGCTGGAGCTGGCCGGGCTGGCCGCTCCCGCGGCGGCCGCCCTCGCCGAGCGGTCGGCCGCGACCACATTGCCGGCCGACTACCTGTCCACGCTCTGGCGACGGACCCGCGGCCATCCGCTGTTCATCCGGGAGGTCGTCCGGCTGGACGTGGCGCGCGGCCGTCGACCCGGCCTGCAGGTCGTCCCGGCTGGGGTGCGAGATGTCTTGGAGCGCAGGCTTGCACGGCTGTCCCAGGAGTGCTGGCGGGCGCTCGCCGCGGCGTCGCTGGTCGGCACCTCCGTGGATCCGGCGCTGCTGTCCGCGGTACTGGACCTGCCGCCTGACGAGTTGGCCCGGCTCATGGACGAGGCGTCCGCCGCCCGGTTCGTCGAGGGTTCGGCCGGGCGTCCGCGGTTCGTGCACGCGCTGGTCCGCGAGGTTCTGGCGGACGCCTTGCCCGGGCCGGAGCGCCGCCGGCTGCACCGGCGGATCGCCGAGGAACTCCAGAGCACCGACGGTGCGAACCCGGCCCGGGTGGCACACCACTGGTCGGAGGCGGACGGGCCGGGCGCCACCGACCGGGCCGCGGCCTGGTGGCTGCGCGCCGCCCGCGACGTCCGCGCGGCGATGGGCGGTGAGCAGGCCGTGGAGTACGCCAACCGGGCCCTCGCGTTGCCCGGCACCGATCGCGTGCTCGCCCTCAACGAACTCGGCGAGGCACGCCGGCAGGCCGGTGCGGTCGCGCAGGCCCGTGCCGCCCACCGGACCGCCGCCACGCTGGCCGCCCGGCAGGGCCGGACCACCGATCTGACCCTGGCCGCCCTTGGCTTCACCGGCGGCACCGGCGGTTTCGAGGTCCAGGTCGGTGACACCGCGGGCCGCGAACTGCTCGAGCAGGCCGCGGCGGCGCTCGGACCCGCGGACAGTTCGCTGCTCGCCCTGGTCCGGGCCCGGCTGACCCTGGTGGGCGCGACCGTCGACGCCCCCGACGAGCGGATCGCCGCCGCCCGGCGGGCGGTGGCGATGGCCCACCGGGTCGGCGATGCCGATGCCGAGGCGGCGACGCTGGCCGCGTACTGCGACGCCATCGCCGGTCCCGACCATCAGCAGGAGCGCGAGCGGCAGGCCCGTCGGATGATCGCGCTCACCGCCGGCCGGGCCGACCCGACGCTGGCTCTGCTGGGCCGCCGGCTCCTGATCGTGGCGCTCTGCGAACGCGGCGGTTTCGCCGAGGTGCGGTCGGCGATCGACGCCTACCGGGACACCCTGGCCGGGACACTCGCACCCGCGCTCGGCTGGCTGCCGGACGTGTGGGCCGGGATGCTCGCCCTGCTGGCCGGAGACGTGCCGGCCGCGCTGCGAACGGCCGCCGAGGTCGATCGGCTGGCCCGGCTGGCGCACAGCGAGAACGCCGCACTGATGGCGTTCACGCTGCGCATGCACGCCCACCAGACCGGCGGGGAACCGGCGGAGATGATCCCCGAGGTGCGTGCCACCATCGAACGGTTCGCTCCCGGTCTGCTGGCCACGACCTATCTGGCCGCCCCGGCCTGGCTGTCCCTGTCCGGCGGAGATCCGGCCCCGGCCCGGGCGGTGCTGGACCGCTTCCTGGCCGAACGTCCGGAGGATCGGCCGAAGGATTCCGAATGGCTGGAAGGTCACTGGGCGTTGGCCGAGATCGCCCTCGGTCTGCAGAACCGGGACGCGGCAACGCGACTGCACGAAATACTGCGGCCCTACCGGGGCCGGTGGGCGATCGACGGGATGGCCGGCGCCACCTTCGGGGTGGTGGCCCATCAGCTCGGCCGGCTCGGCGCCTTCCTCGGCGACCCGGAGGCGCCCGCCGAACTGCGGGCCGCGTTGGCGGCCTACCGGTCGGTCGGCGCGCACCGCCTGGCGGCGCAGTGCGAACGCGAACTCGCCGCGGCGGCCGACACCCCGCCGGAGCCGGCGGTCGACCGGCGCAATCCACGGAGCGGCCGCCTGCGGCAGGCCGGCCGCCTCTGGCAGGTGACCTGGCAGGGCCGCACCACCACGGTCGCCGACGGCAAGGGCGTCCGCGATCTCACCCATCTGTTGCGGCGACCCGGACAACCGGTCCCCGCGGTCGAGCTGGTCCGGGCCGCCGGCGGCCCGCGGGCCGAGCAGGTGGGCGGGGACCTCGGTCCGGTGCTGGACTCGGCGGCCCGGCAGGCGTACCGGGACCGGCTGGCGGATCTGGCGCAGGACATCGCAACCGCGGAGGCGGACCACGACGAGGGACGGCTGCGGCGCCTGCGCGCCGAGCGGGAGTTCCTGGTCGCCGAGCTGAGCCGGGCCACCGGCCTGCACGGCCGCGTGCGCACCGCCCGGGATCCCGCCGAACGCGCCCGGACCGCGGTGACCATGCGGATCCGGGCCGCGATCGCGGCGATCGAGCGGGAGGATCCGGTTCTGGGCCGGCACCTGCGCCACGCCGTGCACACCGGCCGGGTCTGCGTGTACGAACCGGACGACGAGGTGACCTGGCAGATCTGACGATGTCATCCCCGATCTGACGCCCCATGGTCAGTGGCGCGACCGGCGCGTCACGCCGACCCACCCGAGGAGGGTCCATGACCACGATCGACACCGCACCCGCGGACATCGACACAGCACCCGCGGACATCGGCACCGCACCCGCGGACATCGGCACCGCACCCGCGGACATCGGCACAGCACCCGCGGGCATCGACAGCCCGCCGGCGGATGCCGCCGGGCCCGACGACGCCGTGGCGGAACTCACCGACCGGCTGTTCACCGCCGGAGTGGGCGCCCTCGAGCTGTGCGCGATCTACCTCGGCGAACGGCTGGGCCTGTACCGCTGCTTGGCGGCCGACGGCCCGGCGACCGCGGACGAACTGGCCGGCCGGGCCGGTATCGACCGGCGGTACGCCCGGGAGTGGCTGCAGGCGCAGGCCGTCGCGGGGTTCGTCACCGGCACCGATCCGCACGGTCACCCGGACATCGGCGCGGGCCGCTTCGCCCTCGCGCCGGGCGTCGCCGAGGTCCTGGTCGACCGGACGCACCCGGCCCACCTGGGCGGCCTGGCGCAGTGCCTGGCGGCGCTCGGGGGCGTGCTCCCCCGGCTGGCGGACGCGTATCGCAGCGGTGCACCGGTCACCTATTCCGAATACGGCCCGGATGCCGTCGCCGCGCAGGCCGCGCTGAACCGGCCGGCCTTCGCCAACAGCCTCGTGCAGGACTGGCTGCCCGCCGTCCCGGACCTGGACGCCCGGCTTCGGGACACCGACAAGCCTGCCGTGGTCGGTGATTTCGGTTGCGGAGCGGGCTGGGCGTCGATCGCGCTGGCCACCGCGCTGCCGCAGCTGCGGATCGTCGGCATGGACAACGACGAGGCGTCCGTGACGACGGCCCGGCGGAACGCCGTCGAGCAGGGCGTGGCCGACCGGGTGCGGATCGACGTCGCCGACGTGTGCGATCCCGCCGGCATCGGGGCGGACCAATTCGACGTGATCTTCTTCTTCGAGTGCGTGCACGACCTGCCCCGGCCGGTGCAGGCGTTGCGCGCGGCCCGGCAAGCATTGCGGCCGGACGGCCTGGTCGTCGTCATGGACGAGCGGGCCCAGGAGACGTTCACCGCACCCGGTGACCCGGTCGAGCGGTTCTTCGCTTCGGCCAGCGCCCTGTGGTGCCTGCCGCAAGGGCTGGTCGGCGAGAATCCGGAGCCCGTCGGCACCCTCATCCGACCGGACACGATGCGCACCATCGCGTCGGAGGCCGGTTTCGGCCGGGTCGAGGTGTTGCCGATCGACCACCCGTTCTGGCGCTTCTACCGGATGGAACCGTGACCGCCGGCCCGCCGGTGGTCCCCGACCTGCGCCTGGACGGGCAGGTGGCGGTGGTCACCGGCACCTCGTCGGGGCTCGGCCGCCGGTTCGCCCAGGTCCTCGACGCGGCCGGCGCCAGCGTCGTGCTGGCCGCGCGCCGCCACGAGGAGAACACCGAGCTGGCGGCGGGCCTGCGCGATGCGCTGGCGGTGCCCTGTGACATCACCAGTGCCGCGGACCGGCAGGCGGTGCTCGATCGGGCGCTGGACCGGTTCGGCCGCATCGACGTGTTGGTCAACAACGCCGGCGACGCCGTGTCGGTACCGGCGGAGGACGAGTCCATCGACGGGTTGATCGGATTGCTGGCGGTCAACACCGTCGGTGTCTTCGCGCTGTGCCAGCTCGTCGGCCGGCACATGCTGCAGCGCGGGCAGGGCTCGATCGTCAACATCGCCTCGCTGTCCGCGCTGGCCAGCCTGGACCGGTACCCGCTGGCCGGATACGTCGCGAGCAAGGCCGCGGTGGCCGGCCTCACCCGGGAGCTGGCCGCCCAGTGGGCATCTCGAGGCGTTCGGGTGAACGCGATCTCGCCCGCCTGGTTCCCGAGCCGGCTCAGCGGCCACCTGCGGGACCCGGAGCAGGTCGCGTGGATCAGCGCGCGCACGCCGATGGGTCGCCCCGGGCGGCCCGAGGAGCTGGACGGCCCGCTGCTGTTCCTGTGCGGCCCGGCGTCCAGCTACGTGACCGGGCACAACCTGCTGGTGGACGGGGGCTGGCACTGCCGCTGACCGCATCCGGCCTTGCTAGCGTGCGTCGTGCGCTTCACCGCCGGACGACTGCTCACCGCCGCCGACCTGGCCGCCACCTGCCTGTTCGCGATCGAGGGTGCGATCGTCGCCCGCTACGCCGACCTGGACGTGTTCGGCATCCTGGTGATCGGGTTCGTCACTGCCCTGGTCGGCGGGATCGTCCGGGACGTCCTCATCGGGTACACGCCGCCCGCGTCGCTGCGCAGCGCGTTGTACCCGGTGACCGCGTTCGCCGGTGCCGCGGCGGTCATCCTGCTCGACCGGCTGGTCAGCCAGCTCCCGACCGCGCTGCTGCAGTTCACCGACGCGGCCGGCCTGGCGCTGTTCGCGGTGGTCGGCGCCACCAAGGCGGTCGACTTCAAGATCAACGGCCTGGTCGCCGCGCTGCTCGGCGCGGTGTCCGCGGTCGGCGGCGGGGTGACCAGGGACATCCTGCTCAACACGGTGCCCGCCATCCTGCGGCAGGACATCTACGCCGTCGCCGCGCTGGCCGGCGCGGCGACCACGGTGCTGGCGCTACGCCTGCGCGCCCCGCGGGCGGTCGCGATGAGCGTCGGCTTCGCGGTCTGTTTCCTGCTCCGCATGGTGAGCGTCTGGCAGGACTGGAACCTGCCCCGGCCGTGACGGCCTGCTGCTTGCCGCTGCCCGCGATCGATCGCCGCGCCCGTCACGGCTGGTCCGGCTCGGGGATCGGGTGGCCGGCCCGGGCCAGCCGTTCCTCGACCCGGGCAGCCACCGCCAGCAGGTAGGGCACCCGGTCGACCCGCGCCCGGGCATTCGGCGAGTCGGGGCCGTGCCGGGCGATCGCCTCGGCGATCCGGTAGGCGACCGTCATCCGCCGGCCACCCGGGCCGACGGTCTGATCGGCATAGGTCAGCGCGTCGGACACCGGTGAGTCCTCGAACTCGAACTCGGCCATCATGGCGGCGAACCCGCGCTCCACCGGGACGAACCGTGCCCCGGAATGGTGCGCCACCAGGGCGACCAGTCGCGGATCCCAGCCGGATCGCCGCAGGTACAACGCCCCGTCCAACGGATGGAATCCGGTCCGCCGGATCGCCGGCGAGTAGCCGACGTCGTGCAACCAGGCCGCGGCGACCAACAGCGGCCGATCCGCTTCGGGCACCGTGATCGCCACCTCCGCGGCGCGGGCCGCGACCCCCTGCGTGTGCTGCCACCGTTCGAGCATCGGCTTGCGCAGCAGCCGCTTGGCCAACCGGCGGGCGGCCGGCACCGGCGCCGGATCCTCAGCCGGCACTCGACCCACCGGACCCCGACCTCGTCCACAACGTGCGCACGCCGTCAGCATCCCGCGAAAGGGTGAACACCGGGCAACGGCCGGGCGACTTGCCGCGCGGCCTAGACCTGCACGCGCCGGCAACCGTCCTTGTCCGGCTGGTCGAACTTCAGGTCGTCCCAACAGGTTCCGCCGGGTGTGGACCGGAAGACGAGGTTGCCGGCGCGGGCGAAATACAGGTCGGCCAGCTTCTCCGCATCGACGGTGGCGAGCTTGGTGCCGGGGCCGAAGCCGAGCACGCAGTCCGGGTTGGTGATCTTGTGGTTGTTCACGTCCAGGTGGTTCGGGATCAGCAGCTTGAGCTGTTCGCCGAACTGGGTCTTGCTCATCCCGGGCGGAAGGTCGGCCGGGGCGAGGATCTGCTTGCCCTGGCCACCCTGCCGGCGGGCCGGCGTGAGTCGCTGCGTCTCCAGGAAGCAGTTGACGCCCTCCACCGCGGACGCCGCGAGCTGCCCCTTGAGCGCGGACATCCCGGCGGAATCGCGCCCGATGTTGCAGCCGAGGAACTGCACCCGGTCGATCACTCCGGGCGGCCGTTTGGTCAGCGCGGCGGCGATCGCGGCCAGTTTCTCGTTCGCGCCACCGATCTTGACCGTACCGTCCGACCCACCGTGCGAGATGATCGCCAGCATGCCGATGTTCGGATGCTGGTCGAGGACGGCCTTCAGATCGGCGATCGAACCGACGTTGACCACCTTGCCGCCGACCGCGGCGGCCTCGTCCCGGTCCTGCGCCTCCCCGGTGAGCACCAGGGTGAGGTTGACCTTCGCCGTGCCCGGCGCCGCGATCAGGTTGCCGCCACCACCTCCGCCGGACGCCTGCTCGGCCAGCGCCCGCTCCTCGGCGCCGTCCGGGCCGGGCTTTTCCGGCGTGTGGCACGGGACCAGGAAGTTCGCGCCCTTGATCGCACGCTCGGCGTGCACCATCGGCGACGTCGCCGGACCCACGATGCCGTCGGCCTTGAGCCGGTGGGACCGTTGGAAGAACCGCACCGCGGTATCGGTGCCGCCACCGAACTTCCCGTCGGGCTCCAGTTGGGGTGTCGCGCCGAGCGCGTTCAGGTCGATCTGCAGGGCACGAACCTGCTCACCGGACGAGCCGCGGGCCAGCATCCCGGTGCTTCCGGGTGCCCGTTGCACATCCAGCAGCCGGCCAACAGCGGCGTTGCCCGCCGAGGCCTGCAGCCGCAGCAACGGATGTGCGGGCACCGGAGGACGCGCCGGACCGGCGCGGTGTGGGGCGGGCCGCTCGGCGGCCGAGTCCCTGCGGTGCGCAGGTGGGCTCATCCGTTCCGTCCTCATGAGCTGGAACAATCGTTGTACCCCACCGGAAGCGGCTCGGGAAGGGTCGAGGAGCCGGGCGTCCGCGGGCCGGCCGGCTTCCGGGCTCCGGACCCGGCCTCACAACCAGTGATGGCGACGGAAGAGCACCCACAGGATCACGCTGAGCGTCAGCATCAGCCCGATGGCCGCCGGGTAGCCGTAGCTCCAGCTCAGCTCGGGCATGTTGGAGAAGTTCATGCCGTAGACCCCGGCGACGACCGTCCAGGAGATCGCGATCGTGCCGTAGGCGGTGATCTTCCGCACGAACATGTTGAGCTCGTTGGACAGCCGGGTCTGCAGCATGTCCAGGACTTCTCGCAGGTAGTCACGCTCCAGGTCGGCGGCGTTCTTCAGGTGGCCGTACTGCTGGCGCAGCAGCGCCAGGCGCCGGGGGTCGAGTTGCAGCAGGTTCTCGTCGACGGCCAGCGTGTCGATCAGGTTGTCGTAGAGCTCGTAGGTCTGCGCGGCGTTGATCCGGATGGTCTGCAGGTCGTGGCCGAGCTCGGACAGCTGCTGCAGCACCGTCTCCGCGGTGACCGGATCGCCGGCCGCCGCCCGGCCTTCGAGATCGGCGACCCGCCTGGCCCCGGCGGCGATCAGATCCTCCTGCCCGCGCACCATCACCGACCGGATCGCCGCGATCAGTTCGAACGTGGTGTCCGGGTGGATCTCGCCGTCCTCGAGTTGGCGCCGGACGATGTCCATGTCCCGCGCGACCGCCGCCGCGGGCAGGGCCGCCGCGGTGGGGCCGAACACGGTCCAGAGCACCCGCGGTGTCAGGAACACCTTCAGCGGCTGCAGGTGCAGCAGGCCGTCGGTCCCGCGGACGAGACCGTTGATCGCGCTGAAGTGGTGATCGGGATACATGTGCAGGCGGGGCACCGGCGTCCGGCTGGACACCTCCTGGAGGTCGTCGGGCCGCGGTGCCACGGTGAGGATCAGCACGCTCATCGCGAAGTCGTCGTCGTGATCGATGTGCGCCCAGACGATCCCGTCGTCCCTCGCCACCAGCTCCGGGACCTGCGCCAACTGCACCGTCGACATCCCGTCGCGGCCGATCCAGCGGATGTCCACGGCAACCTCCGACGGCGAAACCCTACCCGGGTCGGACGCGACCGGCCATGCGCGGCGGCGCGGCCCCGCCGGGTATCAGCTCTGACCGAGCTTCGGGACGGGCGTGCCGGAGCGCTGGACCGACCCGTTGCCGGCGGCCGGCGCCGGCTCGTCGACGTCGATCCCGACCTGCCCGAACAGCCCGGACAGGTCAAGGCCGAGGCCCTTGGCCACCTCCAGCACCTGGTTGAGCATCGCCGGCGTCACCGACAGGGCCCGCTGGATCGCACCCCCGCCGGCCGCCCCGTTGCCGCCGCCGGTCCCGCTGTCGACCACCACCATCCGGTCGATGCTCACGCCGGCCGCGATGGCCTCGGCCAGCCGCGGCAGGATCTCGATCAGCTGCGGCAGCACGTTCTGCCGGGCCGCCTGGTCCGTGAGCTGGTTCAGCGCCTCGGCGCGCTTGGCCTGACCCTCGGCCTCTGCGGTGGTGACCGCCCGGATGCCGTCGGCCTCGGCCAGTCGCAGCGCCTTGGTGCCGGCCGCCTCGGCCTCCTTCTCCTTCTGCGAGGCAACCGCCAGGATGCTGCGGGCATCGGCGTCGGCCTTGCCCTGCAGCTCGCGTCGCCGTGCCGCCGCCGTCGCCGCCGCGATGTCGGCGTCGCGCTGTCCCTCGGCCCTGGCCACCGCGGCCCGGCGCTCGGCCTCGGCCGGAATGACGACGTCCGCCTGGACCGCCTGCTCCTGCTGGCGGGCCCGCTGCTGCTCGACTCCGATCTGCGCCTCCGTCCGCTCCCGATCGGTCTGCACGCCGGCCAGCACGACGGCCCGATGCGCCTGTGCCTCGGCGAGCGGCCCGGCCTGACCGGCCCGGGCCTTGGCCGCGTCCACCTCGGTGGCGATCGCCGCCAGGCGCAGATCCCGCGCCTGGTCGGCCTCGGCGATCTTGGTGTCCGCCTGCGCGCGGGCGATCTTGCCCTCCTGCTCCGCGGCCGCGGACTGGATCGCCGCGTCCCGTTCCGCGTTCGCCCGGCCGATCACCGCGTCCCGCTTCACCTCGGCGATCCGCCGCTGGCCCAGGGCGTCCAGGTAGCCGTTGTTGTCCGAGATGTTCTGGATGTTGAAGACGTCCAGCTGCATGCCGATGGGCTGGAACGACTGCGCCGCCTCGTCCTTGACCCGGCGCATGAACTCCTCGCGGTTGCCGTTGAGCTCCTCCACCGTCAGCTGCGAGACGATGTTGCGCATCGTGCCGGACACGATCTCGGTGAGCTGCGGCTTGAGGGCGTCCCGCGGGGTGTCCAGGTACCGCTCGGTGGACAGCGCGAACGCCTCCCGTGAGGACGAGAACTTGACCTGGCCCACCGCGGTCACGCTGACCGGCACGTTGTCCTTCGAATAGACGTCGACCACTTTCGCCTCGATGTTGAACGGTTCGATGGACATGACGTTGACCTGCTCGAGCAGCGGCATGCGGAACCGGGCGCCGCCGTTGACGATCTTGGCCTCGCCGCGGCCGGTGAAGACCGCGACCTTGTTCTTCGGCACCTTCACGTAGTTCTTCGCGAACACCGTGGTGATGCCGAGAATGACCAGAACCAGGACCGCGACGAGAGCGAGAAGGCCGCCCCAGCCGGACAGGAAATCCATTTCCTCACATTCCTTTCAGTGGATCGGGATCGACGACGACGTGTTGCGGGGTCACGTCGACGACCAGGACGTCGGTGCCGGCCGGCAGGTCGCCACCGTCGCCGGCCACCGCGTAGTCCGTCACCGGCGTCCCGTTCGGGTCGATGAACCTGACGAGTCCGGTTTCCCCGGAACGGATGCCGAGCGTCACCCGGCCACGGCTGCCCACGTACTGGTCCCGGCTCAGCAGCGTGTTGGACTGCTGACGCCACATCGGCTTGAGAACGGCCTGCCGGACGACGACGGCCATGCCGAAGAACCCGACGAGCGCGACCGGCAGGGTGATCCACCCGGACCACCCGAGCGCCTGCGCGCCCAACCCGAACGCGCCGAAACCCGCTGCGGCGCCGAGAATCACCCGACTGGACAGCCAGGACGGACCATCGGCGTCGACATGCGCTGTGTCGTGGCCGCCGACGTGACCGGAATCGAACTCATGAGAAAGGTCGGCGTCGTGTCCGAATCCGACGGCCAGCGCGACGATCAGCAGGAGCACGCTGACCAGCAGCACGCCCAGGTACACGGCCGAGAACGGGCCCATCCGGCCTCCCTTCCGCGATGCCGACAACAACCCGAACCGCGCCATGCGTGTCGGTTCCCGGCCGCAGCCGCTCGGCCGGCACCGCTCGGCCGCACGATGAAGGAGCCTGCTGGTGCCGCCCACAGTACGCAGATCTGGGCAACCGTCCGGATTCCGACGAACATGGTCGGCGGCGGCCCGGTACGCCCGGCGGCCGCCGATGATCGAGGAGGCACGCATGCCCATCCACGCGTCCGACATCGCCGACGCTGCCGGCACCACCGACACCGCGGGCGCCGCCACGTCGTCGCCGCGCTCGGCGTTCTTCGACGTCGACCGGTCCGCCGAGATCGTCGCGGACAGCTTCCGCGACACCGCCGACCCCCGGCTGCGCGAGGTGCTCGGATCGCTGGTGGGCCACCTGCACGCGTTCGTCAAGGAGGTCCGGCTGTCCACCGAGGAGTGGGCCGGCGCGATCGCGTTCCTGACCGCCACCGGCCACGCCTGCGACGACGTCCGGCAGGAGTTCATCCTGCTCTCGGACGTGCTGGGTGTGTCCATGCTGGTGGAGTCGTTGGCCAATGACTCGGCCGGACTGCCCGGGCAGCCGACCGAGGCCACCGTGGAGGGGCCGTTCCACATGGTCGCCTCGCCCGCCCGGGCAGCCGGCGCGGACATCAACGTCGCCGGCGTGCCCGGCGAACCGTGCCTGGTGACCGGCCGCGTGGTGGACGACACCGGCGCGCCGGTGGCCGGTGCCACGGTCGACGTGTGGCAGGCCGACGCGAACGGGTTCTACGACGTGCAGAAGCCCGGGGAGATACCGCCGGGCCAACTGCGCGGCCTGTTCACCGCCGACGCCGACGGCCGGTTCCGGTTCCGGTCGATCGTCCCCAGCCACTACCCCATTCCCACCGACGGGCCGGTCGGCGGGCTGCTGCGGGCCACCGGCCGGCACGAGTTCCGACCCGCCCATGTGCATCTGGAGATATCCGCGCCGGGGGTGCGCACGCTGACCACGCACATGTTCGTCCAGGGCAGCCCCTACCTGGCGTCCGACGCGGTGTTCGGTGTCAAGCAGAGCCTGATCGTCGACTTCACACCCGTCGACGACCCGGTCCGGGCCGCCGCGGCCGGCCTGCCGAACCCGTTCCGGTGGGCGGACTTCCCGGTCGTGGTGCATCGCGAGGAGCTGTCGTGAGCGTGGCGTCCACCGTCCACCAGCTGCTGGCCTGCCGGGTGCTGCTCGGGCCGGGCTCCCGGCACGACATCCCGGCCGAGGTCGAGCGCCTCGGCCCGGGGCGGGTACTGCTGGTGTCGACCCCGTCCGCCGCGGCCGCCGCCGACGAGCTCGCCTCGTCGCTGGGCGACCGGCTTGCCGCGCGCTTCGACCGGCCCGTCGTGCACACCCCCGTCGCCGTCACCGCGGAGGCGATGCGGCTCGTCGCGGACGCGGGCCTGGACTCCGGTGACGCCCTCGTCGCGATCGGCGGCGGGTCGGCGATCGGGCTGTCCAAGGCGGTGTCCGCGCGCACCGGGATGCGGCAGATCGCGGTGCCCACCACGTATGCCGGATCCGAGGTCACCGGCGTGCTCGGGGAAACCGACCAGGGAGTGAAGACCACCCGCCGGGACCCGGCGCTGGCACCCGGCACCGTGGTGTACGACGCCGAACTGACCGTCAGCATGCCCGCCGGGCTGACGTCGACCAGCGCGCTGAACGCCCTCGCGCACGCCGTCGAGGCGTTGTGGGCGCCGGACGCCACGGCGATGACCGACGCGCTGGCCACCGAGGCGGTCGCCGGGCTGCTGGGCTCCCTACCGGACGCGCTGGCCGACGGGACGGACCTGCCGGCCCGGGAACGGTTGCAGGCGGCGGCCTGGCTGGCCGGCCTGTGCCTGGCGCAGACCCGGATGGGCCTGCACCACCAGCTGGCGCACGCGCTCGGCGGCACCTTCGACCTGCCGCACGCCGAGTTGCACGCCATGCTGCTGCCGCATGTGATGGCGTTCAACCTGCCTGCCGCCCCCGCGGCCGCCGCCCGGCTGCGGCGCGCCGCCGGGCCGGACCCGGTCGCCGCGGTCACCGAGATCGCCGACGGCTACGACGGTCCCACCACGCTCGCCGGCCTGGGCGTGCCGCGCGACGGGTTGCCCGAGGTCGCCGAACGGGTGGCCGCCCGGCCCTATCCGAACCCGCGCCGCTTCGATGCCCAGGAGCTGCTGGCCCTGTTGTGGCAGGTGTGGTCATGACGGCGGTGATCTGCGACTCGGCGGCCGACGCCGTGGCCGGGATCCGGGACGGATCGACCGTGCTGGTCGGCGGGTTCGGCCTGGCCGGCATGCCGGTGCGGCTCGTCGACGCGCTCGTCGAGCAGGGCGCGACCGACCTGACCGTGGTGTCGAACAACGCCGGCAACGGCGACACCGGACTGGCCCTGCTGCTGGCCCAGGGGCGGGTCCGCAGGATCATCTGCTCCTTCCCGCGGCAGGCGGACTCGTGGGTGTTCGACGGCCTCTACCGGGCGGGCCGGATCGAGCTGGAGGTCGTCCCGCAGGGCACCCTGGCCGAACGGATGCGGGCGGCCGGCGCCGGTCTCGGCGGGTTCTACTGCCCCACCGGGGTCGGCACGCCGCTCGCCGCGGGCAAGGAGGTGCGCGACATCGACGGCCGCAGCTACGTTCTCGAGTATCCGATCAAGGGTGATGTGGCGCTGATCGCCGCGCACCTGGCGGACCGGATGGGCAACCTGGTCTACCGCAAGACCGCACGGAACTTCGGCCCGGTGATGGCCACCGCCGCCGACCTGGTGATCGCCGAGGTGCACGACGTCGTCGATACCGGCGCACTGCACCCGGAAAGCATTGTGACACCGTGCATCTACGTCGACCGGGTGGTCCGCGGGGGGCCGGCGTGAACGCAGGGCTGGGCCGTGACGAGATCGCCGCGCTGGTCGCCCGCGACATCCCGCGCGGCTCCTTCGTCAACCTGGGCATCGGGCTGCCCACCCTGGTGGCCGATCACCTGACGGCCGATGCCGGGGTGGTGCTGCACACCGAGAACGGCATGCTGAACATGGGTCCGGCCGCCGTCGGCGACCGGGTCGACCCAGACCTGATCAACGCCGGCAAGATCCCGGTCACCGAACTGCCCGGCACGTCATACTTCCACCAGGCCGACTCGTTCGCCATGATCCGCGGCGGCCACCTGGACATCTGCGTGCTCGGCGCGTTCCAGGTGTCCGCCGCCGGTGACCTGGCGAACTGGCACACCGGCGCACCCGGCGCGATCCCGGCCGTCGGTGGCGCCATGGACCTGGCGGTCGGGGCGAGGCGGGTGTTCGTGATGATGACCCTGTTCGCCCGGGACGGCCGCCCGAAGCTCGTGCCGGAGTGCAGCTATCCGCTGACCGGGCGGCGCTGTGTCGACCGTGTCTACACCGATCATGCGGTGTTCCGGATCCATCCCGATGGCGTCGTCGCGCGAGAGGTGTTCGGCATGGCACCGGACGAGTTGATCGCCCGCCTGGCGCCGCTGCCGGTGCGGTTCGAGGGACAATCGGCGAGCTGACCGGCCGTCACGGCGCCTCACGGCGTCACGGCATGTCACGGCAGGTCACGGTGCGAAGCGGTACCCCATGCCCGGTTCGGTGAGCAGGTGCCGCGGGTGGGCGGGGTTGTCCTCGAGCTTGCGCCGCAGATGCGCCATGTATTGGCGGATGTAGTGGGTCTCGTTCTCGTAGCCCGGTCCCCAGACTTGTTGCAACAGACTGCGTTGGGTGATCAGCCTGCCCGGGTGCGTCGCCAGGATCTCCAGCAGTTGCCATTCGGTGCGGGTCAGGTGCGGTGGGTCTGCGTCGTCGGAGTGCACGGTGCGGTTGGCCAGGTCGATCCGGTACCGGCCGACGACGACCTCGGGCTCGGTGTCCGGTCCGGTCGTCCGGCGGGTGACGGCGCGGATGCGGGCCAGGAGCTCGTCGAGGCTGAACGGTTTGGTGACGTAGTCGTCGGCGCCGGCGTCCAGGGCGTGCACCTTGTCGGAGCTGCCGGCCCGGCCGGACAGCACGATGATCGGCACCGGCGTCCAGGCCCGGAGCGTGCGGATGACGTCGACGCCGTCCATGTCGGGCAGTCCGAGGTCCAGCACGACCAGATCGGGTGGCTGGGCGGACGCGGCGTGCAGCGCGGAGGCCCCGTCGGCGGCGGTGTCGACCTGGTACCGGCGGGCGGCCAGGTTGATCCGCAGCGCGCGCAGCAGGTGCGGCTCGTCGTCCACGATCAGCACCCGGGTCATCGGTGGTCGCTCGGATGCGGGCGCGACCGGTCGTTGACGCGATCCACCACCATGGCACCTCTCCTCGGCGTCCCCGGACCGGCTAGTGCCGATCCAACTCCATGGTGAGCTCCGGCAGCCGCCCGGTCGGCCATTTGCCATTTCCGCAAGCTGGTTTGCGGCGCCCGGCGGCGTTCGCCCAATGTGGTCGTCATGAACGAGCGATACGACGTGGTGGTGGTCGGCGGCGGGGCCGCCGGCCTGAACGGCGCGCTGATGCTGGGCCGCTCCCGGCGCACGGTGCTGGTGATCGACGCGGGCCGGCCGCGGAACGCCCCCGCGCACGGGGTGCACGGGCTGCTGGGCCGCGACGGCATACCGCCGGCCCGACTGCTCGAGCTCGGACGGGCCGAGGTGCGTTCCTACGGCGGCGATGTCGTGTCCGCCGAGGCGGTGGGCGCGGTCCGCGACGGCGACGACCTGGTGATCACGACGGACGACGGCCGATCGGTGCGCGGACGGCGCCTGCTCGTCACCACCGGGCTGGTGGACGAGTTGCCCGAGGTGGCGGGGGTGCGGGAGCGGTGGGGCCGGGACGTGGTGCACTGCCCGTACTGCCACGGCTGGGAAGTGCGCGACCAGGCCATCGGGGTGCTCGGCGCCAACTCGATGTCCGTGCATCAGGCCCTGCTGTTTCGGCAGTTGAGCGACGACGTCACCTTTTTCACGCACGACTCGGAGCTGCCCGCCTCGGCTCGCACCGAGCTGCAGGCCCGCGGCATCGCGGTCGTCAACGGCACGGTCACCGCCGTCGACATCGCCGACGACCGGCTCACCGCGGTACGACTGGCGGACGGTGCGGTGGTGCCCCGGCAGGCGGTGGCAGTGGCCACCCGGATCGTCGCCCGGGTCGACTTCCTGGCCGGGCTGGGTCTGCGGGCCGTCGAGCATCCATCCGGCGCCGGTCAGCACCTGCCGGCCGATCCGACGGGTCGCACGCAGGTGCCCGGTGTGTGGGCGGCCGGCAACGTCAGCGACCCCTTCGCGCAGGTCGGCGCGGCCGCGGCGGCGGGCGCGTTCGCCGGTGCCCAGCTCAACGCGGACCTGGTTCTCGAGGAGACCCGGGCCGCCCTCGCCGCCTGTCCGGGCGAGGGCCCGGTGCCGGCCTGAGGTGGCCTAGGGTCGTCTCTCATGGCGACCCTGGTCTCGTTCCACGCCCATCCCGACGACGAGTCGATCGTGACGGCCGGAGTGCTCCGGCGGGCCGCGGATCAGGGCCATCGGGTCGTGCTGGTGTTCGCCACCCGCGGGGAGGTCGGTGAGGTGGAGGACGGGTTCCTGGCGCCGGGCGAGCCGCTGTGGCGGCGTCGGGTCGCCGAGACCCTGGCCTCCGCGGAGATCCTCGGCGCGGCTCGCACGGAGTTCCTGGGCTACACCGACTCCGGGATGATGGGCGAGCCGACCAACGACGACCCGAGTTGCTTCTGGCAGGCGCCGGTGGACGAGGCCGCCGCGCGGCTGGCCGAGCTGCTGCGCCAGGAGCACGCGCAGGTGCTGACGGTGTACGACGACCACGGCAACTACGGGCACCCCGACCACATCCAGGTCCATCGGGTCGGGCTGCGCGCCGCCGAACTCGCCGGCGTCGACCGGGTCTACCAGTTCACCTCGAACCAGGACTACTGGAAGCGCGGCTTCGACATGCTCGCCGAGCGAGCCCGCGCGGCGGGCGTCGAGGTCGCCGAGCAGGATCGACCGGGCGCGGACATGGGCAAGCCGGAAAGCGAGATCACGGCGGCCTTCGACGTTTCCGACCTTGTCGAGGTGAAACGCGCGTCGATGCGGGCGCATGCCAGCCAGATCGGTGAGAACCACGGCATGCTGACCATGCCCGACGAGGCCTTCCGGTACGCGTTCGGCATGGAATGGGCGATCCGGACCGGTCAGGGCCCGGGGATCACGGAGACCGATCTGATGGCCGGCCCGGCAGCCGGGGCGGTTTGACCCCCGCTGCCGGCCGTGGCGATCGTTCCTCGAATCGGCCGCTGACAACCGCGCCCGGCGCCGCGGCCAGGGACCAAAGACCCTTGGTCGCATCGCCGGTCGGCGCATAGGGTCGGTGTGGCACGAGGGGAGAAGGTCGGCATGAACACACTCCAAGCTCGCGAACACGATGGCCACACCACTCATCCGATCGGCTGGATGGACCGGATGGTCGACGAATGGATGCGTGTCTTCCCGTCGGCCCGCGCGTTCGGCCTGGACTGGACGCGCAGCGACGATCGGATCCGGGTCGACGAGTTCCGGGAGGGCGACACCGAGGTGATCCGCGCGGAGCTGCCGGGAATCGACCCCGCCACGGACCTGGAGATCACGGTGGCGGACGGCCTGCTGCACATCAATGCGGACTGCCGGCACGAAACCCGGACACCGGACCGGGATTTCACCCTTCAGGAGACCCGGTGTGGACGGCTCACCCGGACCCTGCCACTGCCCGGCGGAGCCACCGAGGCAGGAATCACCGCGACCTACAAGGACGGCATCCTGGTGATCCGGGTGCCGGTCCGCGAGCGGCCGCTGCGCCGTCAACCGCTCACGATTCGTGTCACCACCGGGTGACTCCCGACCGATCCGGGCGCGGACATGGCCGCGCCCGGGTCGGAATCCTTGACCGCGGTGATCGCGGCGCTCGTGAGACCGTCGCGCACATAGCGGATGTCGGTCGACTCCCTGGCGTGTCGAAGCCCGTCCACGTAGAATGTCGGTCCGCCGCGCCGGCGGGCTCGATCGGTCAGGGTGTCCGCCTCCGAAGTGGACGATGAGTCGAGGGAGAGATCATGCACGCGCAGATCGGCGACCGGTTGGTCGTGCACAGCCACAACGACGCCACACACTCCCGTCGGGCCGAGATCATCGCCGTTCCGTCGCCCGGCGGAGAACCGCCCTACACCGTTCGCTGGGAGGACACCGGGCACGAGGGTGTGGTGTTCCCCGGGCCGGACGCGGAGGTGGTCGCCGACCGCTGAGTCGGCTCGTCCGGTCAGCACCGCCGGCCGACCGGTTGTCGTCCGCAATCCGCAGTCCCCGGGCCTATGACGCAGGTTACCGGGCGCGCATCGGAATAGCCGTGTCCGCGGCGGGGTTGCCGTGGATGACCGGGATTCGGAACCCGGTCGTCGGGGTTCGGCGCGGCACCTCGTCACCACTGCTCGCCGGCTGCCGTGCGGTCGGCGCCCACGAGACGGCACCCACGAGACGAGGCCTGACCGATGACGTCCCTGTTCGACCCGTTCACCCTGCGTGACCTGACCCTGAGCAACCGGATCTGGTTGTCGCCGATGTGCCAGTACAGCGTGGACGGGCAGGACGGGGTGCCGACAGAGTGGCATCTGGTGCATCTGGGCTCGCGGGCCGCGCTGGGCTACGGCCTGGTGCTGACCGAGGCCACCGCGGTGGCGCCGGAGGGCCGGATCAGCCCGCAGGACACCGGCATCTGGAACGACGAGCAGGTCCGGGCCTGGCGACGGATCGTGGACTTCGCGCATGACCAGGGCACGCCGATCGGTGTGCAACTCGCGCACGCCGGGCGCAAGGCGTCCACCTACGCGCCGTGGCGTGGCCGCGGCTCGATTCCGGCGGACGAGGGCGGCTGGCCCACCGTCGCGCCGAGCGCGCTCCCGTTCGGCGACGACGCGGCGCCGACCGAGTTGACCTCCGGGCAGATCGCCGACGTCGTGGCCGCCTTCGCGGCCGGCGCGGGTCGGGCGGATGAGGCCGGGTTCGACGTGGTCGAGGTGCATGCTGCGCACGGCTACCTGCTGCACCAGTTCCTGTCGCCGCTGGCAAATCGGCGCACGGACGAGTACGGCGGGAGCTTCGACAATCGGGTGCGGCTCGTGCTCGAGGTGGTCGACGCGGTTCGAGCCGCTTGGCCGGCGGGCAAGCCGCTGCTGGTGCGCATCTCCGCGACCGACTGGGTGGACGGCGGCTGGACGCTGGCCGAGAGCACCGAGTTGGGCGGGCTGTTGCGTGAGCACGGCGTCGACCTGGTCGACACCTCCTCCGGGGGCCTGGATCCGAGCCAGCGGATCGCCGTCGGCCCGGGATATCAGGTGTCGTTCGCGCGTGACGTGCGGACCAAGGCCGGCATCGCCACCGGCGCGGTCGGGCTCATCACCGAGCCGTCGCAGGCGCAGCAGATCCTGGACGAGGGCTCGGCCGACGTCGTCCTGCTGGCCCGGGTGGCGCTGCGTGAGCCGGCCTGGCCGCTGCGTGCGGCCCACGAATTGGGCATCCCGCGCGACCGGGCGCCCTACCCGCCGCAGTACCTGCGCGGCGCCTGGCAATAGCGCCGGTCGGACCCGGCCGCGGGTGGCCGGGGAACATCCGGACGCACCAGGCGACCGAAGCTTCCCCACGCCGAACGCAGCACCGAGGCCTCCCCCATGAAGGCTGGGCAACCGGCTACCGCGCGCCAATGTCGCCGGTCAGGTACCGCTGCAGGGTGGGAGCCACCGCCGCCACCACGTCGTCGACGGCGGCCGAGGCCAGCGGTTCCACCCCCACGATGTACCGAGCCATCACCACGCCGATCATCTGGCTGCCGACCAGGCTGGCCCGCAGCGCCCGGTCCGGGGCCTCGCCCATCACCCCCGACAGGCGACCCAGGATCTGCCCGGTGACGAACTCGCGCAGCAGGCGGGTCGACTCGTCGTGGGAGACGGCCGATCGCACCAGGATGATCATCGGACTGTGCGCGCCGGCTCGATCCCATTCGGTCAACAGCCGCCGCAACAGCCGCTCGCCCAACCCGTCCGGCCCGGCGTCGAGCACGCCGGCCAGCAGCACGTCCGGATCGATCGTCGGCTCCATCGACGCCCGGAACAGGCCGGCCTTGTCACCGAAGTAGTGCCGGATCATCCCCGGATCGACCCCGACGTCCGCCGCGATCCGGCGCAATGACGCCGCCTGGTAGCCCTTTTCGGTGAAGGCCCGGCGAGCGGCGGCCAGCACCTCGTCGCGGGTGTGCCGGTCCCCCACCGGCCGCCCGGGTCGCCGGGCGGGGCCGGTCACCCGGCCACCACACGAACCATCCCGGCCGCTCCGTCCAGGCACAGCCGCGTCCCGGTGGTGATCAGCCGGGTGGCGTCGGGAACGCCGACGACCGCGGGAATCCCGTACTCCCGAGCCACCACCGCGCCGTGACTGTTCGCCCCACCCATCTCCATCACCAGGCCGCCGGCGGTCAGGAACAACGGCGTCCAACCCGGATCCGTGGAGGGCGCGACCAGGATCTCGCCCGGGTGGATCTGCGCGCCGACCGGGTCGAGGATCACCCGGGCGGCGGCGGTCACCGTGCCGGCCGACGCCGGGGTACCGGTCAGGCTGCCCGGTTCTCCGGCCGTCTGCCGCGGGTCGCCGACCGCCTCCGGTTCGGTGCCGTCCGAGAGCAGGACCCTGGGCACGTGCCGACGGCCGAGTTCCTGCTCGTAGTCGGCCCGCCGCCGGGCCACCACGGACCGCAGATCCCGTCCCGCGGCAACATCTTTCACCTCGTCGAAGTCGAGGAAGAACACGTCGCCGGCATCGTCGAGAGCACCGGCGGCGGCCAGCTCGACACCGATGCCGGCGAGCACGCTGCGGGCCCGGGCCATCGCGGTGATCATCAGGAACTTGGGTGTCTCACGCAGGCCGACCAGCGACCTGGCCCGGCTCAGCAGGAACGACATCAGCGCGCCGCGCATCCGCCCGCGCCGCCGGGCCCGGCCCACCAGCGTGTGGACCATCCGCTCGGCCTCGGCCGCCCCGTCGGCGAACCGCCGGTCCGGCGTGGTGGCGTCCGGCTCCAATCGGAGGTAGCCGGCCAGCACCCCGAAAAGATGCGACGGGTCGTCGGACCAGCGCGGCATGCCCAGGTCGATCTCGGCCACCGCCCGCCGACCGTACCGGCTCAGGAACGCGGCCATTCCCCGCTGCAGGACCGGCGGCAGGGTCCCGTCCCGGTACCGCCGCGCCAGGTCGTTCGGGTCCAGCGTGCCCACCACGTCGGCCGAGTCGGCGTCCGCCCGCGCCCGTGTCGCGAGTTCCCACAGCTGCAGGTCCATCTCGGTCGTCACGTTGTTCGGCGCACCGCGCAGCACGGTTTCCATCTCGGCGGACGAGACCTGCCCACGGAGCAGACGCCAGGCGGCGCCGAGAGCGGCGAAGCCCAGGGCAGCACCGGGCAAGGCACGCGGCGCCAGCGGCAGCGAGGTGAACAGCAACTCCACGACGGCGTCGACCCGCTCGACCACCGGCGCCCCGGCCGGAGGAAGTGGCTGACGCTCGATCGTCGCGAGGTACCGCCGGGTTGCGTTGACGGCCGCGGCCGGGCGGACGAGTGCGCGGGCGGCGACCAGCGGCATCCGGGCCCGGACCATCACCCGCAGGACGATGCGCACACCCGCCCGAGTGGATCCGGGGGTGGCGGCGAAGCGTGGGTCGCCGGTCAGCCGCCGGAAGACGACCGCGGACCGGGCCTCCATCACGTCGAGCAGTCGCGGCGCGCCCGCACGCCCGATCCGGGACCGGACGACCCCGGTGAAGTCGGCGAAGACCCGGTCGGCGGCCACCGAGAACCCGGCCGGGCCGTCGGTGATCCGGGCGGGGGTGTGACCGGCCAGGCTCAGGAATCCGCTGCCGATCACCCGGAACGTGGCCACACCCATCGGGGTGATCGGCCGGTGCAGGCCCTGGGCCAGGGTGATGCAGAAGAACACCCGAACGTCGTCGGCCGCGGCGGCCCGCGCGCGGACCGGGATCGGGAACAGTGTGGTGATCGGCCGGGACTGGGTCAGCCACAGCGTGCCGGCCCCGTCGAAGGCCCACTCGATGTCCTGCGGCGCGCCGAAGGCGTCCTCCACCCGGTCGCCCGCGGCGGCGAGCCGACGCACCTCGGTGTCGGTGAGGCAGAGCTCCCGCGACCCGCCGGCCGCGCGTTGCAGCACCGTCCCGGTCGCCGTGTCGACGACGAGGTGATCGGGGTCGACGCTGCCGGACACCACTGCCTCGCCCAGCCCGGGCGCCGCGTCCACCACCGCCTGCCGCCGCCGGCCGGTGACCGGATCGGCGGTGAACAGCACTCCGGCCGCCCGGGCGTCGATCATCCGCTGCACGATGACGGCGAGCGCGATGCCGGTCCCGTCGATCCGTTGGGTGGCCCGATACGCGACCGCCCGGTCCGTCCACAGCGACGCCCAGCAGCGATGCACGGCGTCCAGCACGTCATCGATCCCGACGACGTTCAGATAGGTGTCCTGCTGGCCGGCGAAGCTCGCGCCCGGCAAGTCCTCCGCCGTGGCCGAAGACCTGACGGCGACGGGGATCTCGACGCCGTGACTTGAACCAGCACCGAGCCGGGCGTAGGCCGTCCGGATCGCGTCGGCCACCGGTCCGGGCATCGGCGCGGCCAGCACCGCCGCCCGTGCCGCGGCGGCGTCCCCGATGGTCCCGTCGGCGACCGCCGTCCCGCGGACGGCCGCCCGGTACCCGGCCGTGGACACGCAGAAGCCGTCCGGCACGGCGAATCCGGCATTGATCAACTCGCCGAGATTGGCCGCCTTGCCGCCCACCTCGGGCAGGTGGGCGGCGGACAGCTCCGCCAGGTCGAACACCAGGGGCGCGGACGGGCCGGCGGTCATCGCGACTCCTCAAGATAATTCCACAAGTGTGGAGTTATCTGCCAGAGTGGCAGGCGGCAGCCCGATGCGCAAGGCCCATGACGCGCACGATCACGGTCCGATCCGGTCAGAACTCCTCGTAGCTGGCCGGATCCTGCCCTTGGACGCGGAGCCCGGTTTCCAGGGTGGCGAGCTCGCGCAGGTCGTCGTCGGACAGCTGGAAATCGAACAGCGCCAGATTCTGTCGGAGCCGTTCGACCGACGACGCCTTCGGCACGATCGCGATGCCCTGCTGCACGTGCCAGCGCAGCAGCACCTGGGCCGCGGATCGGCCCGACCGCTGCGCGATCCGCCCGACCACCGGATCGCGCAGCAGCCCCGGATCGTTCGCCAGCGGCGACCATGCCTGGGTGACGATCCCGCGCCGGCGGTCGTCGGCCAGTTGGTCGTGCTGCGGGAACCGCACGTGCAACTCGATCTGGTTCACCGCGGGCACGCTCAGGCCCTCGGCGGCCAACCGGTCCAGGTGTTCGGGCAGGAAGTTGGACACGCCGATCGATCTGGTCCGGCCCGCCGCCCGCAGATCTTGCAGCGCCCGCCAGCTGTCCACGTACCGGTCCAGCCGCGGCAGCGGCCAGTGGATCAGATACAGGTCCACGTAGTCCAGACCAAGCCGCTGCAGGCTCGCGTCCAGCGCGGCGAACGCGCTGTCGTAGCCCTGCTCGGAGCCGCGCAGCTTGGTGGTGACAAACAGCTGATCGCGTGGGATGCCGCTGTCGGCAATGCCTTTCCCGATTCCGACCTCGTTGCCGTAGCGTGCCCCGGTATCGATCAGCCGGTACCCTACGGTGAGCGCCTCGCGCACCACCCGGCGCATTGTTTCGTCGTCCTGCCGCGCGGTGCCCAGGCCCACCTGCGGCATCGGGCGACCGTCGTTCAGGGTGAGCATCGGTGTCTGGTCAGCCATGCCCCCATCCAACCGGACCGACCCCGGGCACGGGCACGATGACGCGATGGAATCCGTACGCGCCCCCCACCGGAACCGGGTGACGCCGTGGGGCGATGTGATCGCCGTCCCGATGCGCGGCGCCTGGCTCGGCAACCGCGGAATCCTGCACCGCGGAACCGATGTCGTTCGTCACCATGCCGGAATCGCCTGGATCGTCTGCGTTCTGCAGTTCCGCGGCCGCCACATCCGGCAATGGGCACCCGGCCAGTACACTCCGCTGTTCTTCCACGACGAGGCTGTCGCGCTGGCCGCCGGGCACCGGCCCTGCGCGCAGTGCCGGCGGCCGGCGTTCCGAGCCTTCACCGACGCCCTCCGACCGTCGGCCGACTTCCGGCCCTCGTCCGACTTCCGGCCCTCATCCGACTTCCGGCCCTCATCCGACACTGCGCCGCCGCGGGCAGCGGACCTCGACCGGCTTCTGCACGCGCAACGGTGGCGACCCCGCGGCGGCCGCCGGCTGCATGCCCTGCGGTGGACGGCGCTGCCCGACGGCACCTTCGTCATCCGCGACGACGGCCCGGCGATCGTCCTGGGCGACGCCCTGGTCACCTGGACCGACCGGGGGTACCGGCGGGCCGACCGCCGACCCGTTGCCGGCGCGGCAACCGTGCTGACACCGCCGGCCACAGTGGCCGTGCTGGCCGCCGGGTATCCGGTGCAGATCGACCCCGTGGCCGGCGAACTCGCCGGTCAGGCCCGGTCCAGCAGCGAGGGTTCCAGGTCCGCCACCGACGTGTAGCCGCACAGCCCCAGGGTCAGGTCGAACTCGGCGGCCAGGTTCGCCAGCAGCTCACTCACCCCCTGGCGACCGGCCAGGCCGAGGGCCAGGGCGTAGGGCCGGCCTAGGCACACCGCCCGCGCGCCCAGCGCGAGTGCCTTGACCACGTCGGCGCCGCCGCGGATCCCGGAGTCCATGAGCACCGGCAACCGGGCGGCGACCGCGTCCACCACCGCGGGCAGGCTGTCCAGGGACGCCCGCGCGCCATCCACCTGCCGGCCGCCGTGGGTGGACACGATGATCCCGTCCACCCCGACGTCCACCGCCCGCCGGGCGTCGTCGGCGTGTTGGACGCCCTTGAGCACGATCGGCAGCGACGTCATCGACCGCAATGCCGGCAGGTCGGCCCAGGTCAGCGACGGCCGCGAGTAGGTCTGCAGGAACGTCTGGATCATCGCCCGGGCCGGACCCGGGGGCCGGGCGGTGGTGGACATCATTCGGGCGACCGACCTGAGCAGGGCCGGTATCTCGGTCACCCGCGGCCGGTCCGCCGGCCCCGGCGCCCGGTCCGCTCCGGCCAGGCGGCGAAACACCGGATCGCTGGTGTACTGCGCGAGCCCGTCGCCGAGCGCGAACGGCAGGTAGCCGCGGTCCAGGTCCCGCGGGCGCCAGCCGAGCATCGTGGTGTCCAGGGTGACCACGATCGCCGAGCAGCCGGCCGCCTCCGCCCGGCCGACGAGACTGGCCACCAACTCGTCGGAGGTGGACCAATAGAGCTGGAACCAGCGTGGCGTGTCGCCCATCGCGTCCGCGCACTGCTCCATGGGCGCCGACGCCTGGTTGGAGAAGATCATCGGGATGCCGCGCTCGGCCGCCGCCCGGGCGACCGCGACGTCCGCGTCCCGGTGCACGATGCCCAGCGCACCGATCGGCGCGAGCAGCATCGGGACCGGCAACGTGTGCCCGAACAACTCCACGGACGTGTCGCGGACCGACACGTCCCGCAGCATCCGCGGCACCAGCCGCCACCGGTCGAACGCGGCCCGGTCGGCCCGCACGGTGGCCTCGGATCCGGCGCCGCCGGCCACGTACCCGTACGCCCGGCGCGGCAATCGGGCCCTGGCCGCCCGGTCGAGTTCGGGCCAACTCGTGGGGATGGCCGGCCGGCGTCCGAACACGCCGCGTCCGTAGATCTGCGTCTGCCGGGGCCGGCCGAACGACGAGCCGACCGCCGACCGGGGGGTCACCGGTGCGGACATCGCTCCAGGCTGGCGCACCCCGTGGCCGGCGTCCAGTCCGCCGCCGAGCCGGCCCGGTCGACACGCAGCGTGTCCGCTCGCTCCTGCACGATGACAGCCGGCATGACAAGCTGACCCGATGCGATCCGCTGGGTCGCGCCGGTGTCCCAGCCCTGTCGAGGAGTACCCGTGGGTGACAAGAACAACTCCCCCAAGAACCCCGACCGCCCGCCGAAGATCAAGCGGGTCGCCTACGAGAACGAGCTCCGGCGGCTACAGACCGAGCTGGTCACCATGCAGCAGTGGGTGCGGGAGTCGGGCGGCCGCATCGTGGTGATCTTCGAAGGCCGGGACGCGGCCGGCAAGGGATCGGCGATCAAGCGGATCACCGAGTTCCTCAACCCCCGGTTCGCGCGCATCGTGGCGCTGCCCGCGCCGACCGAACGGCAGCGCGGCCAGTGGTACTTCCAGCGGTACATCGAGCACCTGCCGGCCAAGGGCGAGATCGTGCTGATGGACCGGTCCTGGTACAACCGTGCGGGCGTCGAGCGCGTCATGGGCTTTTGCACCAGCGACGAATATCGCCGTTTCCTGCACCAGGCGCCGATCTTCGAACGGCTGCTGGTCGAGGACGGCATCCTGCTGCTCAAGTACTGGTTCTCGGTCTCGGACGTGGAGCAGGAACGGCGATTCCACTCGCGGCTGACCGACCCGATGCGCCGGTGGAAGCTCTCGCCGATGGACGTGCAGTCGATCAGCCGGTGGGAGGACTACTCCAGGGCCAAGGACGAGATGTTCATCCACACCGACATTCCCGAGGCGCCCTGGTTCACGGTGGAGAGCGAGGACAAGAAGCGGTCCCGGATCAACGTCATCGCCCACATCCTCGATCAGGTGCACTACGAGCATCTTGAACCGGAGAAGGTGACGATCCCGGAACGGCCGCCGTCGACGAACTACGTCCGCCCCCCGCGGGACGAGTTCAAGTACGTGCCCGACCACGCGGCGTCGCTGGTCAAGCCGGCCCTGTAGGCAAGGACCGGGACGGGGCGAGTTCGCGGCGGATCCGGGTCGCCCGGCGATTCGCGTCGGCGCGGATCGCCGCCTCGTCCATGGTGGTCAACCGGCGGTCGGCCAGCACCCGCCGACCGGCGACCACCACGTCGGTCACGTCGCCGCCGCGAGCACCGTAGGCCAGGTGGGCCACCGGGTCGGGCATCGGCGTGGCGTGCGGTCCGGTGACGTCCAGCAGGATCAGGTCGGCGGGCTCACCCACGCCGAGCCGGCCGGACAGTCGGCCGCCGAACGCCCGGGCACCACCCTGGGTCGCCATCCGCAGCGCATCCCGGGCGAGCACGGCGGTCGCGTCGCGCCGGGTCCCACGGGACACCAGCACGGCCGTCTTGATCTCCTCGAACAGGTCGGCGTCGTTGTTCGAGGCCATCGAGTCGGTACCCAGCCCGGTGACGATGCCGCGGGCCAGGAACTCGGCGAGCGGGGCGACGCCGGCGCCGAGCTTGAGGTTGGAGACCGGGCAGTGCGCGACGGTGACGCCCGGCCCGGCCAGCAGATCCAGATCCGGGTCGCCGAGCGGATGCACCGCGTGCGCGACGTGCACGGCGCCGGCGAACAGACCGGTCCGCCCCGCCAGGTCGATCGGCGAACAGCGGTGCCGGTCCAGGCACTGCCGGACCTCGTCGCGGGTCTCCGCCAGGTGGATGTGCACCGGCAGGTCGTGGGCGGCGGCGCGGCGGGCCACATCGGCAAGCAGGTCGCGTCCGCAGGTGTACGGGGCGTGCGGGCCGAACGTCACCCGCACCAGGTCGTCGCCGGCGAACTCGGCGGCCAGCGCGGGCGTCCGGTCCAGCACCTGCGCGCCGGTCTCCGGGGTGGCCGCCGGGTAGGCGACCGCGTCGTAGCCGAACACGGCGGTGGCGGCCAGCACCCGCAGGCCCGCCTCGCGGACGTCGGCGAGCAGCCCGCCGTCCCACATGTACATGTCCGCGAACGCGACGGTCCCCGCCTTGATCATCTCGGCCATGGACAGTCGCAGGCCGGCCCGGATGTCGTCGCGAGTCATCCGCATTTCGAATGCCCTGATGTGGCCGAGCCAGCGCTCCAGGGGCTCGTCGTCGCTGTGCCCGCGCAGCAGCGACATGGCGGCGTGGGTGTGCGCGTTGATCAGGCCGGGCGCCGCCAGCCGCCCGGCGCCGACCAGGTCGCCTGGCCGGGCCGGTCCGCGGACCGGCCCGAGGTAGGTGATCCGGCCGGTGGCCCGCGACCAGGCGATCTCCGCGTCGAGCAGGACTTGCTCGGGGTCGGCGACGATGGTCGTCCCGACCACCCGCAGCTCGCTCACGGGGTGCATCATCCCCCGGATCCGGGCGCCACCGAAGCCGACCGCCCTCGCCGCGGCACACCCGGCAACGCCGCTGCGGAACATCCGCGCGCCCTACGCCAGCAGATGCTCCGCGACCGGCAGATGCTCCGCGACCCGCGGATGTGCGTGCAGGACCTCGCTCAGGCGCCGACCGTGACCGACTTGGCCTGCCAGTCGGCCCAGCTCATGCCCCAGATGTAGATGTCGCCGTCCTCGGGCCCGAGTTGCACGCTGGTACCGCTGACCTCGACCGGGTCGCCCCAGAGGGCGGTGTTGTAGTAGGCCTCGGCATCCGCCAGGGACAGGTTGACGCAGCCGTGGGTCACGTTGCTGTTGCCCTGCGCGTCGGCGCTCGCCGGGTTGGCGTGGATGAACTCGCCGTTGTTGCTGATCCGGACGGTCCAGTACTCCAGCGAGTTCGTGTAGCCGTAACGCGGGTTGTTCATCAGGTACTGCTCGGCCTTGTCGGTCACCACGTGGATGCCGGACCGAGTGATCAGATTCGGGTCGCCGGTGTCCTCACCGCGACCGTACGAGGCCGGGTAGCTGGCGGTCACCTGCCCGTCCTGCTTGACGATCATCTCGTGCGAGTTCACGTCGGCGACGACGACCTGGTTGCGGCCGATGGTGAAGTCGCTGGTGAGGTCGGACGCGCCGTAGGACGTGTCGTCCAGCTTCACCCCGTAGAGCTTGGCCTCGACGTGCACCTTGGTGCCGGCGGGCCAGTAGTCCTTGGTGCGGAAGTCGAGGGCCCACCGGCCGTCGTCGTGCTTGATCCAGGCCCAGGCACCCTCGACGGCCGGCGTCGTGGTGATCGAGATCCGTTTCGCCACGGCCGCCCGGTCCTGCGGCTCTGCGCCGAAACTCACGCTGATGGGTGCGGCCACGCCGACGGCGGCGTTGTCGGCGGGGTTGATGGTGTTGCGGGTCTGGGCGTCCGTGCTGACCGTGGTCCAGGTGCCCTGGATCGGGATCTGCTTGCCGTCGGTGCCGGTGGCCGTGCCGGTGACCGTGTACGTCTTGCCGAAGCCGAGCGGCTCGCCGACGGTCCAACTGGTGCGGTCCGCCGAGATGGTGGCCTCGACCTGCTTGCCCTCCGGGTTGGTCATCGTGACGTCGTCGATGGTGCCCTTGGCCACGGTGAAGCTGAGCGGTTCGATCGGGGACAGCCCGTCGGTGCCGAAGGCGGGTGTCGCGGCGACGGTGGCGACCGGCGGCACCTCGCGGGTGGTGCTCGCCGCGCTCGATCCGGAGCCCCCGTCGGGCCCGCCGACGGTCGAGGTGACCGTCTCGCCGCCGAGGGACCCGTTGCTGCAACCGACCAGCAGCAGTAGCCCGACAAACGCCATCAGCACAGCGCCCAGCGTCCTGCTCCGCGCAGGGTTCAACCTGATCAAATTCGCCCACTCCCGGGATTCCACGGGCGGGCACCGACCCCCCGCCACGGCAGCCGATCGTCCGGACGGCCCCCGCTCAGGGTAGCGAGTCCGGTCGTGCGGCCGGTGTGAAGCAGGCGACGCGACCCCGATTCGGGAGGACGCCTGGCCGACCGGTGTGCGGTCAGCGCAGCAACCGGCGCAGGATCACCAGACCGACCAGGGCGCCGACCGCGATCAGGGAGTACTTCACCTTCGGCTCCGCCAGGGTCGCGGTCAGTGTCTGTCGACCCTGCTCCACGACGCGCTTGGGGTTCGCCCGGTTCGTCAGCTCGTCGACCGCGGCGGCGAGGGAGTCCCGCGCGCGTTCGATCTCCGCCTGGATGGTCTCCGCGTCGCGGACCACGGCGCCTCCCGTTCCTGCCAAAAGGTCGTCGGTCGAGCCAGGACCGGCACCGGCCCCGCGGGTGTTTACCCTAGCCGCATGGCCATCACTCAACTCGGCGTGGGCGACGCCGCGCCTCCGTTCACCCTTCCCGACGCCGACGGGAACCCGGTCTCGCTGTCGGACTACGCCGGCCGGCCGGTCATCGTGTACTTCTACCCGGCCGCGATGACGTCGGGTTGCACCACCGAGGCCTGCGACTTCACCGCCGCGCGCGGTTCCTTCGACGGCGGCGGATACACGGTGCTGGGCATCTCCCCCGACAAGCCGGACAAGCTGGCGATGTTCCGGGACAAGGAGAACCTGTCCGTCGTGCTGCTCTCGGACGCCGACCGGTCGGTGATGACCGCCTACGGGGCCTTCGGCGAGAAGAAGCAGTACGGCAAGACGGTTCAGGGCGTGATCCGGTCGACGTTCGTGGTCGGGGCGGACGGCCGGATCGAGCAGGCCTGGCGCAACGTGAAGGCCACCGGCCACGTCGCGCGGGTCCTCAAGGAGCTCGGTCTGGCAAGCTGAGGCCCGGTCGGCCGAGCTTGCGAGGCCGCCGTCGATCCCCGTCGGCCGAGCTTGCGAGGCCGCCGTCGA
>CAZCEH010000049.1:33627-35025 GCA_964497705.1 uncultured Actinomycetes bacterium | reverse complement strand
TCCGGGCCCCAGTAGACGTCGTCGTCCGGCTCCCAGACGTCCTCGCGGCCGCCGGCGAAGCCGAACGTCCGAAAGCCCATGGTCTCCAGCGCGACGTTGCCGGCCAGCACGATCAGGTCGGCCCAGCTGAGCCTGCGCCCGTACTTCTTCTTGACCGGCCACATCAGCCGGCGGGCCTTGTCCAGGCTGACGTTGTCCGGCCAGGAGTTCAGCGGGGCGAAACGCTGCTGGCCGGCCCCCGCGCCACCGCGACCGTCGTGGACGCGGTAGGTGCCGGCGCTGTGCCAGGCCATCCGGATCATCAACGGGCCGTAGTTGCCGAAGTCGGCGGGCCACCAGTCCTTGGAGTCGGTCAGCACCGCCGCGATGTCCCGTTTGACCTCGGCCAGGTCCAGCGACCCGAATTCGGCGCGGTAGTCGAAGTCCGCGGCCATCGGGTTGGCGACGGCGGGATTCTTGGCCAGGATTCGCAGGTTCAGTCGTTCGGGCCACCATGCGCGGTTCGCGTCGCCGGCGGTGGGGTAGGGCAGTTTCTCGTGCAGCACCGGGCAGGTGCCGGCGGCTTCGTCTGGCTCGTTCATCTCGGCGATGACGGCGTCGGGATGGTCGGACAACCTCAGTCCTCTCGGGGGTACGGCGGTCGGGAATCGGCGGAAGCGCAGGCGGGACACAGGCCCCAGAAGACGATCTCGGCCTCGTCGACGACGAAGCCGTGATCGTCGGCGGGCGTCAGGCAGGGTGCGGGGCCCACCACGCAGTCGACGTCGACGATGGTTTCGCAACCGCGGCAGACCATGTGGTGGTGGTTGTCGCCGATGCGGGACTCGTAACGGGCGACGGAGCCGGCCGGCTCGATGCAGCGCACCAGGCCGGCCGAGGTCAGTGCCCGCAGCACGTCGTAGACGGCCTGGTGGGACACCTCGGGCACGGCACGCCGGGTGGCGTCGATGATCGAGTTGGTGTCCGCGTGCGGGTGCTCGCGAACGACGGCCAGCACCGCGACACGTTGTTTCGTGACGCGCAGACCGGCATCCCGGAGCAGCCACTCGACGTCCGTGGTCCCACCCATGCGGCAGACCCTACAGACCTTTTCTTGAATGAGTCAAGAAAAGGTCTGGTGCGGCAGCTGAGGCGGATGCCTCATGTGCCGACCGGGTGCGTGCGCGCACGATCGACGACGACCGATCGAGCCGACGAAAGGGCGGTGGCGTGATGGCCAAGGCGGTGATCAGCCTGTGCACCGGGCTGGACGATCCGGAGACGGTGACGGTGACGGTGGCGCGAGGCGTGGCGGCGGCGGGCGAGCGGTTCGCCCGGTTGTTGGCGGCGAAGGACCATGGCGGGCTGCGGGACCTGCTCGCCGATCCGGTCGACTTCCAGGCGCTGACGCCGCGCCGG
>CAZCEH010000049.1:12054-33527 GCA_964497705.1 uncultured Actinomycetes bacterium | reverse complement strand
GCGCCGGGACGGCCTGATGCACGCGGTCGAGCAGCACGCCTACTTCGACTCCGACGGCGCCCGGATCGACTGGATCCGGATCCTGTGCTCGGGCTACCGGCCGGACACCGGCCGCCCGCCGGGCCGGTCGCACTGAGCCCGGCCGGATCTGGCCGGCGCCGGCCGCCCGCGGTTCAGTCCGTCCGGTGCTCGTGCACCCACAGCGCGAGTTCGGTCCGGCTGGTCAGTTGCAGTTTGGCCAGCGCGCCGCGGACATGCGACTCGACCGTTCGGACCGACAGGAACAGCTGGGCGGCGATGTCCTTGTTGGTCAGGCCCCGGGCGACCAGGGCGGCGATCTCGGCCTCTCGGGCGGTCAATCCCGCATCATCCGGCCGCGCGGACCCGACCCGATCGAGGACCTGCTGCGCCGTCCGGGCGGGCCCGGGCATGCCCAGCCCCCGGAACTCGGCCAGCGCCTGCCCGGCCTGCTCCCTGGCCTGCTCGGCCGACCGGTCCAGGTCGGCCAGGCACTGCGCCCAACCCAACCGGGCCAACGCGGTGAACGGTCGCGCGCCCAGCCGGGCGTCGGCGTCCACCGCGCGCCGGAAGTGACCGAGCGCCGCCTCGAGATCGCCCGCGCAGCGGGCGAACCCGCCGAGCGGCAACTCGCCGGAGCCCGCGGCGTACGGGGTGCCGCCGCCGTCGGCCCAGCACCAGCCGGCGGTGGGCAGCATGACCCGATAACACCGCCGGGCCAGGTCGGCGTCACCCAGGTTGATGGCGACCAGCCCGAGGGTTCCGATCGAACCGGCCCACCGTGGTCCCAGCGGCATTCGCTCCGGCAGGCCGCGCAGCGGTGCGATGGTCGACGCGGCGCGTTGCCGATGGCCGAAGACGAGGTGGATCTGCGCCTTGCTGATGGTGAGCAGCGGCATGTCCGGCGCCCGCTCCATCAACGCGAGGGACTCCGCCAGGACGTCCTCGGGACCGCTGCCGCGGAGCACGGCCAGCTGGGTGCGGAAGGCGTAGTACATGCCCAGCATGGAGATGTCACCGATGCGGTCGGCGATCCGCCGTCCGTCCAGGGCGTGCTCGATCGCGGCCGCGAAGTCGCCGGCCTGGGCCAGCCGCAGGGCCCGCATCCGGCAGACGTGCCACCGGGCCACCGGCGACCCGGATCGGTCGGCCAGCCGGTGGATGTCCTCGGTGACGGCGTCCCACCGCCCCAGATCGCCTCGTTGCAAGGCGATGTCGGCCAGCCACAACAGTCCCCAGAGCCGGCCCATCGGAGCGGCGTCGGCGAGCTGGATCGCCCGCTCGGCCAGGACGACCCGTTCGTCGATGGCCTGCGGGTAGCTGACGGTGTAGTGCCGGGCGGCGATGGTCTCCAATTCGGCTCGGGCGTCACCGGAGGCGCGTGCCAGTGACAACGCCTGCACGGACAGCGCATCCGCGGACGAGTCCACCGCCTCCTCCGCGGCGTGAACCGCCAGAAGTCCGAGAAGCCTTGCACGTAAGGCTGGTTCATCGTCGGGCAGCCGGCTCAGGGCCCTGCGGACCAGACCGCCGAGCAGCCGGGACACGTCCAGCGACCCCACGCCCTGCGGGATCAGGGCGGCCTGCGCCATCAGGTCGGGCCGGTGGCACCGGTCAGCCAGGTCGACCGCGTCGGCGCAGGAGCGCAACGCATCTGGCAGTAGCCCGGCCGCCCACTCGTACCGGGCCAGCGTGAGCGTCCGCCCGGCCAGCGCGAGCTCGTTCTCGCCGAGTTCCCGGGCATGCCGCAGGCTCATCCGGGCGAAGGCGACGGCCTGGTCGTGGGCGAGATCCCGGGCCGAGAGTTCCGCGGCCCGGGCCGCCCGGTCCCGGCACCGCCGGGCGGCGAAACGCCCGGGGACCCGGTCCCAGTGCCCGGCGCTCGGTCCGACGAGCGACTCGTCGCCGATCTCGTCCATCGCCCCGGCGATCCGCTCGTGCGCGGCGGCCCGGTCGTCATCGGACATGTCCGCGACGACCGCCTCCCGCACGATCGCGTGCCGGAAGGCCAGCCCGGTGGCACCGAAGCGCAGCAGGCCGGCCCGCACCGCGTCCGCCAACTGGGCGCTCACTTGCTGCGTCGACCGGCCGAGCGCGGCGGCCAGCAGGGCGGGGGAGAGCCGCTCGGCCAGCACGGCGGCCGTGGTGATCGTGGCCCGTGCCTCGGCCGAGAGGTCGCGCAGCGGGGCGAGCAGGATGGTGCGCAGGCCCGCCCGATCCACGACCAGCCGGTCCAGGGCAGCCGGACCCGGGACGATCGGCGGCGGTTGGGCGGTGACCGCCGCGATGTAGAACGGGTTGCCTCCGGTGCGGGCCACCAGTTCCGGAGCCCACTGCGGCCACCCCGCCGTTCCGCCGTCCGACGAGAGCCATTCGCGCACCTCGTCGACTCCCAGCCCGGGCAGCGGAACCGACACCACGCCGGGGTTGCGGGTCAGATCGGCCCAGGCCCGGCCGAACGGGGTGTCGTCGTCCTCCCGCGCGGTCACCAGCACCAGCGCCCGGATCGAGGCCAGGTCAAGCACAAGGTGTTTGAGGATCGCGATGGACGTCGCGTCGGCCCAATGGAGGTCCTCCAGCAGGATCGCCACGCCATCGGGGACCGCCACATCGGCGACCGCGACCGCGATCGCCTCGCACATCCGGAACCGGGCCGCATCGTCGGGTGCCGGTTCGGCGGCGGCCGGAGCGGTCAGCGCCCGGTGGATCGCCGGCAGGTCCCGGCTCACCCGGCGCCAGGGCCACAGGGGCGGCGCGCCGGGATCGTCGACGGCGAAGCCGCGGGCGATCCGGAATCCGTCCGCGGCGGCATCGTCGAGTGCCTGCTGGGCGATCGTGCTCTTGCCGATCCCGGCGTCGCCGGTGACGAGCACGACCCGACCGGACCCGGCTCGAACCTCGCGACGGGCCCGGTCGATGGCGGCCAGCGCGGACGCGCGGCCGTACAGGGCGCCCACCCGCTCAGTATGGATTCAGCAGGGATTCCCGGCCGACGCATATCGGGCTGTTCGGTGGTGGCGGTCGGAGATCCGGTGGCCGGTTCAGTGTCAGCGTTCAGTGTCAGCGTTCAGTGTCAGCGTTCAGTATCAGCACTGAGGACGGGACCGGGGCGTTCGGGGCATCGTCGTCACCACGTTCGTCCGCCTCGACCCATCGGAGGTCATCGTGTACGCCCAGCTCACCCTTTTCGACGGACCCCGCTCACCGGAACTCGTGGCCGCGGGCCGGCGCGCCGGCACCGAGCGGATCGACCCGCTGCTCGAGGCCCACCCGGACATCCAGCAGGATCTGGTCGTCCGGTACGTGCTGACCCAGCCGGACGGCGGCGAGGCGATCCTGGTGATCACCAACACCGAAGCCAGCCTGGACAAGGCGATCCGGCTGATCCTGACCTCCGAGTTGCTGCCCGGGGAGGACCTGGCGCTGCTGCCCGGACCGTCCCGCGCCGAGCGGTACCTGGTCGCGGACGTGCAGCGCGGGGCGGGTGCGCGATGAGCGCCGGGTTCGCGGGCCGGGCCGCCGCAGCCGCCGCAGCCGCCGTCGCGGTGCCGGCCGCCGGTACCTGGGCGGTGGCCCCGGCCGAATGCACGGCGTCTTTCCGGGTCAGGGACAAGCTGGTCGGCACCGCCGCCGGCACCATCCCGGTACGCGGCGGCACGGTCCGGCTGGGCGACGGCGGAGCGGTCCGGTCCGCCAGACTGGAGCTGGACACGGCCGGCATCGACACCGGAAACCGGCACCGGGACAAGGACCTGCGCACACCACGGTTCCTGGCCGCGGCCGAGCATCCGGTGATCGTGGTGGAGGCCGGGCCGGCCGACCCCACGGCCGGGGCCTGGGACCTGGCGGCCACGCTCACCGCCCGCGGGGCGACCGTTCCCGTCGAGCTGACGGTCACCCTCGTCACCGTCGACGAGCGATCGGCGCAGGCGCACGTCACCGGGCGGCTGGACCGGACCGGTCTGGGGATGAAGGTGCCCACCTTCGTCGTCGGCCGGATGATCGACCTGGACGTGCGGCTCGTCTTCCGGCGCTAGACGCGGACCGTCCGCGCGGCCGTCAGCAGGTCCGCCCAGGTGCAGAACTTGACCCGGGGCCGGCCCTGCCGCAGCCCCGCCTCGCGCTCGGCGTCGTCGATCGCGGCCCACCCGGCCAGATCGACCAGATCCGGCTGCCGCTCCCGCAGCCAGGACTCGACCGCGTCGGGATCGGCGGCCCGAGACCGTCCTCGACGCGCGTCGAGATCCGCCGCGACGACCTGCGCGGTTTCGACCGCGCACTTCTTGTTGGTCCCGATGATGCCGGTGGGACCCCGCTTGATCCACCCGGCGACGTACTCGCGGTCGGCACCGTCGACCCGCCCGTGCCGATTCGGGATGGTGCCGGTGCCGGCGTCGAACGGCACGTCCGGGACCGGCATCCCCCGATAGCCGACGGCCCGTAGCACCAGGCCGGCCGGGACGACCTGCCGCTCGCCGGTGTCCACCGCCCGGCCGCCCGGACCGACCTCGTTGCGACCCAGCACGACGGACTCGACCCGACCGTCGCCCCGGAACTCGATCGGCGAGGTGAGGAATCGCAGGGTGATCCGGCGGGCGCCGGCCGCGGCATCCGCCGGGGTGACCGCCCGGGCGTACTCCCGCAGCACCTGGACGTTGTGCCGCGGCACATGCGCCAGGTGCTGCTCCGCGTCCATCGATGGCAGCTGAGCCGGATCGACAATAACGGTGGCACCGGCCATCTCGCCGAGTTCGCGCAACTCGGGCGTGGTGAAGCTGGCCTGCGCCGGACCCCGGCGTCCGACGACGAGCACGTCCCGGATCAGGCTGCCCCGAAGAACCTCGAGCGCGTGATCGGCGATGTCGGTCCTGGCGAGCCGCTCCGGTGGGGTGGCCAGGATGCGCGCGACGTCGAGGGCGACGTTGCCGTTGCCGATCACCACGGCCGGCCCGACTCCCAGGTCGAACGTCCGGTCCCGGAAGTCGGGGTGGCCGTTGTACCAGCCGACGAAATCCCGGGCGGCCACCACGCCCGGCAGGTCCTCGCCGGGAATGCCGAGCCTCCGGTCCGCCGGCGCGCCGGTGCCGTAGACGACCGCGTCGTACCGGGCGAGCAGCTCGTCACGGGTCACCACGGTGCCCACCTCGACGTTGCCGAAGAAGCGGAAGCGCTCGTGGGTCGCCGTTCTCACGAACAGCGCGGTGATGGACTTGATCTTGGGGTGATCCGGTGCGACACCGGCCCGGACCAGGCCCCACGGGGTCGGCAGCCGTTCGTACATGTCCACCCGCACCGGCGGACCGGGCAGGTCCAGCAGGGCGCCGGCGGTGTAGAACCCGGCGGGTCCGGAGCCGACGACGGCGACCGCGAAGCCGGTGGCCCGCTGGTTCGGCACGGTCGACCCACCTCCGCGGGCGCATGTCATCGGCGTTGACGTGCCCATGCTGCCACCACCGGGCGGCGCTGCCGGTGAGGCCGGGGCCGACAGGCCTGCGCCGGCCCGGGGACGCCGGGGTCGGTCGCCGGCCGCCTACATCGTGGATTAATCCGGTTAACAAACAAATATAGAAACTTTTAATGGACACCTACCGGACTAACTGTTACGCTCAGTCGCGATGAACGCTCCAATGACGCCTTCACACCGTCGTATGAGGTCCCGTCAGCAGCTGCTAGAGGTGATTCGCCGCGAGGGCGGGGTATCACGGGCCGAATTAGGTCGCCTTACGGGACTATCTCGTAGTGCGATCGCCGAGGCCGTCCAGGACCTGATGTCGGCCCGGCTGATCGCCGAGGACGTCCTGGACGCCGGCGGCAAGGGCGCGGGTCGTGGGCGTCCGCCCGCGCTGCTGGTGATGACGCCGCCGAACGGGATCGTCGTGGGCATCGACCTCGGGCACGCCCACGTGCTGATCGCCGTGGCCAGCACGGAAGGACGGGTGCTGGCCGAGCAGCGGATCGGCATCGACGTGGACGACGAGTCCGGGGCCGCGCTGGACGTGGCCGCCGGGGCCACCCACCGCCTGCTCAGCCAGTTGAGCCTGTCCATCACGGACGTGCGCAGCGTCGTCGCCGGCATCCCGGCGCCCCTGGACGCGCGGACCAAGCAGATCCGGTCGACGACGATCATGTCGAGCTGGGCGACGCTGAACCCGGAGCACGAGCTCGGGCGGCGGCTCGGCCGCGAGGTCGTCGCGGTCAACGACGCCGACCTGGGGACCGAGGGAGAACTGCGCTTCGGCGCGGCCAAGGGTTTCCGCGACGTGGTCTACGTCAGGGTCGGTGACGGCGTCGGTGCCGGGTTCGTGCTGAACGGCGCGGCCTACCGGGGCGCTCAGGGCCTGGCCGGCGAACTCGGCCACATCCGCGTCGTTGACCAGGGTGACTGGTGCCGCTGCGGCAACCGTGGCTGTCTGGAGACGGTGGTCTCCAGTTCGCTGGTCCGTGCGCGCCTGCGCCAGGTCGGGGTCGACGTGGACTTTCCGTTCGCCGCGTGCGCCGACGACCCGATCGTCGCCCGGTTCGTCGCGGAGATGGGGCGAACCCTGGGACGGGTCCTCGCCGACGTCTGCAGCTGCCTCAATCCGGCGGTGATCGTCCTGGGTGGTGAGCTGGGCACTGCCGGCCGCCCGCTGGTGGACGGCGTTCGGGACGCGCTGCATCTCTATGCGCAGCCGGCAACGGCGGCCGGCGTCGAGGTCCGTACGGCCCAGCTCGGGCTACGGGCCGAGCTGATGGGAGCCGTCGCGCACGCCTGCCACCGGGCGCTCTACCTGGCATGAGACGATCACCGGCAAACAGGTCACGACAGTGCATCGGCGCTCAGCGGACAGAATTCAGTGCTTGGCGGGCTTTCGAACGGTTTCGGACGAAGTCCCTGGCGGATTACCCGTCGCCGAACCTCGTCGGGCCGGTCGATGACCGCCCGATGTCGAGCAGGTTGCGAGATCTGGTCGTTCACCGGCTGAAGCTTCCGGCAATTATGTCGCCTGAACCAGCGTCTATCCGCAGCGAAATCTTGCGGACCGGCAGGTAGCAGGATGTAATCCCGATCGACGTTCGCCGCCCAAAACCGGTCGAGTTCCAGCCCTTTGATTGCGCCGCGTGTGCGCCGACATCGGCTCCACGCCAATGGGTCCGATCCGATCGAGCAAGCGGTCTCATTCTTGGAGGGACGAGTTGTCGGTGTTCAGCCCCACTGTTGCGGTGCTTGGTCCGATTCCGTACGACCGGATCACGACTCACCGCAATGAGGTCTTGGAGAAGTACGGCTGCGTGTTGTACACGGTAGCGGCCCTGTCGTCACTGATGGACGGAAAGGGCCGAATCTGCCCGATCGTCCATGTTCGTCGCAAGGACGAGGAGGCGATCAAGCGGGAGCTGTCCCAGTTCCCGAATGTCGACCTGACCGGCGTCCGGGCCACAACCGGGCGCGGCGACGTCGTCGAACTCGAGTACGTCGACCAGAACAAGCGGATCGAGCGGCAGACCGGGTTCATGTCGCAGATCGTGCCCGCGGATGTCGAGTTCGCCCTCGACGCCGACGCGTTCGTGTGCGTGCCGATCACCGACTACCAGGTGTCGGAGTCGACGCTGAGCTACATCAAGAAGCACAGCTCGGGCACCATCCTGCTGGATGCGCACGGCCCGACGAACACGCTGACCAAGGGCGGCGCCCGGCAGCACCGGCTGTGGATCGACCGCGATTCGTGGCTGCCCTACGTCGACATCCTGAAGATGAACCTGGAGGAGGCCGGCTGTAGCTGGTTCCCGTCCCCGTTGTCCGAGGGCGGGACGACCACCGGTGCGCCGCTGCGGATGGCCGAGCTGCCGGCGTTCGCCAACCACTGCCTGCACCGGGGTGTCCAGTGCGTGTGCGTGACCCTGGACGAGCAAGGTTGCGCCGTGTACTACCTTGACGCCGCAGGCCGCCTGTGCGAGGAGTTCGTGGACCGGCTGACGGTCGACCATGTCGTCGACACCACCGGCTGCGGTGACTCCTTCGCCGCCGGCATGAGCTTTGGGCATCTGCGGCACCACGACTTCGTGCGCGGGGCGCAGTACGGCAATGCCATGGGTGCGCAGCGCTGCTCGGGGTCGGACCTGTCGGTATACCTGCCGCTCGCCGAGACCGAGAAGCAGCTCGCCGAGGCCTATGGCCACCTCGAGTACGCGGTCTGAGGCCCTGGTGGAACCGAGGATGTGGGAACGACGATGACCTCTGCTGTGGGGTCGGCCGTGGGGTCGGCACTGAGCGCGCCGGAATGGCTCGTCACCGAGAGCGGCTTCGACCCGGAGCGGGCGAACGTCTACGAGACGCTTTTCACCGTGGGCAACGGCCGGCTCGGCACCCGGGGCGTCCTGGAGGAGGGTCACCGCGGTGACCGGTCCGGGGTGTTCATCAACGGCGTGTACGACGACCACGACGCCCAGGTGATCGATCTGGTCAACGCCCCGGACTGGCTCGATTTCGCCGTGTATGTCGATGGGCTCCGGCTGGACGTCCAGTCCTGCCGGGTCGTCGAGCACGAACGCGCGCTGGACTTCCGGCACGGTGTCCTGACGCGGCGCACGGTCTTCGAGGACGAGCGCGGCCGCCGGACGACCCTGGAGTCGCTGCGGTTCGCCAGCCTGGTGGACCGTGATCTGTGCGGCCTGCAGGTGCGGATCACCACCGACACCGACGCGTCGATCACCGTGCACAGCGGGATCGACGGCTTCCGGCGGAATCTGGAATTGCTGCCCGTCTACCCGCACGGAGCCGTGTTCGAACCCGAGGTCGCATGGGAGAAGTGGTCCCAGTCAAGGCACCTCGAACAGGTCGAACGCTCCGAGCAGGACGACGCGGTGTACCTGGAGACCCGCACGATCAGCAGCGGGATCACCCTGGGCTACGCGGCGTCGACCACCGCGTCGCCGGCGGCCGGCCGGCGGTCGGTGCTGCGCGGCTCCGACCGGATCGTCGAGCAGCTGGAGCTGACCGTCTCGGCCGGCCAGCCGGTTCAACTGGACAAGCTGGTCGTTCTGGGCACCTCCCGGCACGGTGTCGAGGACGTCCGGACGGACGCCCTGACCCGGCTCGCGGCGCATCGGCGGGCCGGACTGGACGCGTGCCTGGCGGACAGCCGGGCCGCTTGGGAGGCCAAATGGGCGGACTGTGATGTGCAGATCATCGGTGCCGCCGAGGGCACCCGCGCGGTCCGGTTCGGCATCTACCACCTGCTGATCGCGGCCGACGAGACCGACCCGACGGTCAACATCGGTGCGAAGTCCTTGTCCGGTGAGGGCTATCGCGGCCACGTGTTCTGGGACACCGAAGCCCTGATGCTGCCGTTCTTCCTCTACACCCAGCCGAAGACCGCGCGCGCCCTGCTGCAGTACCGCCACCACACCCTGGGCGGTGCCCGGCAGCTGGCCAAGGAGACCGGGACCGGCGGCGCCCGGTACCCGTGGGAGTCGGCGGACACCGGCCGGGAGGAATGCCCGATCCAGACGCCCGACGGACTGAACCGGTTCTGGACCAGGGACGAGGAGATCCACGTCTCCGGCGACGTCGCCTACGGGATCATGAGCTACCTGCAGACCACCGGCGACGAAAGCGTGCTGCTGGACTTCGGTGCCGAGATCCTGTTCGAGACCAGCCGGTTCTGGGTCGACCGGGCCGAACGCGACGAGGACACCGGGCGGTACGCGCTGCTCCAGGTGATGGGTCCGGACGAGTTCCACTCGCACGTGGACAACAACGCGTTCACCAACCACCTGGCGCGTTGGCACCTGCTGCGTGCCGCCGAGGTCCACGACGATCTCGCAGCCCGGCACCCGGCGCGGCTCGCGGAGATCGCGGCGGCGATCGGCCTGGACCCGGCCGAGCCGCAGCGGTGGAGGGAGGTGGCCGCGGCGATCGTCGAGCCGGCGGTGGCCGACGGGGTGATCGAGCAGTTCGACGGGTACTTCGCCCGTGCGGACGTGCCCATCACCGAGTGGGACGCCAACGACATGCCGAAGTATCCGGTCGGCTATCACCACTTCAACTGCGAAGACACCATGCTGCTCAAGCAGCCCGACGTGGTGATGCTGCTGCACATGCTGCCCGGCGACTTCGATCAGAAGACCAAGCGGGCGAACTTCGAGTTCTACGAGCAGCGCACCCTGCACAAGTCCTCGCTGAGCCCGGCGATCCACGCCATCGTGGGTATCGAGGTCGGCGATGCGCGCCGGGCGGTGCAATACTTCACCCGGTCCGCGTTCGTCGATCTGCAAGACAACCAGGGAAACACCCGCGACGGCATGCACATCGCCTCCGCCGGTGGTACTTGGCAGATCCTGGTGCATGGATTCGGTGGATTCCGGGTGATCGACCAATCCATGCACTTCGACCCGTGGCTGCCCGACGACTGGCAGGAGATCCGGTTCCGCCTCTACTGGCACGAAGATCCGATCGACGTCGCCATCGGGCACGACGGAGCGTCATTCACTCTCGCCGCCGACGACGGCACATCGCACTCGGTCTGGGTGCGGGGCGAAGAGGTGGTCCTGACCGCGGGCAATACCTCGACGGTCACCTTCAACGGAGAATCGGAAGGAACACGGCATGGGTGAGCACGGTGCCTCATTTGACGCGGCGTCGTCGATCTACGACGACGACGCCGCGGGCAAGGGGGTTGTGCGGATCGCGAGCGTTGCCGCACTAGGCGGTTTCCTGTTCGGCTACGACAGCGCGGTCATCAACGGCGCGGTCTCGGCCGTGCAGGACCAGTTCAACGCCGACGCGGCCTCGCTCGGCTTCGCAGTCGCGTCCGCGTTGCTCGGCGCCGCGGCCGGCGCGCTGCTCGCCGGGCGGTTGGCCGACCACCTCGGCCGGCTCGCGGTGATGAAGATCGCCGCGGTGTTGTTCCTGGTCAGCGCGCTCGGCGCGGGGCTCGCGCCGAACCTGCTCTGGCTGATCGTCGGCCGCGTGGTCGGTGGCCTCGGCGTCGGTATGGCCTCGGTCATCGCCCCGGCCTACATCTCCGAGATCGCTCCGGCGCGAATCCGTGGCCGGCTGGCGTCGCTGCAGCAACTCGCGATCGTGACCGGCATCTTCATCTCGCTGCTGGTCGACTTCCTGCTCGCGAACGCCGCCGGCGGCTCCACCGAGCCGCTCTGGTTCGGCCTGCACGCCTGGCGGTGGATGTTCATCGCGATGGCCGTGCCGGCCGTGCTCTACGGCCTGCTCGCGTTGACCATCCCGGAGTCGCCCCGCTTCCTGATCTCCAAACACCGGATTCCGGAAGCGAAGGCGATCCTGAGCAAGCTGATCGGCGACGCGCACCTGGACGACAAGATCGCCAAGATCCGGTCGACGATGGAACGGGAGACCGAGCCGTCGTGGAAGGACCTGAGAGGTCCGACCGGCAAGATCGCCGGCATCGTCTGGGTCGGTCTGGCGCTGTCGATCTTCCAGCAGTTCGTCGGTATCAACGTGATCTTCTACTACTCGAACATCCTCTGGGAAGCCGTCGGCTTCGAGGAGAGCCAGGCGTTCGTGATCACGGTGATCGGCGCGGTCATCAACATCCTGACCACCCTGGTGGCGATCGCCACCATCGACCGGTTCGGCCGAAAGCCGCTGCTGCTCATCGGGTCCGCCGGCATGACGATCACGCTGGCGACCATGGCGTTCATCTTCGGCACGGCCAATGTGGTCGACGGCTCGCCGGTGCTATCCGGTGCGCAGGGGCCGATCGCGCTGGTCGCGGCGAACCTGTTCGTGATCTTCTTCGGTATGTCCTGGGGCCCGGTGGTGTGGGTGCTCCTCGGCGAGATGTTCCCGAACCGGATGCGGGCGGCGGCCCTGTCCCTGGCCGCCGGCGGCCAGTGGGTGGCGAACTGGATCATCACCGTCACCTTCCCCGGTCTGAAGGACGTGTCGCTCGCCCTGGCCTACGGCCTGTACGCGGCGTTCGCCCTGCTCTCCCTGCTGTTCGTGATGAAGTTCATCGAGGAGACCAAGGGCAAGTCGCTCGAGGACATGCACGGCTGACCGGCCGGGCAACCCATCTATGCGCACAACAACAGATGCCGAAGCGGTCCGGGCGATGTGGACGACGTCCACCGTCCGGGTCCGCGAGGCAGATGCGGTCCTGTTCGATCTCGACGGGGTCCTGACCGACACCGCCACCGTGCACGAGCACGCCTGGGCCCGGATGTTCACCGATTTCTTCAACCGGCAACCGGGCTCCGTCGCTCCGTACACCAACGCGGACTATTTCGCCCATGTCGATGGCAAGCCGCGGTTCGAGGGTGTCCGGGCCGTGCTCGCCTCTCGTGGCATCCAACTGCCGGAAGGAGAACTGGACGACGGCCCGGACCAGCTGACCGTGTCCGGGCTGGGCAACCGCAAGAACGACATGTTCGCCGAGGTGCTGCGGACCGAGGGCGTGCGTTCCTACCCGGGATCGGTGGCGTTGCTGGACTGGCTCGGCGAACTGGGCACGCGCATCGCCGTCGTGTCCAGCTCGCGGAACGCGGCGCCGGTGCTGACCGCCGCCGGTCTCCGCTCACGGTTCGAGGTCATCGTCGACGGGAACGTCGCCGCGGCCGAGGGTCTCGCGGGCAAGCCGGCGCCGGACACCTACAGCTATGCCGCGGACCTGCTGGGCGCGTCCCATCGGTGCACCGTGGTCGTCGAGGACGCCATCTCCGGGGTCCGTGCCGGCCGGGCCGGCGGCTTCTGGGTCACCGGTGTCGACCGCGGCGCCGGCCGGGCGGAGCTGCTCGCCCACGGCGCCGACAACGTGGTCGACGATCTCGCCGAGCTGATCGACCGGACGCCGGCGTAGCGTCCGGGTTTCGGGCCGATGGGCCGCTGACGTCCTCGGACGTCAGCGGCCCATCAGTCTGTTCAGCCAGTTCGGTCCGACGGCGGCCACCCCGGGCGGCAGCCGTCGGCGCAGAGCACGATCCGCGGTAACCACCAGGACCGCGAGCTGACCGGCGCCGACCAACTTCCGCGCCTGCGCGACGATCGTCGAGTCGCCGTCGCGCTCGGCCCGTACCGCCTCCGGGCCCGGCGGACCGGACGCCGCGACGGCCGCTCCCTCCAGTACGGCGACGATTCGGTCGATCCTCAGTGCGTTGCCGTCGGATCCGGTGGCATGGCTGCCGATCAGTGGCGCGAGACCCTCCAGCAGCCGGGTCGCCGCCGACGCCCGGTCCCGCCACCACCCGTCCGGGCGCGAGCCCAGCACGTTGGCCACGTCGATCACGACGACCGCGCCCGGCGGCTCCGAGTTCATCGATCGAGCGTAGGTCGCCGGCTGCTGAACGGGCCGAACACGGCACCGCGGCCGGAGTAGTCGCTTGGATCGATCTATGCGAAGCCGCTAGGCTTCGTTGGTGATCGCACGGGGAGCTCGGCCGGCCGGCCGGCGTGTCACGCTGGCCGACGTCGCCGCGCGGGCCGGTGTCTCCCGCTCGCTCGCCTCCCTGGTGATCCGGGACGCTCCTGGCCCCAGCGCGGCTTCCCGGGAGGCGGTCCAGCTGGCCGTGGCGGAGCTGGGTTACCAGCCCGATCCCGCGGCCAAACTCCTGCGCCAGCAACGCTCGCGGCTGCTCGGTGTGGTCCTCGACCCGGGCGACCCCTTCCACGCCGACCTGCTCGAAGCGACCTATCCGGCGGCCGAACGGCGCGGCTACGAGATTCTGCTCGGCGCCAGGGTGGCGACGCGCTCGGAGCAGCGTTCCGTGGAGGGGCTCCTGCGCTCCCGGTGCGAGGGACTGGTCCTGTTCGGCACCGAGGCGACGACCGCGCAACTGCACGAGCTGGGCGATCGAGTGCCCGTCGTCGTCGTTGGCCGCCGGGGACGCGACGCCGGGGTGGACGGGGTGCTCGGGGCGGACGAGAAGGGCGCGAAGGCCGCCGTCGACCTGCTCGTCGAGCTGGGCCACCGGCGGATCCGGCTGATCGACGGCGGGCGCCATCCCGGCGCCGCGGATCGGCGCCGCGGCTACCGGGCGGCGATGCGCCGCCACCGGCTGACTCCCGATGTGGTGCCGGGCGACCACACCGAGGAGTCCGGGGCCCGCGCGGCGAAGGACATCCTCGCCGGGACCGACCGGATCACCGCCGTGCTGGCCAGCAACGACCGCTGCGCCGGAGGCGTCCTCGACACCCTGCTGCGGGCCGGCGTCCCGGTGCCCGAGCGGATGTCGGTGGTCGGATACGACGATTCCCGGCTGGCCCGCTACGTCGGCCTGACCTCGGTCGCCCAGAACGCGCCGGAGATGGCCAGGCTGGCCGTCGACGACGTGGTTCACCGGCTGGACGGCGACGCGGATGCGCCCCCGCGCGATGTGCTGCTGGACCCGCACCTGGTCGTTCGCGGGACCACCGGGCCACCCCCGGCGGGCACGGACTGACCGGCCCTCTCGGCATGGCGACGCCGGTCGTCCAAGGCGAACCGCCACGCGTCGAGCGCATCTGCGGAACTCCCGCCGGCTGCGGAACTTGCGCCGGCCTGGAGCGAGCCCATGTTCCGCGGTCTGGTTCCCGTGGAGCGAGGGTGATGACCCGATCACCCTCGCAGGCCGCCCATCGGGTGCGCGAGGGGTTAGCCTCGAAGGCGAGAGGTGTCGTGCCGGTCGGAGGCTGATTCACGTGGACCTCTGGTGGATTCTCGTCGTTGTCGTCGGGCTGCTGGTCGTCGTGGGCGTGGCGATGTCCGCCCGGGTGGTACAGCAGTTCGAGCGGGGACTCGTCTTCCGTCTCGGGCGGCTGCGGGACGGTGTGCGCGGTCCCGGGCTGACGATGGTCGTGCCGGTGGTCGACCGGATGCGGAAGGTCAACATGCAGATCACCACCATGCCCGTGCCCGCCCAGGACGGCATCACCCGGGACAACGTGACGGTCCGGGTGGACGCGGTGGTGTACTTCCGGGTGCTCGATCCCGTGCTGGCCACCGTCAACGTGCAGGACTACATGTTCGCGGTGTCCCAGGTGGCCCAGACCTCGCTGCGCTCGGTGATCGGCAAGAGCGACCTGGACGACCTGCTCAGCAACCGGGAACGGCTGAACCAGGGCCTGGAGTTGATGATCGACAGCCCGGCGCTGGACTGGGGGATCCACATCGACCGGGTCGAGGTGAAGGATGTCGCGCTGCCCGAGGCGATGAAGCGGTCGATGTCTCGGCAGGCTGAGGCGGAGCGAGAACGGCGGGCCCGGGTGATCTCGGCGGACGGCGAGTTGCAGGCGTCGGAGAAGCTGTCCCAGGCGGCCTTGACGATGGCCGACACTCCGGGTGCGCTGCAGCTCAGGTTGCTGGAGACCATCGTGTCGGTCGCGGCCGAGAAGAACTCCACGCTGGTGCTGCCGTTCCCGGTCGAGTTGCTGCGCTACCTCGAGCACAACACGGCGGCGGCCGCGCCCGCGCCGGCGAAGAAGGCGGCCGCGCCGCCGCCGGCTCCGATGAACGGCGATGTCGCCGCTGGCGCCTCGATCCCCACTGCCTGAGCATCTCTTCGGGAATCGACCCCCGCTCACAGGCGCACGGTCGGTGATCCCGTTGCGGGCTCGCCGGTCAAGGCCGGGCCGCCGGCGGTCGGTTCGGGCGGGCCGAACACCCGGTCGTACAGGTCGGCTCCGTTGCTGGTCGGTTCGGGATCTCCGGGCAGGATGCGAAACGTCCTGGTGCCGTCGGGTTGCCGCTGCGCCCGCAGCGGCGCGGCGTCGGTGGACCGACCCCGCCGCAGGCCGTCGGCCAGGTCGAACAGGTGGGTCACCAGCATCACCCGGATGTCCCGGTCCAGCAGCGCCCGCACGATGTCGTTGCCGATCTCGGCGCCCTCCCGGGCGTTGGTGGCGGCGAACGGTTCGTTCAGCAGCACGCAGCAACCGGGCCGCAGGTGGTCGGCGATCTCGCTCATCCGCCGCAGCTCCTCGTCGAACTTGCCGCCGCCCATCGCGCGATCCTCGCCGCGCCCGAAGTGGGTGATCACGTCGCCGGGCACGGCGGCCCGCAGGTGCGTCGCGGTCACGAACATGCCGGCGCGCAGCAGCAGCATCGCCTGGCCGACCGCCCGTAGGAACGTCGACTTGCCGCCCTGGTTCGCGCCCGTGATCATCACCAGCCCGCAGCCGTCCGCCCGCAGGTCGTTGCCGACCGGCGGCCGGGACTGGCGCAGGGCCAGGGCGACGTCGCAGAGCTGCTCGGCCTGCAGCTGCCCGGTCTCGGCCGGCGCCGGTTCCGGGAAGCTGGTCGGCGTGCCTTGCCGGTGCAGGGCCTGGTGCAGGTTCACGCAGCCCAGGTAGAAGGCCAGCTCGGCACGCAGCGCCTGCAGGAACGCCAGGATGTGATCGCTGGACTGGGCGAGCGTGTTGGCGATCGGGTTGATGCCGCGGTCGGCGAGTTCGGCCAAGGCCCGGGCGCCGGCCTCGTCGCGATCGTCGATCACCAGGGTGTGCGGGGGCGGTGGCAGGTAGCGCGTGGCCAGCCGCCGCCACCAGCCCGGAGGTGGCGGCGGCACGTGCATCCGATAGCGCGTGCCGTGGTTGCCGGGGCCCAGCTCCGCGCTGACCAGCACCCCCGAGCGCAGCCGCAGCCGGGTCAGCTGGGCGACCACGACCCCCAGATAGTCGTCGCCGAGCTGGTCGATCAACGCTTCGAGCAGCGTGCGCAGTCCGGGGGAGCGGAACTCGTCGAGGTGGCGTTCGGCGAAGCGGCGCAGGTCGGCGAGCCGGCCGGCGAGGTAGTCGAGCCCGTCCACGGCCCTGGCCAGCACGGCGGTGGCCGACCGGCTGAACGCGAAGTGGTGGACCTTCCGCTCGCCGTCCAGGCTGCTCACGGCAAGGTCGTACAGCTCTCGAATCAGACCCGGCCGGTCCAGGCAATCGGCGATCACCGCCTGCCGATGACGGATGTCGGCCGGGTCATCCAGGCCGGCGAGCACGACCTTCTCGGCCGCGTCGCGCAGGAACGGGTCGCTGGCGGCCATCGTGTCCAGCAGCGGCGCGAGGTCCAGGTCCGCCGTGAGGTCGGCGGCGTTCCAGGGCAGCGGGTCGTCCCAGTCAAAGTCCCGATCACGATGCAGCAGATGGGGTTTCACGACGCGATCCGCTGCGTCAGGTGCTCGTAGGTGAGCCGGTGACGGACCGCCAGGGCGTGCGCATGGGCGGTGCCGTCGGCGGGTCGGCGGACGATCCGGAAGGTGCGGGCCGTGAGGTCGTCGTCCGGCACGGTCGCCACCATGCTGACCACGGTGTCCGCGTGGTCGGCGAGTTCGTCGATAAACGTCACGTACACCGCGACCAGGTCTCGCTCGACCAGCGATCGCATGATCCGGTGGCCCAGCAGGATCGCGTCCGACAGCGTGGTGGAGGTGAACAGCTCGTTGAGGATGACGATGCTCTCGGTGCTGGCCTGCCGCAGGATGTCGTGTACCCGGACCAGTTCGTCCTGCAGCTTGCCGTGTGCACTGCCGGTTGTCTCGGCCCGGGCGAAGTGGGTGAAGATGGTGTCGCACAACAGGAGCCGGGCCGAGGCGCCGGGGACCGGCAGGCCGAGCCTGGCCAGGTGGTGCAGCTGGCCGACGGTCCGCGCGAACGTTGTCTTGCCGCCGTTGTTGGGTCCGGTGACGACCAGGATGCGTTCGTGGCCGGTCAGTGTGACGTCGTTGCGCACCGGCGGTGCCGCGCCGGCCCGGCACAGCTTCGCGGCCAGGGCCAGGTCGAAGGTGTCGACGGCGTCGACGGACCGGTTCGCCATGGCGGCCGGCCGGTCGAAGGTGGGGAAGCAGAACGGCAGGCCGGCCCGGACCATCGGCGCGATGTAGTCCAGATAGCCGAGGAAGAACTGGATGTCCCGGTCGAAGCCGGCGACCTCGGCGTCGACGATGTGCGGATGCAGCCGGCAGAACCGGTCCAGCTCGGCGAACGCCTCCGGATAGAGTTCGGCGACCAGATCCAGCACGCCGGCCTCGACGTGGTTCATCGCCGGGTGGTCGGGGAAGTTCACCAGATGATTGCGCACCTCGCCCTGCCGGAACCGTTCGAAGGTGGCGCGCACGGCCTGCGCATAGTCCGGATTGCCGCCACCTCTGCTGACCTGGACCTGTCCGCCGGAGATGAACAGCTCGTAGCGGACGGACCGCAACGCCCGCATGACCAGCTCCAGATCGGTGCACATGTCCTGGAACGGTGTACCGGCGGTCAGCTGGTCGAGCATCACCGCGACGGCCTGCAGGCCGCGGGAGCGTGGCCGCGCCGCCGACAGCTCGGTCCGCAGGTCGACCACCGCGGACCGGTACTCGGTGGCCGCGTCCGCGTGCCAACGCCCGCGCTGGTACCGGTGCGACAGGTCAGCTGCCTGGGCGAGGTCGCGGCGGACGCGGTCCATCCGGCCGGCGAACCGGTCGAGGGATTCGCGCAGGGTCCCCCGGGCGACATCCCGGAACACCTGTTGGCGGTCCAGGATGATGTCCTCGTCGGACGGTGCGGCGGACAGGTCGTCCCGAAGGTGGCGAGCCTCGCGACCGGCGGTGACGCCGGCGAAGATCTGGTCCAGGTTCAGGTCGGTCAGGCATGTCGGGGAGATCGTGGGCGGCCCCGACGCGCCGGGCGCGCCGGCGAACAGGACGCTCGGGAAGGACATGGCGCATCCGCTCTCACGCCGGTTCGCGGACCCGGTGGGACCGGACGACCTCCGCGGCCAGTTGCCGCAGCGCGATCGCCGGATCGCCCGGGCCGTCGCCGAAACCCTGTGCCAGGGCTGCCCAGTGGTCGTCGTGCGGGCGAAAGGCCAGCATCGACGCCTGGGCCGTGAGCTCCATGTGATAGTTCAGCAACTCGTACACCCGCTGCCGGTGCGGGGACGACGGCAGGGCCTGGGTCCGGCGCAGCAGCGCGAGATACCGCGACACCAGGGAGCCGCAGGTCCGTGCCAACGCGGAACTCGGGTCGGCGTCGGTCCGGCAGTGTCGAACCGCGTCGGTGACGTCGTCGATCATGGCCGCGCCCAGCAGGACGATGTCGGCCAGCTCCGGTTCCATCGTGCTCGTCGTCATCTCATCGCTCCTGTCCGTTACGACAAGGAGCCATCAGCCCGTTTGGAGGGCGGTTCGACCGGTCGGTCGGGCGAGCACCTTCACCGCCCTCCAGTGTGCGCCCGCCCATCCGGCTTGTCCAGGCCACGGCGGTGCTCAGCGGGTGTCAGCCAGGTGGCCCGCGTCGCGAAGCCCAACCGGGACAGCATGATTGCCCGGGCGACGGGCCGTCGGGACTGATAAGATGGATCACGTTGCCCGGCGGAGGGGCTCGCCGAGAATCGCGATGGTCGCCAACGGTCCCTACCTTCTGGATGGAGGTGGGCCCGATGAGTGCTTCGAATCGACCGCGGGTGTTGCTGGTTCGGCACGCGCGGACCGCGCTGAACGCGGCCGGTCTGCTGCGCGGTCGGCTGGATCCCGACCTGGACGACGTCGGCCGCGACGAGGCCGCCGCCCTGGCCGAGGTGCTCGCCACGCACCGGCCGAGCCGGGTGGTGTGCAGCCCGCTGCTGCGGGCGGTGCACACGGCACAGGCCATCGCCGAACGCATCGGTGGACGCGTCGTCCAGGAGCCACGGCTCATCGACCGTGACTACGGAGCATGGGCCGGGCGCTCGAAGGGCGAGATCACCGATCGGTGGGGAAGTGTCGATGCCGCACCGGGTGTCGAGCCGACGCAGGCCGTGCTGGACCGGGCCTGCATCGCCTTGGACGGCCAGATTCCCTACCTGAGCGAGCATCCGGTGGTGATGGTGTCGCACGATGCGGTGAATCGTTGCCTGCTCGCCTACCTGAGTCCGGACCTTGGACCCGAGCAGTGGATCGACCAGCGCACCGCCTGCTGGAACGAGATCGTGCACGAGAACGGGGATTGGCGGGTCACCCTGGTCGACCAGAAACCCCCGACGCCCGCCCCGGCACGATGACCGGTCCGGAGCCGGTCGACGACTCTCCCGGCGCTGCACGGAGATCCGAACATTGGCTCAATGCCGGCGTTCTCGGAATCGGCGGTGCCTCGTTGTGCAGCGACACCAGCCACGAGATGGTCACCAGCCTGCTGCCCACCTTTCTGACCGGCACGCTGGGGGCAGGTCCCGCCGCGCTGGGCGCGATCGACGGTGTCGCCGATGCGCTCACCGGGTTGAGCAAACTGGCCGGCGGGCCGCTGGCCAACGACCCCGGCCGTCGGGCCAGGCTCGCCGCCGGCGGTTACCTGGGCACCGCGGTCGCCACCGCGGCGATCGGGCTGGCGGTCGCCCTCTGGCAGGTCGCCGTTCTGCGTGCGGTGGCCTGGATCTCGCGCGGGCTGCGGTCACCGGCGCGGGACATGCTGCTGACCGACCTGGCGTCCCGGGACGCCTACGGGCGGGCGTTCGGCGTGGAGCGGGCCGGCGACAACACCGGTGCGATCCTCGGGCCGGTGCTGGCCGCGGTCCTGGTGTCGGTGATCGGCATCCGCGAGGCGATGCTGATCTCCATCGTGCCGGGCCTGCTGGCCGCCGCGTCGATCCTGGTCGCCGCCCGTCAGGTGCGGCGAACGCTCCGGCCGACCACCGGCCGCCGCACGCTGGCCCTGAACCTGGGCGCCCTGCGCCGGGCGGGGCTCGGCCGGGTGCTCACCCCGGTCGCGCTGTTCGAGCTCGGCAACGTGGCCACCACGCTGCTGATCCTGCGGTGTGGTGACCTGCTGCGGGCCGGCGGAATGGACGCCACCGCGGCGGCGAGCCTGGCCATCCTGCTGTACGCGGCGCACAACGGCGCGGCGACGCTGGCCTCCATCGGTGGCGGGCAGGTGGCGGACCGGCTCGCCGCCAGGCATGTGTTCATGGCCGGCGCGGCGATGTACGTGGCGGGCTACGCGCTGTTCGCCGCCGGCTGGACGGGCTGGCCGGTGCTCCTGGTGGCGTTCGTCCTGTGCGGGGTCGGCATCGGCTTCGCCGAGACCGCGGAGTCCACATTGATTGCCCGGGCACTGCCGGATCATTTGCGGGGCAACGGTTTCGGTGTGCTCGGGCTGACCCAGGCGATGGGCGACCTGGGCGCCACGCTGGTCGCGGGACTGCTGTGGTCGCTGGTGTCGCCGGCGGTGGCGTTCGGCTACGGTGCCGCGTGGATGGTCGCCTCGCTGCTCACCTCGGGCCGGCTGACCGATCGCCGCGCCGGCGCCGCGCGGCCCGTCGGCGGTCTCGGCTGACTTGCGGTCACCACGGCCGGCGCCCCGGCCGTGGCTGCGGAGCATCCGCTGGCCTGACGCCGTCCGATGTTCCGCGGGACGCCTCTGCTCGCCTGCGGAACGCCGATTCGAGTCTGGTCGCGGAGCATCCGCTGGCCTCACGCCGTCCGATGTTCCGCGGGGCGTCGGGCGTGGCTGCGCCATCATCGACCCGGCCGTGGCTGCGGAGCATCCGCTGGCCTGACGCCGTCCGATGTTCCGCGGG
>CAZCEH010000049.1:0-11954 GCA_964497705.1 uncultured Actinomycetes bacterium | reverse complement strand
ACGCCTCTGCTCGCCTGCGGAACGCCGATTCGAGTCTGGTCGCGGAGCATCAGCTGGCCTGACGTCGTCCGACCGGTCACGCCCGGTCGTTCACCAGGTCCATCAGCAGGTCGGCCGCCACGGCCGTGCCATCGGTGCGGATCGCCCCGGCCGTGGCGTTGGCCCTCGCCGCCGTGTCCGGGGCCAGGGTCGTGCGCAGGGCGGCGGAGAGCGAGTCGACGGTCGGCCGCCGACCTTCGTGGGCCGCGCCGATGCCCAACTCTGCCACCCGGGCGGCCCAGTGCGGCTGGTCCGCGATCTGCGGTACCACCACCTGAGGCGCGCCGGCCCGAGCCGCCGTCGTCGTGGTTCCCGCGCCGCCGTGGTGAACGACGGCGGCCACCCGGCGGAACAGCGCCTGATGGTTGATCTCGCCGACGACCAGGCAATCGTCCCGGTCGTCGGTCGGGGCCAGGCCGGCCCAGCCGCGGGCGAGCAGGACGCGCCGGCCCTGCCTACGGACCGCCTCGATGGCCACCGCCGCCAGGTCCGGCGACAGGTGCGTGGCGATGCTGCCGAAGCCCACATAGACCGGCGGTGCGCCGGCCGCCAGGAATGCCTCCACCTGGTCGGGAAGCGGCCGCTCGTCGGGCAGGATCCACGCTCCGGTCTGCACGAGGTCGAAGTACGTCCGGTCCTTCCCGGGGCACAGCAGCGGGTCGGCCGCCAGCCACGGCCGGTCGGTGAGGGCGTAGTCACGGGTGTTGCTCACCGGTGGCAGGCCGATCGCTGCCCGGTGCCTGTTCTCCGCCTCGCCGTAGAGCGCGTTGACCCGTTGGGCATCCTGCTTCCACAGCACCGCGCGGTCGGTTTCGTCTGGGTTCGGCGGCGTGCCCGGCCGGGCACCGGGCGGAATGTGCGGCGAGGGCAGCCCGTACACCTGGAAGCAGGCGAAAACGTAGCGGATGCCTAGTTTGTCGGCCACGGATCGGGCGCCGGCCGGCATCAGTCCGGTGGCCAGCAACGCGTCGCAACCCCGCGCCGCCACCGACAGGGTGTCGAACCTCGCCGCGACCAGCTCGGCCGCGAGCCGGAACGCGTCCTGGGCCGACGGCGGCCGCGCCCCGGCCACCACCGAGTGCACCGTCGGACCCAGCGGCACCATCGGCACGCCGGCCTCGGACAGCAGCGACTCGAACTCCTCGTCCGGCGGCACGCCGACTCGCACGTCCACGCCCCGGCTCTGCAGCCGCACCGCCAGTGCGGCAAGCGGTTCCACGTCACCACGGGATCCCCAACTCGTCAACAGCACGCGCATGCTTGCGATCTCCCTCCGTCGGCGTTCCTTCCGGCCCGCCATGGTGAGCCATCAGGGGGGCCTTGCGGCAAGCCCCCCCAAGCGCTATATGTTGAAAGTGGCGGGGGAGACGAGTGTCCTGCCCGATGGCTCCGATCGCCGCACCCGGGCAATCGGGCCGGCCAAGCGGGGTCGGGTCAACCCGTTTGGGAATCTGACGTTTCCCAAACCGTCCACTCGAGATCGCCGGTGAGCGCTCCCGTCCCGACCAGACCCAGCACGCTGGCGACCTCGCCTTGCGCGTTCTGTCGCTCCAACGCCTGCCGGTCCTCGAACACCTCGACGACGACGAAGCTGTTCGGGTCCGTCAGGCTGCGGGCGACATCGAAGTGGACCACGCCCGGAAGCCGGCGGCTCGGCGCCTCCACGGCGGCGATGGCCGCGGCCATCTCCTCGGTGCGGTCGGGATGGCACTGAACCTTGAACCGGCCGATGATCATCGACCCACCTCCGGCCGCGCCTGGATGGTCGTCCGGCCTCGTCCGTCCGGCCCGGGCTCGGATTCCACGCGCCGCCAGGCCTGGTAGCCACCCACCAGATCGGTGGCTCGGCGGAGTCCGAGGTCCTGCAGCGTCGCCGCGGCCAGGCTGGAACCGTAGCCCTCGTTGCAGACCACGATGATCCGGTGATCGTGGTTGGTGATCGCCGGGTGCCGGTACGGGCAGGTGGGGTCCAGACGCCACTCGAGCACGTTCCGGTCGATGACCAGCGCCCCGGGCAACGGCCCGTCCGCCGTCCGCTGCTGCACCGGGCGAATGTCCACGACGATGGCGCCGGCCGCCTCCTCCGTGCTCAGATCCTGCGGGCTCACCCGGTCCAGCCGTGCCCGCGCGGCGGCGAGCAGCTGATCGATCGACGTCACCCGACCAGTGTGAACGATGGCGTGCCCGGATCGGCTCCGGGCGCCGACGGAGCCGGTGACGATGCGATCCATGGGCCGGCGGACCGACCACGCCTAGACTCGCTCGGGACGGAAAAGGGGATGCGATGCGATTCGGATTGGTCGGTACGGGTCCCTGGGCGGGCATGGCGCATGGTCCCGGCCTGCTCGCCTGTCCCGACGCGGACCTGGTCGGGGTATGGGGACGCGACCCGGCCAAGGCTGCCGCGCTCGCCGGGCGCCTCGAGGCGAGACCCTACGCCGACTTCGATTCCCTGCTGGCCGATGTCGACGCCGTTGCGTTCGCCGTCCCGCCCGGCGTGCAGGCGGGCATGGCGACCCGGGCCGCCCAGGCCGGGAAGCATCTGCTGCTCGACAAACCGGTCGCCGTGGACGCGGCGGCCGCCGATGAACTGGAGGCGGCGACGGCCGGCGGTGTCGCGTCGGTGGTGTTCTTCACCGACCGATTCGTCGACACCTCGAAGGCCTGGTTCGACCGGGTCCGGCGCACCCCCGGCTGGCGCGGCGCCTGGTATCGCTGGTTCAGCACGTTGCAGGCGCCGGACAACCCGTTCGGCGGGTCGGCGTGGCGCCGGGAACGCGGAGCGTTGTGGGACACCGGACCACACGCGTTGTCCACCCTGATCGGCGCGCTCGGACCGGTCGCGGGGATCACCGCGGTGGCCGGCGACGGCGATCAGGTCGTCCTCGTCGTGCGCCACGAGTCCGGGCCGACCAGCACGGTCGTGCTCAGCCAGTTCGCCCCGCCGGCGGCCGCCTCGTTCGAGTGCACACTCTGGGGCGAGGCCGGGACGGCGCCGATGCCGGCCCGTCCGGACGGCATGATCGTCGGCATCTACGCGACCGCGGCGAGCGAACTCGTCGCGGCCGCGACCAGCGGTCGGCCGTCCGAGGCCGATGTGCGACTCGGCGCCACCATCACCCGGCTGCTCGCCGACGCGCAGCGGCAGATCGACCATCCCCCGCGTCATCCGGAGGCGAACCCGGAGAGGTCCCGGCCATGACGTCCACCCGGCTCTCCCACGACACCGGACCCACCTCGACCCCGCTCATCGAAGAGACCATCGACGCGGTCCTGGCCCGGACCGTGACGACCCACGCCGATCGCGAGGCGCTGGTCGAGGCGGCCACCGGCCGGCGGTGGACCTGGGCGGAGTTCGATGCCGCCGTCGACGACCTGGCCCGTGGCCTGCTGGCTGCCGGCATCGACAAGGGCGACCGGGTCGGCATGTGGGCGCCGAACTGCGCGGAGTGGACCATCACCCAGTTCGCCACCGCGCGGGTGGGCGCCATCCTGGTCAACGTCAACCCCTCCTACCGGATCCATGAGTTCGCCTATGCCGCAAGGCAATCGGGTCTGCGGCTGCTGCTGTGCGCGTCCGGTTTCAAGACCGGCGACTACCGCTCGATGGTCGAGCGCACCAGGGCGGAGTGCCCGGACCTGCGGCGCGTCGTCTACGTCGACTCGCCCGACTGGGCGGGGTTGGTCGAGGAGGGCCGTTCGGTGCCCCGGTCCGACCTCACGGCGCGCAGAGCGACGCTGACGGCGCAGGATCCGATCAACATCCAGTACACGAGCGGCACGACCGGCTTCCCGAAGGGCGCCACGCTGAGCCACCGCAACATCGTCAACAACGGCTTCTTCGTGACCGAGACCATCACCATCACCGAGCGGGACCGGCTCTGCATTCCGGTGCCCTTCTATCATTGTTTCGGCATGGTCATGGCCAACCTCGGGTGCATGACGCACGGTGCGACGATGGTCATTCCGGCCCCGGGATTCGATCCGGTGAGCACCTTGCGGACCATCCAGGACGAGCGGTGCACGGCGGTGTACGGCGTACCCACGATGTTCATCGCCATGCTGAACCACCCCGACTTCGCGTCTTTCGACCTGTCCAGCCTGCGCACCGGCATCATGGCCGGCGCGCCCTGTCCGGTCGAGGTGATGAAGCTGTGCATCTCGGACATGCACATGTCCGAGGTGTCCATCGCCTACGGCATGACCGAGACCTCACCGGTGTCCACCCAGACCCTCGCCGACGACGACCTCGACCGGCGGACGGCGACGATCGGGCGGGTCGCCCCGCACCTGGAGATCAAGATCGTCGACCCGGCGACCGGGCGGACCGTGGAACGCGGCGCGGCCGGGGAGTTCTGCACCCGTGGGTATTCGGTGATGCTGGGCTACTGGCAGGACGAGGCGAAGACCTCGGAGGCGATCGACGAGCAGGGCTGGATGCACACCGGTGACCTCGCCGTGATGCGCGCGGACGGCTACTGCACCATCGTCGGCCGCATCAAGGACATGGTCATTCGCGGTGGCGAGAACATCTACCCCCGCGAGATCGAGGAGTTCCTCTACACCCACCCCGACATCGAGGACGTCCAGGTCATCGGCGTGCCGGACGAGACGTACGGCGAGGAACTCTGCGCGTGGATCAAGCTGCGGGCCGGCGCGGCTGCACTGGATGCCGATCGGATCCGGGCTTTCGCGGCCGGCAGGCTGGCGCACTACAAGATCCCGCGCTATGTCCGGCTGGTCGACGAGTTCCCGATGACGGTCACCGGCAAGATTCGCAAGGCACAGATGCGCGAGATGACCGCCGCGGAGCTGGGTCTGGCCTGAGCACGGGGGGTGCGGTCACCGTCCCGCGTGAAGCGCGCCGAGCGCCATGGCCTGCAACAGCTTCGCCATCTGCGCCGGCCTCAGCAGCGCGCTGTGCGGCGTCGAGTTGATCAGGCCGAAGACCGCGTGGGCGGCCGACCTGGCGTGCGCGTCGTCGCTGCCGACGGCGGTGCGGATCGCGCCGACCCAGAGTTCGACGTACTCGCGCTGAAGCCGCCGCACCGTGTGCCGGTCGGTCTCGGCCAGGCTGGCCAGGTCGCGAAGCTGCACGGTGATGAGGGCGGGATGGGTGAGGGCGAACTCGACATGCCAGCCGACCAACGAGGCCAGCACGGCGTCGGGACCGGCCGCCGCCGTGGCTTCCGCCCGGCGTCGGCCTTCGGCCAGCAGCCGCCCGCTGATGCCCACCAGCATCTCGCCCAGCAGCGCTTCCTTGCTCGCGAAGTGCTTGTACAACGCCGCCCCGGAGGTCCCCATAGCGGCGCCGAGGTCGTAGACCGAGACGCCGTGGAAGCCGCGTTCGGCGAACAATTCTGCGGCCACCTCGATGATCTGATCGCGGCGGGAGGTGGTCGAGCGGGTCGCCTTCGGCGCAGCGGACATCCGCCGAGCCTAGACGCCGAGGTTATCAAGTGTTAACCTCGACACGTCACGTTAACAATCATTAACCCGCACTCATTGACCGAGCCCATTGACCTCGCCCGTGGCCCGTCGATCGATCCCGGACACCAAGGGAGCCTCATGTTCGAACTCTCCCCGGAGCACGAGGCGTTCCGTGCCTCGGTGCGTGATTTCGCCGAGAGGGAGATCGCGCCGCACGTCGCGCGCTGGGACCGGGACCACCACTTCCCGGTGGACGTCGTACGGAAGATGGGTCAGCTTGGCCTGTTCGGACTGACCGCGCCGGAGGAGTTCGGTGGGGCCGGCGAGGACGGCGACTTCACCTCGCTGTGCGTGGCGATCGAGGAGCTGGGCCGGGTCGACCAGTCGATGGGCGTCACGCTGGAGGCCGGTGTCGGCCTGGGCATCAATCCCATCCTCACCTACGGGTCCGCGGAGCAGCGGCGGCGCTGGCTCCCCGACCTGGTCGCCGGCCGGGCGCTGGCCGGCTTCGGCCTCACCGAGCCCGGCGCGGGCTCCGACGCGAGTGCCACCCGCACCAGGGCGGAGCTGGTCAAGGGCGAGTGGGTCGTCAACGGGGCCAAGCAGTTCATCACCAACTCCGGCTCGCAGATCACCAGCCTGGTGACGATCACGGCCCGCACCGGGCAGCTCGACTCCGGTCAGCCGGAGATCAGCGCGATCATCGTGCCGGCCGGCACGCCGGGGTTCGTCGCCGAACCGGCCTACCACAAGCTCGGCTGGCACATCTCCGACACGCACCCGTTGTCCTTCACGGACTGCCGGGTCGCGGAGGCGAACCTGCTCGGTGAGCGGGGTCGCGGCTACGCCCAGTTCCTGTCCATGCTCGATGATGGTCGGGTGGCGATCGCCGCCCTGTCGGTCGGGCTGATCCAGGCCTGCCTCGAGGCGTGCGTGCGGTACGCGGCCGATCGGCACACGATGGGCGGACCGATCGGCCGCAAGCAGGGTGTGGCGTTTCCGATCGCGGACCTGGAGGTGATGGTGCAGGCATCACGCGGGCTGACCTATCGGGTCGCGGCGATGAAGGACGCCATGCTGGCCGGACATCCGGGCGCGCCGACGGTCGCCGAGTTCAAGCATGCGGCCGCGGTGGCCAAGCTCTACAGCTCCGAGTCGGCCGTCACCGCCACCCGGATCGCCACCCAGGTCTTCGGCGGCTACGGCTTCATGGAGGAGTATCCGGTGGCGCGGTTCTACCGGGACGCCAAGATCCTGGAGATCGGTGAGGGAACGTCGCAGGTGCAGCGCATGCTGATCGCCCGCGGCCTGGGTCTGCCGGTGGAGTGAGGTCATGACCGCAGAACCCAAGCGAATCGTGCAGCGCGGACTGTGGTTCGACGAATTCGAGGTCGGCACGGTCTACGAGCACCGACCGGGTCGAACCGTCACCGAGGCGGACAACGTGCTGTTCACCACGCTGACCATGAACACCCAGCCGCTGCACCTGGACGCGCACGAGAGCGGCCGGCGGGCGCCGTTCCACCAGCGGCTGGTGAACTCGATGTTCACGCTCTCCACGATGGTCGGACTGTCCGTGGGGCAGCTGACCCAGGGCACCGTCGTAGCGAATCTGGGCCTGTCCGAGGTCTCCTTCCCGGCGCCGGTCCGGATCGGCGACACCCTCTACGCCCAGACGCTGGTGCTGGACAAGAGGCCGTCGGCCAGCCGGCCCGGCGAGGGGGTGGTGACCCTGGAACACGTGGCCCGGAACCAGGACGGGGCGCTGGTCGCGAAGGCGGTGCGCACGACGCTGGTGCGGATGCGGCCGGCGGCGGGTTCCCCGTCGTGAGCGCCTGGCGTCCGGGCCCGGCCTGGCTGTTCTGCCCCGCCGACCGGCCGGACCGGTACCCCAAGGCGCTGGCCACCGCGGACATGGTCGTCCTGGATCTGGAGGATGCCGTCGCACCGGCCAACCGATCCGCGGCACGCGATGCCCTGCGCCGGCTGTCGGCCGACGGTGTGCTCGACGCCGACCGCACGGTGGTCCGGATCAACGGCGCCGACACCCGGGACCACCCGCGCGATCTGGCCGTCGTCGCGGCCACGGGCGTCCCCCGGGTCATGCTGGCCAAGAGCGAGCGGCCGGAGAGCCTGCGGTCGATCCGGGCCGAGGTCGTGCTGCTGGTCGAGACGCCGCGCGGCATCGAGCGGGTCGCCGCGCTGGCCGAACAGGGCAACGTCGTCGGTGTCATGTGGGGTGCCGACGATCTCGTCGCCGGCCTGGGCGGCACGGCCAGCCGGCACGACGACGGCCGGTACCGGGATGTCGCCCGGTACGCCCGCTCTCGCGCGCTGATCGCGGCCAAGGCGTGCGGTCGGCTCGCGTTGGACGCGGTGCACATGGACATCGCCGACGCGCGGGGATTGGCGGCCGAGTGCGAGGACGCCGTCGCCGTGGGTTTCGATGGCACCGTGGCGATCCATCCCTCGCAGGTGCCCGTCATCCGCGCTGCCTACCGGCCGTCGCCGCAGCGGGTCGACTGGGCGCGACGACTGCTGGCCCATGTCCGGGACGACTACGGCGGCGTCACCACCTTCGAGGGCCGCATGGTCGACGGCCCGATCGTCACGCAGGCGGAGCGCGTGCTGCGGCTCGCGGCGGCCACCGGAGGCGGCTGATGGCCCCGATGCGGGATCTCGTGCACGAGTTGCGTGAGCTGCTCGCAACCGTCCGGCAGGGCGGCAGCGAGGCATCCCGGCGCCGGCACACGGACCGCGGCAAGCTCCTGGTGCGGGATCGGGTGGACCGGCTGCTGGATCCCGGCAGTCCGTTCCTGGAACTGAGCCCGCTCGCCGCGTACGAGATGTACGGCGGTGCCGTGCCGAGCGCCGGCATCGTCACCGGGATCGGCCGGGTGAGCGGGCGCGAGGTCGTCGTGGTCGCCAACGACGCGACGGTCAAGGGCGGCACCTACTACCCGATGACGGTCAAGAAACACCTGCGCGCGCAGGCGGTTGCATCCGACAATCATTTGCCGTGCGTCTATCTCGTCGACTCGGGCGGCGCGTACCTGCCGATGCAGGACGAGGTGTTCCCCGACCGCGAGCACTTCGGCCGGATCTTCTTCAACCAGGCCAACCTCTCCGCGCGCGGCATCCCGCAGATCGCCAGCGTGATGGGATCGTGCACGGCCGGCGGCGCCTACCTGCCGGCGATGTCGGACGAGACGGTGATCGTGCGCAACCAGGGCACGATCTTCCTCGGCGGCCCGCCACTGGTGCAGGCTGCCACCGGCGAGGTCGTCACCGCCGAGGAGCTCGGCGGCGGTGACGTGCATGCCCGCACCTCAGGCGTGGCCGACCATCTCGCCGAGGACGACGCGCACGCCCTGGCCATCGTGCGCAGCATCGTCGGCACCTTGCAGCGGCGTCCGGCGGGCGCGCCGTACGAGCTCGCACCGGTCGAGGAGCCGCACGAGGACCCGCAGTCCGTGTACGACGTGGTGCCCAGCGACACCCGCACCCCCTACGACGTGCGCGAGGTGATCCGGCGGATCGTCGACGGCAGCCGCTTCCACGAGTTCAAGAAGCTCTACGGCCAGACCCTGGTGTGCGGCTTCGCGCACCTGTGGGGGCACCCCGTCGGCGTCCTCGCCAACAACGGCATCCTGTTCAGCGAATCCTCGCTCAAGGGAGCGCATTTCATCGAACTGTGCAACCAACGCGGCATCCCGCTGGTGTTCCTGCAGAACATCACCGGGTTCATGGTCGGCCGCGCGTACGAGAGCCGCGGCATCGCCAAGGACGGGGCCAAGCTGGTGACCGCGGTCGCCTGCTCGGTCGTGCCCAAGTTCACCGTCGTCATCGGTGGTTCGTTCGGCGCCGGCAACTACGGCATGTGCGGGCGCGCGTACGACCCGCGGTTCCTGTGGATGTGGCCGAACGCGCGGATCTCGGTGATGGGCGGGGAGCAGGCCGCCTCGGTGCTGGCGACCGTGCGCGGGTTCGACAGCGCCGAGGAGCAAGAGGCTTTCAAGGCGCCGATCCGCGCCCAGTACGAGGCGCAGGGCTCCCCGTACTACTCCACCGCCCGGCTCTGGGACGACGGCGTCATCGACCCGGCCGACACCCGCCGGGTGCTGGGCATGGGCCTGGCCGCCGCCGCGAACGCCCCGATCCCCGCGCCGTCGTACGGCGTCTTCCGGATGTGAGCGTCGTGAAGACTCTGCTGGTGGCCAACCGCGGCGAGATCGCGGTGCGGGTGATGCGCACCGCCCGCCGGATGGGTATCCGCACCGTGGCGATCTACGGCGAGCCGGACCGCACCGCCCCGCACGTGCTGGCCGCCGACGAGGCCCGCCGGGTATCCGGCTACCTGGATATCGAGGCGATCGTCGCGGCCGCCCGGGACGCGGCCGCCGATGCCATCCACCCCGGCTACGGCTTCCTGTCCGAGCGTGCCGCCTTCGCCCGCGCCGTGGATGCGGCCGGCATCAAGCTGGTGGGTCCGTCGGCGGCGGTCATGGACGCGATGGGCCGCAAGGACGCCGCACGTGAGATCGCCGCCGCCGCAGGCGTCCCCGTGGTGCCACGAGGGGAGGACGCCGGATTTCCGGTGCTGGTGAAGGCGGCCGCGGGCGGCGGCGGCAAGGGCATGCGGATCGTCCGCTCCGCCGACCAGTTCGAGGAGGCCGTGGCCGCCGCCCGCCGCGAGGCGCTGTCCGCATTCGGCGACGACGCCATCCTGGTCGAGAAGTACGTCGAGCGCGGCCGGCACATCGAGGTCCAGATCGTGGCCGACGGGCACGGCAACGTCGTGCACCTGTTCGAGCGGGACTGCTCCAGCCAGCGTCGCCACCAGAAGGTGCTCGAGGAGGCACCGGCCCCGACCATCACCGCGGCGATCCGCGAACTGGTCACCTCGAGCGCGGTCGCCCTGGCCAAGCAGGTCGGCTACGAGAACGCCGGCACCGTCGAGTTTCTGGTGGACGACGTGACCGGCCGGGCCTACTTCCTGGAGATGAACACCCGCCTGCAGGTCGAACACCCGGTCACCGAAGCCGTCACCGGCCTGGACCTGGTCGAGCTCCAGCTGCGCGTCGCGGCCGGCGAACCGCTGCCGATCGGCCAGGCCGACGTCACCGTCACCGGCCACGCGATCGAGGCACGGGTCTACGCCGAGGACTCCTTCCACGGCTTCCTGCCCCAGGCCGGCGTGGCCTCGGTCGTGCGGTGGCCGGGGGACGTCCGGGTCGACCAGGCCCTGGAGTCGGGGCAGGTCGTCAGCACCTCCTACGACCCCATGCTCGGCAAGATCATCGCTCACGGCGGCGACCGCGAGGCCGCCCGCCGCGCGCTGGTCCGCGCGCTCGACCGGACCGCGATCCTCGGATTGACCACCAACACCGGCTTCCTGCGCGTCCTGGCCGCGACCGACGAGTTCCGCGACGCGTCGATCGACACCGCCTGGCTGGACCGCAATTCCGTCGCCGAGCCGGGCCGCGACCTGCCCCGCGTCTTCGCCGCCTGGGCCAGCGCGGACCTGGCCGCGGCCGCCGACCGGGGTCCGTTCCGGTCCGACGGCTGGCGCGGCGGCGCGGACCCCGCACCGACGATCGTCGAGCTGGACCGCCCGGTCGCCGTGGACCGCCACCGCGGTCGGGTCGACGGCATCGACGTCCGCGAGGTCGCCGCCCGGGACGGCCTGCTCACCCTGGAGGTCGACGGCCGGCTGCGTTCGGCCGTCGTCGACCCGCAGCCGCACGTCGCCGAGGTGGCCTACCAAGGCCAGCGATTCGTGTTCGAGCGACCGGACATCTTCGCAGATCGGGCCGTCGCGGCCGGCGACGGCACGGTCACCGCGCCCATGCCAGGCACCGTCCTGGACGTCCGGGTCAGCAACGACGATCAGGTGCAGGCCGGCCAGGTGGTGGTCGTCCTCGAAGCGATGAAGATGGAACTCTCCCTCCGGGCGCCATTCGCCGGCACCGTCACCGGCCTGACCGCGTCCCCGGGGACTCGGGTCGGCCTCGGCACCGTCCTGTTCGAGGTGCAGAGGCCATTCGGCGGGCAGAGCGACGACCTGCCGGATTCATCCTGTCCTGCGTGATGTGGGCGCGAGCGCCCCGATCATCGACAAGATGTCGTCCGCTCCGATGCCGGAACCACCTCAGGGCTCCAACCCCAGCAACTCTCCAGGATCATCGAAACGGGATCTTCGCGGAGTCTTCCGACGAGTTCTACGTCCAGGGGACCAGCGATTGGGAATGGACCGACCCTCGCTGGGGCTGGCTGTAACGGGCCGTTCGTCAGGCGATGACGTGTCGCCGCCGGTTGCCGTCCATTCGGGCATCCTCGGACCGCCGCCGCCGCAGGCGACTGACTGACTGCGACGACGACCATGCGGAAGCTGAAACGACGGACAACCCTCATCGGGCACGCCGGGAGGCTGTCACTTGCCACCGTGAAGGGACCACCGGTTTGCCACGAGCATGGGACCACCT
>CAZCEH010000048.1:0-35473 GCA_964497705.1 uncultured Actinomycetes bacterium | reverse complement strand
CCATCTCCTCCTCCATGCCGGTTTATCCCGGCGCTTTCCCGAAATGCCCGAATCGTCCGTGCTGGTCGGCCTGAATCTCGTTCCGCGCTGATCCAACACCCACTTTGGGTGCCGTTTTGTCCGGTTTGCTGAACGTTGGATCAGCGCGGCTCCCCAAGGTGGCCGAAATATCCGGCTCGGTCGTGCGATGACCAGCGCAGCGACCGTTTCGGCCAGGAGAAAAGCGCACAACGGACATACCAACGCACCGCGCTTCGACTGACCAAGGCACCGAGGTTCGACTGATCGCCCGCCTACTCCGGGATGATCAACGTCTCGGTGTCCCGGCGCAAGGTCTTGCCCTGGAAGAACGCCGGCTGGTGCACACGCATGACCAGCATCAGCACGACGCCGAGCAGGATCAGGCCCGCCCCGAGCACGAACACCACGCCGAGACCGAGGATGCTCACGCCGCTGTTGTCGTAGTAGGGGTCGGTGCTGTCCCGCAGGGTGACGAAGAAGACGAACCACAGGCCCAGGCCGCCCAGCAGCGGGAACAGGAACTTGAAGATCACGTTGTTGAAGCTGCTGAACAGCTCGGATCGGAAGAACCAGATGCAGCCGATCGCGGTGAGCCCGTAGTAGAAGCAGATCATCAGCCCCAGCGCCAGCACGGTGTCGTTGAGCACCGCGTCGGACACCAGGTACAGCAGCGTGTAGAAGACCCCGGCGACGATGCCGGCGACGACGGTGTTGAAGCCGGGCGTGCGGTACTTGGGGTGGATGGTGGCGAACCTGGCCGGCAGCGCCCGGTAGGCGGCCATGCCGAGCATGGTGCGCGTGGTGGGCAGGAAGGTGGTCATCAGGCTGGCCGCCGACGACGCGAGCACGGCCAGGAACAGCAGGTTGTTCCAGGGCGAGCCCATCACCGGTTCGGCCAGCGTGCCGAACACGTTGTCGGCGTTGTCCTCGTTGCCCAGGCCGGTGACGCCGTCGCCGACGCCCGCGTACATCATGGCGGAGATCGACACCAGCAGGTACGTGAGCAGGATCGAGAGCACGCAGAGCAGGGCGGCCCGGCCCGGGGTCTTGTCCGAGTCCTTGGACTCCTCGTTGATGGTCAGCGCCGTGTCCCAGCCCCAGAACGAGAAGATCGAGGCGCCCAGGCCGGCGACGAGGGCGCTGACGGTCAGCCCGGTGAACGGGTTGAACCAGTCCCACGAGAAGGACAGCCCGTCGGGGTCGTCCGGTCCGCCGGCCTTGACGAACGCCATGACGACGAACAGCAGCAGCACGGCGAGCTGGAAGAACACCAGCACGAACTGCACCTTCTCGGTGGTGGTGATCCCGCGGTAGGCGATCGCCGTGGCCGCGGCCAGGAACACCAGGCAGGTACCCACGTTGACCAGCTTGTTCGTGTCCCAGATGTCGCGGAGCGCGTCGTTCTGGAACAGGCTGCCGAGCAGCTGGTAGAAGAACTGGACGGCGATCGCGGCCAGGTTCGCCAGCACGATGATCGTCGCGATGATCGCCACGAAGCCGCCGAGCCAGCCGATGTACGGGCCGAAGGCCCGGGTCGTCCAGGTGAACGAGGTGCCGCAGTCCGGGTCGACCCGGTTGAACTCGCGGTAGGCGTAGGCGGCGAAGAACATCGGCAGGAACCCGGCGATGAAGATGATCGGCATCTTCACCCCGGCGACCGCGACCACCAGGCCGATCGTGGCCGTCAGGGTGTAGGCGGGGGCGACGCTGGAGATGCCCAGGATGGTGCCGCCGAGCAGGCCGACCGAGCCGCTCGCCAACCCCTTGTCCTGCTGGGCGTGATGGTGCCCGTCCGGGCCGAGCAGGGCGTCGCCGATGTGGTGTTCCGAACCTGGCGTGGTCATGGGCCGCCTCGCTTTGGTGAGCAGAAGAGATCCGATGTGGAACGCGGATCACAGTAAACCCGACGCTTCTGACGCCCGACAGTCGAAATCCTGTTTTATTTCCGATCGTGACGAAACGTAGACCGAGGGCCGTCGCCGGCTCGGCGGGCCGGCCTGCGCCCGGCCGGCCAGGCAGGCGATCCTGATGCCATGCCACGGCCACCCGGCACCGCGCTGATCGATCATCCGGCACCGCGCGTCATCGGGCGGCGGGTGCAGCCGGGCAGCAGCCTGCGTGACGCGCTGCTGGCCGTCGGCGTCCTGATGGCCGCCCTGGTGTTCGTGGAGTTGGCGGTGCCGTCGATCTCCCGGATCACCGCGGCGTCGGTGCTGGACGGCGTGGCCGTGGCCGCCTTCACGACGACCGGGCTGATCGCCTGGCGGCGCCGGCCGCACAACCGCACCGGCCGGCTGATGGTGGCCACCGCCGCCGCGCTGCTGGTCGGCGGGATGAGCGACGACGAGGTCCCGGCGTTGCGGGCCATCGGCCAGGTGACCGAATCACTGCCGCTGGCGGTGCTGATCCACCTGCTGCTCGCCTTTCCGTCGGGCCGGGTGCTCGGCCGTCCGGCCCAGATCACCGTGGGCGCCGGCTACGCGGTCGCGCTGCTGCTGCAGTACCCCCAGCAGGTGGTCGCGCCGGACGTCTCGACGGTGCTGTGGACCGTGCAGGCCGCGCTCGGGCTGACCGTGTTGACGGTGGCGTTCGTCCTGGTCAGCCGCCGGTTGGCGACTGCGCCCGAGCCGATCCGCGGGCAGCTGGCGCCGTTCATCGGAACCGGCTGCGCGATGCTGGTGATCGTCCTGGGCACCCTCGTCGTGCTGCACTCCGACCCGGCTCCGGCGGTCGCCGACGTGACCGCACTGGTGCAGGTGGCGGCGATCTCCGTGCTGCCGGCGGCGTTCGTCGTCGGCATGCTGGTCGGCGCCTTCGGCCGGGCCGGCGAACTCGAGGAACTCGCCCTGGGCATCTCGACGGCCGCCGCCGAGCCGGCGCTGCTGGACGAGCTGGTGGTGCGGGCGCTGGGCGACCCGAGCGCGCAGGTGCTCTGGTCGGTCGGCGACGACCTGGTGGACAGCGGCGGAACCGTTACCGCCCCGGCCCCGGATCGGGGCAGCCGGCCGATCGGGCCGGCGGACCGGCCGGTGGGCCTGCTCGTCTACGACCGGTCGCTGATCGCCGACACCGGCCTGGTGGTCGGCACGACCGGGCCGCTGGACCTGGCCGTCCGGAATCACCGGCTGGTCGTCGACCTCCGCGCCGCCGTCCGTGACCTGGACGCGGCCGGCGAGCAGGTCCGCCGGTCCCGCCGGCGGATCGTCGTCGCCGCCGACGCCGAACGCCGGCGCATCGCCCGGGACCTGCACGACGGACCGCAGCAACGGATCGTGCTGATCGGCATCGAGGCGCAACGGATCGCCCGCCGCGCGGAGGACGCCGACTTCGTCCGGTCGGTCGCCGAGGGCGTCAGCGAGCAGCTGCGACAGCTGCTGGACGACCTCCGCTCGCTGGTGCACGGCATCATGCCGGCCACCCTGACCGAACGAGGGCTGCCGGCCGCGATCGCCGTGCTGGCCGAGCGGGTGCCGATCCCGGTGGACGTCCGGGTCGATCCCGCCATCGGCCGGCTGCCGGCCGAGGTGGAGTCCACCGCCTACTACGTGGTGACCGAGGCGCTGGCCAACGCGATCAAGCACGCGGCGGCCGGCCGCATCGCCATCGACATCGCGATGGCCGACGGTCGGCTCGAGATCGATGTCACCGACGACGGTGTCGGTCCCGGCATGAGCGCACCGGGGTTCGGGCTGGGCAGCCTGCAGGACCGGGTCGCGGCGCTCGACGGTACGGTGACGCTGCAGCCGGGACCCACCCGGGGATCGATCCTGCGGGCGGAGTTCGCATGCGCGTGATCATCGCCGAGGACGAGGTGCTGCTGCGCGAAGGCATCGCCCGCATCCTCGGCGACGAGGGCTACCAGGTGGTCGGCCTGGCCGGCTCCAGGGACGAGTTGACCGGCAAGGTGGCCGCGCTCCGGCCGGACCTGGTGGTCACCGACATCCGGATGCCGCCGGACTTCACCGACGAGGGACTGACCGCGGCGCGGCAGATCCGGCGCGAGTTTCCCGGCACGGCGATCATCGTGCTCTCCCAGCACGTGGACACCGCGGGTGCGGTCGACCTGCTCGCCGGCGGTGCCGACGGCATCGGCTACCTGCTCAAGCGACGGGTGATGAACCTGACCGAGTTCCTCGACGCGGTGGCCCGGGTGGCCGCCGGCGGCTCGGCCATCGACCCCGAGGTCATCTCGGCGATGGTGCGGCGCGAGGTCCGGGACAACCGCGACCAGGGTGTCGCCCGGCTGACCCCCCGCCGGCTCGAGGTGCTCGAGCTGATGGCGCAGGGCTACAGCAACGCCCGGATCGCCAGGGAACTGGTGGTCACCGAGAAGGCCGTGGCGCGCAGCATCGCACTGATCTTCCAGACGCTGGGCCTGCCGCCGGACCCGGACGACCACCGGCGGGTGCTCGCGGTGATGCGCTACCTGGGCAGCGGGCGTCCGGGCCAGCAGCCCGCCTGACGCCGACCAGCCCCCCTTGCCGGGGAAGATCCGGTCGTCCCAGGCGACCGGATCTTCCCCGCGCCTGGGGCTGCCCGCTGTCGCTCTCGTCGGATCCCCGCGCGCCGGACCCCGAGCGTCGGATCCCCGCGTGGGCGCCGGATCCGGTGTGCGCCCGCAGCGAAACACGGTTGTGAGTGAGTACTCACTCATATAGTGTGCCGGGCATGCCACCACCGCTGGGACGGGCCGCCCCCATGCCACCCGACGAGCGCCGCGCCGCGATCATCGCCGCCGCCACCCCGCTGGTCTGCGATCACGGCGCCGCCGTCACCACGCGGGAGATCGCCGAGGCCGCCGGCATCGCCGAGGGCACCATTTTCCGGGTCTTCCCGGACAAGGACGCGGTGATCCGGGCGGTCGTGGACAAAGTGCTGGACCCGGCGCCCTACGTGGCGGCGCTGCGCCGCATCGATCCTCAGCAGGACCTGGAGCAGGTGCTGGCGGAAGCGGTCGACGCGATGCGGCATCGGCTGCAGAGCGTCTGGCAGATCATGTGGATGCTGCGCATCTCCGGGCCGCCGGGCAACTCGGGTGACCAGTCCAGGTATGCGCCGTCGACCCGTCCGGACATGACGGAGGCCACCGACGCGATGGTGGATCTGCTGCTGCCGCACCGGGACCGGCTGCGCCTGTCGCCGCTCGAGTCCGCCCGGATGTTCCGGCTGGTCACCTTCTCCAGTGCGCATCCGGCCATCACCGACGGCCAGATGCTGCCCACCCGGGAGATCGTCGACCTGTTGCTGCACGGCATCAGTGCGATCGGTGCGAGCACCGCGCGACCACTCGCCGAAGACCGAGACAGCCCGGACAGCTCAGAACCCGAACCCGAAACAGTCGGAGTGATGTGATGCTGATCAATCTCCTGCGCACGCACCTGCGGCCCTACACCGGCGCACTGCTGGTGGTCGTGCTGTTCCAACTCGTCGGCACGATCGCCAACCTGTACCTGCCCACGCTGAACGCCGACATCATCGACGAGGGTGTGGCCAAGGGCGACACCGGCTACATCGTCTCCACCGGCGGGGTCATGCTGGCGATCACCGTGCTGCAGATCGTCTGCACGATCATCGCGGTGTATTTCGGGGCCCGGACCGCGATGGGCTTCGGCCGCGATCTGCGGGCCGCCCTGTTCCACCAGGTCGGCACGTTCTCGGACCGGGAGATCGCCACCTTCGGCGCCCCGTCGCTGATCACCCGCAACACCAACGACGTGCAGCAGGTGCAGATGCTGGTGCTGATGACCTGCACCCTGCTGGTGTCGGCACCGATCATGTGCATCGGCGGCATCTTCATGGCCATCAAGACCGACATCGGGTTGTCCTGGCTGCTGGTGGTCTGCATCCCGGTGCTGGTGGTGGCGATCGGACTGGTCGTGGTCCGGATGATCCCGCAGTTCCGGGCGATGCAGGCGCGGCTGGACGTGGTCAACCGGGTGCTGCGCGAGCAGATCGCCGGCGTCCGGGTGGTCCGCGCGTTCGTCCGGGAACCGTTGGAGACCAAGCGGTTCGCGAAGGCCAACGCCGACCTGACGGACAGCGCACTGCGCGCCGGCCGGCTGATGGCGCTGATGTTCCCGATCGTCATGCTGGTGGTCAACGTCTCCAGCGTGGCCGTGCTGTGGTTCGGCGCGCACCGGGTGGACAACGGCGACATCGAGATCGGCGCGCTGATCGCATTCCTGAACTACCTGATGCAGATCCTGTTCTCGGTGATGATGGCCACCTTCATGGTGGTCATGGTGCCGCGCGCGGCGGTCAGCGCCGACCGGATCGGCAAGGTGCTGGACACCGAGACCTCGGTTCGCCCGCCCGACCAGCCCGTCGAGCCCGACCGGCGGGCCGGTGAGATCGTCCTGGACAACGTCGACTTCACCTACCCCGGCGCCAGCGACGCTGTGCTGAAGGACATCTCGGTGACGGCCCGACCGGGCACCACGACCGCGATCATCGGGTCGACCGGCGCCGGCAAGACGACCCTGCTGTCGCTGATACCTCGGCTGTTCGACGTGACCGGCGGCGCGGTCCGCGTCGACGGCGTCGACGTGCGCGACTACGACCCGGAGACCCTGTGGGACCGGATCGGCCTGGTGCCGCAGAAGCCGTTCCTGTTCGCCGGCACGGTCGCCTCCAACCTGCGGTACGGCAACCCGGCGGCCACCGACGAACAGCTGTGGCACGCGTTGACCATCGCGCAGGCGATGGACTTCGTCGCCGCGATGCCCGACGGCCTGGAATCGCCGATCAACCAGGGCGGCACCAACGTCTCCGGCGGGCAGCGGCAGCGGTTGGCCATCGCCAGGGCCCTGGTCGCCGACCCGAAGATCTTCCTGTTCGACGACTCGTTCTCCGCGCTCGATCTGGCCACCGACGCCCGGTTGCGGGCCGCGCTGCGGCCGATCACCCACGACCGCACGGTCGTCATCGTCGCGCAACGGGTGTCCACCATCGCCGACGCCGACCAGATCGTCGTGCTGGAGGACGGGCGGGCCGTCGGCATCGGCCGTTACGACGAGCTGATGGCGTCCTGCCCGACCTTCGTGGAGATCGTGCAGTCCCAGCTGTCCGCGGAGGTGCCGGCATGACCGCGACCCAGAAGCCACCCGCCCAGACCCCGGCCGCACCGCAACGTCCGGCGTTCGGGCCTCCCCAGCGCCGCGGGCCCGGACCGGGCGGGATGTTCGGCGGCATGGGCATGCCCGCGGAGAAGTCGCTGAACTTCGGCCCGTCGCTGCGGCGGCTGCTGCGCCGGATGCGGGGCGAGCGGATCGGCCTGACCGCCGTCTTCCTGCTCGGCGTCGGCAGTGTGGTGTTCGCGGTGATCGGCCCGAAGATCCTGGGCAACGCGACGAACCTGATCTTCGACGGCATCGTCGGCCGGCAACTGCCCGCCGGCATCACCAAGGAGCAGGCCGTCGAGGGCGCCCGGGCCAGCGGCAACGGCACGTTCGCCGACATGCTCTCCGCGATGGACGTGGTGCCAGGGCAGGGCATCGACTTCACCACGCTGGCCCGCACCCTGATGATCGTGCTGGCCCTGTACATCCTCTCGTCGGTGTTCGGCTACCTGCAGGGGTACATCCTCAACGGGGTCGTGCAGCGGACCATCCTGGAGCTGCGCGCCGAGATCGAGGACAAGCTGAACCGGCTGCCGCTGCGCTACCTGGACCGGCACCAGCGCGGCGAGGTGCTGTCCCGGGTCACCAACGACATCGACAACATCTCGCAGACCCTGCAGCAGACCATGTCGCAGGCGCTGACCTCGCTGCTCACCGTGGTCGGCGTGCTGGTCATGATGGTGATCATCTCGCCGCTGATGTCCCTGGTTGCGCTGGTCGCGGTGCCGTTGTCGCTGATCGTCACGACGCAGATCGCCAAGCGGTCGCAGCCGAAGTTCATCGTGCAGTGGCGGTCCACCGGCGAGCTGAACGCCCGGGTCGAGGAGACCTACACCGGGCACAGCCTGGTCAAGGTGTTCGGCCGGCAGAAGGACGCGGAGGCCGCGTTCGACGCCAAGAACGACGAACTGTTCAAGGCCAGCTTCGGCGCGCAGTTCATCTCCGGCACGATCATGCCCTCGATGATGTTCATCGGGAACCTGACGTACGTGGCGATCGCCGTGGTCGGCGGGCTGCGGGTGGCCTCGGGCACCATGTCGCTCGGTGACGTGCAGGCGTTCATCCAGTACTCGCGGCAGTTCACCCAGCCGCTGACCCAGTTGGCGTCGATGGCCAACGTGCTGCAGTCCGGGGTGGCCTCCGCGGAGCGGGTGTTCGAGTTCCTGGACGCGCCGGAGCAGTCGCCCGACCCGGATTCGCCGCTCACCGTGCGACAGTCGCGGGGGCGGGTCGAGTTCGAGGACGTCTCGTTCCGGTACGAGCCGGAAAAGCCGCTGATCGACGACCTGTCGCTGACCGCGGCGCCGGGCCAGACGGTGGCGATCGTGGGCCCGACCGGGGCGGGCAAGACCACCCTGGTGAACCTGATCATGCGGTTCTACGAGCTGGACGGCGGCCGGATCACCCTGGACGGTGTCGACATCGCCAAGATGACCCGCGCCGACCTGCGGTCGCGGATCGGCATGGTGCTGCAGGACACCTGGCTGTTCGCCGGCACCATCCGGGACAACATCGCCTACGGCCGGCCGGACGCATCCGAGGAGGACATCCTGCAGGCGGCCAAGGCGACCTACGTGGACCGGTTCGTGCATTCGCTGCCGGACGGGTACGACACCCTGATCGACGACGAGGGCAGCAACATCTCCGCCGGCGAGAAGCAGTTGCTGACCATCGCCCGCGCGTTCCTGGCGGACCCGGCGCTGCTCATCCTGGACGAGGCGACCAGCTCGGTGGACACCCGCACCGAGGTGCTGGTGCAGCACGCGATGGCGGCGCTGCGCGCGGACCGGACCAGCTTCGTCATCGCGCACCGGCTGTCCACCATCCGGGATGCCGACCTGATCCTGGTCATGGAATCGGGCGCGATCGTCGAGCAGGGCACCCACGCCGAGCTGCTCGAACACGGCGGGGCCTATGCGGATCTGTACAACGCGCAGTTCTCCGGGGCGGTGGTCACGGAGTAGTCGAGCCGCACGCGCGGGTTCGGTTGAACGTGATCTTGGCCTCTCCGGTGCGCCGGCCGGCCACCGAGCCCGTAGGCTCCCTCGTGGGTCGCTCCAACGTCGGGCGGTCCGGGTCGTTGCTGTGAACGCTTCACGCGTTCCTCTCCTTTGGCGCCGGTGTGTTCCGGACGTGCGAGTTGGCCAGCACCGCGGCCGCTCCCACCACCGATTCGAAGGACCCACCGCACCCTCATGAACCCTTCCGCTTCCGCGCGCCCACGCACCGCCTCGACCGGCACCGGGCGGTCCGATCGCCGCCAAGCCCCCGGCCCGCAACGCTCCGCCGACCGGCCGACCAAAGGCTCCACCGAACGGCGCGACGCCGGCCCCGCCGACCAGCGACGTCGCAGGCGTCGAACGGGTCGCGGTGGGACCCCGGCAGGGCCCGCTGCCGCCCAGCGATCGGCCGCATCACCGCGCCCGGACAACACCGCCGCGGCCGCGTCGACTCCGGCGGCCCCCGAGCGCGCGCGGTCGCGCCGCGCGACCCGGGCCGCCGGGCCGGCCACGCCCGCATCCGACTTCCTTGCGTCGCCCGAACTCGATCCCGCGACACCGGCCCTCGAGCCCACGGCCGGCTTCGCCGAACTCGGCGTGCCGACCCCGCTGCTGCCGCCGCTCGGCACCCTCGGCGCACGCTCGCCGTTCCCGATCCAGGCGGCCACCCTGCCGGCCACGCTCGCCGGCCGTGACGTGCTCGGCCGCGGCAAGACCGGCTCCGGCAAGACCATCGCCTTCGCGATCCCGCTGGTGGCGCGGCTGTCCGGCGGCCGCCGGGTGCCGAATCGGCCGCGCGGCCTGGTCCTGCTGCCCACCCGCGAACTCGCCCTGCAGGTCGCCCGCACCGTCGAGCCGCTGGCCAAGGCGGCCGGGCTACGCGCCGTCGTCGTGTTCGGCGGCGTCGGCTACGGCAATCAGACCGCGGCGCTGCGCGGCGGCGTCGACATCGTGATCGCCTGCCCTGGGCGGCTGGAGGATCTGGTCAACCAGCGGGCCTGCGATCTGAGCGGCGTCGAGCTGACCGTCCTTGACGAGGCCGATCACATGGCAGACCTGGGCTTTCTCCCCGTGGTCCGGCGGCTGCTGCGGGCCACCCCGCCCGGCGGGCAGCGGCTGCTCTTCTCGGCCACCCTGGACAACGGGATCTCGGTGCTGGTCAAGGAGTTCCTGTCCGACCCGGTGCTGCACGCGGTCGACGACGAGACGTCACCGGTGCAGGCGATGGAGCACCACGTCTTCGCGGTCGAGCGGGACGACCGCACCCAGGTGGTCCGTGAACTCGCCGCCGGCCGGGGCCGCCGCCTGCTGTTCACCCGCACCAAGCACGGCGCGAAGAAGTGGGCGGCCGCGCTGACCAAGCAGGGCATCCCGGCCGTCGACCTGCACGGCAACCTGTCCCAGAACGCCCGCGAGCGCAACCTCGCCGCCTTTGCCGCCGGCACGGCCAAGGTCCTGGTCGCGACCGACATCGCCGCCCGCGGCATCCACGTCGACGACGTCGAGCTCGTCGTGCACCTGGATCCGCCCACCGAGCACAAGGCCTATCTGCACCGGTCGGGACGGACCGCGCGGGCCGGCGCGGCCGGCACCGTGATCACGGTGATGCTGCCGGATCAGCATGAGGACGTGCGCAAGCTGATGAAACAGGCCGGGATCAGCCCGGCCACGGTTCGGGTCACCCCCGGTCACCCGGCCATCGCCCGGCTCGCCGGATAGCCGCATAGCCGGTCGGACCTTCCCTACGGGCCGTCCTTCGGCCTGAGCTGCGGATTGTGGACAGCTCGGGTTCGGCAGCGGCGGGTGCGCCAGACTTCGTGACATGGTCCGGGTCGGGGAGGCACGATGGCAGGCATGGCGGCATCGATCGAAACGGCGCAGGCACTCGACGAGCCGGCACGTGGCCTGCCCGTGGCCCCACCCGGCGGCGGCGAGTGGACGGTCGACCTGCTGGAACAGCTGCCGGACGACGGCCTGCGCTACGAGATCCTCGACGGGATCCTGATCGTGAGCCCGTCGCCGATCCCGGTACATCAGCGGGCAATCGGGCGCATCTTCATCGCGTTCGTCGAGGCGTGCCCGCCGGATCACGAGGCATTCGTCTCGCCGCTGGACTGGCAGCCGGACAACCGCACCTCGCTGGAGCCCGATGTGCTCGTGGTCGCCACCGATCGGATCGGCCCGAAGAACATCCAGCAGAACCCGGCGATCGTCGTCGAGGTGCTGTCGCCCAGTTCCCGCCGGTACGACCGGCTGCTCAAGTTCGGCCGCTACGCCGAGGCGGGTATCCCGCAGTACTGGATCGTGGACCCGGCCCGCCCGTCGATCGAGGTGTACGAACTCGACGGCAGCGGCGGCTACCGCCTCCTGACCTCCGGAGAGGCGGACGAGGCCGTGACGGTCAGCGGCCCGGTCACGCTCACCCTGCGCCCGAGCGACCTGGTCCGCCCCGCCTGATCACGCATGCCGAAGCGCATTCGCGCTCAGCATGGAACAAAAGCTCGACCCATCGTGCTTTTCTTCCACCGTCCGGTCACCAGGCACAACTCCGGCCGCACGATCGGGGCCTGCCCGACCGGCCCCGGCTCTGCAGGACCTGAGCCACCTGGGCGGCCACGGCGCACGGCCGAGCGATGACGTCACGCCAGCCATATCGCAGCACCGCAGCGCCCGCCGCGGTCAGCAGGTTGTCCCGTCGGAGATCCCTGAACGCCTCGTCACGCGGATGGGCCTCCCGACCGTCGAGTTCGACGACGGTGGACCAGCGCAAGTACCGGACGTCGTGGTAACTGGTCGTCGAGCCCGCCTGTTCGGCCGCGTTCCGCCGGCCGCGGGGCAGGCCGTGCGCGCGTTCGACCTCCCTCAGGTAGCGGCGTTCCAACGGGGACTGCACACCATGTCCGACGTCGATCAACACGTCGGTGATCAGCGATCGATGCGGGTGGCGGGCACGTTCGCCGAGTGCGTCACGCAGCCGGGCCGCCGTGGTCAGTCGCCGTTGGGTCGACCGCGTCAGCACGTCGATAACGCGCTCCGAGTCGGCCGACTCCAGATGATCCAGTACCGAGTCCTCCAGCCGGGTCCGCGCGGGCGAGCGACTCGGATGGACCTTGGACGGCAACGCGGTGGACCGGTGAATGTGCAGTCCCGGCTGCCCCGCGACCCGTCGCGCCACCGGAATGCTCAGATGCGTGCGGGCGGGCGGCAGGTCGAGGATGCCGTCCAGCCACAGTGCCGTGCCGTGGCTCAGCGCCGCGCCGGTGCCGGCGTACAGCAGTCCTGCCCATGCGGCCCCCTCGTCGGGGACCGATCCGCGGTGAATGACGTAGACACCCGGAAAGAGCGTTCGCCACTGCCCGTTGGCGAGATAGCGGGTCGCCTGCGAGCGGCTCAGGCCCGACTCGAGAAGTTGCTGCCGGGCAATGACCCCATGTTGCTCCACGGCGATCTGCTGCCAGCGGGGCGGCGAGGCACACACGGGGCCAGTGTCGGCGCGCTTGGTCGGCCGGTGCGGACGATCTTGATCCGGCTGTGGACAACCCGTCGGTAAGACACCGCCCGGCCAGGCCTGTGCGGCGGTTTGTCCACAAACGCCGCACGCCCCTGGACCCCTCGGTCGATCCGCGGTAAGGGCTCCGCCAGCAGGCTCAGTGTGGAAGATAAGCACGACAGTCCGTGCTTTTCGTCCATGCTGAGGTCACACCGGCACGAAGAAGGAGTCAACGTCGGCGTCGGTGACGTCGGCCAACCGGGCCGGCCGCCAGCAGGGATTGCGATCCTTGTCGACGACCTGCGCCCGGATGCCCTCGGGCAGGTCCGGCCGGGTCAGGAAGTGGGAGGCCAGGGTCAGATCCTGGGCCAGCACCTGCTCCAGGGTCATCGCGCGGGCGGCGCGGAGCGCGCGCAGGGTGACCTTGACCGAGGTGGGTGCCATCGTCGCGAGCGTCCGCCCGGCCTCGCGAGCCGCCGGGTCCGGGTGCCCGTCCAGCGCGTCCAGGATGTCCTCGGCGCGGTCGTGGGCGTAGCACTCGTCGATCCAGGCCGCCCCAGAGAGCGCGCCCGGCTCGGGCGCCGGGCCGCCGAAGCCGGGCACCTCGCCCGAGCGCAGCGCCTCGGTGAACTCGTCCAGGGACGCGGCGGCAACGAATCGGTCGGCCAATCCGGCCCTGATCGCGTCCCCGGTGTCGAGCCGCGCGCCGATCAGCGCGGCGTGCACCCCGAGCCCGCCCGGCGCGCGGGCCAGCCGGTACAGCATGCCCACGTCGGGCCACAGGCCGATCAGCGTCTCCGGCATGGCCAGCTGCGAATCCTCGGAGACGATCCGCACCCGGCAGTGCGCGGACACCCCCAGCCCGCCGCCGAAGGTGATGCCGCGCTGGTAGGCGACGATCGGCTTGTCGTACCCGGCCAGGGCCGCGTTCATCCGGTACTCGTCGACGAGGAACTGCATGGCCTCCGGTGTGCCGTCCAGGATCGACCGGCGCATCGCCCGGATGTCCGCGCCGGCGCACAGGCCTCGCTCGCCGGCCCCGTCGATCAGCACCACTCGCACCTGCGGGTCGCCGGCCCAGTCGGCCAGCGCCTGCCGGATGGTGGCGATCATCGGGCTGGTCAGGGCGTTGATCTGACGGGGCCGGTTGAGGGTGATCCGGCCGAGCCGGTCCTCGACACTGATCAGCACGGGTTCGGCGGCATCGGGGTTCTCACGGGCGGGTGCGGGCACCGACCCACGGTAGCCAACGCCGACGCGTGACCGAACGGTCGCAGGAGCGTCACGGAGCGGCATCAATCCGGGATTCAGGATGCGGACCATCACCACCGTGGGAAAGCTCTGCCCCACCACCACTTCGGCGAAAGGGGCGTCATGGGTGAGCACGGCGCAAGCTTCAGCGGCGAGTCGATCTACGACGATGCCGACGCGGGCAAGGGTGTCGTCCGGATCGCCTCGGTCGCTGCGCTCGGCGGGTTCCTGTTCGGCTACGACAGCGCGGTGATCAACGGCGCGAACTCGGCGATCCAGGAGTACTTCGACGCCGGCGCGCTCGAACTGGGCTTCACCGTCGCCGCGGCCCTGCTCGGCGCCGCGGCCGGCGCGCTGATCGCGGGCCGGCTGGCCGACCACCTGGGCCGGCTGTCGGTGATGAAGATCGCCGCGGTGCTGTTCTTCATCAGCGCGCTGGGTGCCGGCCTGACCCCCAACCTGTGGTTGCTGATCTTCTTCCGGCTCATCGGCGGCCTGGGTGTGGGCGTCGCCTCGGTGATCGCCCCGGCGTACATCGCGGAGATCGCGCCGGCCCGGATCCGCGGCCGGCTGGGCTCCCTGCAGCAGCTGGCGATCGTCACCGGCATCTTCATCTCGCTGCTCGTCGACTTCCTGTTCGCCACGGCGGCCGGCGGATCGAACGAGCCGTTCTGGTTCGGCCTGCCGGCCTGGCGGTGGATGTTCCTGGCGATGTTCATCCCGGCCCTGCTCTACGGCGGGCTGGCGTTGACCATCCCCGAATCACCGCGCTTCCTCATCGCCAAGCACCGGATCCCGGAGGCGAAGGAGATCCTCACCGGGTTGCTGGGCCCGAAGAACATCGACGCCAAGATCGACCGCATCCGGCAGACCATGGAGCGGGAGCAGGAGCCGTCGTGGCACGACCTGAAGGTGCCGGGTACCGGACGCATCGCCGGCATTGTCTGGGTCGGCCTGCTGCTGTCGGTGTTCCAGCAGTTCGTCGGCATCAACGTGATCTTTTACTACTCGAACATCCTCTGGGAGGCCGTCGGCTTCACCGAGGACCAGTCGTTCGTCATCACCGTCATCTCAGCGGTCATCAACATCCTGACCACCCTGATCGCGATCGCCACCATCGACCGGATCGGCCGCAAGCCACTGCTGCTCATCGGGTCGGTCGGCATGACGGTCACCCTGGCCACCATGGCGATCATCTTCGGCACGGCCGGCGAGTGCACCCAGGTGATCGCGGACCAGTGCACCGCGGAGAACGTGGCCGATGCCACCCCGAACCTGTACGTGGCGATCCTGGGCACCGCGTCGCCCGTCGTCGCGCTGATCGCGGCCAACCTGTTCGTGGTGGCGTTCGGCATGTCCTGGGGTCCGGTGGTGTGGGTGCTGCTCGGCGAGATGTTCCCCAACCGGATGCGCGCCGCGGCGCTGTCCCTGGCCGCCGGCGGACAGTGGGTGGCGAACTGGATCATCACCGTCACCTTCCCGCCGCTCAAGGACATCTCGCTGGCGCTGGCCTACGGCCTGTACGCGGCGTTCGCGTTGCTGTCGTTCATCTTCGTCAGCAAGTGGGTGCAGGAGACGAAGGGCAAGCAACTGGAGGACATGCACGCCTGACGGGCGTCCGGTGCGGCCGCCCGCCTACCGGCGCCGGCCCGACCGAGGGCGAGCGGGCCCACCGGCCACGGCTCAGCCGCTGACCTGCACCATCTCGGCGCTGCGCTCCCACAGACCCCGGGCCAGGTCCGCGTCGTCGGCCTGCCGGTTGGTCGTCGCCGGCCGACTCTTCTCGTAGTACCCGCCGGGCTGCCAGGTCTTCCCCGGCTCGCCGGTGGCCAGCCACGCGAGCCTGGCGCCGCCCTTGTCCGCGCTGGACAGGACCAGCCGGCGCAGCGGGCTGTGGTAGGCGAGGCGCATCGTGCCGTTGACTCCGGCGCCGAAGTTGGTGGCGACCGCGCCGGGGTGGAAGGCGACCGCGGCAATGCCCTGGTCGTGGTAGCGGCGGTGCAGCTCGCGGGTGAACAGGATGTTGGCCAGCTTGCTGTTGCCGTAGGCCTTGGCCGGCGAGTAGCCATGCTCCAACTGCAGGTTGTCCAGGTCGAGCGGACCGGCGTACCGGGCGACCCGGCTCGCGGTCTGCACAACCGTGGCCGAGCTGCCGATCAGGGTCGGCAGCAGCAGGCTGGTCAGCAGGAAGGGTGCCAGGTGGTTCACCTGGAAGGTCTGCTCGTAGCCGTCGACGGTCACCACGCGGCGGCCGGACATGCCGCCGGCGTTGTTGGCCAGCACGTCGATGCGCGGATGATCCGCCCGCACCGCATCAGCCAGCGCCCGCACCTGGGCCAGCTCGGCGAAGTCCGCCACATGGAAAGGGGCGCCCAGTTCGGTGGCCAACGCCTCGGTCTTGCGCGGGGACCGGCCGACCAGAACCACCCGGTGGCCGGCCGCCGCCAACCGCCGGGCGGCCACCGCGCCGATGCCGTCACTGGCCCCGGTGATCAGCATTGTTCGTGGTTCCGGCACCGACATCCCCCTGGACGCTCTCCGCGCTGCCGACGAAACCCCGGCATCGACTCACGGACATGACGCCGCCCGAATCCGGTCACCCGCCGGGCTGCCAGCCGCAGCCTACCGATCACGGCCCGGGTTTCGGCCGGCTCGTGCTCCTCCGGCGTGGCCATCTGCTGGGTCCGGACACGCCAACAGCCGGAGCAAGAGAATCACGCGACGCGCCGGATACAGTGGCCGCTGACCGACCGCCCGTCCTTTCGGAGCGCGGCACCCGGTGACGCAAGGGCGCCGGCAGGCCGATCAGTCAGCGAGGCTCAACCGAAATGTATGCCGTACACGGCTTCTGGTCACCTCAGCGAGGCTTGTGCCTGTGGGCGGAAGATCCCGACCGACCGGTGAAGAGTCCCAGCCAGGCCGTCCGCAGCGCCCGGCCGCACCCCTTCGCGACGCCACCCGAGGACCTGGCCAAGTTGCACGGCGGAGTGCCGGCCACCGCGCTGCTGCTGTTGCCGTCGTTGCTGACCGCTCCCCTGGATTCCCCGGAACTGGTCCGGATCAGACCACGCCCCGATCCCAGCCGCCCGCCGACCCTGGCCTGCTGGTCGCTGCCGGTCACCGCGTTCGACGCCCGGGCCGCCCTGGACGTCCTCGACCAGCCCGTGCCGGAGGTCCGGTACGGCGCGTCCATCGGCCACTTGCGCGAGCTGGCGTCCTTCGCCCGTGACCTCGCCGAACGTGGCCGAGTGCTGCCCACCGTCGCCGGTGCCGGCGAGCAGCACACCGCGTGCTGGCGAGCCGTTCTGCAGGGTCCGGACGTCGCGGCGCTGCACGGCCTGGTGGCGGCCCTGCCACCGGTCGGCCGGTCCGAGGTGACCACACCGGCGGACCTGACGGGGCGACGCCCGGTCGAACTCGTCACCGCCGCACTGCACGCGCTCGTGGACGCGGCAGTGCGGGAACGCCTTGCCAGCAAAGGCATCTCGACCACCGACGGGCTCCAGCCGCGCCGCGGTCGACCTCCGCGGCGGCTGCCGGCGACACAGGGCTGGTTGCAGGCGCTGGGATCGGCCGACGGGCTGTTCGACGCCGACGACGAGGACATCCAGCAGCTGGTCGGGGCTCTCGCGCCGTGGCAGGACTTCGGCGTCGGCCAGGCCGGACCGGCTCGGGTGACGTTCCGGCTGGTCGACGTCGCCGCAGCGGATTCAGCACAGCCCGGGGCCGCCGCCCCAGCAGACTCCGGCGCACCCGATTCCGGCAGGGCCACCGACTCGGCCGGGCATCGTTGGCGCCTGGAGTTCCTCCTGCAGTCCGTCCAGGATCCGAGCCTGCTGGTGCCGGCCGGGCAGGTGTGGACGGCGGGCAGCGGGCTGCGCCGCTGGCTGGACCGGCCGGACGAGTTGCTGCTGGCCGAGCTCGGACGGGCCAGCACGATCTACCCGGAGCTGGCCGACGCGCTGCGGCAGGCCCGGCCCGACGCACTGGACCTGACCCCCGACGCGGTCTACCACTTCCTGTCCGACCGGGCCGGCCTGCTCGACCAGGCCGGCTTCGGGGTGTTGCTGCCGTCCTGGTGGACCGGACGGCGCAAGCTCAGCCTGACCGGGTCGGCGACACCCGCGGCGGGCGGCGGGGTCGCCGAGGGCATGTTCTCCCGGGAGGCCCTGTGCCGGTTCGACTGGCAGCTTGCGATCGGCGACGAACCGCTGACGGAGGAGGAACTGGTCGCGCTCGCGGCCACCAAGAGCCCGCTGATCAGGCTCCGCGGCGAGTGGGTGGCGGTCGACCCGGAACAGATCCGGCGCGGGCTGCAGTTCCTGCGCCAGCAGGCGGACCGCACGGATGAGCAGTCGGCCGACCACCGGACGGTCGCCCAGGTGATCGCCCTGGCCACCAGCCACCCGGACGACCTGGACACTCCGTTGCCCGTCTCATCGGTGCGGGCCGACGGCTGGCTCGGCGAGCTGCTCGCCGGCTCGCTGGAACGGACACTGGCACCGGTCGACCCGCCGGACGGTTTCGGCGCGACGCTGCGTCCGTACCAGCGGCGCGGACTGTCCTGGCTGGCGTTCCTGGCAGACCTGGGTCTGGGCGCCTGCCTGGCCGACGACATGGGCCTGGGTAAGACGGTGCAGCTGCTGGCGCTGGAGTCGGTCCATCGCGCCCGGCGCCCGGACACCGGACCCACCCTGCTGCTGTGCCCGATGTCGCTGGTGGGCAACTGGCAGCGGGAGGCGGCCAAGTTCGCGCCGTCGCTGACCGTCTACGCCCACCACGGGCCCGGCCGGCTCCGAGGGGACGAGCTGTCCGCGCTGCTGGACGGCGTCGACATCGTGGTCACCACGTACCAGACGGCGGCCCGGGACATCGACGAGCTGGCCGGCCACGGCTGGGCACGGGTCGTGCTCGACGAGGCGCAGGCCATCAAGAACGACCTGTCCCGTTCGGCCCAGGCGGCGCGCAGGCTGACCGCGGAGCACCGGGTGGCGCTGACCGGAACCCCGGTGGAGAATCGGCTGGCCGAGCTGTGGTCCGTCATGGACTTCCTCAATCCCGGCGTGCTCGGATCGGCCGAGCAGTTCCGCGCCCGCTACGCCAAGCCCATCGAGCAGTACGGGCAGACCGAACCCGCCCAGCGGCTGCGGACGGTCACCCGCCCGTACCTCCTGCGCCGGCTCAAGACCGACAAGACGATCATCGACGACCTGCCGGACAAGATCGAGATCAAGCAGTACTGCCACCTGACCACCGAGCAGGCATCGCTCTATCAATCGGTGGTGGACGAGATGATGCCGAAGATCGAGCGGGCCGAAGGCATCGAACGGCGCGGCCACGTGCTCGCCGCGATGACCAAGCTCAAGCAGGTCTGCAACCATCCCGCCCAACTGCTGCACGACGGGTCCGAGGTGGGTCGCCGTTCCGGCAAGGTGATCAGGCTGGAGGAGATCCTCGACGAGATCCTCGCCGAGGGCGACAAGGTCCTGCTGTTCACGCAGTTCACCGAGTTCGCCGACCTGCTGCTGCCACGGCTGTCCGCCCGGTTCGGCACGGACGTCGCGTACCTGCACGGCAAGACCGCCAAGAAGCACCGCGACGACATCGTGCGACGATTCCAGTCCGACGACGGCCCGCCGATCTTCCTGCTGTCGCTGAAGGCCGGTGGCACCGGCCTGAACCTGACCGCCGCCAACCACGTCATCCACCTGGACCGGTGGTGGAATCCGGCGGTGGAGAACCAGGCGACCGACCGGGCGTTCCGCATCGGGCAACGCCGCAACGTCCAGGTCCGCAAGTTCATCTGCACGGGCACCCTGGAGGATCGGATCGACCAGATGATCGAGCGCAAGCAGGCGCTGGCCGACCTGGTGATCAGGGACGGGGAGGGCTGGTTGACCGAGTTGTCCACCCAGGACCTGCGCGAGGTCTTCACCCTCGGCGAGGAGGCCGTCGGTGAGTAGCTGGTTCCCACCACCGTCCCGACCCCGGCCGGTCGAGGGTGGCCTGAAGGCGCGCAGCGCCCGGGGCGCCATCGCCCAGACGTGGTGGTCGGAGCGGTTCGTCCAGGTACTGGAATCGATCGGGGTGGCCGGCCGGCTGGAGCGCGGACGGTCCTACGCCCGCAAGGGCCAGATCATCGAGATGCACGTCGACACGGGCGCGGTGACGGCCTCGGTGCAGGGCAGCCGGCCACGGCCGTACCGCGTCCGCATCGGGCTGGCCGCCTTCGGCAAGGCGGATTGGGCCCGGGCCGGCCAGGCGCTGGCCGACGACGCCTGGTACACGGCCAAACTGCTCGCCGGGCAGATGCCCGAGGACATCGAGGAGCTGTTCGCCTCGGTCGGCCTCTCGTTGTTCCCGGCGGATGCCGACGAGCTGTCGATGGACTGCACGTGCCCGGATTGGCAGGTGCCGTGCAAGCATCTTGCGGCGGTGTTCTACGTCCTGGCCGAGCGGTTCGACGAGGACCCTTTCGCGATCCTGGCCTGGCGCGGCCGCGATCGGGACGATCTGCTCGACACCCTCAGCGCGCTGCGAACCGGGGCCGTGCCGGCCGACCGGCTCGACGGCTCGGACACCGCCGTGCCGCTGAGCGAGTGCCTGGACCGCTTCTTCGACCTCCAGGCCGAACTGCCGGTGCGCGCCGTGTCCGGGACTCCGGCGGAGGCGGTGCTCGACCAGCTTCCCCCGGTGAATGTGACGGTCGGCGGCATCGGGGTGGTCGAGCTGCTCCGGCCCACCTACCGTGCGCTCGGATCGGCCGGGGCCGGTCGGGGAGCCGGGAGCGACTGACCACCTGTTCCCGGCCGCCCCGGCCCTGCGCCCACCTGCTCGGCCGCGCCCACCTGCCCCGGCCTCGCCTCGCGCCCACCTGCCCCGGCCTGGCCCCGCGCCCACCTGTCCCGGCCTCGCCCCGCGCCCGCCTGCCCATCGATTTGCCATATTCGGCCCTTTCCGGCGCCGAAACAGGGCCGAATGTGGCAAATCGATGGATCCGAACCGGAATCAGTCCGCGGTGATCGCCCGCAGCACGTCCATCCGTGCGGCCCGCCGGGCCGGCCAGACCGCGGCCAACACCCCCACCAGGGCCGCCAGCAGCACGAACACGGCCAGTTGCAGCCCGGGGATGTCCAGCACGGCCACACCCTGATCGACCAGTGCCCGCTGGATGCTCACCCCGAACACCAGGCCGAGGCCGATCCCGAGCACCGCGCCCAGCACCGCGATCGCCACCGACTCCAGCCGCACCATGGAGCGCAACTGCCGCCGGCTCATGCCGACCGCCCGGAGCAGACCGACCTCCCGGGTCCGTTCGATCACCGACAGGGCCAGGGTGTTGACGATGCCCAGCACCGCGATCACCACTGCGAGCCCGAGCAGGGCGTAGACGATCGCCAGGATCTGGTCCACCGGGGCCCGCTGCTGGGCGGCGTAGGCGGCCTGATCCTTGGCGGTGATCGTGGGCAGATCGGCGATGGCGGCGTCGACGGCCGCGGTGACCGTGCCGGCGTCCGCGCCGGGGACCCGGGACACGTACACCGTCGAATCGACCGGGGTCTGACCACCCTGTTCGAGCACGGCCAGCGGGACGATCGTGCTGCCGGCCAGTTGGTTCGGCTCGATGATCGCGGCCACCGGCAGATCGACGGTGCCGTCGGGCAGGGTCACCGGCACCTGGTCACCCACCTGCCAGCCTCGCTCGGCCGCCCGGTCCTCGGCGACCACCAGCCCGTCGGATTGCAGGCTGCCGTTCACCACCGTCAGCGACACCATGTCCTGGTAGTGGGCGACATCGGTGGCGGTCAGGAACGTGTCCTGGCCGTCGACCTGCGCGGAGCCGTACCGTACCGGCACCACGTCGGCCACCCCCGGCACCGCCGCGATCCGGTCGGCGATCTCGGTGGAGAACGGCACGCCGATCGCGTTGGACACCACGTAGTCGGCATGGAGGTTGGAGGCGACCAACCGGTCGACGCTGGCCTTGGTGGACTGGCCCAGCACCGCCATTGCGCTGACCAGGGCGAGTCCGATCATCAGCGCGGACGCGGTGGCCGAGGTCCGCCGAGGGTTGCGCTGCGCGTTCTGCCGGGCCAATTGCCCCACGGCACCGAACAGCCGCGGGAACGGTGCGGCGATCAGCGCGACGATCGGCCGGCCGATCACCGGGGCGAGCAATGCGACCCCGACGAAGACGCCGAGGACACCGACGCCCAGCGCGGCCAGTCCCCCGTCGAAGCTCAGCGACCACACCATCAGACCGGCGCCGACGGCGGCGAGCCCGGACCCGGCGATCAGTCGCCCGCGCAGGGACGACTCGGGCATCGCCACGTCGTCCCGCAGCGCGGCGACCGGCGGCACCAGCGCGGCGCGCCGGGCCGGCAGGTACGCGGCCAGCAGGGTGATCAAGACCCCCACCGCGTACGCGACCACCGCGGTGCGCCATTGGAACACCAGCCCCGCACTGGACAGGTCCAGGCCGATCGCGCCGAACAGCGCCTTCAGGCCGACCGCCAGGCCGAACCCGAGGGCCAGGCCGATCGTCGATCCGACCAGGCCGACCACCAACGCCTCGGTGAGCACCGACCGGGTCACCTGCCGGCGGGAGGCACCGAGCGCCCGCAGCAACGCCAGCTCGCGGGTGCGCTGCGCCACGATGATCGAGAACGTGTTCAGGATCAGGAAGGTGCCGACCACCAGGGCGACCGCGGCGAACACCAGCAGGAACGTGGTGATGAACGACAGCCCCTGTTCCAGGTCGCTCTGGTTCTCGGCGGCGAGCTGCGCGTCGTCCAGCGCCTCGTAGCCGGCTGGCAACGCACCGGCCAGCTCGTCCCGCAACTGTTCGTTGCCGACGGAACCGTCACCAGTGACGGCGATGTCGGTGAAGGCCTGCTGTCCGCCCAGGTACAGACGTTGCGCGGTGGCGGTGTCCATCAGCACCAGGGTCGCGCCGATCGTGTTGCCGGTCTCGCCGAACCTGACGGTGCCGACCAGGGTTCCGTGCACGACGGGCTCGGGACCGGCAGTCACCAGGGTGATCTCGTCGCCGACCGCGTAACCGGCTGCCGCGGCTGCCTTGTCGTCGATCAGGAACTGGTCGGGACCGGCCGGTGCCTGCCCATCGGTGATCGTGACGATCGGCGAGCCGTCGGCGGCCGGGCCGTCGTTGTAGGTGATCCCGATGCCCGGGGCGCCGCCACCGCTGCCGACGACCTTGCCGTCCCGCCCGACGATGAACGTGCTCTGGTCGGTCACGTTGCCGTCCACCCTGGCCACTCCGGGCCGGCCGGCGAGGCTTCCGACCAGATCGGCCGGGACGGTACGGGAGTCCGGTCCGGTGAAACCGCCCTGATCTTGGGTGTCGACGGGCCGCACGGTCACGTCGGGCGCGGTCTGCCGGAACAGGTCGGTGAAGCTGCGGTTCAGCGTGTCGGTGAACACGAAGGTGCCGGCCACGAAGGCTACCCCGAGGATGATCGCGAAGGCGCTCATCCCGAGCCGCAACTTGTGCGCCAGCAGGCCTTTCAACGTCGCTTTCAGCATGCGTATCAGTCCCCGATCGCGCCGGCGCGCGGAGCGTCGAAGTGCTTCATCCGGTCCAGGACGCGGTCCGCGGTCGGGTCGACCATCTCGTCGACGATCCGGCCGTCGGCCAGGAACACCACTCGGTCCGCATAGCCGGCCGCGTTCGGATCGTGCGTGACCATCACCACGGTCTGCCCGAACTCGCTGACCGACCGCCGCAGGAAGCCGAGAACCTCGGCGCCGGCGACGGAGTCGAGGTTTCCGGTGGGCTCGTCGGCGAACACGATGTCCGGCCGGCCGGCCAGTGCCCTGGCGCAGGCGACCCGCTGCTGCTGGCCGCCGGACAGCTGACTCGGCTTGTGGTCCAAGCGGTTCCGCAGCCCGACGGTGTCGATCACGGTGTCCAGCCAGGCCTGGTTGGGTTTGCGGCCGGCGATGTCCATCGGCAGCGTGATGTTCTCCAGCGCGGTCAGCGTCGGCACCAGGTTGAACGCCTGGAACACGAAGCCGATCCGGTCCCGACGGATCTTGGTCAGGTCCTTGTCGCCGAGCCGCGTCAGGTCGGCGTCGCCGATGAACACCGACCCTTCGGTGGCGCTGTCCAGCGCGGCCAGGCAGTGCATGAGCGTCGACTTGCCGGAGCCGGACGGCCCCATGATCGCGGTGAACTGGCCTGGCCAGAAGTCGACGGACACTCCGTCCAGCGCGGCGACCCGGGTGTCGCCGGCGCCGTAGACCTTGCGCAGGTCGCTGGCCCGGGCGGCCGGGGCGAGGGCCGGGTCTTCGTCGACGACGCCGACCGGAGCGCCGGATCCGGGCATCGGATAGGTCATGTTCTTCTCCCATGGTTCTCGGTTCGGTTTCTGACGGTACGGCCGGCCGGCTCGTAGATCATCAGGATTTGCCCTGGCTCCGGGTCCGGGTCCCCCCGATTCCTCCGTCGGGTCCGCACACCGGGCGGCGGGCCCGCGGCAGGGGTCAGAATCTGTCCATGGAGTACTTCGAGATTGCGAGCGTCGCGGAGAGCAGTGGCGATTTCCGGCGGGTCCTGTGGACCGGCGAGCACACCCAGCTCGTCGTCATGACGATCCCGCCGAACGGTGAGATCGGCCTGGAGACGCATGAGCACAACGACCAGATCCTGCACTTCCTGTCCGGTACCGGCGAGGCCCTGGTCGGCGGGGAAAGGCGGTCCGTGGTCCACGGCGACCTGGTGATCGTCCCGGCCGGCACCGAGCACAACTTCACCAACACCGGGCCGAACCCGCTGGTGCTGACCACCGTGTACGGCCCGCCGGACCATGCCCCCGGCACGGTGCACCGCACCAAGCAGGAGGCCGATGCGGCCGAGGCGGCCGGCCTGGACGAGCCGCCGGCCGCCGGGTAGCTCTCCCGGGCGTGGTCAGAAGAGGGTGACCGGCCGGGCCGCCGCCGGCTGCTCCAGCTCGAGCAGGTAGGCCTTGCGGGCCAGGCCGCCGGCGTACCCGGTGAGCGCCCCGTCGTGACCGACGACCCGATGACAGGGCACGACGATGGAGATCGGGTTGCGGCCGTTCGCCGCGCCGACCGCCCGGGCCAGTCCGGGATCGCCGAGCTCGGCGGCCAGCTGACCGTAGGTGCGGGTCCGCCCGTACGGGATCGCAGTCAGCAGCCGCCAGACCTTGCGCTGGAAGTCGTTCCCGCGGGGCGCCAACCGCAGGTCGAAGGACGTGCGCTCGCCGGCGAAGTACTCGGCCAGTTGGCGGCGGGCCTCGGCGAAGGCGCTGTCGTCACGGGGTCCGAAGGTGTCCTGCACCGGCCGCCGGACGTGGTCGGGGAAGTAGAGCGCGGACAGGGCATCACCGTCGCCGACCAGGGTGAGCGCGCCGACCGGCGACTCGACGACCGTGTACATGGTTCCATCATCGCGGTTCACGGCCTGCAGACGCGGCAGCGGCCGCCGATGTGAGGTCCCCGGCGACGGTTGGGCAGGATCGGGTCATGACGCCGCCGCCGACCCGCCGCCGTCCCGCGATCCTGGACGCCCTGCACTGGCCCAGGGAGCGGCCCATCCGGACGATCCTCGGCTTCCTCGGCATCGCGCTGGGGGCGAAGATCGTCCATCGAGTCCGGTTCGAACGGGTGGACCACATCCCGCCGGTCGGGCCGGCGATCGTCGTCGCCAACCACATCTCCGAGACGGAGACCCTGGCCCTGGCCCGCCTGGTGACCGGGCACCATCGCTTCCCGCACTTCCTGGCCAAGGCCGAGGTCTTCGAGTGGCCGATCGTCGGCGCGATCATGCGGGCCGCCCGGCAGATCCCGGTCCTGCGCGGCACCGCGCGGGCGGGCGAGTCCCTGGCGGCGGCGCACGCGGCGCTTCGGCGGGGACACATCGTGTGCCTCTACCCGGAGGGAACCCGGACCCGGCAGCCGGACCTGCGGCCGGGGCCGGGCAAGACCGGCGCGGCCCGGCTCGCGCTGGCCAGCCCGGAGGTCCCGCTGATTCCGGTCGGCATGTGGGGACCCCGGCCCGGCTCCAAGCAGATCTGGCGCCGGCACACGGTGCGAATGATCGTCGGCGAACCCGTCGACCTGTCACCCTGGTCGGACGGGCCGTCCTGGTCGTCCTGGTCGGCAGGGTCGGACAGGCCGGCAGGGGCCGACGACGCCGTGCAGGCGGTCACCGACCTGATCATGGCCCGGATCACCGCGCTCACCGAGGACGCCCGTGGGGCCCCCTTCGACACGGCTCCGACCGTCCCGGACGGCGGCACCGCAGGTGCATGACGCCGGAGCGGGGTACGGTTTTGGCGGGCTGAACACGGTGCCGTATGCTTGCCGAGCTCCCAACGGTCGCCGTTGGAGGCTGGGTTGACCAGGCCAGCCCCCATCGTCTAGAGGCCTAGGACGCCGCCCTTTCAAGGCGGTAGCACGGGTTCGAATCCCGTTGGGGGTACGGTTTTCCGACCGGCGCACGCCGGGAGGTAAGCCAGCACCAAGGCCCCGTGGCGCAGTTGGTTAGCGCGCCGCCCTGTCACGGCGGAGGTCGCGGGTTCAAGTCCCGTCGGGGTCGCAGCGCGGGCCGGTCCACCCGGATCGGCCCGTTGTGCTGGCCAGGTAGCTCAGTCGGTACGAGCGTCCGCCTGAAAAGCGGAAGGTCGCCGGTTCGATCCCGGCCCTGGCCACCAGCATGTGCGGCGAAACGGCGGTTTCCGTCCGTCCCGAGCAGCGTCATCTCGGGGGTCGGCGCCCTTCCGTTCGGCTCGGGAATGCCCCAGAAGCGAGAATGCCGATGCGCGCTTGTTCGGCACGAGCCCAACGGAGACCAGATCCGAGAGATAGATTCGTCGCCGAACGCACGAGGTCAGCGCACTGTCAGCAGAGCCACGGCAATCCCACCACGCGGTTGCCGGGTGGTATCATGACCAAATGAGTACCACCTACAGTGCGCCGATGGGCGACCGCGGCCGGCTCGTGATCCCCGCGCCCTTGCGTGCGAGCCAGCATTGGGATCAGGGCGTGCCATTGCTGTTCGTGGAGACGCCGCGTGGCGTGCTGGTCACGACGCGTGAGCAGATGAAGTCGCTCATTCGTGACCGACTGACGGGGCCCTCACTCGCCGACGAGCTCATCGCCGAGCGCCGCGATGCCGCGCGAGCAGAGGATGCCGCGTGACCGTCGTGCTCGATTCCTCTGCCATCCTCGCGTTTCTGCAGGGTGAGCCCGGCGCCGATGAAGTCGAGGCCGAACTGGAGCACGGCGCCGTCGTGAGTGCGGCGAACTGGTCCGAGGCGGCACAGAAGGTGCGTGCTCGCGGTGAGGAATGGGAACTCTCCGCAGCTCTGCTCGACAGCTACGCAATCACGGTCGAGCCGGTCACACGAGGCGACGCCGAGACCGCGGCCAGACTGTGGCGCCCGGATGCAGGGCTCTCGCTCGGGGATCGCCTCTGCCTCGCGCTGCGGGAGCGCCTCGATCTGTCAGTGCTCACCACGGACGCAGCCTGGGGACGCAGCGCCGCGGTGCGCCAACTGCGGTGAGATCCGGTATGTGCCGATCCGGACGCGACGCCTGGTCCGCCTGCGCAACCCGACTGGGGGGCGAGAAAGATGATCTTGGGTGACATTCTGGGTGACACCGGAGCGCCACCCAGTGCGCCTCGTGGCACCATCGGGACATGAAAACCGCAGGTCAGGACGTCGTCAGACGTCTCGGGACCGCCGCGCGTACCCCTGAAAAGCGGAAGGTCGCCGGTTCGATCCCGGCCCTGGCCACTAGCATGACCTGCGGAAGCGTGTGTTTCCGGCTCTTGATCTCGTCAACAGTTCCGGTCAGAACGTGATCACAGCCGGTCTGGGTTGACCCACCGGAGGTCTTGGAATCGGGCGAAGTCGCTGTCGAAGGAGCAGATGCCAGTACCGTGCTCAAGGGCCAGCGCTGCCAGGTGAGCATCGGTGACGAGGTTCCCCCGAAGGTCACCGCCGACCAGGAGCGCGCCGAGGATGTGTCGATGGCGGGCGCCGGGCACCGGGACCCACGCTTGGTCGGCATCGAGCCAGTCGGTGACGTAGGTCCACGCATTCTGGGCCGTCAGGGGATTCGCTGTGGCGCGAGGGTGGGTGATGATCCGCTGGAACGCCATCAGCGACACCCACGGCAGCCCAACCCGCTCGTATCCGTTCATCGCCGAGTCCATCCAGGTCCGCGCGCTCCCGTGGAAGGGCGACTGGTCATCCACGGCATAGAGCAAGACATTGGCGTCGACGATCAACGGGCGCCCTTGGAGTCGTCTTGATCGAGCAACTCCAGCGCTTCCGCGACATTGGTGATATCAATCTTCACCCCGGCACTGGCCGTCCGCTGCCGGAACGGCGTGGCCCTCTCGCCGCGAGCGAGGCCCGCGCGCGCCAGCTCGTTGACTGCCTCGCTGAGTCCGATGTGACGCTCTCTACGCAACCGCTCGGCCGCCGCTGCCACCTCGGGATCGAGTCGTACCGTGGTCCGCATGCCATCCAGGTTAGCATCAGTGGTGCGAAGGTCGCGCATCAGTGATGCTGAGTCGGGTGGGCCAGTCACTGGCGTCGCGGATCCTGCGTGCGCAAGCCTCGGCCGGCCGCGCGCGTGAGGCCCCACTTTCCCTGTTGGAGGGTGTTCGCCCCAGGTGCCGGCTCATCAGGCTGCGGCGGCTCATCCGGACCTGGTGGGCGTCACACCGAGTACCGCCGGACGCGCGGTGACCGCCGCGGCCCGCAACGACAAAGTCGGCGGCGATCTTGGTCGTGCCGCGGTCCCGAGCCCGCGCCCCCCGCGCATGCGGCGCATCAGGCGTTCGGACTTGCGTTCCACCTTCGGTCGGGTGGCCCGGTAGTCGGCGATCCAACCCGGGTCCGTCTGCCGGGCCTGGGCCGCGGCCGGCGCCTACTCGTGGACGCCGACGCTGATCGTCCGCCCGGCACGGGCCGTGGGGTACACCGCTCCCGCAGCGGGCACCCACGCACGATGTGCCGAACTAAGATGATCTTGGGTGACATTCTGGGTGACACCAGAGAGCAACTCAGGGCGTCCCGTGGCACCCTCGGGAAACCCGCAGGTCAGGACGCTGCCAGACGCCTCGGAGCCACCTCACGTACCCGCGAAAAGCGGGAAGGTCGCCGGTTCGATCCCGGCCCTGGCCACCAGCACGACCTGCGGAAGCACCAACCTTCCCATCTTGTCGGTTGCCGCCGCCGACGCCAAAAAGCCACTCCCTTACGCAACACGTCGTGACGATCAGTAGTCGGGCTCAACGGCACTTGACAACACGTCGCCCTAAGTCAAGCCAACTTCTATTTACTTGAAAAGTACAGTTCAGAGACCCCTCCTTGACGACGGCTGCGGCACGGAAACTTGAATTACGCCGACGTAAGGTCAAGCAAACCAACTTATACTTGCAAAGTGGACCGCGACCGCTTCTCCGGCAGCCCAGTTGGCCGCCTCGTTCCGCTACGCGGCGTCGATGATCGCACCGGCATCGAGTACGACCACGTCGCCTTCTCGCCCGATGCGTTGGGCGACCCACCGCAGCTCCGCGGCTCGACCTGGACCACCGTCACCAGAGCAAGCCGGGCACTCGGACGGCTCTCGCAGGCAGCGCGGCAAGTCCCGTCGCCGGCTCTCCTTCGGCGTCCAACCCTCACCAGGGAGGCACAGAGCACGTCAGCGCTCGAAGGCGCCTTCGCGCCGATCGCCGACGTCCTGGCCAGCGAGGCCGAGGACGAAGGGGCCAGCGTCAGCCCACCGATCCGAGAGATCCTCAACTACATCTCGGCTGCCGAACTGGCATTCGGCCATATCGGCGACCACCGCCCGATCACGGTCGGCCTGCTCGAACAGCTACACCGGCGGCTGATCACCGGCACCGGTTCGGAGACGGCGGACACGGGCAGGATCCGCTCGGTTCCGGTCGTCATCGGTTCGCCGGCATCAGCGATCAAAGACGCTCGCTTCATACCGCCGCCGCCCGGAATCGACCTGAAGGCAGCGGTGCGCGACCTCGTCAACTGGATCAACGATCGGGACCCCGACCGAGACCCCCTCGTCGCGGCCGCGATGGCGCACTACCAATTCGAGACGCTCCATCCGTTCAACGACGGCAACGGCCGAATCGGCCGGCTGCTCGTCGTCGCCCAACTGGTGGCCGACGGCACCCTGAGCGAACCGCTGCTCAGCATCTCGCCGTGGTTCGAAGCGCGACGGACCGCCTATATGGACTGCCTGGCCGAGGTGAGTGCGTCCGGAGACTGGGACGCCTGGGTGCGGTTCTTCGCCCTCGGACTGGAGGCGTCCGCGGACGACACCGCCCGGCGGGTCGACCAGCTCCTGGACCTGCAGGCCCGGTTTCGCGAACAGGTGCGCGCGAGCGGTGCGCGCGGCGTCATTCTGGATGTGGCCGACAATCTCATCGGCAGGCCCTACCTGCGCGTTGCACCCGAGGCCAGGCGCACGGGCAAGACCACGCAGGCGATCTACACGGTCGTCGAGCGGCTCGAGCACCTCGGAATCCTGGTGGAAGTGTCCGGCCGAAGCTATGACCGCATGTGGATGGCGCCCAAGGTGGTCGAGGTGATCCAGGCTCCGCCGGCGTGGTGAGTCGACGGCTGACCTCGGCCGTCATCCGTCCACGAGCACCGGGATCGCCAGTGTGCAGCCGTCGTCGGAGCCGAGGTGCAGCGTGCAGGTGCCTGCGGCGCGGGTGCGGTAGCCGGCCGGGAACTGACCGTGCACCGGATCGCGGCCGTGGAACCAGCGACCCTGGACGTCCAGGCGCAATTCCTCACCGGCCCGGAAACGGGTGGCCGACGGGAGCAGACCGATGGCCAGGTGGACCTTCTCGCCGTCGACGAGCGGTTCGCGCTCGGTGTGCGGGTGGTACGGCTGGTAGGGCAGCGACCGCTCGGCGTCGACGGTACGGTGCGAGGCCAGCAGCATGCCATGGGTGACCAGATCGCCCTGGAATCCGTACGAGCCCTCGAACGTGACCTCCTTGCCGTTCCGGAACTTCCGGACGCCGACCACCACGGGATAGTCGTCGGCGCCCCGGACTGACAGGGTCAGGGTCACCAGCATCGGCCCGACGACGTCGGTGTCGGTCGCAAACCGGTGGGTGAAGCTGGCCCGACCGCCTCGTCGGCCGAGGATGACCTCCCGGCCGACGGCCGGCATCCGCTCACCGGGCCCGCTCTCGATCAGGAGGCCGGCCTTGCGGTCGTCGCCGGCACGGCAGTGCAGCGTTCGCCACCGGGTGTCCGACGGCGGCCAGCCGTCGACGTGGCGCACCTGCGCGACGGTGACGCGATCCTCCCGGATCTCCAAGCGGACCGGCGGCTGCTCGGTGATGCCGGTGTCCTCGCCTTTGAGGAAGTGATCGAGAAACCGCGCCTGGGCATCGAGTGCGTCCGCCGAGTAGTAGACGGCCCACTTCGGTCCCCGGTGCGTGTAAAGCCACTTACGGGTCGAGCCGATGCGCCGGAAACCGTCGAAAGACCCTCCGGTGTGCAGGTTGTGGTCGGAGAAGCTGGCGCAGATCAGCGCCGGCACGTCGATGGCCTCGATGTCGCGGTTCCGGGCGGCGTACCACTCGTCGTACAGGGGTCGGTGGTGTGCCTGGCCGACGACGTCGACCCTGCCGTGGCTGCGTCGCCTGGTCACCGTGCCCCAGACGGTGAGGAACCCGGTTTCCAGAATCCCGCCCGGGCGGGCGAAATCGCGGTAGAAGTCGGTGAATCCCTCCCAGGGGCAGATGGCGGCCAGGTGCGGAGGTCGGGTGGCCGCGCCCATCCACTGACTGATGGCTAGGTACGACACACCACTCATGCCGACCCGCCCGGTGGACCAGGGCTGCCGGGCCGCCCACTCGACCAGATCGTGCACGTCCAGGCCCTCCTGCTCGGACAGCACGTCCGGTTCGCCCTCCGATCTGCCCCAACCCCGCAGATCAGCGTTGACCACGACGTACCCACGGGCGGTCCAGTGCGCGGGATCGGGACTCTCCCAGGTGGTCCAGGCGGAGTGCGTCACCGGAGCGCTGCGCATCAGGCGGTACTGCGGCGACGGCCGGTAGCCGTGCCTGGTCCGGTGGCGCAGCGGCAGGTCGTCCTTGCCGTACGGATGGGCACACAGCAGGACGGGGTGCGGTTCTCCGTCGTCCGGACGAAAGACGTTGACCCGTAACCTGATCCCGTCTCTCATGGGCACCGGAACGTTCCAGTCCACGGTCGCGTTCGCAGGCGGATCCGTGATGGTGATCTCGGGACGCAGCAGCCGGCCCAGTGTCGACAGGGCTCTGACCCAGGGACCATTCCCGCGGCGGGCGCTCCGGTGCACACGGTTCGCCACGCCACTATGACTCATAGCATGATGGTAACTCTATACTGGGCCGGTGCACAGTGGTCGAGCGGCGACCCCCGCGCCTGCGGTCGAATCCCGGCAGAAGCGGGCCGGCGACGCGATTCGCGAGCGTTCCCGGCAGCGACTGGTCGTCGGCGCCGCCGAGGTCTTCGCCGAGCGGGGGTACACGGGCACCACGGTGAGCGAGATCGCCAGCCGGGCAGGGGTTTCGCTACGGACCCTCTACACCGCGTGGGGCAGCAAGCGTCGGCTCCTGCGCGCATCCGTGGAGTACACGATGACCGGCTCAGCCACCGGCGTCACCGACGGGACGTGGGTTCCGCAGCTCCGGCGTCTGCTCGATGCCGAGGCCCTGTCCGACCCGCGCGCACGGTTGCGGCGGGTGGCCATGATCTTCCGGCAGATCGCCGAGCGGATGGGGCACATCTGGCGACTGGTGCAGGACGGCGCCGCCGTCGATCCGGGAGTCGCCCAGGACCGGGACGAACTCGAGGCTCTGCGCCGACGCAGCCTCGCCGGAATGCTGGAGGGCATCGACGAGCGGGCGTTGCTACCCGGATTGACCATGGACGGCGCCGTCGACACGATGCTCGTCATCGCCGGCCCGAGCTCGTACGAAACGCTCGTGCACTCGAGAGGCTATTCGTTGGACGAGTTCGAACGCTGGGTCGGCGACACTCTCATCGCCGCACTGCTGGTCCGTTGAACCTGGGAAGGTGGCTGACGAAGAGTGGGTTGCGCAGATCGCCAAGTACCGGCGTGGACAGAAGGACGGCGTCGGGTGCTCGAAGCGATCAAATCTTCTTGATGAGCCGCCTCATTCGATCATCATCGAAGAGGTCGGACAGCATCGCTTCTACCGAGCGACTGTCATGGCCATACAAAACATAAGCAGCTATTCCAGCGCTCGCGTACCCGAGCCGGCATAGCTCACGAGCAGGAGCCAGGCCTATGGGCCAAAGCGTGGTGGGAGTTCCGGCTGCATCTTCAGCCGATGCCGACCAGTACTCCTCTTCCTCGGCACCGGGCGACGCCATGGCATCATAAAGCTGTTGTGCTCTACGCTTCATTTCCGGGTCGGGCGCTTCGGTTGCCAATCTCCGCGCGAGCGCAACCGGCGACGAGCCGATCTCCAAAATCGCACAGGGCCTGACAGAACCCTTGGCCCCCAGCGCGACCAGTCGCGGACCGAGTGTACTGTTGTACATAACGGTATTTATTCGCAGTAGGTCCATGAGATTGCGAACGATTGGCATTCCGCTGATCTTCTTGGGTCGGAGCGGCGCTCCCGAGTTAACGACGATTGCACTCGACACGGCCTCGGGGACCGAAATGCGTCCGGGTTTTCGAAGAGGTCGAGAGCGTAGATCCTCTGCCAAGTCCAGAACTTCGGTGCCCAAGTTGTTATAGACGCCACCATCGGCGACCACCAAAGTGTCAGGCAGCCTCGATGGCGCCGTACTCCCTCTTGAGAACTCCATCTTGTCGGCTCTCAGACGGAGAGGCGAAAATGCTCCAGGAAACGCTGCGGATGCATACACCATGTCGATCACTGGGACCGAATGCGACGTAGACCATCCGTAGGCAGGTGAATAGACCCAGTCGCGGCACATGTAGACGGGTTGTCCCGACGTCAAATCAGTGGCACAGATGATGTGCCAGCAACCCGAATCGCCGGAGCCTCGCTCCTTCCAGCGGTCCTTCCGCAGGAACTCAGAAACCTTGAACGCGTTGGTGTCGGCCCGGAAGGAGCGTCCATCATCGGGACCGAGCAATCGCGTCATCAAGCTCATATAGGAGGCAAACGCGGGGAGCCCATACCCGCCGAATACCATCTCCACGGACGAGGACCACAATACGGCCAAGTGGTCCTTGAGGCCGGGCGCCGGGAATCCCTCGTCGGTGCCGTAGAGACACCTGACGAATGAGGCGTAGTGACGACGCTGGACGTCGAGCCCAAATCCAAGGAGAAGCCAGAGCGCGAGCGGTAGTGAGACACAAAAGGACAGAATGCTGAATGCGAGAATATCAATCCAAAGACCCGGGTCATCAGGCTCGATCGAAATTGTCAAGACAATTGTTGCAAGGATGCCCATGATGGTCAGGAAGACAACGACACTGATCACTCTGGCGAGCTTGGGAAGGAAGAAGATTCCCACGTTGGCCAAGTAGGTAGCGGCCATACTTAAGTCTCGGTCGAAGCCAGAGGGATTCGGCTCCAGTCCACTTGAATCGGCCGAAGAGAATTCGCTTGATGTAGCCGCTACGAGGTTCGCGATCGATCCTCCCGATACCGAACTCACGACCTTTACATCTTTATTGAGTCCTGAATCGACGAGGTATTTCAGTACGCCGAGCGAATAGAATGTCGCACGTACGCCGCCGCCGGACAGGGTCACGCCAATTCGCCGGTCCTCCGATGCGATCTTCTCGACATCTGGGCTCGTGCCGGCGACCACGGTCGGCACCGGATCAGTGTTGGCGTTCATTTTCCTGAGTTGCTTTCGCGTCTGTTGCGCGCTCGGACGGGCACATCGCCGTCCTGTACCTGGCGGCGGTTGCTGTTACCAGCGCGTAGCGGCCGTCATCCAGATCACAGGCACTGCATCTGTCGCTTATTCCATACACACGCATCCCCCGTCAACGCGGCAGCCAAACGTTCATTCGAGAGTATGACCATGATCATGGACATGCGCTCACCCAAGCCGCGGCGTGGTGACCAGTTGCCGATCGCTCTGGGATCAGTCCCATCGAGCGGTCGCTGCTTCGAGTGAGGTCAGTCTCACGTGCTGTCCGGTCGCGACTTTCCAGTCGACGATCGAACTGGGTGGCGTCATCCGGCTTCCGCCGGCCTGCCTCCCATGTGGCATTCGGGGACGGGGTGCCGTTACCGGTCAGCCAATCGTTGATCAGCGCTGCGGTCACCGCTTCGGCATCCGTCTTCGCACCACAGCGGCCCGCGCCTGTTCGGCTTCAGCTGGAGGCCGCCTTCGGTCCACTACTCCCGTCCGCTGGTGGCGGCATTGGAGGGATTCAACGAACTGATGCAAGTTTTCTCGTGCCACGAATCCAGAACAACCCCGGCCCACGGAGCGGGCCGGGGTTGTCCCGTTCATCTCGCCGCCGGCAAACCCTGACCGTCAGCGGCCGGCGCTGGCGCGGCGTCGGCGGCTGATCGCGTCGACGCTGGCCGCGAG
>CAZCEH010000047.1:0-37342 GCA_964497705.1 uncultured Actinomycetes bacterium | reverse complement strand
CTAAGGTAGCCAGCACCAGCCATTGCCCGAGAGGTGGGGCGGTCGGTTCCCTTTCTTGCCGGATGAATTTCATGGATCGATCGAGTGCGTCCAGGGCCCGCTGCTTGTCCTCGGCGAGGAGCCACCGGATCCCGCGCACTCCCCACGCGTCGGAGGCGAGCCGGGGGTCGTCCGGGCCGAACGCCAGGGCCTGTGTGATCAGTTCTTCCGCGGTGGCCGTTTCACCCCGCATCATCCGCAGGCCGGCCTGGAAAAGCAGCGTCGCGGGAACACTGGGCAGGTGCAATCGTTGGGCGGTCCGGATGGCCTGTTCGGCGATCCGCAGACCGATGTCGAATTCGCCGCGCATCGTGCAGGCGGCGGTGCGGTGGTGGTCGGCGGTCGCCGCTACCGCCAGGGCACCCAGGTGCAGGGCGAGGTCCCGGGCCTGTTCCATGCGGTCAAGTCGCAGGCTGCCCAGCAGGTCCAGGGTGGCCAACTCCTGCAGAGACCGCACCTGCCAAACCGGCAGGTCGTGCGATGCTGCGATGCTTGCGGCCCGCTCGAACAGGGCCTCGGCCGTTGCGAGATCGGTGCGGCGGGCCAGGCGACCCAGAATCTCCAGAGCCTCGCAGGACACCTCGAACGGCCCGGCCTGCTCCGTCGCGGCCAAGGCCGCCCGCGCTCCCCGTTCCGCGTCGTCGAATTGCTTGCGACCCAAGGAGACGAGGGCGCCCACCAAGTCGACCTGTGGCCTGTGCGTGGGGCTCGCGCCGGCCGAGGTTGTGCTCTGTCGGAGCTGCTCGACTGCGGTGTCCCACTGACCGGCCACGGTCCAGGCACGGGCCATCCGCAGATGGGCGCCGGCCAACCGGGCGGGCGCGGCGTCCAACTGCGCCAGGGCCGTCATCAGGGTGTCGGTCACCTCACCGGCCCGCCGCGGGTTCCCGGCGAGGACGAGCACCTCGGCCAGCACCTCGGCCGCATCGGCGGTGAATAGGGGGTCCCCCTTTATCGCCATGGCCCGCTCGAGCTCGGTTGCCGCAGTGCCCAATGCCCCCTTTTGAAGGTCTCGACGTCCCATCTCGACCAGCAGTTCCGCCGCCCGCGAGGAGTCCCCGGCAAGTGCGGCCAAGCTCGCGGCCAGCCCACACCAAGGGCCGTCCAGACCTGGATGCGTCGCCTCAACGAGGTCCAGGCCGCGCCGGGCCAACGCGGACCGTTCCGGCGGGAGCAGCGCGTCCAGGACCGCGTCTCTGGTCAGGGCATGCCTGAAAACAAAACCCCCGCCGGCCGAATCGACACCTACCAGGTCCGCGTCGATCGCTGCGCGCAGCCCATCGAGAACGGTGTCGTCGGCAAGTCCCGTCGTATCCGGAAGCAACGTCCACTCGAACCGTTCGCCCAACACCGCAGCGGCCCGCACACACAGCCGCGCGGCGGTGGGCAAGGCATCCAGGCGGGCGCGGGTCAGCTCGGCCACACTCGCCGGGATGACCATGAGAGACGGATCGTCGCCCACCGCGCCCAGTAGCTCCTCGATGAGCAGCGGGATGCCCTCGGCGCGGCTGCGTATCAGTTCCAGCAACCGCTGGTCTGCTCCGGGGCCTAGGCAGGCGGTGACCACCCCGGTGACCTCGGAGTCGCGTAGCGGGGCTAGCTCGATCAGCTGCACCGCACCACGCTCGGCCAACCGATCGATCAGCGCTCGATCATCACCGCTCCCGGAACGGGCGGTCAGGAGCAGCACGACCGGTTCAGCCTTGACGTTGTCGGCCAGGAACTCCACGACGGACAAGGTGTCCGGGTCGGACCAGTGCAGATCCTCGAGCACCATGAGCAGACCCGACCCGGCAGAGAGGACCCGCAGCAGCCGCAGGACGGCCTCGGCGAGCACCATCAGGGACGGGTCGGCCGGGCCGGATGCGGCACGGAACTGCGGCAACAGTCGGCCCAGGGCGGGCCGGAACGGATCGAGCGCGGCGTCGTCGATCGCCCCGGCCCCGCGCGTACCGGCCAGCAGCGCCTCCATCAGCGGGCGCAGCGCGACCGAGGGGCCGGTGACGGCCCGGCCCACCAGCACCGGTGTTGCCGGCGTGCCCATGCGTGCTCGCTGCACGACCTCACCGATCAGCCGTGACTTGCCGATACCCGGCTGACCGAGCACCACCACCGCCGAGCCGGCCCCGTACCGCGCGGCGACCAACGCCGCGCTCAAGGCGGTCAGTTCCGCCTCCCGGCCGACCATCACCGGACTACGCACCGTGGACACCGCCACAGTATCGAACGCGGGGCCACGGCGGGCCAGAGAGCCGGATGCCGACGCCGGGGATCGAGCACAGCATCACCGGCTACCGGACATCCGATCGTCGCTGAGGACGCGAACCCGCCAGATCCGGCCGCTTCATCCGGTTGCGCTTACGTACGTACTTTCCCCGATACGCGAACGGCCCGGAGTCGCGCACAATCGTGACCGCTTGGCGGACCATCGCCCACCCTTTCGGGACCGATATCCCGAGACCGTCTACGGTCCAACCGCTCTCGTCACACCATGGCGTGGTGGAAGGCAATCACGAAGGAGAGTCGCCGTGACACGGACCACCGATCCCGACGTCCAGATCCTGCGGGCCGCCCTTGCCGGGCAGGTCCTCGACCCGACTGACGCCGCCTACGACAGTGCCCGCGCCGTCATGAACAGTGCTGTCGATCGCCACCCCGCTCTGATCGCCCGCTGCGTCAGCGCGGACGACGTCAGCGCGGCGATCAGCTTCGCCCACACCCGCGACCTGGAGATCTCGGTGCGCGGCGGTGCACACAGCGCCGCCGGGTACTGCGTCGGCGACGACGGTCTGATGATCGACCTGAGCCGGATGCGTCATGTCGCCGTCGACCCGCTGACCAGACGAGTACGGGTGGGCGGCGGTGCGCTGCTCGCCGACCTGGACGCCGCCACCCAGGCCCACGGACTGGCCGTACCCACCGGCGTTGTCAGCCACACCGGCATCGGCGGTCTCGCACTGGGTGGCGGCATGGGTTGGCTCAGCCGCTTGCACGGCCTGACCCTGGACAACCTGCTCTCCGCGCGGGTCGTCACCGCCGACGGCCGGACCCTGCGGGCAGCGCCCGACGAACACCCCGACCTGTTCTGGGCACTCCGTGGTGGCGGCGGCAACTTCGGCGTCGTCACGACCTTCGAATTCCAAGCACACCCGGTCGGGCCGACAGTACATTTCGGTTGGTTCTTCTGGGGCATCGACCAGGGAGCCGAAGCATTGCACATGTGCCAGAAGTTGATCGACGAACTCCCGCGCGAGGCGAACGCAATCATCGCCGGCATGAATTCACCCCCCGCCCCATTCGTCCCCGACGCGCACCACTTCCAGCCCGGGTACGCGTTGCTGCTCGCCGGCTTCGGCACCGCCGAGCAGCACACCGCGATCGCCGCCCGGGTTCACCGGGAACTGCCACCACCGGTCGAATTCATCACCTCGATGCCGTACACGGTTCTGCAAAGCCTGCTCGACGAGGCAGGCGACTGGGGACAATTCTGCTACGAGAAGGGAACCCGGATCTCCCGCCTGTCGCAGGAGGCCATCGCAGTCGTGACCACCCACCTCGCTCGGCGCAAGTCACCGACCTCGCTCGTCGAGTTCTATCCCCTCGGCGGCGCCTTCTCCGACGTCGACGACGACGACACCGCATTCGGCGGAGGACGCACCCCACACGTGGAAGTGATCATCAACGCGGTCGCCCGTACGGCCGACCTGATGACCACGGACCGAACCTGGGCCCACGAACTCTGGCGCGACCTCCAGCCACACGCAATCGGCATCGGCGGCTACGTCAACACCATGACCGAAAGCCAGGACGATCGCGTCCGAGCCAGCTACGGGTCCGGCAAATACGACCGCCTGGCCCGCGTCAAGGCTGCATACGACCCGGAGAACTTCTTCCACCGCAACGCCAACATCAAACCCGCAACACCATTCATCTGATGGATGAACCCGGCGGGTGAGTGATCGACATCGCCAGGGCGCTGTCACTGAAACTCCTTTGGAACTCCTTTTTGGGACTCCACCCGAGTGGGGCTGAGTGAGGTAGGCCAGCACAGCTCCGCGATCTGTTCGGGTCTCACATGCTGACCGACGATCCGTTTCGCTCGTTGTGGCATTTCGTCACATTCGTTGCCGCACGATGCCAGCGCGGTGTTGGGGTTCGCCCGGCAAGCCTCGGATCAGCCGTCACCGACCAGCGGGGACGCGGCGACCGCTGTGCCGTCGGACAACTCGCTGATCCGGAAGTCGGCGAACACATTGGGGGCGAGCGCCTGCAGGTCGCGCAGCACCGCGATGGCCAGCGCCCGGATCTCCATGTCCGCGGCCTCCGTGGCCCGCATGCCGATGAAGTGCCGCCACGCCCGGTAGTTGCCGGTGACGACGATCGCGGTGGTGGTCGCGTTCGGCAGGACCGACCGGGCGGCCTGCCGCGCCTGTTTGCGGGCCAGGGTGCCGTCCGGGGTTGCGGCGGCGCGCTCTTCGAGCCCGGCGAGCAGCCGATCGTAAGCGACCGCCGATTGCTCGACCGCCTCACGGAAGATCCGGTGCAGTTCCGGGTCCGCGGCCACGATCGCCGGCTCGGCGACCTCCGGTCCGGTCGCCGGCAGGAACCGCTGGGAGAGCTGGGAGTAGGAAAAGTGCCGGTGCCGGATCAGCTCGTGGGTGACCGACCGGGACACGTCGGTGATGTAGAAGGTGGCGGTGCTGTGCTCGAGCACCGACAGGTGGCCCACCTGCAGGATGTGGGCCAGGTAGCCGGCATTGGTCGCGGTGGCCGGGATCGGCTTGTTCCACGACTGATAGCAGGCCCGACCGGCGAACTCGGCCAGCGCCTGCCCGCCGGAGGCGTCCGTGGTCCAGGCCACGTCCGGTGGCGGCAGGAACTCGGTCCGCGCGACCAGCCGCACCTGGGGCTGTGCGCTCAGAGCGCGCCCCCGGCGGCGGCCGGAGCGCCCGCGTCCGCGCCCGCGTCACCCACCGACTCGCGGGCCAGATACGTCTCCACGTCGAACCAGTCGCTGCCGGCCCGCTGCGCGACGTTGAGCAGGGTGGACATCGAGGCGACCTCCTCGACCTGCTCCTTGAGGAACCACAGCATGAATTGTTCGCCGAGGAAGTCGTTCTCGGCCCGGGCGGTGGCGAACAACTCCTTGATCTGCTCGGTGACGGTCCGCTCTTGCGCCAGGGCCAGCGCGATCGGTTCGACGATCGTCTCGAAGTCCCCACGCACCTCGTCCACGCCCGGAATGGCGATGTGCAGGTCCCGATCCAGCATCCACTGCACGATCATCAGCGCATGATTGCGCTCCTCGACCGACTGCCGGTAGAAGTGCGCGGCCAACTGCGGCAGGTCGTGCGCGTCGAACCACACCGCGATCGCGATGTACTGCTGGCTGGCGTTGAACTCATGACGGACCTGCTCGCGCAGCAGCCCGAGGAAACGGCTCTGGGTCTCCAATGCGGTCATGGCGGGAATCGTACGGCTCGACGTCACGCCCTTGCGGTGACGCCATCGTGGTGTCACTATGGCGTCATGGACCTGACCCCTTATACCCAGAGCCTGCGCGACGATCTCATCACCGCGGCGTCGGTCGGCGACGGCGACGCCCGCCGAGCGGCCGCCATGCTGGCCGGCGCGCTCGAACCGGCGGCCCGCCTGGCGATCATGAACGCGCTGTCCGATCTGGCGGCCGAGGTGACCGGTGCGCTGCGCGACACCACGGTCGAGCTGAAGCTGGACGGGCGCGACGTCCGGGTCTCGGTGACCGAGCATGTGACTCCGGAGCCGGTCAGCTCCGGCCCGCCGCTGACCGACTACCTGCGCAAGCAGGACGCTCGCGACACGTCCGAGCACGGTGATTCGCCGGAGGATCTCAAGCGGGCCGTGCAGGACGCGGGCGGCGAGCTGTCGCGCACCACGGTGCGGCTGTTCAACGAGCTGAAGGCGCAGGCCGAGCGCGCCGCCGCCGAGCAGGGCGTGTCGCTGAACACCTACATCTCGCGCGCCGTGTCGGACTCGGTGCGCTCGGCGGTGCCGAACAAGGGCCACCGGGGCCGCGGCGGCGACTCCGGCCGGAACGTCACCGGCTACATCCGCAGCTGACCCGCAGGGCTCCGCCGCCGCGTGCTGCTCTGGCCTTTGTGCCGACTGACCCGGCGCGTACTGCCCGACTCGACTGACCCGACTCGACTGACCATGTTGACCGCTCCAACTCACGAGGACGCCATGCACAGCTTTCTGACCCCCGAACCGGTGACCATCGAGATCCGCAACTCCGCCGGCTCCGTCCAGGTCGACCTCGCCGACGTCACCACCAGCACGGTGGACGTCGTGGCGGGCCCGTCGCATCCGCTGGGCTTCCTGGACGACGTGATCCGGGCCGCCCGGGCCCAGTTCACCGGCGGCCGCGCCGGTGGCCGCGGCGATGAGGGCCACGAACCCGGCTACGGCGCCGACCGGCCCGTCGACGACCCGACCGAACGGGTCCGGGTCGACCTGCGCCAGCCCGGCACCGGCGGGGAGTCCGCGAGATTGATCGTGGACACCGACCCGGCCCGGGACGGCTGGAAGTCGTCGTTCACCGTGCACGTGACGGCGCCGGCCGGTTCCGGGGTTCGGGTGCAGACCCAGTCCGCGAACACGATCGCCACCGGCATCGCCGGCCGGGTCGAGGTCCGGACCGCGTCCGGCGACGTACGGGTCGAGCAGGTCCTGGGCCGTTCGGTGGTGCAGACGGCCAGCGGAGACGTGGCGATCAACGACACCGCCGAATGCGACATCCGCACCGCCTCGGGCGATATCGAGGTGCGGCGGGTCCGCGCCGAGGCGCTGCTGCACTCCACGTCCGGCGAGATCCGGGTCGACGCCGCCGGCGGCGACCTGAGCGCACGCACCGTGTCCGGCGACCTCCGGGTGCACGACGCGTCGTCCGGGCGGGCCGAATTGATCACCGTCTCCGGCGACGTCGAGGTCGGCGTGCACGCCGGCACGCTCGCCGCGATCGACCTGGCCACGGTGTCCGGGTCGACCAGCAACGACTTCGTCGTCAGCGACCAGCCGCCCGCCCGCGCCGACGGCGTGGACGCCGCCTACGCCGACCCCGACCTGGACGCCGATCGGCCGATCGGTGGCACGCTCGCCGACGAGCCGGTGCTGGACCTGCGGGTCAAGACCACCTCCGGCGACATCCGGCTGCGGCGGGCGGCGCTCGTCTGACCCCTCGATTCGGCGGGGCGCTGGTCTGACCCCTCGGTTCGGCGGGGCCCCTCTCTGCGGTTTCGCTGGTCGGCTCGCGTTGGTTCGCTGATCTTCCCCGCGCGTGCTGCTGGTTCGCCGATTTGGCGCCGCCTGGCTTCGCTGATCATTTCCGCGTGCGCTTGCTGGTTCGCTGATCATTTCCGCGTGCGCTGGTGGTTCGCTGATCATTCCCGCGCAGAACCCGGCAAATCGGGCGCATAAACGCGGACTTGATCAGCGAAACCCGGGCTGGTCGCCGGCACCGCGGACGAAACCCGCGTCATCATGCCCGATTTCGCCGATTCGGCGCGGGAAAGATCAGCGAACCCGGTGGGGCGAGCAGCGAACCCGGTGAGGCAGGCAGCTAGCCGGGTGAGGCGGGCCCAGCCGGAGTCAGCCTTTCTTGAGGTCGACGTCGCCAGCCCGGGGCGAGCCCGGGTGTCAGGAGCGCAGGCGCAGCGCCAGGCCACCTCGACGCGGGTCGGCCGCCGGCCCGTCCCGCCCGATGACCGCCACGCCGCCGAAGAACGGACGCTGCTCGGGCCACTGCACGACGTTCTCGCCATCTTCTGTCAGCGCAGCCAGCACCTCCGGCTCGAAACCTGGCTCCAGATGTACGGCTTCCAGGGTGGCCGTCAACCGAGGGGCCGCCACCGCCTCCGCCGGGCTCCGGCCATCGACCAGCACCCTGGTCAGCACCTGCAGCAGCGCCGGCCGGATCCGGCTGCCGCCGGCCGCCCCACCGGTGAACAGCAGGCGGCCGGCCGGGTCGACGACAACCAGCGGCACCATCATCGACGGCATCCGCTCCCCCGGGCGCAACTCGCCGCGCAGTAACTCGCCCTCGCCGAGCATCGAGTTACCGTGCACTCCACCATGCCAGACGCCGGATCCCAAGCCGAGAGAATGCGTTGCCGCGCATGCGTTTCCATCGTCGTCGACGGCGACGACGGTGGTCGTTTCGGACCGCACGGCGGGCGCTCGGAGAGCGTGCGCCAGGCGCCGAGCCCGATGGCTCGGGTCCGGATCGTGCAGTCCCTCGTGCAGAATCCGGGCGGTGCGGGCGAACTCGTCCAGATCGTTGTCGCGGACGCAGATGAGGCCCGGACCGAACGGCTCCTTGGCCACCGGCAGTTCGTGCACCTGGTAGGCGACCATGTCGAGCTCGGACAGCGCACCGCCGTCGGCGCGGACCGCGGCGACGAACGCCCGGCCACGGTCGCCGGTGGTCAGCGCGTCCGGGCCATAATTCAGGTAGTCGTCCAGGGTGTCGGCCAGGCCCTCGTGATGCAGCAATTCGCCGGGGGCCAGGGTCCGCCGACCACCGGCACCGTCCGGGCGGGAGTACACCGCGATCCCGTCGCCGAGCACCATGGCGGCCGCCACATCGGGCAGCAGTACCGCGTGCTGCATCGGGAACGGCGTCCCGGAGCCCGCCAGATCCCTTGCCGGGGCGACGATCTGCGACCAGGCCAGACGACCGAACGCCGAATGCAGGGCGGCCACCCCGGACGGTGTGCCGGGCACCGCCACGCTGGGCCCACCCACCGCGTAGGGCACCTCGACGTCACCGAAGGCGACCTTGATGTCACGCGCCGGGGCGGGTCGGCTGCCGTCCAGCCCGGGAACGGCGACGAAGAAGTCCAGGCAGTGCACCTGCCTGGACGCCGCGTCGTAGACGGTGGCGAATCCGCCGCCGCCCAGGCCGGTGAACAGCGTCTCGGCCACACACCCGACCAGGATCATCGCGGCGACCGCGTCCGCGGCGGATCCGCCGGCCTGCAGGATGTCCCGGCCGACGGTGGCGGTCGCCGGATGCCCAGCGGCGACGGAGGCCGGCAAGGATGTCACCGGGGCAGGCTATCCCCCGGGCCGCATTCCCGGATGCCGAACCAGCTCCGCGGCCAGGTTGCCGCGAGGCATCACCACGACCTCGCCGAGGCTGAGCCAACGCGCCATTCGGGTGAGTTCCGTTGCGGCCGCCTCCACCGCGAGCGGCACCGGCGCTGCGGGTTCGAGCCACGACGCCTGCACCAGCAGCCGGGCGCCGGCGCGGTCGGCCTTCAGATCGAACCGCCCGGCGAGGCGGTCGCCGACCAGCAACGGCAGCACGTAGTACCCGTAGGTGCGTTTGGGTGCCGGGGTGTAGATCTCGATCCGGTAGTGGAAGCCGAAGATCCGCTCGGTCCGGGCCCGCCGCCAGACCAGCGGGTCGAACGGGCTCAGCAACGCGGCGCCGACCACCGCGCGCGGGATCCGCGCGTCCCGATGCAGGTAGGCCGGTTCGCGCCAGCCCGCCACCTGGGCGGGCAGCACCTCGCCCGCCTCGACGAGTTCGGCCAGTGCCCGGCGGGTGTCCGCCACGCCGAGCCGGTAGTAGTCGGCGAGATCGGCGGCCGTCCCGACGCCGTGGGCACGGGCGGCGATGGCCACCAGCGACCGCTTCGCATCGGTCTCGGCCGGGGTCGGTGCCGCCGCGACCGAGGCCGGCAGCACCCGGTCGATCAGGTCGTAGACCCGCTCGAAACCGCGCCGGTGCGTCACGCCGATCGCCCCGATCGCGAACAGATGCTCGCAGGCGATCTTGGTCACCGACCATTCCCACCAGCCGGCGACGTCGCGGCCCGGCGCCTCCAGCGCCTTCTCGATGTCCCCAGCCGAACTCGGCCCCAGTTCGGCGATCGCGTCGAGGACGACGTCGAGGAACCCGGGATGGTCACGGTGCAGCCGCTCCACCATGCCCCACGGCCCGTTCTCCAGTTGCTGGTGGCGCCAGCGCAGCAGCGGCTGATGCTCGACGGGGATCAGTGAGGCCTGGTGCGCCCAGGTCTCGACCAACAGGCGATCACGGGGCCGGGCCGGCCAGGCGGCACCGTCCAACAGGTCGGTCGGGTACGGGCCGAGTCGGCTGAACACCGGAAGCAGGTGCGCGCGGGCCAGCACGTTCACCGAGTCGATCTGCAGCACCCCGATCGCGTCGACGAGCCGGCGCAGGTGGCCGCGATTGATCGGCCGGGTGGTCGGTTCGCCGGTCCTTTCGCTTCGAGTCCTCGACCCGTGGCGGGCGTCGGGCTCCCTCCGGGCAGTGCGCTCGGGACCGGCGATCGACTCCTCACTCCCGTTCGACTCCAGCGGGAGGTGCGGCTCGAACCCGCGGCTCGGCACCGGGGGGCCGGTCGACCTCGGCCCGGCCGTGCCCAGCCGCTGGGCGGCCACGGCGATCCGGCGGGCCTGGGCCGCCGACAGGGCCACGTGGCTGGGCGAAGCGGGACGTGCGATGGCGGTCACGTCAGCGATGGTGTCACCCACCTCCGACAGTGCCCGGGCAATGGCATGCTGGCTGCTCGTGGCCACCAGCTCCGTCCGCCCGACGACCGTCGACGATGCACGCATCGTGGCGGAGTTGCAGTTGCTGGTGTGGCGGCAGGCCTTCGCCACGGTCCTGCCGGCCGCCGCCCTGGATATCGACCCCGACCGGCACGCCAGGTCCTGGGCCGAACGCATCGCGCACGGTGGGCCGGTACTGCTGGCGGTCGAGGGTGGCGAACCGGTGGGCTTCGCCGCGGTGGGCGCCGACGTCGATCGGCGGAACCTGCTCGATCCGACCGGTGAGATCGAGGTGCTGCATGTGGTGCCGCGCTGGGGCCGGCGGGGCCACGGTGGACGGCTGTTGGTCTCCGCGACGGCCGAGTTGCGCCGGCTGGGTGCCGCGTCGGGCCGGTGGTGGATACCTCAGGTGGACACCGTGACGGCGCGATTCCTGACCGGCGCCGGCTGGTCCGAGGACGGATTGCGGCGGGAGCTGGACACCGGCGGCGCACCCCTGGTCGAGGTGCGCTATTCGGGCACTCTCGATCTGGTGGCGATCTGATCCGCGGCACCTCCGACTCACCTGCGGAACGTCCGGCCGGGCGCGGTGCCGCCGGATGTTCCGCAGCAATGCCCAGCGCCATCTCCAAACCCGCCGCACGCGCAACCCGCGGAACATTCGCCCCCGGCTCACCCCCCGCGGAACATCAGCTTGACCCACACAAGCCGATGTTCCGCGGCCACGGCCAACGCCACCCCACACCCGCCGCAACCACACCCGGCGCCCCACAAACCAGCCCCGCCCACGGAACCGGTTCAACCTCCCGTCAAGCCGCCCGCAACTCAACCCACCTCGGAGCCGGCCAGCGCGATCGCGTGCCGCATCGCCGAGCGTGCCCGTTTCCGATCCCCGGCCAGGTCGTAGGCGTGGGCCAGCGCGTACCAGCCGCGCCAGTCCTGCGGCGCCGCCTCCACACGGGCCTTGACCGTCTCGAAATGCGCGTCGGCGGCGTCCCGCTCGACCCGCCCGGACGGCCGCCGCGGCAGGTCGGTGTCGTCCGGCAGCAGGTCCTGTTCCGCCAACCGGCGAGCCAGCCGCTGGGTCTGCCACCCGAACCGCAATTCGTAGAAGAGCAGCACCACGCCGATGATCGGCAGCAGCACCACGCCGACGCCCAACAGGATGCCGGCCGCACTACCCGACCGGATCAGCGCGACCGCCCGCTCCCCGAGCAGCACGAAGTAGGCCACCAGCGCCAGCGTCAGCAACGCGACGGTGATCTTGGTGCGGGCACCCGTGCTCACCGGTCAGGCCACGGGTCAGACGACGCCGAGCAGCTGCTCGAGGCCCAGCGTCAGTCCGGGCCGGTCGGGCACGGCACGGATCGCGGTGAGCACCCCGGGCATGAACGACACCCGGTCCAGCGAGTCGTGCCGGATGGTCAGGGTCTCTCCGGCCGTGCCCAGGATCACCTCCTGGTGCGCGACCAGGCCCGGCAGTCGCACCGAGTGCACCCGGACGCCGTCGACGCTCGCCCCACGCGCTCCCGGTTCCTCGATGGTGGTCGCGTCCGGCCCCGGACCGAGGCCGGCGTCGGCCCGCGCCGCGGCCACCGCTCGTGCGGTCGCTGCGGCCGTGCCGGACGGGGCGTCGACCTTGCCGGCATGGTGCAGCTCGATGATCTCCACCGACTCGAAGAAACGGGCCGCCTCCCGAGCGAACCGAGCCGCCAGCACCGCGCCGATGGCGAAGTTCGGCACGACGATGACGCCGAGCCCGGGCTTGGCCTGCAACCAGTCGGTGATCGTGTCCAGCCTTTCCTGGGTGAACCCGGAGGTACCTGCCACCACGTGGATGTTGTTGTCGAGGCAGAACCGGATGTGGTCCATCACCACGTCCGGATGGCTGAAGTCGACGACCACCTGGCTGTCCGCGTCGGCCAGCGAGAACAGCCACTCGCGCCCGCCCACCGCGGCAACGAGATCCATGTCCGGGGCCTCGACCACGGCCTGGCAGGTCTGCGCGCCCATCCGGCCGCGCGCCCCGATCACCCCGACCCGGAGCGGTTCCTCGGTCACCGGCCCACCCTGCCGTCACGCGTCCCAGCGGTCATCTCGTCGTTCTCCGATCCCAGGCATCGACAGTGCAACCAACGTCCCGGAGCATTCTCCGGTGCGCCGTCCGGCCGGCCAACACCGGCCGGGGGGCACGGCACCCGGACGGCGAATTTGAGTCGGTAACAGTGGCGCCGGTGGTCACGATCACCGACGGGCACGACGCCCCTGGTCGTCGTCGTCCAGCGTTTCCACCTCGACGCGGACGTGGTCGCCGACGTCGAGACGTTCGGCCACCCGGACCGCCCGCCTGACCGGCAGCACATAGGGACCGCCGGTGCGCTCCGGAAAGACCGACGTCCGCCAGCGGGAACCGCCGATGGTGGCCGCCACCTTCACCGCGCCGAAGCCGGCCCGCAGCCGGGGAACCTCCGCGATGTCGGCCGACACCCCGTCCGGCAACCGGACGAACACCCACTCCTGCGTGCGGGCGGCCCAGCGCCAGAGCTCCGCGGAGAATTCGTACCGGGTTCCGGCCATGGCCCGGTCAGCCCGCCTGGTCCCGCAGCTCGATCGGCAACTCGTCGGCCGAACCGTACGGCCCGACCACCGCGGCACACAGCGGACGCTGCAGCAGGCGCCGGGCCAACGTGCCCACCTGCTCGGCGGTGACCGACCGGATCGCGGCGAGCTCGTCCTCGACCGTCCGGAACTCGGTCCGCACCAGCAGCGACTTGCCGATCCGGCTCATCCTCGACTCGGTGTCCTCCAGCGCCAGCACGAGCGATCCGCACAGTTGGCCCTGCACCCTGGTCAGCTCCGCCGGCTGCAGCCCATGCTCGGCCACGTCCGCCAACTCCTGACCGATCAGCTTGGCCACCTCGCCCAGGTGGTCCGGGGCGCAGCCGGCGTAGACCGACAGCGAGCCGACGTCGGCGTAGGCGGCGGTCGCCGAATAGCAGGAGTAGGCCAGGCCCCGCTCCTCCCGGATCGACCGGAACAGCCGCGAGCTCATCCCCCCGCCGAGCGCCGCGGAGAGCACGGCGAGCACGGTCCGGTCGGGCGAGTTCCGGTGGCCGGACGGCACGCCCAGGCACAGGTGCGCCTGCTCGGTGTCCCGCGACACGACCAGCGGCCGGGTCAGCGGCCGGGTCCGGCCCCGTCCACCGCGGAACCCGGCGGGCGTGGCGTGCGGCCGGGCGCGGAGCCGGTCGGCGAACGCCGACCGCACCCAGCGCAGGGCATCGCCATGGTCGACGCCGCCGGCGATGGCGACCACCATCCGGGCCGGCGCGTACCGGCGGTGGTAGTACCCGGCCACCTGCGTCCGGGACATCGCGGTGATGGTCTCCGCGCTGCCGATCACCGGTGCGGCCACCGGATGACCGGCGAAGACCGCTCCGGCGAACGCGTCGGCCAGGGTGTCCTCCGGGTCGTCGTCGCGCATCGCGATCTCTTCCAGGATGACGGTCCGCTCGGTGTCCACGTCCGCGGCGGCGACCACCGCGTCCAGCACCACGTCACACACCAGCTCAACGGCAAGCCGCGCCTGGTTAGCGAGAATCCTTGCGTAATAACAGGTGTACTCGTGCGAGGTGAAGGCGTTCAGCTCGCCGCCGACCGCGTCGATGGCGTCCGCGATCTCGTAGCCGGTCCGCGTCCGGGTGCCCTTGAACAGCAGGTGCTCCAGGTAATGCGAGGCCCCGGCCAGGCGCGGGGTCTCGTCCACGGAGCCGACGCCGACCCACACGCCGATCGTGGCGCTGCGGGCACCCGGCACGCTTTCGGTGACCACCCGCAGGCCACCGGGCAGCAGCGAGGCGGTGACGGTGGACCCGTCGGCCGCCCGTTCCAGCACCGTGGACCGGGCCCGCCCGATCGGCGACCGCACGGATCCGGTCACCGCCTCCGCCGCCACCCGGTCAGACCTGCGCGGGTTCGGAGTCGACGGCCGCGTCGGCCGGCTCGACGGAGGCCTCGGCAGTGACATCGGACTTCACCGGCACCAGGCTGATCTTGCCGCGCGCGTCGATCTCGGCGATCTCCACCTGCAGCTTGTCGCCGACGTTCACCACGTCCTCGACCTTGCCGATGCGCTTGCCGCCGCCCAGCTTGCTGATGTGCACCAGGCCGTCCCGGCCGGGCAGCAGCGAGACGAACGCGCCGAACGCGGTGGTCTTGACCACCGTGCCGAGGAACCGCTCGCCCACCTTCGGCAGCTGCGGGTTGGCGATCGCGTTGATCTTGTCGATTGCGGATGTCACAGCCTGCCCGTCGGCTCCCGAGACGAAGATCGTGCCGTCGTCCTCGATCGCGATCTCGGCGCCGGTGTCCTCGGTGATCGAGTTGATCATCTTGCCCTTCGGCCCGATCACCTCGCCGATCTTGTCCACCGGCACCTTGATGGTGGTGATCCGCGGCGCGAACTGGCTCATCGGGTCCGGTGCGTCGATGGCCTCGTGCATGACGTCCAGGATGGTGAACCTGGCGTCCCGGGCCTGCACGAGAGCACCCCGGAGCACCTCGGACGGGATGCCGTCCAGCTTGGTGTCCAGCTGCAGCGCGGTGACGAACTGCCGGGTCCCGGCGACCTTGAAATCCATGTCGCCGAAAGCATCCTCGGCGCCCAGGATGTCGGTCAGGGCGACGTACTGCACCGAGGCGTTCCCGGCTCCGTCATCGACGGTGTCGGACACCAGACCCATCGCGATGCCGGCCACCGGCGCCTTCAGCGGCACGCCCGCGTTCAGCAACGACAGGGTCGACGCGCACACCGAACCCATCGAGGTGGAACCGTTGGAGCCCAACGCCTCCGACACCTGCCGGATCGCGTACGGGAACTCCTCGCGGCTGGGCAGCACCGGCACCAGGGCGCGTTCGGCCAGGGCGCCGTGGCCGATCTCGCGCCGCTTGGGCGAGCCGACCCGGCCGGTCTCACCGGTCGAGTAGGGCGGGAAGTTGTAGTTGTGCATGTACCGCTTGCGGTTCTCCGGCGCCAGCGTGTCCAGCTGCTGCTCCATCCGCAGCATGTTCAGCGTGGTGACGCCCAGGATCTGGGTCTCCCCGCGCTCGAACAGGGCGCTGCCGTGCACCCGCGGGATGTAGCCGACCTCGGCGCCCAGCGTGCGGATGTCGGTGAGCCCGCGGCCGTCGATGCGCACCTTGTCGCGCAGCACTCGCTGGCGCACCAGCTTCTTGGTCAACGAGCGGAAGGCGTTGCCCAGCTCCGATTCCCGGCCGGCGAAGGAACCGGCGAGGGTCTCCAGCACGTGCGTCTTGACCTCGTCGACCTGGGCGTCGCGCTCCTGCTTGCCGGCGACGGCCAGGGCGTGGCCCAGCCGCTCGGCGGCCACCTCCTCGACGGCCTGGTAGGCGTCGTCCTGGTACGGCGGGTACAGCGGGAACTCGGCGACCGGCTTGGCGGCCCGGCCGGCCAGCTCGTTCTGGGCCTGACACAGCACCCGCAGGAACGGCTTGGCCGCCTCCAGACCGTCCGCGACGACCTCCTCGGTCGGCGCCACGGCACCACCGGCGACCAGCGTGACGGTCTTGTCGGTGGCTTCGGCCTCGACCATCATGATCGCCACGTCGTCGCCGGCGAGCCGCCCGGCCACGACCATGTCGAACACCGCGCGCTCCAGCTCGGAGTGCCGCGGGAAGGCGACCCACTGACCGTCGATCAGGGCGACCCGCACCCCGGCGACCGGCCCGGAGAAGGGCAGGCCGGAGATCTGGGTGGACGCCGACGCGGCGTTGATGGCCAGCACGTCGTACAGGTCGTCCGGGTTCAGGGCGAGCACGGTGATGACGACCTGGACCTCGTTGCGCAGCCCGTTGGTGAACGTCGGGCGCAGCGGCCGGTCGATCAGCCGGCAGGTCAGGATGGCGTCCTCGGACGGACGGCCCTCGCGACGGAAGAACGATCCGGGAATGCGCCCGGCCGCGTACATCCGCTCCTCCACGTCGATGGTGAGCGGGAAGAAGTCGAACTGCTCCTTGGGGTGCTTACCGACGCTGGTGGCCGACAACAGCATCGTGTCGTCGTCCAGGTAGGCGGCGACGGCACCGGCGGCCTGCTGGGCCAGCCGCCCGGTCTCGAACCGGACGGTGCGAGTGCCGAACGAGCCGTTGTCCAGGACGGCGGTGGCACTGGTGGTGGTTGGATCCGACATGTGGCTCCTTGGTAGCCGGTCGCGGCGACGCCGGACCGGTAGTGGTCGGCCACCCGGATGCCAGGACGGCGGCGTGCACGCTCGCCGAGGGCTGCCGGCCATCGATCGAAGCCGCCGGAACGGGTGGCGGTCGCGCCGTGTTCCGGTGGCCACTACCGAGGACCGGCGCAGCAGCGTCGCGTCAGGCGAGCGCCGTTCGGGCAGGTCAGTGGCCCTGGTGTGGGTATTCAGTTGTGCGGTGGTGGTCGCCGGCACCGATTCGGCGCGGCGACCACCGCCGATGGTGCCAGCGCTAGCGGCGCAGCCCGAGTCGCTCGATCAGCGAACGGTAGCGGTTGATGTCGACCTGCTGCAGATAGCGCAGCAGCCGCCGGCGGCGGCCGACCAGGCCCATCAGGCCACGGCGGGTGTGGTGGTCGTGCTTGTGCTGCTTGAGGTGCTCGGTCAGGTCCGAGATCCGCTTGGACAGCATCGCGACCTGCGCTTCCGGTGACCCGGTGTCACTGTCGTGCAGGCCGTACTCGGCCAGGATTTCCTTCTTCTGCTCGGCGGTCAACGCCACGTTCGGTGCTCCTCGGTGCCTTCGTGTGCCGTGCACGGCCCGCTCCGGACTGCCTTCGCCGGGGGGATGACGGTACCGGCCGCCACGGACTGCAGCCGGACCCAGTCGATCAGTCTATCAGCGCAGATGAACCGGTTCGGCCGGGCGGATCAGGGAGACGGCCGGGGATGCCGGAGGAACGCCGCCACCCCGATCAGCAGGCCGACCGTCAGCGCGACGATCACCCACAGCACGACCAGCACATCCACCCACGACCCGGGCGGCGGCGATCCGGGGAAGAAGTTGCGGATCGGGATCGTGGCGAACAGCAGTGCGGCGATCCAGCCCAGGAAGCCGGCCTCGAACAGCCGCTTCTCCCGGTAGAGCTTCCAGGCGACGATCCAGCAGGTCACCGGCAGCAGGACGAGGACCAGCACCAGGGTGATGCCGAACAGCACGATCGCCGGCGACCGGTGGTACGTCGCGTCGACCAGCAGCTCAGGCACGTCAGGGTCGGGGCGTGCGGCCAGGTCCCAGCCCTGTACCGATCCGTCGAGTTCGATGACGGCGGGCACCAGGTCGGCCGCCGGACCCTCGCCGGCCGTCACGATCGCGCTGATCGGTGTCCCGTACGAGTCGAACGGCCAGTCCTGGATGTCCCCGTCGAACAGCAGCGTCGCCGAATGCGACTGCGGCCGCTGACCGGCGTCGAAAGTCAGGTCGGCGTCCTCCTCGGTGGGATCCAGCGACACGGTGATCGGGTCACTGGGGTACCCGTCGTCGCCGAGCAGGGCGTCGTCGGCATCGATCGTGACGTCCACGTGCATCGATGAGCCGCCCGCGGTGATCGTCCGCGCGGTCAGGATCACCGTCACGCCGCCGGCCGGCCGCGACATCGGCGCCTGGTCCACCGACGAGGACTCACCGACCGCATAGACGGCGACGAGCGTCAGATAGAGCGCGACCAGGGCCGCGAGCCCGACGCCCGCCACGACCCGGCGACGGGCCCGGATCGGTGCGGTCGGTGGGGCTGGCGAGACCGTTTCGGGCATGACGAGCATTCTCGCCGGTGCCCGCACGCGGCTCGGGGAGGTGCGGCTCACACCCGCGAGCACGTCCGGCGCGTCCTCCTATGCGTCCGTCCTCTGGGGTATCTCCGGCAGCGCCGCTGGCAGAATGGAACCGTAGTTACTGACGAGTAGGGGTCGTGATGGCGAAGCTGGATCTTCGGGTGCGGGCGTTCGCCTGGTTGTTCGCGCACACGCCCGGTGGGTCCGTCGACACGATGACTCCGGAGCAGATCGTGCGGGCCCAGGAACTGCTGGCCGGCCACGGCAAGCTGACCACCGGAGTGACCGGCAAGCTGGCCAAGGGCGTGCTGACCCAGGACCGGGTGCTGGACCAGGACGGCGAGCGGGTGCCGGTCCGCATCTACCGGTCGACCCACCAGCGTGCCGACAGGCCGGTCGTCGTGTACTTCCACGGCGGTGGCTGGGCCCTGGGCGCGCTGGACCACTCGGACTGGCTGTGCAGCCAGATGTGCCTGGGCGTCGGCGCCGTGGTGGTGTCCGTCGACTACCGGTTGGCGCCGGTGAACCGGTTCCCGACCGCCGTCCTGGACAGCCTGGCGGCGGTGACCTGGGTCGCCGAGCACGGCGGCGAGCTCGGCGCGGATCCCAGCCGGATCGCGGTGATCGGTGACAGCGCCGGCGGCAACCTGGCCGCGGTGGTGTGCCAGGTGCTGCGCGACCGCGGGGGTCCGGCCATCGCCCACCAGTCGCTGATCTACCCGGCGACCGATCTGCGCACCCCGGACAACTTCGATCTCGCGGCGCCGGCCCGCGGTGACTGGCCGATCCTGTCCTCGGCGATCATGGTGACCTTCCGCGACCAGTACCTGGGCCCCGACGGCGACGCGGACAGCCCGATGGCCTCGCCGATCCTGGCCGACGACCTGTCCGGGCTGCCACCCGCGCTGATCCAGGTGGCCGAGTACGACCCGCTGCGCGACGACGGCATCCGCTACGCGCGGGCCCTGCAACACGCCGGCAATCAGGTCCGGCTCACCGAGTACGTCGGCATGCCGCACGGCTACTTCAGCTTCCCGATGGTCATCCGCGGCAGCGTGCGGCAGGCGCTGGCCGAGGTCTGCGCCGAGCAGCGGCTCGCGCTGTACCCGGTGCCGGAACCGCACCACGGTCCGCGCCCGCTGCCGGAGGCCGTCCCGTCGACCTCGGGAACCGCACAAGATACCGTCGGCGACGGCGCGGTCGATCCGGCCGCGTCGCGTCCGGTCGGCGACCACGAAATCGGTCAGTACCCGGTCCCGCAGCACCTGGCGAACCCGACGGGCCACTGACTTCCCGGTCGGTGTGCCGGGCGCTCCAGGGCGGCTCGGGATGGTGTCGGCATGAAGGTGCTGGTCTGGGTGGCCGACGGCGTGTGGCCGGCAGCGGTGGACGCGGCGGCCTCGCTGTCGTCGCCGGACGCGCAATACACGCTGCTGCACGTGGTGGCCGAGGATCTCGGCGAGGTCGCCCGGGGGGCGTTCGCCGGACTGCTGGGCCGCCGGTACTCGGCCGGCGCGCAACTCGACCAGGAGTTGCTCCGGTCCTCGCAGGAGACCCTGGCCGCGGCCCGCGACCGGCTCGGCCGGCCGGCGGAGCTGATCAGCCGCCACGGCCGGGTCGAGCGCGAGGTGGTCGCCGCGGCCGACGGTGCCGACCTGCTGGTGCTCGCCCGGGACGGGGACTCCGCCCACCTGGGACCTCGGTCGCTCGGGCCGGCCACTCGGTTCGTGGTGGACCACTGCCCCTGCCCGGTCTTGCTGGTCTGGCCGGGCCTGGCGCCCGGGGTGGGCACGATTCCGCCGCCCCCGCCGCCCGGGCACGAACCACTGCCTCCGTCCCGGCACGAACCACCGCCTCCGTCCGGGCACGAGCCGCCCGGGCACACACGCCAGCCGCGCTGACGACCCGCGGCCCCGCTCGCTCCGGCATCCGTTTGCCGAATCCCGCCCTTCCTGCGCCGAAAGAAGGGCGGGATTCGGCAAATCGATGGCCTCTGGGCGCGGGACGGGGCGGCCGGGGCGGCGGGACGGGGGCGGCGGGACGGGGGCGGCGGGACGGGGGCGGCGGGACGGGGGCGGCGGGACGGGGGCGGCGGGATGGGGGCGGCGGGGCGGCCGGAAGGGCGGGACGAGGCCGGCCGGGGCGGCGCGGGGCGGGGGCGGGGGCGGCTCGGCCACCCTCGGACCCGGTCAGATCAACGAATTCCCTGCCCAAAGCGCCAGCACGGCGGCGAGCAGCGTCGGCCCGACGGTGGCCAGGCCGAGCAGGGTGAACCGCCGCAGGGACGGCCGGTGGCCGCGGTCGTGCAGGATCCGCCGCCACAGCATGGTCGCCAGCGATCCCGCGTAGGTCAGGTTGGGACCGATGTTCACCCCGATCAGCACCGCCAGCACGGCGGCGGACGGCGCGCCGCCGAGCGCGGCCAGCAGCACCAGGGTGGCCGGCAGGTTGTTGATCAGATTCGCCAGCCCGGCCGCGATCAACGCGAGAACGACCAGCTGCGGCAACCCGTCGCCGGTGGGCAGGACGCCGGCCAGCGCATCCTGCAGACCGTGCCCGATCGCCGCCTGGACCACCACCGCCAGGGCGGCCACGAACGCGAGAAACCACGGATTCAGCGCCCCGACCAGCGCCTTCGGTCCCACCCGCCGGGTGACCAGGTCCCGGACCGCCCAGGCCAGGGCACCCGCGCCGGCCACCCACACCGGCTCGACGCCGAGCGTGGACGAACCGAACACCGCGAGCAGGATGGCCGCGAGCAGGATCAGCGATGCGGTCGGCGGTGGCTCACCGGATCCGGTTCGACCGCCGTCGGCACCACGCCCGGACGCCGGGCTGTCGTGCGAGGCGGCCAGCTCGTCCCGGAACGCCCAGCGAAAGACCGCGTACTCGACGGCGATCGCGGCGAGCCAGGGCCCGGCCATCAGCGCGGCGAATCCCACGAAGGTCAGCCCGGACGCATGGAACGCCAGCAGATTGGTCAGGTTCGACACCGGCAGCAGCAGCGACGCCGTGTTCGACAGGTGGGCCAACGCGTAGACCGGGGCGGCCCCGCCGATCTGCAGCCGGCGCACCGCACCCAGCACCACCGGGGTCAGCAACACCACCGTGGCGTCCAGCGACAGCAACGCCGTGGTCAGCGACGCGACGACGAAGACCAGGGCGAGCAAGCGGCGGGCGCGCCCCCGGCTGCCGGCCACCAGGAGGCCGCCGATCCACCGGAACACGCCGTCCACGTCGGCCAGGTGGGCGATCACCAGCACCGCGGCCAGGAAGCCGATCGTCGGCCCGAGCGTCGTCACACCCGACAGCGCGTCGGCCGGAGTGATCAGACCGAGCGCCAACGCGAGCGCGGCGGCGGGGACGGCCGCCACCGCCTCCGGCAGGCCGCGCGGCCGCACGATGGAGAATCCCAGGACCGCCAGCAGCAACAGGATGCCGACGGCGGTCGGCGCCACGGACGACATCAGCAGGCCCGGGCCGGCGTCCCCGGACCGCGCTCACTGCAGGTAGTTCTCGACCTGCTGCACGCTGCGGACCTCGACATCATCGGCCCCCTGCCCGAACTCGCGGCGGGCCCGCCGCTGGCGCAGCAGATCCCAGCACTGGTCCAGCGCCCCCTCCAGGGCCGACAGCTGCTCGCGCTCCTGGTCGGTGGACACCTCGCCGCGCTGCAACCGGGCGCGCAGCCGGTGCTCCTCGTCCACCAGGGTCGAGATCTGGTCCAGGATCTGGTGTTCGTCCACCCTGTCTCCTCAGGTCGGGTCGCCGGCGCCGGTCAGCCCCAGCACGTCCTTGGTGTGCTGCACGTCCGCATCGATCTGCGCGATCAGCGCCGGAACCGAATCGAACTTCTCCGTGTCGCGCAGCCGCTCCACGAAGTCGAAGGCGACTCGTCGGCCGTAGAAATTCCCGCCCTGGTCGATGACGAATCCCTCGACCGTCCGCTCCCGGCCGGAGAACGTCGGATTCGAACCGATCGAGATCGCCAGCGGGGACCGGCGATTGCCGAGCACGAACCAGCCGGCGTAGATGCCGTCGGCCGGGATCGCCGCGTGCTCGGCCACGTCGAGGTTGGCCGTCGGGTAACCCAGTTGCGAACCGCCGCGACCCTCGCCGTGCACCACGAAGCCGTCGACCCGGTGCGGGCGGCCGAGCGCGGCGGCCGCGGCCACCACGTCACCGGCACCGACGCAGGCCCGCACATAGGTGGAGCTGACCGTCACCTCGTCCGGGCCGGGGATCAGCGAGATGCCGTGGACCGTGAAGCCGAACCGGGGACCGAGCTCCCGCAACAGCTCGACCGAACCGGCCCCGCGATGGCCGAACCGGAAGTTCTCCCCCACCACCACCTGCGCCACGTGCAGCCGGTCGACGAGCACGTCGTGCACGAACTCCTCGGCGGTCACCTGGGAGAGCGCGACGGTGAAGGGCAGCACCAGGAACGCGTCGACGCCGAGCTCGGCAACCAGCTCCGCGCGGCGGCGCAAGGTGACCAGCATGCTGGGATGGCTGCCGGGCCGGACGACCTCCGCGGGATGTGGGTCGAAGGTCATCACCACGGTCGGCAGGCCGTGCTCGCGGCCGACTCGCACTGCCTCGCCGATGAGCGCCTGATGGCCACGGTGCACCCCGTCGAAGACGCCGATGGTCAGGACGCACCGGCCCCAGTTCGGGGGGACCTCGTCGATGCCACGCCAGCGTTCCACGGCCGTCAGCCTGCCATCCTCGGCGCGGAACACGTCAGCCGGGACACCGACCCCAGCCGGGCGGCGGACCTGGCGAGACCCTTGCGTGGGGAAGATCCGGTCGCTTGGTGCGACCGGATCTTCCCCGGGCCGGGGGCGTGCCGCGCCGGCGCTTCGGGCGACCCTTCCGCGCCCACCGACGGGCCCCGCGCGGTCGACCGACCCTCGCTCAGAGCCCGGCTTGCCAGCCGAAGACCGAGCGGGCCGTCCCGTCGTCCTCGCGGACCAGGGAGATCAGATGACCGTCCGGGCCGAAGGCCGCGTAGGTCCCGGCGATACCCGCGGCCGGAACGGGCCGGCCGTGCGCCAGGTCGGCGGCCTGCGACCGATCCACCTCGCGCACCGGGAACGCGCGGCGCACCGCGACGTCGGCGGGGATCAGTGCCGCCGTGACCTGCTCGAGCAGAGCGTCGGTCACCGCCGGCCGAGGCCCGGGACCACCGAAGACGTCCACCGCGCGGTCGACGGTGAACGGGCCGACGCGGGTGCGCCGCAGCGCGGTCAGGTGCCCGCCGATGCCGAGTTCGGCGCCCAGGTCACGGGCCAGCGAGCGGACATAGGTGCCGGTGCCGCAGTCGACGACGACGTCCAGGTCGATCGTGCCCGCAGACCGCCGGGGCTCGCCGAGCAACTCGAACCGGCCGACCGTCACCGGGCGGGCCGCGAGTTCGACCCGCTCCCCGGCACGGACCCGGTCGTAGGCCCGGCGACCGTCGACCTTGATCGCCGACACGGCGCTGGGCACCTGCATCAGCGCCCCGGTCAGCCCGGCCATGGCCCGCCGGATCGAACCGTCGTCCGCGGCGGCCAGGCTCTCGGCGTCGGCGGTGGACACGGCGACGCCGTCCGCGTCGTCCGAATCGGTGCCCACGCCGAGCCGGATGGTCGCCCGGTAGGTCTTGTCGGTCAGCGCCAGGTGACCGAGCAGCCGGGTGGCCCGGTCGGCGGCGACGACCAGCAGGCCGGTTGCCATCGGATCGAGCGTGCCGGCGTGGCCGACCCGGCGCAGGCCGAGGACCCGCCGGACCCGCGACACCACGTCGTGCGACGTGCATCCGGTCGGCTTGTCGACCAGCAGCAACCCGCCACCCGGCGGGCGGTCGGGCTGGTCGGACCGGGCGCTCCGGGTCACTGCTCGGACCGCCGGCAGCCGGCCAGCAGATCCCGGCCGGAAGGATCCGAGCTCTGCGGATCGACCGGCTCGTCACTGTCGGCCGTGGACCGCCGGTGCGCCTCCGGAAAATCGATCTCCCGCGACCGGCCACCCATGACGACGGTGAACTCGCCGGTGTCCAGCAGATCCCAGCGGTGCGGCACGATCGCCACCGGCACGTGCTCCCCGCGGGCGGCGGCGCGCAGCACGTGCACCCGGGTCCGCAGGATCCAGACCAGCATCCGGAAGATGCCGAACGCGGTCAGCAGCGCAATCGCGGCGAACGCCCAGCGGTAGGCAGCGGCGGTATGGGTGGACGCGCCCGGCTCGACCAGGTCCAGGATCTGGCCGACGGCGAACACCATGACCACCGCACCGCAGAACCCGCCGACGTTGACCAGGCCGGTCGCCGTCGAGATGCGGTGCCGCGGGTTGTAGTCGCGGGCCAGCATGAAGCCGATGCCCGAAGCCGGGCCGCCGACCGAGAAGACGCAGATGACGGCGATCACCACCGGCAGCGGCGGCTGGCCGCCCGGCCACCCGATCAGCACCAGCCAGCCGGCCAGGCACAGGCCGGCCACGGTCAGCGCCAGCCCACCCCGGATGTGCGGCCGCCGGGCGATCGTCGGGCCGAGCAGCAGGTTGCCGATCAGGCCGCCGACGACCAGCAGCATCAGCAGGGTCGACGCGGTCGCGACCGGGTAGCCCAGCGCCTGGGTCAGGTACGGGTAGCCCCACAGCACGGCGAACACGGTGGGCCCCGCCATCGACGACAGATGGATCCAGAAGCCCAGCCGGCCGGCCGGCAGCCGCCACGCCATGGTGACCTGGTTGAGCACCTCCCGGCCGCCCACCGGACCGTCGGCGCTCTCCGCCTCCCGGTGCGGCGCACCGACCGCGGGCCGCAGCAGCAACAGCGCGTAGCTCAGGGACAGGGCACCCGCGATCGCGAACGTCGGTCCCCACCCCAGGTCGGTCAGCATCAGCGTGAGCGGCACCGTCGCGACAACGTTGCCGAGCATGCCGATCAGGCTGGTCAGACCGACCATCACGGGGTACCGGCGGGCCGGGAACCAACCGGCCACCAGCCGCAGCACGGAGATGTAGGTCATCGCATCGCCGACGCCGAGCAGTCCGCGGGCCAGCAGGGCCAGCGGATAGCTGTGCACCAACGAGAAGACGACCTGCGCCGAGCCCATGATCAGTGTGGCGGCCAGCAGCATCCGGCGTGGCCCGAACCGGTCGATGAGGACGCCGGCCGGCACCTGCATGGCCGCGTACACGCCCAGCTGCAGCATCACGAACGTGCTCAGCTGCCCGGCCGTCAGATCCAGCCGGTCGGCGGCGAGCGGGCCGGCCACGCCGAGCGAGGTGCGGTGGAAGACCGCGAGCAGGTAGCAGCCGACGCCGATCGTCCAGATGACCAGCGGCCGGCGGGCGAAGAACAGTGTGACGTTGTCCAGCGCCTTCACGCTCGGTCCCCCCGCAGGGCGCGATCCGCGTGCCGCAGATGCTCACGGGTCAGCTGCTCGGCCAGCGCGAGGTCCTCGTGCCGGAACGCCTCGGCGATCGCCTCGTGGTCAGCGACGGTGCTGCGCATCCGGACCTGATCCGGCTGGCCGTCCGGCGCCAGCAGATTCGCCGCGCCCATCCGCAGTTGCCGGTCGCGCAGCGAGCCGTAGAGCCGGATGAGGATCATGTTGTTGTCGGCGGCGACGATCGTCGCGTGGAAGGTGCGGTCGGCGGCGACGTATCCGGGCAGGTCGGACGTGTCGGCGGCGGTCCGCAGGTCGGCGAGCGGCACCTGCAGGGCGCGGGCCACCGCGGGGCCACGGCCGGAGGTGATCACGGCGCGGGTGCAGTGCGCCTCCACCAGCAGCCGGGTGTCCAGCACGTCCCGCCATTCCTGGGCGGTGACCGGCAGGACGAGCGCACCGCGCTTGGGCAGCAGCCGGATCATGCCCTGCGCCTCCAGGCGCAGCAATGCCTCACGTACCGGGGTTCGGGAGACGCCCGTCTCCGCCGCGATCGCGCCCTCGGCCAGCAACTCGTTGTCGGCGTACCGACGGTGCAGGATGCCGTGCCGGACGTGCTCGTAGACGCGGTCCGCCGCGGACGGTGTGCCGGTTGTATCCATGATGTATCTATGATGCGCGACCGGGCCGCCCGGTTCCAGACTGCGGTGCCCGGCGTGACCAGGCTCACGCAAGGGTCGTTGGTCCCGACTCACAAGGGTCGTCGGTGCCGACCGACGGCGATCAGCGGCCGAGGACCTCGCCCAGCTTCCGGACCGCGTCGAGCGGCTCGCCGAGGTGGGTGAACCCGGCCGATCGGACATGTCCGCCGCCGCCCAACGCCTCGGCCGCGGCGGCGACGTCGACGCTGCTGCGCGACCGCAGCGACACCTGCCAGGATCGGGGGCCGGTCTGCTTGATGACGGCGGCGATCTCGGCCTCCTGGGCGGTGCGCAGAATGTCGATGACGGAGTCCAGTTCCTCCTGCCGCAGGCCGTCCCGGACCTCGTCGTCGATCACGGCGTACACCAGACCGGCCCCGCCGGCCGCCGCCGGATCCAGCACCGCTCGGTCCAACACCCGGGAGAGCATGCCGAGCCAGCCGAACGGGTGGGAGTCGGTGATCGGGTGCAGCACGTCCATCGGCCGTACGCCGGTGTCGATCAGCCGGGCGGCGAGCCGGTGCACATCGGCGTCCGCGTGGCGGAAGTGCCCGGTGTCGGTGGCCAGCCCCGCGTACAGGTTCTCGGCGATGTCCCGGTCGATGGGAATGCCCAGCCGGTCCAGCAGCCGGGCGACCAGCACCGCGGTGGCCTCGGCGCCGCTGTCGACCAGGTTGTACCGGCCGAACCGCGCGTTGGACGCGTGGTGATCGATCACCAGGCTCATCGGGCAGGCGTCGAGCACGCCGACCAGGGATCCGAGCCGTTCCCGCGAGCCCACGTCCAGGCTGACGAACATGTCCGGGTGCTCCGGCGTCAACTCCTGCGGCAGCACCACCAGCGCCATGCCCGGCAGGTGCCGCAGCGACTCGGGAACCGCGTCGGGCTCGGCGAAGGAGACCTTCACATCGGTGCCCCGGCGGGCCAGGCCCAGGCCCAGGGCGAGCGCGCTGCCCAGCGCGTCGGCGTCCGGATGCACGTGCGCGACGAGAATGACCGATCGCGCGGCGGCCAGCAGCCCCGCGGCGATGTCGAAGTCCCGGCCGTCCACCCCTCGACCATCCACGGTCCGGCGGTCGTTGTCACGGCCGTTCGAGTCGTGACCGGGCGACCCGTTCGCGGCCGCCGGCGACGCCGGCCCGGCGCCGTCCAACGTCGCCGTCGACTTGCGCACGCGTCCACCGCGGGTGCGGTTGCGGATCGCGCGGGTGTCCGTCACGGCGCCTCCGGGTCTCGACAGCCGGCTCACCGGCGCGACGAACAACAGCGAACAACGACGAACAACAGCCAACAACACGGTGGTAGCGGCCGACTCCAACCCGAGGGTCCCACGTCACGCGGGAGCCCGAGGCGGATCGACCGTCGGCCGGCACCCATGCCGGCGCATGGTTACGGTACCCGCTCGCCCGGAGTCCGGGCGCGTCCGTCCGCCGGTTCCGATGACGGAGCGCGCACCGCAGCGGCGGCGACACCGGCATCGGAATCGAGATCGGAACCCTCGTCGGAATCGGGCTCGGAATCGTCCCGTTCCCGCGGCGCCTTGTACGGGTCCGAGTCCCCGGCGTAGCTGGCCCCGGCGGCCTGCTCCGCGACCCGGGCGTCGGCGTCACGGGCCGCGGCCAGCAGCTCGTCGATCCGGTGGGCGTTGGCCGGCACCGCGTCCAGCTTGAAGTCCAGGGTCGGGGTGAACTTGATGCCGGTCTGCGCGCCCACCGCGGACCTGAGCACTCCGGTCGCGCTGGCCAGGCCGGCGCCCGCCGCGGCCACCACGTCGTCGTCGCCGTACACGGTGTAGTAGACCGTGGCCTCCCGCAGGTCGGGGGTGACGGTCGCGGCAGTGATCGTCACCATGTCCAGCCGCGGATCCTTGACCTCGTGCTGGATCTGGGTGGCGACGATGCTGACGATGCGCTTGGCCAGCCGACGCGCCCGTGCGGTGTCTGCCATCTCGAAATCCTCCAGCTAGTCCTCGTCATGAGGGCCGAACACCCGGCGCCGGGTGGCCAGCACCTCGATCTCCACCTCGCCGGCGACCTGCCGCTCGCAGGTGTCCAGCACGTCGTGCAGATGCCCGGCATCGCCGGACACCGCCGCCACCGCAATCAGTGCCCGGCGGTGCCGGTCGGGGTCGCCGGCCTCGGTGACGGCAACCTCGAGCCGGCGCAGCCGGGCCAGCACCGGCCGGATGACGGCTCGCTTGTGCTTGAGCGAGCCGACCGCACCCAGCAGTACGTCGCACTCCAGGACGCCGACGTAGACGGCATCCGGCTCGGTGTTGATCATGACGTTCTGGCCTCCGAAATCGGCGTGTCGCCGGCGTGTCGCGACCAGAACGTCATGATCAACTGCAGGTGGGGTGCTAGCTGCGCGGCTTCTCCCGGACCTCGTAGGTCTCGATCGTGTCCTCCAGCTCGATGTTGTTCCACGAGCCCAGGCCGATGCCGCACTCGAAGCCCTCGCGGACCTCGGTGACGTCGTCCTTGAACCGGCGCAGCGAATCGATCTGCAGGTTGTCGTTGAGCACCACGCCGGCCCGCAGCAACCGGGCCTTGGCGTTCCGGCGGATCTCTCCGGACCGCACGATGCAGCCGGCGATGTTGCCGAACTTGGAGGACCGGAAGATCTCCCGGATCTCCGCCGAACCGGTCTGCACCTCTTCGAACTCGGGCTTGAGCAGACCCTTGAGCGCCTGCTCCACCTCGTCGATGGCCTGGTAGATGACCGTGTAGTAGCGGATGTCGACGCCCTCGCGGTCGGCCAGTTCCTGCACCCCGCGCACCGGCTTGACGTTGAAGCCGATCACGATGGCGTCGGTGGTGGCCGCCAGGTTGATGTCGTCCTGGGTGATGCCGCCGACCCCGCGGTGCACCACCCGCAGGGAGACCTCGTCGCCCACGTCGAGCTTGACCAGCGAGTCCTCCAGCGCCTCGACGGTGCCGGAGTTGTCGCCCTTGATGATCAGCGTGAGCTGCTCGATCTTCTTCTCGGCCAGCGCGGCGCCCAGGTCCTCCAGCGAGATCCGCCGGCGGGTGGCCACCTGCGCCTTGCGGGTGCGGGCCTGCCGCCGTTCGGCGATCTGCCGGGCCACCCGGTCCTCCTCGACGACCATGAACGAGTCGCCGGCGCCGGGCACCGAGGTGAACCCGAGCACCTGCACCGGGCGGGACGGCAGCGCCTCGCTGACGTTCTCGCCGTTGTCGCCGAGCATCGCCCGCACCCGCCCGTAGGCGTTGCCGGCCACGATCGAGTCGCCGACGCGCAGCGTGCCGCGCTGCACCAGTACCGTCGCGACCGCCCCTCTACCTCTATCCAGGTGCGCCTCGATGGCCACGCCCTGGGCCTCCATGTCGGGGTTCGCCCGCAGATCCAGAGCCGCGTCCGCGGTCAGCAGGATGGCCTCGAGCAGGCCCTCGATGTTGATCCGCTGCCGCGCCGAGATCTCCACGAACATGGTGTCGCCGCCGTACTCCTCGGCGATCAGCCCGTACTCGGTGAGCTGCTGGCGGATCTTGTCGGGGTTGGCCCCCTCCTTGTCGATCTTGTTGATCGCCACCACGATCGGCACGTCGGCCGCCTTCGCGTGGTTGATCGCCTCCACCGTCTGCGGCATCACACCGTCGTCGGCGGCGACCACCAGCACCACGATGTCGGTGGACTGCGAGCCGCGGGCCCGCATGGCGGTGAACGCCTCGTGACCCGGAGTGTCGATGAAGGTGATCAACCGCTCGTCGTCACCCAGGTGCGTCGCGACCTGGTAGGCACCGATGTGCTGGGTGATGCCACCGGCCTCCTTGTCGACCACGTGGGTGTTGCGGATCGCATCCAGCAACTTGGTCTTGCCGTGGTCGACGTGACCCATGACGGTGACGACCGGCGGTCGGATGACCAGGTCGCTCTCGTCGCCCTCGTCCTCGCCATAGGTGAGGTCGAACGACTCCAGCAGCTCGCGGTCCTCGTCGTCCGGGGAGACGATTTCGACCTTGTAACCCATCTCCGAGCCCAAGAGCTCGAGGATGTCGTCGGACACCGACTGGGTGGCGGTGACCATCTCGCCGAGATGGAACAACGCCTGCACCATCGACGCCGGGTTCGCGTCGATCTTGTCGGCGAAGTCGGCCAGCGACGATCCGCGGGCCAGCCGGATCGTCGATCCGTTGCCGCGCGGCAGTGCCACGCCGCCGATCGACGGCGCCTGCATGTTGTCGAATTCCTGACGGCGCTGCTTCTTGGACTTGCGACCCTTGCGAGCCGGGCCACCCTGCCGGCCGAACGCACCCGCGGCACCGCCGCGACCGCGTCCGCCGCCGCCACCACCGCCGGGGCGGCCGCCCCCGCCGGGACCGCCGGAGCCACCACCCGGACCGCCGCGGTAGCCACCGCCACCACCGGCGGCACCACCGGGACCACCCCGGTAACCGCCCGGTGCGCCGCCCGGGCGCGGACCCGCACCGGGGCGACCGCCGGGAGCGCCCGGACGAGGACCGCCGCCGGGGACGCCGGGCCGACCGCCGGGAGCGCCGGGCCGGGCACCGGTACCGGGCGCGCCGCCCGGGCGACCCATCGGCGGCCGGGGAGCGCCGGGCACACCGCCGGGACGCGGCTGCTGCACGCCGAACGGGTTGTTGCCCATCCGCGGCGGCCGCGGAGCGCCTGGCACGCCGCCGGCCGGGCGGGCCGGGCGGGGAATGCCGGCGGCACCGTCGGACCGTGCGGGCGCCGAACCGCCCTGCCGGGCGGCGGGAGCGGCCGGGCGACCGGTCGTCGGGGCACCCGGGGTTCCGGTCTGCGGGCGCCGCTGGGCGGTCGTGCCTCCGGCGGCCGGGCCGGCCGTGCCGGTCGGTCCACCGGCCGCGGGAGTCCCCCGGGACGGCGCGGGCTGTCCGGTTTGCGCCGGTCGTGGCGTGCTGGTCGGTGCCGGCGACGTGCTCGTGGGCGTGCCCGCGGACGTGCGCGGCCCCGGTGTGCTGGTCGCCGGCGGCGCGGTGCGTGCGGCCGGTGCCGCCGCGGCCGACCCACCGGTCGCGCCGATGGACGGCACCGCGGGACGGGTCGTCGGCGTGCTCGGACGCGGCGACGTGGTCGACCCGGGCGCGCCGGTCGTTACCGCGCTCTGCGGGCCGCCGCCGGGACGACCCGGGGTACCCGCCGGGCGACCCGGTTGGGCGGTGCGGGCGGCCGATCCGTTGCCGGCCGGGGTCTCGCCCCGGGCCGGCGCGTTGGCCGGGAAGGCGTCGCGAAGCTTGCGCACGACCGGCGCTTCGATGGTCGAGGACGGCGACTTGACGAACTCTCCGAGGTCCTGGAGCTTCGCCATGATTTCTTTGCTGGTCTTGCCGAGCTCTTTCGCGAGCTCATGTACACGGGCCTTGCCTGCCACTGCTCTCCTCACGGTGAGGGCGAGCGGGCTGTGCGGACCGCGCGTCCTCTTAGTCGATGTGCCGGGTGCTGCTCATTGCTGCTTCACGGCGTGCTCACGTTGGGTCGACCTGCTTTCTGTTCCAGGCGGCACTTGCGATCGGAGCGGTACCCGGGTTCGGAACCGTTCGATCCGCAGGTCCGGCCGGCTCCCCGGGTCGTAGGAGCCGATGGACCCTGCTGGTGTCGGGGGGTTCGGTGAGCCGCAGGGCCCGGCCGAACGCCCGACGGCGCTCTGCCATGTCGAGGCATCCCGGATCGGGATGCAACCACGCTCCCCTGCCGGGAAGGCGGCGCCGAGGATCGGGGATGACCACCCCGTCCACGGCCACGACGCGCAGTAATTCGGTGGCTCGTTGCTTCTGCCGGCAACCGATGCAGGTGCGGACCGGTCCGGTGGGAGCGGCGACCGCAAGCGCAGGGGCAGCCGGCATCAACTGCCGGGCCAACATTGAAGTCTACCGCCTTCCAGAACGCGACCGAACCCGCCCGAGACCTGCGGCGGCGGACCGCTGGTCGGCCGGAACGGCGGGCGTCATCGCCCGGCGGGCGCCTGGGCCCGCTCCGGCGTGGCATCGCTGCGGATGTCGATCCGCCAGCCGGTCAGCCGGGCGGCCAGCCGGGCGTTCTGGCCCTCCTTGCCGATGGCCAGCGACAGCTGGAAGTCCGGGACGACCACCCGGGCGGCCTTGGCCACCGGGTCGACGACGGTGACCGACAGCGCCCGGGCCGGCGACAGCGCGTTCCCCACGAACGTGGCCGGATCGTCGTCGTAGTCGATGATGTCGATCTTCTCGCCGTTCAGCTCGCTCATCACCGCGCGCACCCGGGCCCCCATCGGACCGATGCACGCGCCCTTGGCGTTGACGCCGGCGACGGTCGGCCGCACCGCGATCTTGGACCGGTGGCCGGCCTCCCGGGCGACCGCGGTGATCTCCACGGATCCGTCGGCGATCTCCGGAACCTCGAGCGCGAACAGCTTGCGGACCAGGTTCGGGTGGGTGCGCGACAACGTGATCTGGGGACCGCGCAGGCCACGGGACACCGACACCACATAGCAGCGCAGCCGCTGGCCGTGCGTGTAGGACTCGCCCGGCACCTGTTCGGCGGCGGGAATGATGCCCTCGACGTCGCCGAGGCTGACCACCACCACGCCGCGCGCGTTGACCTTCGCGTCGGCGGACACCGTGCCGGTGATCAGGTCGTGCTCCCGGCCGGCGAAGTCGCCGAAGGTGCGCTCGTTGTCCACGTCCCGCAGCCGCTGCAGGATCACCTGCCGGGCGGTGGTCGCCGCGATGCGTCCGAAGTCCTCGGGCGTGTCGTCCCACTCCCGGACGATCTCGCCGGACTCGTCGGCCTCCTGCGCCCAGACGCGGATCGCTCCGGACTTGCGGTCGATCTCCACCCGGGCGTGCCCGGCGTGGCCGCGGGTGTGCCGGTACGCGGTGAGCAGCGCGGTTTCCAGGGTGTCGATCAGCGAGTTGAAGTCGATGCCCTTTTCCTTCTCGACCGCCCGGAGGGCGGTGATGTCGACGTTCACCGATTCACCCCTTGCGCTCGGGCCAGCAGCTCCTGCACGGCCGCCGGCGGAGCGGAGAACTCGACCTCGACCTTCGCCCCGGTGATCCGCTCGTAGGGCACCGTGACCACCCGCACGGTGCCCCTGGCCGGCCCGTCGGTCGCGACGGCAGCCAGTTCGATGTCCGCATCGCCGGCCCGCAGCAGGTGGCCGGTGATCGGCCCGTCGGCGGTGTCGACCACGACGAGCCGGCCGCGAGCCCGCCGGAAGTGCCGCGGTTCCCGCAGCGGCCGGCCGACGCCCGGGCTGGTCACCTCGAGGGTGTAGGGATGTTCGCCCATCGGGTCGCCGGCGGGGTCGTCGGCCCCCGCGGCGTCGAGCCGCTCGGAGATGTCCCGGCTGACGTCCGCGGCGTCGTCGAGGGTGACGCCGTCGTCGGCGTCGATCACCACGCGCACCACCCGACGGCGGCCCATCGACCGCACCGTCAGCTCCTCGAGGTCGTAGCCCCGGGCCCGCGCCACCTCCGTGACGATCGCCCGCAGCCGACCGTCGTCGCCGGTCCCCATCGCCGCCTCCTCGTCCGAACACCGCGCCGACCCCGGCTCGCGTGGTGCGGCGGTCGCGGTGTGTGCAGTTGTCGAGGAGAACACCCGCGCCTGCGCCCCGACGGTGCCGGCGGTCAATGCGGAAGCCTATCGGTCCTCGACGCGCCGGTCGTGCGTCACGGCGCGGCCACCTCCGCGTCACCGCGCCGTCGCCTCGGCGTGGCCTGCGGGCCCGGCGATCTCGGCGGCAGCGCGGCCGGCGTCCGGCGCGCCGCGGAACCGGCCGGCGCCGCGGGCCTGGTCATGCCGGGGCGCCGGGGCTGTCATGATGGCGGTGTGTCAACTGGGTCAGGGTCGGCGCCCGCCGCGTCGGGAACGGCGCCGACGTCATCGGTTCCCGGCCGGCCGGTTTCCCGGCGCGCGTTGCTGTTCGGCGCCGGGGCGGTGGGGGCGGCCGCGGTGCTGTCGTCGATCAGCGGCTGCAGCTATTTCGGCTCCGACCAACCACCGACGCCGACCATCGATTTCAATCCGGCCGCCCTTGACCCGATCAGCGGGCTGATCGCGACGACCCGGCTGCACATCCTCCGGCTGGATGCCGCGATCGCCGCCGACCAGGGCGACGCCGGCAAGCTCACCCCCCTGCGCGCGGACCGCCAGGCCCACCTGGACGCGCTGACCGCCGAGTACGCCCGCACCAATCCGGGCGACCCCAATGCGACGGCCGCCGGCACCAGCGGCGCGTCGGCGCCCGCGTCCGGCGCGGTGACCCTGCCGAGCTCCCCCGAGGCGATCGTGTCCGCGGTGCGCGGGGATGCCGCCACCGCGCAGGTGCAGTTCACCGACGCGATCTCGACCGCGTCCCGGTACCGAGCCGCGATGTACGGCACGATCGCGGCCTCGCTGGCCAGCCACCGGGCGGTGCTGGCATGACCTCCCCCTCTCCTTCGCCCTCCCCGTCGCCTTCGCCGAGCCCGACTCCGTCGGTGCCCGAGTCCGGTTCGCCGTCCGCCTCTGGATCGCCGTCCGCCTCCGGATCGCCCGGGGCGTCGGCGTCACCGTCTCCGGTGAGCACGCCGGTCAGCACCCAGCCCCCGGGGCCGCTGGGCCCGGACGCGCAGACGGCGATGCAGGCGGCCCTGGTCGCAGAGCAGGCGGCCGTCTGGGCCTACGGCCTGGTCGCGGCTCATGCCCGGGATCAGGCCGACATGGTGGCCGACGCCCGGTCCGGGCACCTGCTGCGGCGGGATGCGACGGCCGCCCGGCTGACCGCGGCGGGCGCGTCGGCACCCGAGCCCGCGGCCGCCTACCAGGTGGCGGTCGACGTGCAGGACCAGAACTCGGCGTGGCAGCTGGCGCAGGACATCGAGTCGGACGTGGCCGCCGCCTGGCGAGTGGTGATCGGCTCCAGCGACGACGCCGAGGTCCGCGGCTTCGCGCTGACCGGCCTGTCCGAGGCCGCGGTGCGGCTGGCGATGTGGAAGCAGGTGGCGGGGATCAACCCCTCGACCATCCCCTTCCCCGGCCAGGCCTGACCTTCTCTCACCGCCCAGGTCCGACCTTCCTTCATCCTCCGTGGCTGCGGGACGTGTTCCGCAGCCACGGGACGCGTTGCGCCGCGGGAGCGGAGGTTCCGCCGCAGGCACATACCCGAGGCGCGGCGCGCATGCCCGGGGAACATCCAGTCGCTCCACACAGCCGGACCTTCCCCAGACAGCTGCTGCCGCTGAGCCCCAGCGCCGAGACATGTGCCCGGGGAAGATCCAGTCGCTCCAGGCAACCGGATCTTCCCCGGGCATCACCGGCGCCAAGCACCCGGCGCACACCGCGGACCATCGCCCGGCGCCAGACGGGTGGGGGTTCCGCAATCCCGAGGGAGCGCTTCGTGCGGCTGCCGCCACCGGTAGCCGCGGAACCTCAGCCCCTCATCGCCGGATGTTCCGCGGCGAACCACCGAAGCGCCGAACCTCGCGCCGAGCCCGCGCCCGAGCCCTCGCACGCGAACCTTCCGCACCCGAACCCCGCGCCGAACCACCGGCACACCCCGACACCTCGCGCGACCCCGAGGTCAGCTGCGGACGATCGTCCGCAGCTGCTCTACCGCCTCCACCAGGGGCACCTGGACCTTGTCGCCGCTCGCCCGGTCCCGCACTTCGACGACCCCGTCGGCGACGCCCCGACCCACGACGCAGATGGTGGGCACGCCGAGCAGCTCGGCGTCGGCGAACTTGACCCCCACCGAGGCGGAACGGTCGTCCAGGATCACCGCGACCCCGGCCGCGTCCAGCCCGGCCGCGATCACCTCGGCGGTGTCCACGATCTCGGCGGACTTGCCGGCGACCACCACGTGCACGTCGGCGGGAGCCACCGACCGCGGCCAGATCAGGCCCCGCTCGTCGTAGGACGATTCGGCGATCGCGGCGACCGCGCGGGACACCCCGATGCCGTACGAGCCCATGGTGACGGTGACGAGCTTGCCGTTCTCGTCGAGCACCTGCAGGCCCAGCGCGTCGGCGTACTTACGGCCCAGTTGGAAGATGTGACCCATCTCGATCCCGCGGGCCAGCGTCAGCGGCCCCGACCCGTCGGGCGCGGGGTCGCCCTCGCGCACCTCGGCGGCTTCCACGGCGCCGTCCGCGGTGAAGTCGCGCCCGGCCACCAGGTCGTACACGTGCCGGCCGGGTTCGTTGGCGCCGGTGATCCACGCGGTGCCGGGCACCACCCGCGGGTCGAGCAGGTAACGGATTCCGGACGGCCCGGAAAGACCCAGGATGCCGGGCCCGAGGTAGCCCTTGACCACGAGCGGATGGTCCTTGAAGTCGTCCTCGACGAACGGCTCGACCTCGGCCGGCAACACCTGCGCCTCCAGCCGCTTGACGTCCACCTCGCGATCGCCGGGCAGCCCGATCGCCAACGGCTCCCGCGTCCCGTCCGGGTGCCGGAGCATCACCAGCACGTTCTTGAGCGTGTCGGACCCCGCCCAGGGGCGGTCCGAACGAGGGAATGCGGCGTTGCTGTGGTCGACCAAGGTGTCGATGGTCGGCGTGTCCGGGGTGTCCTCGACGTGAGCGGCTGGCAACCCGTCGAATGGCACGGCCTCGGGAACCGGGGTGACGACCGCCTCGACGTTGGCGGCGTAGCCGCCGGCCGAGCGGACGTAGGTGTCCTCCCCGTTGATGCAGTCGGCCAGGAACTCCTCGGACGCCGATCCGCCCATCGCCCCGGACATCGCGGCGACGATGACGTACCGCAGGCCGAGCCGTTCGAAGATGCGGATGTAGGCCTCGCGGTGCCGCTGGTAGGACGCCGCCAGCCCGGCGTCGTCGATGTCGAAGGAGTAGGAGTCCTTCATCACGAACTCGCG
>CAZCEH010000046.1:0-37403 GCA_964497705.1 uncultured Actinomycetes bacterium | reverse complement strand
ACGACATGCTCGACGAAGTCATCCCCTGGATCGAGCAGGCAATGAAGGACGGCACGATCTGAGCACCACCTCGGAAGGCGTCGCCCCGGGCGGCCGCCCGGCGCAGGCCCCCGAGAGTCCGGCATCGGTTCGTCCGGCCCGATCGCTGGGCGATCGCCTGCGCCGGGTCCCGGCCCGCCGGTGGTGGCTGGTGGCCCATCTGGCGACCCTGGCCGCGGCGGCGGTGCTGCTCGTCCGGGTCAACCGATCGCAGTGGTTCTTCGGCGACGAGTGGGAGTTCCTGGTCAACCGGGGATTCGTCGGCGGCCGCTTCGACATCTGGTACCCGCACGCCGAGCACTGGTCGACCGTTCCGATCCTGATCTACAGCACGCTCCGGGACACGGTCGGGCTGGGCTCCTACTGGCCCTACATCGGCCTGCTGATCACCATCCACCTGGTGCTGACCCACCTGTTGTGGCAGGCGATGACCAGGGCCGGCATCGGGCCGCTGATCGCGGTCGCCGCCGCCGCCGTGTTCGCGGTCTTCGGTCCGGGCTACGAGAACCTGCTGTGGGCCTTCCAGATCGGGTTCGTCGGCAGCCTGACCTTCGGCTGGGCGGCCGCTCTGGTGGTCGACCGTTCCGACCGGTTCACCCGCCGGGACTGGTGGGCGGTGCTGCTGCTGATCGGCGGCCTGATGTGTTCCGGGATCGGCGTCCCGGCGGTGGTCATGGTCGCCCTGCTGGCACTGGCCCGGGCCCGATCACTGTGGCGGCCGCTGCTGGTCGGCGGCATCCCGGGGGCGGTGTTCGTGCTGTGGTACCTGCTGGCGCCGCAGCGCACCAAGCCGCCGTGGCCGGCCGCCATCGACGACGGCCTGCTCGCCCTGGCCGCTCACGTGGTGCGAGGTCTGCGGAACACGATCGCGTTGGGCGGCGCCGGCCTGCCCGGCGTCGTCGCCCTGCTCGTGCTCATCGCCGTCGCGGCCTGGACCGTCTACCAGAGCGTGCGGATCGCGCTGAACCGGCCGGGCGCCAAGGACCTGGCCATCGCCGTCGTCGGCTTCTACGGTGCCGCGTGCTTCTTCCTGCTGCTGGGCTTCGGCCGGGCGGACACCGTCAGCTCGCGTTACATCTACGTCGCCACCGCCTTCATGCTGCCCGCCGTCGCCGGCCTGCTGTCCTGGCTGGCCCGCCCGATCGTGGCGCAGGCCGGCGTGGCCGCCGCGCTGGCCGTCGTTTTGGTGTTCAACGTTCAGACCCTGCGGTCCGCGTCGGCGTCGGACGGTCAACGCGAGCAGGCGATCGAGCGGATCGTCACCGCCGCGCCCGGCCTGGTGGAGAGCGGCGAACCACTCGTCGGCAACCAGGTCGAACCCCTGTACGACCCGGACATCACCGTCGACAGCCTGCCGGCGCTGATCGCCGCCGGCCTGCCGACGGCGCCGGTCACCGACGCCGGTCTCGACGGTGCGCGGCTCGGCCTGCAGGTCGGGGTCGCGCCGGCCGGCGCCGTCCCCGCCGACGCGCCCGCACTGACCGTGGTCAAGTCGTCGGGCATCGCCGAGCCGGTGGTTGACGACGCCGGGTGTGTGCGGGTCACCACCGACGAGTCGAATCCGTTCGTCGTGCTGCGCACACCGGGCGGACTGACCGGTCTGCGATTCACCGCCGACGCCGACGGGGTCCTGACCATCGGCATCGACGGCGTGCCCGACGCGGGGGCGCGGGCCGTGCCGGTCACCGCCGGGCAGACCACCGACCTGGCGATCCGGCTGCCGAGCGGGACGGACATCCTGCTTCCGATGGCCGACACGCCGGGGCTGCTCTGCGGCGTCGTGCAGAAGGGATGAACGGATCCATGGATGCGGATCTGGTGGTGGTCGGGGCCGGCTTCTTCGGCCTCACCGTCGCGCGGCGGTGCGCCGAGGAACTCGGCCTGCGGGTGACGGTGATCGATCGCCGGCCGCACATCGGCGGCAACGCCTACAGCCGGGTCGACCCGTCGACGGGGATCGAGGTCCACGCCTACGGCGCCCATTTGTTCCACACGTCGAACGAACGGGTCTGGGCGTACGCCCGGCGGTTCACCGACTTCACCGACTACCGGCACCGGGTGTACACCGTGCACCGCGGCGAGGTGTATCCGATGCCGATCAACTTGGGCACGGTGAACCAGTTCTTCCGCTCCGCTCTCGGGCCGGCCCAGGCCCGCGAGTTCATCGCCGGCCAGTCCGCCGAGATCGACCCGGACAACGTGGGCAACCTGGAGGAGAAGGCGATCTCGCTGATCGGGCGGCCGCTGTACGAGGCGTTCGTCAAGGGCTACACGGCCAAGCAGTGGCAGACCGACCCGGTCGAGCTGCCCGCCTCGATCATCAGCCGGCTGCCGGTCCGCTTCACCTACGACAACCGCTACTTCTCCGACCGGTACGAAGGCCTGCCGCGCCACGGCTACACGACCTGGCTGGAGGCGATGGCCGACCACCCGCGCATCGACGTCCGGCTGGAGACCGACTTCTTCGCCGACGGTCCGGCCGGCAAGGCGGCCGTGGTCGGCCGGGTGCCGGTGGTCTACACCGGCCCGATCGACCGTTACTTCGACTACGCCGAGGGCGACCTGTCCTGGCGCACCATCGATTTCGAGGAGGAGGTGCTCCCGGTGCCGGATCATCAGGGATGCCCGGTGATGAACTACGCCGACACCGACGTGCCCTACACCCGCGTGCTGGAGTTCCGGCACCTGCACCCGGAACGGGACTACTCCGCCGAGGCCACGGTGATCGTCCGGGAGTACTCCCGATTCGCGCGGCGGGCGGACGAGCCGTACTACCCGATCAACACCCCGGAGGACCGGTCCCGGCTGCTGCGCTACCGGGACCGGGCGGCCGCGGAGCCGGGGGTCTTCTTCGGCGGACGGCTCGGCACCTACCAGTACCTGGACATGCACATGGCGATCGCCTCCGCGATGAGCCTGGTCGACAACGACCTGGCCCCCCGGCTGACACCGGGCGCCGGCCTCGTCGGCCACCGGCGGTCACGATGACCGCCCGGGTGGACATCGCCCTGCCCTACTACGGCGACGTGGCGATGATGAAGGACGCGGTGCGCAGCGTGCTGAGCCAGCAGTTCACCGACTGGCGGCTGCTGGTCATCGACGACGGGTACCCCGATCCGGAGCCGGCCCGGTTCTTCGCCTCGATCGCCGACGAACGGGTCAGCTACCGGCGCAACGAGCAGAACCTGGGCGCCAACGAGAACTACCGCCGCTGCCTGGATCTGGTCACCGCGCCGATCATGATGATGATGGGCGCCGACGACGTCATGCTGGCCAACCACCTGCAGGTGGTCGTCAACGCGTTCGACGCCGTACCCGGGGCCGCCGTCGTGCAGACCGGGGTGCAGGTCATCGACCAGTACGGTCGGGCCGTCCGGCCGCTCAGCGACCGGATCAAGTCGGTCACCCGGCCGCCGGTCCGTGAGCGAACCGTGCTGTCCGGCGAGACCCTGGCGATCAGCCTGCTCCGGGCGAACTGGACCTACTTCCCGTCCCTGGCCTGGCGCAGCGACGGCATCAAGGCGATCGGGTTCCGCGAGGGTCTGCACGTCACCCAGGACCTGGCGCTGCTGCTGGACACGGTCCGCGGCGGTGGCGAACTGGTGCTCGACCCGGTCCTGTCCTTCCTCTACCGCCGGCACCTCGGCTCCGACTCGTCGGTGAAGGCGCTGGACGGCCGCCGCTTCGCCGAGGAGCGCGCCCTGTTCGAGGCCGAGGGCCGGTCGTTCACCGAGCTGGGCTGGGCCCGCGCGGCCAAGGCCGCGCGCGGCCACCTGACGTCCCGGCTGAACGCACTATCCCTGATACCCAGTGCCGTCGGGAAGGTGGGCCCGTCGGCCGCCAAGACGCTGGGCCGACACGTGGTCGGGTGAGCGCAGGGGACGTCGACGGACCTCCGGACCGGCCGGACGGACAGCCCGGCGGGGCCGCCGCACCCTCGCTGCACCGGGGAGCGCTGGCGGCCATGCTCGCCGGGACCGTGCTGATCGGCCTGTCGGCCTTCGTCTTCCTGGCCGCGATCGGGCACGGTCGCGTCGACCCGGCCGCCGCCGCGGCGCTGTCCGCGGTGTACCTGCTGGCGGTGATCCTCGGTCCGGGCGTGTACGTGGCCGTCGAGCAGGAGACGTCGCGAGTGATCAGCGCGGCGCTCGGCCGGGGCACCAACCCGGCCCGCCGCCGACTGCTGGTGGTGAACGCCATTCTCACCGCCGGCACCCTGCTCGTGCTGCTGGCGGCCGGACCGGCGCTGCTGAGTCTGGTCCTCGACGGGCAGGTCGACCTGCTGCTCGCCCTGGCGCTGTCGGTGGTCGGGTCGGCCGCCGTCTACGCGGTGCGTGGCCTTGCCGGCGGACACCAGCGGTTCGGCCGCTACGCGGCCACCACCCTCATCGACGGCGGCGCCCGGATCGTCGGCACGGTCGGCCTGGTCCTGGCCGGCAGCACCGCGCCGGGCGCCTACGCGCTCGCCCTGTGCGCCGGGCCGGGCGTCGCCTGGTTGTGCACCGCCCGCGGCAGCGCGACGACCGACGCGGACCAGACGGCCTCGGCCACGACGGCGCCACCGCCGTACGGCGAACTGGGCAGGGACATCGGCCGGCTGCTGATCGCCTCCTGGCTCTCCCTGGCCCTGGCCAACCTCGCGCCGGTGATCGTCACCGGCATGCTGACCGGCGATCCGACCGCCGCGGCGGGCTTCGCCGCGGCCGTGGTGTTCACCCGGGCACCGCTGCTGCTGATGGCCCCCATCCAGGCGATGCTGCTGCCCCGGCTGACCACCACCGCGGTCCGGGGTGACCTGCTCGGGCTGCGCCGCACGGTCGGGGTGGGTCTGGCCGCCGTGGCGGGGTTCGCGCTGCTGTCGACGCTGGCCGTGGCGGTGGCCGGGCACTGGGCGGTGGCGACCCTGCTCGGCTCCGAGCGAGACACCGTCAGCACGCCGGTGCTGGTGCTGCTGACCGCGTCGGGGAGCCTGTTCCTGGTCACCCAGTTGCTGCAGCCGGCCCTGGTCGCGCTGCGCCGGCACCGCGCCCTGATGGTCGCCTGGCTGGTCGGCGGCGGCGCGTTCGGGCTCTGCTTCCTGCTGCCGCTGACCCCGGTGGACCGTGGGTTGGCCGCCCAGCTGGTCGGCCCGGCGGCGACCGCGCTGGTTCAGCTGCTGGTGTTGGCCCGCGCTGTCGTACCGGCCGGCGCGGCCACCGGTCCCGGCAGCGCATCGGGCGTCGATTCCGGCGCGCGCTGATCCGGCTCCGGATCGGTGCCCGCCAGGCCGGGGTTGCGCCGACCGTAGAGCAGCGCAGCGACGATGCCGGCATAGCCGAGCACCGCGACGGCCAGGCACAGCCAACCCGGCAACGGACCGGACCAGGGGCCGGGGCGGAACGGGAACAGGTATCCCGCGTCCACCCCGACCGAGTACCGCTGGAGGTTGTAGTAGACCATCGCGATCCCGGCGAACGCCCAGAGACCGGCCAGCCACCGCGCCAGGGTGAGCCGCCGGGCGGCCGGGTCACCCATGGCCTCGTCCAGCAGCAGACCGGCCAGAACCACCGCGCCGACGGTCAGCGGCATCCCGTAACGGCCCTGCCAGATGGGTCCGGCGCCCGGATACACCGCCGTCGCCGCCGCCACCGGCACGAACACGGCGGCGGACACCGCGGCCAGCAGCGCCAACCGGGCCCGCCCACGGGTGAACGCCATCGCCAACACGACCAGCACCAGAACCGAGGCCGCCGTCGCGGCGATCACCGTGATCGGCGGGTCGGTGTCCAGGTAGCCGAGGAGACCGACCTGCTGGTACCACCAGTCGGTGCCGTCGTGCAGGGCCCGGCGCAGGCCGTCGGCCAGCGTGCCGCCGGCCGTCGACCCGACCAGGTCGGAGGTTCGGGCCAGCCGGTTCCAGCCCAGGGTGAACAGGGTCGCCAGGGCGATCGTCCCGGCCGCGACCCAGACCGCGGGGCGGCGGACGAGCGTGCGCCAGCCGGCCCGGTTCAGCAGCACCACGGCGACCACCACCACCGGCACCAGCCACAGGTACGAGGCCGGCCTGGACAGCACCATCAGGGACAGTCCGGCGCCGGCGGCGCTCGCCCACCAACGTCCGGCCCGGTGCCCGGGGTCCAGGGCCAGCAGGAGCACGCCGGTCCACCCGCAGACCGCGGCGGCGATCTCCAGTCCGCTGGGGTTGACGGTGCCGGCCAGGAACATCGCCAGCGGGGTGAGGCCCAACAGCACCCCGACCCGGCCCAGCGGTGTCCGGAACCGGACGGACGCGCACACCGCGGCCAGACCCAGCAGCACGGCGGCCAGCAGCGCGGACACCAGCCGCATCAAATACATCGCGGTGAGCGGTTCGGCCAGCAGCAGCGGCCAGCCCACGATCAGGTAGTAGACCGGGTTGTACCGGCCGGCCAGCACGGTGGTGTGGATCAACGGCCCCTGCTCGGTGGGCCAGGGTTCGGCGCAGTCGGCCGGCACCTCGGGCCGGTAGGTGAAGCAGGAGATCCGACCCGCGGCGGTGCTGACCAGGGCGTCCGGCATGTCGCCCATCGCCCCGCCGCCCTCGGCGGGCGGGAGCAGGATCTGGTGGTCCCAGACGGTCCAGGCCCGGAACGCATGCTGGATCTCGTCGGGCGATCCGCCGGGGGCGGTGCTGAACGACCAGGCGGCGCCGACGGCGAAAAACAGTGCGGTCAGCAGGCACCAGGAGCGAAGCATCCGCGGGCCGCCGCGCTGGTTGCGCGGCGTGCGGCGGTCGTCGACATCGCCGGCCGGGGCGATTGCTCGCGCGGCGGCCGATTCGTCCTGGCTCATCGTTCGCCGCGGCCGGCGAGTCCGGACCGGCCGGCACGTTCGGCGGGGGCCTGGCCGGGGGTGATGTCGTCGCCGAGTCCGGCCTGCTGCTCGTGCGCGGAACCCGGCGCGTGCTGCTCGTGCTCGCGCAGCGAGGTCTCCAGCAGGGCCAGCGCCCGCGCGAGCCGGGCGAACTTGAGCTCCAGCTCCTTGAACCGCAGGTAGGTCGAGATGGCGAAGTAGCCGAAGCCGACGACGAGCAGGTAAAGGACCAGGTCGGCGCCCCGGCCGACGCCCAGCCGCGCCGCCACCCAGCTGACGTCGTCCGGGCGGATCACCGCGTAGGCGGCGAAGACCAGGAAGAGCCCCAGCCCGATCTTGGTGTAGGCGCCCGTCCGGTTCGTGCCGTGGTGCCGGACGAGCAGCACCAGCAGCCCCAGCCCGGCCAGGATCAGCAGGACCTTGATGACCGTCACCGGCGACCCCCGGCCCGGCGACCGCCGCCGCGGACGGCCGAGTCGAAGACGATGTTCACGCCGTTGAGCAGCGACTGCCCCTTGGCCATCGAGTAGTCGGTGTACAGGACCGTGACCGGTTCCTCGGCCACCCGCCAACCCCGCAGGTCGATCAGCTCGACGAACTCGGACGCATGCCCCATGCCGTTCGTGGTGAGCTGGAGCTCGTCGGCCACCCGGCGGTTGAAGGCGCGCAACCCGTTGTGGCTGTCGGTGAGCCGCAGCCGGCGGCTGCGCGGGCTGACCGCGGTGACCGTGCGCAGCACCACTCGCTTGAGCCGCGGCACGGTGACGGCCTGGGGTCCGCCGAACCGGGTGCCGAGCACGATGTCCAGCGGCTCGGTCCGCAGGCGGTCCACCATACGCAGCACGTCGGCGATCTGATGCTGACCGTCCGCGTCAAACGTGACGAAGAACTGCGCGCCCGGCTGGTTCCGGGCGAACTCGACGCCGGTCTGCAGCGCGGCGCCTTGTCCGAGGTTGACCGGGTGGCGAACCAGGTGGGCCGAGGTCTGCGCGACCGCCGCCGCCGAATCGTCCGCGCTGCCGTCGTCGACGCACACCACGTTGGGAAAGACCGTCAGGACGTCGGCGAGCACCTGTCCGATCACCGGTCCTTCGTTGTAGACCGGCACCACCAGCCAGACGTCATCCTGGTCGGAGCGCGACCGGGCCGACGGGGAACGATCCGGCCCGGCGTCCGCGGGGTCGCCGTGCTGTCCCGGGCGGGGCGGTTTCCCGGCCTGTGCCACCTTCATCCTCCAACGTGCCCGCGCGCGGGCGGCCGAACGTGCCTTCGCACGGTATCCCACCACGCCTGGAACTCCGGTGTTTGTGTACCGGGGATGTCGGGCCGATTGCCGGCGCCCGATGCGGGCCGAACCGGGCGTGATCGCGCTGCCGGACCGGCTCACATCGACTCGGCCCGGCTGCGCGCCACGGGACCAGCCCGCTCGGCGCGGTCCCGCAGGACCGTGGCGCAATGGGCGGCTCCGACGGCGATCAGTGCGAGCAACATGGTCCGGGTGACCTGGTGATAGGTGGGACCGATCGCGTACTGGGTGGTGTCCACCACGGCGAGCAGGACCAATCGGCTGCCGATCGCGACGGCGAGCCCGACGATCAGCACGGTCAGCGGCCGGTTCGGCCTGCGGTCACGTCGCCATCGAACGGCCAGGACCAACCCGAGCGCGGCAACCAGGGCGAGCACGACGAACAGGCACCGGTACAGCCAGCCGAGCGCGGCGTACGGCCACGCCCGGTCCTGGAAGCTCGCCGCCTGCGCGCGGGCGCTCTCGTCGGTGTCCGCGACCCCGCCGATGCCCTGCCGCAGGGTGGCCCGCTCCGCCGGTTCGATGGGATGGACGTGCGCCGGGTCCATCAGCTCGTAGTAGGTCGCGTCGAAGGGCAGGCGGCTCAGCCACCAGAAGGACGATGCGGCGACCGCGAACGGTGAGGCGCGCAGCACCGGGACCATCGCCGCCGGCAGGGCCGGCGCACAGGTCAGCCGGCCGTCGTCGCAGGCGGCCTCGATCTCGTCCCGCACCCGCCCGAAGAAGGCCTGGAAGTCGGCCTCGGAGTCGAAGTGGCCGGTCTGGCCGGCGGCATCCCGCAGCGCCCAGGGCATCCAGCCACCGGCGATGTCGTCGCACACCCCGACCGACTTGCAGCCGTGCACGGCCCACCCGTCGTCCGGGCCCTCCAGCCAGCCGCTCAGTTCGCGGGCGGCGGGGCTGACGGCGTAGACCGCTTCGCGTTGCGCCCGGTTGATCGGCACGTAGTCGGTCAGCGGGACACCGCGCACGCGCTGCCAGGCGGCGTAGGCCTCCGGGAAGGTGCCCGACGCGAAGTCGGTCGTCAGGCGGACTCCGTAGGCGGCCTCGTTCCGGTCGGCGACCCACTGGATCGGCACGTACCAGGCGGCGGCCAGGGTCAACACGGCGACCCCGGCAGGCAACCACCGTCGCCACCCGCCGTCCGAGCCGACCTCGGGGGTGGACCGGTCCGGCCGTCGCCGGGCCCACCAGTGCACCACCGGCAGGCCGGCGGCCACCACCAGCAGGGCGGGCAGCAACCAGATGCCTTCCTCCCGGCACAGCCAGAATCCCGCTCCCGACAGCCCGGTCAGGGCGGCCGCCGGCAGCAGCAGGAGCGGGTTCACCCGGTGCAGGATCAGCCATCCGGTGACGAAGGTGCCGGACAGCAGCAGCAGCGACATGCCCGCGTACCAGTTGTCCCGCAACACCCGCGCGGCGTCGACGCCGTAGTTCATCGGGTCGAACGCCAACACCAGGTAGACGGTCGTCGCCGCCACCACCCGCCGGGTGACCAGCAGGAACGCCAGGGCCGTCGCCGCGGCCGCGGCCAGATAGGTGAGCTGGCCGGCGACGCCGAGCGGCAGGTGCAACCGGTCGGCCACCGCGATGAACAGGGGGTAGCCGGACCCCTTGGACAGCACCAGGCGGTCGAAGTCACCGGGCCAGTCACCGACGGCCAGCCGGACGGCGCCGCGCTCGAACAGCCCGTCGTCGTTGGGTGCCTGCAGCCAGCTCGTCGGATCGAGCGGCACCAACCAGCGGAGCACGACGCTCACCACCGTGCCGACGGCGGCGGCGACGCCGCACCACCACGACGACCGTCGTCGGGCGTCGGGTCGGCCGCCGGTCACCGTGGTCGACAGCACCGGATGGACGGTACCCGAGCGGGTGCGCCCACCGGCGCAGGGCCGACGCGACAGCAGTTGTCATGCCGCGGTACCAGAACGGCCGCACCGACTTTGCAACGTTTACCTCGTGTACCGACGGTTGCGTTTCGCCGCAGTCCGCGATGCGGAACGTCAAGGCCGAACGGGGGCAGTTTAAAATGAATGCAGCGGTACTGCACCGAGGCCGAAGCGCTGGTTGAGCATGGCATGGTGGGAGTGGCATGCGCCGACTGATTCAGAACGTCGCCATCGTCGATCAGGTCGTGGCGAGGCGATCGACCGAGCCCACCAGGAGAACCAGCAATGACCAACCAGACAGACCACCACCAGGCGGCCCGGAACCGGCTCAAAGCGTTCCCCGAGCGGGACAGCCCGCAAGGCTGGGACGTCACCTTGGCGCACGTCCAGGCCGCGCCACCCCGGCCCTGGTCGGCGCGGTCAACAGCGTGCACGACGTTCTGCTGAGCATGGAGCACTCGCGGTGAACGCCCTGCTGAATGCCCTGCGTCGAAAGAAACTCACCACGCCGCCACCGCCGGCCGAGGATCCGCCATCGGCAGAGCCTGCTCCGGCCGGACCGGCGGCCGGGTACGCCGACCTCTACGAACGGCACGCCCAGCAGCTCCCGCCGCAGACATCCATCGGTGACGGCGATTTCGACCACATCGGCAAGATCGAGTTGTCCATCCTGATCGACGCCGGGCTGCGGCCGGATTCCTACCTGCTCGACTTCGGCTGCGGCACCGGACGGCTGGCGATCCATGCGGTGCCCTACCTGGCCGGCGGCGATTACGTCGGCACCGACATCTCGCCGACCATGCTGAGTCATGCGGACGCGTTCCTGCGGCAGAACCTGACGGGCGAGATACCCAGCAACTTCCGCTTCCTGGTGCAGACCGACGAAACCTTTCCGACCGTCACTCCGCCCGACATGATCTGCGCATTCTCGGTTTTCACCCACATGGAACACGAGGACGCCTACCGCTACCTGGTCTCGGCGCGGGCGGTCAGCGGACCGCACACGGTGTTTGTGGCGTCCTGCCTGCCGATGGAGAACAACAACGCGCACGGCATCTTCCTGGCCTCCGCGGCGCAGACACTGGAGCAGCGCTGGGCCGGCGTACGCAACGTCGTCACCTCGCACGCACTGTTCGGCACCATGGCCGATCTGGCGGGCTGGGAGACAGTGGTGTGGCTGCCGGGGGAGGTGCCCGCCACCACCCTGCCGGACGGCACCAGAGCGGCACTAGGGCAGAGTGTGGTCGTGCTGCGCCCGCGGGGTGATGCCTGATCACGGCGCCGTCTGCGGCCGGCCGATCCTGGCTCGGTCCCCGCTGGCGGTGCCTGCAGCCGGCGGAGGACGACGCAGGGTCAGGGCCGAGCCGCGGCTAACGCTCGAGCACGGCGCACGGCACGTCCATCAACCATCCCGCGGGATCGATCGGCAGCGACACCTGATCGGCTGTGGACGACTGGCATTCCTGCGCGGCCGACGCGACAGCTTCCCGCCAGCCCTGGACCGACGCGTCCTTCGACCGGTACCCGTAGGCGTCGACGACCCCGGACAGATAGAGCAGGCTCAGCACGGTCACCAGCGCGATGAACGCCGGACGGCTCCGCCGGGAGAAGTGCACCATGGCCCAGCAGGCGGCGATGGTCGCGGTGAGCAGGAACAGACCCGCGACGAAGCCGTATCGACCGCCCATGACCACGGACAGCGACGGTTCGGGCAGCAGGAGCGCCGCGCTCATGGACAGGCCGGCGATGAATGCGTACAACACGACGCTGAACCCCGCGGAGGTCAGGATCAGTCCGCGGTGCGGCCCGGGTCGCAGCAGGCCGCCGACCAGGATGGCCAGCACGACGACGGTGCTCAGGACCAGGCCGAAGGCCCGGCCGTTCGACCAGGCCCAGTCCGCGACGCTGATTCCGGCGAACGCCGGGTCGACGGTCCGGATGACATAGGCCTGGTAGATCTCGCCGACGGTCATGCCCGGGCCCCGCACCCGCGTGGTCCCCATCACCACGGCGAACTGAATGGCTGCCGCGCCCAGGAACGTCCCGCAGACGATCCGATCCCGCCACCGGGAAAGCGCGATGATGCGCAACACCACGACCGGTGTCAGCAGGAGTGCGAGCGGATCGCTGAGCACACCCGACACGACGACGACGCACTGGACGACGATGCCGAACCAGCCGCGGGGTCGCCACAGCACGGCCGGCAGGCAGGCGAACAACAGGTACCAATGCAGGTTTGCCAGGTTGTTCAAGACCTCGGCACCGCCGAGCGGGATCGTCACGACGACGATGCTGATGGCCGCCCTGGCAAGTTTGCTGGGGATGTGTCCGGACGTGGCGTGCCACGCGAAGACGGCGATGGCGGCGCGAATCGCGATGCTGATGACAGCGATGGCCAACGGCCAACGGCCAACGGGCTGTTGCACGACCAGGCTCGCGATGGTTCGCGGGACCAGGTGCATGTAGCCGGCGTAGGGATTGAGAACGGTCGAGATCCAGGACCCGGCCAACGCGTCATGCAGGAAATTCGGTCCGTCTTCGGCCCAGATGATGTCCCGGGGTCCCGGAAAGGACCGCCAGCCCAGCAGCAACGGATAGCAGGCCAGCATGAACAGTCCGGAGATCGCGGACACCAGCCACAACTGACGACCGGACAACGCGATGGCCTCGGGAAAGAAGAGCTCCTGCGCACGGCGGCGGAACCGAGGAAAGCGTCCCGGCCGATCGGCGGGTGTCGGTTCGGCGACACCGGCCTGATGCACGAGTGTTGCTGCCGACCCGTCGGAATCGTTCATCGCACCTTCCGGTGGTGCCTCGCGAGTATCGATCGGATCCCGTCCCGCGAGTGTCGTCCGGGGTGTGGGAAGCGACTCCGCGCCGTTCATCCCGGCGGCGCCAGCGTCGGCAGGTAGGGGTCCTTGTCGGGAGTCGTCCAACGGTCCATCACGAAATGGTGCTCCCAGTCCCGCACCGTCTTGTCCCTGGTCCGCGACTCGAAGTGGTAGAGCTTCACGTCGACCAGCCAGACCAACCGGTAGCCGGCATGACGCACTTTGAACGACAGGTCGACGTCGTTGAAGCTGCCCGGCAGTTCCTCGCACAGCCCGCCGACCTGCTCGTACACCGCACGCGGCAACGCGACGCAGGCGGCCGTGAGACCGGACGCCTCCCGGTTGACCAGCATCGCGCCGAACTCGGCGGAGTCGTTCTCCAACGCACCCAGGAACGCATGCCCGTAGTGGTTGCGCCGGAACACGAGGCCGGCGTGCTGCATCGTGCCGTCGCTGTAGAGCAGGTGCGCCCCGGTCATCCCGACGCCCGGCTCGGCCAGCGGCGCCACCAACTGTTCGAGCCAGCCGTCGGAGACGACCTCCATGTCGTCGTTGAGCAGGACGATCGCCTCACCGTGGGCGGCCAGGAATCCGACGTTGCACTTGGCGCTGAAATTGAAGGGCTCGGTGTAGTGCACCAGCACCAACCGATCATCGGCCACGTCCCGCAGTTCGGCGAGCACCTCGGGAGGGGTGGGCGTGTCGTAGACGACGACGATCTCCACGTTCCGATGATCCGTTCTGGCCAGCGCCGAGCGGACCGCCTCGACCACGAAGCAGCGCCGTTGCCCCCAGACCAGCCCTGTGCTGCCCCGGGTCGGGATGATCACGCTGACCAGCATGTCCGGGTCCAGCCGGCGGCGGACCCGGTAATAGCCTGGGAACGGTCCGTAGTCGGCCGTGCCGTCGATGCCTGCCCGTTCGAGGTGGTCGGCCACCGCGTTCCGGCCAGCGACCCAGGCGTACGGTTTGGCGTTCGGATCGCCGGCCGCCGAGCCGGGCACCACCCGCCAGTGGTAGAGCACCTCGGGGACGTGCACGACGGCGGCGGCCCGTTCGCTGACCCGCAGGGCCAGATCGTGGTCCTGCGAACCGTCGAAACCCGCCCGGAAGGCACCCACCTGCCGCACCAGTGCGGTGCGCATCACCGACAGGTGACCGGTGTACATCTGCCCGCGCAGCCGTTCGGGAGACCAGTCGGGCTTGCGGAACAGGTCGTAGAACCGCCCGTCCGCATCGACCTTGTCCTCGTCCGAGTACAAGTAGTCCGCGTTCGGGTCGGCCTCGATCGCCCGCGCCATCACCTCAAGCGCGTCCGCCGTGAGCAGGTCGTCGTGGTCCACCAGGACCAGGAACTCGCCGCGTGCCCGGTCGACCGCGTCGTTGCTGGCCGCGACGATGCCTCCGTTGGTGGCGCGCTCGACGACCGTGATCCGGCGATCCGTCTGGGCGGCCTCCCGCAACACGTCGCGCACCTCGTCGGACGGCGAGACGTCGTCGACCAGGACCAGTTCCCAGTCCCCGAACCTCTGATGGCGCACCGAGTCGATCATGTCCCGCAGCACCGACACCGGCGGCTCGTAGACCGGGGTGATGACCGAGAACAGCGGCCGGTCGGTGCTCACATCGGCCTCGGCGGCGTCCGGCGCAGCGCGCGCAGCGGCGCGGTCAGGGTCCGGTAAAGGCTCGGACCCAGCACTCGGCGGGCCAGCCGGCGGGTCATGTGCGGACCGGCGATCCAGCGGGCGAACGCGGCCCGGCGGCCCGGCCGTTCATCCAGACCCTGCGCGAGCCGCACGTGCAGGGTTTGCAGATCCCCGTGCAGCCGGGCGATTTCGGCTCGGTGCCGGCCGAGTTGGGCCTCGATGCCGATCGCGTGATCGCGCCCGGTCAGCACGTCCCGGCGAAGGGCCGCGATGGTGGCCTGGTCGGCGGCCATGATCGATTGGCCGAGGACGATCTGCTCCCGCTGCGTCTCCAGGGCCTCCCGCTGCCGTTCGATCAGGTCGTTGAGCTCCGCGACCTGGCGCCGCAGGTCGTCCGCCTCCCAGTGCACGTCCCGCTGCTCGGGCAGATCGATCGCCGGCAGCATGTGCAGGTCGGCCGGTGCCGCGCCGGCCTGCACCGGACGGGCCGCCAGCACGAACTGGTACACCTGCGTATGGGGTTGCCGGCGGACCCAGGTGACGACCTCCGGGGGCAGGCCCCCGGAATCGACGGCCACCTCGGTGGCCAGCGGATCGGCGACCGTCGCCCGCAGGTCGGTGACCGCCAGCCCGGCCCGTTCCAGCATGGCCAGCAGCGATTCATAGGTGACGAACCGCACGTGGGTCCGGTCGAGCAGGCCGGTCGGCGTGTAGTTCCAGCGGCCCTGGAGGAGCGCCAGCCGGACGGACCCGTGGGCCACGTTGGGGATCGAGATCACCACCGACCCGTTCGGGCGGAGCAGCTTGAGGGAGGCGGCCAGCACCGCGTCCGGATCGAGCAGGTGTTCCAGCACGTCACCGAAGACGATGACGTCGAAGGACTCGACGGGGAACTGTTCGGCCAGGTCGACCTCGTTGAGGTCGGCCACCACCAGCTGCTCCAGGAAGGGCCGCGCCTTCTCCGCCTCGGTCGCGTCGTACTCGATCCCGCTGACCGTGCAGCCGTTCTTGCCCAGGGCCTCGGACAGGTACCCGGAGGCGCATCCCACGTCCAGCACCCGCTTGTCGTGACCCACCAGTTCCAGAATCAGCGCGTGGCTGGTGTTCCGTTCGGCCGGGTCGACCGTTGCCTCGTAGACGGACACGCGGGCAGCTCCCTCTCTCCCTGTGACCCGGCCGATGACCGACCGGTTCGCGGATGTGCGCGGTCGGGCGGAGATCCGCCCATGTCCATCCCGGCACCAGGCGACCGCATCGTCGACGGGACATCATCTCATGACTGCGGTGTGGCCCGGGTGATGACGGAAGCACCCGTCAGACCGCCGCACGGTACGCCCGGACCGTCGCGTCGGCGCACCGCTGCCAGGTCCAGCCGGCCGCGTAGGCCCGCCGGGTCGCCGCGGCCTGCGCGGACGCGGCGGCCGCCGTCGGCTCGGCCGCTCGGGCGAGCTCGTCGGCCAGCGCCGGCACGTCGCCGACCGGAAAGTCGGCGGCCATCCCTCCGGTCACCTCCAGCAGGGCGGGGATCCGGCTCACGATCACCGGCACGCCGGCGGCCAGCGCCTCCAGCGCGGGCAGTCCGAATCCCTCGTCCCGGGACGGCATCACCAGTGCGGTCGCCCCGGCCACCACGAGCCTGAGGTCGGCGGCGGGCAGGTAGTCCCGGACCTGCACCCCGTCGGCCGGGGGCAGGTCGGTGTCCCAGCCCGGGGGCCCGACCAGCAGCAGGGCCGGCCGCGGTGGGTCCGCGCCCGCGTCCGCCCGGAACCGGGCATACCCGGCCAGCAGCGTGGCCAGGTCCTTGCGTGGCTCACGGGTCCCGACGAACAGGAAGTAGCGATCGGGCAAGGACAGTCGGCGCCGCTCCGGGTCGGTGGGCGGCGACGCGGCCAGCCATTCGGTATCGACGCCCAGCGGCGTGACCTCGATCCGACGCACCGACGGGCCGTAGGCGTCCAGCACCTTCTCGGCCGTCGTCCGGCTCGGTGTGCACACCACGGCCGCCCGGCGCAGGCTGCGCGGCACCAGCTCCCGCAACGCCCGGCTGCCGTCGCCGACCAGGTCGGGCGTGGTCAGGTAGGCCAGGTCGTGGATCGTCACGACACCACCGGCCCGATACGCGGGCGGCAGCACGAAGTTGGTCGCATGGAACACGTCGGCCCGCCCGGCCAGCATCTCCACCGGTGGGAACTCCGTCCGCGCCCAGGCCGCCCGCAGGATCCGCGCCGGAACCGGCCGGCTGTGCGCCGACACGCCGGCGGGCACGGCCCCGGCCAGGGATCGGGACCCCCGCAGGGTGAACGCGGTCGCGACCAGGTCCAGATCATGGCGCTCGACGAGCGCGTCGAGCAGGTGCTCGGCGTACCGCCCGATGCCGGTGCGGGCACCCAGCAGCGGCGTGCCGTCCAGCGCGACCCGCACGCCCGGTCAGCCCCGCGCCGGCCGGCGCCGTGCCGCGACGGTGCGGCGCACCCGGGCCGACGCCGCGGCCAGGGTGCCGGACAGTCCCAGCTCGGCCAGGTGCCGCCGGGTCGTGTACAGGTCCTTGCGGAACTGCGCACCGAACCGGCGGGCCGTCCCGGGCGGCGCCCCCGGCGTGTCCGTCGCCGGCGGGACCCGGTCCGGCGCCGGCCGTGGATCCCGGCAGAAGGCGATCAGCGGAGCCAGCGTCCGGTCCCAGGTGAAGTCCTGCCGCACCCGGGCGACGTTGGCGCGGGCACGGTCGGCTGCGGGCGTATCGAACAGCATCGAGCCGAGCGCCTGGGCCAGCGCCACCGGGTCCGACTCCGGCACCGCGACGCCCATCCCCTGTTCGGCGACCAGATCGCCGAAGCCGTCGCCGCGGGTGGTGACGATCGGCAGGCCGGCCCACAGGTAGTCCAGGATCCGGGTGCGGAAGGAGAAGGTGGTCTCGATGTGCTCGAAGTGCGTGCTGACGCCGACATCGGCGTCCATCAAGTAGTTCTGCCGGTCGTCGTAGGGCACCCACTTCTCGTTGAAGAAGACGTGGCGGCCGGTCAGCCCGAGCGACTCCGACAGCTCCCGGGCCTGCGCCGCCATCTGCATCTTGGGCACCAGCGGGTTCGGGTGCTGCATGCCCAGGAAGAACAGCCGGACGCCGGGATGGTCCCGGCGGAGCAGGTCGACCGCCCGGATGAGGCTCAGCGGATCGAACCAGTTGTAGATCCCACCACCCCAGATGATGACCTTGTCGCCGTCCTCGATGCCGGGCACCACACCCCGCATCCCGGGCCCGGTCCGCACCGGATCGGCCGCCGGCATGCCGAACGGCACCAGCGCCAGCAGGCTGGTCATCGAATTGTCGGCGGCGTAGTTCAGCGGGTTGATCCGGCCCAGCGCGGCGAACTGGCCGAGCCAGAAGTGCCGCTGCCGCTCGCTGGCGCACAGGAAGAAGTCGCCGCGGCGGATCTGCTGGTTGAGCACCTCGGTGGCCGACTCGACCTCCCTGGTCCAGACCTGCGGTCCCCGCTCCCGGGCCTGCTCGAGCTGCTCCAGATGCATCGGGTCGTACAGGTCGACCACCATCGGCTTGTCGGTGACCTGCAGCGCGCGGTACTCGGCCATCGCGTGTCCCTGGAAGACGACGACGTCGCACCAGTCGACGTGGCTGTCGGCCGACCGCGGGTCCTCCCGCGAGATGGCCAGCACCTCGAAGTCGGGAGACCACACGTCGATGGTGGCGGAGGTCAGCAGCCGGACGTCGTGCTCCCGGCTCAGGTGGGTGGCGAAGTTCCAGGCCCGGATCGCCGGCCCGGCCATGGCCTTGGCGATGACGTCTCCGGTGATGATGACGATCCGCCGCTTGCGCGCGGCGGCCTCGATCCCCAGCGCCGACACGATGTCCGCGTGCGCCTCCCGGTGCCCCGGCAGGTCGTGCAGCTCCTCCAGCAGGTTCCCGAACAGCGGCCGGAGTTCGGCGTCCGACACCCGCCGCCGCAGCTGGATCTGCCGGCGGTCGGCCGTCAGGGCGCTGATCTGGGCGGCCAGCTGATCGATGGCATAAAGGCCGGCCAGGGTTTGTTTGGACACCGCCTCGGTGGGGCGGTCGTCACCACCCGGACGACGCAGGTCCAGCTCGGTCGAATCGCGTCCGCCGCGCAGGACCGCCCGCCGGACGGCCAGCAACAGCGCGCCCGGCAGCACCCGCTGCAGCGACCGGTCGTCCAGGTTCTTGTAGAGCGTGAACAGGGCGTTGCGTTCCAGCAGATACATTTCGCGGAAGTCGCCGAACGCCGCCATCGACGCGTGCTGGCGGTGATAGGCCACCGACGCCGGCTCGTATCGCACCTTCCAGCCCAGCAGGTTCAGCCGCCAGCCCAGGTCGACGTCCTCGAAGAACATGAAATAGCGCTCGTCGAACCCGCCGGCGATGTCGAAGACGTCGGCCCGCATCACCGTCGCCGCGCCGGTGGCGAAAAGGACGTTCCCCGGTTCGTCGTGGCTGCCGTCGTCGAGCCGGTCACAGTCGGGCTTGTAGCCCATGCCGAACCAGGTGACCGATCCGCCGACGTAGTCGATGCGCCGGCCGTCCCAGTCGAGCACCTTGCTGGCGACCGCACCGACGTCGGGGGCCTGGGTGAAGGCGCCCATCGCCGCGCGCAGCCACGCCGCATCCGGGCGGGCGTCGTTGTTGAGGAAGGCGATGTACTCGCCCGACGAACGGGCCGCACCCAGGTTGCAGCCGCCGGCGAAGCCGAGGTTCTCCTTCGCCGGGACCAGTAGCACGTCCGGGTCGGCGGCCTGGATGCGGGCGACGCTGTCGTCCCCGGAGTCGTTGTCGACGCACACGATCTGCAGCCGCTCGGCCGGCCAGTCCATCTCGCGCAGGCCGCGGATGCAGGCGATGGTGTCGTCGGCGCCCCGGAAGTTCACCAGAATGACCGAGACCAGACCGGTCCGCCGGATCTTCATGCGGTCACCTCCGCCGGCGCGCCGGCGGAGCGGCCCCCGTTCTGCACGTTGCCCCAGGCCCCGCCGAGCACCACCGGCCCGCCCGACTCCCGCGGCTCGCCCAGGTCGACGTCGAACCGGGTGCAGTTGCGCAGGAAGTCGTAGGTGTGGTGCGTCGTGTAATCGACGATGGACGCGGTGATCTCGAAGCTGCCGGGCTGCAGCATCAACGCCGGCACCCGCATGTCGATGCTGCCGACCCCTTCGAGTGAGTCCGGGATGAAGTCGCCGTCCCGGCTGTGGAAGGCCCATAGGTAGAAGCCCTCGACCGTGGTGATGGCGAGCCCGAACACCGGCTGGTCGATGCGCTGATCGAACTCGAAGTGGATCCGCACGATGAACTCGTCGCCGGTGCGGAACCGCGAGCTGCGCTCGCCCCGCTCGTTGACCAGCTCGACCTCGGTGATCCGGGCCTCACCCGAACCCCAGCGGGTGGCGTCGTCGGTGACGGTGACCTGCTCGCGGTCGGCGTGGGTGGCGTCGACGTAGTCGTCGACGGTCTGCGCGGTCGTGCCGACCTCGACGAGCCTGCCCTTGCGCAACCAGGCGGCGTGATCGCACATGCTGCGCAGCGAACCCATCGCGTGGCTGACGATCACCACCGTCTTGCCGGTCCGGCGGAAGTCCAGGAACTTGTCCATGCACTTGTCCTGGAAGGCGGCGTCGCCGACCGCGAGGATCTCGTCCACCAGCAGGATGTCGGGATCGATGTTGATGGCGATCGCGAAGCCGAGCCGGACGTACATGCCGGACGAGTAGTTCTTCACCGGCTGGTCGATGAAGTCCTCGATCCCGGAGAAATCGACGATCTCGTCGAATCGCGCGTCCAACTCCTTGCGGCTCAACCCGAGGATCGATCCGTTCAGGTAGACGTTCTCCCGGCCCGACAGCTCGGGATGGAAACCCGAGCCCAACTCCAGCAGCGCCGCGACACGGCCCCGGGAGGTGATCCGGCCCATGTCCGGCTGCAGGATCTTGGCGATGCACTTGAGCAGGGTCGACTTACCCGACCCGTTCTCGCCGATCAATCCGAAGGTGGAACCCTCGGGGATGTCGAACGTCACGTCGCGCAGCGCCCAGAACTCGTCGTAGGCGGCGCGCTTGCCGCGCATCAGCGCGGCCTTGAGGGATTGGTTGCGTTCCCGGTAGAGCTTGAAACGCTTGGACACTCCCTGCACCGAGATGGCGGCGTCGGTCACAGTTCCTCCGCGATCCGCGCCTGGTAGCGACTGAACACCCAGGCGCCCAGGCCCAGCGAGACGATGGTGGCGCCCAGGCAGTAGGCCATGTCGTCCCACGGCGGGAGTCGGTTGTCGTACAGCAGGTCACGAAAGATCTGCACGAATCTTTCCATCGGATTGAGCTGATAGAACCACAACAACGGGAAATTGTTGCCCTTCGCCTCCATGTCGGCCTGGGTCTGCACGATCAGGGTGACCGGGTAAACGATCGGTGTCGCGTAGAACCACACCTGCATGAGAATTCCGACGAACTGCGCGGTGTCCCGGAAATAGATGTTGGCGATCGACAGCATCAGCCCCAGGCCCAGCCCGAACAGGGCGAGCATCGCGACGAACACCAGCACCAACGGGATCCAGATCCAGATCGCACTGCCGAAGACGACAGCGATGCCGGCCAGCACCGCCAGCTCGAATCCGAACGTGACAAGGCAGGCCAGCATGTTCGAGACGACCAGCGTGTACCTGGGGAAATAGACCTTCTGCACGAGGTTGGCGTTGGTCAGCAGGGCATTCATGCCGCCCTGCATGGTGTTGGCGAAGAAGGTCCAGGGCAGCAACGCGCAGGCCAACCACAGCGTGAAGACGTCGATGCCGCTCGGTTCCCCCGGGGGCGGCGAGGCGCGCAGCACGAACCCGAAGACGACGGTGTAGATCGCCAGCGAGGCGATCGGATTCAACAACGACCAGGTCTGCCCGAGAAAGCTCCGCTTGTATTTGCCGCGGACCTCGCGCATGGTGAGGTTGAATAGAATCTCCTTCGACGCCCGAAGGTCGTTGGAAAGGCTCATCCCGGTCGCTCCTGCATTCGTCAGATGCTACAGCGAGTCCGCGAGGTCACGGTTCGGGCGCTCGGCCGTTCGGTCGCGCGTCAGGCACGACCCATCATGCGCAGGGTGGCCGACCTGGTTCGCAGGGTGCGGGTGGCCCGCAGGCCAGCCAGCTCGCGTTCCGCCGCCTCGGCCTCGGCCAGCCGGGTGCGCACCCGGTCCAGCTCCGCCTCGAGCGCGACGTTCATCTCCTGGACCCGGACCAGCTCCTGGGATTCCTGGTGAAGCCGGGACGTCACGTCCGCCAGTTCCAATCGCAGGGCGCCGTTGCGGGTGACCAGCTGCTGGTTCTGCCACGCCGTCTCGGCCGCGAGCGTCGTCGCGTCGCGCGGCACGGCGGTCAGCACGAACTGATAGATCAGCGCGTCCGGGTCGGACGCGATCATCGCGACCACCGCCGGGTCGATCTCGTCGGCTCGCACACCGATCTCGGTGCCGAACAGCGGCGCCGTCGTGGTTCGTATCTCGATCGCCGCGAAGCCCGCGCCCAGCAGCAGCGACTGGAGGTTGGCCCGGGTGAAGAACCGCAGGTGGGTGGAGTCAAGCAGGCCCAGGCTGCGGTAGGGGAACCGGCCGAGCATCAGGCTCATCCGGACATCGCCGTGCGCGACGTGCGGGATGGAGATGACCACGTAGCCGCCCGGGGCGAGCAGATGCCGGGCCTGCCGCAGGACCGGCAGCGGGTCGCGTAGGTGCTCGAGGACGTCGCCGAACACCACGACGTCGAACACCTCGCCGTCGACCACCGACCCGAGGTCGGCCTGGTCGAGATCGGCGACCACGACACGTTCGGCGTGCGTCCTAGCCGCTTCGGCCGCGACCGGATCGCACTCGATCCCGGTCACCCGGTTGCCGAAGCCGGCCAGAGTCTTGGCCAGGTAGCCGGTCGAACACCCGACGTCCAGCACCCGCTTGTTCGATCCGATCATCTCGACCATGTGGCGGTGCGAGGTGTTCTCGGCGCCCAGGTCGACCTCGATGTCGTACTTCAGCGCGTCACGTTGAATCCCGGGCACGGCACCCTCCGTCGTCAGTGGATGGAAGGTAACCGCGAGTGCGGTCGCCGCGACGGAGGCTCGCCGATTGGTCGAATGTCCCAAACCGGCCGAGCCGGTCAGTTGGGTTGAAACACCTCTGCCGACCGGGCGAACGCGTCGCCCAGCGCATCCCGCCACCCGCGCAGCGGGGTGAGCCCGGCCGCCGCCCAGGCCTCCCCGGAGAGCACCGAGTAGGCGGGCCGCGGCGCCGGCCGCGGGAACTTGTCCGTGCTGGTCGGGCGCACCCGCTCCGGGTCATGGCCGAGCTCGGCGAAGATCGCCCGGGCGAACTCGAACCAGGTCGTCTCCCCTGCGTTGGTGGCGTGCAGGACGCCGCCCGGCACGTCGGCCGCGGCGAGTTCCAGCAACCCGCCGGCCAGGTCGGCCGCGAAGGTCGGGGTGCCCCGCTGGTCGTCAACGACGTCGACCGTGGGCCGGGTCGCCGCCAGCTTGGCCATCGTCTTGACGAAGTTGTTGCCGGTGGTCCCCCACACCCAGGCCGTCCGCACCACGTGCGCGTCGGGCAGGGTCTTGCGCACCACCTGCTCGCCCGCCAGTTTCGAGGCGCCGTAGACGCTGCGTGGACCGGTCGGGTCGTCGACCCGGTACGGCCGGGTGGCGTCGCCCGGGAAGACGTAGTCGGTCGACACGTGGATCAGCCGCACCCGGTGCGCGGCGGCCGCGGCGGCCAGGTTGCCCGCTCCGGTCTCGTTCACCGCGTAGGCGGCGTCCGGATCCGCCTCGGCGGCGTCGACGGCGGTGTAGGCGGCCGCGTTGATCAGTACGGGCCGGCCGCCCCCGGCCGCGAACGCCGACACCACCGTGTCCACCGCGGCGGCGTCGGTGATGTCCAGGTCGCGGGAACCGTAGGCCTGCACGGCCAGGCCGGCCGCCTGCGCCGCGGCCACCAGGTCCGAGCCGAGTTGCCCCCGCGCACCGGTGATGAGCAGTGATGTCATGGGCGTCGGATCTCCTGCCTGATCGATGTCCTGGGACAGCGCGGCGATGAATGCCGCGTGCCGGCCGGCGTTCGCCGGAACTCGCGGATCGGCCTGCGCCGGGCCGGCCGGTCGACGGCGGAACGGCCCGTGCGCCACGATCAGCGGTCGATGGCCGACCGGGCCTTGAGCGGCTCCCACCAGTCCCGGTTGTCCCGATACCAGGCGATGGTGTCGGCCAGACCCTGGTCGAAGGGCACCAGTGGCTGGTAGCCGAGTTCGCGGCTGATCTTTCCGTGGTCCACGGAGTACCGCAGGTCGTGGCCACCGCCCCGGGGGTCGACGATCCGCTCGATGAACGATTCGTCCCGTCCGGTGGCCTGCACCAGTCTGAGGGTCAGCTCGGCGTTGGTCAGCTCGGTGCCGCCGCCGATGTTGTAAACCTCGCCCGGCCGCCCGCCGGCGAGCACCAGCGCGATGCCTCGACAGTGGTCGTCGACGTGCAACCAGTCGCGGACGTTGCGGCCCTCGCCGTACAGCGGCACCGTGAGCCCGTCCATCAGGTTGGTGACGAACAGCGGGATGACCTTCTCCGGGAACTGGTACGGCCCGTAGTTGTTCGAGCAGCGGGTGATGGCGATCGGGAGCTTGTGGGTCTTGGCGTAGGCCCTGGCCAGCAGGTCGGAGCCGGCCTTGGAGGCCGAGTAGGGCGAGTTGGGCAGTAGCGGCTCGTTCTCGTCCCACGAGCCGGCCTCGATCGATCCGTACACCTCGTCGGTGGACACGTGCACGAACTTGGTCAGCTTGGTGTCCAAGGCCGCCTGCAGCAGCGTCTGGGTGCCCAGCACGTTGGTGAGCACGAAGTCGGCACCGCCCAGGATGGACCGGTCGACGTGCGACTCGGCGGCGAAGTGCACCACCGCGTCGACCGCGCCGACCAGCTTGCCGACCACGTCCGGGTCGCAGATGTCGCCCTGGACGAACTCGTAGCGGTCGGAGTCCTCGACGTCGGCGAGGTTCGCCAGGTTGCCCGCGTAGGTGAGCTTGTCCAGCACGAGTACCTCGGCACCCTCCAGGCCGGGATACCGGTCGGCCAGGACATTCCGGGTGAAGTTCGACCCGATGAAGCCGGCGCCGCCGGTCACGAGAATGCGCATGGTGAGGCATTCTGCCGTACCGCAACCATGGGTCGGTGCACCCGCGCGACGCCGACCGCGCCGTGCCCGGGCAAGGTCACGGAATCCCAACAGACCGCGGCTACCCTGACGGGAATCCGCATGTATGGACCCCGCGGTGCGCCCGGGCAACCGGGCCGGGGCGAGGGACGTCCTTGTCGTCGGGCCGAGCCGGCCGGACAGGCCGTCGATTCGACTGCACGGATCGACGACGTTCCGGCACCGGCCGGCGAACCGTCACGGGTTGTGAAGGGCAGTGGCATGACGAACTCGGATCGACCGGATCCGCGGCGGGGAGCCCGTCGGTACGGGCCGAGCACCCCGGGTGCCCCGAACCAACCGCCCCGGAATCGGCCGCAGGACCAGGGTGCCGGCGGACCGCCGCCCGGCTCGTACCCGAGCGGGGGGCGGCCGCCGTGGACGGCCGGCGGGAACGTCGACGGCCATCCGAATCAACCGGCTCAGCAGGCGTGGTCCCAGTCGTCCCCGCCGCCGACCCGCCGGATGCCCAGCTACCCCCCGCCGGGGAATCCGCCCGCGGGCTACCGGCCGATGTCCGCCGACGTGCCGCCGAACTTCCGCGGATCGGTGCCGCCCGTCGATCCTCCGGGGGGTGGCCCCGGGGGCGGTGGCGGCGGATTCGGCGGCGGCGGGAACGAGCCGCGCCGGCGCCGCAATCGGGGCCTGTTGATCACCCGAATCATCGCGGCGGTGGTCGCCGCGGCCGTCTTCATCGGCGCCGGCGCCGCCTACGCCTTCACCGACAAACTGCAGTCGGCCAGCGGCACGTCCGACGCCGCCCAGAACGCCGGTGACGCCGGCGTGATCTCCGCGGAAGGGCTGACCTTCCTGCTCGTCGGGTCGGATTCGCGTACCGACGCGGACGGCAACCCGCTGTCCGCCGAGGAACTGGCTCAGATCGGCACCGAGGACGACGGCGGCGGCATCAACACCGACACCATCATGATCGTGCACGTGCCGCAGGGCGGCGGGCGGGCGACCGCCGTGTCCGTTCCCCGGGACACCTGGATCGGCACCCGGGTGACGAACCAGGTCGTCGGTCCCTACGCGAACGGCTCGGAGGGGACCTACCAGCCGAACAAGGTCAACTCGTTCTACGCCACCGCGAAGGCATACACCCAGGAACACCTGGTCAGTCAGGGTGTGACGGACAAGGCGCAGATCGAACGGGAGTCCAACGAGGCCGGCCGGACCATGCTCATCCGGGTGCTCCAGGCGTTCACCGGCCTGAAGATCGATCACTACGCCGAGGTGAACCTGCTCGGCTTCTATCTGCTGTCCAACGCCATCGGCGGCGTCCCGGTCTGCCTGAACGCGCCGGTGGACGACCCCTGGTCCGGGGCGAACTTCCCGGCGGGCGAGCAGGACGTGCAGGGCACCGCGGCACTGTCGTTCGTCCGTCAGCGGCACGGACTGCCCGAGGGTGACCTGGACCGGGTGAGGCGGCAGCAGGCCTTCCTGCGTGGCGCGGCGGACAAGATCCTGTCCGTCGGCACGCTGACCAATCCGGGCAAGCTGCAGGACCTGGTCAGCGCGATCGACCGGTCGGTGATCTTCGACAAGGGTTTCGATGTGATCACCTTCGCCGAGCAGATCACCAACCTGTCCTCGGGGAACATCGACTTCCAGACCCTGCCGACCACCGGCCCCGAGTCGTCGACCGACAAGGACGCGTTGGCCACCGACCCCGCCCAGATCAGGGCGTTCTTCCAGGCGATCGTGGGCGGGCAGGCCGCCGCGGACGCGTCCGGCGCGTCGGCGGCGGCCCCGACGGTGGACCCGGGCACGGTCACCGTGGACATCAACGACGGCACCGTCGCCGACGGGGTGACGGCGCATGCGTCCGAACTCGCCACCGGTGCGGGCTTCCAGCTCGGCGCGCTCGGCGTGATCGCCGGGACCCGCAAGGGCCACGAGCAGGCGACCACGGAGTTCCACTACTCCGGTGACGAGGCAGCGGCCCAGCAGGTGCAGTCGGCCTTCGGCGGGATCGGCAAGCTGGTCAACGACTCGTCGGTCAAGGCGGACCACGTGCTGGTGCTGGTGGGCACCGACCTGACGGTGCCCTCCGGGCTGCGCGGCGCCGGGGGTGCGCTGGGCCCCGCGGTCGCCGGCGGGTCCGCAGTCGCCGGCGCGGCGGTTGGCGGCGCGGCGGTTGGCGGCGCGGCGGTTGGCGGCGCTCCTCAGATCGCCCAAGCCGCCGCCCGGGCGGCCTCGGTGCCCTGCGTGAACTGACCGACCGCGGGTCCACCACCCGTCCTCTCTTGGCGGGTCCCGTCTTCTCTCGGCGGGCCGGATCGGTCCCCTCGCTGGCAGCCGGCCCCGGCTGCTTCGCTGACGGGCCGGTGCTGGCTGCTTCGCTGACGGGCCGGTGCTGGCTGCTTCGCTGATCATCTCCGCGCTCGCCCGCCCGATATGTCTGGTTGGGTGCGGCTTTGATCAGCCAACCCCAGAGCCCAGCCGGCTTCGCTGACCATCTCCGCGTCTGTGCGCCCGATATGTCTGGTTCGGCACGGGATTGATCAGCCCACCCCGGAGCCCAGCCGGCTTCGCTGACCATCTCCGCGCTTGCCCGCCCGATACGCCCGATTCGGCGCGGCTTTGATCAGCGCAGCCGCCGGACCGGAACCAAACCACCCCGACCCGCACCGAACCCCCGACCCAAACCCGCACCAGACCACCCCGACCCGCACCGACGACCCCGCAGCCGCCCACCCGAAACCGGACCGAACCCGAACCCGGCCGGCGCGAACCGAGCCCACCCCCCGCCGGACGGCGAGCTGCCGACGACAATCAACCGCATGACGCGACCACATCCGTTCGTCGGGACCGGAATCACCGGGGCGGTGTTCGACCGGTTCGCCGACGCGGATCCGCACCGGCCGCGGCTGGTCTGGTACGGCAAACGGGGTCGGACCGAACTGTCCACGGCCTCGCTGACGAACTGGGCGGCCAAGACCGCCGGCTACCTGTGCGACGAGCTGGGGGCCACGGCGGGTGATCTCGTGGTGTGGCGGGTGCGCCGGTCCTGGCAGGGCCTGCCGCTGCTGCTCGGCTGCTGGTGGGCCGGCCTGGTGGTGCACGACGACGAGTCGATGGCCGGCGACTCGGTCGCCGCGTTCGTCGACGAGGGCGACGAGTCCGCGGCCGACGAGGTCGTCGTCGCCTCGTCGCACCCGTTCGGGCTGGCGGTGCCGAACCTGGCCGTCGGCTACCGGCAGGTCGCCGACGCGGTACTGCCGCAGGCCGACCGGTTCTCGCCCCACAGCCGCCCGGCCGAGGATTCGCCGGCTCTGCTCACCCCCGCCGGGGCCGTCACCGTCAAGGAGCTGCTCGGCCGGATCGACCGAGCCGCCTCGGCCCTCACCCCGCACGGCGTGCTGCTGTCCACCAGCGTGCCGAGCCTGCCCGACGGGGTGTGCGCGGGCCCACTGGCCGCGTGGGCGGCGGACGGCACCCTGATCCAGATCGGACCCGACGCGGACGCGGACCGGAACCCGGCCAGGATCGCCCACATCGCCCGGGAGGAACGGGCCACCGCCACGCTGGGCGAGGACACGGCCGGGCTGCCCCGCATCGACTGACGCGCCGGGACCGCGCCGGCGTACCCGGCTAGCGCAACAGCGACCGCGCCATCACCAGCCGCTGCACCTGGTTGGTGCCCTCGTAGATCTGGGTGATCTTGGCGTCCCGCATCATCCGCTCGACCGGGAAGTCGCGGGTGTAGCCGGCGCCGCCGAGCAGCTGCACCGCGTCCACGGTGACCTTCATCGCCACGTCCGAGGCCAGGCACTTGGCCGCCGCGGACAGGTAGGTCTTGTTCGCGTCGCCCCGCTCGGCCGCGGCGGCCGCCTGGTAGACCAGCGTCCGGGCCGCGTCGACCTGCATGGCCATGTCGGCGATCATGAACTGCAGGCCCTGGAACTCGGCCAGGTGCTTGCCGAACTGCTTGCGCTCCTTGACGTATCCGATTGCCACGTCCAGCGCGCCCTGGGCGAGGCCGATCGCCTGGGCGCCGATGGTGGGTCGGGTGTGGTCGAGGGTGGCCATCGCGGTGGCGAAGCCCGTGCCCGGCTCGCCGATGATGCGGTCGCCCGGGATCCGGCAGTTCTGGAAATGGATCTCGCGGGTGGGCGAGCCTTTGATGCCGAGCTTGCGTTCCTTGGTGCCGACGACGAATCCCGGGTCGTCCGCGTTCACCACGAACGCCGAAATCCCTTTGGCCTTGCGCTCCGGATCGGTTACCGCCATGACGGTGTACCAGGTGGACACCCCGGCGTTGGTGATCCAGCACTTGGTTCCGTTGAGGACCCAGTCGTCGCCGTCGGCCACCGCCCGGGTTCGCATGGCGGCGGCGTCCGACCCGGCCTCCCGCTCGGACAGCGCATAGGAGATCATCGCCTCGCCGTCGGCGATGGCCGGCAGGACCAGCTGCTTGAGCTCCTCGGACGCGGACAGCAGGATCGGCATCGAACCGAGCTTGTTGACGGCCGGGATCAGCGACGAGGACCCGCAGACCCGGGCGACCTCCTCGATGACGATCACCGTGGCCACCGCGTCGGCGCCCGCGCCGCCGTACTCCTCCGGGATGTGCACGGCCTGGAACCCGGCCGCGGTCAGCGCCTTCTGCGCCTCGATCGGGTAGCGCTCCCGCTCGTCCACGTCCGCCGCGTGCGGTGCGATCTCGTGCTCGGCGATGTCCCGGATCGCCTGCCGGATCGCGCGGTGATCGTCGGTCAGGGTGAACAGTTCCGTGCTCATGCGCCGGCGCCTGCCTCTTCGATCGTCTGTAGTTACCAGTCGGTAACTTCTGATCGTAGCTCGCCCGTCACCGATCCTCGACGACCGCCAACGCGTCGATCTCCACCAGCATCTCCGCCCGCGGGAGGCCGGTGAACACGGTGGTCCGGGCGGGCAGGACGCCGTCGGCGGAGTGCTTCTGCACGAACGCGCCGTACGCGTCGTTCATGATCGTGAAGTCCTCCCGCCTGGTCAGGTAGACCCGCAGCATCACGACGTCGTCGAAGGTGGCGCCGGCGGCCTCGACGATGGCCAGCACGTTGCCCAGGGTCTGGGTGGTCTGCGCGGCGACGTCGCCGGGGAACAGGTATTCGTTCGTCGCGGCGTCCACCGGCCCCTGGCCGGACACCTGCAGGATGGGTCCCTGACGGACCCCCTGGGAAAAGGTGTGCGCGGGCGCCGGGGCCCGGTCGGTCTGGATACGGACTTTCATGCCGCCACCCCCTGCGGGGCGCTCGCAGGCTCCGCGCCCCTTCCGGGGCTGACGGCGCGGTGTCGATGATTCGCTCGCTGAAGCTCGCTCACGATGGAACCTTTCGGGTAATCGATGGATGCCAACCGAGGTCGGCGGAAATCGCGTCGGCGGTGTCCCGGACCAGCGGCAGCAGCTCCAGGACGCCCTGGTGGTCGAGCACAATGGTCGGCACCGACACCGACATCGCGGCGACGACCGCGCCGCTGCCGTCCCGGATGGGCACCCCGACACAGTTGACGAAGGACTCGTGCTCCCCGTGGTCCTCCGAGAAGCCTTGCCGGGCAACCTTTCGCAGCTCGGCCAGGTAGGCATCGGGGGTCAGCAGGGTCTTGTCGGTCATCTTCACGTAGTCGATGGATCGGGCGACCGCCTCCCGCTCGGCCGGTGGCAGCGCGGCGACCAGCACCTTGCCCACCGCCGTGCAGTGCAGCGGCGCCGGAAGCCCGACCCGGGAGTACATCCGCACCGAATGCGTCGAGTCGAATTTGTCGATGTAGACCGCCTGGCCGGACTCGTAGACCGCGAGGTGGACCGTCTGCGAGGTCGCCCGGTTCAGCTCCGCGAGGCGCGGGTGGGCGACCGTCCGGACGGTGCGCTGTTCGAGGGCCCGGTTGGCCAGCTCGAACAGCCGGGTGCCCAGCCGGTAGCGATGCGCGCTGTCGTGATGGACGAACCGCTCGTCCTCCAGCGTGCGCAGCAGGCGCAGCGCCGTCGACTTGTGCACGCCCAGTTCGTCAGCCAGTTGTTCGAGGGACCGCTCGCCCTCGGACATGCTGATCATCATCTGCATCGCACGGGCCAGGCTCTGACTCATCCGTGCATCACCTCCGACTCGCCTCCATCTGGACGCGCCCGCCGAACCGTGCCGTGAGGGCGGCCGGAACCCCGTCCGGGCCGACCCGCAGGCTCGACCACTCGCGGTCGTCGCAGCTCAGCGCGCGCTGCACGGCATCGTCCCACTCCAGGGTGTGGTGATCGGCGGGGCTGGTGAGGACGGCGGCGGCGGACAGGTGCGCCAGCCGGGTCCGCTGCCCGACCGGCAGGCCGTGCAGCAGACCGGCGAGGTAGCCGCCGGCGAAGGCGTCACCCGCGCCGATCTGCTCGACGATCTGTACGTCGAGAGCCGGGATGTCCACCCGGTCCGGTCCGTCGTAGACGGTCACCTGGCCGCCACCATTCTTGACGACGACGTGCCGCGGTTCGGGGAAGGCCGCGCGGATGGCCTCCGCACCGTCGAGGTCCCAGACGGCCTGCGCCTCGTCGGCGCCCAGCAGCACGACGTCGACGCCGCGGGTGATCTCGGCCAGGACGCCGGCCGCCTGCCCGGACCGCTCGCCCCACAGGGCGGGGCGGTAGTTCAGGTCGAAGCTCACCAGACCGGTCTCCCGCCGGCGCCGGACCAGGTGCCGGGTCAGCTCGGTCGCCGACTCGGACAGCGCCGGGGTGATCCCGGTCAGGTGGACCAGGTCGGACGCGTCGAGCAGCTCGGCGACCGGGGGTGATTGCAGGAACGCGGGGTTCATCGCGCTGGCCGCGGAATCACGCCGGTAGTAGTGCATCCTGCTGTGTCCGGCCCCGATATCGGTTGGTCGCCCGGTCGTCCCACCGCGCTCCTTGACGTAGATCCCGGTCGATCGCGCCGGGTCGACGTCGACCGCCCGCACGTCGATCCCCCGCTCGGCGACGGACCGGAGCAGGTACCGGCCGAAGCCGTCGTCGCCGACCCGGGAGGCCCATCCGGCCTGGATCCCGAGCCGCGCCAGCACGCCGGCCACGTTGACCTCGGCCCCGCCGGCGAACCTGTCGAAGACCGCCGAGTCCTCCAGCGGGCCGGCCTCCCGGGCGACGAGGACGACGAGACCCTCTCCGAGACAGACGACGCGGGGTGTGGGCGGCACGGGTTCCTCCAACGGGATTCGGCAGGGCGGTGAGCGGGCAGTGAGTCGGCAGTGAGTCGGTAGTGAGTCGGCGAGGCAGTCAGTCGGCAAGGCAGTCAGTTTCGGTCCGGGGCATTGACCCCCGTCGGAGGGGAATGTTACAACTATCGCTACGCAAAACGCAACGGTCATTGCATAATTTGCAACGCATGACTTGACGTGACCAATCGATCACGCTTCCCGAGCATTGGAGCCGCCGCAGATGTCCATCCCGACCCCTACCGCTCCCGGCGACCGGGCGGCACCGACCCGCGACCGTCATGCCGTCGGCGACGACCGGGCCGCGCTGATCGGCCCGCACCACAAGTCGGTACCGGCCGCCTATTGGGGCCGCACGGTCGGCCAGGCGCTGGCCGCCTCGCCACGGCTGACGGAGTTCGCGACCCCCGTGCTGACGATCGACGCGGGCGTGCTGGACCGCAACCTGGCCGCGATGCATCGCTGGACCGCCAGCCGAGGGCTGGACCTGGCGCCGCACGGCAAGACCACCATGTCCCCCGCGCTCTGGGCACGGCTGTTCGAGAACGGAGCCAGCGCTTTGACTCTCGCCACACCCTGGCAGGTCCAGGTGGCGCGGGCGGCCGGCATCCGGGCGATCATGCTGGCGAACACGCTGGTCTCGCCGGCCGGCATCGGCTGGATCTCCGCCGAGCTCGACGCCGACCCGTCCTTCGAGTTCCGCAGCTGGGTGGACAGCCTGGACGCCGTCCGGATCCTGCAGGATGCGCTGGCCGTCCGCGGCGCCCGCCGGCCGGTCGAGGTCATCGTCGAGCTGGGCGCCGACGGCGGCCGCACCGGGGCCCGGACCGTCGAGGAGGCGCTGCGGATCGCGCAGGCGGTGGCCGCGTCGCCGCAGCTGCGGCTGGCCGGAACCGGCGGGTACGAGGGAGCGCTGGCCCACGACCGCTCGGAGCCGGGTCTGGCGGCGGTCCGCCGGTACCTGCGCAGCGTGGCCGACCTGCACCGGCGCCTGGACGCGGCCGGCCTCTACGAGACCGATCTGGCCGTGGTCACGGCGGGCGGCAGCGCGTACTTCGACCTGGTCGCGCAGGAGCTGGCCGGCCTGGTGGACAAACGCGGAGAACGCGGCATCCGCACCGGTGTGGTGCTGCGCTCGGGCGCCTACCCGATCCACGACGACGGCTTCTACCGGGGCATCTCGCCGCTGGACGGGGACGCCCGTGCCGAGCCGGACCATTTCGAGTCGGCGATGCACGCGCTGGTCACCATCGTGTCCACGCCCGAACCCGGTCTGGCCCTGTTCGACGCCGGCAAGCGCGACCTGCCGTTCGACGAGGGCCTGCCGGTCCCGCAGGCGATCGTCGGCCGGTCCGCCGAGCAGTCCGCCCGCGCCCTGGCCGGGGCGCAGGTGACCGCGCTGAACGACCAGCACGGGTTCCTCCGGTTCCCGGCCGCCCGGTCGGCCGAACTCGGCGTCGGAACCGTGCTGCGGCTGGGCCTTTCGCACCCCTGCACGGCGTTCGACAAGTGGCGGCTGATCCCGGTGGTCGACGACCACACCGCGGCCGATCCCCGGGTCGTCGACCTGATCAGCACCTACTTCTGAGAGACGGAGACCATGAACAGCCCTCACCCGCCATCAGGTCCGACGGTCGACGTGATCTTCACCGGCGGCACCGTGGTGGACGGCAGCGGCGAACCCCGCTACCGCGCCGACGTCGCGATCGCCGGGTCCACCATCGTGCGGATCGGTGATACCACCGATCTGACCGCGGGCCGGACCGTCGACGCGGCCGGCCTGGTCGTCGCGCCCGGCTTCATCGACATGCATGCCCATTCGGACCTGCAGATCCTGATCAACCCCGATCATGTGGCCAAGGTCAGCCAGGGTGTCACCACCGAGGTGCTCGGTCAGGACGGCCTGTCCTACGCGCCCGTCGACGACGCGGCGCTGGCCCAGGTGCGCCGCCAGATCGCCGGCTGGAACGGCAATCCCGCCGACTTCGAGTTCTCCTGGCGCACGGTGGGCGAATTCCTCGACCGGCTCGACGCCGGCATCGCGACCAACGCCGCCTACCTCGTGCCCCAGGGCACGCTGCGGCTGCTGGTCGTCGGCCCGGACGACCGGCCCGCCACCGCCGGCGAGATCGCCCGCATGCAGGAGATTCTCGCGGAGAGCATGCGCGCAGGCGCGGTCGGCATGTCCAGCGGGCTGACCTACACCCCCGGCATGTACGCCGACACCGGCGAGCTGGCCGCGCTGTGCGAGGTGGTCGCCGCGCACGGCGGCTACTACTGCCCGCACACCCGCTCGTACGGGGCCGGCGCGCTGGCCGCCTACGCCGAGATGCTGGAGCTGGCCCGGACCACCGGGTGCCCGGTGCACCTGACCCACGCGACGATGAACTTCGCCGAGAACGCCGGCCGTGCCGCCGAGTTCCTGGCGCTGGTGGACGGTGCGCTGGCCGACGGGTGCGACATCACCCTGGACACCTACCCCTACCTGCCCGGATGTACCACCCTGTCCGCACTGCTGCCGAGCTGGGCCTCGGCGGGCGGTCCGGACGCGCTGCTGGAGCGGCTGGACGACCCGGCCGTCCGCGAGCGGATCCGGGTCGACGTGGAGGAGACCGGGTCCGACGGCTGCCACGGCGTCACCGTCGAATGGGACACCATCCAGCTCAGCGGAGTCGGCAACCCGGACCTGGCCGGCCTGGTCGGGTCGACCGTCGCAGAACTCGCCGACCGCGAGAACCATTCGGGCACAGAGGTCTTCTTCGACCTGCTGCGCCGCGATCAACTGGCCACCACGATCCTGCAGCACGTCGGCCACGAGGACAACGTGCAGGCGATCATGCAGCACCGGGTGCACACGGGCGGCAGCGACGGCATTCTGGTCGGCGACCGTCCGCACCCGCGGGCCTGGGGCACGTTCCCCCGCTACCTGGCCCGGTACAGCCGGGAGCTGGGCCTGCTCGGACTCGAGGACTGCGTCGCGCACCTGAGCGGCCGGCCCGCCCGGCGGCTGAAGCTGGCCGACCGCGGACTGGTGCGCGAGGGCTACGCCGCCGACCTGGTGGTGTTCGACCCGGCCACGGTGGCCGACACCGCCACCTTCACCGAGCCGCGGCAACGCGCGGCCGGCATCCACCACGTCCTGGTGAACGGCCGCTTCGCCATCGACGGCTCGACCCCGACCGGTCAACGGGCCGGCCGGGCCCTGCGGCTGGACCAGAAAGGACGCACCGTCTCATGACCGTTCCCGACGCCATGAAGATCATGGCGCAGGACCGGGCGCTGACCGTCGTGCGGGCGCCCGCCATCCCGGACGTCACCGCCCTGGCGGGTGCCCTGGCCGACGGCGGGATCCGCGCCGTCGAGCTCACTTTCACCACTCCGGACGTGCTGGATCACGTCCGGGCGGCGGCCGACGCCGGCTACCTGGTCGGCGTGGGCACCGTGCTCACCGGCGACCAGGCCAAGGCGGCGATCGACGCCGGCGCCCGGTTCCTGGTCACCCCGGGCCTGCGCCCGGACGTGTCCGCCGTCGCCGGCGAGACCGAGATCCCCGTACTGATCGGTGCTCTCACTCCGACCGAGGTACAGGCCGCGGTCGAGCTGGGCGCGGCCGCGGTGAAGATCTTCCCCGCCAAGGTGTTCGGGCCCGGCTACCTGCGCGATCTGCACGGTCCCTACCCGGACGTGCCGCTGGTGCCCTCCGGTGGGGTGAACACCGGCAACGCGGCCGCGTTCCTGGCCGCCGGCGCGCTGGCCGTCACCGCCGGCACCGACGTCGTGCCGCCGGCTCTCGTCGCGGCCGGCTCGTTCGACGAGATCCATGTCCGAGCAACTGCTTTCACCAGGTCGCTGAACCGAGCAGCGGCGTCCTGACCGTCCCACCCACCACTACCCGATTGGACCGACAATGACCGTCGTCTCCTGGCTCCAAGAGACCACAGGGGGCCTGCTGACCCTGTGCGCGCTCGCGGTGGCCGTGCTGCTGTTCCTCATCATCAAGATCAAACTCGAACCGTTCATCGCGCTGGTCCTGGTCGGCCTCGCGCTCGGCCTGGCCGCCGGGCTGAGCGTCACCGAACTGGTCGGCACCGCACTGAAGTCCAGTGACTCCCTGCTGGAAACCGGATTCGGCGGGATCCTCGGCCACATCGCGGTGATCATCGGCCTGGGTACGGTGCTCGGCGCGATCCTGGAACGATCCGGGGCCGCGGACACCCTCACCCAAGGGCTGATGCGGCTGTTCGGCGAGAAGCGGGCGCCGATCGCGATGGGCCTGCTGGGCCTGATCGTCGGCATCCCGGTGTTCTTCGACATCGGCATCTTCGTCCTGGCGCCGCTGGTCTATGTGACCGCGCTGCGCGGGCGACGGTCCCTCGTGCTGTACGCCTTGCCGATGGTCGCCGGCCTGTCCATGACCCACGCCTTCCTGCCGCCGCACCCCGGCCCGGTCGCGCTGGCCGGCCTGCTCGGCGTCGACCTCGGCTATCTGATCATGATGGGCCTGATCTGCGGCCTGCCCGGGTTCGTCGCCGCCGGCCTGGTCTGGGGCACCTGGATCGGCAAGCGGGTGATGGTCTCGGTGCCGGACGACTTCGTCGTCGGCGAGATGGAGCACGAACTGGCCGAGGGCCACACCGACGGGTCCGACGGCGCAGTCTCCGGCGGGTCGGGCGCGCGGGCGCCCGGCGGTGGGGCGGCGCCCACGGGCGGGGTGTCGACGGATCCCGGTGGGGCGGTGTCGACGGGCCCCAGTGGGGCGGTGTCGACGGGCCCCAGTGGGGCGGTGTCGACGGCACCCGGCGGGGCGACCACCGCGACCAACCGCAAGCCGGACGCGCCGACCGACGCGCCGACGATGCCGCTGGTCGCCTTCATCATCGCGGCGCCGCTGGTGCTGATCCTGGGTGCGACGTTCGGCACGATGCTGCTGCCGGCCGAGAGCGGCGTGCTGCCGTGGCTGACCTTCCTGGGCAACCCCGCGGTGGCTCTGCTGACCGCCGTGCTGCTGGCGTTCTACCTGCTGGGCGTGCGGCGCGGCATGTCGGTGACCGCGCTGGGCAAGCTGACCGGCGAGTCGCTCAAGCCGATCGGCATGATCTTGCTGGTGGTCGGCGCCGGCGCGTTCTTCGGTAAGGTCATCTCCGCGACCGGGATCGGGGCCGCGCTGGCCGAGACGCTGTCGGCGTGGGGCCTGCCGGTGATCGTGCTGGCCTACGTGATCAGCTGTGGTCTGCGGATCGCCCAGGGCTCGGCCACCGTCGCGATCGTCACCACCGGCGGCATCGTCGGGCCGCTGGTCGCCGGCGCCGGGTACTCGCAGATCCAGCTCGCGCTGATCGCCATGGCGATCGCGGCCGGTTCGATCATCGCCAGCCACGTCAACGACGGCGGCTTCTGGATCATCTCCAAGTACTTCAACATGACCGTCAAGCAGACCCTGCAGACCTGGACGGTGCTGGA
>CAZCEH010000045.1:0-37840 GCA_964497705.1 uncultured Actinomycetes bacterium | reverse complement strand
GGGGAAGATCGGGGCGCTTGGAGCGACCGGAGCTTCCCCAACCCCGACCAACCGCGCGCGGTCGGTCTCGTCTCCGCCCGGCCGGGGAAGATCCGGTCGCCTGGTGCGACCGAGGTTTCCCCAGGCCGGGGCGGTCAGCTGTGGTCGAGCCCGTCTCTCCGATCAGCCGCTACCTGTGTGCCGGCTCACCCGGCCTCCGCGCTCACCCGGCCTACGCGCCCGCGCCCACCCGGCCTACGTGCCCGCGGCGGACCGGCCGCACCGGCGGCGGACCATCCGGCCGCGCCGAGGACATCGATCAGGTCGGCGTTCCGGTACGCCGCGCCTTGGCCCGCAGTTGCAGGATCCGCACGGTGCCCAGCAGGCCGGCGGTCAGCGCGCCGGCGACGGCGGCGAACAACATCGCCACGCCAAGCGGCAGGCTGCCTTCGAAGCCGAAGTAGCGCACCTGCACCTGATCGGCGTTCTGCACCACGAAGACCAGAAGGAAGATCAGCACGACCGCCGCCACCACCAGCGCCACCCAGGCCGCTCCCGTCCGGGAGTGCTTTCTGATCGGCTCGGCCTGCGGCGGCTCGGGGACGGCCTGATCCGGCGCCGGCACCGGCTCCACAGGGGACGGCGTGCCGCCGGCCGGCGCCGGGGCACCCGCCGGCAGCGGGCCGACGGTCACCGGTTCGGTGTACTGGTCGGACACCGGCGGCGGCTCGGTGGGCCAGCCGTGGGGTAGCGGCGCCGGCTGCTCGCGGTCCGATCGCTCGAAATCGAAACGACCTGGTGTGCTCATCGACCCTCCCACCGCCTGACGACGCACCCAACCGGACACAAGGCCGGGCCGAAGGCAGAACTCGCCTGAACGGAGCCCATCGGTTCGGAACCCCGGAACCCGGAATGTGGGTACCCAGAGCACCGTCCGCGAAACGACACCGTCCGCGAAACGACATCGTCCGCGATCGCCCGACGTGCCGCGGGTTTCCGATCGGTGGTGTGCGCCGGCCGCCAACCGGGCACTGAGCGAGGCAGACGTCGCGGCACACCCGGCAGCGACGGCACAGCAGAACCGAGGAGAACCGACAAGCAGAACCGGAAGGAGCCGGCGTGACGATTCCCGAGCCCCCGCAGCCGAGTCCGTACCCCGACCCGGACCCCACCGACCCACCGGTGCCGACGGACCCGCGCCCCGCGCCGACGGATCCGCGGCCCACACCGACGGACCCGCGGCCGGACCGGCCGCCGGTACCACGGGAACCACCCACAGAGCCGGACCCGGGGAGCCCCAACCCCGGCACACCGTTCCCGAGCCCCGGCCCGATCCATCCGGATCCGACCGGCCCGTCTCCCGCGGGCCCGCACCCCGTCGATCCCGATCCGGCGCCGCCGGCCCCCTGAGCCGCGGGACGGCCCGGCACGGATCGGCCCCCTGAGCCGCGGGACGGCCCGGCACGGATCGGGCCCCGCGAAGCGCCAAGGACAGCCTTGGCTTGCTGGAAAAGCGCAGGTCAAGAGGCAAAACTGGAGCCCGTGAGCGAATCAGGGACCGGACCGCCTCGCCTCCAGCACGACGAGCCGCACGACCCGGGGCTGGCCCGTCGGCTGAACTGGTTGCGGGCGGGCGTGCTGGGCGCCAACGACGGGATCGTGTCGACCGCCGCGATCGTGCTCGGCGTCGCCGGCGCCACCGACGCCCGCGGCCCGATCATCCTGTCCGGCCTGGTCGGCATGATGGCCGGCGCCATGTCGATGGCCGCCGGCGAGTACGTCTCGGTGTCCACTCAACGGGACACCGAGCAGGCGGTGCTGGAGAAGGAGCGGCGTGAGCTGGCCGAGACACCGGACGAGGAGCTCGACGAGCTGGCAGGGCTGTACGAGGCCAAGGGCATCGAACCCGCGCTGGCTCGGCAGGTCGCCGAGCAGCTGACCGCGAAGGACCCGCTGCGCGCGCACGCCGAGGCCGAACTCGGACTGGACCCGGACGAGCTGACCAATCCGTGGCATGCGGCCGGGGCCAGCTTCGTGGCGTTCGTCGTCGGCGCGTCGATCCCGCTGCTCGGCGTGGTGATCACCCCGTCCGCCTGGATCACCGTCGTCGCGGTCGCGGTCGCCCTGGCCGTCACCGGCTCGGTCAGCGCCCGGCTGGGTTCCGCGCCGGTCGCCCGGGCGGTGCTGCGGAACGTGGCCGGCGGCCTGCTGGCGATGGGCGTGACCTACCTGCTGGGCACCCTGGCCGGCGGCCTCGTCGGCTGATCGTCACTGAGCGTCGAACCGACCGCTCGCCCGGACGGGGCACAGGCCGTAGCCTGTGGGCGCCCGCCCGGTCGGTGCGCGCCGCACGTCTCGTCACCGAGAACCGATACCGGCGGTCCGGACACTCGAGCCGCGCGGAGGATCGCATGCCCGCACCCATCACCGTCGACGACCTTCCCGGCCCGCACGGCGTACCGCTGCTGGGGAATCTGCTCGACCTGAACAATCCGCATCCGATCGACACACTGATCGGCTGGGCCAGGGAGTTCGGACCGATCTACAAGCTCAGCGTGCCCGGCACCACCCGGATCGTCGTGTCCGGTGCCGACCTGATGCCCGACATCTGCGACGACGACCGCTTCGACAAGCAGCTCGGCCCCGGCCTGACCGCTGCGCGGGGCACCGGCACGCCTGGGCTGTTCCTGTCCGAGACCAGCGACCCGGGGTGGCGGCTCGCGCACAACATCCTGATGGCGCCGTTCAGCCAGTCGAGCATGCGCGGCTACCTGCCGCGGATGCTCGACATCGCCGAGCAGCTGATGGACAAGTGGTCCCGGCTCAACCCCGACGACGAGGTGAACGTGCCGCAGGACATGACGGCGCTCACCCTGGACACCATCGCCCTATGCGGTTTCGACTACCGCTTCAACTCGCTGTACCGGGACACCCCGCACCCCTTCGTCGCCGCGATGGTGCGCAACCTGCTGGAGGCGCAGAAGGAGGCCAAGGAGTTGCCCATCCAGCGCAAACTGCGGGTGCAGGCCCGGCGGCGGCAACGCGAGGACCAGGAGTTCCAGATCAACCTGGTCACGGGCCTGATCGCGGACCGGCGCCGGCAGGGCGACAAGGCCGACAACACCGACCTGCTCGGCCGGATGCTCACCGGGGTGGACAAGCAGAGCGGGCAGACACTGCCCGACGACAACATCATCGCCCAGTGCCTGACGTTCCTGGTGGCCGGGCACGAGACGACCAGCGGGCTGCTGTCCTTCGCCACCTACTACCTGATGAAGAACCCGCAATACATCGATCGGGCCCGTGAGCAGATCGACGAGGTTCTCGGCTCTGGAAATGGCACTGTTGCCGATCCCACCTACGACCAGGTGCACCGGTTGACGTATGTCCGGCAGATCCTGGACGAGTCCCTGCGTTTGTGGCCGACCGCGCCGATGTTCACCCGTGCTCCCTACGAGGACACCGTCATCGGCGGGAAGTACGCGCTGCCCAAGGGAATCGGCGTGTCGGTGCTGTTGCCGATGCTGCACCGGGACCCCAACGTATGGGGTGAGGACGCGGAGGAGTTCAACCCGGGGCATTTCGATCCCGAGCGGTTCGAGAACGTGCCGCCACTGGCCTACCGGCCGTTCGGCACCAGCCTGCGGGCCTGCATCGGTCGCCAGTTCGCCCTGCAGGAGGCCACTCTGGTGCTGGGCCTGCTGCTCCAGCGGTTCGACATCGTCGACCACCGCAACTACCAGTTGCACACCAGGGCCACCCTGACCGTCAAGCCCGAGGACATGTGGATCCAGGTGCGGCCGCGGGCGGGCCGGCCCGTCGTGCACCGCCAGCCGGCCGCGGCAACGGACACCGTGAACGCGACCGATGCGGCCCAGGCTCCGGCGGCCGACGCGCACGGCACCCCGCTGCTGGTGTTGTTCGGGTCCAACCTGGGCACCGCCGAGGGCATCGCGAACAAGCTCGGGCGGGAGGGTGCCGACCGCGGGTACGCGGTCACCGTCGCGGCGCTGGACGACCACGGTCCCGACCTGCCGACCGGCGGCGCGGTGCTGGTGGTCAGTGCCTCGTACAACGGCGAACCGCCGGAGAACGCAACGGCGTTCGTGGGCAAGCTGCGGAGCAAGTCGGTGCCCGAAGGTGCGTACGCCGGGGTGCGGTACACGGTGTTCGGCTGCGGCGACACCGACTGGGCGGCCACCTATCAGGCCGTGCCGATGCTGTTGGACGCCGAGCTGGAACGGCTGGGCGGCACCCGGATCCACCCGCGGGGCGCCGGTGACGCCCAGGCCGACTTCGACGGCCAGTACCGGGCGTGGCACGCCGACCTGTGGACCGACGTCGCATCCGCGCTTGGCCTGTCGGAGCACGCGGCGCGGGCCACACCCGGCGGTCCCCGGTTGACGATCTCCACGGTCAACCGGCTGCTGACCAACCCGGTGATCGTCTCCTACGAGGCGACACCGACGTTCGTCACCCGCAACGTGGAGTTGACGGCCGACGGTGCGCCCGGCGTCCGCTCCACCAGGCACGTCGAGGTGGCATTGCCCGCCGGCATGACCTACCGAGCGGGCGACCACCTGGGCGTGCTGCCGCGCAACAGCCTGAACCAGATCCGAAGGGTCATGGGTCGTTTCCGGCTGGACATGGGCACGTACCTGACGATCACCGCGAACAGCGGAACCCACACGCACCTGCCGGTCGACGAACCCGCACCCCTGCTCGGTGTGCTCGGCAGTTGCGTGGAGCTGCAGGCGACCGCCACCCGCGCCGACATCGAGGTATTGGCCGAGCACACCGAGGACTCGCAGGAGCAGGCCGCGCTCCGGTCGCTGACCACCGATGACGAGAGCTACCGCACGCAGGTGCGTGAGCCCAACCTGTCCGTGCTCGACCTGCTCGACCGGTACCCGGCCTGCGCGTTGCCGTTCCCGGTGTTCCTGGACCTGTTGCCGGCCCTGGCCCCGCGCTACTACTCGATCGCCTCGTCGCCGGCGGCCAGCCCGGAGGCGATCGCGGTCACCGAGGGGGTGCTGGCGGAGCCCGCCCGGTCCGGCACCGGCGAGTTCGACGGCGTCTGCTCGACCTATCTGGCGTCGATGCAGCCGGGCAGCACCGTGTTCGTGTTCAAGCGGGAACCGACCATCCCGTTCCGGCCCGCCGACCCGAGCGTGCCGATGATCATGGTGGGCGCCGGCACCGGGTTCGCCCCGTTTCGCGGCTTCCTGCAGGAGCGGGCCGCGCAGGGCTCGGCAGGTGCCGCCCTGGCGCCGTCATTGCTGTTCTTCGGCTGTCGCACCGCGCACGACCGGCTCTACGCCGACGAACTGGCGGATTTCGCCACCGGTGCGAATGTGCATGCCTACACGGCGTTCTCGCGTGAGCCGGGTCAGGAAAGGCGGTATGCGCAGCACGAGATGCTGGCCCGCGCCGACGAGATCTGGCCGCTGCTGGAATCCGGTGCGGTGGTGTACGTCTGCGGGAACGCGCGGACCCTGGCGCCGGGGGTGCGGGCCGCACTCACCGAGATCGCCGCCGGCAAGCTGGGGCTGTCCGGGGCCGACGCCGACGGCTGGCTCACCGGGATGCGCCGGGATCACCGGTACCTGGAGGACATCTGGGGCGCCAACTGACCCGTCGCGCGCGCCGGCCGGGCGGTGACGCGCTCGTCCGGCACGAGGTGTGGGGAGGGCCGGCGCTGGACGCGATCCCCACGCTGTACCGGGGCCGGGCGGTGGCGGTCTGGCGGGCTACCGCCGACCCGGTCGCGGCTCGTCTATTCCAGGCCACCATGCTGCCGCTCACGATGTGCGATAGTCGACGCCATGGTCGAGCCCGTACTTCATCTGGAAGAGTTCACTTCGACATTCCACTCCCTGCTGGCAGCCGGTGATGCCGCCGGGCTCGGAGAGCTGTATTCCGAGAACGCAATCTTGACAACGACGGACGGACCGTTCGGGGATTCGTGGGTGGTTGGGCGGTCTGCCATCGTTGGGTTGATCGGTGACGCCTTGTCGCGATACACGATGGTGGAACAGGTTGTCCTGAACAGTGATATCCAGTACCGAGGGGACGATCAGGCTGCGCGTTTCATGACCTTTGAGTCCACAGTGCGAGCGAAAGAAGACGGAGAGCTGTTCACGATGACAGTCAGCGCCGTCGAGGTCTTCGAGCGTCGGCCAGGATGGAAGTATCTGGCCGATCACTCGAGGGTGGTATCGATCACCAAATCCTGACGTCCTGATCTTTCTTGTCCGGGTATGCGGCCTGGGCAGCCCATTCCGGGGTCTCGCGGTCGCCGTCCGTGGGCGCCGTTTCGCGACCACTGAGCGGACCCAGCAGGGGTGCAAGGCTTTCGTCAGAATTGACTGTCAACTGATCCCGGAATTCGGGATCACGTAAGAACTTCTCGCGAATTGTGGTGATGGTGTCGCGCGACGGATCTCGGGTCATCAAGGCCTCTAGTGGTGGCTCCGTTGGTGAGGACTTCGGCAGTGTAGTCGATCAGTGCATCAACGAGCGTGCGGCCAAATGGATGGCGTATGAAGGCTTCGGCCGCCCTGATCGCTTCCGCCAGGTGAATCTTGGCGAGCAATCGGGTGTCGTTCAACGCCGGTTGGAGTTCTCCGCTGATCATCCGGTGACGCAACGCCTCATCGGATGCAGCTGCGTGCATGCGCGCGCAGAGTTCTCTCCGAGCGGAAACCGGCGCGCGTTGGAGAGCGAAGGCGCCGATCATCGTGGCAGTTCTGTTGCGCAAATCGGATGTTCGAGCCGACTCCAATTCAGTGAGATCGTTGACGAGTTGTCGTGCCACCGCCAATTCGCAGCCAAACCGGCGGACGGCCCGGCGGGCGTTGGCATCTGCACCGGCCGCTACCGCGGCCATCTCGGCGAAACCGCCCAACATCTCCCCGCTGCGGGCTTCGATTCCATTGGCGACTTGCTCGGGATTCGTTCGGGGGTCCAGTGGTAGTTCCGCTCTCAGCTGGCCTTCGGTGACGATGCCGATCATGTCCAAGTACACCTGAACGAGCAGAGGCGATAGTGATTTATCCGCTTTGATGGGAGGTTGGGCGACGGCGGTTGCGATCAGCAGATGAGCGCCGATCGTGCGGTCCGCCGAGGACTTCTGGCTCCAGAATTTGGGTGAATCTCCGTCCATCTCGTCGTCAAGAAGGTCCCAAGCGAGATAGGTCGCACCGGCAGTAGCCAATAGCCAATCAGGAGGCCGTGTGCCACGCAAGCTCGCAAAGACTGCCAGCGGGACGGTGATCGCCGCAATCTCGGAGCCGGTGCCGCCGTGGAGGACTCGATCTAAATGCTCAATTGCTTCATTGGCGAGCGGACGAAGGGTTCCTGACCATCGAGAAAGTGCATCGCGCAAAGCTTCAACGGTCGCGACCCGCCAGTCGGCCGAAGAACTAGGCATGTAGCTCACCGATCAACCAATTGTCGAGTCAACTCAGGCAAGTGACCGAGCGAATGGCTGAAGCCTCGACAATGGGTACGCAAGCCAAAGGGACCCGGCGCCCTTGGGCGAGGTCCGCGACCAAAGCAGTCTGGTTGTTGTCCGTATTGATACGGATCGCCGCCAGGCCGGCGATTGCCACCAACGAGCGCTCGTACGGCCCTCGCATCGCTCAGTCGTGGTCAGAGCGGTCTCAAGATAGTTGCGGGCTTCACGGCGGAACTTTCGGACCATTTTCAAACCAAGGAGGTTGGCAGGCGCCTGCGAGGGGTTCGCCCCCAGCTCTCGACTCAACCATAGAACCACTGGTTGATTGTACCAATTAGACGGCGCACAGCCGTCCTTTCAACAGGCCCAGGTCACCGAGCCTCGTGAGCAGCCGCCGTCAGCCGCCCGTCAGCCGGCAGCTCCACTGCGCCGCAATCGGTCGATTCACTCACGGTAGGGCTTTGGGTGGTGCCCGAGTCGCGGGCGTACGCCGCGGCGATCCACCTCCCGGCCACCGCGTGACCAGGTTGTGCTCAGACGTGCCATAGTGGGCGCCATGGGGGCACCGGTGTGGTCACTCGACGATTTTTCCGCCGTCTATCTCGCCCTGCTGAAATCCGGTGATGCCGTGGGATTGGGGCAGCTCTACACCGAGCAGGCGGTGCTCACCACCACCGGCGGGCCATTCGGCTCGTCCTGGGTGGTCGGGCGCGAGCAGATCGTCGCGATGATCAGCGGAGCGATGAGCCAGTACGCCGTCGGCGGCCAGACCATCCCGGCCGCGCCGTTCGAGTATCACGGCCCGGATCAGGCCGCGCGATGCGGGACCTTCGAATCAACGCTGACGGTCAAATCGACCGGCGAGCGCATCGCGATGACCGTCTCCGCATTCGAGGTGTTCGGTCGCAGTGCCGACCAGGGCTGGCAGTACCTGGCCGATCACTCCACGGTCACGTCGATCACCAGTAACCCAGCGGCGGGGGATCCTGCTTGACCTGGTTGATCAACTCGTCCGCTTGGGTAGGGGCCTTCGCCAGAGCGTCGCGTTCCCGGTCGGTCAGCGGCCCTAGAATGGACTCCAGCGTGCTTGCAGGGTCTTTCGTCACTTGATCGCGGAATTCCGGATCGTTCAGGAATCTGTTCCGGATCGCTTCGTATTGTGCCTCGCGTGACGAGTCGTCGGTCATTGTGCCCCCTGGAACTCTGTTCGAGAATACGGCCGGTGCCGCCGATCAGCATATCGAGAGAGTCTCGATCCGCGCATCATGCGGCCAATTCATCCGCCCCGTGCGCCGCGGCGAGGTGCAGCCTGGCCGTACGCGCGTGTCGTGCAAAGCGGCCGCGAGTACTCCGTCGATCAGGCGGCGGCGCAGGTCGTCGTCGGACGCGGCGGCGTGGGGGTGGTCGACGAGGCCGGCGAGCATTGCCCCACTCCGAGCCTCGATGCCGGCGGCGACCTCCGGCACGGTCGTGGATGGATCGAGCGGTCGGTCGCCGCGCAGGTCGGCCGGACCGGCGCCGAGGCGGTCGGCGAGTTCGCGCACCGCGTCCTGGGTCATCGGCGCCAACGTGCCTGGCCAGCCAGCGAGGGCCATCCGGAACGCCTCGATGGTGGCCGATGGCCAGGCCACTGACACACCGGTCAAGGACCGACCAACTGCCGGATGACCGTCGGAAGGTCATCGAGCGGTGTCGCCAGCGCCCGAGCCTCGTCGAGTCGGGTCGATTGCTCATCGACCGTCAATCGGTAGAGCGGCGCCAGTTCCGCCTCGATCATCGGGCGGAGCGCCACGCCTGCTCGTCGCCCGTGCGAGAGCGCCATGGCGAACATCGTTGCAGCCGTTTCCGCATCGCCATGGGCCGCCATCAACGCGGCGTAGCCGAGAGCCAGGATTGGGTATTCGACGCGGCTGCCGGATTGCTCGGCAGCCGTCAGACCGGTGTCCAGATAATTACGAGCGTCCTCGAAGCGGCCTTCGACGATGTCTAGTCGTGCCGCCCCAGCCAGCACCTGACCGGCACCCGCGCCGAGCTCGCGATCAAGCCAGAGCGACAGGGAACGGTCGAACCACATGCGTGACTCCGGGAGGCGCCCGGCCGACAGCTCCAGGTCGCCGAGTCGCCCGCACGGGGCGGCAGACAGCCAGGCGATCCCGCTGCGACGGAGCTGGTCGATACACTCCAGGTAGAGTTCGCGGGCTACCCGCGGGTCTGCGGCGGCGATGGCCACGTCACCACAATTGCCCAACGCCAACCAGAGGACCTGACCCTCACCGATCGTTCGCGCGATCGCCAACGACTCCGCCGCTCGCGATGTGGCCAGTTCGATGGCCCCTTCGGCAGCGTCCAACACGGCGATCCGAGACAACAGCATCGAATGGATGGGCGGCACCATCGAGGCGCCGGTGGCGAGAGCCTCCTCCGCTCGTCGACGAGCCGATCCGGTGTCGCCGACGCCGTAGTCCAGGAACACGGCCGCGTTGACGGCCAGCAACCGATTGGTCGAAGGCTGCAGCGTGACTGGCCGGCGCAACAGGGCATCCAACCAGCCACGTCCCTCGGCGATCCGGTGCGACCACCAGTAGATGACCAGGGCCGCTGCCAGCCCCAGGGCCGGTTCGAGCCCCGCGTCGTCGTCGATCCCGAACTGGAGCAGCCGACGGACGTCGGACAGATCCGGCTCGACGTTCGCGGTGTGACCGCCCGACGCGACGGACGCCGTCCGGCCCATCACTGCCAGATCCAGCGCGTCCCGCAGCGGCGCGACGTCACCGCAGGCTGTCAGCTCCCGGCCGAACGCCCGCACCAGCGGCAGCTGGGTGACCCGGGTCGCGCCGGCGGTGTCGGTGATGGTCGCAGCGAAACCGACCTCGACAAGTTCGGCGACCACTCCCGGCAGCGGCGTCTTCGACGGCCACGCGGCGGCCAGGTCGTCGTAAGGTGCTCCGTTGGCTCGCCCCGACAGCAGAACCATCAGCGTGACCGCATCCGGGGACAACCGGTCGAGGCCGAGCTGGAAGCAGGCGCGCATGGACCGATGCCGGTCCACCGGTCGGCGCTGGTCGACCAGCGTGGCCAGCGGCTCGTCCAGCGACCTGAGCAGGGCGGCCGGGTTCAGTGTCTGCAGCTGGCAGGCGGCGAGCTCTAGGGCGAGCGGGATACCGCCGATGGCCGAGGCGACCCGGCTGATCGCGGTTGCGGAGTCGAGCGGCAGCTCGACCCCGCGCCGGCGGGCGGCAGACGTCAGCAGTAGCGCGGCCGGGCTGACCTCGCCGGGCGTCGCCTGGTGGGCCAGCGGCTGCAGCCGCACCACCCGCTCGGCGTCGAGGCCGAGCGGGCTTCGGGACGTGACCAGCCATGTCACCGTCGGACAGCGGTCGGCCAGCCGGCCGATGACGGTGGCGCCGCCCTCGACCTGTTCGGCGTTGTCCAGCAGCACACAGCAGCGCCGCCCGGCGAGCTGGTCGGCGATCGCGGCGACGGGGTCGTCACGGCCCGGCGCTCCCAGCGACCCCGCCAGATGGATGCCCAGCTCGTCGGCTGCGGTGATCCCGCTGAGGTCCACCAGGCCCTCGCACCGGGTGACGGCACGGCGGGCCGCCTCGACGGCACAGCGGGTCTTGCCCATGCCACCTGGCCCGGCGACCGTGACGACCGCCGCGCCCGCGTCGATCAGCTGGGTGATCTCGTCGACGACGTCGTCCCGGCCGATCAGCTCACCCGCCCAGAGCGGCAGCGGCAGAGCGGCGTTGGGTCGGGGGACGGCGAGGTCGGGCCGATCGGATCGCAGCACGACGCCGGTGAGCCGGGTGTAACAGCCTTCGACGTCGTCATGCAGGCCGATCCGGTGTTCGATCTCCAACAGTTCCGGACCCGGGGTGGCGCCGACCCGCTCCTCCAGCTCTCGGCGGGCCTCGGCGGTGGCCGTCAACGCCGCGACCGGGTTCCCGGACAGGTAGAGCGCCGCGACCAGATGCAGCCACAGCCGCTCGTTGGTCGGTTCCTGGGTGACGAGCGCGCGGACCGCGCCGATGGTGTCCATGGTGATGCCCCGACGGATGTCGGCGGCCGCCCGCTCCACCCGAGCGCCGCTGCGCAGCCGCTCCAGCCATTCCCGGAAGGGGCGCAGGCCATCCAGGTCGCAGCCGGCGAACGGCTCGCCGCGCCACAGCGACAGTGCGGAGTCCAGCCGCTCCAGCCGCACCGTGTCGACCTGGCACGTCCGGGCCGATGAGACCAGGGACTCGAAGTGGACGGCGTCGACCTGTCCCGGCGCCAGGCTGAGCACATAGCCGGCCGGCCCGGTATAGGCCAGGTCGATCCGGCTGTCGGCCAGCAGCCGGCGCACCCGCTTGACGTAGCCCTGCATCGTCTTGGTCGCCGTCCGCGGTGGATCGTCCGGCCAGAGCAGGTCGACCAGGCTCGCCCCGGTCACCGGGCTGCCGGCGTGCAGCGCGAGCATCCCCAGCACACCGATCTCCTGGCGGCGGGTCAGCGTCTGCATGCCCTCGGCGCTGCGGATGCGGACCGGGCCGAGCAGATCGACGCCGCCCTCGACGACGGCGGTCATGCCATCGCCCTGCCGGGGCGCGTCGTCGGCTCGGCGCTCTTTCCTGCGTGCCTCGTCGGCCCGGTTACTCGCTGCCGAAGGGCGGCCCGGCGGTGTCCCACCGTTTTCCCACTGGGTGGCTGTTCCCTGTGCCCGTCGCATCTGACGGTCGGGCGATCCGGGGAAAGGAGGTCGGTCCGATGGAGCGCGTGTCGATCTGGGTGGGCCGCCGGCCGCGGCGTGGACCGCCGCCGCGCGCGGGCCCGTTTTGTTCGGCCGGCTGACCGCGCCGTCCCTGGGCATTCACGATCACCGAGTTCGGTGGGCACGCCGACGTGCCGCAGGACTCGTACGAGGGGTGACCGTGAGGGCCGACAGGGCCGCCGAAGGATCACGAAGCCACGCACCCAATCCACCGGAGGTAACGGTGTTCGATTACTCACGGATCGTGTCCATCTTCGCATTGCACCCGGTCGCGCGGGGGAGCGCGCCGGGGATGATCGTCGGGGACCCGTCCGAGTGGCACCGACCGATCGCCCGGTCGGACGACGCCGAGCCGGCAGGGCCCACCGTCGATCGGACCGATCTCGACGCCGACATCCTGTGCTGGTAGGCGGCGCTCGTGATGGTGGTCCTCAGGTCGAGCCGATCGGCTCGCTCGTCGAGCCGGTTCGCTCGATGACACTTGCATCCGACGTGAGCGAGGCTTGCCGAGCGAACCATGGGTGCTGGCGGCGGCGCCCTGTCCGGGTGGCCGAGCGTGGGAGGCGACCCGGGGAGGCGGCGACGTGAACATCATGTCCGCCGTCATCAGGGTGGACTGCGGACCCCGGACCCCGGGGCAGGCGGTGGAATGGGCAAGGTCGATGCTGCGCCCGGGGGTTGCGGTGGTTGTCGGGATCGCGATACCGGCCGGATCGACCGTGGCGACCGACATCGCGGTGGTGGACACGGACGGCTGTCTGCGCGTCCACGGCCGGGCCGACGATGCCGGCCGGCGGGCTCTCGCCGATTTGATGAAGGCCTCGGCCAGCCGCGTGCTCTTGGCCTACAACGCGCCCAACGTTCGTGAGTGGGTGACGTTCGACGCCGTTCACTGTGGCGTGGGGGGCAGGCAGCTCGCCGATCCCGGCCGTTGGGGCTGCATCATGCGGGCCAGGTCCGCCGCGTTCGGCCGGCCGGACCAGCTGTATCCGCTCGGCACCGCGCACGGAGCGGTCGCGGCGGCGGGCCGCGCGTTGGCCGTCGTCGAGGACATCGCTCGGCGGCGGTACCTGCCGGCCCAGCCACTGCCGGTGCAGCGCGGGCCGAGGCGAGCGGGGCCATGGTAGGGCCGGGGCCGTGGTAGGGCGGGCCTCTGCGGACCCGAGGGGCGGCGGGACGATGCGCGGCCTCACCCGAGCCGGTTCCGCCGGATGGACCGACGACGACCACAGGGGGAGATGAATGGCGAAATGGGCGACGCCGGCGGATCCGGAACGGTCGGCCACCCGCCGCCGACCACGTCCTGACGCATCGGACCCATCGGCGGCGCCCGCGCGGCGGTCGGCGTGGTGGCCGCGGTCTCGGCTCGGTGCGGCCATCGAGTCCGCCATCGACGTCGCCGTCAAGATCGTTTCCGGTGGGCGTCGTCGTGGGCGTCGTCGGGATGCAGGGACGCAGGCGTGCTCGTCGGAGCTGGGTCGGACCCCGGTTGCGGCAACCTGCTGTGCGCCGACGTCACCCCGCTGATCAAATCCGTGCGAAACCCGTGCCGGTCGGGCTGGATCCCGTCCCGCGCTGATCCAATACCCACTTTCGGTGCCGTTTTGTCCGGTTTGCTGAACGTTGGATCAGCGCGGCTCCCCAAGGTGGCCCGGCACCGGCGAAGCCCGCACTCGCCCAGGTTCACCCTGAGGGGACGGCCCCTGCGGGGCCGGCCCGCCGTTCAACGCACGAAATCTGCGCCCGAAATGCCGAGTTTGGTCGTGTGATGATCAGTGCAGCGATCGTTCCCGCCAGGAGCCGGTTCCGCCGCCGCCCGGCCGCCGAACCGGAGCCACCCGCAGGCGCAGGATCAGCGCCCAGATGCAGGGTCAGGCGGTCACCATGAACGACCGCTCGTCCAGGCCCGTCGCCCCATCGGGGATGACGTCCTGGATGAAGTCGGTCTGCACCGCGCCTGTCGCGTCGACGGCGCGGCAGCGTGCGGTGTGCTGACCGGAGGTCGCGCCGTCCCAGTAGTAGACCCACTGCCGCCAGGTATCCGGCCCGACGTCACCGGACAGCGTGGCGTCCGCCCACGGCAGGTCGTCGATCTGCACCTGCACCCCGGTGATCCCCCGATGCTGCGCCCAGGCCATCCCGGCGATCGCCACCCGGCCCTTGGACACCGAGGTCCCGTCCCGTGGCACGTCGATCCGCGACGACGTCTTGATCGGTCCGCGCGCCGACCAGCCGCGCGCGGTCCAGTAGGCGGTGGCCTCGGCGAAGGTGGTCACCTCGATGTCGACCACCCACTTGGTCGCCGATACGTACCCGTACAGGCCGGGCACCACCATGCGCACCGGGAAGCCGTGCTCGACCGGCAGCGGCTCGCCGTTCATGGCGTAGGCGAACAGCGCATCCCGACCGTCGGTGAGCACTTCCAGCGGTGTCGTGACGGAGAAGCCGTCGACGCTGGTCGAGTACAGGCAGTCGGCATCGGTCTGCGGCCTGGCCATGGCGAGCACGTCAGCGATCCGCACTCCCTGCCAGCGGGCGTTGCCCACGTAGTCGCCGCCGACCGGGTTGGACACGCAGGTCAGGGTCACCATGTGCTCGGTCGACGGCATGGCCAGCAGGTCCGACCAGGACAGCGTGATCTCCTTGTCCACCAGCCCGTGTACTCGCAGCTGCCATTGGTCGGTGGTCATCCGGGGCACCACGAACGCCGTGTCCACCCGGTAGAAGTCGGTGTTGCCGGTGACGAACGGGCTGATGCCGGGGACGTCGTCGAGGGTGTCGGCCGGCGCGGCGGCGCCGTCCACGGAGGTCGGGGTCGGTAGCGACACCGAGCCGCGGCTGGCCGCCACCTCGGCGCTGCTGGGAATCCACCGCGCGACCGCACCCGCGGCTACCGCGACCAGCGCTCCGATGCCGACGAACCGGAAGAAGTCCCGCCTGGTCGCGCCGGCTGCCGCTGCCCGGGCCATCGGGTGCGCGGCCCCGGCCGTGTCCGGCTTGGGATTGTCCGGGTCCGGTGCCTGTGTCTGCCCCGGTCCCGACGTCTGTATCTGTGTCGCCTCGGGTGCGAGTTGCCGGCGGAAGGTGTTGACCAGAAAGGCGATGCCGACGGTCGCGCCGATCAGCAGCGGCAGCAGGTCGAGCACCGCGGATCCGGATCTGTTCAGGATCGCCACTGCCGTCAGCACGACCAGGCCGGCGGCGACGCCGACGGCCACCCGCGGTCGATCCCGGCCGACCACACCGACGCCGAACCCGACCAGCAGCAGGGTCACGCCCATCCCGGCGCTCAGCGCCAGCTTGTCGTTGGAACCGAACGTGCTGATGGCGAACTGCTTGAGCCATTCCGGAGTGAGTCCGATGAAGGTCTGGCCGAGTGAGGACAGCGGCGAGGACGCCGGGTTCAGCCAGCCGAACAACTGGCCGAGGGCGGCCAGTAGTTCGGCGACCGCGACGGTCAGGCCGAGGGCGATCACGCCGACCAGTCCGGACGCGGCCCATCCCGGCCGCCACCCGCCGGACGAGGGCGGTGGTGACGCATGATCGGCGTCGGACCGACCTGGCGGAACCTCGTTGGACACGGCCACGAATCCATGATCCGCCCCGGAACTGTGAACGCCGGTGTCCGTCACGGAGCCGTAAGAGTTGCCGCGGACACGCCCGCCACCACCGGGCGCGGCCGGGCGCGGTTACCATCTGCCTCGGTATTCACCGCGGTTGTCACCGTTCCGCGGGACCCAATCCGGCCCAGTCCGGCCGCCGAATCACCGGGTGAGACTCGACCACCCGGCGCGAGGAAACGCCATGCCGCCACCCGACGCACCAGGTACGCGCCGGCCGCTGTCCGCAGTACCCGACTCCGCCACGGACCGACCACCGGAGGAGCTGTTGCGGCTCACCGCGCTGGGGCAGCAGGACGCGTTCGAACGGCTCTACGACGCGTTCTCTGCCCGAGTCTTCGGTCTCGCGCGGCGGATCGTGCGCGACCCCAGCCACGCTGAGGAGATCGCGCAGGAGGTGTTCCTGGAGATCTGGCGCCGGGCCGGCCGGTACGACCCGGCGAGGGGCTCGGCCACGTCGTGGATCATGACGTTGACGCACGCGCGTGCGGTCGACCGGGTGCGGTCCGCGCAGGCGGCCACCGACCGTGAGGTGAAGGTCGCGCAGACGTCGTCGGAGCGGGACGTCGACACGGTGGTGGAGGCGGTCGAGTCGGCGTTCGAGCGTCGCGCCGTGCAGCGCTGCCTCGGCTCACTGACCCAGTTGCAGCGGGAGTCGATCACGCTGGCGTACTTCAGCGGATACACCTACCGGGAGGTCGCCGAACTGCTGTCCGCGCCGTTGTCGACTGTCAAGACCAGGCTGCGGGACGGCCTGATCCGGCTGCGCGAGTGTCTGGGGGTGGCGACGTGAGCGACGCTTGCCGAGCGAACCATCGATACTGCGCCGTCAGCCTCGGACGGGGCTCGGAGCCTGCGAGCGCCCCGCCGGGGGTGGCGGCAGGCGAGGCTTGCCGAGCGAACCATCGGTCCAGGCGGCGGCGCCGTGTCCGGGTGGCCGAGCGGGCGAGGCGACCCGGGGAGGTGGCGACGTGAGCGCGCCCGACACGCATGTGGACGCGGCGGCGTTGGCACTAGGCGCTCTGCCGGGGCGGGAGCGGCCGACGGCCCAGGCCCACATCGACACCTGCGATTCCTGCCGCGCAGAGTTGGTCGGCTTCCGGGAGACCGTGTCCCGGCTGGCGGCGGTGGCCGCCGAGACCCCGCCCGCCGCCCTGCGCCGATCCGTACTGGCCGCCGTCGCGGTGACCCCGCAACTTCCGATCCTGGACGTGCCGGCGCCGAGCACGTCGGAGCCGGTATCGGACGCGACCTCCGCACTGCCCTCGCCGGCGCCGACCGACGATGCCGCTGGACCGGCCCGCGACACACTCCCGGTCTCGGGCCGGCGTCGCTCGCCCTGGTACCGGCGGCCGGGAGCCCTGATCGCCGCGGCCGTCGCGGCGGTGGTGATCGTCGGCGCCGCGGTGGTGATCACCCAGTTCCGTGGCCAGCAACAGGTCGCGCAGACCCCGGAGCAGTGCGTGTCGAGCGCGGCCGATCAGGTGCGGGTGAGCCCGGCCAGCGGTCAGGGCGAGGTGGTGTACGCGGTCTCCTGTGGCGCGGTCACCGTCGACGTCAGCGGGCTACCGGCGTTACCCGACGACCGCACCTACCAGCTGTGGGCGCTGTCGAACGCTCCGCAGAGCCCGCCCCGCTCGCTGGGTCTGCTGCCACAGGTCGCCGACGGGCAGCCGCAGGTCGTCACGGAGCCGATGCAGCTCAGCGACACGCAGATGGCGATCACCACGGAACCGGCTGGCGGCTCGGCCGCTCCCACGTTCCCGGTCGTGTGGATGGCGGACCTCGGATCGTAGGACGTCGACCACACCGACGATGAGCCGAACGAGTGACGACCGATCTTCGGAACTCGTGCAACCATCCAATGGTCACCGTCCGTCTTGTCCGTGTCAGAGCTGGAGGCTTCGTGGGTCCGGAGGAGGAGGCGCAGTTCTCCGTGTACGTCACGGCCAGACGGGATCGGGTGCGCCGCACGGCCTACCTGCTGTGCGGGGACTGGCACCGCGCCGACGACCTGACCCAGATCGCGTTCGTCAAGTTGTACGGGGCGTGGTCGGACATCCGGGACTACGCCGCCCTGGACGCGTACGTCCGGCGGTGTCTGATGCGGGCCGCTGTGGACGAGTCGCGCCGGCCCTGGCACCGCGAGCGGACGGTTGACACGGTGCCGGACACACCCGCTGCGAGCCTGGATCTGGCCTCTGTGGTGGCCGACCGGCAGCTGATCAGGATGGCGTTGGACGAGGTGCCGCCGGGGCAGCGGGCGATGCTCGTGCTGCGGTACTTCGACGGCCTGGATGTGGCGGCCACCGCGGCCGCGATGGAATGTTCGGAGGGCAACGTGAAGTCGCAGACCGCCAGGGGGCTGGCGGCCATGAAGCAGGCGCTGGTCCGGCAGGGCGCGGTGGGCAGCGGGGGAGGGCGGCCATGAGCGGCCCGACGGGTCCCGACGATCTCGACGGCGCGGCGTTGGGGCGCCTGCTGACCGACCTGGCCGACGACCCGGGCGCGCCGCCCACCTCGGTGTCCGCCCTGTCGGTGATCGCCGCGGCCAAGTCCGGCGCGCGGTCGGCCGATGCTCCGCCGGACGCGGACGGTGCCGCCGGCGCAACGACCGCGCTTCCCGCGGTCCGGCCCGGCGCCGAGCCCGCCGTCCCGGCCGGTTCGCCGCCGGCCACCGTCGGAGAACTGCACGTGCTCAGCGCCGCACAGGACGCCGAGCGGCGGGCGAAGCGGCGTCGTACCGGTTGGATTGCCGGGCTGGCGGCGGCCTGTGCGGTGGGTGTCGCGGCGATCGTGATCCCTTTGGCTGTGTCGAACTCCGGGAGCACCACGTCGGCGGGCGCGGCCCGCGACACGTCAGCGGCCGCCGCACAGTCCGCGGCCACGCAGGCCGGGGACGCCGCCGCCGCGGTGCCAACCGCCGGATCGGCCGAGGGTGCGCCGGGCGCCGCCGATCAGGGGTCGGGCGCCAGCGATCAGGGGCAGGGTGGCGAGGCGCCGTCGGTGACCGTCGACCCGTCGAACCCCGACGCGAACCGCCCGCCACCCGGCCAGGACGCGCTGACCCAGACCGTGCCGGTGCCGGGTGGGACGGCACCGACCGACGGACCGGCCGGCGGCGGGGTGACCACCAGTTGCTGGCCGGCGCTGCCCGACGCGGCCTCCGCGGCTCTGGTCGGCGCCCTGCCTGCGGGCGCGTTCGGCGCTCCCGGCCTGCTGGGCCTGGGTTGTCCGGCCGGTCCGGTCGCCGGAGCGTCGCTGACCGGCACCGCCCCGGACACCCAGCTGGTGGTCCGGGTGACTCACGCCGAGCCTGGCGCCTGCGCCCAGTCGGCCAGCGAGACCGGGGCTCGGTGCGTCGCCCGAGGCGGGGATCAGTACGTGTCCAACGACGCGGGGAACCTGTCCGTCTACGCCTACGGCAACGGTTACGAGGTGGAGGTGGGCGGACGGCCGGCCACCGGCATCGCGCCGATCCCGTCGGGGTTGTCAGCGGACCAGCTCTCGGCCGCGGCTGCGGCGGTGCTCGGGGCGCTCGGCTGAGTCCGCAGGAGCTCGTCCTCGACTTGCGTCATATGCAGGTTCCCGGACCGATTGAACCTGCATCTGGCGCAAGTCGACGAACGGAGGCAGGCGCCGTGTAGCCACTGCGACCGGATCGTGTGTGGAGGACCATGACAAATGACCGGTTTGACTGACCGAGGGCCAATAGGGTTCAGATCAGGATGGGGCGATCCACACTCTGAAATTCAGGCCGTCAACGGCGGTTTGATCTAGCCATTCAGTCGCCCCGGTCGTCAGCCAAAGGAACCAGACCTCACGATCTCCGGTCCCGTTTCCAGAGGAGGCCACGATCCTCCATTCGTCGGTGTGCTGATCCAGATTGTGGATGGCTTCGGTCGCGCTGATGTGGTGGCCCATCGGCGTCGAAGGTAGCTGGCGAAACCCGAAAGGCCACGCGGCACCCATATCCACGACGTGACTGACGGAAATTCCGGACCCCGTCCATTGGCCCGTTACCGACCAGAGAAGGTCCGTGCGGTCCGACATGTCTGACTTGTCCGGGCTCCATTCGTCGAGTTCGACGAAGGCTTCACGGAATGGGTCGTGTGACTCCTCTCGATGAAGAGGTAGATGTCGCGGGGACCATGGTTCGAGAATGAGCCTCATATCGGGTAGGATCACGGAACGCCCTTGGCAGATCACGCCGTCCCCGGGTCGTAGCGGTCGAGATATCTGATCCGTCATGGAATACTCAGCTCCTAGTGATGGGCTCGTCCCTTGTCGTAGAGTGAATAGGTAGGCCTCGATGACTATTGCGATTCTGGTCATATTGTTCGTATGCGACGGGAGATCAGGCTGATCCTGGTGCGGCCTCCGCGGCTCTGGTCGACGCCTTGCCTGCGTGCCTGGGGCGGGTGAAGGTTCCGCGGATCCGAGGCACGGACTTCGGCTGGCCGCGGGTTCGGCTGGCCGCGGAATGTCTGCGTGCGTGGGGCGGGCGCAAGTTCCGCGGATCCGCGCTCCAGCATCCGGCTGAGCTGCATCCAGCCGAGCGGCGCCCGGCTGGCCGCGGAACGTCTGCATGGCTGAACCCCTCCAGCCCGCGCACGCGGAAAGACGGAGTCGGTCAGTGGCCGGGGATGAGCCAGAGGGTAAACCGGGTGATCGGCAGGAACCCGAGCCGGATGAAACCGGGACGGCTGTCGTCGCTGGTGAACGCTACCGCGGGCAACTCGGGTGCGTCGTCCACCCGGGCCCAGACCAGTGACTGCCAGGCGCCGCGGCGGCGGGTCGTGGGCAACGTCGCGGCCAGGCACAGGTTCGCCACGCCGTGCCCGACGTGCCCGGAACCGACCGCGGCCGGGTAGCCGTCGACGTAGGCGATCCGGATCACGATCGGTCCGCGCAGCAGGGCCGTCCCGAACAGGGCGTGCGGGGGCAGCCAGGCCGCCTCGGGCAGCGGATAGCCGTCGATGACGATCCGCTCGGCCACGGCCAGCTCGTCCGCGGTGTGGGCCGGCACCACGCCGACGCCGGCCGGCGACACGACGTCGTGCGGACCCGGCGCCCGAACCACGAACATCGGATGCCCGATCAGCTGCCAGCCGCGGCCGGTCAGGTCCGGCGTCGGCCACGCCGAGAGCATCATCGCGGGGCGTGGTCCGGCGAAGAACCGGTCAACCTCGTCCAGCAGGGGGTCGTCGGCCGTGAGCACCGGCCGGAACAGGACCGCCTGGTTCGTGTAGACGACGGGCCCGCCGGTGTCCGCCAGCGCCAACCCCGGAACGCGAGAGTACCGACCGCCGACCGCGCCGGCCACCAGATCCCCCACATCGGCCTGGTTGTGCAGGAACGCCCGGAGCACCGAGTCGGTCGCCGCGGCGTCGTCGAGCCAGCCGGATTGCAGCGCCATCGCCCTCCCTACCCCGTTCGGTGCCCGCCGTTCAGCCTGACCATTCGATCCACCTGCGTCAATCGCCCGACCTGCACCATCGTGCCGGCGGGATGCCTGTGTGAGAGCGTGATCGCCATGAACAGACCGATCCTGGTGACCGGTGGAACCGGCAAGCTGGGCCGGGCCGTCGTCCAGGAATTAATCGAGAGGGACCGGCGAGCAAGGGTTCTCAGCCGCCGGGAGAAGAACTCCGGGGATCCGGCCGGCGCGCAGTGGGTGACCGGCGACCTGGTCACCGGTGTCCGGCTGGCGGACGCGGTCGCCGATGTGGACGCGATCATCCATTGCGCGACCGATTACCGGCATCCGGACAACGACGTGCGGGGCACCCGCCGGCTGATCGACACCGCGCTGCTCGGCGGCTCGCCGCACCTGGTCTTCGTATCCATCGTCGGCGTCGATCGCATCCCGCTGAAGATGTACCGGTACAAGGTCGGCATCGAGGACATCGTGCGGCGCGCCGGCCTGCCGTGGACGGTGCAGCGGATCACCCAGTTTCACGACCTGGTGCTGACCGTCCTGCGCAACGCCGGACGACTCCCGGTGATGGCCCTGCCGGCCGGCCTGCAGTTCCAGTCCATCGACACCCGGGACGCCGCCCGCCGGCTGGTGGACCTGGCCGAGGCGGAGGCGGTCGGTCGCGCCACCGACATCGGCGGCCCGCTGGTGCAGACGGTCGAGGACCTGGCCCGGCAGTACCTCGCGGCGGCGAACAAGACGCGCCGGATCGTCGGCGTCCCGGTGCCCGGCAAGCTGCTGCACGCCTTCCGGGAGGGATGGAATCTGAGCCCGGACAACGTCTTCGGCACCGTCACCTTCGAGGAGTTCCTGGTCCGGGCGATCCGCCGGTCGCGCTGAGCCGCGGCCGACCGGCACGGTCCGGACCGCCCGGTTGCCGGAACGCCGACGGACCGGATTACCGGCCGGCCGAGCCGGGCTGTCAGGATTGGCCGGTGAGTGCAGCCGCTGTCGAGAACGTGCTGGCCCAGCGATACGCGTCGCCGGAGATGGTGGCGATCTGGTCGCCGGAGAACAAGGTCGTCGCCGAGCGGCGCTTCTGGATTGCGGTGTTGCGCGCGCAGCGGGCCGCCGGGTTGGAAGTGTCCGACGAGGTCCTGGCGGACTACGAACGGGTCGTCCAGGACGTGGATCTTGGCTCCATCGCGGCCCGGGAGCGGATCACCCGGCACGACGTGAAGGCCCGCATCGAGGAGTTCAACGCGCTGGCCGGGCACGAGCAGGTGCACAAGGGGATGACCAGCCGGGACCTGACCGAGAACGTCGAGCAGGACCAGATCGTCAGGTCGCTGACGCTGATCCGGGATCGCACGGTGGCCGTGCTGGACCGGCTGGGCACCCGGGCCGGTCAGTTCGGCGGGCTGGTGATGGCCGGACGGTCCCACAACGTGCCGGCCCAAGCGACCACGTTGGGCAAGCGGTTCGCGTCCGCCGCGCAGGAGGTGCTGCTGGCCTACGAGCGGGTCTCGGAGCTGCTGGAGCGGTACCCGTTGCGCGGCATCAAGGGCCCGGTCGGCACCGCCCAGGACATGCTCGACCTGCTCGGCTCGGCCGAGGCCGTGGACACCCTGGAATCGACGGTGGTGGAAACGATCTCACCGTCCGGGCGGGCGCTGATCAGCGTCGGCCAGGTCTACCCGCGGTCACTGGACTACGAGGTGGTGTCGGCGTTGGTGCAGCTGGCGGCCGGGCCCGCCTCGCTGGCCACCACGGTCCGGCTGATGGCGGGCGCGGAGCTGGCCACCGAGGGATTCCGGCCCGGCCAGGTCGGCTCGTCGGCCATGCCGCACAAGATGAACGCCCGCTCCTGCGAACGGGTCTGCGGGCTGGCCGTCGTCCTGCGCGGGTACGCGTCGATGGCCGGGGAACTGGCCGGCGCGCAGTGGAACGAGGGCGACGTGTTCTGCTCGGTCGTCCGCCGGGTGGCGTTGCCCGACGCGTTCTACGCCATCGACGGGCTGATCGAGACCTTCCTGACCATCCTGGACGACTTCGGCGCCTACCCGGCGGTGATCGATCGGGAACTCGAGCGGTACCTGCCGTTCCTGGCCACCACCAAGGTGCTGATGGCCGCGGTGCGGGCGGGCGTCGGGCGGGAGACGGCGCACGAGGCGATCAAGGAACATGCGGTGGCGGTGGCGCTGGCCATGCGGGAAAAGGGGCAGGTGGACAACGACCTGCTGGACCGGCTGGCGGCCGACGAGCGGCTGCCGCTGAACCGCTCGGACCTGGACGCGCTGCTCGCGGACCGGCTCTCGTTCACCGGTCTCGCCGAGCGACAGACCGCCGCGGTGATCGACCGGATCGATCAGCTGCGAGCCCGGCATCCGGTCGCCGCCGGCTACCGGCCCGGCGACATCCTCTGAGCGACACGCCGGCACTTCCCACGCCGACCCACCGAGAAGTATTTCGACTGAGCCGTTTTCGGTTTGGATGCGGCTGGGGTGCGGGTCAGTGACGCGCCGATGTGGACTCCCGGCGACGCGTCGGCGGACCACGCTCTGAGCGACCCGAGATGATCGTCCTGGGCCCGGCTCGGGACAAGCCGAAGGGGCGGACAGCTGATGCCGTCCGCCCCTTCAGCTCTGTGGGGTGGGAGGTACCCCGCGAGGTGACGTCTACTTGAGCAGGTCGTGTGTCTGGCTCACGGAGGCGTCGACCAGCTCGGTGATCGCCTTGGCGTTCTTCTTGGTCAGCTCGCTGACCGCGTCGTTCTTGAAGGTGTCGACGAACTCGACGGTCAGGTCCAGGTAGCGCTTGACGGCCTCCTGGTAGCTGTCGACGGAGATCACGACAACCTTCTTGACCTCGGCGGTGAACGCCTCGGCGTACTCCTGCGCCTTGGCCTCGGCCTTCTTGTACTCCGCGACCCAGGTCTCGCTGAGCTCCTGCGCCTTGGCCTCGGCCTTGCGGACCTCGGCGGTGAACTGCTCGGTCAGTTCCTGGCCCTTGGCCTCGGCCTTCTTCACCTCTTCGGCGAAGGCGGCGGTCAGCTCCTGGGTCTTGGCCTCGGCCGACTTGACGACCGGGGTGAAGGCGTCGGTGGTCTTGGTGACCAGGTCGTTGGCGACGGCGGTCGCCTTGGACACGGTGGCGGAAATGGTGTCGGTGACCTGCGCGACGGCGTTCTCGGGCTTCTCGGCCCCGCTCTGCGCGGCCTTGGTGGCGGTTGCCATTGGGGCGCTCCTTCGAATGGTTGTGTTCGACACGTTTTGCGGGCACCGGCCAATCCCGGCACCTGTTAGCAGGTTAGCTGAACGGCTGGCTAACTGGCTAACGATTGGATTGTGACTCCGACCACCGAATTCGAGCACCCGATTCGACGGCCGTCTCCGGCCGGTCCGGACGAGCCGAACCGGACGAATGGAATCGCACCGCCCTGCCGAGTCGCCTCGTAGGCTCGACAGTCCCGGCTCGGGCACTGCGATGCCGGTGCTGCGATGCCGGTGTTTCGCTCGGCAAGCCGCGCTCATCGCGACCGCCTGGTTGTCATGTTCCCGCTGCCGCTGGACGGAAAATCGTGAGCCACGCAACACCCCTTTGGCTGCGGCCAGGTCGGTCGCGACCGGACCGCGGGCCCCTGATCGTGGTCCGGACGGCCCTGTCACCGGTGACCGTCCGACGCCCCGACGGTGCCGCGACGGAGGCCGAACCAGGCTTCCCGGCCGCGTCGGTGGCCGTGTCCGGCCGATCCGTACTCGACGATGGCTGTCCCAGAGGTCGCCCGGCTCGGTGTCGTCGTACCGGAAACGCAGTGTATGTGCCGGCTTTCGACCACCACCGGTGATCCGGTCGACCGTCGCGGGCGCAGCTGCCCGGCCCGATGCGCGTGCCGGCCGACCCGGTACGCGGCCGGCCCGCTCCGGTGGAGCGACGAGCCGTGTCCGCGCCGCGCCGGATGGTGTCCCGGGGAGCCGGCGCCCGGCATCTTCGGCAACCGCGTCCTCGGGCGCGTCGCCTTTGGGGCAATGCGTGGTGTTCTCCTCGTCGAAATCTCGATAACGTGGTTCCGGCCAGCACCTTTGACACTGCCGCGCCACGGTGCCCAGCACGATGCGGCGTCAACCGGAAGGAACGTGATGTCCTCCCCTCAGGAACAGTTCGCGGCAGCCGTGCGCTCCACCCAGGCGCAGGCTGTGGATGCGGTGGAGACCTGGACCAAGATCACCCAGGATGCGTTCGGCAAGCTGGGCGATGCGCCCGCCCGGGCCCCGCAGCCTGACGAGGTCATCGACCAGGTCTTCGATTTCGCGGAGAAGATGCTGGAAGGGCAGCGCGATTTCGCGCACAAGATGCTCGGCGTGACCGAGCGGGTCGGCGAAGCGGCGCGCGGCGAGCTCGAAGCGGCGACCGAGACGATCCGCGACCAGGTCGAGTCGCGCACCGAGGCCGCACGCCGGGCGGCCGAGTCGGTCCGCGAGGACCTGACGGCGCGCGCCGAGTCGGCCCGCAAGCAGGCCGAGGACATCATCGAGGCGGCCCGGGAACGGGCGGAGACCGCGAGCAAGGCGGCCCGGGAGCAGGCCGAGGCCATCCTGGCTGAGGCGCGCCGGCAGGCCGAGGTGATCCTGGAGACCGCCCGCAAGCAGGCCAAGACACTCGGCGCACCGTTCGCCGAGATCGCCGAGTCGATGACCAAGGCCGGTGAGCAGGCGTTGGCCGCGGTCACCCCCGGCTCGGCCGCCGCCCAGGAGGAGGCGCCCGAGGCTGACGCCGCAGAGGAGGCGCCCGAGGTCGTCGAGGAGGCTGCGGAGGTCGTCGAGGAGGCTGCGGAGGCCGTCGCCGACGATGTCGCCGACGCGGCGGAACCGGCCGAAGAGGAAGCGGAAGAAGCCGGGGAGGCCGAGACCTACCAGGGCTGGACCAAGGTCCAGTTGCAGGAGGAACTCGTCCGGCGCGGGCTGCCCAAGTCGGGCAACGTCGCCGAACTGCGGGAGCGCCTGCGCGCCGCCGACTGACCGTCGGCTGCCAACTGATCATCGGGCCGACCGGCCCGTCGACGATGCCGCTCCGGACGACCAGTTCGGGGCGGCACCTGTCGTTGAGGGGTACTCCTGCGGGCGACCGGCCCTCGTGCGGGCTGCGGAGCCTCAGGTCAGTCGATCCCCGACCGCCGACGAGTGGTGGACGTGGTTGCCGTCGACGGCCAGCACGACCCCGAGCAGATCGGTGAGCGCGTGCCGCAAACGCCGATCGGCCAGCTCGTAACGCACCCGCCGGCCCTCCGGGACGGCGACCACCAGGCCGCAGCCGCGCAGGCAGGCCAGGTGGTTGGACAGGCTCTGCCGGGATACGCCGAGCAGATCGGCGAGCTCGGCCGGATAGGCCGGTGCCTCCCGGAGCGCGAGCAGCACCCGGGCCCGCGTCGGGTCGGACAACGCCCCGCCGAACCGGGCCAGCACCTCTGCATGGGCGACGGCGAACATCAGCCCACAATACATCGAACGATGAACCATCACGGGCCCGCGGTGCCACCGTGCCGTGCGGTGTCCCGCATGAGGGCCAGCAGTTGCTCGCGCATCTCGTTCATCCGTCCGGCGCTCACCGGCGGATCGTCCGCGCCGCCGATGTGCACGTAGACGGCCAGGCGCTCGTCCGGGAAGGCGAAGGTGGCGCTGTCCGCGTTGAAATGACCCAGGCCGGTCGCCCACTTGCCGCCATCGGGGGTTTCCCCGCACGGGCACAGCGGCCACACGCCGAGGCCGATATTGAGGTGGTTCAGGTCGGTCATCGTCCGGCGGGCGTCGTCTGTCAGCACCTCGTCGCGATCGAGCAGGGCATCGAAGAAGCGAGCCACGTCGACGGGCGCGGCGGTGACGCCGCCGGACGACGAACCCACCCATCCGGCGCGTTCGTCGGAGATGAGATCCACCGTGGACAGGCCCAGCGGTTCGGCGATGCGTTCCCGGACCAGCGCCCCGTAGTCCGATCCGGACAACGACTCCAGGAGCAGGCCGAGCCAGAGGTAGTTGCTGTTGCTGTAGGACACGGCTTCGTCCGGCGGATGGACCCGCGGGGCCTGGGTGGACAGCGACACCAGTTCGGCCGCGGTGTACACGCGCGACGGGTCGTAGTCGGGGGCCTCGGTGTACTGGATGAGGCCGGTCGAGTGCTGCAGCAGTTGCCGGGGGGTGACCGGCAGACCGTCCGCGGGCGGGGCGACGCCGGGAAGGACGGGGACCGGCGCATCCAGGTCGAGCAGGCCGTCGGCGGCGAACTGCAGGATCAGCGTCGCGGTGAACGTCTTGGTCATCGACGCGATGGCGACCGTGGACTGCGCCGCGGTGGACTCACCGTCGCGCTGCGCGCTCCCGCTCCAGGTCTGCGGTCCGGCCGCGATGCCGGCCACGGCGTCGGTGATCTCGGGCTGGTCGGTGATCCACTGCTCCAGGGTGGCCTGCAACAGGTCCGCGGGGAGGTCGAACTCCTGGTCGTCAGGTGGTGCGGCCTGGCCGGCGATGTCGATGAAGGCGCTGTCGGCGAGCGCGGTCCGGTCCGACGGCCGGGGAATGGGGACGGGCGTGTTGTCGGTGCGGCCGGCGAACATGCCCGACAGGAGGGTCGCGGCCAGCGCCGCGCCGGCGACGGTCAGCACGGCCGGCGCGATCAGCATCCGGGGCGGCGTGCTCGTCGGGCCGGTGGTGGGCCGGCCACCGATGCCCCGACCGGGCCACCACTGCGCCGGCCGGCGAGCCGCGACATCCTCCACCCAGCCGAAGGCGAGCACGGCGGCCCCGGTGAACAGGACCGTCAGCAGCAGGATCAGCGGAGCGGCGAGCGGGCTCTCCGGAACGAGCGTGAGGGCCAGCAGGATGGCCGCGGGATGCCACAGGTACACCGTGAGCGCCCGGGCACTCACGGCCCGGGTCACCGGCGCGACCCGACCGGTGCCGGCGAGCCGGCGCAGGGGCCGCTCGGCCGCACTGATCATCAGCAACCAGCCGAGCGCGGCGCAGGCGAGCAGCAGATAAGACTCGTTCAGCGAGCCCCGGGGCAGCGGCACGAACTGGGCCGTCGCCAGGGTCGCCAGCACGAGGACGGCACCTGCCGCCGCCCTGCTGACGACCGCGGGCCCGGTCGGCGGCGTGGCCCGGCGGGCCGCCCAGGCCACGCCGAGCACGGCGAACATTCCGTAGCAGAGCAGGTCGCCGATGGCGACCCGGGCGACCCCGGTCGGGTGGGGCAGTCCGGCGGCCGGCGCCAACTCCAGCAGCGCCAGCCCGACCAGCGCCACCGCGATCACCAGCCGGACCCGCCGGGCGAGCAGCACGGCCAGCGGCAGCAGCGCCAGCAGGCACAGGTAGTCGGTCAGGTACCACAGGTGGCCGGTGAGCCAGACCTGGTCGGTATCGGCGGTGTCGTGCGGCGGGACCAGCCACGACAGCGGCCGGAGCCACGACGCGTCGGCGGCCACCGGCGGCTGGCCGGGGCCCACCGGTGCCGGCGTCGGCGTTGTCAAAGTGGGCATCGTCACGGTGGTCGTCACGGTGGTCGTCGCAGCTGTCGTCACTGTCGTCACTGTCGTCATCAGGACGACCAGCGAGTAGACCCAGAACGGGATCAGCAGTCGGCAGGCTCGACGAGCGAACAGCCGCCATCCGGCGGGCCGCCCGGAGGCGGGGCCGGGTGACGTCGTCAAGCGAGCCGACGCGCCGGTCGCCAGCACGGACCCGGCGAGAAAGAACATCACCGGCATCGCGGGGAAGACCCAGCTCAGCCAGGGCGCGGCGAAGGCGTGCCAGAGCACGACGCGGGTCAGCGCGACCGTCCGGAGCGCGTCGACCAGGGTGTCCCGCGACCCGGACGCGGCGGCAACCGGCGTTTGCGTGGGCTCGTCAGCGGTCGGCGGATGCATCCGGTCCATCCTCGCCCGATGCCGGCACCGGTGTCGCCAAGAGACCCGCCGGCACCTGTGCCGTGCCGCGCCGGACGGCGTCGCGGCGGCGAACGCTTGGCCGGATCAGGGCGTCGCTGGCGTCTGAGCCGGCTGCTGCTCCTCGGTGGTGGTGGTCGGGGTGCTCGTGGTGGTCGACGTCGGGGTGGTGGGTGTGGTGCGCGTGGTGGTCGGCGTCGTCGGTGTGGTGGGCGTCGTGCTGGTACTGGTGGTGGTCGGTGTGGTTGGTGTGGTCGGAGTCTCCCGCTCGGTGGTCTCGGTCAGGGTGGTGGTGACCACGGACGGCGCGGTCGATGTCGGGGTCGGGGTCGTCGTCGGCACCGTCGGCGTGTCGGTCTGCGAGTTGCGCTGGATCAGCGCGATCACCCCGACGACGGCCAACGCGGCGATCGCCAGGACCAGCAGGGTGATGGCGAACGTCTTGCCCGCGTTCGACTTCCGCGGTGCCGGTGGCGGCGGAATCGGCTGTGGCAACGTCGCGGTCGCCGCGGGAGTGGCGGGCAGCTGCCCCCGTCCGGTGAGGGTCGCCTCCACCTGGGCTGCGGTCGGCCGGCGCACCGGATCGGCGCTGGTCATCGCCCGGAGCAGGGCGGGCCAGGAGCCGGGCAGCGTGTCCGGCACCACCGGGTCCCGCAGCAACCGGGCCACCGCCGACTCGACCGCCTGCCCGGGGAACTCCCGCCGGCCGGTCAGTGCCTCGAGCAGCACCAGGCCGAGGGCGTAGACGTCCGTCGGCGGACCGACCTCCGCCCCCCGGGCCTGCTCGGGGCTCAGGTAGGCCGCCGTGCCGATGACGTCCACGGCGGCGGTCAGCCGCTCCGCGGCCAGCTCACGAGCGATACCGAAATCGCTGAGCTTGACGTCACCCTCGGTGGACATCAGGATGTTCGCCGGCTTGACGTCCCGGTGTACCAGGCCGTGGCTGTGCACGGCGGCGAGCGCGCCGGCGACCGCCGCGCCGATGCGGGCCACGTCGGTGGGGGCCATCCCGGTCGGCGTGATGCGGTTGGCCAGCGTCCCGCCCTGCACCAGCTCCATGACCAGGTAGGTCAGGTCGGCATCGGGTTCGACGCTGTCCTCGCCGTCGGCGTTCGGTGCCGGTTCGACGCCCAGCCTGGCGTCGTACACGGTGACCAGGTTCGGGTGATGCAGCTTGGCCAGCACCTGCATCTCGGTGCGTTGCCGGGCGACCGCCGTGGGGTCGCTGATGCCGCGATGGAACACCTTGACGGCCACCCGCCGGGCCAGCAGCTCGTCCAAGCCCCGGTACACCTCGGCGGTGGCGCCCCGGCCGAGCAACTCCTCCAGCCGATAACGGTTGTCGAGCACGATGCCGGGCACCACGCCGGGGGTGGGGTCGCCGGGCGGTCCGTACGGCTGGGTGTGGTCCAGCGGTTCGCCGGTGTCGTCGAACCAATCCTGCGGGTTGCCGTGTGCGGTGGGGGGGCCGTCGTGGCCTCGGGTGGGCGATTCGTCACGCCGGGTGCGGTCGCTGGGTGGCTCCCCGCCGTTCGCGGGCTGATCGACGTCCGGCACGCGGGTCAGCCTATCGGGATCGCGCTTGTCGGCACGGCGACGAGCAGGAGCGAACACGATCGCGCCGATGGCGGGTTTCCGGCAGGATGGCGCTGGCGGCAACGATCGCTGCGCTGATCATCGCACGACCAAGCCGGACATTTCGGGCGCAGATTTCGTGCGAAGATCAGCGCAGCGGCTCCGAGGGGCCCGTCTCCTTCCGATGGATCAATCTTGAGAATCCGCTTGCGCCCGCGGCAGGACGTAGGTTAGCCTAACCTCGTTCGACAGGAACGATGCCCGTCGGATCGCACCGGTTGACGTCCCGCGGCGGGGACAGAGCCCAGCTCCCGGTGGGGATCCGACATGGGGGATCCGGTCTGCGAAAGCACCGCCTGTCGATGGGCCGGCGCGAACACCTCCGGGTGGACGCGCCGGCCTTTTTCTACCGCACCCACGTTTTTCTTCCGCACTCACGTTCTGCAGGAAAAGTGTCGCGCTGCGGGCTTTTTCCTTCTCGGCGCGGCAGGTCGGCGCGGTCCGGCCTTCTTCCATCCGCGCTCCTCGGCCCGTCCGAAGAGTTCTCGTCCGACCGGGACCTTGGACTCTGCCCGCCGGGCGCCGCCCTTTCTACCGTGGCGACAGCAACCACGAGCCGGCCACCGGCCGCCAGCGATCAAGGGAGAGGTCACCACGATGGGCGTCGACACAGGAATCATCGGAGCCCACCGGGGGTCGGCCCTGCGTCCCTGGGACGCGTGGACGGACACGCACGGCATCTTCGGCATGGTCGCCGCCGCCGTGCTGGCGCCGAGCCCGCACAACACCCAGCCCTGGCGCTTCACCGCCGGGCCGACCTGGCTGGACGTGCGTGCCGACGACGAACGCGTGATGCCGACCGTGGATCCGTACCGCCGCGAACGCACCGTGGCGCTGGGCGCGGCCATCGAGAACGCGGTGGTCGCGGCGCCCGCCAAGGGCCTGCGGCCGACCGTGACGCTGCTGCCGGACGGACCGGACTCCGATCTCGTCGCCCGCATCGACGTCACCCCCGTCCATGTCGAGTTCACCCCGCTCGCGCAGGCGATCACGACCCGGCGCACGAACCGGGGGCCTTACCGGCCGGACCCGGTCGATCCGGCGCTGCTCGCCGAACTGGCCGGCCTCGCCGGAGCGGAGGGTCCCGAGCTGCGCTGGGTGACCGATCCGGCGTCGCGGAAGGCCCTGGGTGAGTTGCTGGTCGACGCCGCGCAGGCCGTGGTGGACGACGACGCGATGTCCCGGGACGGTTACGCCTGGTTCCGCCCGTCGGACGCGCAGGCCGACGCCCACCGGGACGGGCTCACGGTCGACGGGCAGGGCCTGGCAGCGCCGGTCCGGACGGTCGCCAAGCTGGTCCCGTCGATGACCTCGCGGTCCGTCGCCGACGCCACCTGGGTCAAGCAGACCCGCAACGTGCAGACGAAGACGGCGGCCGCCTACGGCATCGTGCTCGTCGACGAGCCCTACGACCGGGCCCAGCAGCTGGCCGGCGGCCGGCTCGCCGAACGGGTGCATCTCGCCGCGACCGGCAACGAGCTGGCCCTGCAGCACATGAACCAGATCACCGAGCGGATCGACCGGGACCGCCGGACCGATCGACCGTCCGACCACCAGGCTCGGCTGGCCGAGATCCTGGGCGCCGACGCCGCGCGGGTGCTGTGCATGTTCCGGGTTGGCTGGCCGACCCGGGCCGGTCGTCCGACGCCGCGCCGGGCCGCGCACCAGGTGATCACCCACGCGTCCTAGCCGCGCGCCGCCCGGTGGATGATCGGCCTCATGCACCCGTTCGCCGAGGCGTCGCCCCTGCCGTTCCAGCTGCCGCCGTTCGCGGACATCGCCACCGAGGACTTCGAGCCGGCCTTCGAGACCGCGATGGCCATGCACCTGGCCCAGGTCCGGTTCATCGCCGATCGGCCGGAACCGCCGACCTTCGAGAACACGGTCCTGCACCTGGAGCGGGCCGGGATCGCGCTGGACCGGGTGTCGAACACGTTCTTCAATCTCACCGGGACCCTGTCCACCGAGGCGCTGCGCGACGTGGAGGCGCGGGTGGTGCCCGCGCTGGCCGCGCACCACGACCGGATCCTGTTGGATCCGGCGCTGTTCGCCCGGATCGACGCCCTGCACCGGGCGGAGTCGGATGTGCCGACCCTGACCGGTGAGGACGCCCAGTTGCTGCGGCGCTACCACCTGGACTTCACCCTGGCCGGTGCCGGGTTGGACGAACCGGACCGGGCCAGGCTGGCCCAGCTGAACGGGCAGGTGGCCACTCTGACCACCCGGTTCGGGCAGAACCTGCTGGCGGCGACGGAGGCGGCCGCGGTCGTCGTCGGCGACGTCGCCGAACTCGACGGCCTGTCGGCCGACGCGATCGCCGCTGCCGCCACGGCTGCCGCGGATCGCGGCCTGGCCGGCAGGTACGTGATCACGCTGGTGCTGCCCACCGGGCAGCCGCTGCTGAAGGTGCTGCGCAACCGGGACGTCCGTCGCCGGCTCTTCGAGACGTCGCTGCACCGCGCCGAGGGCGGCGAGCACGACAACCGGCCGCTGGTCGCACGGATCGCCCGGTTGCGGGCCGAGCGGGCCCGGCTGCTCGGCTTCGCCACCCACGCGGACGCCGTCGTCGCCGACCAGACCGTCGGATCCACCGCGGCACTGGACGCGTTCCTGGCCCGGCTGGTCGAGCCGGCCGTCGCCAACGCGCGGGCCGAGGCAGACCTGCTCGCCGCGGCCGCAGCGGCCGACGGGATCGACGTGCTCGAAGCTTGGGACTGGGCGTACTACAGCGAACGCGTGCGTGATGAGCGCTATCAGGTAGACGTGGCGGCGCTGCGCCCGTACTTCGAACTGGAACGAGTGCTGCGTGACGGTGTCTTCGCGGCGGCCCGCGGGCTGTACGGCATCGAGCTGGTGCCGCGGACCGATCTCGTCGGTTACCACCCCGACGTCCGGATCTGGGAGGTGCGGGAGGCATCTGGCGAGCCGGTCGGGCTGTTCCTGGGCGACTACTACGCGCGCGAGGGCAAACGGGGCGGCGCCTGGATGAGCTCATTCGTCGAGCAGGCCGACGTGCGAGGCACCGGGCCGGTGGTGGTCAACGTGCTCAACATTCCGCACCCGGCGCCCGGCGAGCCGGCGCTGGTCACCCTGGACGAGCTCAAGACGCTGTTCCACGAGTTCGGTCACGCCCTGCACGGGCTGTTCTCCCGGGTCCGGTACCCCCGGTTCGCCGGCACGAGCGTGCCGCGCGACTTCGTCGAGTACCCGAGCCAGGTCAACGAGATGTGGATGTTCTGGCCGGACGTGCTGGCCGGCTACGCCCGGCACGTGCGGACCGGGGAACCGCTGGCCGGCGAGCTGGTCGACGCGATCAGGGCCGCGCAGCAGTGGGGCCAGGGCTTCGCCACCGTCGAGTACCTGGCCGCCACGCTGCTGGACCAGGCTTGGCACCGCATCGCGCCGGACCAGCAGGTGGACGACGTGGCCGCGTTCGAGTCCGCGGCCCTGGCCGCCGCCGGCGTCGACCTGCCGCTGATCCCCCCGCGCTACCGCAGCACCTACTTCCGGCACATCTTCGACGGCGGCTACTCGGCCGACTACTACTCCTATATCTGGGCCGAGGTGCTGGACGCGGACACGGTCGACATGATCATCGAGGACGGCGGCCTACGGCGGGAGACCGGCGACCGGCTCCGCTCGCTGCTGCTATCGGTGGGTGGGTCGGTCGACTCCTTGGCGGCGTTCCGGGCGTTGCGGGGACGGGACGCCGACATCGGGCCGTTGCTGCGGCGCCGCGGGCTCGCGGCGCCGCAGCACGAGATCGTGAGCCCGGATGAGACCACGGAACCGCGCCGCGGGGGTGCCCGCGCGGGTCGGTGCGCCGGCCAGTAGCGTGCTGGCGTGCCCACACTTGAGGACTATCGCCATCTGTCGTCCGGGAAGGTCCGCGAGCTCTACGAAGTGGACGACGAGCTGCTGCTGATGGTCGCCACCGACCGGATCAGCGCGTTCGACCATGTGCTGCCCACCCCGATCCCGGACAAGGGCCGGGTGCTGACCGCGATGAGCGTGTTCTGGTTCGAACTGCTCAGCGACGTGGTGCCCAATCACGTGGTGTCCTACGACGATCCGCGGATCCCGGCGGAGGTCCGCGGCCGGGCCCTGCTGGTGCGGCGGCTGCAGATGCTGCCGGTGGAGTGCGTGGCCCGTGGCTACCTCACCGGATCCGGCCTGACGGACTACCAGCAGACCGGCCAGGTGTGCGGCATCCCGCTGCCGCCCGGTCTGCAGGAAGCGTCGGTGCTGCCGGAGCCGATCTTCACCCCGGCGACCAAGGCGGCGATCGGCGAGCACGACGACAACGTCTCCTTCGACGACGTGGTCGAGACCGTCGGCCGGCCATTGGCCGAACGGGTGCGCGACCTGACCGTCACCATCTACGAACGCGCGGCGGCGCACGCCATCACCAGGAGCGTGCTGATCGCCGACACGAAGCTGGAGTTCGGTCTGCTGGGCGACACCGTGGTGCTCGGTGACGAACTGGTCACCCCGGACTCGTCCCGCTTCTGGCCGTCCTTCGGCTATCGGCCCGGCCAGGTTCAGCCGTCGTTCGACAAGCAGTACGTCCGCGACTGGCTCACCTCGGCCGAATCCGGCTGGGACCGCACCTCCGGGGAGGCTCCGCCGCCGTTGCCGGACAACGTGATCGCGGCCACCCGGGCCCGGTATATCGAGGCCTACCAGCTGATCTCCGGCCGGCCGTTCAGCGGCTGGCTGGGCTGACGACCGGCCACTGAGCCACCGCTGGGTCACCACTGACCGCTGATCGGACGCCGACCCGCCGCCGACAGGCTCTGGCCCGTCGCCGACAGGCGGGTCAGTGCCCGGCACCGGCCAGCTGCAGCCCCACCACCCCGGCAATGATCAACACGATGGACCCGATGGTGAGCGCGTTCACCGGATCGCCGAACGCCACCATGCCGATGACCGCGGTGACGACCGCGCCGATACCCACCCACACGGCGTAGGCGGGGCCGACCGGCAGCGTCCGTAACGCGATCATCAACCCGGCCATCGACGCGGCGAGTAGCACGAAGAACGCCACCGACGGCCAGAGCTTCGACAACCCGTCGGACGCCTTCAACGACAACGCCCAGCCGGCCTCGAGCAGGCCGGAGACGATCAGAATCAGCCACGCCATCCGGGCAGTGTGTCAGTGACCCGCCGCGGTGGCCGTCGCTCGCCGCGCCGACTCATCGGTCGCGCTGGCTCATCGGTCGCGCTGGCTCATCGGTCGCGCTGGCTCATCGGTCGCGCTGGCTCATCGGCTGACCGAGCGGGTCGCCTGCGCGGCCGCGATCTTGTCCGGGTTGCGTATCAGGTAGATCGTGCGGATTCGATCGCCCACGACGTCCAGGGTGAGCACGGTGTCCAGCACGCCGTCCAGGTAGGCCAGCACCCCCTGCCGCCCGTTGACCAGCGCGAGGTCGAATCGGATCTCCCCGGTGGCGCTCTTGGCCCGAACCCCGAGCAGGAACCGGCCCACCTTCTGCGCCGACTCCACCGGGCGCGGATTGACCGACACCTTGCCCCCACCGTCCCCGATCAGCACGACGTCCGGGGCGAGCACATCGAGCAGGTCCTGCAGGTCACCGGTGGCGGCGGCACGCAGGAACCGGTCGGCGACCTGCTGCGCCGCCCGGGCAGGCTGTGTCCGCGTCCCTGCGTCTGTCCGGGCCTGCGCCGGTGTCCCGGTCGCCGCCGGCGGGCGTCGCGCCTGTACCCCGGAGCGGGCCCGGTGGGCGATCTGCCGGACCGCGGCGAGCGACTTGCCGATGGCCTCGGCGATCTCGTCGTGACCGAACGCGAAGACCTCTCGCAGCACGAACACCGCGCGCTCGTCGGGCGTCAGGGCATCCAGCACGACCATCATCGCCATCGACACCGAGTCGGCCAGCACGGCGTCGTCGGCGACGTCGGGAGCGGTGACCAGCGGTTCGGGCAGCCACGACCCGACGTAGTCCTCCCGTCGGCGCGCGTTGCCGCGCATCCGGTTCAACGCCTGCCGGGTGGCGATCCGGGCCAGGTAGGCGCGCGGATTGCGGATCCGCGCGCCGTCGGCCGCGGCGTCCCGCCATCGCAGATAGCTCTCCTGAACCACGTCCTCGGCGTCCGCGACCGACCCGGTGATCTCGTAGGCGATGGTGAACAGCAGGTCCCGATACCGGACGAAGTCGTCCAGCCCCGCCTCGTCGACACCCGGATCCGGTGCGTTCATCTCTGGTGTGCTCATCGATGGGCCGGCACCCGGCAGGACTCGGAGAAGCCCTGCGAGCTCAGCCCCAGCGTCGAGTTGAACCGGGACCGCAGGTTCTCCACGGCGACCAGCATGGTCAGTTCGACCAGCCCGTCGTCGCCGAGGTCCGTCCGCAGCGCCCGGGTCATCTCGTCGGTCACCTCGGAGGGGGTTGCGGTGGCCGCCTCCGCGAACTCCAGCACACGGCGTTCCAGCGGGGTGAACGCGTCGCTGGTCCGCCAGGTCGGCACCTGGGACAGCTTGTCCGGGTCCACGCCCCGACTGTGGGCCTCGAAGTAGCCGTAGTCCATGCACCAGGAGCACTCGATCCGGGCCGCCGCGATCATCTGGGCGAGCATCTGCAGGTGCGGGTGCACGCTGCGGAACCGGGCCACACCGGCCTCCAACGCCATGTCGGCCAGGAAGACCCGCCGGTTGTGCAGCATCGCGCGCAACGGATCGGCCGAACCGCCGTACTTCCGGGCGACCCACGAGTCGACCAGCCGGAACGGGCCGGACGGGCGGTCCAGAGGCACCCGGGCGCGAGGGGAATGGGTCAGGGTCGTCGTCGTTTTGTTCATGACCATGTGACACCGCCCGCCGGTGGGATGTGACTGGTTCCGTTGAGGTTCCCAGCAATCGGCGGACCCAGACCTGACGCGGGCAGTGAGCCCCGGATAGGTGGCTAGGCGTCGGCATCCACAAGGGGAGGCCGCAGCTTGCGGAGGATCCGCTTGCTCTGCGCCGGGTGATGTTCCGCGGGTGGCTGGGGGCGGCTGCGCCGTGAGCGGCTTGGCTGTTCCT
>CAZCEH010000044.1:0-38168 GCA_964497705.1 uncultured Actinomycetes bacterium | reverse complement strand
GCCGGAGCCGCGCTCCGGCGAGGGCGAGGCAGCGCGCATGCGGAGTTTCGGCTGGTGCCAGGCGAGTGGATGTTCCGCGCCCGGCCGGGACGGCTGGGTGTGCGGCGTTTCGGCTGGCGCCAGGCGAGTGGATGTTCCGCGGCGGGCCGGAGCCGGTGGGTGTGCGGAGCTTGGGCCGGGCCCAGGCAAGCGAATGTTCCGCGCCAGCTGAGCCGCGCCAGCTGAGCCGGAACCGGAGTGAGCCGGAACCGGACTGAACCGAAAGCCGACCCAGCAGCGTGGATGCGGAACATTCGGCGTCACCTGGCGGCGCGTCACTCCGGCCCGGGCCGCCCAGGGAGAGCGGACGATCAACCGGTGGTGCGCGCCTCGGCCCCGGCGAAGTATTCGACGGTGCGGGCGATGCCGTCGGCCAGTTCGTACCGCGGCCGCCAGCCGAGAACCCGTTTCGCGAGGCCGGAGTCGACGGCTGAGTCGCGGACGTCACCGAGTCGGGCGGGGGCATGCTCGGCGTGCGCCACCGACCCGGCTGCAAGCGCGACCAGCCGGTGCAACTGGAGGTCGGAGGTCTGGACGCCGGTCCCGATGTTGAACCGCATCCGGTCGGTGTCGGCGGTCGCCGCCAGCATGAAGGCCCCGGCGACATCTTCGACGAACACGTAGTCACGGGTGTTGCCGCCGTCGCCGAACACCTTGGTCGGCCGGCCGGCCAACAACGCGGAGGCGAAGATCGCCACCACCCCTGCCTCACCCTCCGGGCTCTGCCGGGGACCGTACACATTGGCCAGCGCGAGGTGCGTGCAGCGAATCCCGGCCAGCCGGGAGAACGAGTTGAGGTAGAACTCGCCGGCGACCTTGGACACCGCGTACGGGGAGGCTGGGGCGAGCGGAGCGGTCTCGTCGACCGGCAGCCGCTCCGGGGTGCCGTAGATCGAGCCGCCGGACGAGGCGAAGACGATGGACCGGACGCCGGCGTCCCGGGCGGCGGTCGCCAGGTTCACCGTGCCCAGCACGTTGACGTCGGCGTCGTACCGGGGATCGACGACGCTGGCCGACACGCTGATCTGGGCCGCCAGATGGAACACCACGTCCGGTCGGACCCGATCGACGAGGTCGCTCAATCCGGGGTCCCGGACGTCCATCTCGATGACCGAGAGCCGCTTTCCGGCGGCGTCGGTCGCCGGGCCGAGGTTTTGCAGGCGACCGCGGGAGAAGTCGTCCACGACGGTGACCTCGGCCCCGTCAGCCACCAGCAGGTCCACCAGGTTCGATCCGATGAACCCGGCACCACCGGTCACCAGTGCTTTCATCTCGCGCGCGTCCCTCCGTCGTCCTCGCACCGCCTCCGCTGTCAGGCGACGGCGGTCGCCGCGGCCTGAGCTGTCACGGCCACCGGGGAGTGGTGACCGCCACCCGGAGTTGTCACCACCCCGCCCCGGAGCGGTCGACGCCCTAGAGCATCGGCACCCCCGGACTGGTCGACGCCTCTCGAGTGGTCGACACGCCCCTTCAGTGGTCGGCACACCCGGGAGTGGTCGGCACACCCGGGAGTGGTCGGCACACCCGGGAGTGGTCGGCACCGTGGATTGGTATTGGTTGCCCCCCGGAGCGGTCGACACCGCCCCCGGAGACGGTAGCCGAGCGCGCCGGGTTTCTCCCGTTCGGCGGGTCGGCCCGACGACCGGCGGGTGGTCGGCCAGGATGACCCCAGGCGCTTGGTCGGAGGGTTCGGAGGGGTGGCGTGCGAAACCGCACATGGTCGGGCGGGATCGCCCGGGTCGGCTGGGTGTTGGCAGTGTTCGGGATGCTCGCGGTGGCCTCGCCGGGGACCGCGTCGGCGGCGGGTGCGGACGCTGCCGCGCGGCCGCGGTCGGATCTGCGCTCACTGACCGTCGCCGGCGTGCAAGCACCCAACCTGCCCGTACCCGAGCTGACCGCCGCCACCGTCGTCGACGGGCTGACCAACCCGTGGGACGTGGCCTTCACACCCGACGGCACGATGCTCTTCGACCAGCTCCGCGGCGGACTGGGGGCGGTGCTGCCGGGCGGCGAGATCAGGCGGCTCGACGCCGACTTCTCGGACAACTTCACCGGCAACGAGTCGGGCGTGATGGGCATCGCGATCGACCCGGACTTCACGACCAACCGCGTGATCTACATCTGCCAGACTCTGCGCGGTCCCGACCCCGGCAATCCCGGTGTCGGCTCCGCGACGTCGGTCGTGCGTTGGCAGGTGTCGGCCGACTATCGATCGGCGACCCGTTCCGGCACGGTGGTCGCCGGGATACAGCCGGCCAACTCCGAGGGACGGCATGTCGGTTGCCGGCTTCGGTTCGACGCCGATCGCCTGCTCTACGTGTCCATCGGTGACGGGTACTCGCCGACCGGGCCGGAGGACATCACCAGCCCCCTGGGCAAGGTCCTGCGGATGACCACCGCGGGGGAGCCAGCGCCGAGTAACCCGTTCGTCGACAACTCGAGCGCCTGGGCTCGCCTCGTCTTCACCTACGGGCATCGAAATCCCCAGGGACTGGCATGGCAGGCAGACTCCGGGCGGATGTGGGAGGCCGAACACGGCCCGGATCGCGACGACGAGGTCAACCTGCTGACGGCCGGCGCCGACTACGGCTGGAATCCGGTCGGCCCTGGCGGTGCCTACCAGGACAACGGCACGTCCATGACGCGCGACGGCGCGACGCCGGCGGCCTGGTCCTCCGGGTTCCCGACCATCGCCACGTCCGGCGCGACGTTCCTGCACGGGCCCGAGTGGGGGGCCTGGGACGGCGCCCTCGCCGTCGCCACCCTCAAGGGCGTCTCGCTGCGGCTGTTCTCCGTCAGCCCGGCCGCGCCGGCGGCGGCCGGCCCGGAGGTCACGCTGACCGGGGCCGTCGGCGGTGAGGTGACCACGACCGCCGGAGTCGCGCCGGCCGCCGCGAATCCGATCGGCGTCACCTACACGGGCACCTTCGGACGATTGCGCACCGCCCAACTGGGGCCGGACGGCGCGCTCTACATGACCACGAGCAACGGCGGCGGCACCGATCGGATCCTGCGGATCCAGCCCGGCTCGGCGTGTGCCGGGCCGGTTGACAACCCGGTGCCCAGCGGGGTGGCCGCCGTCGGCCTCGGCTCGGCCACGGCCGCCTTCGTCCGCGGCGCCGACGATGCGGTCTGGTACCGAACGGCTCAGTCGGACTGGGCGTCGGCGGGCGGGATCATCAAGTACGGGCCGGCCGTGGCCTCGTGGGACGGCCAGCGGATCGACCTGTTCGTCGTCGGCATCGACGGCGCCCTGTATCACCGGGTCGGCTGGCCGGACGGATCGTGGTGGCCGTGGGAATCCCTGGGCGGACAGCTCACCGCGTCCCCGGCCGTGGTCTCGCGGGCGACCGGGACGCTGGACATCTACGGTCGGGGCACCGACGGGGCACTGTGGCGGATGGGGTGGGACGGCACCCGGTGGACTCCCTGGGAGTCGGCGGGCGGCCTGCTCGCCTCCGCTCCGGGCGTCGCCGTCGATCCGACCACCGCGCGTGCCGTCGTCGGTGTTCGGGGGATCAACGGTCTCGAGTACCGATTGAACGATCAGACCCCCGCCGGGTTCGACCGGACGGGGGTCCCGATCTGCTCGGCACCTGCCTACACGGTCGGGTCCGACGGCGCGGTCACCACGGCCTACCGGATGGGCAACGGGAGCGTGGCGGTCGGCGTCCAGCCGATCGGCGGAGTCGTCACATCGTCGCCGGCGGCCGTTCTCACCCCCGGTTCCGGGGAGGTGGCCGTCTTCGCGCGGGGCACCGACAACGGGCTGTGGGTCCATTCCGGGGCGGCCGGCGCGTGGACCTCCTGGGGTGGGGTGCTGCGATAAGCGCACGACCCCCGCATCCAGGAACGCCGGTCACCCGGACGCGGTGATCAGCGGAGACCGGGACCGGGTGAGCCGGCTGTCCGGCGCCGCCGCAGGGCGCCCGGTGCCATGATCAGGGCATCGCGGAGCACCGTCAGCCGCAGCCGCGGATCGAAGTTCGCCGGCCCGCCCGCGCCCGGACGGCGCAGCCGCCGAACGGTCAGCGATGCGGTGGTCAAGGCGAACCGGCCGATCTGGGCCGCGGCGACCGGCAGCGGACCGCAGCGCAACAGGGTCAACAGCCGGTTGCGTTCGTTGTAGTAGTGGAACATCGCCGACCGCTTGTCCGAGGTCGCGCCGTGCCGGTGCACGACCGTCGCGCTCGGCACGACCCGGATCTGCCACCCCGCCTGCCGCAGCCGCCACGACGTGTCCAGGTCCTCGTAGTAGACGAAGTACTCGGCAGGGAACCCGCCGACGGCCCGCACCGCGTCGGTCCGCAGCAGCGCGGCGCCACCGCAGAACCCGAATACGTCGACGATCCGGTCCGGGATCTCGGCGACCGGGACGCCGGCGTCGACATCGACGCCGTACCAGTGGTCGTCGAGCCGCGCCCCGACGTTGTTCACCGTGTCCGGCCGGTCGGCCAAGATCATCAACGACGTCCAGGCGGCGGCTGCCGGGTCGTCCCGTGCGACGGCCAGCAGTCGCTCCAACCAATGGGGATCGGGCACCGCGTCGTCGTTGAGCAGGGCGACGAACCTGGTGCCGACCTCGGCAAGGGCGGCGGCGACACCGCCGGCGAAACCGAGATTCCTCGGCATCCGGCGCACGCTGCCGGGCGGCGCCAGCCGGTCCAGCACGTCCGCGGTGCCGTCCGTCGAGGCGTTGTCGATCACCAGCAGGCGGTGGGGCGCCGTCTGGCCGGCCAGGCCGGTGAGGGTGTCGGCCAGGAACTCCGCCGCCCGGTAGGTGACCACGACGACGGTCACATCGACACCGGTGGCATCGACACCGGTGCCACCGGCCTCGGGGGTCACGGCGTCAGCCCCGTCCGGGTGGCCAGCCACGGCATGATCTGGGAGAGCCCGAGCACGGCCGTTCCCCAGTCGTGAGCGGTTCCGGGCGCCTCCCAGGTACGAACCGTCATGCCGGCGCCCTGCGCCAGCCCGGCCAGATCCTGCAACGCGGTTTTGGCCTCGGTGTCGTTTTCGCCCCAGATGAACCAGCCGGCCGAGTCGGGGAACTGCCGGGTCTTGAGCAGGTCGGCCGGATTGACCGCGACGAACTTGGACTCGTCGCCGCCGAACGCGCCGTCCACGGTCGTCGTCCGCCCGTTCGGTCCCTCGTCCAGTGTCGGCTCGCGCTGCCCGGAGACGTCGATGAACGTCGGATAGACGTCCGGGTGATTGGTTGCCAACTGCAACGAGCAGGTTCCGCCGTAGGAGAACCCGCCGACCGCCCACTTGCGGCTGTCGGTGGTCACGTTCAACTGGTCCACGATGGCCCTCGGCAGGTCCTTGGCCAGGTAGGTGTCCACGTTGCCGAGCGAGCTGTCCAGGCACAGCGGATTGGCCAGGGCCGAGCCCAACGCGTCGGGCACGACGACCACCGGCGCGATGCCGTCGTGCTGGGCGGCGAAGTCGTCCATGACGCCCTGCAGCCGGTTCCCGGTGATCCAGTCGTCCGGCCCGCCCGGCTGACCCGCGATGAGGACCAGGACCGGCAGCGGCTCCTTGTTGTCGGCGAAGTACGCCGGAGGCAGATACGCCCAGCCCGTCCGGGCGGCGAACGCCGATGCGGAAGCCTGCACCGTGAAGGGCACCACCTTGCCCTTTCCGTCCGCGGGAAGGCCGGCGCCGCTCGGCGTCCAGGTGGTCGCCAGCGGCGACGTGCTGGCCGTGTCGGGCAGGCCGGGCGACCGGGTGAGGGTGCCGGCGGCCTGATCCGTGGTCGGCCCGAACAGGTCACGCACGGCCGGGTACTCCTGATAGTTCTTGTTGATCTGGTTCCCCGCGGCGGCGACCACCAGCATGGCCGCCACGACCGCCACCAGCTTGCGCCACCAACGCGTCCGGACCATGTTGCCGACGGCCAGCGCGGCGGCGCTCAGCGCGACCGCGATCCAGACGATGTCGGACGTCGTCAGGGGCGCCGCGAAGAGCTTCTCGCCGCCGATGGTGCCGATCAGCCAGGCGGCGACCGCTGACACGACGACCACCGGCGGCACCACGTACAGCCACCACCAGCGCTCCCGGCGCGCCAGCAGGAACGCCGCCGCGGCGACGCCCAACCCGAGGACCAACCAGCTGAGCCATCCGGTCATCAGCGACGTGTCCATCGGCCCACCCATCCGTCCAGGTCACCGCGCACGTGCCGCGGCGATCGGTGCCCAATATGCCAGGCGGGCACCGGCGTCCACGGTCGCCGGCACCGGGCGACCGCAGTTGTGTTCTGCTGGTCCCATGCCCCAGTTGAGCGTGATCGTCGAGCAGTGCCTGGCGCCGGTCCCTGGTGGGACCGGGCGGTACGCGGCCCAGATCACCGCGGCGCTCGCCGCCCGGCCGCGACCGGGCTGGACCGTCCGGCCGGTGACCGCCTGGCACCGCGACGTTCGGGCGGCCACGTTCCATGGCGCGATCCGGCCGGCCCGGCTGCCCGCCGGCCACCGGGTGCTGAACGAGCTGTGGTTCCGCGGCTTGCCGCCGTGGCCGGGCGGGGCGGCCGTGCACGCCACCACGCCGCTGGCGCCCGCCCGCCGGGACGGCATGGTGGTCACCGTGCACGACGCGGTGCCCTGGACCCACCCGGAGACGCTGAGCCCGCGCGGGGTGAAGTGGCACCGAGTGATGGTGGGTCGGGCGATGGACCGGGCCCGGGCGGTCGTGGTGCCGTCGATCGCCGTCGCCGACGACCTCGCCGGCGTGTTCCCGGCCGCGGCGCAGCGGCTGGTGGTCGTCGGCCACGGGGCGACCGAACTGCCGGTCCCCCCGGACGCGGCGAGTCGCCGCCGGCGATTGGGTCTGCCGGACGGTTACGTGCTGGCGATCGGCACCCTGGAACCACGCAAGGGGCTTGACGTGCTGATCGACGCCATGGCCCGCCAGGCGATGGCCGGCACGCACCTGGCGTTGGTGGGGCCCGCGGGCTGGGGTGGCGTGGACGTGAGCCGGCTCGCCGCCCGGGCGGGCCTGCCGGCCGGCCGCCTGCACGGGCTCGGCCGGCTCGACGACGCGGACTTGGCGGCGGTACTGGCCGGGGCCCGGGTGCTGGCCGCGCCGTCCCGGTCGGAGGGCTTCGGTCTGCCGGTGCTGGAAGCGATGGCCGCCGGCGTCCCGGTGCTCTGCTCGGATGCGCCCGCGCTGGTCGAGTTGACGGCCGGGAGCGCGGTCGTGGTGCCGCGGGAGGATCCGGTTGCGCTCGCCGACGCGCTCCGGGACCTGCTGGCCGACCCGACCGCGGCCGGCGCGCTCGCTGGCCGGGGCCGGGCCCGGGCGGCCGCATTCACCTGGTCCGCGGCGGCCGAGCAGCTGTGGAACCTGCACGCCGGTCCATCGGCGCCCGCCCCGGCCGATCCGGACGACCTGGCCGGCAACGGTGCGTGAGTGGTCATCGGCGTCGCCGATCCCATTAGGCTGACTCGGCCACGACAGACCGGGAAGGGCGGTGGGAGTGGGCGGAGAACCGCGGGTGCTGCTGGACGCCACTGCGATCCCCGCCGACCGCGGTGGCGTCGGGCGGTACGTGGACAAGCTGGCGAACGCGCTCGACGCGGCCGGCGCCGACCTGGCGGTCGTGTGCCAGCACCGGGACGCCGAGACCTTCGGCGGGCTCGCGCCGCGCAGCCGGATCGTGCCGACCGCCGAGCAGCTCGACAACCGTCCGGCCCGGCTGGCCTGGGAGCAGACCACCCTGCCCCGCCTGGCGAAACGGTTGTCGGCCCAGGTCATCCACTCGCCGCACTACACGATGCCGCTGGCCGCCCCGGTGCCGGTCGTGGTGACCCTGCACGACGCCACGTTCTTCTCCGATCGAGGCCTGCACCTGGGCGTCAAGGGCCGCTTCTTCCGGGCCTGGACGCGCACGTCGCTGCGCCGGGCCGCGGTGTGCGTGGTGCCCAGCAACGCCACCCGGGACGAGCTGGTCCGGCTGGTCGGCGCCGACCCCGACGCGATGGTAGTCGCCCACCACGGCGTCGATCACGAGCTGTTCCGGGTGCCCACTCCGGAGCAGGTCCGGGGCGCCGCCCGGGCACTGGGGGTGGGCGAGCGACCGTGGATCGGCTTCCTCGGCACTCTCGAGCCTCGCAAGAACGTGCCAGCCCTGGTGCGTGCCTACATCCGAGCCGTCGTCCACCGGGAGAACCCGCCCGTGCTGGTGCTGGCCGGGTCACCCGGCTGGGATGCCGGGATCGAGCCGGCGCTGGCCGCCGTCCCCGCCGGATTGACCGTGCTGCGTCCGGGACACCTGCCGATCGAGCTGCTGCCCGGATTCCTCGGCGGAGCGTTGGTCGTCGCGTATCCCAGCCTGGGCGAGGGTTTCGGCCTGCCGGTGCTGGAGGCGATGGCATGCGGGGCGGCGGTGCTCACCACCCGAAAGCTGTCGCTGCCCGAGGTCGGTGGGGACGCGGTGGCCTACAGCGGGACCGGCGCAGGCGACATCGCGGCGGTGTTGGCGGACCTGCTGGATCGGCCGGACGAGCGGGCGCGGCTGGCCAAGGCGGCCTTCGCGCGAGCCGAGACCTTCACCTGGGCCGCGAGCGCGCAGGCCCACCAACACGCCTACCGGCTGGCCGTGTCCAGGTCCCGCGGATGAGCCACCCGCGCGGGGCCGGGCCGGCCGGCGGGCCCACGTCGCCCGGCGGAGCCGCATCATCCGGCGAGGTCGCAGCGTCCGAACGCATCGGCCTGGTGGCGGTCACCTACTCGCCGGGCGCGGCGCTGACCGGACTGCTGGACTCGATACCCGACGCCACCACCCGGCCGGTGTGCGTGGTGTTGGCCGACAACGGTTCCACCGACGGTTCGGTGGAGATCGCGTCGAGCCGGCCCGGGGTGCGGTTGCTGCCCACCGGCGCCAATCTCGGGTACGGCGGCGCCGCGAATCTCGGTGTCCGCTCCCTGGACACCGACATCGAATGGGTCTTGATCGTCAACCCCGACCTCGTCTTCGGCGCGGGGGCCATCGACGCGCTGCTGGACGCCGCACACCGGCACCCGCGCGCCGGCGCCGTCGGCCCGCTCATCACCACGCCGGACGGGCTGGTCTACCCGTCGGCCAGGGACCTCCCGTCGATCTTCACCGGGGCCGGCCACGCGGTGCTGGGCTGGGTGTGGCCGGCGAACCCGTGGACCCGCCGGTACCGGCGGGATGCCGACCGTCCGGTGGAACGGGAGGCCGGCTGGCTGTCCGGGTCGTGCCTGCTCGTCCGGCGAGCGGCGTTCGACGGGGTCGGCGGTTTCGATCCGGGCTACTTCATGTATTTCGAGGACGTCGACCTGGGCGACCGGCTCGGCCGCGCGGGCTGGGTCAACATCTACTGCCCGTCGGCCGCCGTCGTGCACCAGGGCGGGCACTCGACCGAGCGGGACCCTGCCGCGATGGCGCGGGCGCATCACCAGAGCGCCTACCGCTACCTGTCCCGCCGCTACCGCGGGCTCTGGTACGCGCCGGTTCGACTGGCGTTGCGGGCCGGTCTGGCCGCGCGCGCGTTCGTGTCGGCGCGGTCGAACCGGGTCGCCGGCGGCGCCGCATTGCCGCAGCGCCGGGCGTGAGCCCGCCGTGAACCCGGTGACGAGGCGGGGTCACCTGTCGGGCCCAGCACCGGATTCGTCCGATACGGTCGGGGCTGTTGACCAGGTGCCGTGCACCGGACGAGCGAATGGACGAGGGACCGATGAGTGAGGCTTGCGCGGCATGAAGGGCATCATTCTGGCCGGCGGGGCGGGCACCCGCCTGCACCCGATCACCCGGGCGGTCTCCAAGCAGCTGCTTCCGGTCTTCGACAAGCCGATGATCTACTACCCGCTGTCGGTGCTGATGCTGGCCGGCATCCGGGACATCCTGGTCATCACGACGCCGGAGGACAACGCGGGTTTCCGGCGGCTGCTGGGCGACGGCGCCGAGTGGGGCCTGACCATCAGCTACGCCGTGCAGCCGCAGCCGAACGGGCTGGCCGAGGCGTTCATCATCGGGGCCGAGCACGTCGCCGACGACTCGGTGGCGCTCGTGCTGGGCGACAACATCTTCTACGGCCAGGGCTTTTCCCGGACGCTCAAACGAGCGGTCGAGGGCATCGACGGCTGTGTGCTGTTCGGCTACCCGGTGCGTGACCCGGAACGGTACGGGGTGGGGGAGAAGGACGAGACCGGCAAGCTGATCTCCATCGAGGAGAAGCCGGCCGAGCCCAAGTCCAATCTGGCCATCACCGGTCTGTACTTCTACGACAACCAGGTCATCGAGCACGCCCGCTCCCTGCAACCCAGTGCGCGCGGCGAACTGGAGATCACCGACCTGAACAACGTGTATCTGCGCCACGGCAAGGCGTCGCTGATCGACCTCGGGCGCGGGTTCGCGTGGCTGGACACCGGCACCCACGATTCGCTGCTGGAGGCCGGGCAGTTCGTCCAGGTCCTCGAGCACCGCCAGGGGGTGCGCATCTCCTGCCTGGAGGAGATCGCGTTGGCGGCCGGTTTCATCGACGCCGACCAGTGTTTGGCCCTCGGGAAGGCATTGGCCAAGTCGCCCTACGGGCAGTACGTGATGAGTGTCGCGCGCACCGCCGGGGCAACCGGCTGAGCCGTCGGCCGTGCCTTACCGTCGACGCAGAGCCGCGGCCCGGCTCCGTCACCCGGTCCGCGGGGCGACGTTGGACCGATTTCCGGAGGAGACGTAGGTGACCGAACGGGTTTCCGACGAAGTCGACGCGGTGATCCTGGTCGGTGGCCAGGGCACCCGGTTGCAGCCGTTGACCCTGTCGGCGGCCAAGCCGATGTTGCCGACCGCGGGCGTGCCCTTTCTCGAACACCTGCTGTCCCGGATCCGTGCCGCCGGCATCACCCATGTCGTGCTGGGCACCAGCTACAAGGCGCAGACCTTTGCCGAGTACTTCGGTGACGGCGGCGCGTTCGGCCTGGACATCGAGTACGTGGTGGAGGACGTCCCGCTCGGCACCGGCGGCGCCATCCGCAACGTGGCCGACCGGTTGCGGGCCGAGACCGCGATGATCTTCAACGGCGACGTCCTGTCCGGGCTGGACCTCACCGCCCTGCTGCGCACGCACTGGGACAAGGACGCCGACGTGACCCTGCACCTGGTCGAAGTCCCCGACGCACGGGCGTTCGGCTCCGTGCCCACCGATGCGAACGGTCGGGTGACCGCGTTCCTGGAAAAGAGCGAGAACCCGCCGACCAAGCAGATCAACGCCGGCTGCTACGTGTTCAAGCGGTCGGTGCTGGAGCAGATTCCGGCCGGCCGGGTCGTGTCGGTGGAGCGCGAGACCTTTCCGGGGCTGTTGGCGGCGGGTGCCGTGGTCGCCGGCCACGTCGACTCCACCTATTGGCTCGACCTGGGCACGCCGGCGGCGTTCGTCACCGGTTCGGCCGACCTGGTCCGCGGTGTCGCGCCGACGGCCGCGCTTCCCGGCGCGCCCGGCGAAGCGCTGGTCCTGGAGGGGGCCGTGGTCGACCCGTCCGCCACCATCACCGGCGGCAGCACCGTCGGTCGTTCGGTCGTCGTCGACCGGGATGCCAGCGTGGACCGGTCCGTGGTGTTCGACGGCGCCAGGATCGGTCCGGGTGCCCAGGTGTCCGGTTCGGTGGTCGGCTCGCAGGCACGGATCGACGCGGGCGCGGTGGTGGCCGACGCCGTCGTCGGCGACCGGGCGGTCGTCGGCGCGGGCTGCGAACTGCTGGCCGGCATCCGCATCTGGCCGGGCGTCGAGTTGCCCGCCGGGTCGGTGCGGTTCTCGGCGGGAAGCTGACCCGAGCCCGCCGCGGGCGACGGCGACACGCCGCCCCGCGTCCCGGTCACTTCGGGCTGATCGCCGGACACGCTGGGTACAGTTCGCCCGCATGGGCGCATGGTGGTTGAGCGGGCCGTCGGGCGGCGCGAGCCGCAGTCCGGCGACGGAGGCGGCGGGTCGGGAGACCCGGTGACGGGCCTGGTCTGGGCCGCGGCGCTGGTGCTGGCCGGGGCCGGTGCGGCCAAGCTCGCCCGGCCAGGTCCGACCGCCCGCGCGGCGGCGGACTCGGGGATTCCCGGGTCGTCGTGGCTGACCCGTCGTGCGATGGTGCGGCTGCTGGGCCTGGCCGAAATGACCGTCGGCCTGACCGTTCTGCTGGCCGGCGGGCCACGGCCGGCCGCACTGCTGGCCGTGGCCTTCGCCGCGCTCACGGCCGTCGTGTGGCGATTGATGCGGGAGCGCCCGGATTCGGACTGCGCATGCTTCGGACGCGCCTCGGCACCGGTCGGGCGGGCCCACCTCATCGTCGACGGGGTGGCGACGGCGGTCGGCGTGGTCGCGGTGTTCCGCCCGCCGCCGGGCCTGCCGCAGGCGGCCGTCGAGGATCTCGGCGGGACCGTCATGCTGGCCGGCGCCGCGATCGTGCTGGGCTGGTTGGCCTATCTGGCGATGACCGCGCTGCCGGCCATGTCCCGAGCCCGCCGGACAGTGGAGGGCCTCGCATGACGACCGCGATTCTGGTGATCCAGGGTGTCATCCTGGTGGTGCTGTGCGTGCTGGTGACCGGGCTGCTCCGGGCCTACGCCACCGTCCTGCGGCGGCTGCACGAACTCGACGGCGGCGAGTCGCCGGACGCGCCGTCCTTGCGCACCGTGGACGGCGTACCGCGGCCGCGCCCGGCCGTGCACCGGCCGGACGACGACGACGCGACCTGGCCGGCGGCCCATGACATCTCGGGCGAGGACCTGGCCGGCGACGTGGTGTCGGTGCGTGTGCTGGACGTCGCCCACGACACCGTCCTGATCTTTCTGTCGTCCGGATGCTCCGCGTGTCAACGATTCTGGGAGCAGCTCGGTACTTACCGGGCGGCCCCGGGCAGCCGGCTGCTGGTGATCACCAAATCGGCGGACGCGGAGAGCCCGGCACTGCTGCGTGACGTGTGCCCGCCCGGGGTCGACGTCATCATGTCGTCGGTGGCCTGGACCGACTATCGGGTGCCCGGTTCGCCCTACGTGATCGTCACCGACGGGCGCACCGGCCGGGTCCGCGGTGAGGGCTCGGGCACCTCCCTCGAGCAGCTCACCGACCTGATGCGGGTCGCCGGGGCCGACGCGGCCGGTTCCGCGGCTGCCGGGGTGCGTAAGCCGCGGGCGGACCGGGAGCGGGAGGTCGACGTCGACCGTGCGCTGCTGGCCGCCGGTATCGGTCCCGGCCATCCGAGCCTGTACGGCGCGCCCGGCAGCGAGCCGGGCCTACCCGGCCATGCCGACGCGGCCGGATCGGTGGCCGGTCGTCCGCTTGCCCTGTTCCCGGCCGACCCGGGGCCGCGCCCGGTGGACGGTCGTCGATGACCGACACCACCATCACCGGGCAGGGTTTCACCGTGGTCCTGCCGGCCGGCTGGGAAGGACGGATCTTTCGCCGGGTGACCCCGACCACCGCGTTCAGTGCGTCGAATCGGGCAGCCCCGCAGCGCGCCGCCAACGGCTGGCTCGGCGAGCGGCCCCGAGCGGTGGTGCATCTGGCCGACTTTCCGTTGCCGGCCGACCGCGGCGACTACGGATCGGGCGCGGTCGAGATCATGGGCCAGCAGAACTGCTTCATCTCCCTGGTCGAATTCGGCGCCGAGTGTCGGGGCACCGCACTGTATGCCGGCGTCGGCCTACCGCGCACCCAACCGTCCGGTTTCGGGCCCAACGCGTTGCAGCGCCGGCTGCCCGGCCAGACGGGAGCGCAGTTCTTCTTCACCGAGTCGGGCCGACCGCTCTCGATGTACGTAGTGCTCGGATCGGACCGTGCGGTGGCGGCCGCCACCGCACGGGTCAACCAGGTTCTGGACGGGATCACGGTGAGCGCCGGATGAGTCTTTCCCTGACCGAACGTCTCGTGTCGGCCGTCAGCACCGCGCCGCGTCGGCGCGGGTCGTCCAGGCGCGGGTTCCTCGGCGGGGCCGCCCTGGTCGGAGCGGCGATGGCGGTCAACCCCTGGGGCTACCTGGTGCGGCCGGCCAGCGCCTACGACACCGTGTGCGGTTCCGACGCCGGCTGCAACGACGGGTATTCCGTCTTCTGCTGCACGATCAACGGCGGGCGCAACGAGTGCCCGCCCAACTCGTTCATCGGCGGTTGGTGGAAGGCGGACAACTCGTCGTTCTGTTCGGGTGCGGCCCGGTATTACATTGACTGCAACGCGTTTCGTGACAACTACTGGCAGTGTCGGTGCGCGGACGGCACCTGCGACCAGCGTCGGGTGGCCTGCAACCAGTTCCGGTACGGGCAGTGCAGTCTGGACGTGCCGGCGTCGAACACCGGCCCCGTGGTGTGCCGCATGGTCTCCTGCACCCCGCCGTGGCAGCAGTTCGGTGGAGTGTGCACCAGCTCCAGCGCCACCGACAACCGCACGGCCACGCACTCCGCCCCGTGCCTGTCCGGGCGGCCGCCGCTCGGCAGCCTGGATGTCCTGCTCGCAGAGGGGAACCGGGTGCGGGCGATCGGCTGGGCCTACGATCCGGACGAGCCCGCCACGGCGATCCAGGTCGCCGCGTACGTGGACGGGGTCGGCGTCGGGTGGTTCCCGACCGGCCAGGGCAGACCCGACGTCAACGCCGCCTTCGGCATCTCGGGCAGTCACGGGTTCGACCTGTCCGTGCCGGTCGCCTGGGGTGAGCACACGGTGGACCTGTACGCGATCAACGTCGGCGGTGGCGACGTGAACACCCGGATCGGCAGCGGGCGCGTCACCACCGGCAAGATCCCGCTGGGTGCGCTGGACATGGTCGCCGCCGTGCCGGACAGCCGCGTTCGGTTGTCGGGTTGGGCCTTCGACCCCGACGAGCCGGCCACCGCGATCAACGTCGCCGTGTACCGCGACGGCCAGGGCATGTCCTGGTTCCCCACCGGCGGCGCCCGGCCGGATGTCAACTCGGTGTTCGGCATACCCGGTGCGCACGGCTTCGACATCACCGTCGACTGCCCGCCCGGAGACCACGGTTTCCAGGTCTACGCGATCAACGTCGGCGGCGGCGTCGGCAATCCGCTGGTCGGCCAGGGACAGGTCAGGGTCGGTATCCCGTTGGGGCGGCTGGACGGGGCCGGACCGATCGGTGGCGGTGCCGTCCGGCTGCAGGGCTGGGCCTTCGACCCTGACCAGCCGTCCACGGCGATCCAGGTGGCCGTCTACCGCAACGGCGCCGGCGTGGGATGGTTCCCGACCGGACAGCCCCGACCCGATGTCAACTCCGCGTTCGGCGTCGGCGGCAACCACGGATTCACCGTGGACGTGTCGGGGCTCCCGCCCGGATCGCACACCTTCGACACGTACGCGATCAACATCGGGCCCGCCGCGAGCAACACTTACATCGGCAGTAGGACAGTGACCGTGTGATGGCGGCCGACCTCGCCCAGTCGCTGCTGGTCTGCGCGTGTGCGGTGGCGGTCGTCGCGGCGATCCGCGGCACCTGGTCGCCGTGCGGGCTGTCGATGATCTCGTCGATCAACCCGATGAGCGAGCGCGCACGCGGACATCGGTATCCGCTGACCGCGGCGTGGTTCATCGCGGGTGCCACGCTCGGCGGGCTGGTCGTGGGCGCGGTCTCCACGGCGTTGGGACTGATCGTCGGGCTGCTGCCCGCCGCACCGACGGCGGCGGCGCCGCTGGCGGTGGGCGCCTGCCTGCTGTCGGCCGCCGACGACGTCGGCGTGTTGCCGTGGCGGTTGCCCACGCACCCGCGCCAGGTCAACGAGCGGTGGCTGACCGGATACCGCCGGTGGGTCTACGCGCTGGGCTTCGGCGCCCAGATCGGCGTCGGATTCGCCACGTACATCATGACGGCGGCCGTGTACCTCACGGTCGTCCTGGCCGCTCTGGCCACCGCGGTCACCGGGGTAGCGGCGGTCGGCCTCCTGGTCGGTGCGATCTTCGGCCTGGTCAGGGGGTCGGCGGTGCTGCTCGGTGCGCGCGCCGCCGACCCGGCTCGGCTGGCGGCGTTGCTGGAGCGGCTCGACCGCGCCGAGCCGTGGTCGGTCCGGGCGGCGGCGGGGGCGGCGCTGGTCGCCGCGTTCGCGATGGCGGTCGTCACGTACGGGGCGATCGGTGCGATGATCGTCGCGGTTCTGGTCGTTGGCGGCGCCGTTCGGACGGCGCGGCGTCCCGCGGATGGGGGAGCTGAGGCATGCGCGACACATCGCTTCGCCGAGCGGGCGACGCCGACCGGATGACCCTCCGGGTCCGCGCCTGGGTCCCCGGCCTGGCCGCGGTCGTGGTCGGGGTCGTGGTCACCGGGTGCGCCCAGCCCGGGAGCACCGCGGCGCCGGCGACGAGCCCGTCGACCGCTGCCGCGATCACGGCCACGTCGACCGCTGCCGGGTCGGTGTCGACCGAGCCCGCCGAGGAGTCCGCGGGCACCCCGGCACCGCCGCTGGCCGCCTGCGACGGCGCGGACCTGGTCACCCGCAACCCGGGCGTGCTGACCATCGCGACCGCGCCCGACCCGACGCCCCCGTGGTTCGGCGGCGGCGGCCCGGCTCCGGGATCCGGTCTGGAGTCCGCCGTCGCGACCTCGATCGCGACCACCCTCGGCTACCCCGCCGATCGGGTCACCTGGACCACCGTCGATCATGCCGCCGCGGCCTCCGGGCAGGCGACCGACTTCGACCTTGCGATCGACAGGTACCCCGAATCCGAGGCGACCGACGCCGTCGACCACTCGACCGGATACTTCTCGATCACCGAGGCGATCGTCCAGCGGTCCGGCGTGACCCGGGTCTCCTCGAGCAGCCAGCTCGCCACGCTGACCGTGGGCCGGGTCACCGGGACCGACTCGACGGTCCCGGTCGGCCGGTCGGTCGACTACCCCACCGATGCGGCCGCGCTCGCCGCACTGCGGGCCGGTTCGGTCGACGCCGTCGTGTCGTCGACGCCCGAGGCGATCGCCGCGGCGGCGACGGACCCGAGCCTGGTCGTCGTCGGCCAGCTGCCGACAGACCCGATGGAGCAACCGGAACAGTTCACCGTCCTGCTGCCCCATGGATCGGGACTGACCGGATGCGTGTCCACCGCCGTCGACCGGATGCGGGTGGAGGGAACCCTGGAGCAGCTGGCTCATCAGTGGGTCGACCCGCTCGCGCCGCCGCTGAGCTGAGCCGAACCCGGGCCGGGTTACCCGGCGACGGTCACCTGCCGGCAACCCAGCAGCGTGTTGCCCACGCCGCCACCGGTGGTGATGGCGTACACGCACACGTTGTGCACCCCCGGTTCGTACGGCTGGATCCAGGCGAAATAGCCGTGGGCGGGACCGTAACCGGGATAGGCGGCCGCCACGTCCGGGCGGCTGTTGCCGGCCCGCAGGCCGGGGTACCCGTGGGTTTGGGTCGGGCCGATGTCGTACACGTGGTACTCGACCTGCTCCGCGGGGTTGTTCGGATTCAGTGCCCACCCCGAGACGTACATGATGCCGCCGCTGATCCACAACGCGTCGTAGGCCCCGAACGCGTTCGCCACCGTGACGTTCCTGCAGCCCAGCAGCGGGTTGTTGTGGCCGCCGCCGGCGTTGATCCCGTAGATGCACACGTTGTGCTGGCCGACCTCGGTGGAGGGCACGGTGGCGTCCAGGCCGTGATTCGGGCCGTAGGCCGGAAAACCTGCGGTGACGTCCGGCCGGCTGGACTGGGCGACCTGGCCGTAGACGCGCGTGCCGCTGGGTCCGTAGTCGTAGACATGCACCGTGACGCTGGCGCCCGTGTCGTTCGGATTGGCCGCCCAGCCCTGGACGCGGAAGGTTCCGGTGCCGGTTCCGACGTTGTCCAGGTGGCCGATCACGTTCCGGACGTCGACGGTCCGGCAGCCGATGGACGGATTGGTGTAGGGCGGCCTGACGTTGATGGCGTAGGCGCAGACGGTGTTCAGGCCCGGCCCGGACGTCGGCACCGTCGCGGTGTACCCGGTCGAGCCGCCTGCCCAGGGAAAGACCCCCGCCACGTCGGGTCGGGCGCCGCCGGTGAAGATGCCGGGGATGCCGATGGTGCCCTGTGAACTGGTGGTATAGACGTGCACCTCCTCGCGCTGGCCCGGGGAATCGGGATCGGCGGCCCAGCCCGAGACGGACAGCGCGCCAGGGGACGGGTTCCACGCCGCATCGAGCGCACCGATCGGGTTCGGGCGGATGGTGGACGCGGCGATCACCTGGGCGCCGTGGGTCGACGTGGCGCGCATCGGATCGGGGTAGCCGTTGCTCAGCTGCAGGATGGCGACGAACTTGTTGTCGGTGTAACCGACCGAATGGATCGCGCACTGCGGTGAGGTCCAGAAGCTGTCGCAGCCCCAGCCCTGTTTGGAGCCGTGATCGCCGCCGAGCGTGTTCATCCCGAAGTACTGGCTGAACCCCGCGTCCCCGCCCGAACCGGTCGGCGCCGTCTGCGCCATCACCGGGATCAACCACGGACCGACGGCGGCGTCCTGCGAGGCGCGGAACAGGAAGGTGGTCATGTCCGCGGCGGTGATCCGGGCGGCTCCCCAGTGACCGGCGCGGTCGGTCGCGTTGATCGTGTTCGGCATCCCGTAGCGGGCGGCGATCGTCGGAATGGCACTGGCCGTGAACAGCGAACTGGCCGTGTCGTCGTCGGAGTACTGCAGCATGTAGCTCAGCCGGTTCTTGACCGAGTCGGGGGTCGACGGGTAGCCGCCGTAGAGCACCAGGTAATAGGCCGCGAGCATCAGCTTCATGATCGACTCGGACGCCACCTGGGAGTTGGCGTTGCCGGTCTGCGCGAGCACCGCGCCCGAGCCCCGGTCGACCACGCTGATGAACGAGGTGACCCCCTGGGACGCCGCGTAGCTCGCCGCGTCGTTCACCGCATCGGCCGGGGTGGCGGCCGCGACCGGGGCCGCCGGCACCACCCCGAGGACCGCGATCATGAGCACGGCCAGCAGAACCCGTGGGATCCGAGCCATGTGCCCCCCCTCTGCGTCGGGTCTTGGTGCGGAACCTTAGCGTGCGGCCGGCCCGCTGCCCGGGAGGCCCGGTCCGAGTTCGCCGCCCGCCGGTCGGCCCGGCGCGACGGTGTGCGATCGCCGCGGCCATTCCGGTCAGACCGGACAAAAGCTCGTCTGCCTGGGAATCTATCGCGGACATATCCGGGAGAACCGCGACCAGGCCGCGCGTCGGCGAATGCAATCGGCTATCCTCCGTCGCGGAAATGGGTCGGATGGCGCCGTCTGTCACATATTGCGCATTGCCGGCCTTGCGAGATCGGGCTTTCTTGGTTCCGGAACCGCCGCGAGCGAGTACCGACGAAGGGTTGAAGCCGATGTGTGATCAGCACGAGGGCACGACGCGACGGACGGCGCTGCGGGCGGCGGCGACCGTCGCGACGTCGTTGGCTCTGCTCGGCCCGGGACTGTCGGCCTGGGCGGACGATTCCGCCGCGGGCGCCGACGGTCCGTCCGCGGACGACCCCTACATGCTGTCCAAGACCGCCCAATTGCGCTCGTTGGCCGCCGCCGGCGGTGTCGAGACCTCGTACAACGGATGGCCGGTGGGTGCGCCGGCATCGGCCATCGGGGTGGCCAACTCGACCGTTCCGGGGACGTCGATCGTGCTTCCGGTCCGATCCGGCGATGTCACCACCGTGCTGATGTACGTGGCCGATCGCTTCAACCGCGAGGTCGAGACGCTTCGCTCCGGACAGTGCTGGGGATACGACTACCGCAAGAACGTCAACAACCCGGCGGTGTGGTCCAATCACGCTTCGGGTACGGCGATCGACCTGAATGCAGTGCTTCACCCGAACGGGGCAAAGAACACATTCACAGCCAGTCAGGTCCGGGGCATTCGAGCCATTCTGGACTCCCTGAACGGGGTCGTGTATTGGGGCGGCGATTACAGCGGCACCGTTGACGAGATGCATTTCGAGATCAACGTGCCACCCGGGAACTCGACGCTGGCCTCGGTCGCGGCCGGGATCCGGTCCGCCCAGCTGACCGGTCCGGTGATCGCCCTGCTCTCGGTGGTCAACGGCAGGTACGTCTGCGCGGACAACGCCGGGGCGTCACCGCTCATCGCCAACCGGACGGCGATCGGCGGATGGGAGATGTTCGTGGCCGTGCCCCGCGGCGGCGACGACATCGCCCTGCGCGCGTTCGCCGACAACATGTTCGTGTGCGCCGAGGACAGCGGTGCCTCCTCGCTGATCGCCAATCGCACGACGCCGCTCGGCTGGGAACAGTTCCAGCTCATCCGCAACAGCGACGGCACCGTCAGCCTGCGAGCCCGTGCGAACAACCGCATCGTGTGCGCGGAGGACGCAGGCGCGAGCCCGCTGATCGCCAATCGGGACACGATCCTCGGCTGGGAGCGATTCATCCTGATCAGGCTGTAGCGGCCGCTGACCAGGCCGTGGCGGCCGCCGGGTGGCCGCTTCTCAGCGGCCCAGCGCCGCCGCAATCAACACCCGGTCCGCCGCCCCTTCCGGACTGTCGAACCCCGCCGGCAACCCGTCCACCGGCCAGAACCGCAGGTCGTCGGACTCGTCGGAGATCACCGGCCGGGCGCCGGCCGGCGCGGTGATCCGGAAGCGCACGTCGAAGTGCCTGGTGGGCATGCCCAGCGAGCAGGTCACCGGGTGCACGTCCAGGTGCACCGGCACCGGGTCGATGATCAGGCCGTCGATGCCGGACTCCTCGGTCGCCTCGCGCAGGGCGGCGCCGGCCAGCGTGGTGTCGCCGCGTTCGCAGTGCCCGCCCAGCTGCACCCAGCGGCCCAGCCGGGGATGCAGCGTGAGCAGCACCTGCCGCCGGTCCGGGGTGAGCACGACCGCGCTGGCGGTGATGTGCCCGGGCACGCACTTGCGGCGGGTGGCGTCGGGCCGGGCGGCCAGGAAGCCCAGGAACGCTTCCCGGACGGCGGCCTGGCCGGGGTCCGGCGCCGGCCAGCCGGTCAGCGCGGCGGTGACGTCGGCGTGCAGCGTCCGGTCGGCGTCGGTGACCGTCGCGATCGGGGCCGCGCTCACCGCATCACCAGGCCGCCATCGGCCGGTGGCCGCGGCCGGTCGATCGGCTCGGTCGGGTGCCCGACGGCCACCGCCCCGAGCGGCTCCCAGTCGGCGGGCAGGTCCAGCACCGAGTGCACCACCGCCGGACAGAAGATGGTGGACGAGACCCACGCCGAGCCGAGCCCTTCCGCGGCCAGCGCGACCAGCAGCGCTTGCACGGCCGCCCCGCCGGCGACGGTGAACATGGTGCGTTCGGCGGCCCGGCGTCGATCGTCGGGGTAGGTGTGCCGGCCGTCCGCGGTGATCAGCGGCACGACGATCTCCGGCGCGTCACGCAGCACCCGCCTGCGGGCGGTGCGGCGGGCGATCCGCTCGGCGCTCCAGCCGTCGCCGGCCAGATCCGCCTCCCACGCCGCCAGCATGGCCTCCAGCAGCGCGGCCCGGTGCTCGCGCACCCAGACGAAGCGGACCGGCCGGGTGTGGTGCGGGGCTGGGGCGGTCAGCGCGATGTCCACGCACCGCGCGAGGACCGTCGGATCGACCGGTTGGTCGGCGAACTCCCGGACGGTGCGCCGCAGCAGCACCGCCTCCCGCCGGCCCTGGGCCACGGCCAGGTCGGTGCCGAGCCGGAACAGGTCCTCCTCGCGGGGCCGGATCAGCGAGCGGGCGCTCCCGTGCTCGGAGTCGGGCGGGCGGGCGGTGGCCGCCAGGCCGCGGGCCACCGCGACCGGAACCTGGCTCAGCTTGCCCTTCACCAGGTCGCCGGCCGCGGCGAGTTCGTCGCCGACCGCGACCTGGGTGACCACCAGCTCGTTGCCGTGCGTGTCGACGTCGCCGCGGTGGTCGGTGAGCACCGGCACGCCTGCGGCGCCGATCGCCACGTCGGTGACGCCCAACCGCCAGGCCCGGCCCTGGGTGTCGGTGACGATCACCCCGACGTCCAGGCCGCGGTCGGCGAACGCGGCCCGCAGCCGGGCGGCGGAGGCATCCGGGTCGGCGGGCAGCAGGGCGATCTCGTCCGCCAGCACGTTGGAGGCGTCGATCCCGGCCGCGGCGGCCACGATGCCCAGCCGGTTCTCCACGATCTTGGTCCGGCCGATCTGGGCGACCAGCCGCACGGACTCGTCGTCGATCAACCGGCGGCGCAGCGCGTCCCGCTCGTCCGGGTCGGTGGGGGAGGGCACCAGCCGGCCCTCCACCTTGCTGACCACCTTGGACGTGACCAGCAGCACGTCGCCGTCGGCCAGCCAGGGCGCGGCGGCGAGGATCGCCGCGGCCAGGTCGTCGCCGGGCCGGAACTCGGGCAGGCCGGTGACCGGCAGCAGCCGCAGGCCCGCCGGGGCGGGCGCGGCGTTGTCCGGGGCCGTGTCGTCCGGGGCGGACAGGTCAGCCACGGCCGGCCACCTCCACGCAGGCGGCGACCATGGCCGCGGTGCGGTCCGGGTCGGTCATCAGCAGGGGCCGGCGGTCGACCGTCACACCGGGGATGCTGGCCCGGTCGTCCTCGGCGATCAGGTACGCGTCCAGCAGGCCGCCGTCGGTGCGGGCCCCGTAGTGCCGGCCCACCCCCTCGGCGGTGACCGGCACGCCGATCGCCTCCAGGCACCGGTCGGCGTGCCCGCGGACCGGCGCGTCGCCGATGATCGGCGACACGCCGACCACGGGAGCCGGGCCGCCGCGCAACGCGTCGGCGATGCCGGGCACGGCCAGGATCGGGCCGACCGACACCACCGGGTTGGACGGGGCGACCAGCACCAGGTCCGCCTGGCCGATCGCGTCGAGCACGCCGGGCGCGGGCATGGACTCCGGCGCGCCGATCGGGGTGATCGACAGGGCCGGCGGCTTGGCCTGGTAGCGGATCCACCACTCCTGGAAGTGCAGGGCGACCAGCGGCGCCGGCTCGCCCGCCGCGGCGTCCGGCCCGGCCGTGGGATCCTCGACCACCACGTGGGTCTCCACCCGGTCGTCGGTCATCGGCAGCAGCCGCACCCCGGGTCGCCAGCGTGCGCACAGCGCCTCGGTGACGTCGGAGAGGCGGTAGCCGGCGTCCAGCATGCGGGTGCGGACCAGGTGGGTGGCGATGTCCCGGTCGCCGAGCGAGAACCACTGCGCCTCCGCGTCGTAGCCGGCGAGCTCCTCGGACACCGTCCAGGTCTCGTCCGCCCGCCCCCAGCCGCGCTGCCGGTCGGACACCCCGGCCAGGGTGTACATGCACGAGTCCAGGTCGGGGCAGACCTGCAGGTTGTGCAGCCGGATGTCGTCGGCGGTGTTCACGATGGCGGTGAGCTGATGCCCGTCGTCCTCGGCTGGGGGACCGAAGGCCGGCCGGCCCAGGTATCGCTTGACCCCCAGCAGGAACTTCGCGCCGCCGACGCCGCCGGCCAGAACCGCAATTCTCACGCCTGCCGATCCTTCCAGACCGGTCGCGGCCGGGTCGGGGCACCGTTTCGACGCTCCGAGTCGACGCCGAGTCGACGCCCAATCGACGCTCCGAGTCGACGCTCCGAGTCGACGGCCGAACCCCTGTGCCGAACCGCAGGGTCACCTACCCCTCGATCGATTTGCCATGTTCGGACCCGGATGCGGCGAGAACAGGGCCGAATGTGGCAAATCGATCCCCGCTCGTGACCGGCCCGTCGCGCGTGAGACATTTGTGAATGACATCCCATTTAGGTTAGGCTCACCTCATGACATCGACTGACATTGCATCACCGGATCGCCTGACCGGCGCAGCCGCGGCCACGATCGGCCGCCCCGGCCAGTACGGGCTGGGCGTCGCCCGCATCCTGCTGGGCTGGGTCTTTCTCTGGGCCTTCCTGGACAAGGTCTTCGGTCTGGGCATGACCACCCCGTGGGAACGCTCATGGCTGTCCGGCGCGTCGCCGACCGCCGGCTACCTGTCGTCCGCCAAGGGCGCCTTCGGCGGGCTGTTCCAGTCGATGGCCGGCCTGGCGGTCATCGACTGGCTGTGGATGCTGGGCCTGGGCGGGGTCGGCGTCGCCTTCGTCCTGGGCGTGGCGCTCCGGCCGGCAGCGGTCGCCGCCGTGTTCGTGATGGGCGGCATCTACCTGAGCATGCTGCCGCTGGCCAACAACCCCTTCCTGGACCAGCACCTGATGTACGTCGTGCTGTGCGTGGCCTTCGCGCTGGCGGGCACCGGCCGGTTCCTCGGGCTGGGCCTCGCCTGGTCGCGGATCGGCTGGGTGCGCAACCGCAGCTGGCTGTGGTGACCGGCGACCAGCGGATCCGGACGGGGCTGCGCCCGCCGCTGTGGTGCTTCACGGGTGGCGGCGCGCCGGCCCTGTCGCTGCTGCCGCTGGCCCGCGGGCTGCCGCCGGACCAGTCCGTGCACGCCCTGCAGGCAGCAGGTTTCGAGGGCCGCGCGGTGCCGGACTTCTCGGTGCGCGGCGCGGCCCGCCGGCACGTCCGGCAGATCCGGCAGGCTGCCCCGGTGGGGCCCTACCCGCTGCTCGGGCACTCCGCCGGCGGGCTGGTGGCGCTGGCCGCGGCGCACGAGTTGACCACATCCGGCGAGCGGGTGCCGTTCGTGATGATGCTGGACACCCCGTTGCCCCCGGCGTTGCGGGCCGGCGATCCGCCCGGCATTCGCGCCGGGGCCGGGGCCGCGGTACCCACCCGCCGGGAGCGCTGGCGAATGCACCGGTGGGTGGCCTCCGCCGGCCTGGTGCAATACCCGCCGGCGGTGCGGGACCGGGTGTTCTGGGAGCGCAGCCTGCGCATGATGAACCGGCACCGGCCGGTTCCGTACCCGGGTCGGGTCGTGCTCGTGCTGGCCCAGGACAACGGTGACGACGTCGAGCACTGGCGGTCGGTGCTGACCGGCCCGTTCGAGGTGCTGCGGGTGCCGGGCGGGCACAGCTCGATCCTGCGTCCGCCGTTCAACGCTCCGGTGCTGCAACGGCTGTGCGAGGAACTCGACCAAGCCTGGGTGGGTGCCGGGTGACCGTCGCGCGCCCGGAGGTCAGCGTGATCGTTCCGGTGTATCAGGTGGCTGCGCACGTCGATGCCTGCCTGGGATCGGTGATCACGCAGACGGTTCCGCCGGCGGAGGTGATCCTGGTCGACGACCGGGGCACCGACGACTCCGTCGAGCGAGCCGAAAAACTCCTGTCCGGAAGCGATCTCACCTGGCGAACGGTGCGCCATCCGGAGAACCGCGGGCTCGGTGCCGCGCGCAACACCGGGCTCGCCGCGGCCACCGGCGAACGGGTCTGCTTCCTGGACAGCGACGATCGGCTCGACCCGCGATTCCTGGAGTCGATGACCGCGGCGATGGACCTGACCGGGGCGGACCTGGTCGCCTGCCGGACCGGGCGGGCCCGACCCGGCGGCCCGATCCTGACGGTCGACGAGCCGGTCGACGGCCGCACCCTGGTCAGCGGCCGGGAATTCGCCAGGGGCCTGCTGCACAACAGGTTCCGGGCCTACGCGGGCTCCAAGCTGTTCCGCCGCGGCGTGCTTGCGGCGGAGCCGTTCGACGTCGGCCGGGCCTACGAGGATTTCCGGCCGCTGCTGCGGACGGCGCTGGCCGTGCCGACCGTCGCCCTCGTCGACGAGCCGCTGTACCGGTACACGGTCAATCCGGACTCGATCTCCGCCCGGTTCGCGCCGCACACCACCGACCTGTTCGCGGTCGGCGACGACGTCCGGGCCGAACTCGCGGCCGCCGGCCTGCTCGACGCCTGGCGGCACGACCTGGCCGTCTACGAGACGGTGAACGTGGTCATGCCGGTGGCGAACCTGGCCATCCGGGCGCACGCGGGCGGCCACGGCGGCCCGCACACCGCAGCGGCGATCCGCGCCGCCCGCCGCCGGCTGACGGCCGGCACGCTGCGATCGCTGGCCGTCCGCCGTCGCTGGCGCCGGCTGGCCGCGATGACCACTCTCAAGCTCAGCCCCACCCTGTACCGGCGCCGGCTGGTCGCGGCCCCGCCATGACATCACCGGTCGGGCAGCGGATCTCGGTCGTCATGCCGGTACGGGACGGGGCCGGGCACATCGAGCAGAGCCTGCGCAGCGTGCTGGCCCAGGACTGGCCGGACCTGGAGATCCTCGTCGTCGACGACGGGTCCACCGACGGCACCGCCGGGGTGGTGACCGGCCTGGGCGATGCCCGGATCCGGCTGGTCCGGCAGGGTCCTCGGGGCATCGTGACGGCGCTCAACCGAGGCCTGGGCGAGGCGTCCGGGGCCATGATCGCCCGGATGGATGCCGACGACGTCATGCTGCCCGGACGGCTGGCCGCCCAGGCGGCCCACCTGCGGTCCGATCCCGGCGTGGTCGCGTGTGGCACCGACTACGAACTGTTCGGCGCGATGAGCGGGCGGGTGCGCACACCCCGCCGCCCCGGCGAGTGCCGCGCCCGGTTGCTGTTCGGCAGCCCGATCGCCCATCCGACGGCGATGATCCGGGCGACCGGTCTGCGTGGCCTGCGGTACCGCGAGGAGTACGCCGGCGCAGAGGATTTCAAGCTGTTCTCGGAGCTCGCCGGGGTCGGCGAGCTGGCCAACCTACCCGTCGTCGGACTGCGCTACCGCCGGCACGCCGGGCAGCTCAGCAGCGCCGGCCGGGTGCGGCAACGCGACATGCACCTGCGGATCTGCCGGGAGAACCTGGCCGCCGCCGGTGCCGCCGTCGCGGCGAACACGCTGGCCGGCTGGTTGTGGCCGGCGGAGACACCCGGCGACCCGCCGGGGATCGGCGGCTACCTGCGCGACGCCGTCGGGTTGGTGCCGGTCGCGACCAGGGCCGCCGGGTGGCACGGATTCAGGACGGCGACGTGGTTGCTGCGGGAGAATCTGGCCACGTTGCGCGCGGCCCGCCGTCCGCCGGACGCCGTAGCTGCCGGATGACCGGCCCGAGAACGACGGCACAGGCGAGCGTCTCAGCGATCACGTACGACCAGCCGATGCCGACCAGGCCCAACGACGGCGCCAGCAGGAACGACCCGGCGATCAGCAGCGCCGCGCAGGCCACCTGCACGGCGGCGGCTAGCGCCAGCCGCCGCCGCACCCGGGCCAGCGCGCCGTAGAACGCCGGCAGTGCGGAGAGCAACATCGCCAGCGCCATGACCTGCACCAGATCCCGGCCCTGCGCGCCGTAGTCCCGGCCGAACAGCGACAGCAGCAACGGCGCGCCCACCAGCAGGAACAACGACCCGGCCAGGGCGACCCCGGTCAGCAGCAGCAGGAACCGGCGGGTGCTGGCCGGCAGCCGGTCCGGCTCGGCCGCCGCCTCGGCGACGTACGGGCCGGCGACCACCGACATGAGCATCGCCACCGCGGTGACCAGCGTCCAGGCCATGGTGAAGTAGCCGTTGCTCTCCACCCCCAGCCGGTCGACCACGATCAGCGGGATGACCAGCGGCGGCAGGCTGGCCACCACGGTCAACCCGTAGGTGGTCGCGAAGAAGGTGACGAGCTCGCGCCGCGGCGGCAGGGCCGGCTCGACGGCGTAGGTGGGGTCCCGGCGGACCGACCGGGCGACCAGCACGACGACCACCGCCGCGGCCAGCGCGGCCGGCGCGATCCAGGACACGGCAATGGCGAATCCGCTCGCGGTCACGCCGAGCACGATCACCAGGGCCAGCTTGCCCACCGAGTGGGACAGGTTCTTCACCGCGGCCCACCGGGCGCCGCGCAGTCCGGTCAACACGTTGTCCTGCAGCGCGAACAGCGCGAGCACGGCGACGAAGACCGGGAAAGTGAGCCGTTCGGCGGGGGTCCGCAGGACATTGGCGGCCGGGTCGAGCAGCACGAAACCGCCGCCCAGCGCGAGGGCCAGGGTGGTGGTGATCAGCGGACCGGCCACCAGCAGCCGGCCGGCCCGACGCCCGGCCACCGGCAGGAATCGCTCGTACATGCCACCCAGGCTCAAGTTCGACAGGGTGGCCAGCATGATCGCCGAGGACACCGCGGCCGATCCGCGGCCCAGTTCGGCGACGGAGTAGTGGCGGGCGGCGGCCGCCCAGAAGACCAGCCCCAGCAGCCCGGTCAGGCCGCTGGAGACCACCAGGGCCAGCGAATCCACGGCGAAACCGCGCACGCCCCGGACCCGGGTGACGAGCCGCACGACTCCGGGCCGCCGGACGCCGGGTGGCGGAAGGTCGGCCACCGGCAGCGGAACGCCGCCGGGCGACCCGTCGGCCGCCGGCATCGTGGCCGGGTTGAGCTGCTCCCCGGGCGCCGAGCCGGCCCGTGCCCCGGTGGCGGTCATCGTCCGGTCGCGGGCACGGGCCGATCGCCACGTCTCATCGCCCACCCCCAGGTTCTCGGTCGCCGGTTCGGGCCATCGCAGGCGGCCGCTTCTCGTCGGCCGACCGTCGAGCCAGTCTTCGGCGTCGGCATCAGATGACAGTAAGCCTATCCTTATGTCCCAGCTTGAATGCACCCGGCAATGGGCAATCACCTCCTCCCCGATAGGCCTGGGATCTGGCCGGTTCCGACCGCGAGTGTGAGCGGAGTCATCAACCCTGAGTGACGGATGCCGCCTCGGATGGTATCTACTAAGCCTTGCCTAAGTCAGATGTTTAGTAGGAGAGATGACATGTCTACGGCTCCACGCACATCGTCGTCCCGGCCCGCCCGGCCGACCGTGACCGTCGTCGTCCCGGCGAAGAACGAGGCGGCCAACCTCCGCCACGTGCTCCCCGGCCTGCCGGCGGCCCATGAGGTGATCGTCGTCGACGGCCATTCCGACGACGACACGGTCGCGGTCGTCCGTGCCGTTCGGCCGCGGGCCAGGCTCATCCAGCAGACCCGCGGCGGCAAGGGCAATGCCCTGGCCTGCGGCATGCAGGCGGCCACCGGCGACGTGATCGTGCTGTTCGACGCGGACGGTTCGGCCGATCCCGTCGAGATCGACCGGTTCGTCGACGCGCTGGCGGGGGCGGACGTGGCGAAGGGCAGCCGGGAACTTCCCGGCGGCGGCAGCATCGATCTGACCCCGTTGCGCCGCTGGGGGAACAGGGCGCTCACCGCGGTCACCAACCGCTTGTTCCGCACCGGGTACACGGACCTGTGCTACGGCTACAACGCGCTCTGGCGCGACATCGTGCCGCAGCTGGACCTGCCGGCGGTCGACCGGGCCGGCGACGAGCCCGTGCGCGGCGACGGTTTCGAGATCGAGGCGATCCTGCACTGCCGGATCGCGGCCGCTCGGCTGCGGGTCACCGAGGTGCCGAGCATGGAACTGCCCCGGCTGCACGGGACCAGCAACCTGTCCGTGATCCGGGACGGATGGCGCGTGCTGCGGACGATCCTCACCGAATGGCGGCTGTCGCGGGGCCGGACGACCGACACACCGATCTCGACGCCCGACGCCCTCCCCGGTTCACTCGTGAGCCCCCGGTCGGGTTCGACGTCGGGTTCTGGTTCCGTGCCGTCTCCGGTGGGACCGGCCGGGTCCGACGATGCGCCTGTCGTCGCGTTGCCCGTCCAGCGACGACCGCACGCACCGGCCGCCCTGCGGCACGGTGACCGGCGGGCCGAGCCGGAGGAGCTGCTCGATGCCGCCGGTTGATCCCCGGAGACCCTCCGGAGATCGAACCGGTCCGGCCGCGGCCGGTGGGGCGCACGTCTCGACGGCCGGCGGGCGGGCGGCCACCGGGCTGGCGGTGATCGTCTGCGTGCACACGCCGGAGCGGCTCCCGGTGCTTCGTCGGGCGATCGCCGCGGTGCGGTCGCAGCTCGGCCCGACCGACGAACTGGTGCTCGTCGTCGACCACCACGGCGAGCTCCTCGGTCGGCTGCGCGCGGACCATCCGCAGCTCACCGTGCTGCCCAACACCGGGCCGCGGGGTCTGTCCGGGGCCCGGAACAGCGGTGTGCTGGCCACGTCGGCCCCGGTGGTGGTCTTCCTGGACGACGACGCGGTGCCTCGGGACGGATGGCTGCGGGCCTGGCGTGAGGTGTTCTCGGACTCCCGGGTGAACATGGCCGGTGGTGCGGTGCGGCCGGCCTGGCACCTGGACCGGCCGCCGAGTTGGCTGCCCGGCGAGCTGTGCTGGGTGGTCGGCTGCGACTACCTGGGCATGCCGCCGTCCGGCGCCGCGATCAGGAACCCGATCGGCGCCAACATGGCGGTCAGGCGTTCCGCGCTGGATGCGGTCGGCGGGTTCTCCGCACTGCTCGGCCGGGTCGGTTCGGTGCCCACCGGATGCGAGGAGACCCAGCTCGGCATCCTGGTCGGCCGGTGGGGCGGCGCCGCCTCGGTGCGTCGGGACACCCGGCCGGCGGTGGACCACCGGGTCCCGCCGGACCGCACCACCGTGCGGTACCTGCTGCGCCGGTGTCTGCACGAGGGCCGGTCCAAGCGGGTGCTGGCCGGGTCGGTCGGTCCTTCCGCCGGGTTGTCCAGCGAGCGGGCCTATGTGGTGCGCCTGCTGCGGGTCGGCCTGGCCGGCCATCTCGGACGGGTGCTGCGAGGCGATCCCATGGGCCCGGTCCGGGCGCTGATGCTGGTGCTGGGTGTGCTGGTCACCGGGCTGGGCTTCGTCACCGGCCGGCCCGGCCCGGCCGTCGATCGGCGCGGCTCGGCGATCGATCGGCGTGGGCCGGCTCGGGTCGCGGCCCGGTCGCCGGTTTCGCCGTTGCCCGGCCGGCCGTCGGTGACCGCGATCGTGTGCACCCTCGGGCGCGAACCACGCCTGGTCGACACCGTGCGGGCGCTGCTCGATCAGACCTATCCGGACCTGCGGGTGCTGGTCGTCGACAACGACCCGACCTCCGGTGCCACCGATGGGCTGGTGGCCGGGCTGCGGGATCCCCGGCTGACCGTGCTGCCCGCGCCCGCCCGCGGCCTGTCCCGGGCACGCAACGCCGGACTCGCCGCGGCGGACGGCGACCTGGTCGCCTTCACCGACGACGACGCGGTTCCCGACCGGACCTGGATCGCCGCGCTGGTGGGCACCTTCCTGGCCGGCGGCGGGCGGCTCGGCTGCGTCACCGGCAGGGTGCTCGCCGCCTCGCGGACGAGCCGGTGGGAGGAGCTGTTCGAGCGGTTCGGGTCCTTCGACAAGGGCAGCGCGCGGAAGGTCTGGTCGCTCGGCCCGTTCGCCGACGACCTGGCCCAGCTGGGCGAACCGGGTCCGCGCGGGGTGCTGTTCCCCTACGGGGGCGGCGAGTTCGGTTCCGGCAACAACATGGCCTTCCCCCGTGCCGTGCTGGCCGGCCTGGGCGGGTTCGACGTGACCCTCGGGGCCGGTTCGCCGACCCGCGGCGGCGAGGACCTGGACATCTTCCGGACCGTGCTGGGGGCCGGCTGGACCGTGGCCTACATGCCCGATGCGATCGTCCGCCACTTCCATCGGGATAATGAACGGGCCTTGCGGGTGCAGCTGTTCGGGTACGGCACCGGCATGGCGGCGGTGCTGACGAAGGCGCTGGTGACCGATCGTTCGGCCGCCGGGCGGCTGATCGTCCGGGCGCCGCGGGCGCTGCGCGTACTGCTGTCGCCGCGGTCGACGAAGAACGCGGGCAAGGGCGACGACTACCCGGTCAGCCTGACGCTCATCGAGCTGGTCGGGTATCTGGCCGGCCCGTGGTTGTGGCTGCGCAGCCGGCGGCAGGCCCGGACGGCTGCGGTCGGGCGACCGGCGAGCACGGCTGCGGGCCCGGCGAGCACGGCCGGGCGACCGGCGAGCACGTCGGTCCCGTCCGTCCGGACTGTGGTCCGGTCGGCGCCGGCGGTGCCGGTCGCGTCGGGTGTGCCGGTGACGGTCGGTGCGCCGCAGCCGGACGGGCCGCCCTGACCACCGCCATCCCATCGACCGGAACGGGACCGACCAGCGTGACCACTGCCGAGGGGCCCGCGGACGCCGCGGTCGGCGACGACACCGGCTTGGCCGAGGAGATCCTGGCAGGTGGCCCGGCGACCGACCGGCGGATGCCCGCCCGGCGGGGCGTCATCGGGACCCCGTGGCCGGCCACGGTCCGTCCGCGATCCCTGCGACGGATCGAATGGTGGGCCCTGGGCCTGTCCGCGCTGGTCGCGATGCTGCTGCCGACGCTGGTGGTCGGCGGGATCGACCCGCCCGGCCGGGCGGTGCTGGCGGTGCTGTTCGTGGTGTCGGTGCCCGGCGTGCCCGTCGCGATCGCGCTGTGCGTGCCGGACCGGCGGATCACCACGATCCTGGCGGTCGCCCTCTCGCTGACCACCACCCTGCTCGCGGGCGCGCTGGCCGGCGTCACCGGCTACTGGTCACCCACCGGCGCCGCGGTGGTGATCGGTGCGCTCGGCGTGGTGGCCACGGGAGTCGCGACGGCGCGGGGCCTCAGGGCGGGCCGGCGGGAGGCGGCGTCCCGTCCGGGTGTCGGCCCGGCGCCCGAGAACCCGTCGCGGGCAACTGGCGGCGTCACGGCCGACCGGCGCCCTCCGTCGGCCGACCGCCCCTCGGATCGCCGGCCCGCCCGCCGGTTCCGCGCCGCCGCCCTGCTGGTCGTCGGCGGGGCGCTGTGCCTGTGGTGGGCGGCGACGCTGGCCGTCGGTTCCGGGGAGCCGTTGGCGGTCGGCTTGGTGGCCCAGGTGCCGTGGACGTACTGGGCGTCGACCGCGCTGCTCGTCGCGGTGCTGGCTACCGTGCTCACCCGACCGGTCGTCGACCACGTAGTGGCCGCGGTCGCGGTCGCGGCCCTGATCCTGGTGCTGGTCGGCACGGTGAACGCGGCGGACGGCGCGGGGTCGGTCGGCGCCGGCTGGGTGCACGTGGGCTTCATCGACCTGATCTCCGGCACCGGGCGGATGGCCACCGGCTTGGATGCCCGGTTCAGCTGGCCCGGATTCCTGTCCGGGGCCGCCCATCTGGTCTCCTGGGCCGGCCTGTCCGACGCGGGGCCGCTGTTGGTGCTGGCCCCCGTGGTGTTCGGCTGGCTGGCCATGCCGGCGTTGTGGATGACCGCCCGGGTGATCACCGGCAGCGACCGGCTGGCCTGGCTCGGGGTGACCGTCTGCCTGCTCGCCAACTGGTATCAGCAGGACTACTTCTCCTCGCAGGCCACCGCGTTCGTGCTGGTGATCAGCGTGCTCGCGGTCCTGCTGTGGGCGGTGTCCACCGCCGCGGTGCCGATCGCGGCGGGCGGCCGACGATCGCGCTGGACCAGGTGGATGGCGACCGCCCGGCGGGTGCCCGGCCGGCCGGCCGGTCTCGGCCCGGGCGGGATGCTGGCCCTGGAGGTCTGTCTGATTCTGGTCAGCGCGGCGATCGTGGTCAGTCACCAGCTGACCCCACTGCTGCTGATCGGCTGGTTGACCTGGTTCGCGGTCGCCGGGGCGACCCGGTGGCGGACGCTGTGGCTGGTGGCGGCCGCGATCTTCGTCGGCTGGTTCTCCTACGGCGCCACCGACTTCTGGGCCGGCCACCTGCAGACGGTGCTGGGTGACCTGGGTCAGGTCAGCGCGACGGTCTCCGCCGGCGTGGCCGACCGCATCGTCGGCGACCCGCTGTACCAGCGGATGCAGCTGACCCGCGTCGCCTGGACCGGTCTGCTGGCGGTGACCGCTGCGGCCGGCTGGCTGCTGGTCCGCCGCCGGACCGGCTCGGTGTTGGTCGCCGGGCTGGCCGTGGTGCCGTTCGGCCTGGTCGGGGTCCAGTCCTACGGCGGGGAGGTGATCATCCGCTGTGCCCTGTACGCCGGGCCGGTGCTCGCGCCGCTGGCCGCGGTCGCGATCGCCCGGCTCGGTTGCTGGCTGATCTCGGCCGCGCCGGCGGCCCGCGGGCCGGTGCTGGCCGTGCTGCTCCTGGTGGGCGCGGCCGGGCTGACCACGACCCGCGGGCTCAACGTGTCGTTCGAGCGGGTGACCGGCCAGCAGGTGGCGTCGGCGCGCGCGGTCCTGGATCGGGCCGCGCCGGGGGACGTCATCGGCACCGCCGGGCTGGTCGGCCCGCTGCCGATGGGCCGGCTGACCGACGTCGCGCGGATCGACCTGGATCCGGCGTGGTGTGACGTGCCGTTGCCGGACTGCGTGCTGATGGCCGCCGGTTCGCCGGGGCCCGACTACGTCTACATCACCAGCGGCCAGGAGGCCCTCGGCCGGCTGCAGGGGTCACGTCCGGCGGGCTGGACCGAGCAGATCGTCGACACCCTGCTGGCCACCGGCGCGTACCTGCAGGTGCAGCGCACGCCTGAGGTGACCATCCTGCAGCGCGTCGGAATGATCCGGGAGGTGGGTCGGTGACAGGGGGTGGGTCGATGACCATCGACCAGTGGCTCGCCTCGACCGGAGCTGCCTGGCTGGTGCCGGCGTGCATCCTGTTGGGGCTGTTGGCCAGCGTGTTGCGGGAGCGGGACGTCGATGCGCAGGGCGCCGCCGACTCCGGTCTGGGCCGGCTGATCGTCGACGAGCAAGGGCGGCCCGCGCGCTGGGTGTCGGGCCTGGCCGCCTGGCGTCGGCTGGTGGTCAGCCTGCTGGCGATCTGCGTGTGCCTGTTGTTGGTGTCCACGGTGGTGCGATTCGCGGTGCTCACGTGAGCGTGGTCGGCGGTCTCGCCGCGCGGGCGGGACGTGGCGTCCGGACGCGTCTGGGGGGCCGTGCGCTGCCGGGTGGGGCGGTCGGCCGCGGTGCGCTTCTGGCGGTGGTCGTGGTTCTCGCCGCGTCGTGCACGGGCCCGGACGCATCCGACTCCGTCTCGGCCTCCGGCTCCGTCTCGGCCTCCGGCTCCGCGTCGGCGTCCGGGTCGATGCCGGCCCGGACCGGTGTGGTCGCCGACGCGGAGGTGCTCAAACAGCTGGCGTATTCGTCGAAGTCACCCGCTCAGGTGCTAGACCTGTCGCTGCCGAACCGCACCGGCGACGCGGTGCCGGTGGTCGTGGTGGTGCACGGCGGCGGCTTCTACTCCGGCAGCAGGGCCGATGTGCGGTTTCTGGTCAGGGCGCTGAACGCCCGCGGCTACGCGACCGCGGCCGTCGACTACCGGCTGTCCGGCGAGGCGCCGTTCCCGGCGGCCGTCCAGGACGTCACCTCGGCGGTCCGGTGGGTGCGGGCCAATGCGGCCGTGCACGGCATCGACCCGGATCGGATCGGGGTGTGGGGGCCGTCCGCCGGCGGGTACCTGGCCATGATGGCCGCGGTGACCGCCGACCGCGGCACGCTGACCGACCCCGACGCGGGTCCGCAGGACAGTGGGGATCCGTCCGTCACCGGTGCCGTGCAGGCCGTGGTGTCCTGGTACGGGCCGACGGACTTCGGCACGATGGACGCCCAGGCGGCGGTGCCCGGCGGCTGCCCGGGTGAGTCGGCCGTGCACGGCACTGCCGGCTCGCCCGAGTCGCGCTTTCTCGGGGCGACGGTGTCGGAGGCGTCCGACCTGGTGCGAGCGGCGAGTCCGGCGACGTACGTGTCCGGCGGTGCCGCGCTGCCCCCGTTCTTGCTGGTGCACGGCGACCAGGACTGCACGGTGCCCTACCAGCAGACCCTCGAGTTCGCCGATGCGCTCAGCGCGGCCGGTGCGAACGTGACCGTGCAGATCGTGGCCGGGGCCGGTCACGGCGGACCCAAGATCGACGATGCTCAAGTCGAGCCGTCCATCGACTTCCTGGACCGGGTGCTGCAGCACGAACGCTGAGCCGGGCCGGCGCACGGCTGCCCGGCCGCGGACCATCCTGTCGCTGGGCGTGTGGAGTTCCGCGACGTCGACGGGTCCCGGTTCGGCGCGCCAGGGCGCGGGCCGGCCCTCGGCGTGGGGAACATCGGGTCGCCTGGCGCGACCGAGGTTTCCCGGTGTCCAATGGTTCGGCGCGGCTCGGCATCGGCGCGGAGGCGCCATCGGTGCGGGGAAGATCCGGTTGTCTGGTGCGACCGAGGTTTCCCCGGGCCGGCACCCATACCGCGCGCCCACACCGCGCACCCACACCCACAGCCGGCACCCTCGTCCGGCCCTCAAGTGCCCGTGGCCAATCTCTCACTCAGCGCGCACGATCGGCGTTGGCCGGTGGTCGGCGCCAAAACATCTGCTGTTATTATGGCTAGGCTTACTTACATCGAGGAATGGTCTGCTGATGGACTTCGACGACCGGCTCGCCGTGGTCACCGGGGCCGCGCACGGCATCGGCGCGGCGACCGCCGAGGTGCTCGAGTCCCGGGGAGCCAGAGTCGTCCGTGTCGATGTCGACCCGGCGGTCAAGGACCAGCGCGGTCCTGGGCCGCAACCCGTGGTGCTCGACGTCGTCGACCACGACGAGGTGCGGCGCGCCGTTGCCGAGGTCGAAGCCGAGCACGGCCCGATCGACCTACTCGCCCACGCGGCCGGGGTCCTGCGGGTCGGCTCACTGCTGGACGACACCGCGGCTCGCGATCTGCGAGACGTCCTGGCGGTGAACACCTTCGGCGCTCTCGCGATGGTGCAGCAGGTCGGCATCCGGATGGCGGGCCGGCGGCGCGGATCGGTCGTCGTCATCGGGTCGGACGCCGCGCACACCGCGCGCACGAACCTGGGCGCCTATGGCGCGTCGAAGGCCGCGACCGCCGCGCTGGTCCGATCGCTGGGGCTCGAACTGGCCCCACACGGTGTGCGGTGCAACCTGATCGCCCCCGGCGCCACCAACACCCGGATGCAGGACGACTTCCGGACCGCGACGGCGGAGAACCCCGCAGGCGAGAGCTCCGGCAACCCCGTGATCGGCGGGAACGCGGCGACGTTCCGGGTCGGCATCCCACTCGGTCGCATCGCCGAGCCCGACGACATCGCCCACGCGGCCGCCTTCCTGCTCTCCGACGAGGCCAGGCACATCACCCTGCAGTGCATCAGGATCGACGGGGGAGCGGGCCTGTGACCGGAACGGTGTCGATGACCTCGATCCCTGCCCAGGTGGACCCAGGCACCCCGACGCGGTCGCCCTCGGCGGGACCGCTCCTGCGGGCTTTCGGTTTTCGCGCGCGGGAGGAATCCTTCGACGTCCTCGACCCGCGGCCGCTGCCCGGCACGCGGGACCGGCTGGCCGCCCGGGCCGAGGCGACGCTCGCCGACGCGCCGCCCGACCACCGGGTGGTCGGGGCGCTGCCCTTCGAGCCCGACGACGCCTGGTTGGGCTGCGGCCCGGCCGTCCGCCCCCACCTACCGTCGCCCGTGCTGTCCACGGTCGAGCAGCCCGCCGTGCGGTGCGTCATCCAGGAACCGGGAGCGGCCTTCCGACGGCGGGTGCGAGCCGCGCTGCATCGCATCGTGCAGGTCGGGGACCTGCAGAAGGTGGTGCTGTCCAGGGGTGTTCGCATCGATTTCGAACGTGCACCGGATGCCGGTGCCGTTCTCGGCGCCTTGATCGCGCGACACCCGACCGCATGGTCGTTCTCGGTACGTCTCGGCGGCTCGCGCCACGAGAACGGTGACCAGCACGACGGAAGCAGGCACGAGAACGACGCCCCGACCAGTTGGATCGGTGCCAGCCCGGAGTTGCTGTTGCGCAAGCGAGGTCGTTCGGTTTCTTCGGTGCCGCTGGCCGGATCGGCCGCGCGGCACCCGAACCGGCGGATGGACGACGAGGTCCGCCGCGCGCTGGCCGCCTCCACGAAGGACCGGCGCGAACACGCGCTCGTGGTCGAGGCGATCGCCGACACCCTGGCGCCGCACTGCACCCGGCTGCGGGTGCCGCCCGAACCCACCCCGATGCCCGCCGGGTCGCTGTGGCACCTGGGCACGTCGATCGTGGGCGAGTTGCGCGACCCGAACCTGAGCAGCCTGGCGCTGGCCGACGAACTGCACCCGACGCCCGCGCTCGGCGGATGGCCGAGAGCCGCTGCTCGGCAGGCGATCACGGACCTGGAGGACGAGCCGCGTGGCCTGTACGGCGGAGCCGTCGGCTGGTGTGACGCGACCGGCGACGGCACCTGGGTGGTGGCCATCCGGTGTGCCCGGCTGACCGGCCGCACCCTGTGGGCACGGGCCGGCGCCGGCATCGTCGACGGCTCCGATCCCGAAGCCGAACTGGCCGAGACGAACGCGAAGCTGGGCACGGTGCTGGCCGCGGTCGGCCTTCGCCCGCAGGACCTGGGATGAGCGAGCGTCAGCGAGCGAATCATCAACACCGGGCTGTCAGCCTCGGAAGGGGCGCGGAGCCTGCGAGCGCCCCGCCGGGGGTGACAGTGTGAGCGAGCGTCAGCGAGCGAATCATCAACACCGGGCTGTCAGCCTCGGAAGGGG
>CAZCEH010000043.1:27007-40020 GCA_964497705.1 uncultured Actinomycetes bacterium | reverse complement strand
CGAAGTCGACCAACGGCGGGTGCGCCGGCTTGGTACCCACCGCGATGACGATCTTGTCCGCGCTCAGTTCGACGGAGTTGCCGGTCTCGTTGATCACGACCAGGTTGTGCGGGTCCACGAACCGCGCGGTGCCGACATACATGTGTACGTGGTTGCGGGCCAGCTGGTTGCGGATGACGTCGATCTCGCGCCCGATCACGTGCTGGGTACGCGCCGACAGGTCGGCGATGGTGATTTCTTCCTTGACCCGGTACGACTGGCCGTACAGCTCCCGCTGGTTCAGCCCGGTCAGATAGAGCACCGCCTCGCGCAGCGTCTTGGACGGGATGGTGCCGGTGTTGATGCAGACGCCGCCGACCATGTCCTTGCGTTCGACGACGGCCGCTCGGTACCCGAGCTTCGCCGCGGCGATCGCCGCCTTCTGCCCGGCCGGTCCGGACCCGATGACGATCATGTCGTAGTTGTCCATGACGGGTCACTCCCCTGATGATGGCCGGTGGCCGACGAACCGCAGGCTGCCTGCCTGCCAGTCTGCTACAAGTAAAGCCCGGTCCCGCCGCGGGTGCGTTCCGAGGCGACCGCCTGCAGGTCGCGTTCGCGCAGCACCAGGTAGGTCTCGCCGGCGACCTCGACCTCGTACTGATCCTCCGGGCTGAACAGCACCCGCTCGCCGGGCTTGACCGAGCGCACGTGTTGACCGACGCCGGCGACCTCGCCCCACACCAATCGCTTGGCCACCTCGGCCGTCGCCGGGATGAGAATGCCGGCCCTGGTGGTTCGCTCCCCGCCGGGGGACGACATCTTGATCAGGATCCGGTCATGGAGCATCTGGATGGCCAGCGGTGCGTCGGACACCGGCCGAGCCTAGACCTCGGGCAGCACGAGACCCGCACAGTAAGAGACCCCGCACAGTAAGAGACCCCGCACGGCTGCCAGGTCGGGGGTCCGGCAGCTGTCCGGGGTCATCGGGATTATCGCTGGGAACGAGCCGGGCGTTACACCGTCGCGGCAACAATTTTGCCGAATCCGGATCGAAAGCCGGTCGATAGCACCGGGTCACGTCTTGACTGCGGACGGTGACGGGCTCGCCGATGGCGCCCGCTCGTCCCGTACGAGCCGCTCCGACCTGCGCGGACGCCCGGCCGGCGACCGTCGTCCCGGCGCGGACGGACGGGGACCGGCGGCATCCCCATCCGGACACACGCCGGCCTGTGACAGTGGTCACCCCTCGGTCACCCGCCGACGAATCACCCGTCGATCACCCGCTCTTCGTCGATCACCCCTCGACCGCTGCCGGCTCCGCGACGATCTGCCGATCGGCACCGTCGCGGCTCAGCCGGGCGATCTCCAGCGCCTTGTCGATGTACACCCGGTACCCGCGGTCCGGCCGCAGCCCGTGCACCTCCGAGGTGTCCAGGGTGTCCATGTAGTCCAGGATCTGCAGGCTGAAGACCTGACCGGGGACCAGCACCGGGAAGCCGGGCGGGTACGGGGTGACGAAGGTCGCCGACACCACGTCCTGGCCGTTCTCCAGCTTCTCCCGGATCTGCGCGGGCATCAGGTACTCGCACAGGCTGTCGTCGTAGGACAGGAAGAAGGCACGGCGCACGTCGCCTTCCGGGGTCTGCAGACCGTCGCCGGACGGCAGCGGCCGGAAGGCCTCGTGGAACGCCGAGAAGTCCGGCAACGGCGCGGACACGTTGGTCAGCCGGCGAACCGCGACCTCGTGCGCGGACCGCTCGGTCAGGCTCATGTCGGTGATGTTCTCGTCCAGCTCGCGGACGATCTTGACGAGCACCTCGATCAGGTAGGCCACCGAGCTGCGGGTGGTGCCGATGTTGGTCATGAACAGCACGCTGTTGCGCGCGGTCTTGTTGATCTGGACGCCGTGCCGGTCCATCAGGTGGACCCGTTTGAAGGTGTCGCCGTCGATGCCGGTGCCGCCGATGTAGATCGTCACCCGGGTCGGGTCGAGCGCGAACTCGTCCGTGCGCCAAGCACTCTGCATGTTCTTCAGGCCGGAACGCAGCGGCTGGCCGATGCCGGACGGGCGGAATTGGTCCGGGATCAGGTCGGCGGTGGTCAGGCAACGCATGTACTTGCGCAGCAGCGGGTGATTGTCCACCGCGTCCCGCAGTCGCATCGCGTACTCGACCTGCTTCTGCACCAGCTCGAAGCCCTCGAGCGCGGCCTGCCGCCGGCCGAGGTCGAGCGAGGCCAGGATCTGGTAGTTCGGTGACGTCGAGGTGTGCGCCATGTACGCCTCGTGGAACGTCTCCTCCACCTTCTGCCCGAAGTCCTGGTCGAACACGTGGATCATCGACCCCTGCCGCAGCGAGGTCAGCGTCTTGTGCGTCGACTGGGTCGCGTACACCCGCACCCTGGCCCGGGCCGGGTCGGGAATGAGCTGGCTGTTGAGCAGGTCCTCGTCGGAGGCGCCCCGCATCTGGTCGCTCCAGGCCCGGTACACCTTGCGATACTTCGGATCCCGCAGCTTGGCCAGCAGGGATCCGGCCGAGTACATGCCCGTGCGCGGCCGGTAGATCGGGTGGAACCGGGCGAACGCGAACCAGGCCTCGTCCCACAGGAACACCAGGTCCGGCTTGATCGCCAGGCACTCCTGCATGACCCGTTCGACGTCGTACACCATGCCGTCGAACGTGCAGTTGGTCAGCATGAGCATCTTGACCCGGTCCAGCTTGCCGGCCCGGCGCAGCTCCAACAGCTGCGCCTTGATCGAGCGCAGCGGCACCGCCCCGTACATCGAGTACTCGTTGAGTTGGTAGGCGTCCAGGTAGATGACGTGGGCGCCGGAGAGCATCAGCCCGTAGTGGTGCGACTGGTGGCAGTTGCGGTCGACCAGCACGATATCGCCGGGCTGCACCAGTGCCTGGCAGACGATCTTGTTCGCGGTCGACGTGCCGTTGGTGGCGAAGTAGGTCTGCCGGGAGCCGAAGGTCTGGGCCGCCAGGTCCTGCGCCTCGCGCAGCGGACCGGTGGGTTCCAGCAGTGAGTCCAGGCCGCCGCAGGTCGCGGACGTCTCGGCCAGGAAGATGTCCAGGCCGTAGAAGTCGATCATGTCCTTGATCCAGTGCGAGTTCACGATCGACTTGCCCTGGGAGATGGGCAGCGCGTGGAACACCCCGGTCGGGCGGTGACTGTACTTCTGCAGGGCGTTGAAGAACGGCGCCTGGTAGCGCTCCTGGATCCCGTTCAGCAGGCTCAGGTGGAGTTCGAGCGTGCCCTCCCGGGAGTGGAAGATCCGCCGGAAATCGTGGGTGAGCCAGCCGGCCATATCCTCCAGGGTGATCTCGGTCAGCATGTAGAGGTCGAGTTCCGGGCGGATCCCGATCAGCGCCCGGCCGAGCATCTCCGCCCGCTGCTCGACGCTGTGGTCCATCAGGTCGTCCGGCGACCGGTCGTCCACGAAGTGCGCCACCGCGGACATGTCCCGACCGGAATGCTGGGCGAATCGCCGCTTGACGACGACGGCCTGCAGGCTGACGTTGATGCGCGCGGCGATCAGCGCGTCCTCGTAGCTGGGCACCACGACGATCTCGTAGATGAACGAGTCGTCGGGCCGGCGCCAGCTGCGCAGCTCCGTGCGCAGCGCACGTTCGGCCGCCTCGGTCATGTCCTCGACGATGAGCACCTCGAAATAGGGACGCTCGGCGGCCTGCGGAGCCGCGGACGGCTGGTCCAACTGATCGGCGATGGCCGCGGCCACCGACCAGGGAATGCCGTTGCGGAAGGAATCGGTGGCCAGCGCGCGGCTGACGCTGGCCACTGCCCGGGCGAAGCGGGTGTACTTGCCGGCGGTGAACAGTCGCCGGCCGGCGTTGAAGGACTGCGGGCCCGGGAACGCCCAGTACCGCTCGATCGGGCTCAGCCGGTCGATCAGCTCCGCCACCCGGTCGACCTGGCCGTTCAGGGGTCGGTTGGCGGCCGCGGCGACGGCGAGCCGGTCGGCGGCCTCCTCCAGGCTGGACCACACGTCCTTGCGGTACTGGGACAGGTTGTTGTAGCCCCGGAGTGCCTTGCTGACGCCGTTCATGTGCTACCCCTTCGCCCTCTGCACAGCCCGTCCACAGGGTGCGCGGCGCGGGCACAGACCATCTTGCGCGCGGCCCGGACAGTTCGCGCGATCGGGGCGAGCGGTGTCACGGACCGTGTCGCGGCGAGCGGGCCGTCGTGTCGCGCGCCGTGGAACCGCCGGAAACGGTCAGAACGCCAGGGCCAGGCCGGGGTCGGCGAGCAACGCGCCGACGTCGGCGAGGAACCGTGAGCCCTGCTGCCCGTCGACCACCCGGTGATCGAAGGACAGCGCCAGCTGGCACACCTTGCGGACGGCCAGGTCGCCGTCGACGACCCACGGCGCGTCCCGGATCACGCCGACCGCGAGGATCGCCGCCTGGCCGGGGTTGATGATCGGGGTGCCGGTGTCGATGCCGAAGACGCCGACGTTGGTGATGGTGAACGTGCCCCCGGACAGCGCGGCCACCGAGGTGTGGCCGGCGCGGGCGGTGGCGGTGAGATCCTGCAGGGCGCGCGTGAGGTCGGGCAGGCTCATCGCGTCCGCGTCGTGGATCACCGGGACGATCAGGCCGCGGTCGGTGGCCGCCGCGATACCCAGGTGCACATACCGTTTGACCAGGATCTGGTCGCGCCCGTCGCCGGCCGGGTCGGTCTGGTACACCGCGTTGATCTCGGGGGTGCGCCGCGCCGCCAGGCACACGGCGCGGGCGACGAACGCCAGCGGGGTCAGGCCGATCCCGTCGAACTCGGGGCGGGCCCGGAGCCGGTCCCGCAGTTGCATCAGCGGGGTGACGTCGACGGTCAGGAACTCGGTGACGTGCGGCGCGGTGAAGGCGCTGGCCACCATCGCGGCCGCGGTGGCCTTGCGCACCCCGGTGACCGGGATCCGGTGTTCCCGGTCGCCCGAGGAAACCGCCACGGGCGCCGTGGCCGCGGCGCCGCGGCTCGCCGCCTCGTGCTCGACGTCCTCCCGGCTGATCACCCCGTCGGCGCGGGTGGCGTGCACCGAGCGCAGGTCGACGCCCAGGTCCTTGGCGAGCTTGCGGACCGGCGGGGTGGCCAGCGGGGCCGGGGCCGCCGGTGCCGGTGCCGGTGGCGGTGGCGTCGCCGGTGCCGGCCGGGCGGCGGAGTGCGCGGGCGTGTCGCGGCGCGGACGCCGAGCGCCCGAGCCGCCGGCGGGGACGTAGCCGACCAGGGTGGCGATCCGCCCGTCCGCGGTGACCTCACCGATCTTGGAACCGATCTTGGAACCGATCTTGGAACCACCCTCGGACCCGGTCGATTCGGCGGCACCGGCCGGCGGGGTCGTCGCGGCGGGGGCGCCGGCCGCCGGCGGTGCCGGGGTGGCCGCCGACCCGCCGATCGGTGCGGTGTCGGGTCCGGTGTCGATGGTGACGATCGGCGTGCCGACCGCGACGGTCACTCCGGGCGGCACGAGCAACTCGTGCACCCGGCCGGCGTAGGGGGACGGCAACTCGACGGCCGCCTTAGCCGTCTCGATCTCCACGATGATCTGGTTGACGACCACCGTGTCCCCGACGGCAACCCGCCAGCCGATGATCTCCGCCTCGGTCAGTCCCTCACCGGCGTCCGGCATGCGGAACGTCTCGAGCCGGCCCGTCACAGTTGAAGTCACGTTGGATGTCCTCGTTCAGTAGGCCAGCACCCGGTCGACGGCATGCAGCACCTTGTCCAGATCGGGCAGGTACTCCTCCTCGACCCGGCTCGGCGGGTAGGGCGTGTCGTAACCCGCGACCCGCAGCACCGGCGCGGCCAGCGAGTAGAACGCCTCCTCGGTGACCCGGGCCGCGATGTCGCCGGTGATCGACGACTCGCGCGGCGCCTCGGACACCACCACCAGCCGCCCGGTCCGGCGTACCGACTCGATGACCGGGTCCAGGTCCAGCGGCGAGAGCGACCGCAGGTCGATGATCTCCAGTGACCTGCCCTCCGTCTGCGCCGCGTCGGCCGCGGCGTACAACACCGGCATGCTCGAGCCGTACGACACGACGGTGACGTCCGTCCCCGGCCGGCGGACGGCGCTGGTGAAGCAGGCCGGCGGCCACGGGTCACCGGGTGCTCGCCGCGGATGTAGGTCGGTGTCCAGCTCGCCCTTCTCCCAGTACCGGCGCTTGGGCTCGAAGAAGATCACCGGGTCGTCGCAGGCGATCGCCGCACGCAGCATGTCGTAGCCGTCCTGCGGGTTCGAGCAGGCCACCACCCGCAGCCCGCCGATGTGGCAGAAGAAGGACTCGGGCGACTCGGCGTGGTGTTCGACGGCGCCGATGCCGCCGCCGAACGGGATGCGGATCACCATCGGCATGGACCAGGCGCCCTGCGTCCGGTAGGTGATCTTGGCGACCTGCGAGGAGATCTGGTCGAACGCCGGGAAGACGAAGCCGTCGAACTGGATCTCGGTGACCGGCCGGTACCCGCGCATGGCCAGGCCGACCGCGGTGCCGACGATTCCGGACTCGGCGAGCGGGGTGTCCAGCACCCGGTGGTCGCCGAAGTCCTTCTGCAGGCCGTCGGTGACCCGGAACACGCCGCCGAGCCGGCCGACGTCCTCGCCCATCACGAGCACCTTCGGGTCGTCCTCCATCGCCGTGCGGAGGGCGGCGTTGAGCGCCTTGGCCAGGGTGGTGGTGCTCGTCGTCATCGGGCCTGCCCGCCTTCCGAGCCTTCGTCGGCGAACCCGGCCAGGTACTCCGCGTGCTCACGTTGCTGGGCCTGCAGGCCGGCATGCGGCTCGGTGTAGACGTGGGCGAACATCCGGTCGGGTTCGGGCGTGGGCATGTCGATGCAGAACGCGCGGAACCGCGCGGCCAGCTCGTCCGCCTCCGCGGCGACCTCGTCGAAGAAGGCGGCGTCGGCCAGGCCCTCCCGGGACAGGTGCACCCGCACCCGCTGGATGGGGTCGAGCAGCTTCCAGTGCTCGGCCTCGGCGGCCATCCGGTAGCGGGTGGGGTCGTCCGAGGTAGTGTGCGCGTCCATCCGGTAGGTGAAGGCCTCGATCATCACCGGGCCGTTGCCGGACCGGCATTCGTCCAGCGCCCATCGGGTGACCGCCAGGCAGGCGAGCACGTCGTTGCCGTCCACCCGCACTCCGGGGAAGCCGTAACCGGTCGACCGTTCCCACAGCGGCACCCGGGACTGCCGGGCCACCGGTTCGGAGATCGCCCACTGATTGTTCTGGCAGTAGAAGACGATCGGCGCATCGAACGCGGCGGCGAACACCATGCCCTCGTGCACGTCGCCCTGGCTGGTGGCGCCGTCGCCGAAGAAGACGATGGTGGCCTCGTCGGTGGTCGCGTCCCGGCCCTGGGTCCCCGACCCGATCACCCCGTCGAACCGCTGGCCCATCGCGTACCCGGTGGCGTTGAGGACCTGATTGCCGATCACGATGGTGTAGCTGTTGAAGCGGGTCGCCTTGGGGTCCCAGCCGCAGTGGTCGGTGCCGCGGAAGATCCCCAGCAGCTGGGTCGGATCGACCCCCCGGCACCAGGCGACGCCGTGTTCCCGGTACGACGGGAAGGCCATGTCGGCCGGCTGCATGGCGCGGCCGGCACCGATCTGGGCGGCCTCCTGGCCCAGCAGCGGCACCCAGATGTTCAGCTGGCCCTGCCGCTGCAGGGCGTTGCCCTCCCGGTCGAACCGGCGCACCAGCACCATGTCCCGGTACAGACCGCGCAGCAGCTCACCGGTCACCTCGACGGGGAAGTCCTCGTGCGGGGCGAACTCGCCCTCCGGCGACAACAGCTGGACCAGGTCGTCCCCGTGGCTCGTCGCGCGGAGCCCGGCGATCACCTCCGACGGGGTGGGCATGCCCCGCAGGCCGGCCGCGCCGCGGGCGGCGGCCTGCACCACCGAGGTCGGATGATAGGGATCGCCCCCCGGCGCGGCGGGCGGGTCGGGCAACGACCGTTCCGGTGCCATGCACATCTCCTCACTCGTTCGGGCCCGCTCCCCGGGATCGCCGGGAACCGGCGCCGGCGGTTGGTCCCTGAGTCGATGCATGGCACCAGGGCCCGTCGGCGTCGACGGTGGCTGCGAACCCGGCGGCGAGAGTGGATCACACCCTCGGCCGTACGTTCGGTGACCTCGATACTGATCTCGATACAGCTCTCGATACTGATCTCGATACTGGCACGGAACCATCCGGTATTCGACTGCGGTCACCTCCGACACTCGGACCTGCAACGGTCGGGACCTGCGGCGTTGTGCTCACGTTGCGCTCACCGCCGGCCGATCGCCGGCTTGCCGGCGCGGCCGTCGTGGACCCGACATACGATCAGACGGCGCCGCGGTCGCGTGACCCCGGTCCCGGGTTCTCGGGTTGGGCAGCCAGGAGGTCGGCATGGAGCTGGAGCACCGGTTCGAAGTCCCGGTGGGCGTCGAGAAGGCCTGGACCGCGCTGCTGGACATGGAGCAGGTGGGACCGTGCTTTCCCGGGGCGATCCTGGACCACGTGGACGGGGACGACTTCAGCGGCTCGGTCAAGATCAAACTGGGTCCGATCCGGATGACCTACAAGGGCCACGCGCGGATCGTCGAGAAGGACGAGGTCGCGCACCGGGCGAAGATCGAGGCCACCGGGAACGCCGGCGGATCCACGTCCACCGCGGCCATGCTGGTCACCGCGACGGCGACCGCGCTGACTCCCAATCGCACCCAGGTCGATCTGCGGACGACGTTGTCGCTGACCGGACGGCCGGCACAGTTCGGCCGGGGCGTCATGGTGGACGTCGGGAACAAGCTGATCGGCCAGTTCGCGGACTGCGTGTCGACCAAGCTGTCCGGCCAGGAAGCCGGCGGCGCCAAGCTCGTCGACGTCACGAACCCGGACGAGGTGGCGGCCGACTACGTCACCGCGCCGGCTGCGGCGCCCGCCGCGGCCGGAACGGCGGGTGGCCGGGCGGCCGCCGGCGGGGAGCTGGACCTGTGGTCGGCCACCGCAACCCCGATCCTGAAGCGGGTGCTGCCGATCCTGGCCGGCATCATCGCCCTCGTGCTGCTGCGCAAGCTGTTCAAGCGGCATCCCGACGACGAGGCGCCGCAGGAGTAGGCCCGGCCCCGACCAGCGGTCCCCCACGAGCGCCGGTCCCCCACGGACGGCGGTCCCCCACGAGCGGCGGAGGCCGCGTCGGGATCTCAGATCATCCCGTTCTTGCGGATGGTCTTCGCTTCGTACATGGCCGCGTCGGCCCGTTCCAGCAGCGTGTTCGTGTCGAAGTCCGGGGCCGCGGAGGATGCGCTGGCGCTGCCGATGCTGGCCGAGATGCCCTTGTCGGCCAGCCGCTGGTGGGCACGGTGCACCAGGGCCTGGGCGTCTTCCTGGCTGGCGCTGGTGATCAGCACGGCGAACTCGTCGCCGCCGACCCGGGCGACGGTGTCCTGCGCCCGGAACGCCGAGCGCAGCACGTCGGCGACCGAACGGATCAGCGCGTCGCCGGCGGCGTGCCCGTACTGGTCGTTGACCGATTTCAGGTCGTCCACGTCGACGTACACGACGGTCAGGTCCAGGCCGTTCTTGCGCAACGTGGCCGGCAGCTCCCGGACCACCTCGTAGAGTCCGCGCTGGTTGGCCAGGCCGGTGAGCTCGTCGGTGGTGGCCAGCCGGTGTACCTCGCGCTGGGCGGTCTCGAATCGCCTGACCGTGCGCCGGCGGGCGATGTTCAGCACGATCGCCAGCGCGTTCGCCTTGATCAGCTGCGACGCGAAGGTGGCCGGCGGCACCGGGAGGCCGAACGCGAGGCCGCACAGGATCCAGAACACGTCGACGAACAGGATCGTGGAGGCGGCCCAGAACCAGTTGTGCACCAGCGCGCCCAGGGCGACGATCACCAGCAACATGCCGATGGCCGGGTACGTCACCCCGGTGCCGAGGATGTAGATCATCGGGTTCATGGCCACCAGGACGGTGATGACCGCGCCGACCTTCAGGGAGTTCCGCCGCAACACGTCCCCGTGCCTGCTGTGCAGGATTAGGAAGCACACCGCGAGGAACAGCCCGGACAGCGCGGCCAGCGTCGACGATCCCCAGGAACCAGGAGTGTTGTCGAACTTGAACTGGGCGAACGACACGAACGCGAACATGATGGCGCCGAGCAGGCAGAACGGGCCCATCGCGTCGTTGATGACGACCGACTGGTTGTCCTCGTCGAGGTCGCGGCGGGACATCGGCGCACGCCACCACGCCCCCCCGCGCCGCTCGCCATTCCGCGACTGTGTCACTACGACCAGCTATCCCCTAGTACCCCGCCTGTACGACGGCCGCGGATGGACGCCCGGCCGGGCGTCCATCTCGGGCCGCAAATATCCGTACGGACTAGGAAATCACGAATCGGAGGTCCACCGGCCGTCGGAGTCCGAATCGTACGATTCCGGCCGGAAAGAATCACCAGGTTGGCTGGTATAGGCGAGTGTGTACACCCCGTCCGCCGTCGATACGTGATCTCCACCCACACCGATCCGGGATCCCGGCCGCCGGAGGGATGACGCAACGACTGGAGAACTCTCAGCTCAGACCCAACCGCAGCTTCAGGGCGTCCAGTTCGTCCCGCAGCGACGTCGGCACGCTGTCGCCGATCTTGGCGAACCATTCCTCGATCAGCGGGATCTCCGCGGCCCATTCCTCGCGGTCCACGTGCAGCGCGTCGGCGAGTTGGTCGGCCGTCACGTCCAGGCCGTCGATGTCCAGCGACCCCTCGCCGGGCACGTGACCGATCGGTGTCTCGATCGCCGCGGCCGAGCCGTCCAGCCGCTCCATGACCCACTTGAGCACCCGCGAGTTCTCGCCGAAGCCCGGCCACAGGAAGCCGCCGTCGGCGTCCCGCCGGAACCAGTTCACGTAGAAGATCTTGGGCAGCTTGCTGGCGTCGGCGCCCTTGCCGACGTCGATCCAGTGCGCGAAGTAGTCACCGGCGTTGTAGCCGATGAACGGCAGCATGGCCATCGGGTCGCGGCGGACCACGCCGACCGCACCGGTCGCCGCGGCGGTCGTCTCACTGGACAGGGTGGCACCCATGAACACCCCGTGCTGCCAGTCCCTGGACTGGGTGACCAGGGGGATGGTGGTCTTGCGCCGGCCGCCGAACAGGATGGCGGAGATCGGCACGCCCACCGGTTCGAAGTACTCGTCGGCGATGATCGGGCACTGGGTGATGGGGGTGCAGAACCGGGAGTTCGGGTGGCTGGACGGCTCGCCCGCCGATTCGAGCTTGTTGCCGTCGACATCCAGACCGGACGGCGTCCAGTCGCGGCCCTTCCAGTCGGTCAGGTGGGCCGGCGGCTCCTCGGTCATGCCCTCCCACCAGATGTCCCCTTCGTCGGTGAGGGCAACGTTGGTGAACAGCGAGTTGCCCTTGGCGATGGTGCGCATGGCGTTGGGGTTCGTGTGCCAGCCGGTGCCCGGCGCGACGCCGAACAGGCCGTACTCGGGGTTGACCGCGTACAGCCGGCCGTCCTCACCGAAGGTCATCCAGGCGATGTCGTCGCCGAGGGTCTCGACCTTCCAGCCGGGAATGGTCGGCTCCAGCATGGCCAGGTTCGTCTTGCCGCAGGCGCTGGGGAACGCGGCGGCGACGTAGCGGACCGTGCCCTCCGGCGAGGTGATCTTCAGGATCAGCATGTGCTCGGCGAGCCAGCCCTCGTCGCGGGCCATCACCGAGGCGATGCGCAGGGAGTAGCACTTCTTGCCCAGCAGCGCGTTGCCGCCGTACCCCGAGCCGAACGACCAGATCATCCGCTCCTCGGGAAACTGGGTGATGTACTTCGTGTCGTTGCACGGCCACGGCACGTCCTGCTGCCCGGGAGCCAGCGGCGCGCCGACCGAATGCAGCGCCCTCACCCAGGGGCGGCCCTCGTTGATGAGCTCCAGCGCCCGGGTGCCCATCCGGGTCATGATCCTCATCGAGGCGACCACGTACTCGGAGTCGGTGATCTCCACGCCGAGCTTGGGGTTGGGCGCGTCGTACGGACCCATACAGAAGGGCACCACGTACATGGTGCGTCCCGCCATGGCGCCCTCGTAGAGCGCGGTCATGATCGACTTCATCGCGGCGGGGTCCATCCAGTTGTTGGTGGCCCCCGCGTCGGCCGGATCGACCGAGCAGATGAAGGTGCGGTCCTCGACCCGGGCGACGTCGGTCGGGTCGGACGCGGCGTAGAACGAGTTCTCCTTGGCCGAGAGCTTCGTGACCGTGCCGGTCGCGAGCATGTGCTCGGTTAGCCGGTTCCATTCCTGCGGCGAGCCGTCGGTGAACACCACCCGGTCCGGCCGGGTCAGTTCGGCGACCTCGAGCACCCAGGACAGCAGGGCCGGCGCGGTGCCGGCTGGCGCCCCGATGATCTCGATGCCGGCGAAGACGCCGGGTACATCCGTGCCGGCGACGGGGGCCGCCGCGATGTCGGCGGTATCGATCGAGCCAGTGGCTTCCTCGGGCGGACGGATCACCGCGGTCACGAGCAATCATCTCCTGGGGGGTCGGGGCCCCGGGCAACCGGCCGGGACGGGGCCTGGTGATGTGCGAACGGCACCCCGTTGTGCCAGACGATTTCCGCGACAGTAGTCACGCCATGGTGCGCCGAGTCGCGCAAAAGAGTGTCGGTCGCGCCACAGAATCGAAAAAGACGCGGAATATCTTATGTGGTCTCGGCCACCCCGTGTTCGATCTTGTGCGGTGCCGGTGAGATGTGAGTGATACTGCCACTACCTCGGCAGATGTTCCGTGGGGTGATCATGCTCGGCCCGGTTCCGCCGTCACGCGGGCCTCCGTCGTGAATCGCCCGGCCGTCATTTTCTTCGCCGATGTTGATACCCGGTGGATTCTGCGCGTTCCCGACGGGAAATGGCTTCTCGTTATTCGATCCGACATACGGCGGTATCATCCCGGACTCCGACTTGCCACATTCGGCCCTGTTCGGGGCTCGGGAAGGGCCGAACCCGGCAAACGGATCGGGTACGGACGGGTCGGCAG
>CAZCEH010000043.1:25227-26907 GCA_964497705.1 uncultured Actinomycetes bacterium | reverse complement strand
CCGGCAAACGGATCGGGTACGGACGGGTCGGCAGCCGGGTCGGGTCCAGGCCGGGCCCGCAGACGGGTCGGGGCGGGCCGGCCCCGGTGACGTCAGGTCGCCGGCGAGACCGACGACATGTTGAACCCGTCGACGGTGATCGGCGGCATCGCGGTCCGGGTGAACCAGTCGCTCCACTCCCGGGACAGCGTCGGCACGGTCGCGCCCACGTCCACCGCCTGCCGCAGCACGTCCAGCGGGGACATGTTGAACCGGAAGTTGTTCACCGCGCCCACCACCTCACCGTGCTCGACGAGGTACACCCCGTCCCGGGTGAGCCCGGTGAGCAGCAGGGTCATCGGGTCCACCTCGCGGATGTACCACTGCGAGGTCAACAGCAGCCCCCGGTCGACATCGCCGACCAGAGCGTCGATGTCACGGTCCGACCCGCCGGTGAGGAGCAGGTTGTCGGCGCTGGGCAGGAACGGCTCGCCGAACTCGACCGCCGACCCGCGGGTGTGCAGCAGCGAGCCGATGCGTCCACCGGTGACGAAATCGTGCCGGCCGATCGGCGCGCCGTTGTCGAACACCGAGATGTCGTCGCTGGACCGGCCAGCCACCACGAACGGCGCGGCGGCCAGGCCGGATCGAGCCGGATCGCTGAACAGATCCAGGGCCAACCCGGTCAGTCGTTCGCCGGACCTGGTGCCACCGCCGGGCGCGGCGAACGCCGATCGGCCCTCGTGAGCCTCCCGGGCACCCGCGCTCCACGCCAAGCTGATCATGAAATCGGCGACGGCGGTCGGTGGCAGCACCGTCCGATAGCGGCCCGGCGGCAAGTCGACGGTGCGCCGCGCCCAGTCCAGCCGCCGGGTCATCGGGTCGAGCAGCGCGGCCAGGTCGACCCCGCCGAAGTTCCCGGTTGACAGCCCGGACCAGACGGATCGACGCAGGTCGGCGGACTTGGCGTTGATCTCCAGGGTGCCGGTCGGCTGTGCCCAGCGCAGTCGCAGGCCGGTCGAGGAACCCAGGTAGGTGGTGGTGACGTCATGGTCGACGAACCCGTACAGCACCCGCCCCGCCGAACGGGCCTCGGCGAACGCGTCCGCCAACTGGCTCACCAACGAGTCGAAGACCGCGAAGGACGTCCGCTGGGGCGGGTCCTGGAAGTCCTCGGCAGCGCCCGCCCATGGCCCGACCAGCGGTTGGGCATCCCGAGCGGGCCCGAGGCGGGCAGCGTTCACCGCGGCCGCGTGCGCGCTCGACACCACCTCGGCCACCGCGGCGGTGGACGCGGCGTCCGAGGCGGACCCGGCCACCGTGGCCGCGGCGCCGTCCACCACCGCGACCACGAACCACGACAGGTCGACGGCGTCACCGTTGGTGGTGACCGTGTTGTTGGCCCAGCGGATGTTCGCCGAGTCGGAGCTGTGCACCACGACGACGCAGCCGTCGGCGGTGCTCGCCGACAGCGCGGCCTCCACGATTCGCTGCGGCGTCAGCAAGCCCGCCGGGTCCACCGTCGTCGACGCGGTCACGCCGCCCCCAGCGGGGCGCTCGCAAGCTCGGCCACCCGGACGCGGCGCCGGCGACTGTATCGATGATTCGCTCGCTGACGCTCGCACGCCCCCGCCTCCCCGGATCGCCTCGCAAGCTCGGCCACCCGGACGCGGCGCCGGCGACTGTATCGATGATTCGCTC
>CAZCEH010000043.1:15617-25127 GCA_964497705.1 uncultured Actinomycetes bacterium | reverse complement strand
GCTGACGCTCGCTCATGAGGCCTCCTGCGTCGCGTTGAGGATGTTCACGTTGCGAAACCTTGCCGACGGGCAGCCGTGGGAAACTGCGGCCGCCTGCCCCGGCTGGCCCTTGCCGCAGTTGAAGGCGCCGCCCAGGCGGTACGTCTGCGGCCCGCCGATGCCGTCCATCGACCCCCAGAAGTCGGTGGTGGTCGCCTGGTAGGCGACGTCCCTGACCTGTCCGGCCAGCCGGCCGCCACGGATCCGGTAGAACCGTTGTCCGGTGAACTGGAAGTTGTACCGCTGCATGTCGATCGACCACGACTTGTCGCCGACCACGTAGATGCCGTCCTCCACCCCGGAGATCAGGTCCTGCGTGGACCCGCCGGCCGGGTCGGGCTGCAGGCTCACGTTGGCCATCCGCTGGATGGGGATGTGCGAGGGCGAGTCGGCGTAGGCGCAGCCGTTCGAGCGCGGCAGCCCCAGCCGGTGCGCGAACGCCCGGTCCAGCTGATAACCGACCAGGATGCCGCCCCGGATCAGGTCCCAGGACTGCCCGGCGACCCCGTCGTCGTCGAAACCGACGGTGGCCAACCCGTGCGCCACGGTCCGATCCCCGGTGACGTGCATGCCCGGCGATCCATAAACCAGGGAGCCCAGCTTGTCCGGGGTGGCGAAGGACGTCCCGGCGTAGGCGGCCTCGTAGCCGATGGCCCGGTCGTACTCGGTGGCGTGACCGATCGACTCGTGGATGGTCAGCCACAGGTTCGTCGGGTCGATGACCAGGTCGTAGCGACCCGGCTCGATCGACGGAGCCTTCATCTTCTCCATCAGCTGCTCGCCCATGGCAGCGATCTCGCCGTCGAAGTCCCACGTGCCGTCGGTGAGGTACTCGAAGCCGCGGCCGACCGGCGGGGTCAGGCTGGACATGGTCTCGAAGGCGCCGGTCGACCCGTCCACCGCGGTCGCCGTCAGCGTCGGTTCCATCCGCACCCGTTGCTGGGTGGTGCTCGTGCCGGCGGTGTCGCAGTAGAACTTGTTCTCCTTGACCTGCAGCAACCCGACCTGGGTGTGCGCCACGCCGTCCGAGGCGAGCAGCCGTTCCGACCGGTCCAGCAGCAAGCCGATCTTGTCCGGCCCGGCCACCGCGAACGGATCGATGTGATAGGCGCTGACCCACTCCTGGTCGCGCCACACCGGTTCGTCGGCGCGCTCCACCCGTTCGTCCACCACACCGGACAGGGCCCGGGCCACCCGCACCGCGCGGCGGGCGGTGGCCACGGCCTCCTCAGCGGTGGGCACTACCGACGCCGCGAACCCCCAGACGCCGTCGACGATGACGCGCACCGCGAAACCGGTGGTGACCGTGTCGGTGGCGCTCTGCACCGCGGTGTCCCGGATCGTCAGGCTGGAGGTGAGCAGCCTTTCGAACCGGAAATCGGCGTGCGCGGCACCGGCCGCCGTCGCCGCACCGAGGGCGGCATCGGCGAGCCGGGCCAGGGGAAGCTCGGTGAAGGCCGGATCGACGCCATGTCGCGGCGGTCCGGCGGCTCCGGGCGAGGACTGCGCGGGGAACTGGGCCGACATTCGGCCCAGCCTACGAAACGAAGCCGGGTCGGGGGCGGCAGACGGCGCCGGGCGCCCTCGCCGGTTCCGTCGACGCTTCCGTCGCCGGAGCCGGCCGGATCCGCCGGGGCGACTAGGTCATGCAGATCCAGTCGGTGATCACGCCGGCGTCCGCGGTGGTACAGCGCAGCCGGAACGGCCCGCCGGAGGGCCGGGCGAAGGTGAAGCAGCCGACGTCGTCGGCGGTCAGCTCGGTCTCGTCGCCGCCCGGGGTGAGCAGGGTCAGCCGGCCGCCCTGGACCGGGTAGATCTGGCCGACGATGAGCCTGGGCCCGATCTCCAACTCGATGCTCACCGTGCGGCCGGTGAACTCCATGGTCCGGCTGACGGGTTCCTCCGAACCCCGCACCAGGGCCGGCGCCCGCACCGACTCGTCGGTCATCGACAACAGCTCGAGCTCCTGGTCGATGGTGCGCCAGGTGAAGGCGGCCCGGGCCGCGGCGTACATGCGGTCGACGGTGGCCGGGTCCAGGCCGGACGCGGTGGACCCGCGCTGGCCCGGTAGCGCAGTCGGCCGGTCGGCGAGCGCGTCCCGCAGTTCGGCCAGCAACGCCTCGTCGTCGCGCAGCCAGCCGTCGTCCAACCACCCCGGTGTCGTCATGCCGTCTCACCCCTTGCCACACCGGAATATTCCGGCCCGAGCAGCGACTGGATCGGACCGCTGGCCCGCAACCGGGTGAGCGCTCGGGACCGGGTGGGACCGATGCTGCCGACCGGAATGCCCAGTTTCGTGCTGATCTCCTGATACGACAGCGGCGGGTCGACGACCATCAGCTCCAGCAGCCGGCGCTGCTGGACAGGCAGTTCGGCCAGGCCGTCGATCAGCGCCTGGTGCCGCTCCGCGCTCAGGAGCCGATCGTCCATGTCGACCGACTCCACGTTCCTGTCCAACGGTCCTCCCGCACCCGGATCCACTGGGTTCGCCTGTGCCCTCGATCGCTGCACCCGAATCGCCTCGTGCCGTGCCGTGGTGGCGATCCACCCCGGCAGCGCCCGCGGCTCGCGCAGCGTGCCGATGTGTTCGACCAGCCGCAACCAGACGGTCTGGCTGATGTCCTCGACGTCCTTGCTGGTCAGGTGGAAGCCGCGGGCCACCGAGATGACCAGCGGCATGTACCGCTCCACCAGCCGGTCCCACGCCTGTTGGCTGCCACCGGCGGCAGCCCGGACGATCTCGCCGGTGTCCGTTGTTTCCGTCATGCGGTACCTTCCGGGTCCGATGAACCCTGCCACCAGCGGCTCACCGAGGCGGCCTGCGCATGACCTCACTGATACCGCGTCCACCCGGGAAATACATCCCGGGCCGACAGAATTCTCATCCGTTCCCCATCCGCGTGCGCCGCGCCACCGCAGACGCCGACGGGCCGGCGACGACCGGCCCGTCAACCGGGCGGCCGTAGCCGCAGGAACACGGGTCGGACGCCGGCACCCAGGCACACGAACCCGGCGGCCGCGGCCCAGGCGGGCAGACCGCGTTCGGCGGCGAGCGACTGCGCGACGGCCAGCGCTTCGGCGGGCGGACGCCCGGTCCGCAGCTGCCGGTGGTAGTCCTGCATGAGCGCGACCACGGCCTCGTCCAGCACGTTGACCACGGGGGCCACCACCGACGTCGTGCCCTGGGCCAGCAGGGTCGCCGCGAAGCCCAGGACTTCGTCCACCGCCACCACGGTGGCCTGCGCGGTCTCGCATGCGGCGAGCACGACGTGACCGGGCGCGTCGATCCGTTCCAGGTCGTAGACGGTCAACGGCCCGTCGGCCAGCTGCAGCGAGGAGAAGTACGGGTTGTCCGAACGCAGCCGGCCGTGGGCGGCGATGTGCAGGATGTCCGCGCCGCCGCCGACCGCGGCCACCCGCGGGGCCGTCGCGTCCTCGCCGACCAGGCAGCGGGCCCCGGGGTAGAGCGCCGCCACGGCCGCGGCCTCCTGCGCCGCCCCCGGCAACCCGGGGCCGGCCGCGACGACGATCCGGTCGCCGGCCGGGCGCCCGCGGGAGACCGCGTCCAGCCACAGCGTCGCCGACGGCACCACGGACACCGACCGGCCCCGGCACGTCGGCAGCACGGCCCAGGGCAGTCCCTGCAGGCCGGCCGACGGGACCAGGATGACCGGCCGGTCGCCGAGCAGCGGGCGGACCGGCCCGAACAGCAGATCGTCCAGCTCCACCTGCATCTTGCGCAGCGCCGCCTCGGCCGCCGCCCGGCCGGCCGGGGACGTGTGCGGCCGGGCCAGCCGGCGCAGCGCGAACGACAGCTGCGGCAGCAGCCGCACGGCGGCATCGACCTGACCGAGCGCGTGCAACCGGGTCCGCCCGTCCAGGACGCTGACGGCATGCAGGCGGCCGGCCAGCTCGACGTACTCCACCAGGGCGGACCCGCCGAACGCCAGGTCGAGCTCACGGGCCGTCCGCGGCAGCCGTCGCGGCGCGCCCAGCGCGGCCGGCAGCTGCATGGTTCGGCCGGCGATCGCATCCTCCAGGCGCACCTGACGGCTGATCAGGGCCGCCGTCGGGCGCCCTTCGTCCCTGGCCTCGTCGATCTCCTTCATCGTGGTGCGCAGGTCGGCCAGGTCGGCGGACAGGGTCGGGTCGGACGGCGGCCGGGGTCGCCGGAAGCCCAGGGCAGTCGCCCGACCACGTTCCACGATGGCCAGCAGCCGGCGAGAATCCTTTGCTTCCAGGGCGATCCGCATTCCGAGCCGGGCCAACTCGCCGCGGTGCAGGGTGACGTGGGCGCGCAGTTCGGTTGCCCCGAGGGTGGCCTGGTACCGCTCCACGATCCGCAGGCCCGCGTCGACCGCCGAGTTCGCCGACCGTGCCCGTCCGTCCGCGTAGCGCAGCAGGGCCTCGCCGAGCCAGCCGCGCACCCGGACATCGGCGGGCCCGGTGGACCTGGCCCGGCTGGCCAACCGCAGGTCCTCCCGCGCGGGACCGAGCTGACCGCGGCGCAGCGCGATGATGCCGGCCAGCACCTGCGCCTCCAGGGCCGGCACCAGCCAGCCGGTCCGCCGCAGCTCGTCGGCGATCCGGCGGGCCCGGCCGGCCGGCACCGACCGCGGATCGACCGCGTACCTGGCCTGCAGCCGGGCGAACCTGGCCAGCGCGATGCCGCCGGCGTCACCGAGCCGCCCGAACCCACCGATCGCCTGGTCCGCCGCCCGGGCCGAGACCTCCAGGTCGCCCTGGACCAGCGCGACGGTCGAACGCAGCAGCTGGGCCCGCGGCAGGTGCAGCTGGTCCCGATGACGTCGATGCAGCTCGACCGCCGCGTCCGCGGCCGCGCGGGCCTCGTCGATCAGTCGCAGCGACAGCAGCATCTCCGCGCGATCGACCAGCAGCGAGCCGGACCGGGTGCCCAGCTGCCCGAACAACTCGTCCGCGCGGACGAAATGTCCGAGCGCCGAGACCATCTCGCCACGGTTGGAGTCCAGCCAGCCCAGGTTCTGCTCGATGTAGGCCGACCACAGGGTCAGCTCGTGTTCCTGGGCCAGCCGACCGGCCTCCAGCAGGTCGGTCTCCGCCGCGGCGAACGCCCGGCGGGCGATGTGCAGCACGCTGCGGTTCGACAGGGCGCCCGCGGCCCAGTCGGCGTCATCGGCCTGACGCAGCATCGGGATCGCCCGGCGGAGATCGGCCAGGGCGTCCTCCGGCCGGCCGACGAGCTGCAGGATCGCGGCCCGCTGGGTCAGCGCCCGCGCCGAATCCAACCCGGACAGGTCCGCCAGGGCCCTGTCGACCTCCCGCAGGGCCGTGCTCAGCCGCCCACGGACCAGCATCGAGCCGGCCAGGCTGGCCCGGGCCCGGGCCGCCACGTCCGTCGCCCCGGCCGGCCTCGCCAGCCGGATCGCGCGGCGGTACTGAGCGATCGCGTCGTCGATGTCGCCGAGTTGCTGAGCGGCCACGCCGGCGGCATGGGCGCAGATCGCGGCCGACCGCGGATCCCCGCCGCGGCGGGCGGCCTCGCCGAGCTCCACCGCCTGCCGATGGGCTCGACGTGGCTCAACGGTCGCCAGCCGGAACACCTCGTCGGTGGCAGCGCGGTAGTCGGCCGCAGCCACCGCCACCGAAGACATCCGGCCCACCGCCACCCATCCGTGGTCGTCCTATCGGGAATTATCCGGCTGCGCGCACCCATGGCGAACCCCTACCATCGCCACCCATGACCGAAATGCGTGAATCCGTCCCCGCCCTGGAACCGGTCGAGAGCAATTCGATCCTGGTCGCGTTGCAGGACGCCGACCTGGTCGGCAACGCTTTGCGGGACCAGCTGGGCATCAACGTGCAGGCACCCGGGGCCGGCGACGTGAGCCGGCCGCTCGGACTGCGCCGGATGAACCTGGTGCCGCCCTCGCAGATGAGCCCGGCCGACCTGGCGCGGGTCAGCGAGCTGGCGCCCGAGCTTTTCGCGCTCGGCGCGGTCGGCGACTTCGTGCTCGACACGGTGCTCGACCGGCTCCGTGAGCACTTCCGCGAACGGTATGCCGGATGGACGCCGGTGATCGGCAAGAACCGGCAGCTCACCCAGAGCATCGAGGGTGGCGTGATCATCCGCGACGACGAGTACCCGCCCAGCCGGGTGGCCGCGCCGCAATGGGACTACCGGGACCCCGCCGGGCCGGGCGCGGGTGTCCGGGTCGGCCTGCTGGACACCCCCTTCGCCCCGCATCCCTGGTTGGACGGCGGCTGGGACAACGAGAACGGCGTCCTGCTGACCGAGGACAAGCCGAACTGGCGCGGCGGCCACGCCACCTTCCTGACCGGGTTGATCCTCCGGCAGGCGCCGGGCGCGACCGTGGTGATCCGCAGCGCGTTGAACGAGCAGGGCGTCGCGTCGTCCTGGGACTTCGCGAATGCGCTCGCCGAGTTCGCCGCGAGCAACAACGCGCTGGATCCGGCCGATCGCGTCCAGATCATCAACATCAGCTCCGGCGCGTTCGCCTATGACGGGCAGGAGCCGCTGGCCATCAACCGGGCCCTGGCCACCCTCGACCCGGAGGTCGTGGTCGTCGCGGCCGCGGGCAACCACGGAGCCGACCCCCGTACCCGGCGCGACGGCCGCCCCTACGCCTGGCCCAGGCGGCCGCTGTACCCGTCGGCCGCAGCCCCGGTGCTCGCCGTCGGCTCGGCCCAGGCGGACGGCCGGCGTTCCGCCTTTAGTCCCGACGTGCCGTGGGTGGACGTCAGGGTTCGCGCGGAGAAGGTGATCAGCACCTACCTCAGCGGACCGGTCGGCGGATTCGAGGCGCAGCCGGCCGGCGCTCGCGCGGTGTACGCCGGCGACGAGCAGGGCGGCACGACCCGGGAGTTCGACGGGTTCGCGTCCTGGTCCGGCACCTCGTTCGCGACCGCCCTGGTCACCGGGGCGATCGCGGCCCGGACCGGCCCGGACGTCACAGCCCGGCAGGCCTGGGAGCAGATCCGCACCACCGAGCTGGAGGACGGGTACCTGCCGCTGCAGGATCTGACCTTCGACGGCTGATCGCCCGACCCGCCTCGATGATCGATCGGCCCTCCGCCCCGCTCGTGCCATGCTGGGCGGGGGGAGGTCACATGATCGAGGCAATCGGCCTGACGAAACGCTATGGCACCACCGTCGCCGTCGACGACCTGTCATTCACGGTGCAGCCCGGGATGGTCACCGGATTTCTCGGACCCAACGGCGCGGGTAAATCCACCACCATGCGGATCATCCTGGGCCTGGACAATCCGAACGGTGGCCGGGCACTGATCGACGGCAAGCCGTACGCGGCGCTGCACCGCCCGTTGACCCGGGTGGGTGCGCTGCTGGACGCGAACTGGGTCCATCCGAACCGTTCCGCCCGGGCCCACCTGCGGTTCATGGCGGCGTCCAACAAGATCCCGACGCGTCGGGTGGACGAGGTGCTCGAACTGGTCGGGCTGACCAGCGTCGCCCGCAAGGCGGTCGGCAAGTTCTCGCTGGGCATGAAGCAGCGGCTCGGGCTCGCCGGTGCCCTGCTGGGCGATCCCACGGTGCTGCTGTTCGACGAGCCGGTCAACGGGCTGGACCCGGAGGGCATCTACTGGATCCGCACCTTCATGAAGAACCTGGCCGCCCAGGGCCGCACGGTCTTCGTCTCCTCCCACCTGCTCTCGGAGATGGCGCTGACCGCTGATCATCTGATCGTCATCGGGCGCGGCCGGCTGATCGCGGACGCGACCACCGCCGACTTCATCGCGCAGGCCACCCGTTCGTCGGTGCGAGTCCGCTCGCCCCGGCTGGCCGATCTGCGGGCCGCGCTGGTCCAGGCGAACCTGCAGGTCAGCGACCTCGACGGGGCCTTGGAGGTGGTCGACGCACCCATCGAACGAGTCGGTGACGTCGCCGGCGAGGCCGGCATCACCCTGCACGAGCTGACACCACAGGTCGGTTCGCTGGAAGAGGCGTTCATGCAACTGACCGGCGACGCCGTCGAGTACGGGGGCTCCCACGCCCGACCCGACACCTCGTCGTTCACCACGGTCGGCTCGCCGGCCGGCTTCCCGACCGGCGCCATGCCGCCCGATGGTTGGCAGGCACCACCCGGTCCACCGCCCCAGGTGGCCCCGGCGGCCGCGCCGCAGGACGGCGGCCCGCGATGACCCTGTTGAACGTCGAACGCATCAAGCTGTTCTCGACCCGCTCGCCGTACTGGTGTCTGATCGCGATCGCCGCCGCGTCCCTGGGCTTAGCGACGCTGTTCGGCCTGGTGGAGAACGGGGACGCGGCGATCCCGTACATCTTCCTGCGCGGCGTCGGCCTCGGCATGAGCATCTACATGGTGCTGTCCGCGCTGGCGGTAACCACCGAATACCGCTTCGGCACCATCCGCAACACCTTCCTGGGGGTGCCCAGGCGGCCGTCGGTGTTGCTGGCCAAGACCGTCCTGCTGGCCCTGCTCGGCGCGGTCGTCGGCCTGGTGGCGGCGATCGGCTCGTACTTCCTGGCCAAGGCGCTGGCCAAGGCGCCCCCGGTGCCGCTCGAGCTGTCCACCTGGGACGAATGGCGCCAGGTCGTCGGGTACGGCGCGATCTTCGCGATCGCCGCGATCATCGCGGTGTCGGTCGGCACGATCGTGCGCCAGTCGGCGGGAGCGATCGCCATCCTGCTGCTGTGGCCGCTGATCCTGGAGAGCCTGTTCACCCTCATCCCGACGGTCGGCGAGAAGGTGGGTCCGTGGCTGCCGTTCGCGGCCTCGGACAAGATCGTCGCGCCGACCACGGGGGTGGCGAACCTGTTCCAGCCGAGCAGTGGGCCGGACGCGTTGCAGGGTCTGCTGGTGTTCGCCGGCACGGCGGTCGTGCTGTGGCTGATCGCCCTGGTGTTACTGCAGAAGCGGGACGCCTGATGTCGGAGTTGCCGGCCCGGTTCGGCAGTGCCCGGCACCCGGAGCGGCCGGTCGCGCACCCACGGCCGGCCGGCAGCGACGACGCCACCGTCGACGCGGTGGGCAAGCTGTCCGCGGCATTCGAGGTGGTGGAGAACGCGCGCGGATTCCTCTACGGCTTCCACCGGATGTCCGGAGAGGCCGACCTGGCCCTGCAGGACGCCCTGGTCGCCCTGCGCTCGGCCGGCCAGGCCGAACTGGCGGACGAGATCGACCAGGTGCTGGTGGGCCGGGACGTGGTGCCGGGGTTGTGGACCTTCCAGCTCGTCGAGGCCTACGACGAGCACTACTACCAGGTGTTTCGAGCCGTTGATTCATTGGTGCGGGAGCGGCTGTCCGGTGGCCGGCCGCACGTGTACGAGGCGGAGATGAAGCACCGGGAGCAGGCTGCCGGGGTCGGTTCGGCGGAATCCGGCTGACGACCGATCTGGCGGTCGGTGCGGTCCGGTGTGGTCCGGTGCGGTCCGGCACGGTCCGGTGCGGTCCGGCACGGTCCGGTGCGGTCCGGCACGGTCCGGTGCGGTCC
>CAZCEH010000043.1:0-15517 GCA_964497705.1 uncultured Actinomycetes bacterium | reverse complement strand
GGCACGGTCCGGTGCGGTGCGGTGCGGTGCGGTCCGGCACGGTCCGGTCGGCGCGGGTCGGGTGGGCAATGCGAGCCGGCATCGGTCTGGTGGGCGATGCGGGTCGGGGACGGGACCGACCGGGTCCTACGCTGCCAGCTGTGCAGGACTCCAGGATCGTGACCACTGCTGCGGATGATGGGCTGCCGGCCCACTTCCGTCGGGTGGTCAGCTTCCATCCGCGGGGCGGCCGGCTCAACCCGGTCCAGCGGCGCGCCCTGCAGGCGCACGCCGCGGCCTGGTACCGCGATCCGACCGACTTCGACGGCCCCATCGACCCGTCGCGGCTCTTCGGTCGAAAGGCCGACACGGTGCTCGAGATCGGCTCCGGCATGGGGGAATCGACGGCGCAGATGGCGGCGGCCCGGCCGGAGATCAACCTGATCGCGGTCGAGGTCTACAAGCCGGGCGTCGCACAGACCCTGCACCACCTCAACCGGGTCGGCGCGCACAACGTCCGGCTCATCCGGGCCGACGGCGTCGCCGTACTGACCGACCTGATCAGACCGGGTTCGTTGGCCGAGGTGTGGCTGTTCTTCCCGGACCCCTGGCCCAAGACCCGGCACCACAAGCGCCGCCTGGTCACCGCCGAGTTCACCGAGCTGGTCGCTTCCCGGCTGCGCAAGGGTGGGACGTTCCGGCTGGCCACCGACTGGGTCACCTACGCCGAGCAGATGCTGGCCGCCTGCACCGCCACCAAGAACCTGCGTAACGCCCACTCGGGCTGGGCGCCGCGTCCGGTGTTCCGGCCGACGACCCGGTTCGAGCGACGGGGGTTGGCCGCCGGGCACCAGATCCTGGACCTGGAGTTCGTCCGTCGCTGACGTTCGTCGCTGACACTCGTGGTAACCGCTCGGGCGGTGGTGGTTGGGCACTTGGTTGGGCGCTTCCCCCGGCCGGGCCGAGCTGAGGCCTCGGCTTCGCTGATCTTTCCCGCGCCGGGCTGACGGGCTCGCTGATCTTTCCCGCGCCGGGCTGACGGGCTCGCTGATCCTTCCCGCGCGGGGCCGACGGTTCGCTGATCTTTCCCGCGCGGGGCCGACGGGTTCGCTGATCTTTCCCGCGCCGAACCGGATGAATCGGGCGCGCAGACGCGGAGATGGTCAGCGGACCGGGCTGCTCTTGCTGGTCCGCGGGCGAAACCCGCGCCGAACCCGACGAAACCGGCACCGGGGCGCGGAGATGATCAGCGAACAGGGGCGGTCAGCACAGCGTAGGTCGATGGTGCGGATCATCCCGGGGTCGACGCGGTCGGTCAGCCCAGGTCGACGCGGTCGGTCAGCCCAGGTCGACGATGGCGGCCACGGGTCCGCCGCCGTCCGGGCCCTGGTGCGCCGCCGACACCGAGACGAACACGGCCGGATCGCCGGTCACCGCGGCGGTCACCCCGCCGACGCATGCCTTGATCTGACGATGCCAGTGCACGTCGGAATCATCGAGCATGGCGTTGCGGCGGCCGCGTACCTGGCCGTCCCGCGATGCCTCGCACTTGAGAAACACGTTGACCAGCCGATCGCCGAGATCGGCAGGGCGCGGCCGGTCCGGCAGATCCAGGCCGGCGTCCCGGATCGCCTCCCAGATCCCGTCGGCGTCCAACGCGTCGCGCATCACCGAGTGCCCGATCCGGTACCGACCGCCGACCCCGCGGGTGTTGCCGACGACCACGACCTGCGCCCGGTCGAGCTCGACCCCGGATGAGCAGGAAGCCACCGACGAGTACAACGAGCGGTTGTGCATGACGTCCTGGTCGCGCGGCATTTCGATCTCGCCCAGTGCAACCGCGACACCCAGCGCGGTGCAACCGTTGGACAGGTCCATCGATTCGTGGGTCTGCTCGGTCCAGACCGTCTGCCCGCGCTGCCTGGCATCCCGGATGGTGTGGATCGTCAGCAGCGGGGTCTTGGTCTGCACGTAGTGCACGTCCGTCGTGTCGGTGATGCCGGCCCGGCCCATTGCCTCCCGCACCGCGGCCGCCACCTTGGTGATCATCGCCGTCCGGCCGATGTCCTCCGGGAGGAGCCGTTCACTCATCGCGAAGCCCACGGTCAACCGCAACTCGTCGGTGGCCGGGACCGCCTGGGCGGGAACCGTGGCGAACACGGTGGCGTGCGGAGACAGCACACCGTCGGTGCCACCGGACCAGACGATCGGGATCTGCCGGACGTCGTCCATATTCCGGGTTCCGGCGGCCGCTATCGCCTCGCGGAAGGCTCGATCGGCGATGATCCGGGTGTAGTCGTTCACGCCACCGTTGCCCTCGGTCTTGCCGATCACCGCGATCACCCGGTCCGCGTCGATGACGCCGGCGTCGAACAGCGCGGTCAGCTCGCTGGCGTCCGCCACGCTGTGCAACGGGATCTTGCGAACCTCGATCGGCTCGGGCATAGAGCTCCTCCCGGGTGGTGTGGCGCCGACGGTACCCAGCCGCGCTCCCACCGGCATCGTCAGCCGGAATCGCCGCCGTTGCGCTCCCGGCTGGGCGCTCAGACGCTCGACCGCTCCGGGCGCTTCTCTGGGGTACGGCGGACTGCGGAACATCGGCTGGGTGACCGGCGGAAGCTCCGCGGCCAGGCGCAGAGGCATCCGGCACCCGTCGGTCAGGCACGTCGCGGAACATCGGCTCGCGTGTGACCGGCGGAAGCTCCGCGGCCAGGCGCAGAGGCATCCGGCACCCGTCGGTCAGGCACGTCGCGGAACATCGGCTCGCGTGTGACCGGCGGAAGCTCCGCGGCCGCGTCCAGCCCAGACCCCGCCTACCCGGCACGGCCGAACCGCGGAACATCGACTCGCGTGCGACCAGCGGAAGCTCCGCGGCCAGGCGCAGAGGCATCCGGCACCCGTCGGTCAGGCACCTCGCGGAACATCGACTCGCGTGCGACCAGCGGAAGCTCCGCGGCCGCGTCCAGCCGAGGCCAAGCCTGCCCGGCACGGCCGGACCGCGGAACGTCGGCTCGCGTGTGACCAGCGGAAGCTCCGCGGCTGAGTCCAGCCGAGCTCCCGCCCGGCGGAAGCTCCGCGGCCACACTCGGCGGCGGCCCAGCCGCGCTGTGGCCTTGCTCACATTTGGGCAAAAGTTTACTTTCGCGGCGAATCGCGCTCCATTCTTTGACCGTTTCTTTACCATTCTTGGGGCGGTCGCCGCCCAAGCCTGGCAGACGATTGGCTCCATTCGGCGCAGGACCGCGCCGACATCCTGCGCGACGCCGACGATCCCCGCCGCTAGACCCGCTGACCTGCGGATAGTCGATCATGGCGGAAGGTTGCTCGCGGATCGACGTGATGTACGTGATGTCGCAGAATGGTCAAGGGGTGTTCCGAACAAATCGCGGTTCTTGCGATAATCGATGGGTGACCGCTCCTGATCGAACGTCCCTGACTTCCATCCGCGTCGTGCGCTGGTGGGATTCATTGCCGCGCGCCACCCGCATCATGACGGTGATCCTGCCGGTGCTGTTGGCAACGTTCGCCGCGTGGGCGTTCAACGACGTCATCGGGCAGCATCATCGACAGTTCGATCTGCGCCTGTACTACGACGCCGTCAGCTACTGGCTCGCCGGGCACGACCTGTACTCGTACGCGCAGCCGGACCCGGTCAACGTTTCGCTGGGCTTCACGTACCCACCGGTCGCCGCGCTGCTGATGGCCCCAATGGGTCTGCTCACCTACCCGGCCGTCCTGGCGATCTCGTTGCTGGCGATCGTCGCCGCCGGGGCCGTCTTCGTCTATCTGGTGCTGCGGGAACGGGTCCGGTTGCCCAAGCCGCTGCTGCTGGGCGCCGCCGGCGTGGCCACCGCCTTCGCGTTCACCCTCGAACCGTTCCGGCAGACCCTCTCGTTCGGGCAGATCAACATCTACCTCGCTCTGCTCGTGCTGCTCGACCTGCTGGTGCTCGGCCGGCGAGGGTCCAAGTGGACCGGTGTGGGCATTGGGCTGGCCACCGCGATCAAGCTGACGCCCGGTATCTTCATCGTCTACCTGCTGGTGGTCGGCCGCTGGCGCGCGGCCTTGACGGCGGTCGGCACGATCATCGCGACGAGTCTGATCAGCCTGGTCATCGCGCCCGCGGAGACCTGGAAGTACTTCACCTCGCTGATGTGGGAGACCTCCCGTGTCGGCTTCCTGGACACCACGGTCAATCAGTCCGTCAACGGCCTGATCGCCCGGCTGGACGCACCGCTCGCGCCGGGCCGCCTGCCCTGGCTGCTCCTGGCCCTCGCGGTCGCGGTGGTCGGTCTGTGGCGGGCCCGGCGGGCCGCGCTTGGCGGCGACGAACTCGCCGGCCTGACCCTGGCCGGTCTGGTCGGCGTGCTGGTCAGCCCGGTCAGCTGGGTCCACCACATCATCTGGATCTTCCCGGCGATGCTCATCATCGCCCTGCGGCTGAAGGCCATGATCGGCGAGCTGGCCGCGGACGACCGTGGGTACCGGTCGTCCGACCGCGCCCTGAGGGGCCGGATCGCGCAGGTGGTCGGCTACTCGGTGCTGATGACCGCGGGCCTGGCCATCTGGTGCATACCGACCGCCTCGCTGATGAACGTGCACGACACCGACTACGCCCAGGGTGGAGCGCTGCTGGCCTTCGGTGGCAGCGTGCAGATGCTGTGGATGCTGATCGTGCTGGTCGTGCTGCCCCGGGAGATCGCGCCGGCCCAGCAGAAGGCGACCGGTCCGGCCGGCACCGGTTCGGATTCGATCCTGGGCATTGATGGCGACCGCGACGCCGTCGACACCGGCTCCGTGCCGGCCGCCGCCCGCGCCACCCGCGTGGTGCTATCGGCTCCGACGGCCGACGCCCACGGACCGGGCCTGACCGACCGCACCGCCTGACCGCACCGCCCGCACCGCACCGCACCGCCCGCACCACACCGCACCGCTCGCGCGGGTGGCCGGTGCGGCCGGTGCGGCGGCTCGATGATCCAGCGAAACATCCGGCTGGGCGCTGATCGGGGCCAATGGTCCGCACCCAGCCACCCAGCCACCTAGCCCGGGTAGCGGCGTCAAGCGAGCAGGCCGATCAGCTGCTGGTCCCGGACCCGCGGACGGCCGCCCGGAGCTGCGCGGACACCGTCCGTCCCACACCCAACGGCCAGCGGTGCATCACGTAGTCGACGGCCTCGTCCACCTTGAGCTGCCGGGTGGAGTTGCCGATGCGCACCCACAGCTCCGGCTGCGCGCCCCCCTTGCCCGGTCGCAGGAACACCGGTCGGGGCGAAGCGGGGCAGGTGATGCGGCAGACGTAGGTCCGCTCGCCGTCGACGGTGACCTCGGTGAAGTCGATGATCGGCTGAACGGCCGCCGTCTGCCCCAGGGTGGTGGCCAGGAAGTCCCGCAGCCAGAGCTCGAACCGGTCCGGGTCGGGCGACTTGACGACCGTGAAGTCGTTGGCCAGGCCGACCACGTCCCCGGCGTCATTGACCCCGATCAGCAGGGTGCCGCCGTCGGAGTTCAGGAACCCGGACACGGCCTTGGCGATGACCAGCTCGATCCGCTCGTCCCGGGCCTTGGTGTGCAGGTTCCACCGCGCGCTGGACTTGAACTCCAGCCGATCCGACTCGCCGCGCCTGATCAGTTTCTCGATCGGTTCGTCCGGCCGCGGCGGTTGCAGGTGAGCCACGACGGCCGCGAACAGGGCGAGCAAGCCGGTGGTCAATCCGACCGCGAGCAGGATCGGGGCGACGCTCCACGGGTGCACGTCGTCGACGGCCAGACCGGCGATCAACAGCCCCCCGGAAACGCCCACCACGGCGATCACCGTCGTGGCGCTGGTGGACAGCCGCACTCGCCCTCGCAGCAGCCGGCGCGCGAGCTGACCGATCAGATAGGCCACCAGCAGCCACGCCGGCAGCGCCACCGCGATCGCGATGACCGATTCCTGTCCGAATCCCACGACGGGGCAGCCTATCCGCGGACGGCGACGCGGCCCGACCCGCACGGATCAGGCGCGGGCTGCCCGCGTCGCACCTCGGGCGAGCACCACCGCCCGCCGCGTCAGGCGGTCGTCGGTGCCCGTCAAGCAGCCCTCAGTGCCGGAATCCGGAGGGCCCGCTGAGCACGCCGTGCTCGGCGTCCTCGTCGAGTGAGGCCACGGCCGCCTTCAGTTCGTTGAAGAACAGGTCGGCCAGGTCCAGCGAGAACCCGATGCGGCAGACGACGCGCAGCACCGCCAGGTCCTCGCGGTTCTCCGGGAAGGTGTACGCCGGCACCTGCCAGCCGCGCTCGCGCAGGCGTCGGGACAGCGCGAACACGTCCCAGCCGCGCACCGCGTCCGAGGTGGTGAATGCGAACACCGGAAGCTCGTCGCCGCGCGTGATCAGCTTGAACTCCGGCAGCTCACCGATCCGTTCGGCCAGCGACATGGCGACGTTGCGGGTGGACTGCTGCACGGTCGTGAACCCGGAGCGGCCGAGCCGGAAGAAGTTGTAGTACTGGGCGATGACCTCGGACCCGGGTCGGGAGAAGTTCAGTGCGAAGGTCGGCATGTTGCCGCCCAGGTAGTTCACGTTGAAGACCAGCTCATCGGGCAGGTGCTTCTTGTCCCGCCACACCACCCAGCCGACCCCGGGGTACACCAGGCCGTACTTGTGGCCGGAGGTGTTGATCGAGGACACCCGGGGCAGCCGGAAGTCCCACTGCAGGTCCGGGTCCAGGAATGGGGCGATCATGCCGCCGGACGCACCGTCCACGTGCACCGGGACGTCCGGTCCCCCGTCGGCGGCCAGCTTGTCCAGCGCGGCGGCGATCTCGGCGACCGGCTCGTAGGAGCCGTCGAACGTCGACCCGAGGATGGCCACCACGCCGATGGTGTTCTCGTCGACGGCCGCCACCGCGGAGGGCGCGTCCAGGTGAAACCGCTCGCCCTCCATCGGAACCAGACGCGCGTCGACATCCCAGTAACGGCAGAACTTCTCCCAGCACACCTGCACGTTGGCGCCCATCACCAGATTGGGCTTGCGGACGTTGAGATCGCCGCCCTCGGCGCGAACCTTGGCCTCCCAGCGGCGCTTGAGGGCCATCCCGGCGAGCATGCAGGCCTCACTGGATCCGGTGGTCGAGCAGCCGCACGCGTCGTCCGGCGCCGGGGCATGCCACAGGTCGGCGATGATCGCGACGCACCGCCGCTCGATCTCCGCCGTCTGCGGGTACTCGTCCTTGTCGATCATGTTCTTGTCGGCGCAGTCCGACATCAGCTGCAGCGCCTGCGGTTCCATCCACGTCGTGACGAAGGTGGCCAGGTTCAGCCGGGCACTGCCGTCCAGCAGCAACTCCTCACGGATCAGCTGGTACGCGACATCGGAGGGGACCGGATCGTCGCGCAGCGCGATCTCGGGTAACGCGAAGGCGTCGCCGACGGCCGGGGTGGCCAGCGTCGCCAGGGGGTTGGTGTGCGGGGCGCGGGTGGGCTGGGACGAGCCGGTGTGCAGGGCCATGCGGGTGAGTATCACGTAGCGACGATCGTCCTGCGTCGTCCGGGCCGGGTGAGGACATGCGGGCTCTTTTCGGTACGACTCCCGTCGGTCTTTCCAGACAAATCACGCGGACCGCCCGAACGGAGAGGGGGTCATCCCGCCCCGCATGACCGTCAGGTCAGGTATCGATAGGCCGCCGAGCCGGGCAGGATCCGCTCGACCTCCATCGATGCCGCGGCCATCCGGCCCAGCAGCGCAGGCAGTCCGTCGGCGGAACCGATCTCGATGCCCACCAGGGCCGGTCCGGTCTCCCGGTTGTTGCGCTTGACGTACTCGAACAGGGTGATGTCGTCGTCCGGGCCCAGGACCTCGTCCAGGAATCGGCGCAGCGCCCCCGGCTCCTGCGGGAAGTTGACCAGGAAGTAGTGCTTGAGTCCGAGGTGCACCAGCGACCGCTCGAGGATCTCGCCGTACCTGGACACGTCGTTGTTGCCGCCGGACACCAGGACGACCACCGTCGAACCCGGATCCAGGTCCAGCCCGCGCAACGCGGTGGCCGCCAACGCGCCGGCCGGCTCGGCCACGATGCCCTCGTTCTGGTACAGGCCCAGCATCTCGGTGCAGATCGCACCCTCGTCGACATCGACCATCCGGACCGCGCTTTCGGCCACGATCCGGAACGGCAGGTCACCCACCCGGCGGACCGCGGCACCGTCGACGAACGGGTCGACGGTGTCCAGCGCCACCGGCCGACCGGCCGTCAGGGCCGCTCGCATCGACGGAGCGCCGGCCGGTTCGGCCCCGATCACCCGCACCGACGGGGCGCGCTCGTTCAGATAGGTGACGATGCCGGCGATCAGCCCGCCGCCGCCGACCGGGACGACGATGGCGTCCGGCAGATGGCCCAGCTGTTGCAGCAGCTCACGCACGACGGTGCCCTGACCGGCGATGGTGCGGGCGTCGTCGAACGGTGCGACGAGCACCGCGCCGGACTCGGCGGCGTGCACGGCGGCGGCCGCGGCCGCATCGTCGAACGTGTCGCCGGTCATCACCACCTCGACCGTGCCGGCGCCGTGCGAAAGGATGCGATCCCGCTTCTGCCGCGGAGTCGTGTTGGGCAGATAGATCCGGCCCTTGATGTCCAGCATCCGGCAGGAGAACGCCACCCCCTGGGCGTGGTTGCCGGCGCTGGCGCACACCACGCCGGCACCCCGCTCGGCCGGAGTCAGTTGGGCCATCAGGTTGAATGCGCCGCGGACCTTGTAGGAGCGGACGACCTGCAGGTCCTCCCGCTTGAGCAGCGCTCGCACGCCGAGCTCGGCGCTGAGCCGGTGGCATTCCTCCAGCGGGGTCACCGCGGCGATCCCGGCCAGCCGCCGAGCGGCGGCGTCGATGTCCGCCGCCCGCACCGGTCGAGGGTCACTGCTGTCCGGCATCGTTCGATCTTGTCACGGGTAGCCGTCGGGCCGATGCTGACCCGGCTCCTGAAGCCGGAGCCGGCTGTCATCCAACAGGTCCCAACAACGGCGCGTTCGATTCGGTACGTTTGGGGTGTGCTCGCCGCGATGCGCCAGGCCAAGATCCTGGAAGAGGTCCGCCGGACCGGAGGCGCGCGGGTGGCTCACCTGACCGCGCTGCTGGGCGTCTCGGACATGACGGTTCGCCGCGACCTGGAGGCGCTGGACCGCAAGGGGCTGCTGTCCAAGGTGCACGGCGGCGCCACCGCGATGGAGACGGCGAGCGCGGTCGAGCCGGGCTTCGAGGTGACCAGCCTGCGCGAGGTGCCGGAGAAGGAAGCCATCGCCACCCGCGCCGCCGAGCTCGTGCGGCCGGGCATGGCCATCGCCATTACCGCGGGCAGCACCACCTGGACCCTGGCACGGCATCTCGGCGACATCGCCAACCTGACGGTGGTGACCAACTCGCTCAAGGTCGCCGAGGTGCTGCACGGCCGGCAACGCTCCGACCTGACCGTGGTGCTCACCGGCGGCCTGCGTACCCCGTCCGACGGCCTCGTCGGACCCGTTGCCGTGCAGGCGATCCGGTCCCTGCACGTGGACATGGTGATCATGGGTGTGCACGGCATCGACGAGCGGGCCGGATTGACCACACCCAACCTGCTGGAGGCGGAGACCAACCGGGCGCTGGTCGAGTCGGCGCGCCGGCTGGTGGTGGTGGCCGACCACACCAAGTGGGGGATCGTCGGGCTCGCACAGATCGCGCCGCTGCGAGCGGTGACCACCCTGCTCACCGACGACCGGCTCCCGGCGCACGCCGCGCAGGTGCTCTCCGAGCAGGTGCCCGAGGTCATCATCATCCCCACCGGCGAGCCGCCTGCCGAACCCGCAGCCGCTGGGCAACCCGATTCTCCGGAACGTGGCTGACGCGGCCCGCGCAACGCCCGAAACCTTTCAGCTTGGCGGAAGCAGCCGCCCGACGTAGACCTGCGTTCCCGGCCGGAGATCGGCAGGATTGACCGATCGATCGAGAACATGCCTCGCGCCGTCGGACTTCCCGGGGTCAGCGACGGTCTCACCGACGTTGATCACGATGGTGCCGGAGCCGTCGACCAATGCGATGCGGTGAACACTCGTTCTCGTGTCCTCGGGAAGGAATTCGTAGTCGCCCGGCACACCGGCAATGGTGCCGCGATTGTCGGTGCCGAAGCCGATGATGTGCCATCGCGTGCTGGTCAACTCGCGCAGGTCCGTGGTCACGGTTGCCCGGTTGCCCTCAATGTCGGTCACCACACCGACGAGCCCGGCAGGGATCGCAACCGGGTCTCCGATCTCGAGGTTCCGTGTGGTGGATTGGATCCCGATGATCGAGCCGTCATCGACCGTGGCCGTCACGGACGCGGTCGCGGGCGCGGCCCCCGGTGGTCCCCCCAGCACAACCGGGTCAGTCGATCCGTCTGCGGCGAGGCTCGTGTTCCAGATCCCGACACCCTCCGGCAGTTCCATCGCCGACAAGCCATCGACGACGGCCGGTTTGGCTTGGGCACCGCCGTCGGACATGGGCGGATCCAGCAACGACGAACTCAACTCCACGGCCGCAGCGCGCGGGTCCATGAGCGTGACCAGCAGTGTCGAGTCGAGGGCACTCGGACCTGCGGGCGCATCCGCCGACGTTCGCGGGACAACGAATCCGATCGAGCCGGCAACTTCGTCGGGATCGATCGGTGCAATCGAGCGGAGCAGGAGCGGCGCGTCAACCGGAATCGATGCCGACGAACCTGAATCCTGGGCGGCGGTCGTCAGGAATGCCACTGCCTGGGTGGCGTCGGTGCCGTGGACCAGGGCGATCACGACGGTCGCCTTGAAGTCGGCAACGGGCGCGTTGCTGGACCGCCCGGCGTACAGGAATCGGTCGACGACATAGCGGCCTCCCCAATCCGCTCCGTGCGCCGCGATCACTCGAGTGGCTTCGTCCAACAAGCCGGCAGCGCCGACCAGATTCCCTCTGGCCGGCCACTGTGCCACCGGTGTCGGCGCGGACACTGATTTCGTTCCGGCAGGGTTGACCAGAGCGGCGGTTCCCAGAGTGCCCGCAAGTCCCACCAGGACAACCGCGAGCATGGTCACGGCAACTCGCCAGTGCCCGTGTTCCCGGTTCTGCCGACGCTCGGTCGGACGAGTTGTGGCGGCGGCATCCAGATCAGACTGTGAACCACCGGTCACTCCTGCCAGCATTGCATGCAACTGACGAACGTCCACGTCAACAAGTAACACGCCGCCTCCTTGTCGATCCTGCGGATGACTTTGACGAAAGGAAAATCGATTGACCCTTCGAGGTGTCTGATGCCGGTGCCGTCCTCGGCGAGAGTCAGCGGGCCGGCGTCGTGATTTGCCCAGGAGCCCACGTCGCGCGAATGGGATTGAGGCGATCGTCCACGTAGACGGTCCAATTCTCGTCCGGCTTCCCGGAAGCAGCTGCCGCCGCCAGGTCGGCTTGGCTCACGCTCTGCGGGCCGAGTTGACGTCTCATCGACTGTGCCGACCATGTGGGACCGGTGGCCGGAAGGTGCGCACGAGCATAGTCCCATGCCTTCTCAAGCTCGGCTTGAGAAGGCACGCCGGCACCGGGGACCGAATCGTCCTGAGTCGGATAGTCGATGGCCACAATTCCTTCAGGACTTCTGGTTGTTGCACCGACTGTCCCTGGAGACACGCCGACCAACAGAGTCGTGATGAGCGCGACGAGGACCGCCTGCATTCCTAGCCTTGAAACTCGCATATTTCGATTCCCCGGACCTTCCATCAGTCAGTTGAGTAGTTCGTTCTTTGTGGGCATACTGTCGAATCTTGCGGTCGGCACCAGCGACCTTGACTCCACCGCGGGCGGACTTCAATACGCCTCAGGTGGCCGTTGCCTTGAACACACCGGTCGAGGTCGCGCCACTGATGTGCGTGAACGTGAAGTTGTAACCAAGTCCACTCGAAAGCCCCGACCAGCAGTAGCCGTACTCGATCCCATTTTGCGGGAAGTTGACGTCTGCCCAGGAGCCGCCGTTGGATCGCAGGCCCAGGTGGCCGATCATCCGCAGGGCGAGAGCGGAGCCCGTCCACATCCGCACGGCGTTCTGGTCCACCCGGAAAAGGGTGGGCGTCCACTTCATCGGCCTACCCGGACCGGCCCGCGCGGCCCATGCCTGAACCATCGGATCGTTCAGCGGCAAAACCCCGAGCTTGCCCCCACAGACGTCCTGAACCGCCTCGGATACGGCCCGACACCGAGCGCATCGGCTGTTGAAGGCCAGGATCCAGCTGCTGCGCTCACCCCCCACCCAGTTCACTCGATCAGAATAAACGACTCCTCATTTATCTGAGTAGTAGATTAGGTAACGGTTTTGCATCGACGAGGCGGTCAGGCCCGGACCCGCTCGAACCACCAGCAGGTCACCACCATCAACATCACCGCGACCGCGATCAGCGCGACAGGCTCGACATGGGCGATCACCGACAACGTCCGCCGGTCGCCGACGCCGCTCAGCCAGAGATTCCGCGCGATCAGCAGCCCGACCATCCCGACGACGGTGACGGCCATGCCAGGAACGGTGCGGCGCAGCAACGCTCCGCTCATTGCGCCAACGGCAAATCCGAACAGCCACCACCCCACGGGTGCGTAGCCGCGGATGTCACTGAACCCCAGCTCGGCGTCAAGCGAGTCCCCCACAGGCAGCGCGGCAACTGTCCGGAACCAGGAGTCGATGGCATAGCCGACGACGGCGGCGCCAATCGCAACAATCATGCCGACGACGACCAATCGCGTGAGGATCCAGGAACGACGGGAGAACGATTGGGTCAGGGCCAATTGGACGGTCCGTGCCTCGTACTCCCGCCCCACGACTGGAACTCCCCAGAACGCACCGATCGCAGCCGGCGCCAAGGCAACGCAGGGCAGGATCGGAGCCACTAACACTGCGCGATGGTCGATCTGTTCCAGCCGTCCTGCGCAGTCGCCGGAGCAATTCAGCCATCAGGGTTCCCATCACCTCACGGCGCGCCACCGGATCCAGGTCCGCCAGCGGCTCGTCCAGGAGAAGCAGGCTGGGTCGTTTCGCGAGCGCCATCACCACTGCCAACTGGGTCTGTTGGCCACGGGACAGTCGACGGACCTTCTGATCGACCGGAATCTCCCGATCCCGAAGTCGCTCAAGCGCATACTGATGATCCCAGACCGGGTTCAACTGGCGCCCCAGGGTCAACAGCTCACGCACGCGCAGCGCCCGGTACAAGGGGCGGTCCTGACCGACGAAGCCGATTCGAGCCAGCGCCTGTCCGCTGGCCGGCCACGACGGTGCGCCCAAGACCGTGACGGAGCCGGCGTCGGGACGGTGCAGCCCGGCCAGCATGTGCAACAACGTGGATTTGCCCGCCCCGTTCCGACCGACCACCGCGACGACCGCACCAGTAGGAATCTGCAATGAGCAGTCGACCAGGGTCCACCGACGGCCACACTGAACTCCGGCACCACGAGTCACCACTGCCGGATCAGGCTCCTCTTCCGGTGCCGGCGGCGCGGGGGTCACCGGCACCAGGTGCCGCACAGGCCGAAGCTCAGTCACAATGGTTCGCTCGCTGACGCTCGCTCAGTCACAATGGTTCGCTCGCTGACGCTCGCTCAGTCACCATGGTTCGCTCGCTGACGCTCACGCCCCGCGGACCATCCGCTGCTCCCGGGCACCCGCGAACAACGCGAGGATGTCTTCGTCGTCGAGGCCGGCGGACTCGGCCCGCTTCATCCACTCACGAAGCTCGGCGAACAACCGGTCCCGGCCCTCCGGCGACGCGGAGCCGAGACCCTTGCGCACAAATGTGCCGGCGCCCGGACGCGGCGAAACCAGACCCTCCCGCTCCAGCTCGCGGTATGCCTTCAGCACCGTATTCGGGTTCACCCCCAGTGCCTTGACCACTTCCTTGGCCGTCGGCAGCTGATCATCCGGGTGAAGCGTTCCCATGCGTATCCCGTGCTTGACCTGCTGCACCAACTGCACGTACACGGGCACGCCGGACTCCGTATGAAGGACAAAGGCAAACATGATCGAACTATAGTTGGAGTGGTTCGATGCAGAGACCCGGAATCGGCCGAGCCGGCGCCCGATCTAGCGCAGCCTGGCCAGCGTCGGGTCGGCGATCAGCGCAGCGATTCCGGTGTGCGCGGCGCCGAGGGAGGCGGCCTCGAACTCCAGGTCGGAGAACTCCACCCGGCTGACCGGTCCGGCGAGCACCCGAGACCGCAGTTCGACGAGCACCGGCTCCTCGTAGTAGTTGCGGAGCACCGAGTAGTGCCCGCCGAGGACGAAGGTGTCCGGGTTGAGAATGTTGGCCAGCACGGACATGCCGATGCCGAGCCAATGGGCCTGCTCGCCGATGGCATTCAGGACCCGGCGCTCGCCGCCGGCCGCTCGGCGTTCGATCCGCACCAGCTGGGCGCCCAGGTCGACGGGATGATCGGTCGCTGAGTCATCGCGCCCGGCCACCGCGTTCAGCAGCGCGGACAGGCTCACCGCCGTCTCCCAACAGCCGCGCCGCCCGCAGCCGCAGAGCCGATCCGGTGAGCCGAGCGCGATATGCCCCACCTCGCCGGCGAAACCGGCCGAGCCACGCACGATCCGGCCGTCGACGATCATCCCGGCGCCGACCCCGACCGCGCCGGCGATGTACAGCAGATTCTGCGTGCGTGACGCGTCGCCGACCGCGTAGTGGGCCATCGCACCCATGTTGGCGTCGTTGTCCACCCCGATGCGGGCGTCGTTCCACTGCAGCCGGCCCATCAGGGTGTGCACGATGTCCACGTCGCGCCAACGCAGGTTGGGCGCCAGCGCCAGCATGCCGGCATCGGCGTCGATCAGGCCGGGCACGGCCAGGTGCAGGCTCTGCACCTGATCGACCCGGCTACCGGCCTCCGCGACCAACGCCCGGGCCACGTCGGCCACCTCGCCGAGTGCGCGGGCCGGCCCCAGTTCGGCCATCGATCCGCCGAGCCGCTGCCGGGCGAGCACCCGGCCGCGCAGATCCAGCACCACACCGCCGATGTAGTCGACCTGCAGTTCGATGCCCAGGAACCGCACGCCGTTCGGATCCAGCTCGACCGTGCGACCCGGGCGACCCAGTCCGCTTCGCTCGACCGTGCCCTCCATCACCAGTCCGCGGTCGATCAGCTCGGCGACCAGGCTGGACACCGTCGCCTTGGTCAGCCCGGTGTCTTCGGCGAGCCGGGCGCGGGAGCGCGCGCCACCGACGGACAGGTTGTGCAGCAGCAGCGAGAGGTTCAGCCGTCGGACAGTGGCCTGATCGGCGGGGGTCGATCCGGCGGCGGATCGAACAGCGATCGGCACTGACCAACCCTTCGCTGACGGAGACGCTCAAGAAACGCTGACAAAAGACGCTGACAAAGACACAGACAGAGACACAGACCCTGACGGAGATGCTGACGAGAATCGATGCGGCGACGATCGGAGGTCGGCGGACCCCCGGGCCGCTGCCCGGAGGTCCGCCGGCAAACCCTGACCGTTAGCGGCCGGCGCTGGCGCGGCGTCGGCGGCTGATCGCGTCGACGCTGGCCGCGAG
>CAZCEH010000042.1:20477-42902 GCA_964497705.1 uncultured Actinomycetes bacterium | reverse complement strand
GCCTCTACACCGGCACCGACGCGCCGGGCGCTACACCCTCAAATCGGAAGAGCCGGATTTCTTTCGGTCGGCGGCGCCTCGTGTCGCCATCTGCGTACCCCTACACTCCTTGCGCTCCGGGCAACTTCTACTGCAAGCTTTCGTACGTTATCCAAGCCACCCCGCCGAGATGCGCCTACGCGTGCTACGACAAAGGTGACGCTTCAGTACTGCCACGGATGGATTGAGGTCTGCTGATGCAAGGTGAACTGCACATTGATGAGTTCGATGCTGGGAGTGTGAAGCAGTACACTGGTGGTCCGAGACCGCGCCCGCTCTCATTCTGGAGATCTGTGCTCGCGCAGACAGGGGGCATGGTGCCGGGGGTGGGCGACGAGATGGTTCCGGTGTCACTTGATCGCTGGGCTGACGCGGATGAAAACACGATGCTTGCGATATATGTCCAGTTCGTCGACCCGAAGTTGGTAGGGACGATCGATCCGGATCCGCCCGCAGAGACTGGCAGGTTGCTCACCTGATGGGTGATTCGATCACGGCGATCGTTGGGCTGTTTGTCGGCGCTCAGTTGCTCGTCGCCGGCGCATCGAAGGTCTCCGGCTTTGAAGCCTTCGTTCGACGGGCTGGCAACCAAAAGTTCGCCTTGGTAATCGTCATCATTGAAATTCTGCTCGCCTCATGGTCTCTTGTTGGACTCGCCGCCGGCCCTGTTCTGTATATTGTTCTCGCCTGCTTCTACCTCGCGGGCGGGGCGCACTGTGCGTTCGTGGTGATGTCGCCGACGCGTACAAGCTGTCTCTGCTCGCGAAGCAGTACGGCGACACTTGGGCCGACGTTGCGGCCAACATGGTGGTCGTGGCTGCCCTCGGTGCTACCGCCATCACTTCTGCATCACGGCCGTTCTGGTCGCAAGTCCTCGGGGCGCTGATTCTTGGACTGTTTACCCTCTTCTGGGCACGTGCTGAGGTTTCTCGGGTTCGCCTTCGAAGTGGTGCATTCGCCCGATAGAGGTGGGCAGGACCTGTCACCCCCACCGTCAACTCAAGCGGGGCGTGCCCGGGCGTGCCCCATGCTATGCCGCGTCGCTGGTCACGGCCGTGGCATGGTCGCCACATGGCCGCAGGGCAGAGCTTGCGGGTAGCAGTGGGCGCCGTCACCACATTGCCGACCAGAATTCGCTGCGCCGTTTGACGTTTCCCCGTCACCTGATCTTGATCAGATCAGCTCGTTGGCTACCGCGAGCCGGCCGCCGAACCGCTGTCCGATCATCTGCGCGAACCCGCGCAACATCGTCGCCGGGTCGGGCGCGTCCGCACCCAGCCCGTCCAGGCGTGCAGGTGGCCCAGCCCGAGCCGGGCGTCCTCGAAGCCGGCGCCGACGCTGTAGCCGGTGAACCGCTCACCCAGCACGTACACCAGGCGGACACCACCGGCCGCCGCGGCGGCGTCGACCGCGGGGATGAGCACTCCGGTGTAGTCGTCGGCGTGCACCTCGCCGACGGCCTCGAAGCCGATGACGCCGTCCGGCAGGTCCGCGAGCGGTTCGATCATGGCACCTACTCTGGCACGACGATCGCGGTCCGGCCGCGGGCGTGTCTGCTTGACTGGCGCAATGACGCTCACCGTCGAGGAGGCGGCCACGCTCTGGGATGCCGACCCCGGGTACCTCAACACCTCCTCGTTCGGCCTGCCACCGCGTCCGGCGTGGGACGCGCTGCAGCGGGCGCTGAGCGAGTGGCGGACCGGCCGCACCAGCTGGGAGGACTGGGCGGCGAGCGTGGACGAGTCCCGCGGCCTGTTCGCCGATCTGGTCGGCGTGGATCCGGCGACGGTGGCCACCGGGGCCGGGGTCTCGCAGTTGTTGGCGCCGGTGGCCGCGGCGGTCCCGGACGGCAGCGTGGTGCTGGTGCCGGACGTCGAGTTCACCTCCAACGTCTTCCCGTGGGCGGCGCACGCCGACCGGCGCGTCACGGTACGGGCCGTGCCGACCGCCGGGTTCGTCGAGGCGATCACCCCGGAGGTCGATGTGGTCGCCTGGTCGGCGGTGCAGTCGGCGACCGGGGAGGTGGCCGACAGCGTCGCGATCGCCCGGGCGGCCCGCGAGGTCGGTGCGTTGGCGGTGGTGGATTCGACCCAGGCCACCGGATGGTGGCAGGTGGACCCGCGGGCCGTCGACCTGATGGTGTGCACCGCGTACAAGTGGTTGTGCAGCCCCCGCGGGACGGCTTTTCTGGTCCATCACCCGGAGCTGGCCGACCGGCACCCCGAGCTGGCGCTGCGGCCGTTGGCCGCGAACTGGTTCGCCGGCCAGGACGTGCACGAGTCGTACTACGGCCTGCCGCTGCGGCTGGCCGCCGACGCCCGGCGGTTCGACATCTCCCCTGCCTGGCACTGTTGGGTCGGCACGTCCCCGGCGCTGCGGCTGCTCGCCTCGGTCGGCACGGACGCCGTCAACGCCCACAACGTGGGTCTGGCCAACACCTTCCTGGCCGCCCTGGACCAGCCGCCGTCGGACTCGGCGATCGTCAGCGTGCCCGCCGACCAGGCTGCCGTCGACCGGTTGCACGCCGCGGGGGTGCGGTTCGGCCTGCGCGCCGGACGGGTGCGGGTCGCGTTCCACCTGTACTCGACCGACGAGGACGTCGACCTCGCCGTGCGCGCGTTGCACGGCGCACGACGGTGACGGTGACCCCCGAGAGCGGCCGACAGAGCGCAGGGAATCAGCGCAGGATCTCGTAGGTGACGGCCGGCCGGCCGCCGAACCGCTGTCCCATCATCTGCGCGAACCCGCGCAACATCGTCGCCGGGTCGGGCGCGTCCGCACCCAGCCCGTCCAGATAGCGCCGGTGCGCGCAGAGCGAGGCGATGCCGGCATCGAGCGTGTCGGTGACATCGACGGCGTGCGTCGGACGTCCCGACACACCCAGCGCCAGGTACCTGACCTTCCACGGCTCCAGTCCCTCGTCGAGCAGATCCCGAAAGACCCACCGGTTGCCGGCGTCTCGCACGCCGTCGACCGCGGCCAGGTTCGCCGCCCGGTGGTCGGCGTAGTCGATGCCACCCCAGGCCGGCCGAGCATCCGGATTCGACGCGACGACCAGGTCGGGCCGTCGCCGCCGAACGACCCGGGCGATGTCCCGGCGCAGCGGCAGGCCGTATTCGACGACGCCGTCCGGGTAGCCGAGGAACTCCACCTCGCCGACCCCGACCTCCGCGGCCCCCGCGCGCTCCTCGGCCTCCCGGAGCGGCCCGCACTCGGCCGGGTCGAGCCCATCGATGCCGGCCTCCCCCGAGGTGACGAGCAGGTAGGTCACGGTCTTGCCGGCCCGGGTCCAGGCGGCGACCGCACCGGCGGTGCCGTACTCGAGGTCGTCGGGGTGGGCCGCGATGCACAGCGCGGTCTGCCAGTCATCGGGAAACGGCGGCAGGTCGTCGGCTGCTCGTGTGGTCGAATCGCTGCTCGTCATCCGAGCAGTGTTGCCCACTCAGCCCGATTCCGCGTCCTCTCCGGCGGCCGGGGTGCCGACGTCGGCTAACTCGGGCGCCGGCTGCGGATACCGGTCGGCCGGCGGGAAACCAGGCTCGATCTCGTGTCCGGCCTCGTCCAGCAGGCGGAACTCGTGCCGGTTGATCCGGTGCAGGGTGACCGGGATGCCGTTGACGTCAAACCGGATCGAGTAGCTCGTCGAGAAATATGCTGGCGTACGGACGATCTCGCCGATCGTTCCGCTGACAACCGCGGCATGGCCGTGCGTTCCGGGCGGCAGATCGCATGCGGCGATCACCCGCGCGCCGGGTCGGGTGCAGGGGTCGGGACGGCCGGCGTCCATCGACCGATGATAATCCCGCGCCGTCACGGCCGACAGTGCCGATCCTCCGGTTCTTTTCGAGCCCTGTTGGTTCACAACGCGAAGGATTGCCGGTCGTGGCGATGATCGACGCCGACCCGGCCGCGGCGGACGATGGTGGCGGTGGGCGATGGTGGCGGCGGCCGCGCACGACGTCCACCACGATTCGTTCGACGGTCCCCGGCCGGACGGGCGGGCGCCCGTAGAGTCTGCCGCGACACGGCGCGACGCAGGAAGGACACAGAAGGGAGGCCCGGTGACGACGATCGACCTGAACAGCGACGTGGGCGAGTCCTTCGGCAGCTGGACGCTCGGCGACGACGAGGCGCTGATGCCGCTGATCACCAGCGCCAACGTGGCCTGCGGCTTCCACGCGGGCGACCCTCGCACGCTGCGCCGCACCTGCACGCACGCGGCGGCGCACGGGGTGAGCGTGGGCGCCCAGGTCGGCTACCTGGACCTGGCCGGCTTCGGCCGACGATTCATCGACGTCGACCCGATCGAGCTGACCGACGACATCATCTATCAGATCGGTGCCCTGCAGGCCATCGCCGCCGCCTCGGGTACCAGCGTCCGGTACGTCAAGCCGCACGGGGCCCTGTACAACGCGATCGTCCATCACCGCGCGCAGGCCCGGGCCGTGGTGGAGGGCGTGCTGGCGGTCGACCCGAGCCTGCCGCTGCTCGGCCTGGCCGGCTCCGCCGTCCTCGAGCTCGCCGAGGAGAAGGGCCTGCGCACCATCCGGGAGGCCTTCGCCGACCGCGCCTACACGCCGCAGGGCACGCTGGTCTCCCGCCGGGAACCCGGTGCGGTCCTGCACGATCCGGAACGGGTGGCCGCCCGGATGGTCCGGCTGGTCACCGACGGCGTGCTGACCGCCGGTGACGGGACCGAGGTGGCCGTCACCGCGGACAGCATCTGCGTGCACGGCGACAGCCCGGACGCCGTCCGGATGGCGGCTCGGGTGCGCGCCGCGCTGACCCGCGCCGGGGTGACGATCGGAGCCTTCGCGTGACGCCGCGGGACCGATCCGGTGCCGTCCGGCCGCGCGGGTGGGCGTTCGAATCGGCGGGACCGGTCGCCGCACGGACGGTGCACCGGTGACGAGCGCGCGGCCGATCAGGCCGGCCGGCGATCGGGCCCTGCTGCTGGAGACCGGCGACCCGGCGATCACGGTGGCGGTGTCCGAGGCAATCCGGCGGGCCGCCCCGGCCGAGGTCGAGGAACTGGTCCCGGCGGCCGCCACCGTGCTGGTCCGGGTGGTCCGGGGCACGGACCTGGCCGCGCTCGGCCGGCGCCTGCTGGCACTGGCCGAATCCGTCGCATCGGCGGACCGCGCCCCGGACCCGCACGATGAGTTGATCATTCCGGTCAGCTACCGCGGAGCCGACCTGGCCGATGTCGCCGCGGCGACCGGACTCACCCCGGCGGAGGTCGTCGCCGCGCACACCGGCCGGCCGTGGCGGGCGGCGTTCGTCGGCTTCGCCCCGGGGTTCGCCTACCTCGTCGGGGGTGACCCGCGCCTGCGGGTTCCCCGGCGCCGGCAGTCCCGCACCAGCGTGCCGGCCGGCTCGGTCGCGCTGGCCGACGCCTATTCCGCGGTCTACCCGCGGGAGTCCCCCGGCGGCTGGCAGTTGATCGGCAGCACCGACGCGGTCGTGTGGGACGAGACGGCCGAACCGGCCGCCGCCATCCGGCCCGGCCGCTGGGTGCGGTTCGTGGCGACCCAGGCGGGTGCGGCGTGACGTTGACCGTGCTGCGGCCGGGCCCGCTGGCGCTGTTGCAGGACGGCGGCCGCCTCGGGCATACCGCCGACGGGGTCGGCCGGTGCGGCGCCGCCGACCGCACCTCGCACGCGCGGGCCAACCTGCTGGTCGGCAACCCGGTGGGAGCCACCGCGATCGAGGTCACCCTCGGCGGCCTGACCGTCCGCGCCGAGCGGGACCTGATCGTCGCCGTCACCGGCGCGCCCGCCCCCGCCGACATCGACGGCGAGCCGGCCGACCACGACACCGTCCTGCGGCTCACGGCCGGGCGGACGCTGCGGCTGCGAGCTCCCAAGGTCGGGCTGCGCAGCTATCTCGCGGTCGCCGGTGGTGTCGCGGTCCCGCCGGTCCTGGGTTCGGCCAGCACCGATTCGCTGTCCAAGCTGGGACCGGCGCCGCTGGCCCGGGGTGACCGGCTGCCGATCGGGGTGCCCGGACGGATCACGACCCCGGCCGTACTGCCGGCTCCGACGCCGCTGGGCGACCCGGTCACCGTGCTGCGGGTCGTCTTCGGCCCCCGGGACGACTGGTTCACCGAGCCGACGGCGCTGACCGCCGGACAGTGGCAGGTGTCGCCGCAGAGCAACCGGGTCGGCCTGCGGCTCGATCGGCCGGACCCGCAGGAGCCTGCCCTCCGGCGCCGTGACGACGCCGAGCTTCCCAGCGAGGGAATGGTTCCCGGCGGCATTCAGGTCCCGCCCAGCGGGCAGCCGGTGCTGCTGCTGGCCGATCACCCGCTGACCGGCGGCTATCCGGTCGTCGCCGTCGTCGTGGACGACGACATCGACCGCGCGGCGCAGCTGCGGCCCGGCCAGCGGCTGTGTTTCCTCGCCCCGACCTGACCCGGTCGGCCGCCCGGCCCGCGTGACCCGCCCAGACCAGCGTGACCCGCCCAGCGTGATCTGCCCGGACCTGAAGGAAGGCACCATGTTCGATTCGCTGCTGATCGCCAACCGGGGTGAGATCGCCCGGCGCGTCATCCGTACGGCTCGCGGCCTGGGTATTCGCACGGTGGCCGTGCACTCCGACGTGGACGCCGGCCTGCCGTTCGTCACGGAGGCCGACGAGGCGGTGCTGCTGGGCGGCGCCGCGCCCGCCGAGTCCTACCGCAACGTCGACACGATCCTGCGGGCGGCCAAGGACAGCGGCGCCCAGGCGGTGCATCCGGGCTACGGTTTCCTCTCCGAGAACGCCGATTTCGCCCGTGCGGTCGCCGACGCCGGGCTGGTCTGGGTCGGCCCGTCCGCGGACGTCATCGAGCGGATGGGCGACAAGATCAACGCCCGCAACTTGATGCAGGACGCCGGCGTGCCGGTCGCCGCCGGCACCCGGGAGCCGGTCGCCCACCCGGACGCGGCGCGGGCGGCCGCCGACCGGATCGGCTACCCGATCATGATCAAGGCCGCGGCCGGTGGCGGCGGTATGGGCATGGGTGTGGCGCACGACGCGGACCAGGTGGTCGAGCAGCTGGCCAAGATCACCGCCTTCGCCGAGCGGATGTTCGGCGACGGGTCGGTGCTGCTGGAACGGTTCCTGCCGGTGGCCAGGCACGTCGAGATACAGATCCTCGGGTTGCCGGGCGGCCGGGTGGTGGCGCTCGGCGAGCGGGACTGCTCGGTCCAGCGCCGGAACCAGAAGGTGGCCGAGGAGACCCCTTCCCCCGCCGTCGGGCCGGACCTGCGGCAGCGCATGCTGGCCGCCGCGGTCCGCGCCGGTGAGGCGGTCGGCTATCTGGGCGCCGGCACCGTCGAGTGCCTGGTCGACGAGGCCGCCCAGGATTTCGTGTTCCTGGAGATGAACACCCGGCTGCAGGTGGAGCACCCGATCACCGAGGCGGTCACCGGCATCGACCTGGTGCAGCAGCAGTTGCTGATCGCCGCCGGCGAGTCGATCACCTTCGACCCGGACGCGATCCCGGCGGTCGGGCACGCGATCGAGCTCCGGGTCAACGCCGAGGACCCCAGGCGCTTCCTGCCCGGCCCGGGCCGGATCACCGACTGGGCGGAACCGTCGGGCCCGGGTGTCCGGGTCGACTCCGGATATGTCGCCGGTGCCGCCGTCACGCCCCACTACGACTCGCTGATGGCCAAGCTGATCGTGCACGGCGCCGACCGGGCGCAGGCTCTGGAGCGCGCCCGCGCCGCGGTCGCCGGCTTCGTGGTGGCCGGGCCGAAGAACAACCTGCCGTTCTTCGCGGAGCTGCTGGACAACGCCGAGTTCGGCAGCGGCCGCTACGACACCGGGATCGTCGGCCGGATGCGGTCCTGACGCCGGCTCGTCCAGGCGCCTGAGGGAAGGTCCTGGGGAAGGTTCAGTCGTCTGACGCGACCGGATCTTCCCCAGGCGGTACCCGAGCCGCGCTCCGTCCGGGCACACCGCGGACTCTCCCGCGTACGCCGACCACCCGTTTGAGGCCCGTCGCTTCGGGGCACGGACAGCACTGCAGGGCGTTTGCCCCCCGGTCCGCGCCGACCGGCCCGGATCAACCTCAACGGCGAGGAGATCGTTTCGAATGACGAGCAACCGCGCAGTCACCTACCAGGGTCCGATGAAGGTGACGGTGCAGGACATCGACTACCCCACCTTCGAGCTCAGGGACGGACCCGGCGTGAACCCGGCCAATGTCGGCCGCAAGGTTCCGCACGGCGTGATCCTCGAGGTGGTCACCACCAACATCTGCGGCTCCGACCAGCACATGGTCCGCGGCCGGACCACCGCACCCGAGGGTCTGGTGCTCGGCCACGAGATCACCGGACGGGTCATCGAAACCGGGCCGGACGTGGAGTTCGTCAATGTCGGCGACCTGTGCTCGGTGCCGTTCAACATCGCCTGCGGGCGGTGCAAGAACTGCAAGGAGGGCAAGACCGGCATCTGTCTGAACGTGAACCCCGACCGTCCCGGTTCGGCCTACGGCTACGTCGACATGGGCGGCTGGGTCGGCGGGCAGGCCGAGTACGTGCTGGTCCCCTACGCGGACTGGAACCTGCTCAAGTTTCCCGACCGGGACCAGGCGATGGACAAGATCCTCGACCTGACCATGCTCTCGGACATCTTCCCGACCGGCTACCACGGCGCCTACACCGCTGGCACCACCACCGGTTCGACCGTCTACGTCGCCGGCGCCGGCCCGGTCGGCCTGGCCGCCGCGGTCTCCGCGCAGCTGCTGGGCGCCGCGGTGGTCATCGTCGGCGACCTCAACGCGGAGCGGCTCGCGCAGGCCCGGCGGATCGGCTGCGAGACCGTCGACGTGTCCAAGGGCGACCCGAAGGACCAGATCGAGCAGATCGTGGGCGTGCCCGAGGTCGACTGTGCCGTCGACGCGGTCGGTTTCGAGGCCCGCGGGCACGGCAGCGAGGCGAGCCACGAGGCACCGGCGACCGTACTGAACTCGATCATGGACGTCACCGCGGCCGGCGGCGCCCTGGGCATTCCCGGCCTCTACGTGACCGGGGACCCGGGTGCGGCGGACGAGGCGGCCAAGGTCGGCTCGCTGTCCTTGCGGCTGGGTCTGGGCTGGGCCAAGTCGCTGTCGTTCACCACCGGCCAGTGCCCGGTGATGCGGTACCACCGCGGCCTGATGCACGCCATCCTGCACGACAAGGTGCATATCGGGGACGCGGTGAACGCCACCGTGATCGGACTGAACGACGCCCCGAAGGGCTACGCCGAGTTCGACTCGGGTGTCGCCCGCAAGTACGTCATCGACCCGCACAACTCGACCAGCAAGGTCAAGGCCGCCTGACCAGCTCGGGGGGCCGGCCGCCGTCGGGGCTCAGCCGACGGCGGCCGGCCGCGTCCGGCTCGACATCAGTCCGGCGGCCAGGCCGCCGATCACCACCGAGATCCCCAGCCACACGCCCGGTCCGGGCACGATGCCGCCCAGCAGCGCGCCGGTCAGCGCCGCCGACACCGGCGCCACACCGGTGATCAGACCCGCCTGGGCCGGCCCCAACCCGCGCACCGCCGAGTACCACAGCACGAACGCGACCGCGGTGACCGCGACGGCCAGCCAGCTCACCGCCGCCCACTGGGTAGCGGTCAGGGTCAGCACCGCGGCCGGCCCCTCGACGAGCGCCCCGAGCACGCCGAACATCGCCGCGCCCAACCACACCGAGTGCAGCGACACCCCGTGGGCGCCGTGCCGGCCGAGCACCGGCAGCGCGAGCAGCGTGAACCCGCACTCGCAGGCCAGCGCCACCGCCGCCCACAGCACCCCGGTGAGGTCGGTCGATCCCGTGCCCTCCACCAGCACGCTGCCCAGCGTCACCACGACCGCGGCCGCCACCACCGGACCGGCCGGCCGGTGCCGCTGGACCAGCGGGCCGACGACGCCCAGGAAGACCGGCGCACAGGCCACCGCCACCGCGATCACCGCAGGCTCCGCGTGCGCGACCCCGCGCACCACCGCGACGTTGAACAGCACCAGCCCGCTGGCCGCCACCCCGGCCAGCCAGAGCCACTCCGACCCCCGAGGCCTGACCGGACGCACACCGGCGGCCCGGCACATGCCGAGCAGCAGCAGCGCCGCCCCGGCGTACCGAGCGGCCTGGGCGGTGAACAACGGCGCGTCGACCAGCTGCCCGGACACCGCGACGCTGCTACCGACCAGCACCATCGCGGCCACACCCGACATCACTACCCGACCATTCGGCCGCCGCTCGCTCGTCATGCCGTCCACCGTGACCCGATAATGGCCCGATGGAAAGGTCCAATCAGGACGCCGACGACAGGTCCATACCCGGCTCGGACTTCCTCGGGCTGCGGATCGAGCAGGCGCCGACCGGCGAGCGGGCGGCGTGGCTGGCCGCGCAACTCCGGTCGGCCGTTCGCGATCGCCGGCTGCGGGCCGGCGATCGCCTGCCGCCGAGCCGAACGCTGGCGGCGGATCTTGGCGTCTCCCGCGGAGTGGTCACCGAGGCCTACCGCCGACTGACGGACGACGGGCTGGTGGTCACCGGCGGACGGGCCGGCACCGTGGTGGCCGGCTCCACTCCCGCGGGGATGGCGGGCTTCTCGGCCGGACCCTCGGCAGACTTCCCGGGCGGGCCGGAGCGGCCGGCGCGGTCGGCGGCCGCTTCGGGCGGCGCGGAGATCTTCGCCGGTCCGCCCCGTGGCGACGTGTTCACCGCCCTGCGGGCCGCGCCGGCCCGGATCGACCTGTCCCCCGGAGTCCCCGACCTGACCGCCTTTCCGCGGGCCGACTGGTTGCGTGCCGAACGCACGGTGCTGGACCGGCTGACGCCGGATGCGTTCGGCTACGGCGACCCGGCCGGCGCGCCGGGATTCCGCCGGGCCGTCGCCGGCTGGCTGGCCCGGTACCGCGGTATCACGGCCCATCCGGCGGACATCGTGGTGGTGGCCGGCGTCGCCCAGGCGCTGGCGCTGCTGTGCCGCGTGCTGCACCGCAGGGGCCTGGCCACGGTGGGCGTGGAGGACCCGGGGTCCCTGGGCGCTCGGCAGCAGCTACAGCACTGGGGCGCGACGACCGTCGGGGTCGCCGTCGACGACTCCGGCCTGCGAGTGGATGCGCTGCGGGCCACCGGCGCACCGGTGGCGCTGGTCTCGCCCGCGCACCAGTTCCCGATGGGCGTGGTGCTGGACGGTGCCCGCCGGCGGGAGCTGATCGACTGGGCGGCCGGCGGTGGCCTGGTCATCGAGGACGACTACGACGCCGAGCACCGGTACGACCGGCCGCCGGTGACCGCGCTGCAGGCCGGCCGCCCCGACCGGGTCTGCTACGCCGGCAGCGTCTCCAAGATCCTCGCGCCGGCGCTGCGGATCGGGTGGCTGATCCCGCCCCGCTGGTTGCTGGACGACGTGGTCGCCGCCAAGCAGGAAGCGGACCTGGGCAACCCCGTGCTGGCCCAGCTGGTGCTCGCCGAGCTGATGGAGTCCGGCCGGCTGGAGCGGCATTTGCGCGCGGTCCGGCGCCGGCATCAGCGGCGCCGGGACGCGATGATCGACGCGCTGGACCGGTACCTGCCCGGCGCGACGGTGCACGGGACCGCGGCCGGGTTGCACCTGACGGTCACCCTCGACGATCCGCCGGACGACACAGCCCTGGACGACACAGCCCTGGACGACACAGCCCTGGACGACACGGCCCTGGACGACACCGCGCTGGCCGGGGCCGCGTTGGCCGCCGGGGTCAAGGTGCAGCCGCTGTCCTGGCACCGGATCGGCCCCGGGCCCGCCGGGCTGGTGCTGGGCTACGCCGCCCGCTCGGCCGGCGAGATCGACCAGGGCCTGGCGATCCTCGGTGACCTGCTCCGGCGGTTCGACGGCCGGACGGCGCGCCGCCGTGCGGCCCGGCAAGCATCGGGATCCGCCCGGGCGAGGTCGTGATCTGCGCTATGTGGACAGCTCGCGCCGAGTTGTCCACATTGGCCGATTCCGGCCCGCCAGGGCCGCATTTCCGATGGTACGTTCGTCGCATTGATCCACCCGGTGAAGGAGGCAGGTGAGCATTTCCGAGGCGACCGGCGGCTCCCGCGGAATGCTGCGCCGACCACGCCGGCAGACAGGCCGCGCCGACCACCGGCGCGACCGGAATCCGGCCGTGATCGGACCAGGCACGGCCGTCCGAACCGTTGCGGCTCGGCGAGTTTCGGACGATCTGTGCATCCGTGGGCCGGGCGTCGGCGGGCTGGGTCTCGGCGGGCTGGGCGTCGGTGGGCCGGACGTCGGTGGGCAATGGGCAGCGTGACCTCGGTGGTTCGGCCGCAAATGCGCGGAAATGGCACGGCCGGCTCGTGCGGAACAATCTCCTGCGGAACAATTGCGCGGAACTTTGCCGCGCGCCTGCGCCGGCGCCCGGAGCGTTCACGGTGACCACGGCTGTTTTCCGCCGGCCACCGCGCCGGGAACCACCGCCGCTGGTCGGCGGCCACACCGACGTCCGGCCGCCGCCGACCCTGCCCGCCCGGCAGGGCGGTGGGATGGCCACGGTGCTGGTGCTGCTGCCCGCGCTCGCCGGGTTCGGCGCCATGGCGCTGATCTTCGCCTCGGGTGGGTCCGGCCTGCACATCGCGGCCGGCGTGTTGTTCGGCGTGTCCATGCTGGCCGTCGCGGTCGGTCAACTTGCCCGGGTCGGCGGGGATCGAGCACGCACCATCACGATCAGCCGCCAGGACTATCTGCGGCACCTGAGCCGGGTTCGCGAGCAGGCCCGCGCCGCGGCCGCCGCGCAGCGCCGCGCGCTGACCTGGGCGCACCCCTCGCCGGAAGCGCTGACCTCGCTGGCCCGCACCAGCAGGTTGTGGGAGCGTCGCCCCACCGATCCGGATTTCGGCATTGTCCGGATCGGCGTCGGCGACCAGCAGTTGTCCCTCGACCTGCCGGAGCCACCACAGCCGCCGGACGACGTCGACCTGGTGGCCGCGGTGGCCCTGGACCGGCTGCTGCGAACCCACCGCACGGTGCGTGAGTTGCCGGTCGCCCTGCCGCTGCGGTCGCTGTCCACGGTCCGGTTGGAGGGCAATCTGCCGGCCTGCCGTCACGTGGCGACCGCCCTGCTGCTGCAGGCGATCTGCTGGCACGCACCCACCGACCTGCGGCTGGGCGTCTGCCTGCCCGCGGACGCCGAACCCGACCAACTGCGGGCGTGGGACTGGTTGAAATGGGCGCCACACCTGGCCGACCCGGCCGGGCCGTCGACCCGTCCGCCGAGCCTGGCCGTCGCGGACAGTCCCGCCGGGCTCGAGGCGCTGCTGGCCGGCGAGCTGGCCGGGCGGCCATGGGCCGAACCGGGGACCGCCGCGCCGACCGACCGCAGTCACCTGCTGCTGGTGACGGACGGCGTCGACCTCGGCGGCGGCCAGCTCGGCGGGCCGCAGGGCCTGGCCGGCGTCACCGTCCTGCAGATCGGCGGCCGCGGCGACCTGCCGACCGATCGGAGCATGCGGCTGCGGGTGACCGACCGGGACCTGCTCACCGTCGCGGTCGACCGGGTCGGCCAGGAGGTGACCACCTACGTCGGCATCCCCGACCAGGTCACCGCGCCGGCGGCCGCCGCGACCTGCCGGGCGATCGCCGGGCTCCGCCTGCCGGAGGACCGGAGCGCCGAGCCCGCGACGGCGGCCGCGGGTCTGCCGGACCTGCTCGGCCTGGCCAACGTGCACGCGCTCGACCCGGCGGTCAGCTGGCGTCCCCGGCCGCCGCGGGATCGGCTGCGGGTGGCGATCGGGGTCGGCGGTGACGGCCGGCCGGTCGAACTCGATCTGAAGGAGGCGGCCGAGGGTGGGATGGGTCCGCACGGGCTGGTGGTCGGCGCGACCGGATCCGGCAAGTCCGAACTGCTGCGCACCCTGGCGCTGGGCCTGGCCATCACCCACCCGCCGGACGCGCTGAACTTCGTGCTCGTCGACTTCAAGGGCGGCGCGACGTTCACCAGGCTCGACGGGCTCCCGCACACGTCGGCCGTGATCACCAATCTGTCCGACCATCTGGACCTGGTCGACCGGATGCGGGACGCGCTGGCCGGCGAGCTGACCCGCCGGATGGAGATCCTGCGCGCGGCCGGGAACGTCGCCTCGCTGCGGGACTACGACCGGGCCAGGGCGGCCGGTCGCGACCTGCCGGCGGTGCCGTCGCTGCTGGTCGTAGTCGACGAGTTCAGCGAACTGCTCACCGCCCGGCCCGAGTTCCTCGACGTGTTCGTCACCATCGGGCGGCTCGGCCGATCGCTCGGAGTGCACCTGCTGCTGGCCTCTCAGCGTCTGGAGGAGGGGCGGCTGCGCGGCCTGGACAGTCACCTGTCGTACCGGATCGGGCTCAAGACCTTCTCCGCGGCCGAGTCGCGCATCGTGCTGGGCGCGGACGATGCGTTCCGGCTGCCGACCGCACCCGGCAACGGCTACCTGCGGTACGACACCAGCGGGTTGATCCGCTTCAAGGCCGCGTTCGTCTCCGGTCCGGTCCGCGACCGGCCGCTCGAGCGGGCGTCCGACGGGTGGCCGGTCCCGCGGGTGTTCCGGCTGGCGCGCTCCACGTCCGGCGCTCATCCGCAGGATCGGCCGGAGCCGGCGGGCGGGGACGCGGTCGTCGGCGAGGCGGGTCCCGGTGGCGGGCCGACCCTGCTCGAACTGGCGGTGTCCCGGTTGGCGGATACCGGCGCGCCGGCCCACGAGGTCTGGCTGCCGCCGCTGCAGGAGTCTCCGTCGCTGGACCTGCTGCTGCCCGCCGCACCGCGGCCGGCCGGCGCCGCGTTCGGCCGGATCCCGCTCGGCTGGGTGGACCGCCCGCTGGAGCAGAGCCGCGGGGTCCTGGAGCTGGACCTGTCCGGCGCGGCCGGGCACGTCGCCGTCGTGGGCGCTCCGCAGAGCGGGAAGTCGACGGCCCTGCGCAGCCTGGTGTGCGCGTTGGCGCTGACCCACGGACCGGCCGAGCTGTCCGTCTACTGCCTGGATCTGGGTGGCGGTTCGCTGGCCGCGGTCGCCGACCTGCCCCAGGTGGGTGTGGTCGCCGGCCGCCTGCAGCCGGACCTGGTCCGGCGCACCGTGGCGACGGTCGAGCGGGTGCTTGCCGACCGCGAGTCGGCGTTCGCCGCCGCGGGGGTGTCGTCGGTGGCGCAGTGGCGCCGGGCACGGACGGCCGACACGGACGGGCCCGGCACGGACGGCTTCGGCGACCTGTTCGTGGTGGTCGACGGCTGGGGGTCGCTGCGCGAGTCGTTCGAACCGCTGGAGCCGCGGCTGACGTCGATCGCGGCCCGCGGCCTGAACTACGGCGTGCACCTGGTGCTCGCCGCCGCCCGGTGGCCGGAGATCCGGCCAGCCCTCAAGGACCTCATCGGTTCCCGGATCGAGCTGCGGCTGGGCGACCCGCTGGACTCGGACGTCAACTCCCGCATCGCCGCCACCGTGCCGGTGGACCGTCCCGGGCGGGGATTGACCCGGGACGGGCTGCACCTGCTCACCGCGGTACCCCGCATCGACGGCCGCACCGGCGCGCACGACCTGGCCGCCGCCACGGCCCGGCTGGTCGACACGGTCCGGGACCGCTGGCCGGGCCGGTCGGCACCGGGGGTGCGGCTGCTGCCGGACGTGCTGCGGGCAGCAGACCTGCCCGGTCCGCCGACACCCGGCGCGATGGTGATCGGGCTCGACGAGGACCTGCACCCGGTGGTCTGGGACCCGGCCCGCGACCGGCACCTGATCGTGTTCGGCGAGGAACAGTCGGGCAAGTCCACCCTGCTGACGTGGCTTGTCCAGGGGCTGGCCGGGCGGCCCGGACCGGTACCGGCACGGTTCGTCGTGCTCGACCCCGGCCGGCGGCTGACCGACCTGACGTTTCGGGACGGGCAACTGCTGGCCACCGCGGCAACCGGTCGTGAGGCGGCGGGCGTCGTCGCGGCCGTCGCGGAGCGGCTGACCGCCCGGCTGCCGCCGCCGGGTGCGTCGGCCGCCGCCGTCGCCGACCGCTCCTGGTGGGATTCGGACTCGGACGTCTACCTCATCGTCGACAACTACGAGCGGCTGGCCGGCGCCGCGCCGCTGGCCGCCCTGATCCCGTTGCTGGAACACGCCGCCGACGTCGGGCTGCACGTGATCATCACCCGGCAGGCGCGCGGCACCGCCCGAGCGATGTACGAGACCGTCTACGCCACACTGAAGGATGTGGGAACCCCGGCCCTGCTGCTGTCCGGGCCGGAGACCGAAGGCACGGTCATCGGCCGTGCGCGGATGTCGCAGCAGCCCGCCGGGCGCGGCCTCTGGATACCACGCCGCGGGCCCGAGGTCCTGGTCCAGACGGTGCTCGCCGACCAAACGGTGCTCGACGACCAAACGGTGCTCGACGACCAAACGGTGCTCGACGACCGGACGGTGCTCGACGGCGAGGTCACCGGCGACCACGATCGGCGGGACCCGTGATGGACCCGGTGACGAACGGTTTCGGAGCGGATCCGGGTGATCGGCCGGATCGACGGGCCGCGCCTCCCGACGGGCGCCGGCAACCGCAACCCGATGGCGGTCCCGAGGAGTCGCGGCGGCCGCTGCTGATGGATCCGGCGGGAACCCGACCGGCCGGGTTCGCACCGCCCGCCAGCCGAGGGCCGGCATCCCGCCCTGGACGACCGAGCACGCCGTCCGCGCTGGCCGGGCCCACCGCCATCGACCCGTCGGATCGGACGTTCGACCGTCCGTCGGAACGGCTCCCGAACGGACTCGGCACCTCCGGCACCGGACGCTCGGAGGCCTCGTTCGGCCCGGTCAGCCAGGTGGTGACGGTAAGCATCCGGACCCCGTCGTCCCGGATCGACCTGACCCTGCCGGACCGGATGACGCTGGCCGAAGTCCTGGAAACGGTGCTGGAGGTGGCGCCGCGCTCGCTGCGCGAGCAGGCGCTCGCCCATGGCGGCTGGATTCTGCGCACCGCTGCCGGCCGACCCCTGCCGGGCGCCACCACCCTGCTCGACGAGGGCGTCACGACCGGCGCCACCTTGTATCTGGCGGGTGCGGACACCGCGGAGTCCGCCGTGGTCTACGACGATGTCGCGGACGCGGTCGCCGACGCGGTGCGCGCGACGGCCGGTGAACGCGCCGGTGCCGGTCGCGCCGTCGCACTCGGCGGCAGCGCCGCGTTCGCGATGCTCGCGATTCTCGCCGTCGTCGCCCTCGGCCCGCCGTGGACGACGCCCGCCCTGGTGCTGGCCCTGTTCGCGGTGGCCGCCCAGATCGCGGCGGCGCTGCTGGCCCGGCGGGGCGGCGACGTCGCGATCGCGGTGATCGCGGTCCTGGCGTCGGTCGTGGCCGGCGCCGCCGCCACGGTGCTGGCCGCCGCCGGGTCGGGTCCGCTCACCGCGCAGGGCCCGACCGGGTGGCTGCTGGGCGTGGTGACGGCGGCGGTCCTGGCCGGAACCGGGTCGCTGGCCGTCGGGTCCTTCCGCGTTCCCTTCGGTGCGGTCATCACCGGGGCCGCCCTGCTCGCGCCGGCGTTGGCCGGCGACCTGGTCTTCGACCTGGGCCGGCTCGGCACGGCCGCGCTGGCCGTCGGCCTGGCGGTCTGCGTGATGCCGATCCTGCCCGGCCTGTCGTTGCGGCTGGCAGCCTTCGACTCCGATCCGCTGCCAACCGGGCCGCGAGAGGTCGCCGCCGCGCGGCACCCGGTAGACCTCCCCGACGTGCGGGGCCGGACGTCCCTTGCGGTTGCGCTGCTCACCGCTGCGCTGCACGGCTGTGCCTGGACCGCGCTGGCGGCCGGGATCGCGCTGGCGTTCGGTGACCGTCCGGCGGGACAGGCACTGACCGCCGTCGTCGGGCTCGCTCTGCTGCTGCGGGCCCGGCTGTTCCGCTCCACCGGCCAGCGGCTCCCGCTGTTGCTGACCGGCCTCGGCTGCCTGCTCGCGGTGCCGGCCGGGCTGCTCGTGCCGCCCACCTCGGCGGTCACGCTGGCCGCGGTGGCCGGCGTGGCGGGGGCGGCCGCCGTGCTTGCGGCGGTGATCGCCGGACGGCGGATGCGCCGGACTCCCGCGCTGGCGCGGGCCGCGGACATCGGCGATCTGGTGCTGACCATCGCGGTGATCCCCCTGGTGGCAGCGGTGCTCGGGGCGTTCGCGTTCGTCCGTGGGCTCGGCGGTTGACCCGGGCGGGCTCGGACATGACCATCGACACCCGGGATGAGGTCGCGGCGGAACGGTTCCGCCGCCGGCGGCTGACCTCTGCCCTGCTCGCCGGCGACGCCGATTCGCCGAACCGCCCGCTGTCCCGGCTGGGCGCCGGGGTCTACGGCGGGATCCTGGTGACCGTCCTGCTGCTGGCCGTGGCCGGCATCTACGGAGTGGTGCGGCCGGGTGGCTCGACGGCCTGGCAGGAGCCCGGTGCCTTCATCGTCGACGCCGACACCGGTGCCCGGTACGTCTACCTGGACGACGTGCTGCACCCGGTGATGAACTACGCGTCCGCCCGGCTGCTGCTCGGCGACCGGCTGCACGTGGTGTCGGTGTCCACGTCCTCGCTGCAGCCGGCGGTCCGCGGTCCGCTGATCGGGATTCCGATGGCCCCCGACTCGCTGCCGAGCGCCGCGCAGATCACCGGACCCGACTGGTCGGTCTGCGCGGTCGGCCGGGCCGCCGACGGTCAGCCGCTGAGCACCCAGCTCCGACCCGGCGTGGCGGCCGACGGATCGCCGGTCGACGACGCGACCGGATATCTGGTCCGGACCGACGCCGGGCGCACCTATCTGATCCGGTCCGGCCATGCCTACGAGGTGGCGCCGCCGTGGATCCAGGCGTTGGGTTACGGCGCCGCGGCGCCGATCCAGGTCCAGGACACCTTCGTGGCCGCGCTGCCGGCCGGCGAACCGCTGGCACCGCCGGAGGTTCGGGGTCTGGGCGAGCCCGGGCCGGCGCTGCCCGGAACCTCCCAGCCGACCACCGTCGGGACGGTCTACGCCGACCGCACGAACGCCTACTACCTGGTCACCCGGGACGGGCTGGCCGCACTGACACCGCTGCAGGCACAACTGCTGCTCGCCGATCCGGCGCTGTCCGCCGCCTACGGCGGCGGCAGCCCGGCACCGCTGAAGGTCAGCCAGGCGCAGGTCACCGAGGCGGCACCCAAGCCGCTGCCGCCGCGGTCGCCCGACGTGCCGGCGGCGCCCGCGGCGATCCCCACCCTGGCGGACCTGCCGCCCGGCGAGCAGCAGCTGTGCGCCCGCTACCTCGACGGCGCGAAGCCGGATCTGGTCGTGGGCCCGGCCCAATCGTCGCCTGGGGCCGCTGCCGGCGTCGTCCGGCTCGAGGCCGGCACGGGTGCGCTGGTCGCCCAACGACCCGGCGTCGACAGCCGGGGCAGCACCGTGTTCCTCGTTGCCGACAACGGCACCCGCTACCCGCTGACCGGACCGCGGACGATCGAGACCCTCGGTCTGGCCGACGCGCCGATCGCGCAGCTGTCCCCGGAGCTGCTCTCCGTGTTGCCGGTCGGCCCGTCGCTGGACCCCGACGCGGCCGCCGCCCCGGCTCCGTAGGTCGCCAACTCAACTCTGGTGGTGCTTCTCGTCATCGCCACCCGGGGGCGTTCGACCATCGTTGTCCGGGAGCGCTCCTGTGATCGGGACGCCGCTCCCGGACGGTGGGCGGTGCTCCCGGCAGGGTCGGCGCGCCGTTCCCACCTGCGGAGCGGTGTCGGAGTCGATGGAACGGTGTTCCCTTTCACGGAGCGGTGTGTCACCGGCCGCGACGGCTGCCCGGCGATTCGCGCCACGACGCCCGCACCGTGGCCCGGCGCGAAGCCGAGAGGCCCTGCGCGGACCGAGATGGCCCCGCTGACCCCGTATGGCCCGGTGGTCCCGGCGCTGCCGCCGACAGGTCCGTGTTCCGGATCATTCCGTCGCAGGAGCCGGCCGCCGCCGACGTCGAGCCGTCGATCAACTCGGCGGCTCGCTCGTGTCCACCCGCGATAGCGTTTCGGCATGGGCGAGCGTCAGCGAGCGAATCATCAACACAGGTGCCGGCGCTCGGTCGGGCGCCGGAGCCGGCGAGGCGCCCCGGCGGGAGCGGCGCCAATGAGCGAGGCTTGCCGAGCGAATCATCAACACAGGTGCCGGCGCTCGGTCGGGCGCCGGAGCCGGCGAGGCGCCCCGGCGGGAGCGGCGGCATGAGTTCGGTCGAAGGCCCGTCCGCACCGGCTGGTTCGGCCGCCGGCACGGTCACCACCACGACGGCGTCCCCCGCTGCGCCGGCCACGCCCCGGGAGGTCCCGACCTGGCTCGGGCTGCTCCGGAGACTGCCGTTCACCACCGGCTACGTCGTGCTCACCCTCATCCTGGCCGTCACGTTGGGCACGCTGTGGACGTCCATCGAGGAGAAGTCCTTCTACGACGACGTCGCGTTCGGCCTGCCGGCGTTCGCCGACGGTCGCTGGCTGACCCTGGTCCTGGGCATGTTCTTCGCCCTGGACCCGTTCTTCTACGTCTACGTCGTCGGGGCGTTCGCGTTCATCACCGGCTTCTCCGAATGGCGACTCGGCACGGCACGCACGGTCGTCATCTGCCTGGCCTATCAGTGGGGCGCGATCCTGCTCACCGCCTTGGTCTTCCTGATTTTCCGGGGGTCCGGGTGGGAGTGGGTGGCCCAGCGGGCGACCGAGACCGACGTCGGCTTCTCGGCCGGCATGCTCGCCGCGGTGAGCGTGGCCAGCGCCACCGTGCGACCGCCGTGGCGGCTGCGACTGCGGCTGGCGATCTGGGGCTACGTACTGTTCTCCGTGCTGTTCATCGGTCAGATGGCCGACGCCGAGCACTTCTTCGCCGTGGTGCTGAGCATGCCGTTCTCCACCCGACTGGCCGGGCCGAACGCCATGCGCGCCCGCGCCCTGCCCACCCGGCACGAGCTGCGGCTGCTCGCCGCCGTCGGCATCCTGGCCATCGCCACCCTGACCTTGCTGGCGAACTTCCTGCCGGACCGCCTCACCCCGTTCGGGCCGACCGACGACACCCCCGATTCCTGGTGGTTCCTGATCATCCAGCTGGCCCTGTTCCTGCTGGTGGCGAACGGTCTGCGGCGCGGCTACCGGTGGGCGTGGTGGTTCACCGTCGTGCTCTGCAGCATCGTGGTGCTGCTGGCCGCGCTGGTACTCGTGGTGGCCGTCATCCTGCTGTTCACGCCCGATCCCGGCGACCTGGACATCACCGGCGGCCTGCCCGCCTTCTTCGCCCAGGCGTTGCTGTACCTGGTCTACCTGGTGCTGCTGATCGCCGGCCGCGGCGCGTTCCGGGTGCCCCGGCGCAGCCGGCGTCGGCTGGCCTCCGGCACCTCGCACGCCGACACTGCCAAGCAGCTGTTGCACCGCTGGGGCGGCGGCACCATCTCCTGGATGACCACCTGGCCGGAGAACCGGCACATGATCACCGCGAACGGGCAGGGCTACCTGGCGTTCCGCAAACACGCGGGAGTCGCGGTGGCCCTGGGCGATCCGATCGGCCCACCCGGATCGACCGCCGGCATCATCGAGGACTTCATCGCCATGTGCGACAAGGCCGCGCTGGTGCCGTACGTCTTCAGCTGCGGTCGGTCGACCACCGAGGTCACCGACGCCCTCGGTTGGTCCAGTGCCCAGGTCGCCGAGGACAATTTGATCGACCTGCCGACGCTGGAGTTCCGGGGCAAGAAGTGGCAGGACGTGCGGACCGCCCTGAACAAGGCGCCCAAGGAGGGCGTGACGTTCCGGATGGTGACGCTGGCCGACGAACCGTGGTCGATGGTGCGGCAGGTCGAGGAGCTGTCCCAGCAGTGGCTCGGCGACAAGGAACTCCCCGAAATGGGCTTCACCCTGGGGGGCGTCGTGGAGGCGTTGGACCGGGAGGTGAAGGTCGGTCTGGCCGTCGGCGCCGACGGCAAGCTGCACGGAGTGACCTCCTGGATGCCGGTGTACGGGCCGGAGGGTCATGTCCGCGGCTGGACGCTGGACCTGATGCGCCGGGCGGACGGCGGCTTCCGCGCCACCATGGAGTTCCTGATCGCTTCGTCCTGCCAGTGGTTCAAGAAGGACGGCGCCGAGTTCGTGTCCCTGTCCGGCGCTCCGTTGGCCCGGTCCGCGACCGACGCGGGCGGCGAATCGGCGGTGGAGAAGTTCCTGGACACCCTGGGTGAGCAGCTGGAACCGGTCTACGGGTTCCGCTCGCTGCACGCGTTCAAGGGAAAGTTCCAGCCCCGGTTCAGCCCCATGTACATGGCCTACCGGGACGAGGCCGACCTGCCGCGGATCGGGATCGCGATCACTCGCGCCTACCTGCCCACCGCTGGGCTGCGAGACATGATCTCTGTCGTCAAGCACTGAGCCTGGGTTGGTGCGCGCCGGCACGCTGAGGCCCGGC
>CAZCEH010000042.1:2898-20377 GCA_964497705.1 uncultured Actinomycetes bacterium | reverse complement strand
TCTGTCGTCAAGCACTGAGCCTGGGTTGGTGCGCGCCGGCACGCTGAGGCCCGGCGCGCTGATCAAACCCGCGCCCAAACAGACAAACCCGGCGCCGGAACGCGGAGATGGTCAGCGAACCTCGGCCCGGCGCGCAGCGAAGCTGGGCCCGGCGCATCAGCGAACCTCGGCCCGGCGCAGGCGAAGGCAGCCGCGGCCAGGAAAGCTCGGTGGCCAGCGAAAGCGTGGCCCAGCGCCAGTGACCGACGGCTGGATGTTCCACGGGTGTCGGGCGGGCCCACCGGAGTGCTCGGGATCACCGGAGTGCTCGGGACCACCGGGGTGCTCGGGACCACCGGGGTGCTCGGGACCACCGGAGTGCTCGGGACCACCTGGCTGCGGAGGATCCGGCCGCTGCCCGCGGCCGGCGTGGCCGCAGCGGCGCGGCGCCGGTACGGCTACCCGTCCCGCCGACGCAGCGACGCGAGTGACAGCTTGGTCCGCCAGCGCCGCCAGAAGCCCAACCCGCCGAGCAGCTCGGCGCTGCGGTCGTCCACCTCGCGCCAGTACCGGCGAGCCCGCTCGTCGTCCACCGGGGTCGGCGAGAACTGGGCCGCGTCGGCCGCCGGCGCCAGCCAGTCCACCTGCAACACTCCGGCGCCCGCCAGTCCCCGCGCCAGCTCCGAGCGGGTCTGCCAGGCGGCCGGCCGATAGCCGGCGTCGACGGCGGTGTCCACCAGCTCCTGCCATCCGCCGGTGATCCGGTCGGCGGCCCGGACCGCGGAGCGTCGCCGCCGGCGCCGGTGCTCCTTGATCACCAGGATCGCCACGATCGGCGCCGCGAACACGGCCAGCACCAACAGCGTCCAGCCGAACATGGCCAGCAGCAGCACCGGCATGAAGGTGTCCGCGGCGGCCGGCGCCGGAGGCAGCGTGTCCTGCGGATGCTGGTCGGCCGAGTCCGTATCCACCGTGTCCGGCTGCACCTGCGGCAGGGCGGGCGGCACCTCGACCGCCACCTCGCGGCGTTCGGTCTGGGCCCGCTCCTGAGTGTCCGTCACCGGCTTGTCCGGCGACGGGGTCGGGTCGAAGGCCACCCAGCCGAAACCTTCGAACGGCACCTCCACCCACGCCGTGATGTCCCGCCCGCGCAGGTCCACCTCGCCCTCGGTGGAACCGGACGGGGCGAATCCGACCACCACCCGCGCTGGGATGCCGATCGACCGCACCAGCAACGCCATCAGCGCGGCGTACTGCTCCTGGTCGCCGACCATCGGCCCGCTGCCGACCATGCCCACCAGCCGGTCCAGGCCGTGCCCGGCGGGCGAACGCTCCTCCCCCGGCCCGCCGTGGCTGAAGAAGCCGTCGGCGGCCAGCCCGGCGCGGATCGCCTCGACCTGTGCCGCCGGGGTGCTGGCACCGGCGATGTAGCGATCGGTCGCCGACCGCAGCAGGTCCGGCAGCGCGACGCCGGCCGGCATCGGCACCGACTGCGGCCGGGTCGCGGCCAACTGCGCCGCGGTCGGCTGGGCCGGCACACCGGCGACCACCCGGTAGCTGTCGCCGGGCCGCCATCCGCCGGGCAGCAGCCCGGTCGTCGCGGCCCCGGAATAGCGCAGGTCGGCGGTCAACTCGTCGGCCCGCGCCCCCTGGAAGTCCAGGCCGACGATCGGGCCGGGCAAGGGCAGGAACGGTCCGGAATACTCCTGGGTCCGCACGGTGAGCTGGACCGGCGCGCTGTTCGCCGGCACCGGCCGCTGCGGCCCGATCCGCACGAACGGACCCTCGGCATCGCTGAGCCGGAACTGCCGGCCGTCGTAGTCGTCGAGGGCGGCCAACCGCAGCCGGGCACCAGTGGGCAGACCCTGCACGACGAGCTGGACATCGTCCGCGTGATCCTTGGTGTAGCTGCGGAACAAAGCCAGCGGGCTGTCGAACGTGGTCGGGTCGACCGGCGCCTGCACCACCGCACGCAACGTCGCACGTGACGTCGACGCGTCCGCGGCCACCGCGCCGGCCACCACCGCGGCCGCGGCCAAGATCGCGCCGGAGACCATCAACCGCCGCGCGCCGAGCGCCGCGTCGGCACCGGCCATCCGATCCCGGGCGAGCTGGGCGGCCACCGCCCGCTCCGCGCGCCGGGCGACCCGCCCGCCGATCCACACCACCCAGCCCAGGCCGGCCACCAGCAGCGTCGCGGCCACCGCGATCACCAGTCTCGGCTCCGCCGTGACGTCGGCGAACAGCGCGAACGCCACGGCCGCGGCGCCCGGGCCGGTCAGCGCGAGGGCCGGCCGACGGGTGGCCAACAGCAGCCCGCCGACCGTCGCGCCGACCGCGCCGATCAGCAGCGGGGGTACCAGCAGCCCACCCGTCGCGCCGGTCGGCGGGGCGACGGTCAACAGCTCACGCCAGCCGTCCACCGACCCGTGCAGGACCTGGCTCACCGCCTCCGGGGACGGCAGGACCACGAGCATCCGGCGCTGCGGCGCCACGACGAGAGCACCGAGCACGATCACGCCGATCGGGATGATCAGCGCGGCCGGCCAGCGCGGCAGGGACCAGGTCGCCAGGATCCCGAGCACGACGGCGGGCACCGCCGCGCCGACCGCGGCCGCCACCGTCGGTGCCGCCGATCCGTAGGCCGGAATCAGCAGCAGGGACCCGACGACGATCAGCCCGGCGAGCACGGCCAGGTCGGCCGCCCGCCACCACCGGTGCGAGGTCGCGATGCTGCGGCTGCGCCGCGGCCCGCGGACGCGTCCGCTCACCCGGACACCCCCGGCACTCGATCACCTCGGCCGCGCGGACCCACGTCAGCGGCCCGACGCCACGGCGACACGGACCTGCAGGCCGCAGGGCCAACCAGACTCATGCCGCCGCCCCCGCCCGGGCGCCTCGCACGCTCCGGCACCCGACCGAGCGCCGGCACCTGTGCCGATGATTCGCTCGCTGACGCTCACTCATGCCGCCACCCCACGCAGGGCCAGCGGCAGTTGCGCCACGTCCTCGACCGTGACGACCGCCGCCGCGGCCAACCGGCCCAGCACGGCCGGATGCGGCGACTCGGGCACCCGGGCCCGGACGGCGAACACCGTCGCGCCCGGCGGGGCGAGCCGCACGGCCGCCCGCAGCCGTGCGGGCTGCACGGTCGAGCCGAACACCAGCACCATCAGCGAGGCTCGCGGATGCCGCCGCGCCGCCTGCCGGGTCATCGCCAGCAGGTCCGGCGTACCCGACCTGGTTCGCACCGGGCTGAACTGGTCGAGGATCCTCTCGGCGGTCGCCGCGCGGATCGCCGACCCGGCGGCATCGACCACCACGTCCCGGCGGCGCCGGACCAGTTCGGCCACGATCGATGCCGCGCAGCTGACCGCGATCTCGAACTCCTCGGACGTCCCGGTCAGGGCCGGGTCCGGGTCACCGCGGCCGCCGGCCGTCCGCTCGTCGACGGTGCCCGGATCGGGTCGGTAGTCGTCCGGATTCCCGGCCAGCACCACCGCGACCAGCGAGCGGTGGGTCTGCAGGAACTCCCGCACCTGCAGGGTTCCGCTGCGGGCCGTCGACTTCCAGTGGATCAGGCGCCGGTCGTCGCCCGGCACGTACTCGCGCAGGGTGTGGAACGACAGGTCGCTGGCGGTCCGGATCGTCGACTCCTCGCCCTCCAGGTCGCGGGTGAACCCCGGCAGCGGATCGGGCAGCCGGACGGTCCGCGGATGCACGAACACCCGCTCGTGCACCGGCCACTGGACGACCCGGCGGATCAGGCCGAACACGTCGCCGCGCACCGCCCGGGCGGGTCCGAGCTCGATCACCGTCCGCCGGTGGGTGGGCAGCGGGACGACCACCGAATGGGCCGCGCCGCCGGGCAGGGACGGCACCCGCACCTGCGCGGGCCGACCGTCGACATCCAGTTCCAGGCGCAGCGGCAGCATCCGCCGGGTGGACACGTTGCGCACACCGATCGTCGCCGCCGCCGGGTCGCCGACCACGAACCGGGTCCGCGCCAGGTTGACCTCGATGGCCGCCGGGGATCGGCCGAGCGCCATCGCCACCGCGATCAGCAGCACCACGGCCAGACCCGCGGCCAGCCCGGACCACTCCCGCCAACCGGTCGCCCAGCCGAGCCCGGCCGCGCCCAGGGCCACCGCGGCGGTAGCCCGACCCCGAGGGGTGACCGTCCGCCAGGCCGCGTGCAGGCGCCGCGCGGCGTCGGAACCCGAGCCAGCACCCGAACCCGCACCCGCACTCGCGCCCGAGTCGGGCGCACCAGCATCGGGCGCCTCCTCCGCGGGGAAGGTCCGGTCGTCCGTGACGACCGGATCTTCCCCGGGGAGGGGCCCTGCCTGACTCACGCCGCCCCCCGCGGCGGCGGCACCGTGCGCAGCACGCCGCGCACCACGTCGGCCGCCGTCAACCCGCCGTACTCGGCCTCCGGGTCGATCGAGATCCGGTGCGCGAGGGCCGGTTCGGCGAGCGTCTTGACGTCGTCGGGCACCACGAAGTGCCGGCTGCGGGACGCGGCCAGGGTCCTGGCGGTGCGCAGCAACGCGATGGCCCCCCGCTGGGACACCCCGAGGGTGACCCCGTCGGCGGTCCGCGTGCCCTCCACGATCTGCGTGATGTACCGCAGGATCGAGGCGTCCACATAGACCCGGGACGCCTGGTCGATCAGGTCACCGACGGCGGCCGGTGTCAGCATCGGCTGAACCGTCGGCCGGCCGGCCCGGGTGCCGACCGCGGCCAGGATGGCCAACGCCGCATCGGTGTCCGGGTGACCGACCGACGTGCGGATCAGGAACCGGTCCAGCTGCGCCTCGGGCAACCGGTAGGTGCCGGCCTGCTCGATCGGGTTCTGCGTGCCGATCACCATGAACGGCGAGCCGACCGGCCGGGTCACCCCGTCGACCGTCACCGCGGACTCCTCCATCACCTCCAGCAGCGCGGACTGGGTCTTCGGCGACGCCCGGTTGATCTCGTCGGCCAGCACGATGGAGGCGAAAACCGGACCCGGGTGGAACTCGAACGCACCGACCGCCTGGTCGTAGATGGTGACGCCGGTGACGTCCGACGGCAGCAGGTCGGGGGTGAACTGGATGCGCGAGGTGCTGCCGTGGATGACCGCGGCGAGCGACTTGGCCAGGGTGGTCTTGCCGGTCCCCGGCACGTCCTCGAGCAGCAGGTGGCCCTCGGACAGCAGGCAGATCAGCGCCAGCCGGATCGCGTCCGGCTTGCCCACCAGCGCCTCGCCGATCGCGTGCACGACCGCGTCGAACAGGCCGGCGAACTGGGCGGCGTCGGCGGCCTCCAGGACGGCCGGGCCGGAGCCCTCGAGTGCCTGCACGGACGGCCCTTCTAGCATGTCGGGATCTTGGGGTCGGGGCTGGCCAACACCGGCTTCCGGTACCAATTGTGATCTTTGCCCAGATACCACTGATTCACCATCTTGTACGGAGGGGGCGCCGGATTGCCGGCAGGGAGCTCGGGATAGGACAAACCGGTCTGCACGCAGAGCAGGTCGGCCGGGCTCGGCGCCACCACCCAGGTGCCGGGCGCACAGGTGTTCTCGGTCCGCCATTCACCCTCGTAGGGCGTGGGCACCGCGCAGGTGCCGGCCAGCGGCTGCAGAGCCTGGGTGGCGACGCTGAACACCGTCGCGGTGGACGTCGTGGCGGCCGCTTCCCGGCACTCCTGCCCGGCCCCCGAACCCACGCAGTACCGCGCCGTCACGGTGACCGTGTGGCCGAATCCGATGTCCCTGGTCAAGGACCCGGTCAGGCCGGTCGGCGACTGGGTCTCCGACACGGAACCGCTGATCGTCACCGTCTGCGACGTCACCTCGCGGCCGTTGCCGCCGGGGAACGTCCAGGTCGCGGCGACCGTGCTGGCCCACCGGTCGGTGGGCGCCACGGTGACCTTGGGGTCGGCGAGTCCGCCGAACGGCCGCCCGGTGACGGGCGGGGCGCTGGCCGGCCCGCACCGGACGTCCTCCGGGTACCCGGTCTCACCGTTGCACGCCCGCACCTCGACGGTGTAGTCGGTGCCGTTGGCCAGCGAGCCGACGGTGGTGGACGTGGCCGGGCCCGCGCTCACCCAGGCGCCGCCGCCCAGCCGGTACTGGTAGTCGGCCACCGACCGGCCCGGTGCCTCCGCGGCATCCCAGGCGACCGTCAACGAGGAGTCGCCCGGCGTCACCCGCACACCAGCGACCTGGGACGGGCGGCCGAACGGGGCGACGGTCGCCGGGCCGGCGGGCGGGCCGTCGCCCCGGGCGTTGCGGGCGATCACCGACACCGCCGCCGGGTCGTTGCCGTCGACCGGGACGAACGCGGAGAGCCAGTCGGCCCCGCCGGAGGCGACCTCGCCGTTGCCGACCAGCAGCCGGTAGGCCTGCACGGGTTCCCCACCGTCGTCGGCCGGGGGTCCCCAGGTCACCTGGATGCCGCGACGCCCGCCGTCGTAGACGAACTGGGCGGACAACCCGCTCGGCGCGGACGGCACGCCGGAGGGCACCACCGCGTCGCTGGGCGCCGACCAGCCGGAGAATCCCTCCTGGTTGGCGGCGCGCACCTGGAACCGGTAGCTGCCCGACGAGTCCAGCCCGGTCAGCACGGTCGGGCTGGTCGCGCCGTCGAGCACCTGGACGACCTCGTCGCCGCGCAGGACCTGCAGGGACATGACCGACACCGGGGTGAAGTCGCCGGCAGGCACCGACCAGCTGACCGAGATCTGGCCCCTGGCGACGTACTGCGAGGTGGGCGCGGCGGGCACGGAGGGCGTGACGTCGGGGACGATCACCGCGGACGGCGCGGACGGCGCGGACTCGCCGACCGAGTTCGTCGCGGTCACCACGAAGACGTATGCCTGTCCGGGGGTGAGACCGCCGATCACGCAGGAGTTGTCCGCGCCCGGGCAGTCCTGCCGGATGCCGCTGCCGGTCACCGTGTAGGTCTGCACGGGGGCGCCGTTGGCGTCGGCGGGTTCCCACTGCAGCTGCACGCTGCGCGCGGTGACCGTGCCGGGAACGGCGGCGGGCACGCCCGGCGCCGACGGGCGGTCCTGGATCTGCACGGTCAGCCCGGCGGTGACCTGCCGTTCCGGATCCTTGGTGCCGTCCTGGACGTCGACGGCGAGCGTGATCTGGCCGACGAAACCGGGCGCCGGGGTGAGCCGGACGGTCCGGCCGTCGACGGTCGGACCGGCGGCGATGCCCGCCGCGCCGTCGAGGACGCGGACCCCGCTGACGGTCAGGCCGAGACCGACCGGGTCGAAGCTGCCGGTGAGCATGTCCACCGCGACCTCGACGCCGCCGCGGCCCTGCCCGACCTGCTGGTCCACCACCGTGGGCAGCGGCTTGGTGGAGCCGGTGACGGTCACCGTCAGCGTGCCCCGGCCGGTCTTGCCGTCCCCGTCGGTCACGTCGATCGGCAGGTCCAGCGACGTGCCGCGCGGCACGTCCGCGGCGGCAGTGACGGTCACCGTGCTGCCCTGCAGCTGGGCTTGCACGCCGGAGGACCCGGCACCGACCCCGAAGCTGATCGACGCCTGCTGCCGATCGTCGAAGGTCGTGGTCAGCGCGGCCAGGTCCAGCGTGGTCGAGGTGCCGGCCTCGATCTGCAGCTGGGTGGAGTCCAGCTTGGGCGGCGGTACCAGCCGCGGCTGGACCTGGACCGGGATGCTCAGCACCACCGGTGCGCCGGTACCGGTCGCGATCGGCACGTACACGGCGGCCGGGCCGCCCGCGCTCGACGGCGCGGACAGCGTCAGCGTGGTCGCCGAGGTGCGCACGGCGGTGCCCTGGGTGGCGCGCGGCGGCGGGTCGGTCGCGATCGTCACCGAGTCCTGCCCGGCGCCGCCGACGGTCACGTAGTCGCCGATCGTCACGTCCACGCTGCGACCGGCGTCGAGCTGGATCGGCCCGACCCCGGACCGCAGCTGCGGCCCGTACAGCTGTGACCGCGGCGGCACGACGATGAACGCGCCCGCCTGCCCGCCGTTGGCATCGGTCACCCGGTAGGCGATGATCTGCCGCACCGACGACACGGTGACCCGGATCGTGCGCGGATCGACCAGGGTCGCCTGGCTCGCCGACAGCTGGTCGACCGCCACGCTCAGGTCGGCAGACCGACCGCTGCGGTTGGTGACCGAGGACCGCAGGTCGACGTCGACCGTGTCGGTGTCCGCGGTCAGGTCGCTGGGCTGCACGAAGACGTCCTCGGCGACCGGGTCGGGCATCGGCGCGTCCGGCGACACGGTGACCCGCACCGAGCCGGAGGCCGCCAGCCCCTTGGTGTTGACGACGTCGTACCGCAGCGTGCCGACGGTCGGCTCCGGTGGCGCGGTGAGGATCAGGGCCTGCTCCTCCACCTGCACCTGCAGCCCCTCGGACGCGGTGAACGCCGGGTCGGCCAGCCGGACCTGCTGCCCGCCGGGGTCGACCACGGACGCCATCGGGTCGATCCGGATGCTCGCGCCGGGCCGCACCGAGACGGACAGGTCCGGCGCGACCGGTGGTCGGGCCGCGTCGCTCGGCGTCACCACCAGCACCGTCACCTCGCCGGTGACCGTGGCGCCGCCCGGGTCCGCGGCCAGGTATCGGATCCGGTCGACGCCCGGCGCACCGAAGGCGGTGTAGGACAGGGTGTCCGCGCCGGTCACCTTGATCTCGCCGAGCGGCGCCTCAGGTTGCTCGATGGACTGCAGGGTGACCCAGTCGCCGTCCGGGTCGACCCCGGCCAGCGGGACCGACACGCTGATCGCGCTTCCCGCGAACACCCGGGCGACCACCGCCGGCGGTGCGCCGGGCGACCGGTTCCTGGTGGCGTCCGCGGCGGTCACGGTGATCGTCACGGTGCCGGCGGCCTGCGCCGGTTGCAAAGCGGTGGCCGAACCCGATGACGCCGTGTAGCCGAAACTGACCTGCCCGGGCGCGGCATCCGCCGGCGCCAGATAGCGGATCGCGTCGCCGGTGACGAGAACCCGACCCGGCAGTTCGGCGACCTGGGCCTGATCGACCTTGACGGTGACCGGAGCGCCGTCCTGACTGGTGGTGAACCGGGTGATCGGGATCGTCACCGCGTCACCGGCGCGCACCGTCGCCTGCGCCGGTGCGGTCAGCGGCGGCGGCGCCGCGCGGGGCACCGGGACGGGGATCACCCGGATCCGTCCGCTGGGCGTGCCGGATCCGTCGAAGACCGTGTAGGTCAGCTCGACCGGTTCCGGAAGCACCCGGGCGGCGCCGATCCGGACCAGGTGCAGGTCGACCACGGCCGCGGTGACCGACGTCCCGGTCGTCTCCTGCACGTCCTGCACGGCCAGTCCCTGACCGTCCGGGTCGCTGTCGTTGGCGAGGGGGTCGATCACGGTTTCCCCGCCGGTCGGGAGGTAGGCGACGTCCAACATCGGCACGGCCGCCCGGCTCGCGTCGCCCGCGGCGGCGACGTCGACCCGCAGCACCCCGGTGGTCCCCCGCCCGCCCGCCGCGGCCTCGAACGTGAAGTAGTAGTTGCCCGGGTCGGCCGCGGTCACCGACACCGAACCGGTGCGCTCGTCGACCTGCACACCGGCGGACTCGCTGCCCGGCTCCGGCTGGACGGCACTGATGCTCACCGGCTCGGACGATCCGCTGAGCACGCTGCGCCGCAGATCGACGACGGCCGGCGCGCCGACCACGGTCCGGCCGTAGGCCGGATAGACCACCGGCACGCTCGACCCCGGCTGCCCGACCGACACGGTCAGCGTGCCGGCAGCCTGCTCGGCCCCGTCGGAGACCACGAACTCCACCTGGACATCGGTGCCGGCGCCGGCGCCGGTGTTCCGGTAGGTGATGGTGCCGTCCGGTCGGAAGGAGACGGCGTCCGCGCCGTCGGTGGCGGCGGACACCAGGTACAGATCGTCACCGGTCGGTGAGACCATGTCGTCCAGCACGTTGTACGACACGGTCCCGTTGACTTCGGTGGCGGCGGCGGACCGTCGCACCCGCTCCGGCGGCGCGGTCACCCCGCCGGGAACCACCGAGATCGCCACTCGGGCGGTGGCCGTGGCCCCCCGCCCGTTGCTCACCTGGTACTCGATCGGTGGCACGGAGCCGGCCGACGAGGTGATGGTGACCTGCAGCGCGATGCCGTTGCCGACCACCGCGACCGTGCCGACGTCCGCCGGCAACGGTGTCACCGAATCGATCACCACACTGGTGCAGTCGACGGTGGGGTCGTTGTCCAGCACCCGCAGCACCGTCGCCCGACCGGCCCGGACGCCGAACTCGTCGTCCACCGCGCGGGGCTCGCCGATCGGCGCCGCGGTGCAGTCCGGCGGCAACCGGGGCAGGTCGTCCGAGGGGGTCGGCTCGAGGGTGGTGACCGAGTCGTCCACCGGGCCGTCCGGGGGGACCACGTCGGACCAGTTGTCGACCGGCCGGAAGCCGTCGTCGGCGATCCACGATCGGCCCGTCGAGCTGTCGGTCAGCACCACCGCCGGACCGCGCGCCCGCAGGGTGAGCGCGGGCGTCGGCCCGGCCCCGGTCAGCGTCACCGGGTCGACCGGCCCGGTACCGCAGTCCGCGAGCCCGGTGACCACCGGCTGCGCGGACCGGTTGTCGACCCAGGCGGCGTAGCGGCAGCCGCCGACCACCACCGGTGGAACCGGGCTGCCCGCCACCGTGACGACCGTGCGCACCGACCCGTCGGTCAGGTCGACCGCCAGCAGACCCGCCGAGGACGCGACCAGCACCTCGGCGGCCACCGGACCGGGGTCCTGGAGCACCGCGTCGGGCAGGGCCGGCAGCGGGATCCGGCGACCGTCCACCCGCAGCGCGGAATCGGCTCGGTCCAGCACCACCGGTGTCTCGCCGACCGCGGTCAGCTGGATGTCGCCGGTCCGGCCGGACGCGGGGGCACCCGTGACCGGGTTGCCGAGCGACAGCGGGCCGTCCACCAGGGGCACCGTCGACGGCTCCGCGCCGGGTGTGACGGTCACGATCTCCGCCGATCCGGGCCGGGTGGCCAGCACGGCGCCGCCGACCGTCACCGCGACGACGGGCAGCGGGCCGACGGTGGCCACCGGCTGCGCGGCGCGCGCGTCCACCGCGGACAGGTCGCCGGCCCGACCCACCCACAGCCGCCCGTCGGCCCGGTCGGCCACCGCGACCGTGCCCGAGCGCAGGCCCAGCACGGGGTCGTCCGGAATCGCCACCCGGGCACCGAAGGTCACCGTCGCCGTGTCCAGCACCTGCAGTTCGTGCTTGTCCGGATCGACCACGAACACCGGATCGGCCGGTTCGCCGGCCGGGTCCTGCAGCACCTGGGAGACGCCGCGCAACTGGGCGGCCGAATCCAGCTCGCCGATCCCGGTGTTCACCCGCCCGACCAACAGCCGGCTGTCGTTCATCACCCACACCGACGAGTCCACCGGCTGGGGGGGAACCTGGGCGAATCCCGGGCGCTGCCAGATGATGACCACTCCGGCGATCATGACCAGCGAACACACCGCGGCCACGGCGATGCGCAGCGGACGCCGGCGACCGGCCGGCACGAGCCGGCGAGGTGGGCGCGGCCGACGACCCACCACCAGCCTCCTCGATCCCCCTCGCCACGCCCGCGTTTCCCGAGTCCCCCGACGATCGTGCGAGCGGCGACGCTACCGGTCACATGATGCCATCCGAATGGGTTTACGTCATCACCGACCGCCACCACTACGACGACCTTCCGGCCCGGATGTCGCGTTTCGACGAGAACGCGATGCCAAATGGTGGGCCCTGCGACTCGGGGCGGGACCGCCTGATCACTTCCGGTAACAGGACGGTCATCGGTGCGGCCGCCGACCCACCCGACCGGATGTTCCCGTCCGCATCATCCGGGACGTTTCCCAGGACGTTCCCAAGACGTTCTCGGGACGTTCTCGTGGAGACGGATCGACCAGCCGGGTCGGACGCCGAACAGCGTGCAAGGCTGGGCCGGTGAACGGCCGCCCCCTCGACGGTGACCGCGACGGTGACTGCGAGTGCGACCGCGACGGCGGCAGTGACAGTGACCGCGACCGGCGGCGCCGGTGGCCGGTCCTGCTGGCACTGCCGGCAACGCTGCTGGCGCTGCTGCTCGCCGGTTGCACGTCGATCCTGGACCGGCCCGCCCTGACGCCGGCCGGCACGGCCAACCTGCGCAGCGGCGCGGCGGCGACGGCGGTCACGTCCGTGTCGATCACTCCGGTGACCCCGGACGGTCTCCTCACCGGGCCCGGGGTGACCGACACCGACATCACCCTGGCGGTGCTCGCGGACCCGGCCGGGGACCGCGGCTTCACCGAGGGTGTCCGGCTCTGGCAACGATCGGTGAATACCGGCGGCGGGCTGTGCGGGCGCACCATCACGGTGCTGGCCAACGGGGCGGACGGGGTCCCCGCCGACCCGTCCGCCGCCTACCGATCCGTTGGCGCCTCGGTGCTCGGCCTGCTGACCCTGTCGGCCGCGGACGTGGGCGCCACCCTCGGTACCTCGATCGCCGCGGACCAGATCCCGGCGGTGACACCGACGGGCACGTCGGCGCAACTGGGGCCGTCGGGCCCGCTGGTCGCCGGGGCGACCGCCGACATCCTGGCCATCAACGGCCTGGACCACCTGCGGCAGGACGGCACGCTGGCCCCAGGCCAGACCGTGGGCGTGCTCAGCGACGGCTCCGCGGCCGCCGAGGACGCCCTGCGCGGCGCCCGCTGGTGGGCGCAGGTCAACGGGGTGTCGCTGGACGTGCGGAATGCCGGCACCGACCCGGCCGCCTGGGGTGGTGACGGCGTGGTGTTGGCGCTGGCCGATGCGCCGACTGTCGGCTCCGTGGTGGCCGCGACGCCGCCGGACGTCGCGGTACTCACCCTGCCGGACGGGTTCGACCCGCAGACCTGGAGCGCGCCGACGGTGCAGGCCGCCGACGGCCGGCTCTACGTCGCCACCCCGGCGCCCGCGTACGGCTCGGCCTACCCGGCGGTGGTCGCGGTGGCCTCGATGGCCGCGGCCGCCGGTGACGGCGACATCGGCCCACGGACGGTCGACGGCTACGCGGTCGGCGCGACCTGGGGGCGGCTCATCCAGCAGGCCTGCGACGACCTCACGCTGACCCGGGACGGGATCCGGCAGGCGACGTCGACGGTCGGGCCGGCGACCGCGACCTCGTTGTTCGGGGCCGGCGACCCGGGCCTGGTGGTGCGGTCCGGCCTGCCGGCGACCCGGGTGTCGTCGATCTCGGTGGCCGACGCATCGGCCCCGGCCGGCCTGCGGTCGCTGGCCTGGCTCGAGTCCGCCCCGGGTATCGACGACTACACGCCCTGACCGCCTCGCGGTGGCGCTGCGGGCAGTCTGTGCTGAAGGCGGTTCGTGCTGCAGGTGGTCGGTACTTCGGGCGGTCCGTGCTGCGGGCGGTCCGTGCCGGCGGGCGGTCCGTGCCGGCGGGCGGTCCGTCTTGGTCGGGCCGGATCCCGTCCCGCGCTGACCGAACCGCAGTGCGTGGATATGTCCGTTATGCCGCTTTTCTTTGGCGGCCATGATCGCTTCGTCACTGCCGGGCCACCGCGGGGAGCCGCGCTGATCCAACGTTCAGCAAACCGGACAAAACGGCGCTGGAAGTGGGTGTTGGATCAGCGCGGGACGAGATCCAGGCCGACAGGCATGGGCGACTCGGGCATTTCGGTCACCAGAGAGTTCGACTGATCCCTGCGCAGCGCACCCGGCCGGATACCGAGGCGGTTCACCTGAGAGAACGGTCCCCTTGCGGGCCCGGTCCACCGTTCACACACCCACGTCCGGCGCTGTTCTGTCCGGTTTCGTGGATCTTGGAGCAGCGGCCCAGCAGATCCGGCGGCGGCCGACCGGGCCCTGATGCAGGTCGGGGAGGGTTCAGGTGCGGGTCAGGGGTGTTCCCGGACCCGCCAGTTACCCCCGGACCGCAGACTCGAACCATGACCACACCGGAACGCCCCTATCGCCGCCTGACCCTGTCCGACACCGACAAGATGATCGGTGGGGTGTGCGGCGGCATCGCCGCCTACTTCGGCATCGATCCCACCCTGGTGCGGGTGATCACCGTCGTGCTGGCGCTGCTGTTCGGCGGCGGCGTGATCGCCTACCTGCTGGCCTGGCTCATCATGCCGAAGCCGTGATCCTGCGGGCGCTCGGCGCCGGACGGTAACCTCCGGGCATGACGGCGGCCACCCCGAAATCCTCGCTTTCCGACCCCCTTCCGGACGGCGTCCGGATCGGCCCGGCTCGCGGCGGTCTGACAGCCGTGCACGTCGACCTACCGGACTGCGCCGGCGAGGTGTATTTGCACGGCGCGCACGTCACGTCCTGGCGGCCGCGCGGCGCCGAGGTGCTCTGGGTCAGCCGGGACGCCGTGTTCCGGCCCGACAAGGCGATCCGCGGCGGGGTACCGATCTGCTTCCCCTGGTTCGCCGGCGGCCTCGACGACAGCCGCAGCCCGGCGCACGGCTTCGCCCGGATCACCGGGTGGGACCTGGTCGACGCCGTCGCGGACGCGTCGGGGGCGGAGTTGGTCCTGGCCCTGTCGGACACCACCGGGACCCGGGCGCTGTGGCCGCATCCGTTCGTCGCCGACTACCGTGTTCGGTTCGGCGCGGACGAACTGGTCCTGACCCTGACCGTGACCAACACCGGCGACCGACCGTTCACCTTCGAAGAGGCGCTGCACACCTACTTCGGGGTCGGCGACATCCGGCAGGTGCGGGTCGAGGGCCTCGACGGGGCGCGCTACCTGAACACCGTGCCCGGCGAGGAGCTCGGCCCGCATGTGCAGGACGGCCCCGTCACCTTCGCCGGCGAGACCGACCGCACCTACCAGGGCACCAACGCCACCGCGGTGATCCGGGACGGCGCCCGCGGCGTCACGGTCGGCCGGGACGGATCGGGTAGCGCCGTCGTATGGAATCCGTGGGTGGCCAAATCGGCTTCGATGTCCGACTTCGGCGACGACGAGTGGACCGGCATGCTGTGCGTCGAGACCGCGAACGTGAAGGCGGACGCAGTGACGCTGGAACCGGGCGCCCGGCACACCATGACCGCGCGCATGTCGGTGGCTTGACCGGGTCGGCCTGACCGGGTCGGCCGGGCCGGTCAGTCGAGCGGCTGCACCGCGGCGCTCTGGCGGCGGCGCCACCAGCCCAGCGTGACCAGGCCCGGGAGCAGCGGCAGCAGCAGGGTGGCGGCGCGCCAGATGACCAGGGCGGCGACGAGGTCGGGGCCGTCCGCGACGCCCTCCGCGTTGATCAGCACGATCAGGCTGGCGTCCAGCACGCCCAGCCCGGCGAACGGGAAGAGGGTCAGCGGGTAGAGGGTGAGCATGGCGGCCAGCACGGCCAGGTAGCCGATGTCCGCGCCAGGGATGCCGACGAACCGCAGGCAGATGACCACCACGAACGCATCGACGACGATGAACCCGAGCATCGTCGGCGTCGCCCGGGCCATCCGGGCCACCATTCCCGACGACGACTCCTTCTGGAAGCGCACCACCGCGGCGGCCCAGGCATCCGGGTCGACGGTGGGCCGCAGCCGCTTGACGATCCGGGCGGCGACCCGGCCGACGTTGCCGGCGGCCTTCTCCCCCTTCGAGATCAGGATCATCGCCCAGACCAGCAGCGCGGCCGCGACCAGCCCGCCCACCGCCATCCACACCTGAATGCCCTCCAACGGGAGCACCAGCAGGGTGAGCAGCAGGCCGACCACCGGTGCGACGAACCGGGCCAGGTAGAAGACGATGGTGTCCAGCACCAGCGCGGCGGCGCCGCGGGTGGTCTCCACGCCGTAGGACTTGAGCATGGACAGCCGCAGCACGGTGTCCGCGGGCGGCGGGGTGAACGTCTGGATGAGCGTGCCGGACAGCGCGGTGGACAGCGCCTGCGGCATCGACAGCCCGGGCACCAGGATCGGCAGGGTGGACGCGTTCACCGTCTGCCGGACCGCCACGATGAGCACGATGACGCCGATCTCCCACCAGGTCAGCCGGCCCAACGCGTCGCCCACCTGTGCCCAGTCGATGGCCCGCAGGGCCTGCACGGCCAGATAGACGCCGATGACGACCAGGGCGATCTTGGCCAGCATCACCAGCACCCGGCGCCACCGGGCCCGCTGCTCGACCTGTTGGATCGCCCCGGGCCCAGGCGGCACTGCAGACGAGGTCGTGTCGGCATCACTCACGCTCTCATCCTGGCCGATCCGCGCTCCTTCCCGGACCATCCGCCCGCGTCTGCCGAAGGGTCGGCCGCCGGGGTGTGACAGCCCTGGGGCTCAGCCGCGGGGGTCGGCCGCCGGGTTCAGCCGCGGGTCGGCCAGCGCGGGGGTCCACCGGCGCCGGGTCGGCCGCGGGGACGGCCAGCGCGGGGTCCACTGGCGTAGGTTCGGCCAGCGTGGGTCGGCGTCGGCCGCGGGTTCGGCCAGCGCGGGTCGGCCGCGGGTTCGGCCAGCGCGGGAGTCCACGGCGCCGGGTCGGCCGCGGGGACAGCCAGCGCGGGTCGGCCGCGGGGACAGCCGGCGCGGGAGTCGCCAGCGCGGGTCGACCGTTGGATAGGGCAGTCCGCGGAATATTCGACCGCATCCCGGCTGCCTCACACGACCGAAAGTTCCGCGGGCCTGTCAGCCCACGCCCCAGCTCAGCCAAAGCCGGCAGCCCGCGGACACCGTCCCCGCCTCACACGACTGACGCTCCGCAGACGGCCATTCCAGGCATGAGGCCCAGCGAAGCACGCAGCCCGCGGAACATCCGGCTCTACGGAAACCCGAAGCTCCGCAGACATGTCATCCCGCGCCCAGCCCAAGCCGGCAGCCCGCGGAACATCGCGCGGCTCTATGCAAGCCGAAGCTCCGCAACAACGCGATGCTCCGCAAACACCAGCGCCACCCGACCGTCGCGCGGAACATCCGACTGCGTCACACAAGTGAAAGCTCCGCACGAACCCTATGTTCCGCAAACACTGGCTCCGCCGACCCTCGGCGCGAAGCAGTCGGCTGCCGCACGATCCGATCGTCCGCAGGCAGACGGCCATTCCAGGCACGAGGCCCAGCGAAGCACGCAGCCCGCGGAACATCCGGCTCTACGGAAACCCGAAGCTCCGCAGACATGTCATCCCGCGCCCAGCCCAAGCCGGCAGCCCGCGGAACATCGCGCGGCTCTATGCAAGCCGAAGCTCCGCAACAACGCGATGCTCCGCAAACACCAGCGCCACCCGACCGTCGCGCGGAACATCCGACTGCGTCACACAAGTGAAAGCTCCGCACGAACCCTATGTTCCGCAAACATTGGCTCCGCCGACCCCCGGCGCGAAGCAGTCGGTTGCCGCACGATCGCCGTCGACTGCTCCCAGGCCGATCCGAGCCGGGTGGTGCCGGCCGCGACCGCCGCCGCGGATCCGATCTTCCGCAGGCAGACGGCGGCGGCATCGGCCGGCACGGCAGGCCACCAGCACCAGCACCAGCACCAGCACCAGCACCAGCACCAGCACCAGCACCAGC
>CAZCEH010000042.1:0-2798 GCA_964497705.1 uncultured Actinomycetes bacterium | reverse complement strand
CACCAGCACCAGCACCAGCACCAGCACCAGCACCAGCACCAGCACCAGCACCAGCGTAGGCAGCCGACGCCCAGCCTAGGCAGCCGGCGCCCAGCGCAGCACCGACACCGCCGAGCGCGCACCGACTCCCGCACGACAGGTGCGGTCAGGTCCGGGAGAGCAGCCATCCGTCGGCGGCGTTCTCGACGACCAGGTCAGCCCGGGTCACGCCCTGCTCGATGAGCACCGCGTTCGGCTCGTCGACGGTGAGCACCCAGTCCCGAGCGGCAGCCGGCGTCTTGCCGAACCGGATGTGCCGCTCCACCAGCCGCTCCCGCCGTAACTCGGGTTCGGTCCGGACGAACCAGACCTCGTCCAACTCACACCGGGCCTGCCGCCACGCCGGCGAGTCCAGCAGCAGGTAGTTGCCCTCGGTGACGACCAGTCGGGCGGTCGGCGGCACCACCAGCGCAGCCGCCAACGGTTGCTCCAGCTCGCGTTCGAACCCGGGCACGTAGATCCACTCGTCAGGGAATGCCTTGATCCGGGCCAGCAGGTGCGCGTAGCCATCGGCGTCGAAGGTGTCCTCGGCGCCCTTGCGGGTCAGCGATCCCAGCCGGCGCAGCTGGGCGTCGGCAAGGTGGAAGCCGTCCATCGGAACATGCGCCGCCCAGCCGTCACCGCGCCGCCGACGGAGCTCGGCCAGCAACTGCTCGGCCAAGGTGCTCTTACCGGAGCCGGGTGCGCCGACGATCCCCAGGATCGCCCGCCCGGCCGCCGGAACCAGCGCGGACGCCTGGTCGGCGAGGTGGGCGAGCCCGGTGGGCATCCGCGCATCCATCGCTGTCGGTCCTCCTCGTCAACCCTGCCCCACCGCCTCGCAACGTGACGCGTAGGCGTCCGAGTGAAGACTCCTGCCCGCTCAGCGACCACAATCCTTCACTCGGCCGGCCCCACACCAGCCAAACATCCGCAGTGACCCCAGATGCCCACCGCAGCCACGTCAGCGCAGCGGCCTCAGCCCAGCCGCCCACGCCAGCCACCCCATGCCAGCCCGCCAGCCACCCCACCCGAGCCCCGCGAGCCACCCCACACCAGCCCGCCAGCCACGCGAGCCACCCCACACCAGCCACGCGAGCCCACCCCACACCAGCCCGCCAGCGCAACCGCCTCACCGGAGCGACCCCACCGCACCCGACCCGAGCCCACTCCCACCGCAGACGCCGCGAGGGCGGCCCACCGAAGCGGACCGCCCTCGCGAACGGAACAAGCAGCAGAACGAAGGACTCAGAAGTCCATGTCTCCGCCGCCCGGCATGCCGCCGGCCGGGGCCGCGGCCTTCTCCGGCTTGTCCGCGACCACGGCCTCGGTGGTCAGGAACAGCGCGGCGATGGACGCGGCGTTCTGCAGCGCGGACCGGGTGACCTTGGCCGGGTCGATGATGCCGGCCTTGATCAGGTCCTTGTACTCGCCGGTGGCGGCGTCCAGGCCCTCGCCCGCGGCGAGACCCTTGACCTTCTCCGCCACGACGCCGCCCTCGAGACCGGCGTTGATCGCGATCTGCTTGAGCGGCGCCTCGACGGCCACCCGCACGATGTTCGCGCCGGTCGCCTCGTCGCCCGTGAGCTTCAGATCCTTGAACGCCTTGATCGCGGCCTGCAGCAGGGCCACGCCGCCACCGGCGACGATGCCCTCCTCCACGGCGGCCTTGGCGTTGCGCACCGCATCCTCGATGCGGTGCTTGCGCTCCTTGAGCTCCACCTCGGTGGCCGCCCCGGCCTTGATCACCGCAACACCGCCGGCCAACTTGGCCAGCCGCTCCTGCAGCTTCTCCCGGTCGTAGTCGGAGTCGCTCTTCTCGATCTCGGAACGGATCTGGGCGACCCGGCCGGCGATCTGCTCGGCGTCGCCGGCACCGTCGACGATGGTGGTCTCGTCCTTGGTGACGACGACCTTGCGAGCCTGGCCCAACAGGGTCAGGTCGGTGTTCTCCAGCTTCAGGCCGACGTCCTCGCTGATGACCTGGCCACCGGTGAGGATGGCGATGTCCTGCAGCATGGCCTTGCGGCGATCGCCGAAGCCCGGGGCCTTGACCGCGACCGACTTGAAGGTGCCGCGGATCTTGTTGACCACCAGGGTCGCCAGGGCCTCGCCCTCGACGTCCTCGGCGATGATCAGCAGCGGCTTGCCGGACTGGATGACCTTCTCCAGCAGCGGCAGCAGGTCCTTGACGGCCGAGATCTTCGAGCCGTACAGCAGGATGTACGGATCCTCCAGGACCGCCTCCTGGCGCTCCTGGTCGGTGGCGAAGTACAGCGAGGTGTAGCCCTTGTCGAAGCGCATGCCCTCGGTGAGCTCCAGCTCCAGGCCGAAGGTGTTGCTCTCCTCGACGGTGATGACGCCTTCCTTGCCGACCTTGTCCATCGCCTCGGCGATCAGCTCGCCGATCGAGGCGTCGGCCGCGGAGATGGACGCGGTGGCCGCGATCTGCTCCTTGGTCTCGACCTCCTTGGCGTCCTCCAGCAGCTGCGCGGAGACGGCCTCCACGGCCTTCTCGATGCCCCGCTTGAGGCCCATCGGGTTGGCGCCGGCGGCCACGTTGCGCAGACCCTCGCGGACCAGCGCCTGCGCGAGCACGGTCGCGGTGGTGGTGCCGTCACCGGCGACGTCGTCGGTCTTCTTGGCAACTTCCTTGACGAGCTCGGCGCCGATCTTCTCGTACGGATCCTCGAGCTCGATCTCCTTGGCGATCGACACACCATCATTGGTGATGGTGGGCGCGCCCCACTTCTTCTCCAGGACGACGTTGCGGCCGCGCG
>CAZCEH010000041.1:0-42984 GCA_964497705.1 uncultured Actinomycetes bacterium | reverse complement strand
CACCGTGCTCAGCGGCGCCATGGGCCGGTACATGCGGCGACACGGCCACCCGACGGACGGCCGCGAGCTGCAGGCCCTGTGCCCGGTCAGCGTGCGCGGCACGGACGGATCCGGTGCGCTGGGCAACCAGATCTCGATGGTGGTGGCACCGCTGCACGTGGGGGTGCAGGACCCGCGGGATCGGCTGGAGTGTGTGCGATCGGCCATGACCGAACTCAAGCGCCGGGGCCAGGCGCAGGGCATCCACGAGGTGATCGCCGCCGCCGACTGGTTGCCGGCGCCGATGTACCGGCTGGTATGGAAGCTGTGGCCGCGCGGCTGGTTCCCGCTGCACATCACGTCCACCAACGTGCCCGGCCCCCGGCAGCCGCTTTACCTCGGCGAGCACGAGCTGCTGCACTGGTACCCGTTCGGTGTGCAGTGGACCAACAACGCGCTGTTCATGTGCACGCTGAGCTACCGGGAGCACCTGGTGCTCGGCCCGGTGGCCGACCCGCAGCTCGTCGACGTGTGGGAGTTCGCCGACGACCTGCGCGCCGCCTACGACGACATACGCCGGGCTGCCGGCATTCTCGTTGCGGACGGCGAATCGCACCAGCCGGCCGGTGCGCTGGGCGGGCGGGCGGCCGCGGCGGGGTGATGCGCTCCGCGCGACCGGATCCGGAAGTGCGCCGGCTGCTGTGCCAACTGGCGCTGGCACCCTCGGCGGACCCGGCTCGCACCTTCACTCCGGCGGCGGCCCGCCGGCGGTGGCAGCTGGCCGTGAAGGCATTCGCGTCACGGGAGCCGGTGGCCGCGGTCACCGACCACGAGATCGCCGGCCCTGGCGGCGTGATCCGGCTGCGGGCCTACCGGCCGGAAGGCGTGGGTCCGTTCGGCGTACTGGTGTGGCTGCACGGCGGGGGCTTCGTGGTCGGCGACCTGTACACCGCGGGGGCGACGGCCCGCGCGCTGGCCAACCGCAGCGGGGCCGTGGTGGTCGCCGTGCAGTACCGGCTCGTCCCCGAGAATTCCTTGGACGCCGGGTACGCCGACTGCCTGACGGCGGTGGAGTGGGCGGCCGGGCACGCCGTCGAGCTTGGCGGTACTCCCGGCAGGCTGGCCGTCGGCGGCGACTCGGCCGGTGGCGGGTTCGCCGCACTGGTTGCCCAGGAGTGCCTTCGCCGCGGCATTCCGCTGGCCGCGCAGCTGTTGGTGTATCCGGCCACCGACCTGACCGGGTCGACCCAGTCGACCGCTGAGACCATGCCCGGTCCCTTGAGCCTCGCCTGGTTGGACTGGCTGCGCGGCCAGATCCGTTCCGTGTCAGATCTTTTCGACCCGAAGTGGTCCGCGTTGCGGGCGGCCGACCTGGCCGGAGTGGCCCCCGCGGTCGTGCTCACCGCCGGGTTCGACCCGCTGCGCGACGAAGGAATTGCCTACGCGCGGGCGCTGGCCGCGGCCGGGGTCCAGGTCCGGCATCTGCATTACCCGGGGCAGATCCATGGGTTCGTCGCGCTCGACCGTGTCCTGACCGGCGGCCGGGACGCCCTGGACCGGCTCGGCGCCGAGCTGGGACTGGCCCTGACCGGAGGCCCGATCGGCGGCGTCGACCTCGATCTGCCGCCGGGGCGCGACGTCGACCGGCTGTTGTGGCTCTCGCCCCGGCAACGGTGGCACGAGCTCATCGTCGCCGCCGTGCTGGTGCGCGACCGGTTGGGCGCGGTCCGGGGCCGGAAGGGCCGTTCCGACCAGGGATCTGCGGCGATCAGAGCGGTTGACGGAGCCGGTCGCGTGTGTAAGAGTCAGAACTGACTGCTAGCGGCCCGTCCGACCCGGCCGCCCTCGCGTAAGGCAAGGATCACACCACATGGACATCAACGGAGCGGTGGCGATCGTCATCGGCGGGTCCCCCGGGCCCGGCACCGTCGTCATCCTCGAGCTCCCCCGGTAGGCACCGATGCGACGCACGCTCTTCGAGCAGGAGCACGAAAGCTTCCGGGACTCCTTCCGCACCTTCGTTGACACCGAAATCGTTCCATACCAATGGGAATGGGACAACGCCGGCATCGTGCCCCACGAGCTGTTCAGCACCGCCGGCAAGTTCGGCTTCCTGGGCATGGAGATCCCCGAGGATCTGGGTGGCGGCGGAGTCGCCGACTACCGGTTCAACGCGATCATCGGCGAGGAGGTCATGCGGGTCGGCGCCGCCGGTGCCGGGCTGGGCCTGACCCTGCACAACGACATCTGCCTGCCGTACTTCCTGCGCTACGCCAACGACGAGCAACGGCACCGGTGGCTGCCCGGCATCGCCGCCGGCGAGCTGATCACCGCGATCGCGATGACCGAGCCCGGCATCGGATCGGACCTGGCTTCGATGTCGACCACGGCGATCCGGGACGGCGACCACTACCTGGTCAACGGCTCGAAGACGTTCATCACCAACGGGATCAACGCCGACCTGGTGATCACCGCGGTAAAGACCGACCCGACCCAGCGGCACGGGGGCATGTCGCTGATCGTGCTGGAACGGGGCATGCCCGGCTTCGAGCGGGGCCGCAATCTGGACAAGCTGGGCCAGCATGCGCAGGACACCGCGGAGCTGTTCTTCTCGGATGTGCGCGTGCCGGTGGCCAACCTGCTCGGGCCGGCCGAGGGCGATGGCTTCCTCCAATTGGTCTCCAACCTGCCTCGGGAAAGGCTGTCGATCGCGCTCGCGGGGGTGGCCGGCGCCCGCGCCGCGCTGGATCTCACGCTGCGGTACGTCACCGAGCGCCGGGCGTTCGGCAAGCCCGTCGGCTCGTTCCAGAACTCACGGTTCGTGCTGGCCGAGGTGGCCACCGAGATCGACCTTGCCCAGCACTTTCTCGACGACTGCGTGCGGGCCTTGAACGCCGATGAGCTGACCGCCGTCGATGCCGCCAAGGCGAAGTGGTGGTGCACCGAGTTGCAGGGCCGGGTGGTCGACCGCTGCCTGCAACTGTTCGGCGGCTACGGCTACATGAACGAGTACCCGATCGCCCGTGCCTACGCCGACGCAAGGGTCAGCCGGATCTACGGCGGCACCACCGAAATCATGAAGGAAGTCATCGGTCGCTCGCTGGGCCTGTGAGCGGCCCGACCGAACGGCAGATCCAGCGAAGATCCAGCGAAGGGCAGGACGAGCACATGGGGCTGCGCACCGTAGCGGAATACCGGAACGGGTTGCGGGACGGGCGCCGGGTCTTCTACCGGGGCGAGCGGGTCGCCGACGTGGTCGACCATCCCGAACTGGCGCTCGCGGTCGACCACTCGTCGCACTGCTTCTCGATCGCCGTCGACCGGCCGGACCTGGCGGTGCGCAAGGACGACGATCTGGGCGACTACTCCGCCTTCTATCACCTGCCGCGCTCGGCGGAGGACCTGCGAGCCCGTGGTGAGCTGATCCAGCAGGTGTCCGCCCGAGGCGCCGGGACGATCGTGCTCAAGGAGGTCGGCTCGGACGCGCTGTTCGCCCTGCTGCGGGCCACCGAGGGGGCCGGGCAGCAGGCGGCGCAGGCCTACTACCGGCACTGCATCGAGCACGACGTGGCGCTGGCCGTCGCGCAGACCGACGTGAAGGGCAATCGTGGGCTCGGTCCGTCCCAGCAGGACGACCCGGACCTGTACCTGCGCATCGTCGACTCCGATGCCGATTCGATCACCGTGCGCGGAGCCAAGACGCACACCTCGTTCTCGGCCAATGCCGACGACATCGTCGTGCTGCCCACCCGGGCGATGGGGCCCGGTGACGCCGACCACGCCGTGTCCTTCGCCGTCCCCGTCGATACCCCCGGGCTGTCCCTGTACGTGTCGTCGTTCCTGGCAGGCCGGGCGGACCCGTTCGAGCGGCCGCTGTCGGCCACTCACAAGATGCTCGAATCGCTGACCGTGTTCGACGACGTGCGCGTCCCCCGCGAGCGCGTCTTCCTGGAACGGAAATCCGAACTGGCCGGGCCACTGGCCCTGGCGTTCGTCGACTACCACCGGTTCACCGCGATCAACTACAAGCAGCCGCTCATCGACCTGATCATCGGGGCCGCGCACCTGGTGGTGCAGGCCAATGGCACCGCGAGAGCGGGCCATGTTCGCGACAAGCTCGCCCGGCTGGTCATTTGGTCGCAGACCGTCCGCGGCCTGGCCGAGCTCGCCGCCGTACGGGCCCGGCCCGAGCAGGGTATCTGGGTGCCTGACCCGCTGACCGTGAACATCGCCAAGTACACGTTCGCCCACGGCTACCACGGGGCGATCTCGACTCTGATCGACCTGGCCGGCGGCGCCCTGGTCACCGGGCCGTCCGGCCCCGACTGGGCGAACCCGCAGATCCGCGCCGTGCTGGAGAAGTACTACCCCGCCGCCGTTCCGGCCGAGCAGCGGCTGAGAATCCTGAACCTCGTCGGCGACCTGACCGCCACCAGCCACGGCGGCTACCAGTCGGTGCTGGCCACCCATGCCGAGGGTTCGCTCGAGGCGGAGAAGATGCAGATCGCCCGGTCGTTCGACGCGGCACCGTCGATGGACTACGTCCGCCGCCTGGCCAACCTGTGACCCGTCGTGTTCGTGCCGTCGCCGTGGGCGATCTCATCCCTGCGCTGACGGCACCAGCACGATTTTGCCGAAAACCCCGCCGGATTCAAGGCGCTCGAGCGCCTGACCGGCCTGCTCGAGCGGGAGGGTGCCCATGACGGGCGGCCGCAGCCCCCCGTCGACGAGCTCGGCCAGCCCGGCGACGACCTCGCGCAACGCGCCGGGGTGCGTGCGCAGCCACTCGCCCCAGCCTGCACCAAGGATGCCGACGTTCCGCAGCAGGAGCCGATTCACCTTGATCGTCGGGATCCCTCCGCCGGCGAATCCGAGGACGATGAGGCGTCCCCCTGGGGCGATCACCCTCACCGCATCGTCGAACGCGTCGCCTCCCACGGGGTCGACGACGACGTCGACCCCGGAGGGTGCGAGTGCGCGAACGGCGTCCGGCCAGCCCTCGCGCAGGGCGATGACCTCATCTGCGCCGACGGACCGGACGAACTCCTCCGCCCCCGCCCGGTGAACGACGCCGATGACCCGCGCACCAAGGCCTTTCGCAACCTGGATCGCCGATGAGCCAAGCCCTCCCGCCGACCCGAGCACCAGCACGGTTTCTTTCGGGCGCAACGCGGCGCGCGTCACCAGCGCGAAATACGCGGTCTGGTGGTTCGCCACCAGTGCCACGGCTTCGGCGTCCGTGAGCGCGTCCGGCGTGCGGGCGACCACCGCCGGCGCAACGGCGACCAGCTCCGCGTAGCCGCCCGTTCCGCTGAGCGCCACCACGCGATCGCCGGGCTGCCACCCGGACAGCTCGGGGGCCGAGACGACCGTCCCGGCGACCTCTGCGCCGAGAACGAACGGCGGCTCGGTCCTGCCCTGGTACCGGCCGCGTGTGGCGAGCAGATCAGGGAAGTTGACGCCGGCGGCGCCGACGCGGATGACGACCGAGTCCGGCGAGGACGGCTCCGGGAGATCGACGAGTCGCAGCGCGGACGGGCCGTCGAGGGATGTCAACTGGATCGCTTTCATCACGTTCCTATACGGCGATTCCGACGGGTGCTCCGTCGATGATCTGGTCGAGATACTCTGTCATGCCGGTCAACCGCGTGCCGTCACCCGACGTCCAGACCGTGGAGCCCTCGATGATGCGCGTGATCAGCTCCTCTCCGCCGTCAGGGGCCGGTCGCCGATTCCGCAGCGGAATGGCCGACTCGACTCGCCCTACGAATGTCCAAATGTTGCCGTCGCAGTCGAGCGTGACCGCGGTCTCCAGCTGGCGGGAACGATCGCTGCGCTGATCATCGCACGATCAAACCGAACATTTCGGGCACAGATTTGGTGCGATGATCAGCGCAGCGGCCCCGCAGGGCCGTCCCCTCGGAGGTGAACCCAGGCGCGTGGCGAGGTTTCGTCGTTGCCGGGCCACCTCGGCGAGCCGCGCTGATCCAACGTTCAGCAAACCGGACAAAACGGCACCGAAAATGAGTTTTGGATCAGCGCGGGACGAGATCCAGACCGACCAGCACGGGTGATTCGGGCATTTCGGTCACCAGAAGGTTCGACTGATCAGCGCAGCGACGCCGTCGTCCGGCTGGCTGGTCGCGCGTCCGGCTGATGCCGTCACGGTTTGCGGGCAAGGACCGCACCGTTCGCGCCCGGAGCCTCGAAGATCACGGTCTCGACGTCCACGAACCCGGTGGCGCGCAACCATTGCTCGTATTCGGCCGCGGTGTAGTTGCGCCCCACCGTTTCCACCAACATGTTCAGGCTCATCAACGCGGCGGCGGGTGGCCCGGTCTTCTCGTCGTTGACCAGCAACTCGCTGATCACGATCAGACCGCCGGGAGGCAAGGCCGCAAAGCACTTGCGCAAAATCGCCAGGTCCTGCTCCGGTGTCCAGTCGTGCATGATCATGGACAGCAGCACGACGTCATGGCCTCCGGGGAGCTCAAGATCGGTGAGGAAGTCACCTGGGGCGACCGCGACGCGGTCTTCGTAGCCTGCTGCCGCGATCTTCTTCGAGGCGATCTCGCAGACCGGTGGCAGATCGAACACCGTCGCCCGCAGGTTGGGGTAACGCCGGGACAGCTCGATGTCGTAGGCCCCCGAGCCACCGCCGACGTCCAGCAGAGCGGCGGACGCGGACAGGTCGACGTGTGCGCCGAGTTCCCGTGCGGTGATCGTCGACAGCGAGTGCATCGCCTCCCAGAACAGGGCCAGCAGCTCGGGGTCTTCGCTGTCGAAGATGTGGGCCTGCTCGTCGGGGTTCCAGCTCGTCGGTCGATTGCTGCGCACCGCCTCGGTCAGCCTGCCCCAAGCCGGATAGAGCCTGCGGTCGAGCATCCGCACCCAGCCACCGAAGTGATAAGGCTTGCCGGGCACCAGGAACTCGTCTGCCAGCGCGCTGTTGACGAACCGCCCGTCCCGGCGCTCGAGCAGCCCGATGGACGCGCACGCGGTCACCAGCAACTCAGCGGGCCGCTGGCCAATACTCAGTAACTCGGCAAGCTCGTCGACGGTGCGGCCGTCGGTGCCGGACAAACACGCGAAAAGGCCCAGCTCGTCTGCCGCCGCGAGTGTCTTGAAGGACCAGAAGCCGATGGACAGTTGCATCAGCGGTAGGGGCGAGATCGGAGTGAGGTCATGGTCGGCGACACGCGGCGGGGCCGCCGCGTTCGGCCCGGTCGGATTCGCCAGGGCCTGATCATGGATGGTGTGCATGAAATCTCCTTTGCTCACGTCGTGCGAAAACCAGCTGCGGCCAATCGATGCGAACTCGGCGGTCGGCGGGTGCCCGACAACCCACGAGCGGACGGCCGACTTCCCTAGACCGCCGCGTCGGCCCGCTTGACCGCGAAGCGGGTGTGGATCGCGGTCGGCGTGGACAGCACGTCCTGGATCTCCAGATCGATGTGCTGGTCGGCCAACCGCTCGAACATCCGGGTGCCACCGCCGAACAGGACCGGCACCAGGTGCAACGAGATCTCGTCCACCAGCCCGGCCCGCAGGTAGCTGCAGCCCAGTTGCGCGCCACCCATGATCGTCACATCGAGATCGCCGGCTGCCGCCCGCGCCTTGTTCAGGGCCGCATCGATGCCGTCCGTGACGAACGTGTAGACGCCGCCGTCCGGGCTGTCGGCCGGCTCGGTGTGGGTGACCACGAACACCGGCCGGCGGACCGGGCCGGTCGGCCCGTCTGCCCCCCACCACGGGATCGAGGCGTCGTAGTTCACCCGACCGGTGATCACGGCACCGTTGCCCTCGACCGCGCGTTTCAGATAGGCGGCATTGATCGGATCACCACCGAAGGCCCAGTCGTGCAACCGCTCTCCTCCGGCACCCAGCGGCGCCTGCGCGGTGATGCCGGACGCGGTGATGAACCCGTCCATCGACATGCTGATGTCGAAGACCACTTTCGTCATGATGACACTCGCTCCTCTGATCGTCGGCGGCGTCGGGTCGAGCGCGGCGAGTTCTCTGACGAAAGAATCCCTGCGCTGATCATCACACGATCAAGCCGGATATTTCGGGCGCGGATTTCGTGCGATCAGCGCAGCGGCCGGCCGGACGCCGAGGCCGGGTCATTCTGACCAGACGCCCCGCACGACAGACCGCCCTCCACCATGCTCATCGTGACCTCCTCGCGCGACACGGAAATGTTCGACACCTCGACGCTAGATCGCGAACGGCATGCCGTTCAGATCCAAACTCGGCCGATTCGACCAGTCCAAGATTGGCTACCGTCGCTTCATGGAGCTGTTCATCGACCCGACTGACGGGCGCGCTCGGAGTCTCCAGCTGTACGAGCAGATTCGGGCGGCGATCGTGGCGGAACGGCTGGCCGCGGGTGATCAGCTGACGCCCACCCGCATCGCCGCCGCCGATCTCGGCGTATCCCGTTCAACGGTCAGCGAGGCGTACCGGCGGCTGGTGGCCGAGGGCTACGTCGAGGGACACGCGGGCGGCGGCACGGTGGTCAGCCGGATGCCGCCATCGACGACCCGGCGGCCCGGCCGGGGCACCGTGCTGCACCCCACCGCTCGGGCGGCCGGCATCCGGCCTTTCGGGTGGCCGATGGGCGGCCCGCTGACACACGATCTCCTGCCTGGAAGCGTGGATCCGTCGTTGTTCCCGACCACCGCGTGGCGCCGGTGCCTGGTCCGGGCACTCGACCGGCCGCCGGGCCAGTACGGGGATCCGCTCGGCGCGCCCGAGCTGCGCTCGGTCCTGGCGAGCTGGGTGAACCGCTCGCGGGGCGTGACCGCGACCGGCGACGACGTGGTGGTCACCTCCGGAACCGGCCACGGCGTCGACCTGGTCGCCCGGGTGCTGGTCGACCCGGACGAGGTCGTCGCGGTCGAAGAGCCGGGTTACCCGCTCGTGGTCGAACTGCTGCGCAGCCACGCTCTGCAGGTGGCCGGTGTTCCGGTGGACGGCGACGGCATCGTGGTGGACGCCATTCCGCGGCGGGCACGGCTGGTGTACGTCACCCCGTCTCATCAATACCCGTTGGGCGCAGTGATGTCCCGCGCACGCCGGCTGGAGTTGCTGCGCTGGGCCACCCGGAACGGCGCGGCGATCATCGAGGACGACTACGACAGCGAACTGCGTTACACGTCCAGGCCGTTGGAGCCGCTGCAACGCCTCGACCGCGACGGTCGGGTGATCTACGCCGGCACGTTCAGCAAGACCCTGTCACCCGCGCTCCGGCTGGGCTTCCTGGTCGCGCCACCCTCCCTGGTACCGGCCATCTCGGCCAACCGACAGGCCTGCGATTGGTCCCCGCCCGGGCCGACCCAGGCCGCACTCGCCTCGATGATCACAGACGGTCACCTGGACCGCCTCCTCCGCCGCTCCCGCGCGGTGTACCGCGAGCGATACCGGCGATGGTGGACCGCCCTGGGCGCGACCCTGCCGGCGGGCTACCGGCGGCTCCCCTCTCAGGCCGGGCTGCACGTGGCCGTGGTGAATCCGGACGCCCCGGGGGACCCGGACCTGATCGCCGCCGCGGACGCCCGGGGCATCGGCTTCGGGTCCCTTCGGCTGAACTACCACTCCACCGATCCGGTCGGCGGCCTGCTGCTCGGCTTCGGCGCCGTGCCCACCGCAACGGTGCCGCACGCTGCGCAAGCGGTCGCCGAGATGCTGACGGCCGCGGCCCGGAATCGACCGGCCTGAGGCGAGGCGCGACGCCGACCTGGCCCCGCCGTCGATACAGCCGGCCGGTGAGCGCTCTGACGAGCGAGAGGCGGGCACCTCGTCGGGACGTCGCCGTCCCTCGATGCGATATGTTTACGTTGCTCACATGGGCGCAGAAAGGGATGCAAGTGGTGTCAACTTCAGCGAAGAGTGGCTACCACCACGGCGACCTTCGGGCGACGCTCCTCACCACGGCCATGCGCATGCTCGAGGCGGACGAGCCGTTCTCGCTCCGTGCGGTCGCACGCGAGGCCGGGGTGTCACCGGCCGCCCCCTACCGTCACTTCACCGACCGCGACGCCCTGGAGTCGGCGCTGGCCGCTCAGTGCCTGCGCGATCTGAAGGCGGACCTGACCGACGGCGGCACGCTCCCGACATCCGTGCAGGATCTGGCCGAACTGGCCGTGGCCTATGTCAGGTTCGCGCTGCGCCGCCCGGCCTTGTTCCGGCTGATGTTCGGCAACTCCTGCGACGAGGGAAACGCGGAGCGGGTCGAGGCCGCGGCGCAGATCCATGAGCTGCTCGGGCTGGCCATGACCCGGGTCTTTCCGAAAGGCGATGCCGCGGCGCTTGCCTCGGCCGGCTGGGCGTTCGCGCACGGCATGGCCTACCTGCACCTGGACGGCAAGCTCACGGCGGCGTCGGGCGACGAGGTCGCCGACCGCGTGCGCACCGCGCTTCTCGCGCTCCTGTCGGCCCGAACCACGGCAGCGGAGTGGACTTCTTCCGACGACTGCCCAAGACCCGGGTCGACTCCCCGATCGGACCGACATTGATGCCCAACTTCTACTACCGCATCCGCACCGCCCGGTTGACGATGATCGCCCCCTGCCCGGCCATTCGCCGTCGGCTCCCGAAAGAGCTTGCACCGCTGGAGATCGCGCCGGGCATCGGCCTGGTCTCGGTGATGTTCTTCCGGTATGACGTGTGCGACATCGACTTCTACACCGAGGCTGCCGTTCGGGATCGCGGTCCTGCCGGTCCCGACCTCGGTGCCGGGTCGGAGCTAGGGAACCCAGAACTCGCCGCCTACCGCAACGGAGCCGTCCATGTCCGTCCACACCGCCGCCCCGGTTGCCGTCCGCGGCTCCGCCCTCCCGGCCACCGTGACCCCTCAGCTGATCCGCCGGCTGGCGGCGCTGGTCACGGCCACCCCGGAGGCCGCCCGCCTGACCACGAACGCCCCGTATACCGGGGAGCCGCTCGCCGACCTGCCGGTCTCGACGCCCGCGGAGGTGGAAGAGGCGTTCGCCCGCGGGCGGGTCGCGCAGGCTCGGTGGGCGGCGACCCCGGTCCGGGAGCGCACACGAATCCTGTTGCGCTTCCACGACCTTGTCCTGCAGCGCCAGGACGAGGCTCTCGACCTGATGCAGGTCGAGAACGGCAAGACCCGCCGCGACGCCTTCCTCGAGGTTAGCGACATCGCCATCACCGCACGCTATTACGCCCGCACCGCCGGGCAGCTGCTGGCACCCAAGCGCCGCCGGGGAGCGATCCCGCTGTTGACCCACACCACCGAGCTGCGGCATCCCAAGGGCGTCGTCGCGGTGATCTCGCCGTGGAACTACCCGCTCAGCATGGCCGCGGGGGACGCCATCCCGGCGCTGATGGCCGGCAATGCCGTCATCCAGAAACCCGACACCCAGACCGCCCTGACCGCCCTGTGGGCGCTCGGCCTCCTGCGCGAGGCCGGCCTGCCACCGGACGTCTGGCAGATGGTCGTGGGCCGCGGCGGCAGCATCGGCGATCCCCTGGTGGCGGGCGCCGACTACCTGATGTTCACCGGCTCCACCGCCACCGGACGGCAGATGGCGTGCGCCGCGGGTCGACGTCTGATCGGTTCCTCCCTCGAACTCGGCGGCAAGAACCCGATGATCGTGCTGCCCGACGCGGACATCGACCGGACCGTGACCGGCGCCGTCGCGGCCTGCTTCCCGTCGGCCGGCCAGCTCTGTGTCTCCATCGAGCGGATCTACGTCGCCGACGAGATCTTCGACGACTTCGTCTGCCGGTTCGCCGAGCGGACCCGGCAGCTGCGCATCGGCGCCGCCTACGACTTCACCGTCGACGTCGGCTCCCTCACCACCTCGTCCCAGCTCAGGAGGGTCTCGACACACGTCGAGGATGCCGTCGCCAAGGGCGCGACCCTGCTGGCCGGCGGGCAGCATCGACCGGATCTGGGCCCGCTGTTCTATGAGCCCACGATCGTCACCGACGTCACGCCCGACATGACGCTGTACGAGCACGAGACCTTCGGACCGGTCGTCTCGATCTACCGCTATTCCGGCGTCGACGACGCCGTCGCCCGCGCCAACTCCACGCCCTACGGCCTCAACGCGAGCGTGTGGGGGCGTGACGGCAGGCGGGCCCGCGCCGTGGCCGCGCGGATTCATGCCGGGACGGTCAACGTCAACGAGGCCTTCTCCGCCGCGTGGGGCAGCATCGACGCCCCGATGGGCGGCATGGGCGACTCCGGCCTCGGCCGCCGGCACGGCGCCGACGGTCTGCTCAAGTACACCGAACCCCAGACCATCGCTCACCAACGCCTGCAGGGGTTCTCGCCCCCGGCCGGCGTCAGCGCGGACCGGTGGGCCCGAATCCTCACGCTCGCTCTCAGGACGTTTCGCCGGGCCGGCGTTCGCTGAGCGCGAAGATCGCCACCTCGACGGACAAGCACCGACGCAGCACCCACACACGAAGGAAGGTCGCCCATGACCACGCGCATCCTGAACGTCGTCACCACTGTCGGCCACTACGACGACCCTGCCCACCTCACCGGGCTGTGGCTGTCCGAAGGCTGTCCGAAGTCCCGACCAGATCGACTCGGCCGACTACGACGCCATCTACTTCACCGGCGGCCACGCGGTGATGTACGAATTCCCCGACAGCGCGGGGCTGCAGCGGATCACCCGCGAGATCTTCGAACGCGGCGACGTCGTCTCCTCGGTCTGCCACGGCTACTGCGGCCTGCTCAACACGAACTACTCTCTGCGAAGCGGTCCGGAAGCTGACTCGACCGAACCCGACCGGTGTCGGACGCGCCGGTAGTGCGCACGATTCTTGCTGCGGTTGCCGCAGACGGACATCGCACACCAGGTGGCCGAACGATTCTTCGACAGGTCGAAAAAGGCGTAACCGCATTGCCGACAGGCCTTGAGCCGAACCCAGTCTCCGCTGAGCTGCGCTTCGTGCACGATTCCCATGAGGGTCGCGACGGCACCGTCGACACCCGCCTGCCGGGCCTCGAGGCGGGTGCGCCCGTCGCCGTCGATCGTGATGACAAGGGTGGCCACGGTTGCGGCTGCCAGCACGGTCGGAATCGACCTCGTGTCGCGTTGCCCGGTGACGTGGGCGAGGATGAGAGAGCGGAACGCCTCCCGGAGCGTGCGAAGTCGTGCGGCATCGGCTGCGGAGATCCCGGCCTCCCCGGCGATGAGCTGCTCTTCGCGTAGCCACACCTGCGCACTCTGCGGCGATGCGAGCCGGTCCCGGTCCGCGGGGAGGTCCTGGTTCCAGGTGTTGATGAACCGCTGGAGCAGTTCGAGGCGTCCCGGCGCCTTGGGTCGCCCACCGGGCTCGACCTGCTCGCCGATCTGCCTCTTCTCGCGCTCGTCCATCGCGTCCCTTGCCATCTCCTTCAGACCAGCATACCGTGAATGCCGGTTAGACGAAGCTGGCCGGCATCCACCTGAGCCCGGGAACGGCACCCAAGCCACAGAGGAGAGAGGCCATGCGAGACGTCATCTTGTACATGTCGATGTCGGTGGACGGGTTCGTCGACAGTGACCGTGAGCACCCCGGGATGGCGGTCCCCGAGGGGGCCGAGCTCAAGCAGTGGAAGCTCAACCGCATCGGCAAGGCGGGCGCCCACCTCATGGGCCGTGTGACGTACCAGCAGATGTCGTCCTTCTGGCCGCAGTCGGACGACCCGTACGCGCAGCCCATGAACGACATCCCGAAGGTCGTGTTCTCCCGGTCGCTCGACGACGCCGAGGCGACCTGGCCGGTCACCCGGATCGCGCGCGGCGACCTCGCGACCGAGATCGCCGCGATCAAGGACCAGCCCGGCCCGGACGTGATCGCGTGGGGCGGCGGACGGTTCGCCGGCGCCCTGGCCGCGGCGGACCTGATCGATGAGTACCGCCTCCTGGTCCAGCCGTTGGTCCTCGGCCAGGGCCGGCCCCTGTTCGACCGGATGCCGACCTCGCGGCACCTGAACCTCGTCGAGGCGCTGTCGTTTCCCAGCGGCGTCGTGGTGCACGTCTACCGGCCACAGCACGGCTGAGAAGGAGGCACCATGGGCAAGGTGGTGGCGCAAGCGGTCATGTCCCTCGACGGGTATGTCGCCAAGCAGGACAACACCATCGGCCGGTTGTTCGACTGGCTGCAAAACGGCGAGATCGAGATCCCGACTCCCGCTGGAGACTTCGCCGTCCATCTGACCCCGGCGAGTTCGGCACATTGGCGACGCTGGGCGTCCTCGGTCGGCGCGCTGGTCTGCGGCCGGACGCTCTTCGAGGTGGCCGATGGCTGGCAGGGTCGCCACACACTCGACGTTCCCGTCGTCGTCGTGACGCACCGGATACCGACCGACTGGGTCGACGCACACCCCGAGGCGCCGTTCACCTTCGTGACCGACGGAGTCGCGGCCGCGGTCGCTCGTGCGCAGACTCTTGCCGGCGATCGCCTCGTCACGGTCACCGGCGGCACCATCGCCCGACAGTGTCTGGACCTGGGGCTGCTCGACGAGGTGGCCGTCGACCTCGTCCCGGTCGTGATGGGCGAGGGCAACCGGCCCTTCTTCGGCAAACTCTCGGCCGAGGACGTGCTGCTCGGCAACCCATCGGTCTGTATTCTGGGCGACCGCGTCACCCACCTCGTATTCCCGGTGGTGCGCTGACCAGCGCCCTCAGCCAAGGTCTTGACATCAGAGGTCTGATGCACCATTCTCTCCTACATCAGATGTCTGAGCTGTCGCTGGCAAGGGAGGCCGGGATGGGTCTACCGGAGGAACTTGCGGACCGGCTGCTGGAAGAAGTGATCACCGGTCGCTTTGCCGTCGAGTCGTTGTTGCCACCCGAAGGTGACTTGGCGGGTATGTACGGAGTGAGCCGACTGACGGTCCGCGAGGCGGTGCGGATCTTGAGGTCGCAGAACGTTGTCGAGATTCACCGCGGCCGCGGCACTTTCGTCAACAAGCCGGAAGTGTGGACGTCGCTGGAAGCCATCGTCCGCTCCATCAACGCCAGTGAGTCCGCCACAGGTGTGTCCGAGCGGTTGCTCGAAGCCCGGGCAATGGTCGAGGTGGGTGCCGCACGGCTCGCCGCGCTGCGCCGTACCGGCGAGGACCTCGCGGAGCTTGAGTCCTGCCTGACCGAGATGGTCAACGGTTCCGACGCCGGCAACGTGGACCTGTTCGTGGACGGTGACATCGCATTCCACGACGTGATCATGCGGGCCAGCGGCAACCTGTTCGTGCCGTTCATGTTCGAACCGTTCGGAAATCTGCTGATCCAGACCCGTCGGCAGACATCGGCGGTGCCGCAGATCCGGCACAACGCCATCGCGCAGCACCGGACGATCATTGAATCGCTGGTGGCCGGAGACGAAATCCGGGCCCGCGACGCGATGGAAGCACATATGGAACAGACTCGCGACGATCTACGCCGGTTCGTGCGCGAGTCCGAAAACCGCTAGCCGCTCCGGCTCGCGCCCACCCAACAGCCCCAACCGGATGGTTGGCGGCTACCCCCTGCACGTCTGTCAGCCGATGCCTCTTCGGCGACCCATTGGAAAGGCCTTGTCCATGACTGTCCTTCGACCGAACTCGCCCTCACCGGACTTCTCCGGCCCCGTCTCACTCGAGCGCCTCTTGGCCGGCCGGCCACCCGTGCTCGATGTCGGAACCAGTCTCGACGAGATCCGGGCCGGCCGACGGCTCGTGGTGCTCGACGACGATCCGACCGGTACGCAAAGCATCGCCGACCTTCCGGTACTGACCAGCTGGTCCGTCGACGATCTGCGGTGGGCACTGCAGCAACCGACGTCTGCGTTTTTCGTGCTGACCAACACCCGCAGTCTGGCCGAAGCGGACGTCGTGCAACGCAACCAGGAGATCGTGCGTGCACTCGACGAGGCGGCGAAGCCGGAGAACGTTCCCTACGTGCTCCTCAGCCGCGGGGACTCCACCCTGCGTGGCTACTATCCACTCGAAACCGACGTGTTGACAAGGGACCTCGCCCGTGTCGGCACCGTTGTCGACGGCGTACTGATCTGTCCTTCCTACATCGAACCAGGGCGGGTGACGGTCGACTCGGTGCATTGGATGCGCACGAACGACGGGATGATCCCGGTCGCGCACAGCGAGTTCGCCAAGGACGCCAGCTTCGGCTACGACAACTCAGACCTGCGGGACTGGGTAGCGGAGAAGACGTCCGGCCGGATCTCCCGCGACCAGGTGGCCACCATCACCCTGACCGACATCCGCGAGGGTGGCCCGGACCGGGTCCAGGAGATCCTCACCGGGCTGACCGGCGGACGCCCGGTGGTCGTCGACGCCGCCGCCGACGCCGACCTGCAGGTCGTCGCCCTCGCTCTGGTTCGCGCCGAAGCGGCCGGGAAGAACTTCGTCTACCGAACGGGCCCGTCGTTCGTCCGAGCCCGCAGCGGGCAAACCGTCACCCCGGCCATCGACGCAGCGAGTCTCGTCGAGATCGTCGACCACCCCGTCGACAGCGCCGAGGACACCCGACCAACGGTCACCCACGGGCTGATCGTCGTCGGCTCGCATGTCGGGCTCACCACCCGCCAGCTCGACCGACTCCGCGCGGCCGGCGACATCGTCGAGCTGGAGCTCCACGTGCCCACCCTGCTCGACCCGGCAACCCACGACGCGCACATCACCGACATCGCCGCGCGGGCCGAGGAACTCTTGAAGCAACACGACTCCGCCAGCGACATCGTGATCCGCACCAGTCGCACCCTGGTCACCGGCAGCGACGCAGTGAACAGCCTCGTCATCGCCCGAACCGTAAGCGCCGCACTGGTCGCCACCGTCCGTGAACTGGCCTCCCGGGTCCGCCCCTCGTTCGTCCTCGCCAAGGGCGGAATCACCTCCTCGGACACCGCCACCGAAGGACTGGGTATCCGACGCGCATGGTCGCGGGGCACCATGCTGCCCGGCATCGTCTCGCTCTGGGAACCGGTCGCGGGACCGGCTCGCGGCATCCCGTACATCGTCTTCGCGGGCAACGTCGGCGACGATCAGGCGCTCGCCGACGTCGTCGCAACCTTGCGCACCATCTGACGCCACGACGAGAGCGACTGCTCTCCAAAAGATTGCGAAGCCGGCTGGTACCGGCCGCGCAGCTCGGACCGGCCGGTCACCACCGCGCCGGTCCGGGCATCGACCCACGGGTTCGGTGGGCTGCCCGGTGACCCCGGGCATCACCGGTCCTGAACCACGTCCCCCTCGAAAAGGAACCGATCCGTCATGCCCGAAAACAGTCCTGTCGTCGCCGTTGTCGGCCTGGGAGCGATGGGCCTCCCGATGGCCACCCATCTCGCCACCCAGTTCCAGGTCAGCGGCTACGAACCGTATGAACCGCGACGCGCCACCGCCCAGGACAGCGGTATTCCTGTCCACCCGACACCCGCCGAAGCCGGCCGCAACGCCGACCTGGTCCTGCTCGCCGTCCGCGACCACGCCCAGGCAGAGACCGCACTGTTCGGCCCGGATGGCGTGCTGGAAACCCTCACGACCGGCTCACCGGTCATCCTGACCAGCACGATCGGACCCGACGCAGCCCGCGCACTCGCCGAGAAGCTCCACGTCGCAGGATATCCCCTCGTCGACGCACCGATCAGTGGGGGTCCGGTCCGCGCCGGCAACGGCGACCTGCTCATCGTGGTCGGTGCGGCCGGCGCCCCGCTGGACGCCGCACGGCCCGTGCTCGACCACCTTTCCTCGACGCTCACCATCGTCGGCCCCCGACCCGGCGACGGTCAGGCACTCAAGACCATCAACCAACTGCTCGCTGGTGTGCACATCGCCGCGGCCGCCGAGGCAGTCGCACTCGCCCGCGGCCTCGGCCTGGACCCGGCGGTGGTGATCGAGGCGCTGTCCCACGGCGCCGCCGGGTCGTTCATGTTCACCGACCGTGGCCCCCGCATGCTGCAGGCCTATACCGGCGGCGCCGAGGTGAAGTCCCGCATCGACATCTTCGTCAAGGACATGGGAATCGTCACCACCGTCGGCCGTAGTTCCCACGTGCCCCTGCCGGTCGCCGCTGCCGCGCAACAGCTGTATCTCATCGCCGAAGCCGCCGGTCTCGGCGCCCATGACGACTCCTGCGTCGTCACCATCCTGTCCCCTGACACTACGAAAGCGGTCACGTCATGAGCCCCACCGGCCTGCTCCTGCTCGCCGCCGCCGGCGTCGCAATCCTGCTCGTGCTGGTCCTGCGGTTCAAGATGCACCCGTTCGTCGCGCTCGTGCTGGTCAGCATCGCCGTCGCACTGATCGGCGGAATCTCGGTCAACGACCTGGTCACCACCATCGAATCCGGTATGGGCTCGGTCCTCGGCCACATCGCGATCATCATCGCGCTCGGCGCGATGATCGGGCGAATCATCGAACTGTCCGGCGGCGCCCAATCGTTGGCCATCGGGTTGATCAACAAGTTCGGCAACAGACGGACCCCGCTGGCTCTCACCGTCGCCGGCTTCCTCCTGGGCATCCCAGTGTTCTTCGAGGTCGGCGTCATCATCATGATGCCGCTGGCGTACGGCATCGCCAAGGCGGCCAGGAAACCGCTGCTGCTGTTTGCGCTCCCGATGTGCGGGGCGATGCTCGTCGTGCATGCCTTCCTCCCGCCGCACCCCGGCCCCGTGGCCGTGGCCGGCGTCTTCGGCGCCGACATCGGCCGAATCCTGATGTGGGGCCTGCCGCTGACCGCCGTGGTCACCCTGGTCTCCTACTTCGTCGCCAAGCGGATGACGGGGAAGGTCTACCCGATGGCCGACGACGTCCGTGCCGAGGTCTACGGGCTCGACGTCACCGACGAGGACGTCGTCGACTGGAACAGCAACCCCGATTCCGCCACGCAGGGCTCGTCAACCGGGCATCACCTGCCCAGCAAGGGCGGCGACCACCCCGGCCTGAGTCCGGCCGAAGAAGTCGCCTCCAGCAGCACCCTGGTCAACCAACTGCCCGCACGACCCGCGCCCAGCTTCACCATGATCACCGCCATGATCCTGGTGCCGATTCTGCTGATCCTCGCCGGAACGCTCGCCTCCAGCCTGCTGCCCGAAGGCAATGTCATCCGTTCGATCCTGGTCGTGGTCGGCGCCCCGTTCGTGGCGCTGCTCATCGACGTGCTGCTCTGCGGGTACCTGCTCGGCACCAAGCGTGGCTGGAGTCTGACCGCCCTGGGCGACGTCGTGGGCTCCGCGCTTCCCGGAGTGGCCGTGGTGATCCTGGTCGCCGGTGCCGGCGGAGCATTCGGCAAGGTGCTCGTGGCCACCCACATCGGTGACGCCGTGTCCGACGTTCTGCAGTCGACCGGCCTGCCGATCCTCGCGCTGGCGTTCCTTTTCACGTTGGTGCTGCGTGCCGCGCAGGGCTCCGCGACCGTCGCCCTGGTCACGACCGCCGGGGTCATCGCGCCGTTGGTCGCAGCCGGCGGATACAGCCCGAACCAACTGGCACTGATCTGCCTCGCCATGGGCGCCGGCGCTCTCGCGCTGTCACACGTCAACGACGCCGGCTACTGGATAGTCGTCAAGCTCAACGGCCTGTCGGTCAGGGACGGCCTGCGCACCTGGACCGTCCTGACCACCGTCGGCGGCATCGTCGGATTCCTCCTCACCATCGGACTCTGGCAGCTCACCTGATGCGATCGGTCGGGGCCGCCAAGCAGTACCGGCCGCCCCGACCCATCACAGCCCAACCTCGACCACCCCGTGGGTCCGGCCGAGCCTCGCCGTGAGTTTCGTGTCCGCGGCTGCCGGGCCACGGTCACTCAAGTCGGTCGCAACAGACCGGCGAGTTCGTCAATGTCTCGAGAAGGACGCTGCGCAATGCGATCTGGTACCGGCCTTGCTGGCACTGTCCGTTGGAACAACCTGTCCCCCACATGTTTCATTCCCAGGAACAATGACGGCCTGCCCGGCGTCGCGGACAATCCACGGACGTCGCCGACCGACTTCGTCAGGAGATGGTGTGAACTCCATCAGGTGGTCGGGCTAGCCTCGACCGATGGTCGAGCACAATCGGCAAACGGGAGCGGCGCTGCCCCGGATCATCGAGGTGACGCTCAGTCGTCAGCCGCAGTTGGTCGAGCGGTCGCTGACCCGGATCCGCGACGAGATCGCTTTTTATCACGACACGGACGTGGTCGACGACGACGAGCTTCGCCGATCGTTGACCGCGAACCTCGAGTACATCATCGGCAACATCGACACCGAAGGGGACCTGGACCTGCAGGCGCCGGACGAGACCGGTCGGGCGCGTGCCGCAAAGGGTGTTCCGCTAGCGGATGTCCTTGCCGCCTATCGTCTCTCATTCAGCTTGTTGTGGAGCGAGGTCGGCGCAGTGGCGCGTTCGCTGCCAGGGATCACCTTTGACGATCTGGTGGACGTGGCCGGGCGCCTGTTCGAGTTGCACGAGCGGTACGCCGGGGCGGCCGTCGATGGCTATCGGGACGAGGCCAGGCAGATGCTCAGGTCGTCCGAGCGGGAGCGGGCGGTCCTCGTCGAGGTGATCCTGGCCGGGACGGCCTCCGCCGGTTCCCTGTGGCAGGCGGCCCAGACCCTCGGCCTGTCACTCAGCGGCCTCTTCCTGGTCGTGGCCGCGGAGGCACCGCAACCGGGCCAAGATCCATTGCCCAGGATCGAGGCGGCCCTGGCCGTGCAGGACGTGCCCTCGGTCTGGCGGCTGGAGGCAGCGCGGTCGCTGGGCATCCTGTCCCTGAGCACCCGGCCGCGGATCGCCGCCGCCCTGAACATTCTCGACCGGCATGCCTCCGGTCGGATCGGGGTGAGCCCGGTCTTCTTCGAACTCGGGCAAGCCGGCTGGGCCAGGCGACTGGCCCAGCTCGCGTTGGAGGCCAACCAGCACAACGGGATTCGGCAATTTCCGGACAGTCCTCTTGACATGCTCGTCGCGGCCGCACCCGAGACCGCGCTCGGGGTGGCCAGAACCGTCCTCAAGGACCTGGCCGACCTGCCCACCGAGGACCGGGACCAACTGCTGGACACGCTGCAGGCATGGCTGGACGCCCGCGGGTCGGCCAAGGACGCCGGTGCCGCGCTCTTCTGCCATCCCAACACGATCCGTTACCGGCTACGCCGGATCGAGTCGCTGACCGGTCGCGATCTGACCAACCCGGCCGATCTGGCCGAGGTGGTCGCGGCCGTTCGGGCCTGGGTGCAACTGCCCCACCGTCATCGCGAAGGGGCGCCCGCGACGACGAGTCAGTGAGAACGGCTCCCGTCGGCACATGAGGTGCGGGTGCTTGTCCATCGGAACAGTCTGGATGCCGTGGATGCGGTCGCGGCGAACAATGACTTCGCCGCCGGCACCGGGCAGACTCACGTGCATCGGACCGGCGTCGCCGCTGATCAACCCGGCGCCGTCGGGTCCGCGTCTCGGGCGATCCTCGCGATGCGATGCATCGTTTTCCGATCGGCGACACCCTTCGACCGATCGTTCGCACCGCCCACGAGCAGCTACGCCCCGGCTCCGGGGCCGGAAGGGGTGAGCACCATGCCCGAAGCAGTCATCGTCGCGACCGCGCGGTCGCCGATCGGCCGCGCGTTCAAGGGGTCGCTGAAGGACCTGCGGGCGGATGACCTGGCCACCATGACGATCCGGGCCGCGCTGGACAAGGTCCCGGAGTTGGACCCGGCGACCATCGATGACCTGATGCTCGGCTGCGGCCTGCCCGGAGGTGAGCAGGGCAACAATCTCGGCCGGGTGGTCGCCGTCCAACTCGGTTACGACCGGTTGCCAGGTACCACAGTCACCCGGTACTGCGCGTCGTCGCTGCAGACCACCCGGATGGCGATGCACGCGATCCGCGCCGGCGAGGGGGACGCGTTCGTCTCCGCGGGCGTGGAGATGGTCAGCCGCTACGTCAAGGGCACCAGCGACTCGCTGCCCGACACCCAGAACCCTCGATTCGCTGCTGCGCAACAACGCAGCCAGGAGCGAACTCAGAACGGCGGCACCTGGCACGATCCGCGCGCCGACGGCGAGCTCCCCGACGTGTACCTGACGATGGGTGAGACCGCCGAGAACCTTGCCCAGTACCGCGATGTCACTCGACAGGAGATGGACGAGTTCGCCCTGCAGTCCCAGCAACGCTATGCGAAGGCCGCCGCCGACGGCTTCTGGGCCGCCGACATCACCCCGGTGACCATGCCCGACGGCACGGTGATCGACTCCGACGACAGCCCTCGGCCCGGGACGACCGCCGACGGGTTGGCCGCGCTCGCCCCGGCGTTCCGCCCGGACGGGCGGGTGACCGCGGGCAACGCCTGCCCGCTCAACGACGGCGCCGCCGCGGTGATCGTGACGTCCGACGCTCGGGCCGCCGAACTCGGGCTCACCCCGCTCGCCCGGATCGTCGCCACCGGGGTGTCCGGACTGTCCCCGGAGATCATGGGACTCGGGCCGGTCCAGGCCACCCGCAACGCGCTCGCCCGAGCCGGGATGAGCATCGACGACGTCGACCTGGTCGAGATCAACGAGGCGTTCGCCGCCCAGGTCATCCCGTCCTACCGAGAGTTGGGCATCGACCCGGACCGGCTCAACGTCAACGGTGGGGCGATCGCGCTGGGTCACCCGTTCGGCATGACCGGGGCGCGGATCACCTCAACGCTGATCAACAGCCTGCGCTGGCGTGACAGGCAGATCGGCTTGGAAACCATGTGCGTCGGCGGTGGCATGGGCATGGCGATGATCATCGAACGCCTGAGCTAGCCCGGTACTCACTGTCCGACAACATCTTCCGATCCGAAGGGTATCAACGATGACGACCCGAGTCGCCCACCCCGCCGACCTGATCACCTTGGCTGCCGGGGCGCCCGCACTGGGCACCAGCCAATGGCGGACCATCACCCAGCAGCAGGTGGACCTGTTCGCCGACGCCACGGACGACCACCAGTGGATCCATGTCGACCCGGAGCGGGCGGAGGCCGGCCCCTTCGGCACAACCATCGCCCACGGCTACCTGACGGTGTCCCTCGCGCCGGTGTTCATCGCCGAGATCCTGCAGGTCGACGGCATCCGGATGGCCATGAACTACGGCCTGAACAAGGTCCGTTTTCCGGCGCCGGTGCCGGTCGGCGCCCGGCTGCGCGCCGGCCTGCGGCTCACCGCGGCGCAGGCCCGCGGGGACATGGTCGAGGCCGTGCTGACCCTGACCATCGAGATCGAGGGTGGCGAGCGCCCGGCCTGCGTCGCCGAGGTGGTCGTCCTCTATCGATGAGCCTTGTTCTTGTGAACAAAAGAAGGCGCCAATCCTGCACCTCGGGTCCATAGCCTCTGTGGCCGGTGCCAAGCAGACTGGATGACAGCAGCAAGGCCACCGAACCGACCGGCCGCCGATACTCTCCCACGGACGATGGAGTCCCCGATGAATCTCGCGTCTTTTCTTGCCCGTACCGCCGCCGAACGGGGCGAGCGGACCGCCCTGCGGCTGGGCGAGCACCGCATCAGCTACCAGTCATTGAACGAGGCCAGCAGCCGGGTCGCCGGCCTGCTGGACGAGCGGGGTGTCGAGCCGGGTGACCGGGTCGGCGTCATGCTGGGCAACACCCCCGACTTCGCCGCCGTCTACTACGGCGTGCTGCGAGCCGGCGGTGTGGTGGTGCCGATGAACCCGCTGCTCAAGGCCCGGGAGGTCGCCTTCTACCTGGCCGACTCGCAGTCGGAGGTGCTGTTCGCGGCGCAGCCGTTCGGCACCCAGGCGCGGGCTGGTGCCGGGGAGGCCGGCGCCCAGGTGGTCGAGGTCGGGCCGACGTTCCTGGCCGACCTGGCCGACCACCCGGTGGTCGACGCGGTGGTGGACCGGGACGGTTCGGACACCGCGGTGATCCTGTACACCTCGGGCACCACCGGCCGGCCCAAGGGTGCCGAGCTGACGCACGCGAACCTGACCCGCAACGCCGAGGTGACCGCGGAGACCCTGCTGAAGCTGACGCCGGACGACGTGATCTTCGGTGGCCTGCCGCTGTTCCACTCGTTCGGGCAGACCGTCACACTGAACACCGCGGTGCGGGCCGGGGCGAGCGTGACCATGCTCCCCCGGTTCGACCCGGCCGCGGCGCTGGCCACGATGGCTGCGCACGGTGTCACGGTGTTCGCCGGGGTACCCACCATGTACACGGCGCTGGTCGCCACGTCCGCCGGCTCCGGGTTCGACCCGTCGAACCTGCGGGTGTGCGTGTCCGGCGGCGCCGCGCTGCCGGTGGAGGTCCTGCATGCGTTCGAGAAGGCCTATGGCTGCCCGATTCTGGAAGGATACGGGCTCTCGGAGACATCGCCGGTGGCCTCGTTCAACCACCCGGACGTGGTGCGCAAACCCGGGTCGATCGGCACCCCGATCGCCGGAGTGCGGATGCGGGTGCAGGACGACGACGGCCGGGAGGTGCCGGCCGGTCAGGTCGGTGAGATCGCGATCGCCGGGCACAACATCATGAAGGGGTACTGGCAGCGGCCCGACGCCACCGCGGCGGCGATCGTCGACGGCTGGTTCCGCACCGGTGACATGGGCCGGGTCGACGAGGACGGCTACTTCTTCATCGTCGACCGCAAGAAGGACCTGATCATCCGCGGTGGGTACAACGTCTACCCGCGGGAGATCGAGGAGGTGCTGTACGAGCACCCCGCGGTCGCCGAGGCCGCCGTCATCGGAGTGCCGCACCCCAGCCTGGGCGAGGAGGTCACCGCGGTCGTCGCGCTCAAACCCGGAGCCACCGACACCCCTGAGGACATCAGGGATTTCGTCAAGCAGCAGGTCGCCGCCTACAAGTACCCGCGCGCCGTGCACGTCGTCGACGCCCTGCCGAAGGGCCCGACCGGGAAGATCCTCAAGCGGACCATCGTCGTGCCGACCGAAGCGAGCCGGTCATGACCACGGCAACACCCGCGGCCACGCCGACGGCGGACGTCGCCGCACCGCTGGACTCACTGCTGGTGCAGGCGGCGCACGGCCCCTACCGCCGGTTCGTGCCGGACGCGTCCACCGCCAAGTTCGCCGGGCACCTGTTGCGCCACCCGCGGCGGACCGGCCGGCGAGTGGCCGACCTGGCCAAGGAACTGGGCCGCATCGGGATCGGTACCTCGACCACCGCACCGTCCAAGCGGGACCGCCGGTTCACCGACCCGGCCTGGACGGCGAACCCGTTGCTGCGTCGCCTGGTTCAGGCCTACCTGGCCGGCGGGCAGACCGCCCAGGCACTGGTGACCGACGCCAATCTGGGCTGGCGGGACGCGCAACGGGTCGGCTTCATGATGGAGAACGTGGTGCAGGCCCTGGCCCCGTCCAATGTGCCGCTGGTCAACCCGTCCTCGGCCAAGACCGCCATCGACACCGCCGGGCTGAGCCTGGTCCGTGGAGGCGAGGCGTTCCTGCGCGACATGGTCAGCACACCAAGGATTCCGGACATGGTCGACGGCTCGGGGTTCCGGCTCGGGGAGAACATCGCGGCCACGCCGGGTGACGTGGTGCACCGCACCGAGATCGTCGAGCTGATCCGCTACCGGCCGCAGACCGAGCAGGTCCGGCAGGTCCCGCTGCTGATCGTGCCACCGACCATCAACAAGTACTACGCCCTGGACCTGGCCCCCGACCGGAGCCTGATCGAGTACCTGGTCCGGCAGGGCCAGCAGGTGTTCGTCATCTCCTGGCGCAACCCGGACGCGCGGCACGCCGACTGGGGCCTGGACACCTACGTGCAGGCCGTCATCGACACCCTCGACGTCGTCCAGCGGGTCAGCGGCACCGAGCGGGCGGCCCTCACCGGAGTGTGCTCGGGTGGCATCATCGCCAGCCTGGCGGCGTCCCGGCTGGCCGCCACCGGCCGGCAGGACCGCCTCGCCGCGTTCACGCTGCTGGTCACCGTCCTGGACAGCCGCCAGTCCGGCACGACCTCGGCGCTGATCGACGAGAACCTGGCTGCCGCCGCCAAGGCCGCGTCCGCTCGCCGCGGCTACCTGGATGGGCGAGCGTTGGCCGAGGTGTTCGCCTGGCTCCGGCCCGGCGACCTGATCTGGAACTACTGGGTGAACAACTACCTGCTCGGGCAGAAACCGCCGGCGTTCGACATCCTGTTCTGGAACGCCGACACCACCCGCATGCCGGCCCGGCTGCACGCCGACTTCGTCGACTTCGGCCTGCAGAACAAGATCACCCAGCCCGGCGCGATGAGCGTCCTCGGCTCACCCGTCGACCTATCCCAGCTCAAGGTCGACGCCTACCTGGTCGCCGGTTCCGCGGACCACATCACCCCGTGGCAGAACTGCTACCGCAGCACCGAACTACTCGGCGGCAACACCCGTTTCGTCCTGTCCACCAGCGGGCACATCGCCGCGCTGGTCAACCCGCCCACCAACCCCAAGGCCGGTTTCCAGGCGGGCGAGGAGAACCCCGCCGACCCGCAGCAGTGGCAGGCGGCCGCGCAGAGCCACAAGGGCAGTTGGTGGCCCGACTACGACGCCTGGCTGGCCGACCGCTGCGGCCCCACCGCCCCCGTCCCGGACCCGATCGGCGAACCGCTCGCGCCCGCACCCGGCACCTACGTCTTCGAGAAGTGAGGAAGCCCACCATGACCGCATCCGCGCAGAATCAGAAGCCGCTGCAATACCAGAACATCGGCCGCTCGCTGAACACCGACTATTTCCGCATCGCCGACCAGCTCACCGAGGATGAATTGGAGATCTGGCGGCGGGTCAGGGATTTCGTCGACGACGAGGTGCTTCCGGTGATCGGCGGCTACTGGGAGATGGCCGAACTGCCCTGGCCGCTGCTGCACCGGCTCGGCGAACTGGGCCTGGTCGGCGACGGCATCGACGGCTACGGCTGCCCGCCGATGAGCCCGGTCGCGGCCGGCCTGGTGCACATGGAACTCAACCGCGGCGACGGCAGCATCGGCACCTTCGTCGGCGTGCAGGCCGGCCTGGCCATGCAGTCGATCGCCATGCTCGGCTCGCAGGAGCAGAAGCAACGCTGGCTGCCAGACATGGCCAAGGTCGTCAAGCTGGGTGCATTCGCGCTCACCGAACCCCAGCACGGGTCGGACTCGGTCGCGCTGGAGACCACCGCCACCCGCGACGGCGACACCTGGGTGATCAACGGCGAGAAGAAGTGGATCGGCAACGGCACCGTCGGCGACGTGATCGTGGTGTGGGCGCGGGACACCGCCGACGGGAAGGTCAAGGGCTTCCTCGTGGAGAAGGGCGCCCCCGGCTACCACGCCGATCGGATCGACGGGAAGGTCTCGCTGCGATCGGTGTGGCAGGGCCACCTCACCCTGACCGATGTGCGGGTCGACGAGTCGAACCGGCTGCCCGGCGCGAACAGCTTCAAGGACACCGCCCGGGTGCTGGCTGGCACCCGCAACGCCGTCGCCTGGGGCGCTTTGGGGCACGCCGTGGCCGCCTACGAGATTGCGCTGGCCTACTGCCAGCAGCGCGAGCAGTTCGGCAAGAGCCTGGTCAACTTCCAGATCGTGCAGAACCGATTGGTCAAGATGCTGGCCGAGGTCTGCTCGATGCAGTTGATCTGCCGGCAGCTGGGCCGGTTGCAGAACGAGGGTGCGCTGACCGACACGATCGCCGCGATCGCCAAGATGAACAACACCAGCCGGGCCCGCGAGGTGATCGCGGAGGCCCGGGACCTGCTGGGCGGCAATGGCATCCTGCTCGACTACCACGTGATCCGGCACATGGCCGACATCGAGGCGATCCACACCTACGAGGGCACCGAGACCATCCAGACCCTCATCGTCGGAAGGGACATCACCGGTGTCAGTGCCTTTGTCTGAGCACTCGCCCGACCGAACCGGGACCCGCGGACAGGTGCCCGCCGACCAACGCTTCATCGAGGTCGACGACGTCCGGCTGCGGGTCCGGGTCCGCGGAACCGGCGATCCGCTGCTGCTGATCACCGGCATCGGCGCCAGCCTCGAACTGGCCGAACCGTTCGAGAACCAGATGGTGGCCCGCGGTTCTCAGGTCATCAGCTTCGACGCCCCCGGGGTCGGGCAGTCCACCGGCTACCGCCGGCCCCGCCGGATGCCCGGCATCGCCCGCACCATCGAGCGACTACTCGATGCACTGGACCGGCCGCGGGTCGACGTGCTGGGCGTGTCCCTCGGCGGGATCATCGCCCAGCAACTGGCCCACCAGGCCCCCGACCGGGTCCGCCGGCTCGTGCTGTGCGCCACCGGCGCCGGTGTGTTCGGCCTCGGCGGCGTCCCCGGCTCTCCCAAGGTCGTCCTGGAAATGGCCACGCCCCGCCGCTATCGATCCCCCGACCATTACCGCAAGGTCGCCGGAATGATCTACGGCGGCACCGCCCGCCACGACCCGGACGCCCTGCTGCACCACTCCGTGGCCCGGTTCACCGAGCCGCCCAGCGTGGCCGGCTACCTCGGCCAGCTGTACGCGCTGGCGTTCTGGACCGGGTTGCCCTGGCTGCGCCGCCTGCCCCAGCGCACTCTCGTCATCTCCGGGGACGACGACCCGATCGTCCCGGCCGTCAACGGCCACATCCTGGCCAGGTGCATCCCGGACTCCCGGCTGCACGTCGTGCCCGGCGGCGGGCACCTGTTCCTCCTCGAACGGCCCGCCGAGATCGCCGAGCTGGTCACCGATTTCCTACGCAACGACTGACAGGGGGCCCGTGCCCCGCTGAACGCCGACACCGAGGAATCACCATGCCTGCGTCAACCCTGACCCCGACCCATCTGCCCGCGGAGGTCGTCACCCGGGCCCAGGTCGACTATCACGACCTGCCAGGCGATGCCGATCGGTTCGCGGTGATCACGCTGGACGAACAAGTGGTCGCCGGACCGCAGGGCGTCGACGTGTGCCTGATGGCCGGCGCCGGATGGCCGGCCTACCTCGGCGGCATCACCCTCTACCTGGACCGCACCGGCACCTCGGAATGGGTGACCGGACAACGCTTCCTCCCGCCGGGTGTCGCCAGTGTGCCCGACACCGGCACCAAAGCACCGGCCGACAAAGGAGTTGCCCGATGAGTGCCCCCGCCTTCGTCCCGACCAGCCGAACCGGTTCGACCGGCAAGATCGTGACCGCCCGGGAGGCCGCGCGGCTGGTCAGACCCGGTGACACGGTGGCCATCGGCGGATTCTTCTACAGCGGCCTGGCCGTCGAGGTGGTGCACGAGATCGCCGAGGTGTACGAGTCCGCCGACGACGGACCGGTCGCGTTCCGTAAGCCGCGGGACCTCACCCTGGTGTTCTGCGTCAGTCCGGGCGACACCAAGGGCGACGGCGCCAACCGCCTGGCCCGGCCCGGTCTGGTGAAACGGGCCATCGGCGGCCACTGGACGGGCGTTCCCGCTCTCACCTCGCTGGTCACCGGCAACCAGATCGAGGGCTACAACCTGCCTCTCGGACCGATGTCGCACCTGTACCGGGACATCGCCGCCGGCAAGCCCGGCCATCTGTCCAGGGTGGGCCTTGGCACCTTCGTCGACCCCCGCTTCGGCGGCGGCAAGCTCAACGCGATGACCACCGACGACCTGGTCGAGGTGATGACCGTTGGTGGGCGGGAGTACTTGTTCTACAAGGCTTTCCCGATCAACGTCGCGATCGTCCGGGGCACCACCGCCGACCCGGACGGCAACGTCACCATGGAACGCGAGGCCCTCACCTGCGACACTCTGTCGCTGGCGATGGCCGCCCACAACTCCGGCGGCCTGGTCATCGCCCAGGTCGAGCGCATCGCCGACGCCGGCACGCTGCACCCTCGGCAGGTGAAGGTGCCGGGCGCCATCGTCGACTGCGTGGTCGTCGCCACGTCCCCGGAGTACCACCGGCAGACGCTGGCCACCGCGTACAGCCCGGCCTATGCCTGCGAGGTGCGGATCCCGCTGACCTCGATCAAGCCGATGACGATGAGCGCGCGGAAGATCATCGCCCGCCGGGCGGCGCTGGAACTGCGGCCGAACAGCCTGGTGAACCTCGGCGTCGGGATGCCAGAGGGGGTCGCCTCGGTGGCCGCCGAGGAGAACGTGACCGACCTGATGACCATGACCACCGAACCCGGCATCATCGGCGGCGTGCCCGCCGGCGCGCACGACTTCGGCGCCGGCTCCAATCCGCAGGTGCTGCTGGACATGCCCTACCAGTTCGACCTGTACGACGGCGGCGGCCTGGACGCCGCGTTCCTCGGCCTGGCCCAGGCCGACAAACAGGGCAACCTGAACGTGTCCCGGTTCGGCCCCCGACTGGCCGGCGCCGGCGGCTTCATCAACATCAGCCAGAACGCCAAGAAGGTCGTGTTCCTCGGCTCGTTCACGGCCGGCGACCTGGAGGTCGCCGTCGTCGAGGGCAAACTGCTCATCGAACGCGACGGGCAGCACGCCAAGTTCGTCGACGAGGTCGAACATCGCACCTTCTCCGGTCCCTATGCCGCGGAGCAGGACAAGGAGGTCCTCTACATCACCGAACGGTGCGTGTTCCGGCTGACCCGGGACGGTCTGGAACTGACCGAGGTCGCCCCGGGTGTCGACATCGACCGCGACATCCTGGCCAAGATGGACTTCATCCCCATCGTCCGGGAACCCGCGGAAATGGACCGCCGCATCTTCCGCGCCGAACCCATGGGGCTTCGCCAGTACATGCTCCGGTTGCCGTTCGACGCCCGCTTCGACTACAACTCCGACCGCAACATCCTCTACCTGAACTTCGAGGACTTCGAGATCAAGGCCCCCGCGACGATCACCGACACCACGGACCGGATCCGGCAGATCTGCCGGCCCCTGGGCCACAAGGTGTATGCGGTCGTCAACTACGACGGCTTCCAGATCGACCGCGACCTCGAGGACGCCTACCTCGACGCCGTGCAGGACATGAGCGACAAGTACTTCCACGGCGTCACCCGCTTCACCACCAGCGCCTTCATGCGGTCCAAACTCGGCAAGGCCCTGGAATCCAGAGGCGTCGCCCCGCACATCTTCGAATCGGCCGACGAAGCCACCGGCGCCGTCCGTGGCACCCTGGCCCGTCAGGAATAACCGTCCGAGCCGACCGTCCCGCCCGAATGGAATCGAGTTCATGACCACGCCCCCGGACCACATCCCGGCCATCGCGCAGAACCTTCTCGGTCGTCGTGACCCTGCGCACCGAGGACGGCGCCGTCACCGGCGAGATGACCATCCTCTGGACCCTGCGCCCGAACCGGTGATCGGAAGGAATGCACCTATCGGCACCGGGTTCGGCGGCAAGGCGGCCCTGGTCACCGGTGCGGCCTCCAGTACCGCGCGGGCGGTCGCCGGCACCGCAAATCCGACCGACCGGGTTACAGCGCCACGATGATCTGCACCAGCAACACCTTTGCGATCATCTGGATCGCGAAGAGTGCGGTGAACCCGGCCCCCATCCGCTCGTCGTCCACCTTCGAGTTGCCGTACGCCAGAATCGCCGGCTGGCTCACGAACCCGGCCAGCAGGCCCGCGGCGCGCACCGGGCTCGTGCCGAACAACCTGGCCACCGCGAGCATCAGCAGATCGGCGAGGACGACCACGATGACCCCGGTGACCACGACGCGAAGTCCCAGGCCGGTGAACGCCTGCGACGCGAAGGCCTGTCCGGAAGCCAGGCCGGTGGCCGCCAGGAACAGCAGCAGGCCGAGCTGGCGGATCGTCAGATTGGCCGAGCTCGGCAATCCCCAGACGATCGGGCCGGTGCGTTCCAGCCGGCCCAGCGCCATGCCGATGACCAGCGGTCCGGCCGCCGCGCCGAGGCTGAGCCTGATGCCACCGGGCAGCGGCATCACGATCAATCCGACCAGTAGGCCCAGGGCCAACCCGATGCCCAGGCTGAGCGCGTCGACCTCGCTGACCCGTCGTTCCGAATCACCCAGGTAGTGTCCGACGTCCGACATCCGCCGGCGGGGGACGACCACCCGCAGCCGGTCACCCAGTTCGACGACCAGGTCGTCATGGGCCAGCAACTCGGTGTCGCCGCGCCGGACGCGGGTGATGATGCCCTCGAACCGGTGCGGGATGTCCAGGCTGCCCACCGTGCGCCCGGCGATCATCGGGTTGGAGATCAGGATCCGCCGGTAGTCGACGTCCGACCGGTCGTGCGCAAGATGCCTGGGCGCCCGGCGGCCGAGGAACTCGCACGCGGCGGCAGCCGCCTCGGCGGGACCGATCACCACCACCCGGTCCCCCGGCCGAAACTCCTCGTCCTCATGGACGACGCGGGTCCTGTCGGCCCGCCGCAGATACGAGAACCGGACCAGATGGTGGGCGAATCCCGGGACGTCGGCCATCCGCGCGGCTCGTTGCACCTCGATGGTGAAGTCCACCAGCGCCCGCGCGGCCAGCGGAGGCTGGTCCTTCGGGCACGGCCAGCTCCGGTTGAGGACGATCGACATCGCCACGATTGTCAGCACGACGCCGAACGGGTAGCTCAGCGCGTAACCCACGGCGGGTTCGTTGCTGGCCGTCCTGGCCGTCGCGGACGCCAGCGCCGGGGTGCTGGTCAACGCTCCGGCGAAGGTGCCGGCCTGGATCGACGGGCTCAGTCCGGCCACCCCGCCGACGCCGACGACCAGAGCGGTCGTGGCCGCCAGTACCACCACCGCGCTGAGCATCAGCGGCAACTGACGCCGCACCGAATGGAAGAACGCCGCACCGGATGCCAAGCCGACCGTGTAGACGAACAGCGCCAAGCCGAGGGTGCGGATCAGGTCCAGGCCTTCCCCCAAGCGCGGGTCGACGGCGCCGAAGAGCAGGCCGACGAACAAGGCGCCCGCAGGGCCGATCCTGACCGGGCCGAACGGAACGATGCCGAGCAAGGTGCCCAGCGCGACGACGATCATGATCGTCAGCAATGGGCTGGTCGCTAGGATGTCGGTCATCTCGCCGACGCCACCCGACGACCGGGCACGGCGACGGATCGGCTGGCGTGGTCGGTGCTCGCGACCGCGCCGGCCGCCCCGGGGCCGGCATCCCGGCTGCGACGGCGGGACTCGATTCCCATGCCCTGGCACCGTAGCCGTGACGGCACCCTTCCGGAGGAGTCGAAGGACCCGACCGTCAAGCAGTGCCGGCAACGGGATCTGGGATCCCGCAAGCCCGACCCCGGGGGGCGAAGTCCCTCGGGGTCGCTGCCCGGGGGTCGCCGTGGCGATCAACGACCCGTCTGCCGGGTGTGCCGCAACCCTTCCCCTGTCGTGGATCTCGCGGAACCCGTCGGCCCTCGGCCGGAACACGCACTCCGACGGCGTGCGTTCATGCCGATGGCACGTTGAACTGCACGGTGGCCAGGGCCAGCCGCGCCGGCAATTCGTGCTCGAACCCTGGTCCCGTCGCAACTCGGCTCCCGCACGACTGCTCGGCGAACGGGAGCAGCGGGCAGTTCAATCCGAGGACAGAGGCTCCGGAGACGATGAAATGCACCGGAAGATCGTCACCCGCGCCCGCGATCAGTGGGCCGATCGCGGCGAGCGCACGGCCGGCCGCCGACGGGCTGCTGCGGACGGTGACCTGGGCGAGGCGATACCGCAGTTCGAAGTGATCGCCCTGGGCCACCGAAAGGGTGGATGCGCCGTCGATCGTGCCCACCGGAACGGCGCTGAGGTGATCGCCGGCACTGAGCTGGGCGCCGGTCGCCGTCGCGGAGGCAGCGGCGAATTCGTGTCCGGCCTCGGCAACCGGCGCCGGACGGAGCGTGAGCGCGCCGACCGGCTGCGCAAGCCAGGCCCGCTCGACCACGTCGAAGGATCCGTCCGCCGCAGGTGAAGCGATCAGCAGGATGCCCGGTTCGGTGAGCCCGGCCGACGTCTGCGGAAGTGCCACCGGCAGCCCGCCGACCGTCACGGTGACCGAGTCGATGGTCGACCGCGCCGCGGTCGTGTCCGGCCGGGATTCCACCGAAGCGGACGACCTCGAGGACGTCCGCGCCGCGCCTGCATCGATGCTCGCGGCCCGGTTCGGAGCTCGATCGATGACCACCACGACGGCGGCCGCGCCAGCGAGAAGGACGCACACCGCGACGCCGACGAGACGGCGAGGCGACCGGCGTATCGAGGCGGCGTGCCTGGGTCCCGCCGCCGGGACGCCGGCAGATCGACCGGAAACCGACACCGGCTCGTCGACGACCGTCGAGGTACCGCGGGCATGCTTGGCCATCCGACCCCCGGATGCGCTGGGAACCCGATCTCGTCAGTCGGGTATTGACTCACTCACCGTAGTGAGGAATACCCTGGGCGGACAACGCCTACGTGCTCAACGAGTGAATGAAACCCGTTCGGGGGTATGACATGAACACAGCAGGGCGATCGCTGGTGGTCGTCTGGGCGCTGATCGCCGCCGGCCTGGCCGGTGGATCCGCGTCGGCGAACGCCTCGGCGGTCGCGGCCGACGGCGTGGCGACCGTGTACCTCATCCAGGGCCTGCCAGGGCTGGCGATCGACGCGGCCGTGGACGGCACCCAGGTGGCCCACGAGATGCAGACAACCGATGTCGTCGGGCCGATCGACATCGGCGCCGGAACCAGAACACTCACCTTCACCGCCGCGGACGGCACGGTCGTCGCGCAGAACACGCTCGACGCGACAGCCGGTTCGAATTCGGACCTGGTCCTGCACCTGACCACGGCCGCCGGGGACCCACCGGTCGTCACCCAGTTCCAGAACGATCTGGCCGCCGTTCCGAGCGACAAGGCGGCGGTATCCGTCGCACACACGGCCGCGGTGCCGCCGGCCGACATCCGCGTCGACGGCACGGTGCTCTTCGCCAATGTCGCCAACGGGGAGTCGTTGAACCTGGTGGTGCCGGCGGGCAGTTACAACGTGAACATCGTGCCGGCGGGCGAGGTGTCGCCGGTCGTGTTCGGACCGGTGAGCCTCACGGTCCAGGGCGGTTCGCTCAATCGCGTCTACGCCGTCGGCGATCCGGCCGCGAAGACGATGAACGTGGCGGTACACGTCATCCCATTGCCGCCGTCCGGTTCGGCGCAGCCCACCCTGGTCGACACCGGCACGGGCGGCTTCGCCGCAATGGTGCAGCTGATGGCCCGCCTGCTGCAGCTGTGGCGCGGTTGATTCGATCGACGCCCGGCGGCGCCCGGCGCCTGCTGGTGGCGCTGCTGCTCCTGCCGTGGCTGGCCGCGGCGTGTTCGGCGGGCGCCGGCGACTCGGCCTCAGCGCCGATCGGCGGACCGACGGCACCCTCCGTCTCGCCGTCGCCGGCCGAGCCCGCCTCGGACGCGGGGCAGACGTCCGGCGCCGCATCCCTGACTCCGACGGGCACGCCGCCAGCCATCCGCCGGGGCACCGTCGCGGCGACCGCACGGGTTCGATTCGTGCCGGCCCTCATCGAATTGCCGAGCGGAGACACTGCCGTGATCGAGCCGGTCCGGACGATCGACGGCGTCCTCCAGGTGCCCGCCGACGTGGGCCACGTCGGATGGTGGGACGGCAGCGCCGACGCGGGAGATCCTTTCGGCTCGACGGTCATCGCCGGGCACGTCGACTCCAGGGAGCAGGGTCTCGGCTTTTTCGCCCAGTTGCTGGTCATCCGGGTCGGCGACACCGTCACCCTGCGATCCGGCACGGACGCACTCACCTACCGGGTGGTCTCCACCAGCCTGGTGAACAAGCAGGCGCTGGCCTCGGACGGCCAGGCATTCGATCAACACGGCCCGCACCGCCTCGTGCTGCTCACCTGTTCCGGGCAGTGGCACGCCGAACTACGTTCGTACGAAAGCAATCTGGTCGTCGTTGCCGACCCGGTGGTGGCGTGAAAAGGGGCGCAGACGACCGCACGTCGACGCCCGATGCCCGCACCCGTGGCCGCGCAGGCAGGCCCGACGGCGTCGCCCGATCAGCCCTTCACGTAAGCAAGGCTTTCGGACACCTTGCCGTCGCGCACGCGCACCAGGTCGACTCCACGCACATGCCCGTCCTGCCACGTGTATCGCCACTTCACGATCGCTCTGTCGCCGAGGGTTACCAGCTCCTCGATCTCGAAGCGCGCATTCGGTGACTGGGCGAAGAAGTCTCGGCAGGCCGCCAGGACGTCGTCCCGCCCGGTATGCCGCGTGCCGTCCGGTGGACTGGTGTCCTCGAACACGCAGTCGTCGCTCCACAGGTCGGCGAGTGCATCGAGGTCCTGGGCGTTGAACGCCTCGTCGAAGCGCTCGACCACCGAACGCGTGTCATCAGTCATCGACATCGTCCTTCCCGAGGATCCAAACGTACCGTCGTGAACCGGCAGCGACCAGCCGCCGCCGGCCGGGCGGTCAGCCGAACTGGCGGCTGAGTCTGACGTGCCGGTTCACGTCCTTGTACAGCAGGTAGCGGAATCGACCCGGGCCGCCGGCATAGCAGGCCTGCGGGCAGAAGGCGCGCAACCAGAGGAAGTCACCCTCCTGCACCTCCACCCAGTCCTGGTTGAGCAGGTAGACGGCCTTGCCCTCGAGGACGTACAGGCCGTGCTCCATGACGTGGGTCTCCGGGAAGGGGATCACCCCGCCGGGTTCGAAGTTGACGATGTTGACGTGCATGTCGTGGCGCAGGTCGGTGGGGTCGACGAATCGTTGCGTCGTCCAGGCGCCGTTGGTACCGGGCATCTCCACGCCCTCCGCCTCGGCATCGCTGGTGAAGAACGCCGGAGGCGTGTCGATCCCGTCCACCCGCTGGTAGGCCTTGCGGATCCAGTGGAACCGCGCCGGCACGTCACCGGTACACCTGACCCGCCAGTCGGCGCCCGGCGGGATGAACGCGTAGCCGCCCGCCGCAAGTTCATGTGCCTGCCCGTCGAGGGTGATGCGCAGGCCACCTTCCATCAGGAAGACCACGCCCTCGGCCTCGGGATCGCCCTCCGGGCGGTCGCTGCCGCCGCCCGGCATGGCCTCGACGATGTACTGCGAGAAGGTCTCGGCGAAGCCGGACAGGGGCCGCGCGACGATCCACAGTCGGGTCTGCTCCCAGAACGGCAGCAGGCTGGTCACGATGTCGCGCATGGTGCCGCGCGGCAGCACGGCATAGGCCTCGGTGAACACCGCCCGGTTCGTCGTCAACTCGGTCTGCCCGGGCAATCCGCCGGCGGGCGCGTAGTAGCTGGGCGTCATTACTTCATCTTTCCCCGAGCCGCCGGCGGCTCGCGTCGACGGGTGGTCGGCCGGTGCCGGCGCACCGGCCGGAGTTCAATGGACGACGGTCGCGGCCGCACCGGCCGCCGGCCCACCGGAGTCCGGGCGTCACCACGGACAGCAGTCGGTCACCACGACACGGACGATCAGGACGGATGATGAACTCGAGCGACACACCGGGCGACGCCCGCAGCGACTTCGACCTGGTCATTCGTGGCCGTCGCATCATGACGACCGCGGGCGAGGTGGCTCGCGAAGTCGGCGTCCGGGACGGCCGGATCGTGGCCGTCGAACCGCTGGGCAACGGCCTGGCCGGGGCCCAGGTCCTGGAGCTGGCCGACGACGAGGTCCTGCTGCCGGGCCTGGTCGACTCCCACGTGCACGTCAACGAGCCCGGCCGAACCGATTGGGAGGGCTTCGCCTCCGCCACCCGGGCGGCCGCCGCCGGTGGGGTGACGACCATCATCGACATGCCGTTGAACAGCATTCCGCCGACCTGCACCGTCGACGCGCTCCGGCAGAAGCGGGCCGCCGCGCGCGATCAGGCGTTCGTCGACGTCGGATTCTGGGGCGGCGCGATCCCTGGGAACCAGGACCACCTGCGGCCGCTGCACGACGAGGGAGTGTTCGGCTTCAAGTGCTTTCTGCTGCACTCCGGTGTGGACGAGTTCCCGCACCTCGAGGCGGACGAGATGGAGCGGGACATGGCCATCCTCAAGACCTTCGACTCGCTGATGATCGTGCACGCGGAGGATTCCCGCGCCATCGACCGGGCGCCGTCGCCGGCGGGCGACGTGTACGCCAGGTTCCTGTCCTCCCGCCCTCGCGGCGCCGAGAACCTGGCCATCGCCGAGGTGATCGAGCGGGCGCGGTGGACGGGGGCACGCGCCCACATCCTGCACCTGTCGTCGTCGGACGCGCTGGCGATGATCGCCTCGGCCAAACGCGACGGTGTTCGGCTGACGGTGGAGACCTGTCCGCACTACCTGACCCTGATCGCCGAGGAAATACCGAACGGTGCCACCGCCTACAAATGTTGTCCGCCGATCCGCGAGGCCGGCAACCGGGAACTGCTGTGGCAGGGACTGATGGACGGCACGATCGACTGCATCGTCTCGGACCACTCTCCCAGCACACTGGATCTGAAGGACCTGGAGAACGGCGACTTCGGCGTCGCCTGGGGCGGCATCTCCTCCCTCCAACTGGGCCTGTCCCTGATCTGGACCGAAGCCCGGCGGCGCGGCATCGGTCTGGACCGGGTGGTCGAGTGGATGGCCGCGCGCCCGGCCGCGCTGGCCCAACTCGGCACGAAGGGCAAGCTGTCCCTCGGCTACGACGCCGACTTCTGCGTCTTCGCCCCCGATCAGGCCTTCGTGGTGGACGTGACCGCGCTGCGGCACAAGAATCCGATCACGCCCTACGCCCAGAAGCCGCTCGCCGGGGTGGTGCGCCGGACGTTCCTACGCGGCGTCGAGGTGGACTTCGAGACGCCCACCGGTCGTCTGTTGCGGCGCGGCCTGATCTGACGCGTGACGGCGGGTGAGCCGGGCCCCGGCGCGCATCCGGCCGGATCGTCCAGTGCTCGGTGCCTCCCCGAACAGCACCCCCTGCCGCCTCGGAGCAATCTCCTCCTAATGTCTTGACAAAGTGCGACGAAGGGTCGACACTTCTCTCTGTCAGCTTAAAGCGCTTGAAGAGGAGGGCCGGCCGATGATGACGGGCCATGTCGACGCGGCACCGACCGGGCACGGGTCCGGACGGGAAGCCATCGCATGACGGGAGCTCCCCCACCGCCGGCATCGGCACAGCAGGCTCCACGGGTCCACGAGGCCGATGACGATCGGATACCGATGCTGGTCCGGCACCTGACACACGCCCTGAGCGGCCATGTGCGCAGGCTCGGCCAGCAGGGCCTGCCGGTCCCGCCCGAGGTGGGAGCGCTCACCGAATACTTCCTCAGGGTCGCCAGATCCCGTCAGGAGCCGCCAATGGCTGCGGGGATCCCGCACAACCGGCAGTCTGCCCCCATGTCAGATCGGCTTCTGGTGACCAAGGGTGAAGCGGCCGAGCGACTCAGCGTGTCGGTTCGCACGCTCGAACGACTCGTGTCCACCGGGCGATTGCATCAGGTGCACGTGGAACGTTCCGCGCGGATCCGGGTGAAGGACCTCGAGGAGTACGTCGACAGACTGCGCGACATCACCTCGGGCGACTCGGATACCGGGCCACCGGGAACCACCGCGTCCGCGAGTTGACCGCCGGGCATCCGGCACCCCAACGATGATCAACTCGCCCGGCGCCCTCGGGTGACGAACACATCCGACGATCCGGTCGTGTCATCCACTCGATCCGGATCCGACGCGACACCTTGCCCCTCGCGCTCCGTCGGCTTGTGATCGCCGACATCAACACGAAATCAACAGATTCCGGCACCGAGCCGGAGCAGGCGATGATCATGTCGCCCGTTCACGCAGTCCACCGTCTCAAAGGAGAGAGAACACGATGGCGGGTTCATCCAGTCCCGGCCCGGTCGGCACGCCGACCGCGGCACACAACCGCTTCCTGATCAAGCTGACCGTCATCTCGACGCTCGGCGGTCTGCTGTTCGGTTACGACACCGGGGTCATCTCCGGCGCCCTGCTGTACATGAAGGACGACCTGAACCTGACCACCACGACCGAGGCGCTCGTGGTCAGCGTGCTGCTGTTCCCGGGCGCGGCCGTCGGCGCGCTGCTCGGCGGGAAGCTGGCGGACGCGCTCGGCCGCAAGGGCAGCCTGCTGGTCTGCGCCGGGTTGTTCCTGGTCGGTGCGCTGGGCTGCGCGCTGGCCCCGAACGTCGCGGTGATGATCGCGACCCGGATCATCCTCGGCCTGGGCGTGGGCGCCGCCGCCGCGACGTGCCCGTTGTTCCTGGCCGAGATGGCGCCGGCGCACCGCCGCGGCCGGATGGTCACCATCAACGAGCTGATGATCGTCACCGGGCAGATGCTGGCCTTCGTCATGAACGCGATCCTGGACCAGCTCATTCACGACCCGCACGTGTGGCGCTGGATGCTCGCGGTGGCGGCGATCCCGGCGGTGGCGCTGTTCGTCGGCATGTTCTTCCTGCCGGATTCGCCTCGCTGGTACGCCATCCGCGGCCGGCTGGACGAGACCCAGCGGGTGTTGAACCTCAGCCGCGACGAGGTCGAGGCCACCGGCGAGTTCACCGTCATCGCCGAGCACGCCAAGCGGGACCGGTCCGAGGACAAGGGTGCCGCACTGCGCGACCTGAGGACCTACCGGTGGATGCGTCGGACCCTGTGGATCGGCATCGGCCTGGCCACCGTGCAGCAGGCCACCGGCATTAACACCGTGAACTACTACGCCCCGACCATCCTCGAATCGACCGGGCTAGGCACCAGTGCCGCCCTCATCGCCACCATCGCGGTCGGCGTGACCTCGGTCGTGATGACCATCGTCGGCATCATCCTGCTCGGCAAGTTCAACCGGCGCCCGCTGTTGCTCACCGGCTTCTCCGGCGTCGTCGGCTCTCAGGTGATCCTGGCACTGTCGTTCCTGTTGCCCGAATCGGGCTTCCGTAGCTACCTGATCCTGGCCGCGATGCTGCTGTTCGTCGCCTTCGTGCAGGGCTTCATCGGCACCCTGGTCTGGCTGCTGCTGTCGGAGATCTTCCCGATGGCGATCCGCGGCTTCGCGATGGGCATCGCCGTGTTCTTCCTGTGGTGCGTGAACGCCGCGATCTCCTTCGTCTTCCCGATCCTGGTCGCCGCGGCCGGCCCCACCGCCACCTTCGCGATCTTCGCGGTGATCAACGTCTGCTCGATCCTGTTCGTCAAGAAGTTCGTGCCCGAGACCCGCGGCCGCACCCTCGAGGAACTCGAGGACGACTTCCGCACCCACGACGCCGCCCATCTGGTGCACCAGGCGCCGGCCGGCGTCACCGGTTCCTGACTCGCCGTCAATTCTCGCTGAAAGGACAATTGTGGCAGGCCATCTGGACGTCCTCACGATCGGGCGGGTCGGTGTCGACCTGTACCCGTTGCAGGACAACGTCGCGTTGAAGGATGTGCAGTCGTTCGCCAAGTCGCTGGGCGGCAGCCCGACGAATGTGGCGATCGCCGCGACCCGGCACGGTCACCGCACCGCGGTGATCACCCGGACCGGGCCGGACGGGTTCGGCGAGTTCGTGCACGAGGAGTTGGGCCGGTTCGGGGTGTCCGACGAGTTCGTCTCGTCGGTGCCGGGATTGCTGACCCCGCTGGCGTTCTGCGAGAACTACCCGCCGGACCACTTCCCGTTGCAGTTCTATCGGCTGCCGACCGCACCGGATCTGGCGATCAAGCCGGAGGAGTTGGACCTGTCCGCGATCGCCGACGCGGAGATCTTCTGGGCCACCGTGACGGGACTGTCGGCCGAGCCGAGCCGCTCCGCCCACCACGCGGCCTGGCAGGCCCGGAACCGAAGGGCCCACACCATTCTGGATCTGGACTACCGGGACGTGTTCTGGGCCGACACGGCGACGGCCGGCGAGCAGGTACGGGCCGCGTTGCCGCAGGTGACCGTGGCCATCGGCAACCGGGAGGAGTGCCAGGTCGCGGTCGGCGAGACCGAACCCCGCCGGGCCGCGGCGGCCCTGTTGGACGCCGGCGTGCAGATCGCCGTCGTCAAGCAGGGGCCCAAGGGGGTGCTGGGGATGACCGCCGACGAGGTCGTCGAGGTCCCGCCGACCCCGGTGACGCCGATCAACGGGCTGGGCGCCGGGGACAGCTTCGGCGGCGCGTTCTGCCACGGTCTCCTCGAGGGGTGGGACCTGGGCACGATCCTGCGGTTCGCCAACGGCGCCGGCGCCCTGGTTGCCACCCGCCGCGAATGCTCCACCGCGATGCCGACCACCGACGAGGTCTGGACACTGCTGAAAGAGGCGCAGGCATGACGACTTTCCTGGCCAAGTACGAGCAGCTGACCCGCATCCGGGCCACCGACCCGGGCGCGATCCGCCGGGCCGCCGACTCCCGGACCAGGGCCCCGCTGGTCCCCGCGGACGGCCGGCTGATGATCATCGCCTGCGACCACCCGGCCCGCGGGGCCAACGGCGTCGGCGACCGTCCGCTGGCCATGGCCGACCGGTCCGACTTGCTGGACCGGCTGCAACTGGCGCTGTCCCGGCCCGGCGTGGACGGGTTGCTGGGCAGCCCGGACATCATCGAGGACCTGCTGCTGCTCGGGGCGCTGGACGGCAAGGTGGTGTTCGGGTCGATGAACCGCGGCGGCCTGCAGGGCGCCGTGTTCGAACTCGACGACGCCTTCACCGGCTACGACGCCCAGGCCATCGCCGAATACGGGTTCAACGGCGGCAAGACCCTGACCCGGGTCGCGCTGGACGACCCCGGCACCCTGAACACGCTGACCGGCACCGCCCGGGCCATCAACGAACTCGCCGCGCTCGGGCTGGCCGCGATGGTCGAACCTTTCTGGTCGAGCCGGGTCGACGGCAAGGTCCGCAACGACCTGTCCGCGGACGCGGTGATCAAGTCGATCGGCGTCGCCTCCGGGCTGGGCCGCACCACCGCGCACACCTGGCTGAAGCTGCCCGTGGTCCCGGACATGGCACGGGTGATGGCCGCCACCACGTTGCCGACCCTGCTGCTCGGCGGGGATCCGGACACCACCCCGGAAGAGACCTACGCGACCTGGCAGACCGCCCTGCAATTGCCGGCGGTGCGCGGGCTGGTCGTCGGTCGCACCCTGCTCTACCCGTCCGACGACGACGTGGCCGCCGCCGTCGACACCGCCGCGGCTCTCGTCCGCTGAAACCGCCCATCTCAACACAGGAGCTGATACGCATGACGACGATGAGCGATCCCGAGGCTTTGCCGGCCGTGCGGGAGTATCTGTCGG
>CAZCEH010000040.1:0-43258 GCA_964497705.1 uncultured Actinomycetes bacterium | reverse complement strand
GCCAGGTCGCCGTGACGTAGGGCGCGCCGGCCGTCGTCGCGGGGTGCGGCTCGGTGGCTGCGGTCGGCACATCTGCGCCGCCCAGCAGGTCCGACAGCCGTGCGTAGTCGGCGTCCGTCACGTAGAGGCCGGCGGCCGAGTCGGCGTACGGCGAGGCGAGCAGCACGCTGGTCGGGCCGCCCGCGGACGCGGTGCCCGCGGCGGCGACCCCGATGGCGCACACCACCGCGAGGATCGCGGCCAGGCGGGCGGCGAGCGTCCGGACGGTCCTGGGCATGCCGGCCTCCTCGGTCCCGGTCGGCCCCATGGGCCGGCTCCGGTGCTGATACACCGCCGGCCGCTTCGGGGGTTCCCGGCCGCCTGCCCGTCAGGCCACGGAGCCGGCGATCTGCACCGCGCGTTGTTGCGAGCCGACGCCCTCCAGCCGGAAGGTGACCGGTCCGTCCTGCCAGATCAGTGTCGGGCCGGCGGTTCTCGATCGTTCGGTGTGGTCGGTGCCGGCCTGGTCGGTGTAGACCAGCGGGTGCGGCGCCCGCAACCAGTACGCGGTCTGCCCGCCCACCTGAGGGAACTCCAGGTCGTCGATGTACGACTTGATGACCGCCGGATCGGGCCGGCCGGCCAGCTGATCCAGCCGGACCGGGCCGTCCGGCGCGATGGGGTCGCCGCCGGCCCACACCATGGACACGACGGTGTCGGCCGGCCCGATCAGCACCCGGGTCGGCGGACCGAGGTCGGCCGGCACGGCCAGCGGGAACGACACCCGGGCGCGGGCCTGGTCCAGGTCGACCTCGGTGAACCCGTCGGCACCGGCCGGATCGGGCGGCCCGGTGGACTGCGGAACCTCCTGCACGATCCGCACACCGCCGATGCCCAGCCACTGTGCGATGCGGGCCCCGGCGGGGCTGACCGCCAGGATCCCGAGCAGCAGCGCCACGGCGACCGCGGTGGCCGCGCGCCAGTGCCGCCGCAGCCGATCCGTGAGCGCGTTCAGGCCCCGCCGCGCGGGCCGGCGGGCAGCGGGCGTGGGCAACCCTCCGATCCGCGCCTGGACGTCGACGGCCAGCTGATCCGGCGGAGGATCGACGGCGAGCGCGGCGGACAACCGGGCCAGGCCGGTCAGCACCGCGTCGTCGGCGTCGTGCGACTGTCGGGAATCAGCCACCGGCCACCTCCGCCGCGAACTGCCCGGCGAGCGCGTCGCGGAGCCGGGCCAGGCCGCGATGTGTGCGGGACTTGACGGTGCCGCGGGACAAGCCGAGCACCTGCGCGGTCTGCGCCTCGTCCAGGTCGAGCAGGAACCGGCAGGCGATGACCAGCCGCTGCGGCTCCGGCAGGCCCATCACCTGGACCCGGAACTGCTCGAGATCCTCTTGGGCGTGAGTGCTTTCGCCGGCGCCGGGACTGGCCAACGGCGGCAGCAGGAGGGCACCGGCGGTCTCGCGGGCGGCGCGGCGACCGGCCGCCCGTCGCGCGTTCCGGGTCTCGTTCGCCACGATCCGCAGCAGCCACGGCCGGAACTGCGCGTCGGTCCGGAAGGAGCCCAGCGCCCGGTACGCCTTCACGAAGGCCTCCTGCACCACGTCGTCGGTGTCCGCGCCGGCGCCCAGCACCGCGGCGGTGCGGCGCGCGGTGCCGCCGTGCCGGCGCACCAGGATCGCGAAGGCGGCCCGATCGCCGCTTCGCACCCTGGCGACCACCTCGCCGTCCGCCGGCTCCTGGCTGATTCGTCACCTCCGGTCGCTGGTCACCCCGACTACACCGCGACGGTGCCCGCGGGTTCCCGGGTCCGCCGTCCTCAGGCCCAGGCCGCCAAGGCCAGCCCGACGCCGACCAGCACCGAGTAGACGAACTCCAGCCGGCCGGTCTGCCCGAGCACGGTGATCAGGTCGCGGCCGCGGGCGCCGCGCAGCACCGACCGGGTGGGCGGCAGCGCGAAGGGGGCGGCCAGCAGGCCCAGCAGGCACCAGGGATGGCTCGGCGCCAGTACCAGCACCGCCAGGAACGCACCCGCGACCATCAGGGCGAAGACCCGCCGGCTCAGCGCATCACCGAGCAGCACTGCCAGGGTGCGTTTGCCGACCTCGGTGTCGGTGTGTACGTCGCGCAGGTTGTTGGCCATCAGCAGCGCGCAGGCCAGCAGGCCGATGCCGATCGCCGCGATGAGTGCGCTCAGCGAGACCGCCTCGGCCTGGACGTAGGTGGTGCCGAGCACGGCGACCAGGCCGAAGAACACGAAGACGAAGATCTCGCCCAGGCCGGCGTACCCGTACGGTCGCGGCCCGCCGGTGTAGAACCAGGCGGCGGCCACCGAGGCGAGCCCGACCGGCACCAGCCACCAGGACGTCATCGCGGCCAGCACCAGACCGGCCGCGCCGGCCACTCCGAAACACACGAACGCCGCGGTCTTGACCGTGCCCGGCGCGGCCAGCCGGGATCCGACCAGCCGGGTGGGGCCGACCCGGACGCTGTCGGTGCCGCGGATGCCGTCGGAGTAGTCGTTGGCGTAGTTCACCCCGACCTGCAGGGCCAGCGACACGATAAGCGCCAGCACGCCACGCAGCCAGGAGAAGGCACCTAGGTCGATGCCGGCCCCGATGCCGACGAGCACCGGCGCCACCGCCGCCGGCAGGGTGCGTGGCCGGGCGGCCTGGATCCATTGCTGAGCTGTCGCCACGTGATCCGACCCTACGTTGTCGGAAGTGTCCCTTTGTCGGCCGATGCCTTCGCCGTCCGGCCCGGGGGCCGCTGCGCTGATCTGCGCAGCGGCCCCGCAGGGGCCGTCCCCTCGGGATGAATCTTGGCCGTGCGGCGAGGTTTCGTCGCCGCCGGGCCACCTCCGGGAGCCGCGCTGATCCAACGTTCAATAAACCGGACAAAACGGCACCGAAAGTGGATGTTGGATCAGCGCGGGGCGAGATCCAGGCCGACCAGCGCCGGCGGTTCGGACATTTCGGTCACCAGAAGGCTCGACTGATGTGCGCGGCGAGCGGCGGGCCGTCCGATGCCCGGCCGGACCGCCGGTCATCGAGCGGGTTGGCCCGCGCGGACGTCGACGACGCGGGGCCCGTCGGCTGTGCCGCTCTCGGCGGTTCCATCGGGTAGGTCGCCCCCGGAGGCGCCGGTGCGTGAGGCCAGGGCGCGTACCGCGAGGTCCCGGGTGGCGGCCCGGTCCGGCTTGCCCGGCCCGCGCAGCGGCAGCCGGTCGACCACGACCACCGCCCGAGGTGCCGCGGCCCGGCCGTGCCCATGCCGGGCAGCGGTGCGCAGCGCCCGCGGGTCGAGGCGCTCACCGGACGGGACGACGACCGCGACGAGCAACTCGCCCCATTCGGCGTCCGGCACGCCGGTCACCACCACCTCGGCGACGCCCGGCACGGCCGACAGCGTCGACTCCACCGCGGCGGGCGCGACCTTCACCCCTCCGGTGATCATCACGTCGTCCACCCGGCCGAGCACCTGCCACCGCCCGTCGATGAGGGCGCCGACGTCGTCGGCGCGGAACCGTCGCCGCCCGCCGGCATCGACGTCGAACGCGGGATGGCCGGGCATGCTCCGGTAGCCGCGGGCGACCACGGGCCCGGCCAGGGACAGCCGGCCCGCCGCGTCCGCGGACACCGTCACCCCGGCCAACGGACGTCCGTCGTACATGCAGCCGCCGCAGGTCTCGCTCATGCCGTAGGTGGTCACCACCCGCACCCCGCCGGCGGCAGCCGCCGCCAGCAGCGCGGGGTGGGCGGCCGTGCCGCCGATCAGCACCGCGTCGAAGCCGGCCAGCACCGCGGTCGCAGCCGGGTCGGCCAGGATCCGCCGCAGTTGGGTCGGCACCAGCGAGACGAAGGCGGGCCCGGCGGGCAGGTTCCGGGCGGCCCGCGCAAACCGGGCGGCGGTGAACGGCGCCGCGGTGTCGAGTACGACGGGCTCGGTGCCCTCCAGCAGCGAGCGCTGCAGCACCTGCAGGCCGGCGATGTGGTGGGCGGGCAGGGCCAGTAGCCAGTGCGCCGGCCGCGGGTCGTCACCGATCAGGTGTCCGCGGGTGGCCCGGGCCGAGGCCAGCAGCGCCGACGCCGGCAGCAGCGCGCCCTTGGGGGTGCCGGTGGAGCCGGAGGTCGGTACGACGACCGCGGTCGGATCGTCCGGGTCGTCCTCGAGCCCGGATAGCGCCGCGCCGGCGGCGAGCGCGGCGGCCGTTCGGGCGGTCTGCCGTTCGTCGCCGGCCGGCACCGGCAGCAGCGCCGGGCCATTCCCGGCCAGCGCCCGGGCCAGCCGCGGCAGGACGCCCAGCACGTGCCGCCCGGCCGGTATCGGCAACAGCTCCAGCGTGCGGGTCACCGCTCAGTACGCCCAGGGGTAGTTGGCGAAGTCGGGGGCGCGCTTCTGCAGGAACGCGTCCCGTCCCTCGACGGCCTCGTCGGTGCCATAGGCCAGCCTGGTCGCCTCGCCCGCGAACAGCTGCTGCCCGACCAGGCCGTCGTCGACCAGGTTGAAGGCGTACTTGAGCATCCGCTGCGCGGTGGGCGACTTGCCGTTGACCAGCGCCGCCCACTCCAGCGCGACGTCCTCCAGGTCGGAGTGCGGAACCACCCGGTTGACCGCGCCCATCGCGAACATCTCCTGGGCCGAGTACTCCTGGCCGAGGAAGAAGATCTCCCGGGCGAACTTCTGCCCGACCATCCTGGCCAGGTACGCCGATCCGTAGCCGGCGTCGAACGATCCGACATCCGCGTCGGTCTGCTTGAACCGCGCGTGCTCGGCACTGGCCAGCGTCAGGTCGGCCACCACGTGCAGCGAGTGACCACCGCCGGCCGCCCATCCAGGTACCACCGCGATGACGATCTTGGGCATGAACCGGATCAGCCGCTGCACTTCCAGGATGTGCAGCCGGCCGGCTCGCGCCGGGTCGACGGTCTCCGCGGTCTCACCGGAGGCGTACTGGTAGCCGGTGCGGCCCCGGATCCGCTGATCGCCGCCGGAGCAGAACGCCCAACCGCCGTCCCGGGGACTGGGTCCGTTGCCGGTCAGCAGCACGCAGCCGACGGAGCTGGTCATCCGGGCGTGGTCCAGCGCCCGGTACAGCTCATCCACCGTGTGCGGGCGGAACGCGTTGCGCACCTCGGGTCGGTCGAAGGCGATGCGCACGGTGGGCAGATCCACGATCCGGTCGTCCCCACCGGCCGGGCGCCGGTCGATGTGCCGGTGGTAGGTGATGTCGGTGAAGTCGAAGCCCTCGACCTCCCGCCACCGGGTCGGGTCGAAGATCTCGCTCACGGTGCCGGCCATGGCCAGCAGCCTACGAGTGGGCTCAACGGCCGGTGCCCGGCCGGGCGCCGCTGCGCACGTCAGTCGAACCTACTGGTGACCGAAATGCCCGAATCATCCGTGCTGGTCGGCCTGGATCTCGCCCCGCGCTGATCCAATACCCACTTTCGGTGCCGTTTTGTCCGGTTTGCTGAACGTTGGATCAGCGCGGCTCGTCGAGCCCGAAATGTCCGGCTCGGTCGTGCGATGATCAGCGCAACGATCGTCACCGCCAAGAGACGCTGGGGCGGACCCGACGAGGAGCCGTCAGGTCGGCCGTCCGTCATCCCCGGGTGGGTCCGATCGGGAAGAGCAGGCAGGTCGAGGTGGCGTGCGCGAGCAGCCGGTCGCCGGCGCCGACGAGCCTGGCCTCGGCCGTCGCGGTCCGCGATCCGGCGGCCAGAACCGTTCCGACGCAGCGGATCCGGCCGGCCCCGGCGCGCACCGGCCGGAGGAACCGGGTGTTCAGGTCCAGGCTGGTGTACCCGGTACCGGCGGGCAGGGTGGTGTGCACGGCGCAGCCGCAGGCGGTGTCCAGCAGCGCGGCGATGACGCCGCCGTGCACGGTGCCGAGCGGATTCATGTGGAACTCCGCCGGGTCGAGCTCCACGGTCACGACGCCGGGTTCGACGATGAAGGCGGCGAAATCCAGCGTGGAGGAGATCGGCGGGTAGGGCACCCGACCCTCGGCCATGGCCTGCAGGAACTCCAGGCCGCTCAGCGTGCCGAGGGAGGCGAGCCCGACGGCCGGATCGTGCCAGGTGTGCTCCCGGGTCCGGGTGTCGGGCGGCATCTGGGTCTGCGACATGAACGCAGGGTCTCACGTGTGGCTGAGTTTGACAAGTAGACTCAGCTGGCCGACGATCGGGTCCATGACCGCACCGGAGGCGTTGCAGTGGTCCGTCGAGAACTGCACGATCCAGCGCAGTCTGGACATCATCGGCGACCGCTGGTCGCTGATCGTGCTGCGCGAGGTGTTCCAGGGCATCCGGCGCTTCGACGACATGACGGTGCGCACGGCCATCCCGCGGCAGGTGCTGACCGCGCGGCTGCGCCGGCTGGTCGAGATGGGCATCCTGCGTCGGCAGCCCTACCGGGTGCCGGGCCAGCGGGAGCGGCACGAGTACCGGCTCACCGACAAGGGACTGGACCTGTACCCGGTGTTGATCGCGCTCCAGGAGTGGGGGAACCGGTACCTGGCCGACCCGCAGGGGCCGCCGATCGAGTTCGCGCACCGGGACTGCGGCGAGCCGGTCGAGCTGGTGGTCAGGTGCCGGGCCGGGCACGACCTGGTTGCCAGCCGCGAGGTGGTCGGCCGGGTCGGACCCGGTGCGGTGCGCCGCGCCCTGCCGTGATCACGGGCCGCAGTGCATCATCAGGATCTACAAAGCCGTAACAAGATCAACTCGAGCTACGTGGTGGGACCGAGGCCGGGGCATCGTCGCCGCCACGATCAATTCCCTGGCCCAACCGGCAGGTTGACCACCAGCGGGTCGGCCGACGGCGCTCGGCGAGCGTGACACTCAGGCGCACATGTCTCACGACCCGGCCAGGGCCGCGGCGATGACCGACCGCCCGACCGAGCTGGCCACTTTCGCGCCGGTGGCGGCTGCGCTCAGGTCGCCGCCGTCCTCGATCAGCACCGCGACCGCGACCTTGGCGGCGTCCGCCGGGGCGAACGCGACGTACCAGGCGTGCGGCGGGGTGTTGGGGTCGTTACCGTGCTCGGCGGTCCCGGTCTTGGATGCGATCACCAGGTCGGCGATACTGCCCGACCCTGGCGTGTTCCTTTCCGACTCGATCATCATGTCCCGGAGCTGGTCGGCCACCGGGACCGGGATGGCCTGGCCCAGGGATTGCGGTTGGGCCTGTGAGGTGACGGTCAGGTCGGGCTTGGTGCTCTGCACGATCAGGTGCGGGGCCATCCGGTCGCCATGGTTGGCGATGGTCGCCGTCACCCAGGCCATCTCGAAGGGGGTGGTTGCGACGTCACGTTGACCAATTCCGGTCTGCGCGAGGGATGCGGTGTCGGGAACGGCACCCAGGCGTGAGCCGACGACGTCCAGCCCGATGTCGACACCTTCGCCGTTGATCCCGAAGGCGTCGGCCTGCTTGCGCACCACCGGCGCCCCAAGGCTCATCGCAACCTCGGCGAACGCGGTGTTGCAGGAGAACGCCAGCGCCTGGGTGAGGGTGACATCGCCGCCGCCGGCATCTGCGCAGGTCCTCCAGCCGAGGTTGCGCAAGATGGCCCCGCCCGAGCCGGGCAGGGTGATCGTCGATTGTCCGGTCACCGTTGTCTGTGGGGTGTAGCCGTTCTGCAGCGCGGCCGCGGCGATGACCAGTTCGAAGGTCGGCCCGGGCGGGTAGACCGCGGAGAGCGCCCTGTTGTGCAGCGGGCTCGGGTCGGCGTTGACCAGGTCTTGGGACGCCTGCCGCTGGGTCCCATCGGGATAGCTCACCAGGGGATTCGGGTCGGACGACGGCGTCGACACCACGGCCAAGATGTTGCCGCTGAACGGCTCGATGGCCACCACCGCGCCGACGTAGCCCTTGTCGTTCATGGCCGAGTAGGCGGCCTGCTGCACTGCCGGCACCAGCGTCAGCTGCGCCTTCCCGCTGGGGTCCGGGGCTTCGCTCGACAGTGACGTCGTGGCGGTGGCGGTCGAGCTGACGGAGCAGCCTGTCAGCAGAAGGACGACTCCGACTCCGCCAATGGCGACCATGCGCCGATTCTTCATCTTGGCTCCGTCACTTAAAAGACCCTGATTCTCATCATGTGGATGCCGACCGATTCACCGGTGACATATAACGACGACTTGTTCTCAACTGCTGTAGACCGTGACGTCGAAGGTGACCTGATTAAACTTGTACGGGTCGGTCGCGTCGGCGTCCGTGGACTTTACAACAAGAAGAGCGTGTTTTGGGGAGGCGTCGGGGTTGTTCGCGCTGGCAGTGCGGACACATAGTTGCAGACCCGGGACGACCTTCTTTACCGGAATGGAAGTGGTGTAGTTGGATGTGCCTTCGCAGGTCGCGAAGGCGTCTGTGCCAGAGGCCTTCGGGTCGGGCAATGTAACGATCGCGGCGTCGGCGCCGTTCAGGAATTCGATTTGCTGCAGCCAATATATGTAGCGTATGTCAGCATCGCCTCCGATAGCGCCGTAGCCGGGGCATTCATTGGTGACCAGCCAATCGGGTCGGGTAGTGTTCAGATCGGCGCAATAAGGCAGGTTGAGCGTCAGTTCGCCCTGTCTGGTTACCTCGACAGGCTTCGTCGTCTGCGGAGTTGTCGTTTGTGGAGTCGCGGTGAATGACACATCAGGCCGCGGTGTGGTGCCATCAGGACTTTCGAGAACAGTCGTCGTCTCTACGACTGTTCTCGTCGCTGTCGCTGTGGTGGTCGCCGCGCCCGCGGCGTCGCTGCTTGTGCCATGGAGCCACCAGCCCGCCGCTAGCCCGCCGCCGGCAGCGAGTACGACCAGTGCGGCAATCACCGCGGGAAGCGAGCGACGTGATCGAGCGGTGGTGGTCTGGGTCGGTCGGGAGTCCGCGCCCGGATCTGCGGTCGGTGGTGGTGGTGCGGTCGGGTAGCGCTGTTGCGGTGGGATATCGCTGGTGACCTGGGAGACCGTGCCGCTGGTCGTGGCGAGCCATTCGGTCAGTTGTCGAGGTCGAGCGTCCGGCGGCGCGGCGAGCGCGGTGAGGACGGCGCGGACAAGTGCTGGCCGTCGATAGGTCAGCGGGTTCGTCATGAGTCGTTGTTCGAGGGCGGGCAGATTGATCCGGCCGTACTGGTCGATGGGAGGTGGTTCGCCGATCAACAGGTGGGCAAGGGTGGCGACGAAGGCGAAGCGATCGGACTCAGGAGTCACCTGGGCTGATTCGTAGTGCAGTTCCGGTGCGGCGTACGGGTTCGTGCGGCCCGGCACGCCGGTGCTGTCGGACAGACGGGCCAGGCCGAGGTCGACGAGGACGGTTCCGCCGTCCGGCTTGAGGATGATGTTGGTGGGTTTGACGTCGCCATGGGCAACAGGTACCTCGGTGGTGCGACCGGAGTGCATTTCGTCCAGCGCCGCGGCCACGGTGCGTAGCGCGGCGATACGGGCGGTTACGGTGACGTCGGGGTTCTCCGCGAGCCACTCGGTCAAGGTGATGCCTTCGACGAACTCCATGACCACGTACCTGTACTGGTCAGGGGGTGGCAGTTGCTGGTGGCGATGCATGGCTGGTCCGGCGAATACATCGGACACACGGACCAGGCCGGGGTGAGAAAGCGACTTGAGAAGGTGGCCGAATCGGGCCCACTCCTGCTCGTTGGCGCCGGGGAGGATCTTGACCGCGACTAGGCTCCGACCCGCGTCGGACAGTGGAACAACCGCCTTCCAGACCTGTCCCTCACCGCCGGCGCCCAACGCGGTGATCAGCTGGTAGGTGTCGGGTTCTGCCGGTGGTCCGACCCAGAACGAAGACTCGACGGACATGATTGGCTCCTGCCGGATGGGTGAATTCGCCGATAGTGATGCGATCATTGGCGGCACAACGTGACGGTAAGGGTGTCACAGGTAGCTTCGTTGGGCCGGTCGTGGGGCAAGGTGGCGAGTGGTGCGTTACAGGCTGATGTCGCTCGATTACGACGTGGTGGAGCGCAGGTGGTGCGATCCGCATCGGGTGCTGCCGATCGAGCCTGGTGGTGAAGTGCTCGCCGGTCGTGAAGGTGATCTGCCGGTCGCAATCGATCCGGTTGATTCGGGTGTGTCCCGACAGGCCGTACAGATCCGGGTCGGGCATGATCATTGGGATTTCGATGTGATGAACTCCAACCACGCGTGGGTTCATCCATGGGGTCAGCGGCCGACCTGGGTGGAGTCGAACACGACGGTGCGAAAGCGCTGGCCGCGTATAGGGATCTTGCTGGTTGGACGCGACGAGAGCGTGCATCATTGGGTGCTTCTGGAATCGGACGTGTTCGCCAGCCAATGGCGGGACCGTCAACGATCGGGTGAGGACACCCCGACCACCGTCGCAACGAAGGTCAAGTCGGCGGCCGCGGCATTGACAGGCCCTCAATTGGAGGCTATCCGAACGGTCTTCGACGCTCATCTGGCCTGGCCTCCGTTGGTCAGTGCTGAACCGATGCTGTTGGACAGTGCCGCGCGTCGGTTGGGCATTGCTGCGTCCGCCGTTGCCCTTCGTCTCAAGCAGGCGCAGAACCGCGCGTTCGCTCTTGGTCCACACCGGCAGACCGGTGTGACGAATCCCGAGTATGTGTACCTGTTGGCGAGCGCCGGCTATCTGCCGTTGCCGGGCCCATTCGATCCAGGACTGTCCGGATAAGGTTTCGCCCGCATCTCGATTTTCGTCGTTCCCCGGCTTGGAATTGAGGCTCGCCCGGGAAACGATCGGCTGCCCTGGTTGTTGGACCCGGGGGTGGTGGTACGCGCCGCCGGACCGAACGGCGACGATGAGCACCTTGGCGCCGGTGTGCGGTGCCTCGATCATCTGGCGTTGCCCAGGCAATCGCCACGAGCGAATTGCTGCCGTCGAAGACGAGATCAGCAGGTCGGGCGCCCTGCACGCCGGCGGGGTTGCCGGCTCCCACCGGAGGGTTCCCCAGGGCGATCCCACAGATCGTTGCACCGACTGCCCGGGCGAGACCGGCGCAATGCAGAAGACCGTCGACGGATTGGTAGTCGGTAGCGCTGCGCATGGGTGCCTCCTCGCGCGTGGGTGACGGACGGGTCGGGCGAGATATCCACGGTTAATGCGATCCGGCCCGCAGGGGACATGATCGCGGCGATGTCTCGAGATCATCGTGAGCGGCCGCCCTGGTCGAGCCTGTGCTGGAACAGGGTGGGCGCTGCTCCTGGTGGGTCAACGCGCCACCGACCGGGTTGGTCGAATTGTTTGCCCAGCTCAGGCCCGGTCAGGACGAGAAGGCACGGCGCGGGCGGGCTCGGCGGGCCGTCTACCCCTGCTGCGCAACAGGCTGGGCGAGGAGAGCCCGTCCCGGTGTGCTGGTGGCCAGCGGAAGTACAGCTGGACACGACACGGGAGGCTTGACATGAACGATCGGTCCACGAGCGGGTGGGTGACGCAATCTCCGGATCCGTCCGCGCGGTTTTCAGCAGCCATGGTTCGCTCGCCGGGTTGGTACCCGGATCCGCACGGCGGAGGTCAGCGCTGGTGGACCGGTCAGCACTGGTCGAGCCATGTATCGACCGCGCTCGCCTCGCGTTCCCCGCAAGCCGAACAGGCTACGACCCACGTCGTCGTGAACAGCTCGACCGTGGTCGCGATCGGTCCCCGCAAGTCGGTCGGAGCGGCGTTTGTACTGACCCTGCTCTTCGGACCGCTCGGCATGTTTTACTCCACCGTCCCGGGCGGATTGTTCATGGGTCTGGTCATGATCGTCGGGTCCGCAGCGGTCGGGGTCGCCACGTTGGGCTTGGGCGCGCCCGTGTTCATGGCCGGTTGCTGGTTGCTGTGCATCATCTGGGGCTGCGCGTCCGCGGCGAGCCGATGACCTCGAGGCCTGACGAACGAATCCAGGGTCGAAGCCGAGCCGGGATCAGGTCCAATGCCGCGTAGCTAAAGTTGATCATGCTGTGACCTGCGGGTTCGGCGTGGCGCGACTGGTGTGACTGGTGTGACTGCTGGGATCAGCGGTCGTGGCGACTGGTGTGGTGGTTCTTCCTGATCAGGTGAGCTTGGGCATGCTGATCGACGCGGTCCCGCGGGACGCTGTCGATGACGCGGTCGTCGCCTGCGGTGTGCAGCGCAAACGGTCGGACGGCAAGCTTCCCCCGCACGTGATCACCTACCTGACGTTGGCGTTGGCGTTGTTCCCCGACGACGACTACACCGAGGTCGCGACCAAGGTCACCGGGTCGTTGGACCGGTTCGGCTGCTGGGACGCATCCTGGACGGTGCCGACCACCTCGGCGATCACCCAGGCGCGGAAACGGCTGGGAAAGGACGTATTTCCCGACCTGTTCGGCCGAGTCTGCGGTCCGGTCGCCGGCCCGGCCGGGCCGGCCGCGGCGGCGATGGCGTTGGGCGCCGCCCGCGGCGCGTTCCTGCGCGGGTGGCGACTGGTCTCGATCGACGGGTTCGAACTGGACGTGCCGGACTCCCCGGAGAACGCCGCCGAGTTCGGGTACGCCGGCACCGGCGAGAACCGGTCAGCGTTCCCCAAGGCCAGGGTCGTCGCGTTGGCCGAATGCGGCACCCACGCGTTCCTGGACGCCCACGTCGACGCCTACCGGGTCGGGGAGAAGACCCTGGCCCAGCGGCTGTACCCGCGGCTGCGCTCCGACGAGTTGCTGGTCGCCGACCGCGGTTTCTACTCCTACCCGGCCTGGGACACCGCCGCCGCGACCGGCGCCGCCCTACTCTGGCGGGCCCCGACGCAACTGGGTCTGCCGGTCGTCCGGGTCCTTTCCGACGGCACGTACCTTTCGGTGGTGATGGATTCCCGGATCCGCGGGGCCCGCCGCGAACGGATCCTGGCCGCCGCCACAGCCGGGCAGGACCTGTCCGAGCACCCCGACGTCCTGAACGACGACAACGGGTGGCCGCTGGCGCGGCTGGTCCGGGTCATCGAGTACACCGTGCCAGACCGGGCCGGCAATGGCACCGGTGAACTGATCGTGCTGATCAGCAGCATCACCGACCCCACCAGGGCCAAGCCAGCTGAACTGGCCGTGGCCTACCACGAAAGATGGGAACAGGAAACCGGTCAGGACCAGCTCAAGACCCACCTCCGCGGCCCCGGGAAGGTCCTGCGGTCCCGACTACCCGACCTGGTCTACCAGGAGATCTACGGCTACCTGATCGTGCACCACGCGATCAGCGCGCTGATCACGAAAGCTTCCAGAGCCGCCGATCTGGACCCGGACCGGATCTCGTTCGCCCAGACCCTGCGCCTGATCCGCCGTTCCGCCACCGGGACGGCGGACATTCCCCCCTGAGGACTGGGCCGACCGGCTACCCCATCACCTGACCCGGATCGCCGCCCTGCTCATCCCCGAACGCATCGACCGCACCTGCCCCCGGGCAGTGAAACGTGCCCACCACAACAAGTATCGAGTCAAGAAGCTCGGCGAACCCGCCAGCATCCGCCACCCACAAACGGCCACGATCAGACTGCACAGCCTCAACCCCCGCGCAGCATGATCAACTTACTCTACGCGGCATTGGGATCAGGTCCACGTGCGCGTGTTTTCGTACACCGACGGCACGGTTTCCAGGTGGCCGTGCACCGTTTTCCCGGTGGCACGGGGATGTTGGCTGAAGTTTCGCTACCGGCAGTCATCGAAGGCTTCCTCGGTGTGATTGCCGGTGACCGCGGTCGACGCAGGTCTGTCTCGCCAGCAGGATAGGCAGTGAGCGGTGTCTGCTACGCTACCATTCCAAATTCCGCCGAAACGACAGAAGTCCTGGCGGTCGAGTCGTAAGGCGTGTTGTTTGTTGCCTTCGTCGTCGACCCATATTCGACGGTGAAAATGCAAGAAATGCAGGTATGGCGCGGAGGGATAACGATGATGGGGTTGGGGTCTGATAAATGAACGGCCGCTTGCTCGCGGTAGCCGGTTGGGCAGCGTCGACGAGCGCGCGGTCAAGGCCGTAACGGGACCATTGATCGTGGCGAGTTGCAGGTCGGACAGGAAAGATGTGTGCAGACCGATGCTCGTTGTCGGAGGGCTTTTTCTTGCCGTGCTGAGCGCAGCGTGCAGCGCAGGCGCGTACACGATTCCACCGAGTCGGCCGAGCCTGGGCTCCGGCTCCGTTACGGACACCTCCGTGCCGACTTCCCTCAACGATGACGGGACGAATCCGTTGACAGTGCCATCGGAGGGCGTCGTGACGATGACCGCAATCGCTGATTATAATTTCGACCTGCCTCCTCGCAGCTACGCGGTCAATCCGGATCGTGGTTTGGTGAGAGCTCTCCCTGACGGACTGCTGTTCACCCCTGCTGGCGCCATCGCGATGGTCATGCCGTCCGAGGTGAATCAAGATTTCAAGAGTTGCAAGTTCGCGGATTGGCGTCATGGTGAGTGGTACTCCAACTTGGACAACTACATCTTGGAGTGGAGAAGACTCCCGGCTGGAACGCAGGTGTGCATGAAAAGCTGGCAGAATCAACCGAACAACATATTCATAACTCTGTTGAAGGTTCAGCGACCTTGGGACGGACAATCTGCGACGTTTGCCGTGATCACCTGGTGGTCTGGACCCGGTTGATCAGGACCGGGGTCTGCAATGTCTAAAGACGCGCCGGCCTGCCGTCGCGGACCTGATCCGCTGATCCGACAGGGTCCGACGGCCAGCCCAAGATCAACAACGGAGGACGGAAGCGATCATGAAGAGCGTCCGTGCAGTCAGCCGGCCACCGTGCGAAGGGTCGAGCCTGGTAGGTGGTTGCACGTCGCGACCACAACGTGGGAGGGCGACCCCGTGAACTCCTGCGGCGCGTGCCACGCGCCAAGCGTGCCCGGCGGCAGATACTGTGCCAACTGTGGACAGACGGTCAACGAGCTGGCCACCATGGCATTTCGAACCGTAGAAGAATCGCGGACTCTGCCTGTGGCCGGCGTCCGCTTCATCGCGGAGCCGGCCCAGGCCGCCCGACGCACTGACGGCGCTCCTACGGACATGCGGTCGCCCGTGGGACAACCGTGGCCTCCGGCAGATACCGCCTCGTCGCGGCCAGGTTCCCGTCGAAGAGTGAGCTGGATCGCCCTTGCGCTCGCTTTCCTGCTGGCCGGGGGTGGCGTCACAACGTGGCTGTTGCTCAGGTCTGGTAGCGAGCCGATGGGCCGCACATTCCCCGTCCTGGCTCTCGAATATTCGACCGCGCCTACGACGTCCACCAAGATTGACGTCAGCGCGATCTCGGACGGTACGGTCGACAATCTGCAGATCACCGAATCCAACTCCTCCGTTCTGATCGCGAACTCGTCTCAAGTCGTCATGTCATCGGCTTTGCTCAACCAACAGTCACATCTCGGCGAAATGAGCGTCGCCGCATTCGACTCGAGCACTGGTGCCGTGCGCTGGGTAGTGCGTCGGCAGACGCTCGATCCTTCGGGTGCGGCAGATCTGGATACTTTTCGTTGTGTCCCGACCGCCGATCTGAGCCGACTGATCTGCGCGACGGGCGACGGGCCGGCGGCCGGCGCGGCCGGCGCGGTACAGCTGACCTCGATCGATGTCGAAACCGGCGCGGCCTCCGGCGGTTCCGTCCACGCGGTGATCCCTTCCCTGCTGTTCCCGATCGACGACGACGTGGTGCTTCCGGTCGGCGACGGCGGGGTGTTCCACGCGGCCCGCTTCGACCCGACGACAGGCGCCCGCGCCTGGATCGCGCGTGCCGGAGGGGCCGAAGCCCAAGCGCCGCACTGGGTCGACGACCTGCTCGATCTTCCGATGTCCACCGACGCATCCCAAGACAGTGCGCTGCTGAATCCCAACGATGGCTCGGTCGTCCGGATTCTGCCCTCCGTCATCAACGGCAGTCGGACGACCGGCTGGTACGGCACGCGGAACGGATTGGGCGGCGTCGGAACCTCGCGGTTCGACAGCAACGGATCGGCGTTGTGGACGATCAACGGCGCCCGCCTGCTGGATGTTCCACAGGTGGAAGGGGGCGCCCTTCTTGCGACACTCAACGACCGGTTGGTCCGTTTGGACACTGCTGATGGGCATGCACGGTGGACGGCGCAGGGTTCGCCGGACAACAACGCAGCGGTGTTCATGAACTGCGACGATCGGCTTGTGGTTTCGGACGGCCGGACCACTCGGCTGATCAATGCCACCGACGGAACCGAGTTGCTGCGGACAAAACAACGCGTTGCTGGGGCCGCGCTATCCACGCTCTACCTCGCTTCGCAGACCGATCTCGCCGCGTATGACCTGAACAGCGGGGATCGGATCTGGCAGGTTGCCCTGAACAGCATCGACCCAACGTTCGACACGTCGCTCCCGTTCGTTGGCACCGCGCCCGGCGGTTACCTCGTGGTCCAAGGCGGCGACCTTCTGCTGTTGCGTCCGAGCTGACCGGGAGGTGTTGTGGAACCCGGTGCGGGAGGCCCCCCGCGATGGGGCGAGGCCGGATATGTCGGTGGGCCGTTCTCGCGCTCGTCATCGCAGTGGCGACCACGTTGCTGACGATCGTGGTCGTGAATCGCCACGGTGCATCGACCACGATCGACGCGGACGGTGGCACTGCGTACAGCGCGGACGGCAGGGTGGTTGCGAGCCGCTTTTGCCCCGGAAGACGCAGACCCCGGCACCGCGATCACGATCACTTCGGATGCCGCGGCTCCACCGCCCGGTTCAAGTCGCGCCGCTCGGACCCGCGTTCTCGATCGATCCAACTCGACGCCACGCGCGCCAGGGCCGGGTAACCGTTTCATACCAAGCACTTCCGGCCAACATTCCGGCTGACCTCGCCCTCGCGGGTGGCACGACCGATTCGCCAATCTGCATGCCGCCGACCTTGCCGGTGATCACGGCGATGCCGTGAGTGGCAATGTCGTAGCCGATGCGGGCGGCGGCCTGGGCGTCGTCGCTGCTGGTGAACAACATCCGCGGGGCCCGGTTGCGCCGTAGGGCATGGCGGTGAAGCCGAGGGACGATCGGATCTTGTTCAACATCAATCCGGGGCGCATCTTCGCGGATGGCCTCCTGCTTGGCAGTTTGGGCGCCTTCAGCAATCACCATTTCCCCAGTTCAGAGGCCATCCGCTCGGTACGGCCACGGCCGCGGCAACCCCAATCACGCGGTGGTTCCAGGTTCAGCAGGAGCGGATGATCAACCTCCGGCCTCGGCGGAAGCGGCGTCCCACGCGGCGCGGGCCGACGCGTACTGTGCCTTTGGCTCAGGGGCATCAGGATCCCAGGCCATGAAGATCCGGTCACGGGCCGCGAGCACATCCTGGTACAGACCCTCCAGTTCGGCGCACCCACCATTTGCCTGTAGCACCGCTGCGTTGTGCGCGGACACCGCTTGTTTGACCTTTTCCCGGGCCGCATCCCAGGTCTGCTTGGCCGCCGTATATGTCGCCTCACTGCCGGTGCGGTTGCTGAAATCCCTCAGGGCCTTGGTCGCTGCCTTTTCGGCGACATCGTTCTCTTCCTTGGCATCCAGCGCCGCCGTTCCCGTCGTGGCCACAGCAGCGCAGATGGCGTCGCCGCCACCAACCGGCAGATCACCCAACCCGGAGGCTAGTCGATCCCACGTGGAGCGGGCCGCCTCATACTCCGTCCGGTACTTGTCACGGGATCCCGATATCACGATCCGGGCGCGGACGTCTGTCACCTGTGTGTAGGCGTGCTCCAAGTCAATGCACTGCCCGTTGGACTGTGCCACCGCCCCGTTGTACGCCTTGACGGCGTCATCTTCCCTGTCCTGATCATCCTGCGTCTTGGCATGGGGAATATTCATGTTCAGCGCATTCAGAGCCGCTGTCCCTGTCAGCGCCACGCTGACGCATCCTCCGGCGGCACTGCCACCAGCGGATTGGCTTCCCCCTGAACAGGCCGTGAGCGTCACAGCCGCCACCATCGTCACAATCAATATGGGCAGTCTCGCCATCGCGTTGTTCTCCATCAGATTCCTTTCGTCAGGGTTCGGACATATGATCTGACCCGCACCCTGGATAGGTACGTGCCCGGATCGGCACCAAATTCAGAGCACTTGTGCACGGCGATGCAGGCAGTACCCATTTCGGAATAGGCCGAGCAAGGAATGCTCTTGCGCCAGAACCGCGTGCAGACCCGTGGTTGATTTGTGAGGTTGTGGTTGATGTTATATCGAACGGTCCACGTCCGCCAGCCGGACTGGCCGGAGAATTTATTGAACATCTGATCTGAGATGTCGGAGCGAAGTTCGACCCCCCAGGTCTACAGATGCCCGCGGTTGATCGCCCGGGCGGGCAGGAGAACACCAGCGAGGTGATTCGTTCACCGGCGTTGAGTTGTTCGTTCATGGCGACCGGTCGGCCTATGCGGTGCCGGCCATGGCCGTGCCTGCGGCCGCCAGCCCGATCCCGTAGAGGGCGGCCCGGCCATGACGGCGAGACTGGGGTGACGGAGGAAATGGCGGACCGGGCGTCGGTCGGTGGTGCTGCGCATTGGGCGCCTCCTCAAGGCTTGGATGGGCCCGGGTGCTTCGGTCGAGGCCTCCGGGGCCGCCGCGATCGGACCGTTCCGGCCGTGATTCTTGTGGGTCCCTCTAGTTCACCGTGACCGGGGCCGGCGGTCGAGCCTGTTGCGCAACAGGTTGAGCGACGGGACTTTCCGCGATCTGCTGTGGGTCAGTCGGAAAACGTAGGCCAAGTACGGGAGGCGTGACATGACGATCAGGCCGCCGAGCAAATGGGGCCACGCAGTACTCGGATCCCGAGTGATCGTCGTCGGCCCCGGTCCGATTGCCGGGTTTGGTACCCAGATCCGCTCGGCGAAGGTCAGCGGTGGTGGACCGGTCGGCAATGGTCCAGCCATGTATCGACGTCGTTCGCCCCGCGGGCGCAGTCGGCGCCGACAACGACCCACGTCGTGGTGCACAACTCAACGGTGGTCGCGACCTTCGGGTCCAGGACATACGGCCAGTTGTAATAGCGACCGGATGGAGAATCTCTAACCGGCTGTTCGGCACGGCTTGCTCTCACTACCGACCGTCATCGACGGATTTCACGCCGTGATTCTCACGGGCGGGTGTCTGTCGCGGTAATAGCCAGGGGGCATGAGTCTGCTACCGTCATGAATCCGCGTTCGTCAGCCCGCTACGGCGGAGTGTCTCAAGGGTCGCGTGCCCTGTTTTCGATATGTGACGGTGAGATTATGCAACGCTTGGCCCGAAAGGGAATGCGGCGTTAATTTGGCTGCGGGCAAGGGGTGCAGATCGTAGGGGTTTGACGGCGCCGCAACTGTATGGGAGTGGAAATGGTGACGAGCGACGTGCCAAGCAGTAAAGATGGGTTTTCAACAGGAAGGGGCTCACGTGCCAGCCGAGGTATCTTGCTGACGGTCGGACTGGTTATCGTGCTGCTGGCCGCTGCGGTCGTATTGGCCATCACGAAGCCGTGGGCAGCAGGCTCCGACACGTCGCACGTACCGCGGGTCATCTTCCCCCCGGACACGTCGAATGCGCAGGTCAACGTCATCATCGACACCGATCGGCCTTCCGGACGCAACGACCTGGTCGACTTCGCCCGGCCATTGACCCGGAATCCAGCCGAGATAGACGTCTCCATCCCCGTGACCGGGGCCACGGTGACGTTCCCGATCGACCCGGCCACCGACCTGACCGGAACAGACGGCCGGCAACTCGATCCAGGTAACCTGTTTGTCGCCGTCTACAATGACAATCTTGAACTCTGGGTCCCGCTGGACACCGCCTACGACCCAGTGCAGCACACGATCAGCGCTTCCGCCCCACACTTCTCCAAATTCTGGTCCTGGGTCACCGACCCAGCGGTTGCCGCTACCAAAGCGGCCGCTAAAGCGGTTCAAGCAGTTGGGCAAGCCGAGTGGAACGGTCTCCAGATTATTGGTGACAGTGCCGGAAAGGTAGTCACCGGTGTGACCGCGTACGCCCTATCCGTCTCGGACGCGTTCCTGCGCTCACTGCATTCCCAGGAAGAGGCCCCCCGCGGCTGCGGCGATTCCAAGCTGGCATCAGTGGATGTCATCTTCGCGCAGACCTCGGGCGCGCTGAGTGGATGCGTGGAGCAGGACCCAGCCGGCAACTTCCAACTTCGCGCCAATAACGAGTCCCTGGTCCCGTTCACTATCGATCTCCGCAAAGCGGGCGTCGACCCGGACGTACCGGGTTACTCCGACGACTTGGCGACGACCTTGGTGAGCTACGGCGACTGGTGGGCTGGCCTCGAGTTCGTCGGAGGCGAATCATCGGTGGCCACCACCATCCCTGAGAAACTGACAACGCAGAAGTGGACGGCGGCAGTGCGGCCGGATATCGCTGCGATGGTTGGCTCGGCGTTCTTCGCCGGTTTGTCGATCCTTCCGCTCGAAGGCAGGTTCGAAGAGGCGATGACCTCGATCCGCCCACAGATCGAGGGATTTGTGACTGCGCATCCCGCGGCGTCAATCGGAGAATTGTTCGACGAGATTATCCGGCTTCTGAAGGAGGTCGGTCAGGATTCCGGGTCCTCGACGTCCGACGCCGCGAAGGTGGGGCAGTTCGCCCAAGCGGTCTCCGATGGTTACGAGTGCATCATGGCGGACGCCAAGCTGCTTGATGCAACTGCACCGGGGAGTGTGGATGAACTACTCAAGAAGGCTCTAAATTACGGACTCAAGTGCGCCAGCACGGTGCTCGCGTTATTCGACAGCACCATGAACTTCATCGGCAACGAGGTAGTCGGCTTCCTGGCCGCCATACCAGGTTTGCTGGAGAAGCTCGAACAGGACGTGCAATTTTCGGCGATGGGGCCCGAGGTGATGAACGCGAGCCTGACGGTCGACCCGAATGCCTCGGCCGACATGCCGACCAACCCAGTTACGCCGGACGTACCGACGCCCCAGACCTGTGATCAGTCCGCCGCGGCACCGGACGCAGATTCGACCGAGACCTACGCCATCCATCTGGGCCTCGACAACTATCCCAAGCCGTACGAGCGGTCCGATCCCGTTTCAGTCTGCGGTCATCACGCGATCGTGGTTGTCTACCCGGCATCAATCGACGCGAACAGCGCCCAAGGGATCCACGAGAAGATCGACGTCCTCACCTACAACTCCGCAGCCCAGCGCTGGGACCAAGTGCAAAGCTTTGATTCCTTCCCCGGCAATGGTGCACCGTACCTGCCATTCGGGATGAATGCTGGTGAGAACTGGTGTGTCGGCACGTGCATCCAACTTGCCCAATTGACGGACGGTGACTATGACTTCGTGATCCAAGGCCGCCAACCCAGCTCCGACAACGGTGTCTCGGTCGTCTCGGTGAAGAACGGTCAATGGCGATTGGTTCCGTTCCTCGACAAGCCGCCCAGCACCGGGTCGACAGATTACGTCCCCGCGGCGACAGTCGTCGACTCCCAGATCCACGTTGACGTGAACGACTGCAAACCCGACTGCGCATCAGGCTCTCATAGCACCGTCGGGTATACCTATTCCGCGGAAAAGCAAGCCTTCGAAGGAGCTATCGTCGATGCAGCCGGCGCATCGGCTGGCCCGACCATCACTGCCACGAGCTTCTATTCGCCGTCGAAGAACATCCTCTGCGGCCAGGGCACCGGACAGGTGCTCTGCTTCATCAAGGACCGCGAATTCACGGTCGCCGGTTCCTGCGATGTGGGTCAGCCGGGACTCACTTTCTACCTGAATGAACACGGCAGGCCGGTGCAGAGCAACTGTGCCGACGACGCGAGCATCAAGTTCGCGGCCGAAGCATCCACGGTCGCCTATGGAGCCACCGTGCAGATCGGCGCAGTGAGTTGCGTGGTCCAGGAGACCGGCGTGCGCTGCAGCAACGCCGACGGCCACGGGTTCAACCTCGCCAAGGCCGCCTGGACCGAGTTCTGATCATGCGAACCCTCACCGTCGCACTACCGGGACTTTCCGTCGCGCCGTGCCCTCGTCCTGACACCCGACGCCTACCGCGACGCGTCCATCCGCAGCCCGTCGTCGATCCGGGCCAGCAGCCGAGCCTTCGGGTGCGCGCCGACGATCGTGCTGACGGGTTGGCCGGCCACGAACAGGATCAGCGTGGGCAGCGACATCACCCGGTACCGCGCACCGGTGACCGGGTTCGCGTCGTTGTCGATCGAGCGGACGGTCAGTACGCCGGCCCGCTCGGCGGCGATCCGCTCCAGCACCGGCGCGATCATGTGGCAGGGCGGGCACCACTGCGCCCAGAAGTCGACCAGCACCGGCCCTGGCCACCGGAGCACGTCCCGCTCGAACGTCTCGTCGGTGACCGCCCGCACCAGGGTGGTGTCCGTTCTCATGGCCTCTCGCCTCCCGTCACGCCGAGCGGGGCCCGGCAACCGATCGCGTGCCGCCCGGCCGCGACCGCCTGCCTGGTCAGCAGCGCGGCGCGGATCGCCTGCAGCCGGCCGATCTGCGCGTCGACCTCGGCCAGCTTGCGCGAGTACATCTCGAACGAGTCGGCGCACGAGTCCGACGCGTCGTTGCCTGCCCGCAGGCACTCGACGAACGGCCGGGTCTCCTCCAGGCTCAGACCCTCCGCCTGCAGCGAGCGGATCTCGGCCAGCACCAGGACGTCCCGCTCGTCGTAGTCGCGGTAGCCGTTGGCCGAGCGGTCCGCGTCGAGCAGGCCCTGCGCCTCGTAGAAGCGCAACGCCCGGGTGGTCGTCCCGGCCCGCCGCGCGGCCTCCCCGATCCTCATGTCGACCCGATTCTCATGTCTGCTCCCACCTGCCGGCCGTGCGCCGACGGTCGACGTTGACGGTAGACGTTGACGGTAGACGTTGACGCAGACGTCAAGGCAAGAAAGCGCGGTCACGGAACCCGTCAGGGTCTTAACCGAACCCGAACACGGCCCGGACCGTCGCCGCAAACCGGCCGGCGACGCTGGTCCTCGTTCAACCGATTCCGGGCAAGGGCCCGGCGCACGAGGAGGTCCGACGATGGCGAAGCGAGCGTTCTGGGGGGTGGCCGCGGGTGGTGTCGCCGCCGCGGCGCTGGCGGCGACGGTGGGCCTGACCGGGCCGGCGTCCGCGCAGGCCGTCGGCGGTCAGGCGGTGTCGGCGACCGCGGTGCAGGCCGCGGCCGCCCGGTCCGCGGACCGGCCGAAGTACTGCGACCGCATCGACAAGGCACTGGACCGCCGCCAGCGGTTCCAGACGCGGCTGGACGGGGATGCGAACACCCGCGGCTCGATCGCCTGGCTGCAGGCCAAGGCCGCGGCAACGCAGGCCGACAACCCGGAGCTGTCCACGCTGTTGTCCGACCTGGCGAACCTGCGTACGCAGATCAAGGGCCCGGCCGGCACGATCGTGGCCGACCTGCAGGCCGTCCAACAGGCGCACTGCAGCTGACCGACGACCTGACCACAGGCCGGACCGGCCCGGTGTGTGCGCTCGCCCCGCCCGCCCGATACCACCAAGGTTGACGCATGCCCGCCCATGACGACCCCGGCCCGGCCCGGCCGACCGACCGGGGACTGGTGGTCGTCGTCGAGGACGAGTCGGTCATCGCCGATGTCATCCGCCGGTACCTGGGCGCCGCCGGATTCGGCGTGCTGATCTGCCGCACGGGACAGGACGGTCTGGCCGCGGTGCGCACCGACCGGCCGGTGGCCGTGGTGCTGGACATCGGGCTGCCCGACATGGACGGGCTGGACGTGTGCCGGCGGCTGCGGGCGGCCGGTGACTGGACGCCCGTGCTCTTCGTCACCGCTCGTGACGAGGACGTCGACCGGATCCTCGGACTGGAGCTCGGCGGCGACGACTACCTGGTCAAACCGTTCAACCCGCGGGAGCTGGTCGCGCGGGTCCGGGCGGTGCTGCGGCGGGCCGGCGGAACGGTGACGGCAGGCGAGGGTGCCCTGCGGATCGGTCGGGTGCGGATCGACCCTGGGCAACGGAGGGTCTGGGTCGATCCGGAGCCGGACGAGCCGGAGCCGGACGATCGGGGTTCGGGCGATTGCGCCGGCACCGCACGGGAAGTCGAGCTGACCGCCACGGAGTTCGATCTGCTGCTGTACCTGGCGCGGCACCCGGGCCGGGTGTTCGAGCGGGCGGGCCTGCTCAGCTCGGTGTGGGGCTACGCGAGCGCGGCCGGGGCCCGGACGGTGGACGTGCACGTGGCCGCGTTGCGGGCCAAGCTCGGTGCGGCGAGCCCGATCAGGACCGTCCGCGGGGTGGGCTACTCCGCCGACGACCGATGACCGGCCCGCCCTTGCCCGGCCAGCCTGTGCCCGGGCAGCCTGTGCCCGGGCAGCCTGTGCCCGGGCAGCCTTTGCCCGGGCTGCCGCAGACGGGGCAGCCGCCGACCGGCCCGTCACCGGCCGGTCAGCCCGCCGCTCGCCGGGTTCGCGGATCACTCGCCGTCCGGGTCACCCTGCTGGTGATCGCGGTCGCGGTGCTGGTCGCCGCGGTCGCCGCGGTCGCCGGCGTGTTGCTGGTCCGGCGCAGCCTGCTGGACATCTCCGTCGAGGCGCTGTCCGATCGGGCCAATCTGGTGCAGGCCCAGGTGGCTGCCGACCCGGGGGACGCCGCCGGCATCCTCGCCTCGACCGCCGATGCCCTGGACGGGCAGCAGACCCAGCTGGTGCTGATCGGCGCCGACGGGTCCCTGTCGGGCACCGACCAGGTCGCCGTCCGGGCCGCCCGGTCGGCCGGCGCCGCCGACGCGACGAACGGCCGGTCGGTCTCCGGTCGGGCCACGGCCGGCGGCGAGCTGCAGCTGGTGGAGGCCCGCTCGTCGGCGTCCGGCGGGTTCGCGCTGGTCACCCCGGCCGACGTGGCCGCCCAGACCCGCCGCGCCGTGGAGGGCCGGCTGATCTGGGCGGTCGTCGCCGGGCTGGTCGCCGCGGTGCTGATCGGCCTGCTGATCGCCCGCGTGGTGTCGGCGCCACTGCGGCGGACCGCCGATCTGGCCCGGCGGATGGGTCACGGCGCCCGGGACCTGCGGGTGCCGGTGGCCGGGCCGCGAGAGGTCGCCGAGGTGTCCACTGCCGTGAACGAACTGGCCGATGCGCTGCAGCACAGTGAGTCCCGGCAGCGGGACTTCCTGTCCTCGGTGTCGCACGAGCTGCGCACGCCGTTGGCCGGGATCAGCGGCCAGGCGCAGGCACTGGCCGACGGGTTGATCGGCGAGTCGGAACAGGCTCAGGTCGGTGCGCTGATCCAGGCCGAGGCGGCCCGGATGGACCGGCTGGTGTCGGACCTGCTGGACCTGGCCAGATTGGGGGCGGACCGGTTCACCCTGGACATCCAACCGGTGGACCTGGGCGCCCTGCTGACCGAGGCGGCGCGGATCTGGCGACCCAGGTGCGAGACGGTCGGTGCGGTGCTGGTGCTCGAGGTGCCGGCCACCCCGGTCACGGTGTCCACCGATCCACGACGGCTGCGCCAGGTGCTGGACGGGCTGTCCGACAACGCGCTTCGCGTGCTCGGTCCGAGCCGGCCGCTGGTGTTCTCGCTGACCGCCGAACCGGGTGCGGCGGTCGTCGCGGTCCGGGACGGCGGGCCGGGGCTGGCGCCGGAGGACTATCCGGTTGCCTTCGTGCCGGGCGAGCTGAACCGGCGCTACCGCGGACGCCGGCCCACCGGAGCCGGGCTGGGCCTCGCTCTGGTGCACGGGCTGGTCGGCCGACTGGGCGGCACGATCACGGCCGCCCCGGCGCCGGAGGGTGGCGTGGCCATGACGATCCGGCTGCCCCGCTGACCGGACGGGCCGGCCGCAAGAAGCCTGTCGCCGTCGCCGGCGCCGACGTCACGTGTCGTTGAGCTGCGTCATCATCGACACGACCTCGTCGGCCAGATCCGGCCAGAACTTCGGCTGCACCCGGCGGTCCCCGTCCAGGGCCCGTATCTCCAGCACCGCGCCCTTTTCCCTGGTCTCGCAGAAGCACAGGCATCCCGGAACCGCCGGGCCGACCTTCTCGAAGGACTTGACCTCGTCGGTGAACGTCAGGTTCTGGCCGTCGAAGACCGTGCGTACCCACCGCTTGATCGTGATGGTGGGATCCGCCTCGATCGTGCGCTTGCGCTTGGGGTTGCTGATCCCCAGCGGGAAGAGCCGGAACGCCGACTGCTCGACGGTGAGCCCGGCCGCCGCCGCGACATCGGTCAGGAACGTCGGGAAATGGTCGATCGCGGTCTTGCCGCGCAGTTCGGCCAGGCTGGAGCGGCTCAGCACCGGCACCTGGAGTTTGGCCGTGCTCGGACCGCTCCCGTCCAGGCTGCTGGTCAGCTCCTCGACGAAATCCTCCCAGCTGCGGTATTTCTTGCCGATGAACTGGAGGGACTCCTGGTCCGTGATCTTTCCGGTGAGCAGGAATTCCCGGAGATTGCCGGTGTCCATGCAGTACCTGAGGTTCTCGCCCAGGCTGTGGTGGACGTCGTGTAAATTCGTCAGAATCCGCAGTTCGCCGGCGATGTAGGTGCCCATCAGCGCCACGAGCCCGCGATAGACGGCGTCACCGCCGCTCGTCGTCGCTTCTTTCACCGCCTTCGCCATGATCGAGCGGGTCGATTCGTCGATGGACAGCAGCCCCTCGTCCTCGATCTCGCTCTTGCCGTACTCCATATCCAGCTGCACGAGGTCCTTCTCGGAGACCGGCCCGTTGCGGGCCTTGGCCAGCAACGCCATGAGCTGCAGAATCCGGTCCGGCCGGACGCCGACCGTGAAATGAATGTTGGCGCCCAGGTCCACACCCCGGTAGGCCCTGGACGGCAGGCCGACCACGAAGCCTCGAGGCAGCGACCGGTACGTGCCGGCGACGATGTCGCCCCATTCCCCGGTGACGTAGTCGGCGATCCGGGTCATGATCGCGGCCGGCCGGTTCGGCTCCTTGGTCTCGTCGACGGCGTCGGTGATGAATTCGGGATACCAGTCGCCCTCGGCGCCGTCGGGGGTCAGCCGCCAGCCGGATCCGGGCAGGATCGTCTCGCCCTTGGTGATGTCCTGGCGCTTGTCCGGCTCGAGCCGCTCGGTCACCCTGGGCGTCAGATCGTCGACGGGATCCTCGACCAGCAGGCTGGTTTTCTCGCCGAGGCTCGGCTTGGACCCCCAGCCCACGAACTGTTCCTTCGGTTTCGCCTTTTTCTTCTTCTTCGGCTGTTCCGTGGTGGTGACGAGCCGGCCCTTGAGCAGGTCGAGCTTGAGTTCCAGCTCGAAACCGACCTTGCGGCGGATCGGCCCGATCAGCCCGGGGACCGGCACCGGCGCGAAGGACTGCTCGACGGGCTCGACGGACTCGACGCGGTCGGTCGTCGCCACGGGATCCCGATCGGCGTCGTAGCGACGACGCGGAAGGGGTCGCATGGCGCTGGACACCACTACATTCACCCATTCGACGAACCTGGGCACAATCGCCCGTCCGGTCACATCGCGGCGGCCTTCGGAGAACGGGCGACGGGCCCGGGTGGGGCACGATGACCGGGTGAACCCGGCGAATGCTGCCCTCGAGGAGCTGCTGGACACCGCGCGGGTGTTCGCGTTGCCGATGGCGCACCGGTTCCGCGGCGTGACCGTGCGGGAGGGGGTGCTGCTGCACGGACCCGCCGGGTGGGGGGAGTTCGCCCCGTTCCGGGACTACTCGGACCAGCAGTGCGTGCCGTGGCTGCGCGCGGCGGTCGAGTCGGCCAGCACCCCCTGGCCGCGCCCGCGCCGCCCGGCGGTGCCGGTGAACGTCATCGTGCCGGTGATCGACCCCGGCCCGGCCGCGGAACTCGTCGCCGCCTCCGGCTGTCGTACGGCCAAGGTGAAGGTCGCCGAGCCCGGCGTCGGTCCGGCGGCCGATGTGCGCCGGGTGTCCGCGGTCCGCGACGCGCTCGGACCCGACGGGCGGGTGCGCGTCGACGCGAACGGCGCCTGGACGGTGGCCGAGGCGGTGGGCGCGATCGCGGCCCTGGACGAGGCCGCGGGCGGATTGGAGTACGTCGAACAACCCTGCCGTAGCCTGGCCGAGCTCGCCCGGCTGCGGTCCCGGATCCGGCCGCCGGTGGCGGCCGACGAGTCGATCCGGTGGGCGGACGACCCGGCCGCCGTCCGGCTCGCGGACGCGGTGGACGTGGCGATCGTCAAGGTGGCGCCGCTCGGCGGCGTTCGGGCGGCGCTGCGCGTCGCCGAGGGGGCCGGGCTGCCGGTGGTGGTGTCCGGCGCCGTCGACAGCGCCGTCGGGTTGACGGCCGGGATCGCGCTGGCGGCGGCGCTGCCCGAGCTGCGGCACGCCTGCGGGCTCGGTACCGGTGTGCTGCTCGCCGCGGACGTCTGCGCGGACCCGCCGCGACCGGTCGACGGGTCCGTCGCCGTGCGGGACCGGGCGCCCGATCCCGACCTCGTCGACGAGGCGGACGCCGACGCGGAACGCACCGCCTTCTGGCGGCGCCGACTGCGCCGAGTGGCCGCGATCACCTGGCCCGGGACCTTTGGCACTGGGCGGGACGGCCCGACGGCCGCATGATCGGACGATGACCGAGGCCCTTGCCGCCGTGACCGAGCTGTCTCTGGATGCCTGCTGGGATCTCCTGCGGCGCAATCAGTTCGGCCGTCTCGCACTCACCGTCGGGAACGAACCGGAGATCTTCCCGATCAACTACGTGGTGCAGGACGGCACCCTGGTGTTCCGCACGTCGCAGGGCACCAAGCTCGCCGCCCTCACCGTGAACGACATCGTCGCGCTGGAGATCGACGGGTACGACCAGTCGAGCGGCTGGAGCGTGGTCGTCAAGGGTCGGGCGCACCCCGCCGAGTGGGGCACCGACTTCGAGGACGCCGCGAATTCCGGCCTGCACCCGTGGGTGGCGACCCGCAAACAGGTCTTCGTGCGGGTCGAGCCGAAGTACGTCAGCGGGCGCAGCTTCGTCTTCGGTCCCGAGCCCGACTGACGGTCGGCCGCCGCTCGGGAGCGACCGTCAGGGTCGCGACGAGCCGGCCGGTGTCGGCGGGTCGTCCACGCGGTTCCGGGCGACGAATCGGAACCGGTCGCCACGGAACACCGACCGCGTCCACTCGACCGCTCGTCCGTCGGCGTCCCAGCCGGTCCGGTGCACCAGCAGCATCGGCAGGCCGGTGTCCACGCCGAGCAGCGAGGCGTCGGTCGGGTCGGCCAGCGCGGTCTGCACCACGTCCTCCACCGCGACCAGTTCGATGCCGAAGGCCTCCCGCAGGGTGCGGTAGAGCGAGCCGCGGGCCTGGAGTTCGTCGGCCAGGTTCGGCAACTCGCCGGCCAGGTGCGCGATCTCGTGCGCGATCGGCTCGCCCGATGCGGTGCGCAATCGCTCCACCCGGTGGATCGGCGTGCCGGGGTCGATCCCGAGATGCTCGCCGATCTCCGCATCGGCCGGTTCCCGGGTGATGCTCAGCACCACACCGCCGGGTTCGCGGCCCTGCGCCTGCAGGTCCTGGGACAGCGAGGTGAGCTGGCGGACCTGCATCAGCTTGGGCCGGGCGACGAAGGTGCCCCGGCCCTGGGTGCGCTCCAGGCGGCCGTCGACCACCAGCTCGGCGATCGCCTGCCGGACCGTGGTGCGGGAGGTCCCGAACGTCTCGGCCAGTTCCCGCTCCGTCGGCACGCCCGAGCCCGGCGCCAGATCGGTGATGAGACCGAGGATGTCCTTCTTGACCTGGTAGTACTTGGGAACCTTCACGTGCCGAGTGTTCCGCAACAACTGGTCGGCGGCGCAGCGGCCGGACGACCGCGAGACCCACCTGGGCAAGCCGGCGTGGCAGGCTATCTGACCGTGTCGGCTCATTGGTTCCTGGGACCGGGGGTTTGCGATCATGTTGATCACCGCTGAGGCCGTTGTCACCGGAAGCGAGGTGGTGCGGCCGGGTTGGATCGAGGTCGCCGGCCCGCAGGTGCGGGCGGTCGGCGCCGGGGTGCCCGGCCGGCCGGCCGACCTTGATCTGGGCGCGGTGACGGTGGTGCCGGGCTTCGTGGACATGCACGTGCACGGCGGCGGCGGGGGCGCCTTCCCGGAAGCCGCCGTCGAGGCCTCGCGGGCCGCGGTGGAGCTGCACCGCCGGCACGGCACCACCTCGATGATCGCCTCGCTGGTCACCGCGCATCCCGCCGAGCTGCTCCGGCAGGTGCGGGTGCTGGCCGAGCAGGTGCAGGACGGCCTGGTCGCCGGCATCCACCTGGAGGGCCCGTGGCTGTCCCAGCGGCGGTGCGGCGCGCACGATCCGACGGCGCTGCGCGATCCGGAACCGGCCGAGCTCGACCGGGTGTTCGCCGCCGGGGACGGGACGATCCGGATGGTCACGCTGGCCCCTGAGCGCTCCGGTGGCCTGACCGCGGTCCGGCGGATCGTGGACGCGGGCGCGGTCGCCGCCATCGGGCACACCGAGGCCACTTACGTGCAGGCCCGTGCCGCGATCGAGGCCGGGGCGACGGCGGCGACCCATCTGTTCAACGCGATGCGGCCGGTGCACCACCGCGAGCCCGGCCCGGTGATCGCCCTGCTGGAAGACCCGAGAGTGACCGTCGAGATGATCACCGACGGGGTGCACCTGCACCCCGCGCTGTACCGGGACGTGACCGCGCGCGTCGGGGCCGACCGGGTGGCTCTGGTAACGGATGCGATGGCCGCGGCCGGCATGTCGGACGGCGCCTACGAGCTGGGATCGCTGGCGGTGGACGTGGTCGACGGCGTCGCCCGGGTGGCCGGGACGCAGACCATCGCTGGCAGCACGGCGACGATGGACCACGTCTTCAGGTATGCGGTGGCCCACAGCGAGCGGCCCCTGGACGAGGCCATGGTCACCGCGGTCCGGCAGTCCTCGATCAACCCGGCCCGGGCGCTGGGCCTGCCGCCCCCGGGCCTGTTCACCGGGGCCGACGCGGACCTGGTCGTGCTGGACGCCGACTTGGTCGTCGTCGGCGTGCTGCGGCACGGTGCCTGGGTGCGGCAACCCGCGCCCATCGGCTGATCGCTCGGCCGGCGTCGTCACCTCGGCCCGCCGTCAGCCACAATGGCGCGTTGTGTGTGCACATTCGCTCGGCGGTCCGCCGGTCGACGACCCGGACCTGCCATGAACCCGTCGACGGCGCTGGCCCGGGTGCTGATCGACGAGTTGGTGGCCGGCGGACTGACCGACGCCGTGCTGGCGCCGGGTTCGCGTAACGCACCGCTGTCGATGGCCCTGCACGAGGCGGACACGGCTGAGCGGCTGCGGCTGCACGTGCGGATCGACGAGCGCACCGCCGGGTTCCTGGCGTTGGGGCTGGCCCGCGGGTCGGGCCGGCCGGCCGTCGTAGTGACGACGTCGGGCACGGCGGTGGCCAACCTGCACCCGGCCGTTCTGGAGGCCGCCCACGGCCAGGTCCCGTTGATCGTGCTGACGGCCGACCGGCCCCCGTGGCTGCGTGGCGTCGGCGCCAACCAGACCGTGGACCAGTACGGGATCTTCGGCCCGGCCCTGCGCTGGTTCCACGAATTGGCCGTGCCGGTGGCGCGCGCCGGGCAGCAGGCGTACTGGCGCTCGACGGTGGGCCGCGCCTGGTCCGCGGCCACCGGCGGTGGGGGGAGCGCACCCGGTCCGGTGCAGGTGAACGTCCCGCTGGCCGACCCCCTGCTGCCCGACGGCGGCACCGAATGGCCCGAGCCGCTGACCGGACGGGCCGGCGGGTGGACCCGCGCGGTGCCGAGCGATCCCGGCCATGTCGGCGCGGTGCCGGCCGTCGGGTGCGGCGAGCGGGTGTTGTTCGTGGCCGACCTGACGCACCCGTGGGCCGGCCCGATCGCCGACGCCGGCCAGTTGGTGATCGCCGAGGCCGGCGGGGCCGCCGGCCGACAGGTGCTGGCCGCCGGCATCCACCTGCTGTCCGCGCCCGAGTTCCTGGACAAGGCCCGGCCGGACCGGGTGGTGGTGCTGGGCCGGCCCACCCTGTTCCGGCAGGTGCAGGCGCTGATGGCGGATCCTCGGGTGGCCGTCGACGTGGTCGACCATCCGGCCGGCTATGCCGATCCGGCGGGCATCGTGCGCGCCGTCGCGGCCGGCCGGCCGGACGTGACCGAGTTGCCCGACGGCGACTGGGCGGCCCGGTGGCGGGACGCGGACGCCGCGGCCGGCAAGGCGGTCGCCGACGTGCTGGACGGGCTCGACCTGGCCGACTCGCCGCGGCTGGCCCGCGACCTGGTCGGCCTGCTGCCGCCGCGGGCCACCCTGGTGCTGGGGTCGTCGCAGCCGCCCCGCGACGTCGCGCTGTCCACCCGGGCCCGGTCCGGGCTGCGGGTGGTCGCGAACCGGGGGGTGGCCGGCATCGACGGCACCGTGTCCACGGCGGCCGGTGTCGCGCTGGCCGCGCGGTCCGGGCCGACCGTCGCGCTGCTGGGCGATCTCACCTTCCTGCACGATCTCACCGGCCTGGTCGTCGGGCCCGGCGAGCCCCGACCCGACCTGACCATCGTGGTCAGCAACAACGACGGCGGCGCGATCTTCGGCAGCCTGGAACCGGGTGATCCGTTGCACGCGCACGCCTTCGAGCGCGTCTTCGCGACCCCGCACGAGGCCGACATCGGCGGCCTGGTCCGGGCTCTCGGCCACCGGCACGTGACGGTCGACAGCCGCGCCGAGCTGCCGGACGCACTGGACGAGCCCGGCGGGATACGGGTCGTCGAGGTCCGGACGTCGAGGCAATCGTTGGCCCGGACACTGTCCCGGATGACCGAGGCGGCGCGGGCGGCCGTCTGACGCGGGCCGGTTCGGACGGGGCTCGTCGGGTCTGGTCTGGTTCGGTGGGTCTGGTCTGGTCTGGTCTGGTCTGGTCTGGTCTGGTCGAGCTCGGCTCGGGTTCGGTGGGTCGCGGGCGGATCGTTCTCCGGTCAGCCCGACAGCCGGTCGATCGACCCCCGGTCGTCCTTGTCCAGTGACCGGGAGATCACCAGTCGCTGGATCTGGTTGGTGCCCTCGAAGATCTGCATCACTTTGGCCTCGCGCATGTATCGCTCGACGGGGAAGTCCCGGGTGTAGCCGTAACCGCCCAGCACCTGCACCGCGTCGGTGGTCACCCGCATGGCGTTGTCGCTGGCCACGAGCTTGGCGACGGCCGCCTCCCGGCCGAACGGCAGGCCCTGATCGCGCAGCCGCGCGGCGTGCAGGTAGGTCGCGCGGGCGCTCTGTACCGCGGCCTCCATGTCGGCCAGCAGGAAACCCAGCCCCTGGTGGTCGATGATCGGCCGGCCGAACGTCTGCCGCTCCCGGGCGTACGCGACCGCCCGGTCCAGCGCGCCCTGGGCCAGCCCGGTGGCCACCGCGGCGATCCCCAGCCGGCCGGAATCCAAGGCGGCCAGGGCGATCCGCAGCCCGTCACCCTCCTCGCCGATCCGTCGCTGCGCCGGGATGCGGACGTCGTCGAACCGCATCGTCGCGGTCGCCGATCCGGTCAGGCCCATCTTGCGTTCCGGCGGGTCGGCCGCCACGCCCGGCGTGTCGGCCGGCACCAGGAAGCTGGAGATCCCGGTCCGCTCCGCCGAGGTGCGGGCCATCACCAGATAGAAGTCGGCGTGCCCGCCGTGCGTCGTCCATGCCTTGGCGCCGTTGAGCACGTACCCGTCGCCGTCGCGCCGGGCGGTGGTGCGCATCGCCGCCGGATCCGACCCGGCCTGCGCCTCGGACAGGCAGTAGGCGCCGAGCAGGTCGCCGCCCAGTAGCTCCGGCAGCCAGCGGTCGCGCTGCTCGTCGGTGCCGAACCGGACCAGCGGGAAGCAGCTGAGCACGTGCACGCTCATGCCGACGCCGACGCTGGCCCACACCGAGCCGACCTCCTCCAGCACCTGCAGGTAGACCTCGTACGGCTGACCGCCGCCACCGAACTCCTCGGGGTACGGCAGTGCAAGCAGTCCCGTCCGGCCCAGCAGCGCGAACACCCCGCGCGGAAACTCATCCCTGGCTTCGTGACCGGCGGCGCGCGGGGCGAGCTCGCGCTCGGCGATCTCCCGGACCAGCTTGATCAGGTCCACCGCCTCGTCGGTGGGCAGCAGACGGCGAGCCGTCACCGGAACCTCCCTGGTCAGCGCGGTGGGTGCTGCCGACTTTACGCACGGCGGCTCGGTCGGTGACCCTCATCGGTTTCGGCGGCGCTCGCGCCAGGGTTCGCAGCGCTCGCGCCGAGGTTCGCCGCGGTCGTTCCGGGGGTTCGCTGATCATCTCCGCGTTGGTGCGCCGGTTTTATCCGATTCGGCGCGGATTTGATCAGCCCAGCCGCTGCGCCGCCGGGGGTTCGCTGATCATCTCCGCGCTTATGCGCCGGTTTTGTCCAGTTCGGCGCGGGAAAGATCAGCGAAGCTGTGGGCCGGGGGCGAAGCTGTGGGCCGGGGGCGAAGCTGTGGGCCGGGGGCGAACCGAGGCGAAGCTGTGAGCCGAGGCGAAGCCGGAGCGGCCCGGTCGTCAGGGAGCGGGCTCCAGCGCGTCCCGGATCGGGATCATCTTGACCTGCGCCTCGCGCGCCTCGATGGCCGGATCGGAGTCGGCGACGATGCCGCAGCCGGCCATCAGCCGGACGCTGCGGCCGTTCACCTGCGCGCAGCGCAGGGCGATGGCGAACTCGCCGTCACCCCGGCCGTCGATCCACCCGACCGGCGCGGCGTACCGGCCCCGGCCGGCCGGCTCCAACTCGCGGATCACCTGCCGGGCCAGCTCCGTCGGGGTGCCGCCGACGGCGGCGGTCGGGTGCAGTCGCGCGGCCAATTCCAGGGCGGTCGGCGCGAATTCGCCCAGCCGGCCGGTGATGTCGGTCGACAGGTGAGTGAGATTGGCCAGCTCCAGCGGTCTCGGCCGGGCCGGGACGTGCAGGTCGACGCAGACCGGGGACAGCACGTCGCCGACCGACCGAACGGCATAGGCGTGCTCGGCCACGTCCTTCGGGCTGTGCAGCAGGTCGTCGGCGACGGCGTCACCGCGGTGTTCCCGCCAGGCCGTGCCGGCCAGCACCCGGGAGGCGATCCGCCGGCCCTGACGCCGGATCAGCAGTTCCGGGCTGGCCCCCACCAGTCCCTCGACGTCGAACGTCCAACATCCCGGGTACCTGTCGGCCAGCCGGGCCAGCAGCAGCCGCTCGTCCACTGGCCGGGCGGCCGTGGCCACCAAATCGTGAGCCAGCACGACCTTGTCCAACTCGCCGCGCCGGATCCGGTCGGTGGCCGCGGCCACCGCGCTGGTGAATCCGGCCACCGACAGCTCGGCGTCCGCGTACCGGATCGGGCCGGGCGGGCGGAGCGGCTGCGGGGTGGACGTGTCGGAGCCGCCGACGCCGGTGGCCGGGCCGATGCGGGTGACGAACCCGATCCCGGCCGACCGGCCCACCACCACCTGCGGCACCACGGCGACCGCGACGTCGGAGTCGTCGAAGCCGAGCGAGACGAACGCCAGTGGCCCGGTGCCGGGTGCGCCGATCGGGTCGGTCACCCGCAGGCCGGCGCGGACCTGCTCGAACCACTCCTGGATGCGGGCCGCGGCGTTCGGGCCGGTGGCGGTGTATCTGGCATGCACGCCCCAGCCGACGAAGCCGCGGTCGCCGGTCCCGGCGCCGCTCTCCGGATCGCCGCCGACGAAGCACACCGATCCGGTCGGCCGGGGAAGCAGGGAGAGCAGGGCCGCCGTCGAGGCGAACGGCCGGTCCAGGGTTGCCGTCACCGCCGAGGCCGCGATGCGGGCGGTCGGCGATGCGGTCACGAGCGCCAAGACTAGTCGGCCGGAAACGGGGTGCCGGGTCGCCGCGGCCGCAACGCGTCCCGACGCCCGACGCCCGCGCGGCCGGCTACCTAGAATGCGCACCATGACGGCCAACGCGGCCGCGGCCGCCGAACTCGATCCGCCGGCGGCCCCCGGCGCGGGGCGCCGCCGCATCGCGTGGCGTTGGGCCGCCCGGGCGATCGCCCTGGTCACGATCGGCATCACCGTGATGATGGTCGCGCTGGCGATCGGCATGCGGCTCAACGACCGCGCGATCGACGAGCACCCGGGCAGCGCGACCGCGACCGTGCTGTCGGTGTCACCGTTGCGCACCGGAATCGAGTTCGTCGATGCGTCCGGCGTCACCGTCCGGCCGGAGGGTGGAGTGCTGTATCCGGGCCTGCTGTCGGTCGGCCAGCAGTTCGTGGTGGAGTACTCCACCGTCGACCCGCAGGTCGCCCGGGTCGCCGGGCGGACCGCGTCGGTGGGCACGATCATGATCGTGATCACGCTCGGGGTGACCTATCTGGTGGCACTGCCGGCCATCTGGTGGTGCCTGCGACGGGCGAGGTTGCCCCTGCTCGGCTCGGCGTCCGGCGCCGGTCGCGGCCGGCGACACCGGATGGTCGGGGCGTCGCCGCGGCTGAGCGGGTCGGTGCCTCGGTAGGCTTGCCGGTCATGGTGGTGTGCTGTCGCGACCGGGCCGGGTGGGTCCGGTGAACCGGGCTGATCTGGACAAGGAACCGCACCAGGTCGCCGCGATGTTCGACACGGTCGCGCCCCGGTACGACCGGACGAACAGCATCCTGTCGATGGGCCGGGACCGGCGGTGGCGCCGGCATGCGGTGCGGGCGCTGCAGTTGCTGCCCGGCCACCGCGTCCTGGACGTGGCCGCCGGTACCGCGGTATCCACCAGTGCGCTCGCCGCCACCGGGGCGTGGGCCGTCGCCGCGGACTTCTCGGTCGGCATGCTCGCCGCCGCCCGGACCGGGTCGACCCTGCCGAGGGTTGCCGGCGACGCGCTGCGCCTGCCCTTCGTCGACGCGAGCTTCGATGCGGTGACGATCTCTTTCGGACTGCGGAACGTGGAGGATCCGTCGGCGGCCTTGCGCGAGTTCGCCCGGGTGTGCCGGCCGGGCGGGCAGCTGTTGGTCTGCGAGTTCTCCCGCCCCCGCCCGGCGCCCGTCCGCTGGGGGTACGGCTGGTACCTGCGCAGCGTGCTGCCGTTCCTGGCCCGACGGGTCTCGTCCAATCCCGAGGCCTACATCTACCTGCAGGAGACCATCGACGCCTGGCCGGACCAGCCGTCGCTGGCCCGGATGATCGCGCGTTCCGGCTGGACCGATGTGGTGTGGAAGAACATGACGTTCGGGGTTGTCGCCCTGCATCACGCCGTCCGGCGCCCGCACCCCGACTCCGCGCCGGCCTGACGCGCCGACCCAAGGTTTCTCGCTGTCCGTGATGGGTCCTACACTGTTGCGCATGAGTTCGTGAACGAATTCACAAACTCATCGCAGGGAATGCCGCCGCTTCCCCCTGCCGGTAGCGAGTCGCAGTGATGCGGGAAGGATCCCGATGAGCCTGTCCAGTCCGGTCGCGGACCCGGACACCGCGGCCGACGTGATCGTCGTCGGAGCGGGCCCGGCGGGTTCGACTCTCGCCACCCATCTGGCCCGGGCCGGCGTGGACGTGCTGCTGCTGGAGAAGTCCACGTTCCCCCGCGAGAAGGTCTGCGGGGACGGCTTGACGCCGCGCGGGGTCAAGCAGGTCCTGGCCCTGGGCATCGACGTCTCCGGCCCCGACTGGATCAAGAACAAGGGCCTGCGGGTGATCGGCGGCGGCACCAGCCTGGAACTGCCGTGGCCGGTGCTGCAGGACTTCCCGGACTTCGGGCTGGTCCGGCCCCGCCGCGACTTCGACGACATGCTGGCCACCCTGGCGGTCAAGGCCGGGGCCCGGATGCGGATGGCCACCACGGTCAAGGAGCCGATCGTCGACGAGCGCACCGGTCGCATCGTCGGCGTCACCGCCAGGACCGCCGGCGGGCCGGTCGCCTTCCGGGCGCCGCTGGTGCTGGCCTGCGACGGGGTGTCCGCCCGGGTCGCCGTCGGCATGGGCGTCAACAAGCGCGAGGACCGGCCGATCGGGGTCGCGGTGCGCCGCTACTACCGCAGCGAGGCCCGCACCCACGACGACTACCTGGAGTCGCACCTGGAGCTGTGGGACCGGTCCGATCCGAGCAAGCCGGTCCTGCTGCCCGGGTACGGTTGGATCTTCGGTCTCGGCGACGGCACCGTGAACGTCGGCCTGGGCATGCTCAACTCGTCCAAGGCGTTCGGCCGCACCGACTATCGGGCGTTGCTGCGGCGCTGGCTGGACGGCACCCCGGAGGAGTGGGGGCTGCGCGAGGAGAACGCGATCGGCTCGATCGGCGGCGCCGGCCTGCCGATGGGCTTCAACCGCACCCCGCACTACGCCGACGGCCTGATGCTGGTGGGGGACGCCGCCGGCGCGGTCAACCCGTTCAACGGCGAGGGCATCGCCTACGCGATGGAGTCCGCGGCACTGGCCGCCGACGCGGTGCTGCAGGCGCAGGGCCGGCCGGACGGGCCAAGCCGGGAGGCGGCCCTGCACGGATACACCACGGCGATGAAGGAGCACCTGGGCTCCTACTACCGGCTCGGCGGCGTCTTCTCCGGACTGATCGGCAAGCCCGCCGTGATGAAGACCGCGACCCGCCTCGGGCTGCCCCGCAAGGATCTGATGTACCTGGTGCTCAAGGTGCTGGCCGGGCTGTACGACAGCCGCGGCGGGGACTGGGCGGACCGGGTGACCCGGGCGCTGGTGAAAGCGGCCCCCAGTGTGTGACGTCAGTGGCCGCGACCGCCGGACCGCAGGAGGTACCGATCGATGACGAGCACGTACCTGCCCCTGGTCATCCTGCTGGTCATCGTCGCCGGCTTCGCGGTGACGATGGTGACGGTGGTCAGCGACGCGCTCGGCCCGCGCCGATACAACCGGGCCAAGCTGGACCAGTACGAGTGCGGAATCCAACCGACCCCGCTGCCGGCCGGCACCGCCGGACGGTTCCCGATCAAGTTCTATCTGACCGCGATGCTGTTCATCGTGTTCGACATCGAGATCGTCTTCCTCTACCCGTGGGCACAGTCGGCGGTCGCGCTCGGCGTGCTCGGGTTGGTGGAGATCATTCTGTTCATCGTCACCGTCGCCGTCGTCTACGCCTACGCCTGGCGCCGGGGCGGTCTCGACTGGGACTGAGCAGCACGTCCCCGGCCTGCCGCCGCAACCGGGGAACGCCCGAATTCCGAACACCGCCGCGTTCGAGAAGGGAGCAGGACACATGGGTGTGGAAGAGAAGCTGCCCAACGGGGTTCTGCTGACCAGCGTGGAGAAACTGGTCAACTGGACCAGGAAGGCGTCGCTGTTCCCGGCGACGTTCGGCCTGGCCTGCTGCGCGATCGAGATGATGACGACCGGCGCGCCGAGATACGACCTGGGCCGGTTCGGCATGGAGGTGTTCCGGGCGTCGCCCCGGCAGGCCGACCTGATGATCGTCGCCGGGCGGGTGAGCCAGAAGATGGCGCCGGTGCTGCGGCAGATCTACGACCAGATGGCGGAGCCCAAGTGGGTGCTGTCCATGGGGGTCTGCGCCTCTTCGGGCGGCATGTTCAACAACTACGCGATCGTCCAGGGCGTCGACCACGTGGTGCCGGTCGACATGTACCTGCCGGGTTGCCCGCCGCGGCCGGAGATGCTCATCGACGCGATCCTCAAGCTGCACGCCAAGATCATGGACGAGCCGTTGGGAGCCAGGCGGGCCGCCGAGACCGAGGGTCAGCGCACCGAACTGGTCGCCTCGTCGGTGCGGTACGGCAAGCTGCCGGCCCCGATCGGCACGCCCGAGGTCAACGTGCGGGCGCTGGAAGCGGGTCATCGATGACCGCCCCGTCCGGTCCCGGGACACCGCCGCAGACCTCGGTCGACACCCCGGCCGAAAAGCCGTCCGGCACCACGTCCGACGCGAGCGCCCAGGGCGGCGAGTCCTCGCTGACCGCTGCCCAGGCGCTGCATCAGCCGAGCGCGCCGGCGCCGGCGCCGACGACCGGCGTCGAGCGGCACGGCATGTTCGGCGTGCACGGCTCCGGCGACACCTCCGGCTACGGGCTGCTGGTCACCGAGCCGTACACCCCGGCGCCGGCCGAGCGGCCGTACGGAAGCTACTTCGATGAGGTGGCCGACGCGCTGCTGGCGGCCATGCACGAGCGGTCGATCCCCCCGCTGGCCCTGCTGCAGACCACCGTGGCCAACGGGGAGATCACCTTCTACATCCATCGCGACTTCCTCACGGTGATGCTCTGGGCAGTCCGCGACGATCCGTCGCTGCGGTTCGAGCTGGCGTCGTCGATCTCCGGGGTCGACTACGGCGAGGGTGTGCCCAAGCGGCTGCACGTGGTGTACGAGCTGACGTCGATGACCTACCGCCGGCGGATCCGGCTGGAGGTCGCGGTGGACGTCGACGACGCCCACGTCCCGTCCGCGGTCGCCGTGTATCCGACCGCGGACTGGCACGAGCGGGAGATCTGGGACATGTTCGGCATCGTCTTCTCGGGGCATCCGGGACTGACTCGGATCCTGATGCCGGACGACTGGATCGGCCACCCGCAACGCAAGGACTACCCGCTGGGTGGCATCCCGGTCGAATACAAGGGAGCCGAGATCGCCGCCCCCGACCAGCGGAGGTCGTACTCATGAGCGAGCGCCAGCGAGCGAATCGTGGGCACAGGTGCCGGCGGCCCGGAGGGCGCCGGAGCTTGCGAGGCGCCCGGACGGGGGCGGCGGCATGAGCGAGGGATCGAGCGGACCGGGAAACACCCGCGGAACCCGCTTCGCCGAAGACTTCCTGCCGCCGGACGAGCAGGACGCCGCCACCGTGCGGCGCGCCCGCGGCACCGACACCACCGAGGGCCGGGTGTTCACCGTCACCGGCGGGGACTGGGACGACCTGCTCGCGGACGCGGACTTCGAGCACGACGAGCGGATCATCATCAACATGGGTCCGCAGCACCCGTCCACGCACGGTGTGCTCCGGCTGATCCTGGAGCTCGAGGGCGAGACCGTCGTGCAGGCGAGGTCGGTCATCGGCTACCTGCACACCGGTATCGAGAAGTCCTGCGAGTTCCGCACCTGGACGCAGGGCGTCACGTTCGTCACCCGAGCCGACTACCTCTCGCCGGCGTTCAACGAGGCCGCGTACTGCATGGCGGTGGAAAAGCTGCTGGGGCTGGAGATCCCGGCGCGCGCCCAGGTGATCCGGGTGTTGCTGATGGAGCTGACCCGGATCACCTCGCACCTGGTGGCGATCGCCACCGGCGGCATGGAGCTGGGCGCGCTGACCGGCATGACCGCCGGCTTCCGGGAGCGGGAGGAGGGCCTGCACCTGATGGAGTTCCTCACCGGACTGCGGATGAACATGGCGTTCATCCGGCCCGGCGGGGTCGCCCAGGACCTGCCCGAGGGCACCACGGAGCGGGTGAACGACTTCATCAAGATCATGGAGCAGCGGCTGCCCGAGTACGACCGGCTGCTCACCGGCCAGCCGATCTGGAAGGCCCGGATGGTCGGTGTGGGCGTGCTGCCGCTCGAGGGATGCATGCAACTGGGCGTCACCGGGCCGATTCTGCGGTCCGCCGGGCTGCCCTGGGACCTGCGCAAGACCATGCCGTACTGCGGCTACGAGACCTACGACTTCGAGGTGCCGACCCTCACCGAGGGCGACTGCTATGCCCGGTTCCTGTTGCGGCTGGCGGAGATCCATCAGTCGTTGAAGATCATGAAGCAGTGCAACGAGCGGCTGCGCGAGCCGGGACCGGTGATGGTCGGCGACCCGAAGATCGGCTGGCCGGCCCAGTTGTCGATCGGGTCGGACGGCATGGGCAACTCGCTGGAGTACATCCGCAAGATCATGGGCCAGTCGATGGAGTCGCTGATCCACCACTTCAAGATCGTCACCGAGGGCTTCCACGTGCCGCCCGGGCAGGCCTACGTGGGCATCGAGAACCCGCGCGGCGAGCTGGGCTGCCATGTGGTCTCGCAGGGCGGCACCCGGCCGTGGCGGGTGCACCTGCGCGACCCGGGATTCGTGAACCTGCAGGCGATGCCGGCGATGGCCGAGGGTTCGATGATCGCCGATGTGGTCGCTGCGGTGGCGTCCATCGACCCGGTGATGGGAGGGGTGGACCGCTGATGGCCGACAACCGCAGGATCGGCGTGCCGGTGTTCCTGGACACCGGCACTGTCTTCGACGAGCTGACCCATGCCCGGGCGGCTGAGATCATCGCCCGGTACCCGATGTCCCGCTCGGCGCTGCTGCCGCTGCTGCACCTGGTGCAGTCGGTGGAGGGCTGCGTGTCCCAGCAGGGCATCGAGTTCTGCGCCGGCCAGCTGGGTCTCACCGATGCCGAGGTGTCCGCGGTGGCCACCTTCTACACCATGTACAAGCGGACCCCGTGCGGCGAACACCTGGTCTCGGTGTGTACCAACGCGTTGTGCGCGGCCCTGGGCGGGGACGCGATCTACGCCACGCTGTCCCGCCGGCTGGGCGTCGGGCAGGAGCAGACCGCCGGCGAACCGGGCACCGCGGGCTCGATCACCCTGGAGCACGCGGAGTGCCTGGCGGCCTGCGACCACGCCCCGGTGCTCACCGTGAACTACGAGTACTACGACAACCAGACCCCGGACAGTGCGCTGGATCTGGTGAACGCGCTGCAGGCCGGTCAGCGGCCGCACCCGACCAGGGGGGCGCCGCTGTCCGACTTCCGCTCGGTAGAGCTCGAGATCGCCGGTATTTTCACGGATCTGGAGGACCGGGTGGAGGCGCCGACGGCGTCCGAGCCGACCCTGCGCGGATCGGTGCTGGCGCAGCGGTCCGGCCAGCGGGCGCCGGTGATGCCCGAGTCCGTCGAGTTCCCGCCGCTGCCGGAGAAGAAGTGAGGTCGGCACGATGACGCCCACGACCGACGCCACCCTCGCCGGTGGTGAGCCTGCCCGGCTGACCCCGGTGCTGACCAGGCGCTGGGCCTCGCCGCGGTCCTGGAACATCGACACCTACCGGCAGCTGGACGGCTATCAGGCGGTGCGCACCGCGCTGGCCGTCGACCCGGACCGGATCGTCGAGCTGGTGAAGAACTCCGGGCTTCGCGGCCGCGGCGGCGCCGGCTTCCCGACCGGGCTGAAGTGGTCGTTCCTGCCCAAGGGCGGCAGCAAGCCGCACTACCTGGTGGTCAACGCAGACGAGGGCGAACCGGGCACCTGCAAGGACATTCCGCTGATGATGGCCGACCCGCACTCGCTGGTCGAGGGCTGCATCATCACCTGCTACGCGATCCGGGCGCCGTTCTGCGCGATCTACGTCCGCGGCGAGGCGGTGCACGCGATGCGCCGGGTGGCCAACGCGGTGCGCGAGGCGAAGGCCGCCGGGTTCCTGGGCACCGACATCCTCGGGACCGGGTACGACCTGGAGATCGTGGTGCACGGCGGCGCCGGGGCCTACATCTGTGGCGAGGAGACCGCGCTGCTGGACTCGCTGGAGGGCCGGCGCG
>CAZCEH010000039.1:27436-43450 GCA_964497705.1 uncultured Actinomycetes bacterium | reverse complement strand
GCCATCGGCGCTTCTTTGGGTGCCCCGTTTAAGGAGTCTGAGCAACTCCGGTCGCCCGTACGCCAGACGGTCTCCACGTCGAAACCGATCAGCCCCGTGCTGTCACTCTCAGATGTCAAGCAACGCCGGGCGCCGAAACGCCCGGATTCACCAGTCTACGGGGCGCCGTGACCGGTCAGCCGACCCAGTTGTTGGGCTGGTTCGGGTCCGCCGCCTGCTGCTCGGCCTTGTGGGCGGCCCAGTAGGTGAAGGCGGCGATGGCCAGGTCGGCGATGCCCAGGATCAGGAACAGGGTCCGGGTGAAGGACCCGAGCGTGAAGGCCAGGACGAGGAACAGGACGCCGGTGAGGGCGAAGATCCCCGCCCGGAGCTTGGAGTTGCCTCCCATGATGATCATTGCGGTCTCCCTTTGGTGCTGCGGAACGACCGAAACGTACGCCCTACCGGCGACCCTGGCCTGAGTAGGCCCTACTCAATTCACGTCATTCTCGGCGGCGGGCGCGGGCCATGTCGCGCTGGGCCTCCCGCTCGGCGTCGCGGGTGGCGATGTGGCGACGCTTGTCCACTCCGGTGCGACCCTTGCCGAGGCCGAGCTCCAGCTTGGCCCGGCCGTCCTTGAAGTAGAGCGAGAGGGGGACGAGCGTCAGTCGGTCCTGGTCGACCCGGGCCTTGATGCGGTCGATCTCCAGGCGCTTCAGCAGGAGCTTGCGGTCCCGTTCGGGGTCCAGCTCGGCGAAGGCGCCGCCGGCGTGGCTGTAGGGCGTGATGTGGAGGCCGATGACCCAGGCCGCGTGGTCGATGATCCGGGCGTAGGCGTCGCGCACGGTGACCTTGGCCTCGCGGAGGGACTTCACCTCGCTGCCGCGCAGCACGATGCCCGCCTCGAAGGTGTCGAGGATCTCGAAGTTGCGTCGGGCCTGGCGGTTGGTCGCCACGACCTTGATGCCGTCCGGGCGGGCCATGCCCGCCAGTCAAGCGGATGAACGAGGGGTTCAGGCCTCGAGTTCGGAGGCGCCGCCGGTGCCCCACCAGGAGGCGGTGAGGCGCAGGCCCTCGATCGAGGCCCGGGGGAAGATCTCCTCGTAGGTCCGCTTGTAGCCGGTGTGCTGGATCTTCCACTCGCCGTCGACCTTGACGTAGTCGTCCTCGTAGAAGGCCGCGCCCTGGATGGTGATGTCCCAGGCGCTCTCCACGACGGTGTCCTCCAGGGCCCAGGTGCCGTGGGCGGTGTCGGGGCCGGTCAGGCGGATCTCGGGGTGGTGCATCCGGTGCGAGGACAGGAAGGTCTCGGCCTTCATGGCCTCGCTGATCCAGCCCACGATGGCGTCGCGGCCCTCGTGGCGGTACTTGCCCGCGGAGTACTCGGCCACGGCGTCCTCGGTGAGGAGGTCACCCATCTGGTCCCAGAGCTTCTGGTCCAGGCACCGGGCGTAGCGGTACTTGAGCTGCTTGATGGCCTCGATCTCGACGAGGTCCTCGGGGGTCAACGGTCGCGTCATCGCCGCGGACAGTACCGGTACGCTCCGCGCCGCTGTGACACGACCCGCGCTGAACCTCGACCGGGGCCCCTGGGCCGAGATGGTCGCCCACGCCTACGACGGCCTCCCGCTGGAGGCCTGTGGCCTGCTGGCGGGACCCCTCGGACGGGACGCGGTGACGGCGTTCTACCCCTGCCGCAACGCCGAGGCGTCCAGCCGGATCTACACCGTGCACCCCCAGGACCACCTGCGGGCCGACCGGGACGCCGAGGACCGGGGGCTGGCGATCGTCGGGGTGATGCACAGCCACACCCACACCGAGGCCTACCCCTCGCCGACCGACGTGGCCCAGGCCCCCGACCCGGACTGGCACTACCTCATCGTGTCCCTGCGCCAGCCCGAGCCGGTGGTGCGCTCCTACCGGATCGTGGACGGGAACATCGACGAGGAGTCGGTGGTTCTGATCGACAGGTAGAATCCCTACCTGTTCGGTCAACAATCGGAGGGGGTGGAGCGGAGATGACGGTGCACGCATCGGTCCTGGACCTGATCGGCAACACGCCGATGGTCGACCTCAGCTCGTTCAGCCCCACCCCGGGCGTCCGCATCATCGGCAAGCTCGAGGGCCAGAACCCCGGCGGCTAGGTCAAGGACCGCATCGCCAAGAAGATGATCGAGGAGGCCGAGGCCGACGGGACCCTGACGCCGGGCAAGACCATCCTCGAGCCCTCGTCGGGCAACACCGGGATCGCCTTGGCCATGATCGGCAAGATCAAGGGCTACCCGGTCAAGATCGTCCTGCCGGGCAACGTGTCACCCGAGCGCCGCCAGCTGCTGGAGGCCTTCGGGGCCGAGATCATCGACTCGCCCGCCGAGGAGGGCTCCAACGGCGCCGTCCGCCGCGCCGAGGTGCTGGCCGCCGAGCACCCCGAATGGGCCTTCCTCTACCAGTACGGCAACGAGGCCAACCCCCGGGCCCACTACGAGGGCACCGGGCCCGAGATCTGGGCCGACTGCCCCGACATCACCCACTTCGTCGCCGGTCTGGGCACCAGCGGCACCCTCCTGGGCGTCGGGACGTTCCTGAAGGAGCAGAACCCGGCAGTGCGGATCTTCGCCGTGGAGCCCCCGATCGGCGAGACCGTGCAGGGCCTGCGCAACATGGACGAGGGCTACATCCCGCCGGTCTACGAGAAGTGGGGCGGCCAGGACCTCCTCGACGGCAAGCGCATCGTCCGGCCCCTGGAGTCGCTGCAGTACACCCGGCGCCTGGCGCACGAGGCCGGGATCTTCGCCGGCATCTCCTCGGGCGCGGCGCTCGCGGGTGCCGTGCGCGTGGCCGAGCGGATCGACGAGGGCGTGATCGTGTTCATCGTCTGTGACGGCGGCTGGAAGTACCTGTCGACCGGCGCCTGGACCGACGACCTCGAGACAGTGGCCGAACGGGTCGAGCGGGTGATCTACTTCTGAACCGTGCCGGTTCCCTTTCCCGCTGACGATCCCGATCCCGAGCCCCGCCCGACCAAGGACGAGGCCTGGCTGACCGCCCGGGCCTACGCCAGCGCGGTCGCCCCCGAGGGGGGCCTGACCCGCCTGCAGGGCTACGTGGTGCGGGGCCTGACCCAGGCCCTCACCGCCGACCTGATCGAGTTGGGTGACCTCAGCCTGCTCGAGCCGATCGGCCCGACCGAGTTCGCCGAGGCCATCGCCCACCGCGGCCGTCACTACCGGGTCCGGCGCGTGCAGGCCATGGTCCTGCTCGAGCTCCTGGTGCGGCCCCTGCCCGACGACGTGGCCGCCCGGGTCGAGGCCTTCGCCGACGAGCTGGGCGTGGGTGAGGACTGCCGTGACGCGGTCACCGCCACGCGCCACCTGGCCTCAGGGGCCACCAGCGCTGCCCTCGCCGACTTCATGCGCAACGGCTACGAGGTCCTCCACCTCGAGCGGGCGGGGGAGGAACCGCCGGCCGACATCGGCGACTACTGGGCGTCGGTGACCGACGACCCGGCGATGGCTGCTCGCTGGGCCGCCCTGGAGCACTGCCCGCCGGGCTCCTTGGGCCGTGGCACCTGGGAGTTCTACAAGGCCCGCGGCTTCAACTTCCCGGGGACCCCCAACAGCGTGTCGCCCCGGCTGGCCCAGCACGACTTCGTCCATGTCCTGTCGGACTACGGCACGACGGTGGAGTCCGAGATCGAGGTGTTCTCGGTCATCGCCCGAGCCGACGAGGACCCTCGGTCCTTCAGCCTCCTGGTCGCCGTCCTCGCCCTCTTCGAGTCCGGCTACCTGGACAAGGGCCTCGGGGCGTTCCGGGCCGATCCGGACCACCTGAGCCATGACCCGGCCGGCATGGGCACGCGACTGGGCAACGCCGTGGCCCGGGGCGGCGAGGTGGCCTGGCGCTTCCGCGAGACCGACGGCATCGACCTCCTGGCGGAGGACTGGTTCGCCCGGGCCGCCGACCCCCTCACCGAGGTCCAGGCCGAGTACGGCTTCACGGGACCGGGGGCCAAGTCCCTGGAGGCGAAGGTCGCCGGCTCGGCCGGCCCGTTCCAGCCCGGCGGCATCACCCCGGACCAATGGGGCTGGGGCCTGGACATGGCCGCGGCGGAGGGTCGCCCCTACGAGTCCTACGGCGCAGCGGTGCGAGAGGAAGAAACCGGTCCCCCCGAGGGTTAGGCCGACACATGCCGGTCCCGTTGCCCACCGCCACCGAAGCGAACCTCGACCCGCCGGAGCCCCCCGAGATCCTCCACGTGGCCCGCGGGGTCGTGACGGCCATCTCGCCGCCGGAGGGGCTGACCCGCCTCCAGACGCTGTGCCTCCGGTCGCTGTCGGATGCGATGACCGGTCACCCGCTCGACCTGACCCAGGTGACCCCCATCACGGCCACGGCGTACGCCGAGGGGCTCGCCCGGCGGGACCGGGCGTTCCGGGTCCGCATGGTGCAGATGATGATCCTCCTCGCCCTGTTGGTCCGGCGGGTGCCCCAGGAGGTGGCCGACCGCCTCCAGGAGTTCGCCGACGAGCTGAGCGTGGGGGACGACTGCCGCGAGCTCCTGCGGGCCACGCGCCACCTCGCCGCCGGCGCGCTGGGCCTGGCGATGGCCGACTTCGAGCGGGCGGGCTACGAGTGCATGGCCTACGAGCGTGACGGGAGCGACGGCGAGGAGCACACCGCCGCCGAGTACTGGACCGCTGCCCCGCACGATCCGGCGTTGGCCGGCCGCTGGCAGGCCCTCGAGCACTGCCCCGAGGGCTCCCTCGGGCTGGCGGTGTGGCGGTTCTACAAGGCGCGGGGCTTCGCCTTCCCCGGCACACCCGGGAGCGCCCCGCCCGCGCTGGCCCAGCACGACTGGATCCACGTCCTGGCCGACTACGGCACGACGGTCGAAGCCGAGTTGGAGGTCTTCGGGCTGATCTCCCGGGCATCAGACGATCCGCGGGCCTTCACCCTCCTGGTCCAGGTCCTGGGCCTCTTCGAAGCGGGGTACCTCCAGACGGGCATGGGCCTCTTCGAGATGGACCTCGGTCACGTCTCCGCCGCCGAGGCGGACATGGCCGTCCGCCTCGCTGACGCGTTCCGGCGCGGTGCCCGCGCCGCCTGGTCCCACAACGACCACCACGGGGTCCAGGAGGGCATCGACTTCCTGGCGGTGGACTGGTTCGCCTTCGCCGACCAGCCGATCGAGGCGGTGCGCTCCCACTTCTTCCTCGACGGCGAGGCGGGCCGCCGGCCGATCGCCGTGGCCGCTGGCTCGGTGGGACCGTGGGAGCCGGGCGGCATCTCGGCATACCAGTACGCCGCGGGCCGGGCCATGGCCGAGGCCGACGGCCGCCCCTATGACAGTCACGGTGCCCTTCCGGCTCCCTAGGGGGTCAGTGGTGGCGGCGGGCGGCCCGGGCCTCCTCGGCCATCTGGAGGTCCTCGCCGATTCGATGACGAAGACGCGGACTGCGCTCCCGCCGGCGGTGACCTCCTCGCCGTGGGCATCGGTCACGAGGTCGACGCCGAGCCACGCCGGTACCGGTCCCCGGAAGGACCTCGTTCGGCCTGCGGGACCCGCGATCTTGCCTAGCCTCTTGCCGGATGGACGTCTGGCCGGGCAACGCCTATCCCCTCGGGGCCACCTACGACGGGACCGGCACCAACTTCTCGGTCTTCTCCGAGGTCGCCGAGAAGGTCGAGCTCTGCCTCGTCAGCAAGAAGGGCAAGGAGACCCGCCTCGAGATGGAGGAGGTGACGGCCCTCTGCTGGCACACCTATCTCCCGGGGGTCGAGCCGGGTCAGCGCTACGGCTTCCGGGTGCACGGCCCGTGGCGCCCGACCGAGGGCCTGGTCGCCAACCCACAGAAGCTGCTCCTCGACCCCTACGCCAAGGCGGTGTGCGGCGGGCTCACGTGGAACGACTCGGTGTTCGCCCATCAGGTCGGGGACCCGGACGGTCCGCCGAGCGCGCTCGACAGTCGGGGGTCGGTTCCCCTCGCGGTGGTCACCAACCCCTACTTCGACTGGGGCGACGACCGTCCGCCCCGCACCCCGTGGCACGAGACCGTGGTCTACGAGCTGCACACCAAGGGCTTCACCAAGACCCATCCGGGCATCCCCCCGGAGCAGCAGGGCACCTTCGCCGGGCTGGCCCACCCCGCCGCCGTCGAGCACCTGCAGCGACTGGGCGTCACTGCCGTCGAGCTGCAACCGGTGCACCAGTTCGTCGACGAGCACGCGCTGGTGAAGGCCGGCCTCAGCAACTACTGGGGCTACAACTCCATCGCCTTCTTCGCTCCCCACAACGGCTACAGCAGCAGTGGCGACCTCGGGGGCCAGGTCCGCGAGTTCAAGCAGATGGTCCGCACCCTGCACGCGGCGGGCATCGAGGTCATCCTCGACGTGGTCTACAACCACACCGCCGAGGGCAACCATTTGGGGCCGACGCTGTCGTTCAAGGGCATCGACAACGGCGCCTACTACCGCCTGGTGGAGGACGACAAGCAGTACTACATGGACTACACCGGCACCGGGAACTCGCTGAACGTCCGGCACCCGCACGCGCTGCAGCTGATCATGGACTCGCTGCGCTACTGGGTCACCGAGATGCACGTCGACGGCTTCCGGTTCGACCTGGCAGCCACCCTGGCGCGGGAGTTCTACGACGTGGACCGGCTGTCCACCTTCTTCGAACTCGTCCAGCAGGATCCGGTGGTCTCCCAGGTCAAGCTGATCGCCGAGCCGTGGGACATCGGGCCCGGCGGCTACCAGGTCGGCAACTTCCCGCCGCAGTGGACGGAGTGGAACGGCAAGTACCGGGACACCGTCCGCGACTTCTGGCGCGGCGAACCGGCCACCCTCGGTGAGTTCGCCTCCAGGCTCACCGGATCGGCGGACCTGTACGAGTACTCGGGCCGGCGGCCGGTCGCCTCCATCAACTTCGTCATCGCCCACGACGGGTTCACGCTGCGGGACCTGGTGTCCTACAACCAGAAACACAACGAGGCGAACGGGGAGGGCAACCGGGACGGCGAGTCGCACAACCGGTCCTGGAACTGCGGCGTCGAGGGCCCCACCGACGACCCGGACGTGCTGGCCCTGCGGGCCCGGCAGCAGCGCAACTTCCTGGCCACCCTGTTGCTGTCCCAGGGCGTGCCGATGATCGCGCACGGCGACGAGCTGGGCCGCACCCAGCTGGGCAACAACAACTGCTACTGCCAGGACTCCGAGCTGACCTGGATCCACTGGCTGGAGTCGGACGAGGCGCTGATCGAGTTCACCGCGTCGGTCACCCGACTGCGCCGCCAGCACCCCACCTTCCGGCGTCGCCGCTTCTTCGACGGCCGTCCGGTCGGTCACCACGCGGGCGAACCGCTGCCGGACATCGTCTGGATGACGCCGGGCGGGCAGCTGATGAAGCCCGACGACTGGGACTCCGGCTTCGGCCGCTCGATCGGGATGTTCCTGAACGGCAACGGGATCCGCGGCACCGACACCCGCGGCCAGCGTGTGGTGGACGACTCGTTCCTGCTGCTGTTCAACGCGCACGACGAGGGTATGCGGTGGGTGCTGCCGCCCGAGGAGTTCGCGCCGGCCTGGCGGCTGGTGATCGACACGTCGGGGGTTCCCGAGCGGCCGGAGTCCGTCCGCGGCGGCGGCTCGGTGCCGGTGGCCAGCAAGGGCCTGGTGGTCCTGCAGGCGCTGGCCCGGGCGGAGGAGCCGGCGGTGACCGGGCCGGTCGCGGCGGCCGTGCCGACGGTCGCGCCGGTTCCGGTGCCGATGCGTCCGGGGCCGGTGGCCGCCGAGGCGGCGGCGGCCCCGGCCGAGACCCGGGCCAGCAGCCAGGTTCCCGACGTGCCCGCGGACCTGGACGCGGAGGCGGAAGCGGACCAGGATGCCGAGCCGGAGACGGAGCCGCAGGCCGCGCCGGAACCGCCCGCGGACCCGGGACCGGGCGCCGATCCGGCGCCACCCGCGGATCCCGCGCCGCCGGCGGACCCCGCACCACCTCGCCGGCCACGCAGGAAGAAGTCCTAGCCCATGCCCGCCGAGTCGCCGGCCGGCCACCCGCCCGTCCCGGTCTCCACCTACCGGCTGCAGATCACCGCCGACTGGACCCTGTCCGACGCCGCCGACCTGGTGCCCTACCTGGTGGACCTGGGGGTGGACTGGATCTACCTGTCGCCGCTGCTGGCCGCCGAACCCGGGTCCGGGCACGGCTACGACGTCGTCGACCACGGCGAGGTGGACGCCGACCGGGGCGGGGATGCCGGCCTCCGCCGGGTCGCCGGCACGGCGCATGCCGCCGGGCGCGGCCTGCTGGTCGACGTGGTGCCCAACCATGTGGGGGTGGCCACCCCGGCCGCGTCCGTCTGGTGGTGGGACGTGCTCACCCACGGCCGGGATTCCCGGTACGCCGGGTACTTCGACGTCGAGTGGCAGCCCTCCGGCGGGAAGATCCGGTTGCCGATCCTGGGCGACGGCGAGGACGAGCTGGACGCCCTGCGGATCGACGACGGCGAGCTGTGCTACTACGACCACCGGCTGCCGATCGCGCCCGGCACCGGCGGCGGCAGCCCGCGAGAGGTGTTGGCCCGTCAGCACTACGAGCTGATGAACTACCGGCGGGCGGACACCCAGTTGAACTACCGCCGGTTCTTCGTGGTCAACGACCTGGCCGCGATCCGGGTGGAGCTGCCCGAGGTGTTCGCGGCCTCGCACGCCGAGATCGGGCGCTGGGTCCGGCGCGGCTGGGTGGACGGGCTGCGCATCGATCATCCGGACGGGCTGGCCGACCCGGGCCGCTACCTGGACGACCTCGCGAAGCTGACCGGTGGCCGGTACGTGCTGGTGGAGAAGATCCTGGAGGGTGACGAGACCCTGCCGGCGGCCTGGGCCTGCGCGGGCACCACCGGGTACGAGGCGCTGGCCGCGGTCGACCGGCTGTTCGTCGACCCGGCCGGCGAGGCGCCGCTGGACGTGCTGGACACCCAGCTGCGCGGCGGCCTGTCCGTCGACTGGCCGGCGATGACCCGGTCCACCAAGCGCGCGGTCGCCGACGGGCTGCTGCGGTCGGAGGTGCTGCGGCTGGCCCGGCTGGTGCCCGACGTCGAGCACGCCGACGACGGGATCGCCGAGTTGCTCAGCTCGCTGGCCGTCTACCGCACCTACCTGCCGATCGGCGCCGACCACCTCACCGACGCCGTGGCCCGGGCCACCACCGCCCGCCCGGAGCTGGCCGAGCTGCTGGCCGAGCTGGACCGGCGGCTGCGCGAGGTCGACACCGAGTTCTCGGTGCGGTTCCAGCAGACCTCCGGCATGGTGATGGCCAAGGGTGTGGAGGACTGCGCGTTCTACCGGTGGAGCCGGCTGACCAGCCTGACCGAGGTGGGCGGCGAGCCGTCCGAGTTCGCGCTGGCCCCGTCGACGCTGCACGACCTGCACGCCCGGCGGCTGGCCCAGTCCCCGGCCACCATGACCACGCTGTCCACCCACGACACCAAGCGGGCCGAGGACGTCCGCGCCCGGGTGTCGGTCATCTCGGAGCTGCCGCGGGACTGGGCGGCCGCGGTGCGCCGGTGGAACCGGCTGGCGCCGCTGCCCGACGGCGCGCTGGCGAACCTGATGTGGCAGGCCGTCGTCGGTGCCTGGCCGATCGACCGGGACCGGTTGCACGCCTTCGCGGAGAAGGCCGCCCGGGAGGCCGGCGCGTCCACCGCCTGGATCGACCCGGACACCGCGTTCGAGCAGCGGCTGCACGCCCTGGTCGACGCCGTCTACGACGACGCCGACCTGCACAGGGACATCACCGGGGTGGCTGCCCTGCTCACCCCGCCTGGATGGTCGAACTCTCTGTCCGCCAAGCTCGTTCAGTTGCTGGCCCCCGGCGTGCCGGACGTCTACCAGGGCAGCGAGCTGTGGGACCTGTCGCTGGTCGACCCGGACAACCGGCGGCCGGTCGACTACCGCACCCGCGTCGACCTCCTGGCCCGTCTCGATGACGGCTGGCGCCCCCCGGTCGATGCCACCGGTGCGGTGAAGCTGCTGGTCACCAGCCGGGCGCTGCGGCTGCGCCGGGACCGCCCGGAGTTGTTCGACGGCTACGCCGCGGTGGCCGCGGACGGTGCCGCCGCCGACCACGTGTTCGCCTTCGACCGGGGCGGCGCGATCGCCGTGGCCACCCGGTTGCCGGTGGGGCTGGCCGCGGCCGGCGGTTGGCGGGACACCGTGCTGCACCTGCCGCCCGGCCGGTGGCGCGACGAGTTCACCGGGCGGCTCGCGGGACCGGGCCACGTTTCGGTCGCCGACCTGTTGGACACCTATCCGGTCGCGCTGCTGGTGCGAGAGTCCTGATTCCCACCGGCCGGTCCCGGCCGAGCGGGTCAGAGAGCGAGAGGAGGTGGGAATGGCGGCCACGATGCGGGTCTGGGCGCCCCGCGCGGACACGGTCAGCCTGGTCGTCGCCGGAACCGACCGGCCGATGACGCCGTCCGACGACGGCTGGTGGCTGATCGACCGGCCCGATCCCCTCGGCGACTACGGATTCCGGCTGGACGGCGAGGACGTCGTGCGGCCCGACCCGCGGTCCCGCTGGCAGCCGGCGGGCGTCGACGGCCCCACCCGGCCGTTCGACCCGGACGAGTACCGCTGGGGCGACTCGGCCTGGACCGGCCGCCGGCTCGCCGGCAGCATCCTCTACGAACTGCACGTCGGCACGTTCACCCCCGAGGGCACCCTGGACGCGGCGATCGGCCGGCTGGACCACCTGTTGTCGATCGGCGTCGACATGGTGGAACTGTTGCCGGTCAACGCGTTCGGCGGCACCCACAACTGGGGCTACGACGGCGTGCTGTGGTTCGCCGTGCAGGACAGCTACGGCGGGCCACGGGCGTACCAGCGGTTCGTCGACGCCTGCCACCAGCGTGGCATCGGTGTCATCCAGGACGTCGTGTACAACCATCTCGGTTCGGGCGGCAACCATCTCCCCCGGTTCGGGCCGTACCTCAATTCTGGCGCCGGGGGCAATCCCTGGGGGGACAGCGTCAACCTGGACGGTCCCGACTCCGGCGAGGTGCGTCGCTACATCCTGGACAACGTCGTGATGTGGCTGCAGGACTATCACGTCGACGGACTCCGGCTGGACGCCGTGCACGCGCTGAACGACCGCCAGGCCACCCACCTGCTGGAGGACATCGCCAAACGGGTCGACGCGCTGTCCCCCCACGTGCGCCGGCCGCTGGCGCTGATCGCCGAATCGGACCTGAACGACCCCAAGCTGATCACCCCGCGCGAGGCCGGCGGCTACGGCCTGACCGCCCAGTGGAACGACGACTTCCACCACGTGCTGCACGTCGCGCTGACCGGTGAGACCGACGGCTACTACGCAGATTTCGGCCGGATGTCGGACATCGGGAAGGTGCTCACCCGGGCGTTCTTCCACGACGGCACGTTCTCCAGCTTCCGTGGACGCGACCACGGCCGGCCGGTCGACACGTTGATCACCCCTGCTTGGCGGTTCCTCGGCTACTCGCAGAACCACGACCAGATCGGCAACCGGGCGGCCGGCGATCGGCTCACCGCGCAGCTGAGCTGGGACGACCTGGCCATCGCCGCGGTGCTGGTGTTCACCGCGCCCTTCACCCCGATGCTGTTCATGGGTGAGGAATGGGCGGCGTCCACGCCCTGGCAGTTCTTCACCTCGCACACCGACCAGTTCCTGGCCGACAGCACCAGGGAGGGGCGGATCGAGGAGTTCGCCCGGATGGGCTGGGACCGCGGCCTGGTTCCCGATCCGCAGGCCGAATCGACCTTCCTGGACTCCAAACTGGACTGGTCCGAGCCGGTGTCCGGGGACCACGCCCGGATGCTCGCGCTCTACCGGGAGCTGGCCGCACTGCGCCGGGCGCGCGCGGAGCTGACCGATCCCTGGTTCACCGACGTGCGGGTGGCCTGCGACGACGACGAACGCTGGCTGACAATCGATCGGTCCGGCCTACGCATCGCGGTCAACCTGGCCGACGCCGACCGGCGGATCCCGCTCGACGGGCCGGCCGGCGACGTCCTGGTGCGGACCCGGGCGGGCGCCTCCGTGGACGGCCGGACGCTCGTCCTGCCGCCGCACGCCGCCGCCGTGCTGGCCCCGGCGGACGGCTGAGCCGGCCCGCACCGTCGCCGCGGTCTGTACGGGGCACCCCGCCGGGCAGTAAGCTCTCCGCCACCGCCCAGCTACCGGAAGCTCACCTCCGATGTCGCTTCAACCGCAGACCAGCGTGCACGCCCGGCACGACATCCGTCGCGCCCAGCACCGGCTCGTCAAGCAGGGTGCCCACGGCGTGGTCGTCGACGCGCATCCGAACTGGTCCGGCACCACCTACACGGTCGAGTTCACCGGCAAGGGCAAGAAACATGACAAGCCCGCGGTGACCGTGGTCGGGCTGACCGACGGGGACGTCGAGCCCGACTAGCGCCACGCCCTGAACAAGCCGGTGAACGAGGAAGCCGCCGTGATGGCGCCGGCGCACGACGCGCTGCGCCGCCATGATTGGGGTCGGGCCCGGGACCTGTTCCTGGCCGCGGTGGACGACCGGCCGCTGACCGCCGACGACTGCTACGGCCTGGCCAAGGCCGACTGGTGGCTGGGGCTGGTCCAGGATGCGCTGTCCGCTTACGAGCAGGCCTACTTCGGTTACCTCGGCGAGCGGCGCCCCGACCGGGCGGCGTTCGCCGCGTTCGACATCGCCGGGTCGCTGTTCCTGCGCGGCGACCACGTCCAGGGGTCGGGCTGGTTGAGTCGGTTCAACCGGCTGCTGCACGAGTTGCCCGACGGGCTGGTGCACGGCTACGCGCGGTTCGTCGAACTCGACGCGCGCGCCGACGAGATCGGTTGCGAGGACGCCGTCCAGCGGGCGCGCCGGCTGCACGCCGCGGGCGAGCGGTACGCCGACGTCACCCTGTGCGCGTTGGCGTTGATGATCGAGGGGCGGGTCACCGTCAAGCACGGTCGGGTGGAAGCGGGCATGGCCGTGCTGGACGAGGCGATGCTGGCCGCGGGATCGGGGCGGATGGATCCGGCGTTCGCCGGCAACATCTACTGCAACCTGGTCGCCACCTGCCATGCGGTGCTGGACATCGGCCGGATGCGGGCATGGACCGAGGTGCTCGCCCGGTGGTGCGCGTCGCTGCCACCCGCGGTGCTGTTCACCGGGATCTGCCGGGTACACCGGGCCCAGCTGCTGCAGCTGGCCGGCGACTGGGACGGTGCCGAACGGGAAGCCGCCCGCGTCTGCGTCGAACTGCGCGACATCCAGGTCGCCAGCATCGCCGAGGCGCACTACACGCTCGGCGAGATCCGGCTGCTGCGGGACGATCTGGTTGAAGCGGAGGCGCAGTTGCGGTCGGCTGACCGGCTGGGCCGGGTCCCGCAGCCGGCCCTGGCGCTGGTCCGGTTGGCGCGGGGGGACGTGGACGGCGCCGCGGCGATGATCGCGACCTGCCTGGCGGCGGTCGCCGGGCATCCGCCGGCACGTGCCCGCCTGTTGTCCGCTCAGGTCGAGATCGCCGTGGCCGGCGCCGATCTGGCGCTGGCCGACCGGGCGGCCGGTGAACTGGAGCGGGTCGCCGCCGAGTTCGCGACGGTCGGCCTGACCGCGCTCGCCGCACAGGCCCGGGGTCACCACCTGCTGGCGGCTGGCCGGCCCCGGCAGGCGCTGCCGATGCTGACCGCGGCGCGGCGGATCTGGCAGGACCAGGACGCTCCCTATCTGGCCGCCCGGGTGGGGCTGCTGCTCGCCGACGCGCTCGGCGAGCTGGGTGACGGGAGCGGAGCGGCCGTGGCGCTGGAGGCGGCCAGGGAGGTGTTCGTGCGGCTCGGTGCCGGCGCGGACCTGCGCCGGGCCGACCGCCGGCGACCCGCGCCGGCCCGACCGGACGGGCTGACCGACCGCGAGGTCGAGGTCCTCGCGCTGGTCGCGGCGGGGTACACCAACCAGCAGATCGGCCAGGCCCTGTTCATCAGCCACAAGACGGTCGCCCGGCACCTGTCCAACATCTTCACCAAGTGCGGGCTGGCCACCCGGACCGCCGCGGCGGCCTACGCGTACGCGCACGGCATGCAGGTCCCCGGCCGGCGCTAGCCGGATGGGTCATCCGACCCATCCCGGCCGTCCGGTTCGCGGCATCTTCCCGATGAGGGGCGGGCGGCATCGTCCCTACTGTCCGGTGCACCGGCGCGTCGCCGCCGCCGTTGACGAAGGGACGGACCCATGACGATGACCGATTCGGACCGCGACGTCCGGGAGTTCGCCGGCCGGTTGCTGGGCATCTACACCGGTGCCCTGGTGAGCGCCATGATCGACCTCGGCCAGCGCACCGGCCTGTTCGAGGCCGCCGCGTGCGGCGAAGCCACCAGCGCGGAACTCGCCGACCGGGCCGGGCTGCACGAACGGTACGTCCGTGAATGGCTCGGCTCGATGGTCACCAGCGGGATCGTCGACTACGACCCGGCCGGCCGGACCTACCGGCTGCCGGCCGCGCACGCCGCCTGCCTGGCCGGTGCTGGGCCGGGCAACCTGGCGCCGCTGAGCCGGCTGAACACCCATCTCACCGAACACGTCGGCGACGTGGCCCTGGCCTTCCGGCAGGGCGGCGGCGTGCCGTACGAGGCCTACCAGCCCGATTTCACCGACGTGATGGACGCCGCGGGCCGCCGCGACTACGACGGCCAGCTGCTCGACTGCTGGCTGCCGCTCGCCCCCGGACTGGTGCAGACCCTGGCCGCCGGTGCCCGGGTGGCCGACGTCGCCTGCGGCACCGGCCACGCGCTGGTCGTCCTCGGGCAGGCGTTCCCGCGGTCCACCTTCGTGGGTTACGACCGCAGCGAGCCGGCGATCGCCCGGGCCAGGTCCGAGGCCGCGACGGCCGGGCTGGCCAACGTCAGCTTCGGCGTGCGGGACGCCGCCGCGCCGGCCACCGGCGACGAGTTCGACGTGATCTTCGTCTTCGACGCCATCCACGACCAGGCCGACCCGAAAGCCGTGCTGAACAACATCTTCCGTGCCCTGGCCCCGGGCGGCCGGTTCTTCATGAAGGAGCCGCGGGTGTCCAGCAACCTGGAGGACAACGTCGGCAATCCCATCGCGCCGGTGGTCTACGCGGTGAGCACCCTGCACTGCCTGGCCGTGTCGCTGGCCGAGGGTGGCGCCGGCCTGGGCACCGCGTGGGGGCAACAGACCGCGCTGGGCATGCTGGCCGAGGCCGGTTTCGGTGACGTCGACGTCCACGACGTGCCCACCGACCCGATGGACGCGATCTTCGTCACGACCCGGCGTTGACGGACCAGGTCGCCGGTCCCGCCCGGTGGAAGGCGTGGTGGATGTGCCGGAGCTCCTCGACGGTGGCCTCCAGCAGTGACGCGGCGAAGATCCGGCCTGGTCCCTCCGGCACGTCGACCTCCGACGGCACCACCAGCACCGGCACCCCGGCGGCCACCGCGGCGGCCGTGCCGGACGGCGAATCCTCCACCGCCAGGCAGTTCTCGGCGGGCACCCGCAGCGCCTGCATGGCCATCAGGTACGGCTGCGGGTCGGGCTTGTGCACCGACACCTCGTCGCCGCACACCGCCAGGTCGAACCGGTGCCGGCCCAGGCGCTGCATCGCCACGTCCACGACCAGCCGCGGCGAGTTGGTGACCAGCGCGGTCGCCACCCGGTCGGCGCGCAACGCGTCCACCAGTTCCTCGGCGCCGGGCTGCCACATCAGCTCGGCGGCGAACACGTCCGCGGTCCTCGACAGCAGTTGTTCCGTCGCCTGCTGGTGCGGCAGGTCGCTGCCCAGCTCGGCCAACATCAGGTCCACCGACGCCGGCACGGACAGTCCGGTGGTGCGGGCCAGCGCCTCCTCGGTCAGCGTCCCGCCCAGGTCGGCGGCGATCAGCCGCATGGCGTCGGCCCACAGCGGCTCGGAATCCACCACCGTGCCGTCCATGTCGAACAGCACGGCCTGCAGTTCGCCGCTCATTGCACCGTCCTCCCGAGACGCCTCGCAGACTCG
>CAZCEH010000039.1:0-27336 GCA_964497705.1 uncultured Actinomycetes bacterium | reverse complement strand
GCCGTCCCGGCTCGGCCGCTGCGATGACGGTATTGATGGTTCGCTCGGCAAGCCTTGCTCATTGCACCGTCCTCCCGAGACGCCTCGCAGACTCGGCCGTCCCGGCTCGGCCGCTGCGATGACGGTATTGATGGTTCGCTCGGCAAGCCTCGCTCATTGCACCGTCCTCCCGAGACGCCTCGCAGGACGCCGGGGTGCGGGACATGGCGCACCGGATACACATCAGGAACCACCTCTGCGGAGCGTTGCCGGTCGGCTGCGCGGTGCCGACTGTCCAGTCGGCGGCCTCCGGCCAGCGTAGATGCGCCGGCCGACCTTCGATCGCGGGCGTCCCGGCTGTGCGACCAACGCCACAAACGTCACTGACCGCCAACTGCCTGCTTGGTAGATTGCCGTGGTGCCTGACGACGCCTGGGCGGACCTGGCCGACCGGTTCGCCGACGGGGCCTACGCCACGGTCAAGGGCCGCGTGCGCACCTACGTCATGCACCAGCAGCTCTTGGAACACTTGCCGGCGCCGCCGGCGGAGGTGCTCGACGTCGGCGGCGGCGCGGGCCATCAATCGTTTCCGCTGGCCGCCGCCGGCTACCAGGTCACCGTGCTGGATCCGTCGCCGGCGATGCTGGACAAGGCCCGGCAACGCCTCGGGCGGCTGCCCGACGACGCCCGGCGGCGGGTGCGGTTGCTGCAGGGCGACGGTGAGCGCGCCGACGAGGCGGTGGCCGGCCGACGCTTCGCCGCCGTGCTGTGCCACGGCGTGCTCGGCTACCTACCGCGGCCGGAACCGGTCGTCGAGCAGCTGTGCCGGTGCGCCGCGGACGGCGGCATCGTCTCCATCATGGCGGGCAACGCCGCGGCGATGGCGGTCCGCCCGGCCCTGGAGCGCCGGTGGGACGACGCCCTGGCCGCGTTCGACGCCAGGGCCGAGGTCGGCGTGCTCGGACTGCCGACTCGGGCCGACACGGTGCGGGAGCTCGGCGCGCTGCTGCGGGGCTACGGCGTGCAGCCGGTCCGCTGGTACGGGGTCTGGCTGTTCGTCGACTGGCTCGACCTCGGTGGGGTCGAGCTGGACCCGGGCGACACGCGGCAGCTGGCGGCCGCCGCGGTCGAGTTGGAGGCGGGCCGGCGGGACCCCTACCGGCAACTCAGCCGCATCTTCCACCTGGTCGGACGTCAGGGTCCGGGTGGTTCTCCGGCCTGACGGCCGGCGCCGGCCGCGACAATGACGGGCCAGCGTCGAGGTGGATGATCGCCCACCGGCGCGAACCAGCCGGTCACCGTGCCGCGAAGTACTTCGCCTCCGGATGGTGCGCCACCAGCGCCGACGTGGACTGCTCCGGGTGCAGCTGGAACTCCTCGGACAGCTGCACGCCGATCCGCTCCGGCTCCAGCAGCGCCATCACCTTGGTCTGTTCCGACAGGTCCGGGCAGGCGGGATAGCCGAACGAGTACCGGGCCCCGCGGTACTCCAGGTCGAAGAACTTCTCGATCTCCGCCGAATCGTCCGCGGCCGCGTTCGACCCGTCGGCGAACACCAGCTCGGCGCGGATCCGCTGATGCCAGAACTCGGCCAACGCCTCGGTCAGCTGCACCGAGAGCCCGTGGACCTCCAGGTAGTCCCGGTAGGCGTTGGCCGCGAACAGCTCGTTGGCGAAGTCGGCGATCCGCTGGCCCATGGTGACCACGGTGAACGCGATGACGTCGACCTGGCCGGACTGCCGCGCCGACTCGCGGGACCGGTAGAAGTCGGCCAGGCACAGGTGCCGGTCCCGGCGCTGCCGCGGGAAGGTGAACCGGCAGACCTCGTCGACGTCCCCGGACGGGTCGATCCGCGGCTCGGCCAGGATCACCACGTCGTCACCCTCGGACACGCACGGGAAGTAGCCGTAGGCCACCGCGGCGGCCAGCACCTGGTCGGTGTGCAGCCGGTCCAGCCAGTACCGCAGCCGCGGCCGGCCCTCCTTCTCCACCAGTTCCTCGTAGCTGGGGCCCTTGCCGCCGCGGGCGCCGCGCAGCCCCCACTGCCCCAGGAACGTCGCCCGCTCGTCGAGCATCGTCGAGTAGTCGGCCAGGGCGATGCCCTTGACCACCCGGGAACCCCAGAACGGCGGAGTGGGTACGGGGTTGTCGGTGGCCACGTCGCTGCGCGCCGGCACCTGGAGCTCGGCCTCTTCCGCGGCCGCGGCGGCCCGGCGCCGTTCCGCGATCCGTTGGGAGCGTTCGTGTCTGGCCTTGCGTTCGGCCGTCTTGGCCGCTTCGGCGGTGGCCGCCTGCGGGTCAAGGCCCTTCTTGCGGGCCATCACCCCGTCCATCAGCCGCAGCCCCTCGAACGCGTCCCGCGCGTACCGGACGTCGCCGTTGAAGATGGTGGACAGGTCGTTCTCCACGTACGACCGGGTGAGCGCCGCGCCGCCGAGCAGCACCGGGTACCTGTCCGCGATGCCGCGGGCGTTCATCTCCTCCAGGTTCTCCTTCATGATCACCGTGGACTTGACCAGCAGCCCGGACATCCCGATGGCGTCCGCGCCGTTGTCCTGCGCCGCGCTCAGGATCGTCGAGATCGGTTGCTTGATACCGAGATTCACCACCGAGTAGCCGTTGTTGGACAGGATGATGTCGACCAGGTTCTTGCCGATGTCGTGCACGTCGCCCTTGACCGTGGCCAGCACGATCGTGCCCTTGCCCGCCGCATCGGCCTTCTCCATGTGCGGTTCCAGGTGGGCGACCGCGCTCTTCATCACCTCGGCGGAGGTGAGCACGAACGGCAGCTGCATGGCACCGGAGCCGAACAGCTCGCCGACCGTCTTCATGCCCTCCAGCAGGGTGTCGTTGATGATCTCGAGAGCGGAGCGCCTGGACAGCGCTTCATCCAGATCGGCCTCCAGGCCGTTCCTTTCGCCGTCGATGATCCGCCGCTGCAGCCGCTCGTCCAGCGGCAGCGCGGCCAGCTCCGCGGCCCGGGACGCCCGGCCGGCGGCCGTCGTGGCGCCCTCGAACATCTCCAGGATGCGTTGCAGCGGGTCGTAGCCCTCCCGCCGGCGGTCCCAGACCAGGTCGAGGGCGACCGTCCGCTGCTCCTCGGGGATCCGGGCCATCGGCAGGATCTTCGACGGGTGCACGATCGCCGAGTCCAGGCCCGCCGCGGTGCACTCGGCCAGGAACACCGAGTTGAGCACCTGCCGGGCGGCCGGGTTGAGCCCGAACGAGACGTTCGAGATGCCCAGCGTGAAATGGATGTCCGGATGGGTGCGCTTGAGTTCCCTGATGGCCTCGATGGTTTCGATGCCGTCGCGCCGGGTCTCCTCTTGCCCGGTGGCGATCGGGAAGGTCAGGCAATCGACCACGATGTCGTTCTCGGCCATCCCCCAGGTCCCGGTCAGGTCGGCGATCAGCCGCTCCGCGATCGCCACCTTGTGGTCCCGGGTGCGGGCCTGCCCCTGCTCGTCGATGGTCAGCGCGACCACCGCGGCCCCGTGTTCGGCGACCAGCTTCATGATCCGGGTGTACCGGGAGTCGGGGCCGTCGCCGTCCTCGAAGTTCACGGAGTTGACGATGGACCGGCCGCCCAGGTGCTCCAGGCCGGCCTGGATGACCGGCGGCTCGGTGGAGTCGATCATGATCGGCAGCGTCGAGGCGGTGGCCAATCTCGAGGACATGGCAGTCATATCCAGCGCGCCGTCCCGCCCGACGTAGTCCACGTTCAGGTCCAGCAGGTGCGCGCCGTCCCGGGTCTGCCCGCGGGCGATCTCGATGCAGGCCTGCCAGTCCTGGGCCAGCATCGCCTCCCGGAACGCCTTCGAGCCGTTGGCGTTGGTCCGCTCGCCGATCATCAGCACCGAGGCGTCCTGCTGGAACGGCACCGACTGGTACAGCGAGGACAGTCCGGGTTCGGTCCGTGGTCGACGGGCGGCGGGCCTGGCCTCGCGGACCGCATCGACCACCTGCCGCAGATGCTCGGGCGTGGTGCCGCAACAGCCGCCGACCAGGCCGAGGCCGAACTCTGCGACGAACCCGGACAGCGCCTGTGCCAGCTCCGGCGGGGTCAGCGGGTAGACCGCGCCGCTCGGTCCCAGCTGCGGCAGGCCGGCGTTCGGCATCACCGACACGCCGACCGTGGCGTGCCGGGACAGGTAGCGCAGGTGCTCGCTCATCTCCGCCGGACCGGTCGCGCAGTTCAGGCCGATGAGGTCGACGCCGAGCGGTTCCAGCGCGGTGAGCGCGGCGCCGATCTCCGACCCGAGCAGCATGGTGCCGGTCGTCTCCACCGTGACGTGCGCGATGATCGGCACGACGAGCCCGGCGGCGGCCATCGCCCGGTGCGCGCCCAGGATCGCGGACTTGGCCTGCAGCAGGTCCTGGCAGGTCTCCACGATGATCGCGTCCGCGCCGCCGTCCAGCAGCCCGGCCACCTCCTGCTGGTAGGCGTCCCGCAACGCCACGTAGCCGGCGTGCCCGAGGGTGGGCAGCTTGGTGCCCGGTCCCACCGAGCCGAGCACGAAGCGGGGCTGCGCGGGCGTGGCGAACTCGTCGGCCTCCGCCCGGGCCAACGCGGCCCCCGCCCGGCTCAGCTCGTAGATGCGGTCCGCGATGTCGTATTCGCCCAGGTTGGCCAGGTTGGCGCCGAAGGTGTTGGTCTCGATCGCGTCGACACCCACCTCCAGATAGGCGCGGTGCACCGACCGGACGATGTCCGGCCTGGTCACGTTGAGGATCTCGTTGCAGCCCTCCAGGCCGGCGAAGTCGTCCAGCGACGGGTCCTGCGCCTGCAGCATCGTGCCCATGGCCCCGTCGGCGACGAGCACCCGCTCGCGTAGGGCGGTCAACAACGGGTGAGAGGATGCGGCGGTCACCGTTACAGAGTAGGGCGGGTAGCACAACGACTTTTGTAGCGCCAGCCCGGACGGGTGGGTCGCCCGGCCGGTGTGCCGACCGGTGGGCCGAACGCACGTAGGCTGACCGGCGTGAGCGAGCGCATGCGAGCGAACCATCGGCGGCCGGCGGACTCGGGGGTATTGGCGTGAACGCATTCATGCCTCTGCGCAACCCGGTGATGATCGCCGCCTTCGAGGGCTGGAACGACGCCGGCGACGCGGCCAGCGCCGCGGTCGAGCAGCTGGGGCTGATCTGGGACGCCGTGCCGCTGACCGAGCTGGACCCGGAGGGCTTCTACGACTTCCAGGTGACCAGGCCGACCGTCCGTCTGGTGGACGGGGTGACCCGCACCATCGAGTGGCCGACCACCCGGCTCTCGGTGTGCCGGCTGCCGGACTCCCCCAGCGACGTGATCCTCGTGCACGGCATCGAACCGAACTTCCGGTGGCGGGCGTTTTGCGACGAGCTGCTCAAGATCGCGGTGGAGCACCAGGTCAGCAAGGTGATCGGACTCGGCGCGCTGCTGGCCGACGTGCCGCACACCCGCCCCATCCAGGTCACCGGTTCGGCGCACGACGAACAGACCGCGGCCGAGCTCGGCCTCACCCGGTCCCGCTACGAGGGCCCCACCGGCATCGCCGGCGTGTTCCAGGACGCCTGCGTGCAGGCCGGCATTCCCGCCCTGTCGTTCTGGGCGTCCGTGCCCCACTACGTCTCGCAGGCCCCTTCCCCCAAGGCCACCCTCGCGCTGCTGCACCGGGTGGAGGAGGTGCTGGACGTCGAGGTCCCGCTGGGGAACCTGCCGGCCCAGGCCGACGAGTGGGAGAGCGAGGTCACCCAGATCGCCTCGGAGGACGAGGAGATCTCGGAGTACATCCGGGCGCTGGAGGAACGCGAGGAACAGGACGAGCCGCTCAAGCCGGCCTCCGGTGAGTCGATCGCCGCCGAGTTCGAGCGGTATCTGCGCCGGCGGGGCCCGAAGCCGGGCGGCGACTCCTGGCGCTGAGCGCCTGGCCCGGCGGCGGTGATCCCGCACGTCGGGTCCGTCGCGGTGACCCCTGCGCTCCGTCCCGGTGACCCCTGCGCTCCGTCCCGGTGACCCCTGCCCACGCCCTTCCTCCTATCGATTTGCCACATTCAACCCTCGTGCGCCCGCCGGAAGGGCCGAATGTGGCAAATGGATCGGGTTCTCGGCTCGCGCGACCGGTCGGGTGCCGGGGTCGCGCGACCGGTCGGGTGCTCGGCCCGCGCGTCGATCGGGTGCCGAGGTCGCACAACCGATCGGGTGCTTGGCTCGCGCGACCGATCAGGTGCCCAGCTCGCGCGCCCACAGCGCGTCGGCGACCCGGCCCTGGGCCGTACTCAGCAGCCGCCGGAAGGTGCTGGACGGCAGGTCGAGCACCTCGGCCGCCCGCTCCAGGGTGGGCGCGGGCGCGACGTAGGCACGGTGCAGCACCCGGGCCAGCCGCTGATCCCCGGGAGCTCCCCGACCCAGGGTCACCACCGCCTCCCTGAGCGTCGCCTGCAGCGCGGCGACCCGATCGGCGGCCGACGCGTTGTCACCCGTCGTCGCCACGATCAGCCGGGAGCGCAGCAGCGGGTTGTCGCGCAGCCGGTCGGGTCGATTCAGGTCGCGCATCGCCCGCTTCACCGCGGCGGTGAACTCGGCCTCGTTCAGCACGAGCAGCGGCGGCCCGGTCGGCGTCGTGGCCGCCGCCGGCGCGCCGACCTCCCGCGCGGACAGCGCGGCGATCCAGGCGGCCGGCGGGGCCATCCGCCAGTCGTGCCCGAACACCGAGGACGCTCGCCCGTCGACCACGAAATCCGCGGCCGGCATGCGGATCTGGTCGGTGTACGCGCACGCGTCGGCCCACTCGGCGGGGCGCCGGAACGGGATCAGCGACACGGCCAGCCCGGGTGTGCTCAGGTAGTGCCGGGCCAGGTGCGCGGTGATCAGCGCCTGTCCGGGTGAGACGGACTGGTCGGCGGCACGGGTGAGCCAGAACCGGACCAGGGTCACCCGCTCCCCCGGCCGCAGCGGCGGCATCAGGGCCAGTTGCCGTTCGGCCGCGACGACCGCCGGGTCGACGGCCGGATCGACTGCCGGGTCGGCGGGCCGCGGCCGGCCAGCGTCGGCGCGGTCGAGGCCGACCAGGCACACCGTGCCCTGCACCTCGCCCGCGGTGTCGCGGACGACCGACCAGGCCGCGGACGGGTGGTCCCACCAGCGGTCGGCCAGCTCGGCGGACCGATCCCCCTCGTGCATCCGGATCAGCGCGAGCACCGCGGCCCGGTCGGCGGGCAGCGCCCGGTCCAGCCGCAACCCGGTCGGTTGCTCGGGCGGCTGCAGGAAACGGCGCAGGTCGGCGTGCAGGTACATCAGATCCAGCAGCAGGCCGGCCGGTGCGGCGGCGTCCGGGCCGTCCAGCCGGGCCAGGTAGTACTCCCGGGCCCGCGCGTGCATCCGCTCGTACAGGTCCGGGTGCCGCCAGCGCAGGTCGGTGGACAGCACGGTTCTGGCCAGGTCGTGCAGGTACAGCCCGGCCGGCCCGGACTCGACGAACGGCAGCGCCCGGAGCCAGTCGAAATACTCGGCGGCGTCGGGCACCTCGATCAACGCGGCGAGCAGCGGCTCGGTCACGAAGCGAACCTGGGCACAGGCCTCCAGCGCCCGCCGGTGGGCGGTGCTGGGCGCGTGCCGGACGAGCGAGGCGAGCAGCACCGAGATCACGTCCGCGGATCTGTCCGGCGTGAACGATCCGCTTTCCTGCAGGACCTCGCCGACCAGCGCGAGGGCTAGGGGGTGGCCGTGGGTGAACTCGATCGCGGCCGCGCGGGCCGGCTCCGGAATCCCCCGCGCGGTCAGGTAGGCGGCCGACGCCGCGTCGTCCAGGTTCGGCAGCCGCATGCTCACCACCAGGTCCGACCAGCCTGGGTCGGTCCGCCAGCCGGCACTCGGCGGGTACTGCCCGCCGACCAGGATCAGCGTGTCGGCAGGCAAGGTCGGTGCGATCTCGTTGCGGAACGGGTCGTCCACCTCGGCGAGCAACTCGTAGGTGTCCAGGATCACCACGGGTCGACCCGCTGCGGGCCGGACCGCCCCGGTCGGCGGCGGGTCGGCGGGGCGTGGCGCGAGCCGGGATGCCAGCGCCTGCGCCGTCGGAGGGATGTCCCGGGCATCGACCGGCGTGACCGATGCTCCGGCCTCTGCGCAGATGTCGGCGAACCGGCGCAGCAGCGTGGACTTGCCGACCCCGGACGGGCCGGAGACGAAGACGACGGCCGGCTCCGGCGACGCGAGCAGCTCACGCAGACGGCCGAGTTCGGCGGTCCGGCCGACGAATCGCCGTCGACGGGCCGACTCGATGCGGTCGGCCATCGTCTGAGCCATCGGCCGCGCTCCTGCCTGCTCGGCCGCGCTCGGCGCGGCACACAGGCAGAGCTTGTCGGAACGGACCCACGTCGGCAAGCCGGCCGGTGGCGGGTCGTGGGTCGAGCCGATGACGTGGGCCCGGCGGGTGGTGCGGCGCCGGGCAACCGGCGGTCGGCGCGGATCGGCATAACCCGCGAACCCCGATCGGCGGTCGCCCGGCGTGGTGCCGATCAGAACTCGGCGTCGGTGCGCAGCTGCAGGGTGACGATGGTGTTGGCGGTGCCGGTGTTCTGCGCGCAGACACTGTAGTAGCCGGCGCCGGGGAACGTGCCGTACGCGGTGCGGTACTCGGCGGCCCAGGAGTTGGCGCGGTTGGGCGTGTTGGTGATGACCACGCCGTTGCGCAGCAGTTTGAACTTGGCGCCCTGTCCGGTGGCCCATCCGTCGGCGCGGACCTGGTAGGAGGCGTACTGGGAGGGCGAGCAGACGCCGGCACCCGGAGCCAGCGCGGTCGACGAGTAGGACTGGGCGTTGGCGGCACCGGCCCCGGCCAGCGCGATGGCCCCGGCGGCTCCCGTGGCCAGGACGGCACCGGCGATGCGGGCGGCGAGAGTGCGGCTCATGGGTTCCTCCTGCGATGAAAGACCGGTCCGTTCTTGGTGTTCCGGTCGGTGACAGGAAGGAAGGTAGGTCCGCGTCGCGCTCGGTTCCCAGACCGGATTCCGCCCACTTTCCGCTCATCGCGCTCATGGCACTCATCGCTCGATGCCGGTCCGGCTCGCACGTGCCCGCGCGGCCGGCGGGTCGATCACTCGACGCGGCGTTGGCCGCCACCGGGCGCGGCGGCCTCGACGGGCCCGTCGCGCGCCGTCGGATCCGCCGGTGGTCAGCGCTGAGCGGAGGGCACGCGTTCGAGTTCCGCCGCCAGCAGCGGGTCCTGGACCGCCGACTGGGCGAGCACCTTGCGGCGCAGGCTCCGTCGTCCGCGGTTGAGCAGGACCAGGCGCTCCTCCTCGGACAGCCCGCCCCAGACGCCGTACTGCTCCTGTACCTCCAGCGCGTGCCGGCGACAGGCGTCGATCACCGGACACTGGGCGCACACCTCCTTGGCTCGCCGGACCCGCTCGTCCCGCGACGGACCCCGCTCACCCCACGGATGGAAGAAGAACGAACTGGCCATCCCGCGACAAGCCGCCTCGACCTGCCAGTCCCAGGCCTCCGTCGTCGGGATAGGTAGTCGTCCGATATACGCCACTCTTCCGTCCTTCCGTTGCGCAGTGAGCGCGATCACACTGGTGCCAGGCGGATTAGACAACGATGTCTGTGATCAGGCCAGTGCAGCAGTCATGATCAAGTCCGGAATCTGTACTTATTATCCGCAGATTTATGTAGCTTCACAGGAGTAAGTTGCTATACTCTTCCGCGATGAGCCTCCCCGAGTCACCCTCAGCCCGACGCCAGCGCTCTCGGCAGCAACTGCTCGAGGTGATCAGACGCGAAAACGGCCTGACCCGCGCAGACTTAAGCCTGATCACCGGCCTGTCCAGAAGCGCGGTCGCGGAGGCCGTCCAGGACCTGTTGAACGAAGGCCTCATCGCCGAGGACGTGCTCGCCGCGGGCGGGAAGGGGGCCGGCCGCGGCCGGCCGTCCGCGCTGCTGGTGGCCACCGGTGGGTCCGGCCACGTGGTCGGCATCGACTTCGACCACAACCGGGTCGCCGTCGCGGTCGCCACCACGGACGGTCAGATCAGGGCCGAGGAGAGCGCGGTGGTCAACGTGGACACCGAAGCGGCGTCGGCGCTGGACGTGGCCGCCGGGATGGTGCACCGGCTGCTGGGACAGACCGGGTTGACGCTGCCGGAGATCCGCGCCGTCGCCGCCGGCGTGCCGGCACCGCTGGACACCAAATCGAGCCGCATCCACCCGGCGTCGGTGCTCTCCGGCTGGGTCGGGCTCGACCCGGCGCGCGAGCTGTCCGACCGGCTGGGCCGGCCGGTGATCATCGCCAACGACGCGGATCTGGGCGCGGCCGGCGAGATGCGTTTCGGAGCGGCCAAGGGCGCCCGGGACCTGCTGTACGTCAAGGCCTCCGACGGCATCGGCGCCGGCCTGGTGCTGGCCGGCTCGACCTATCACGGAGCAAGCGGCGCCGCCGGCGAGATCGGCCACACCCGGCTCGGTGACCAGGGCGCCTGGTGCCGTTGCGGCAACCGGGGGTGCCTGGAGACCGTCGTGTCCAGCACCCTGGTCCGTCAGGTCATGCAGGAGCACGGCATCGGCCGGGCCACCGACCCGATGTTCCCGCTGGCCGACGCGGCCATGCACCCGGTCGCCGGCCGGTTCATCGCCGAGGCCGGCCGCACCCTGGGGCGGGTGCTGGCGGACCTGTGCAACTGCCTGAATCCCGGCCTGATCGTGCTCGGCGGCGAGCTGGGCACCGCGGGCGAACCGCTGGCCGAGGGCGTCCGCGAGTCGATCAACCGGTACTCGCAGTCGCTCACCGCGGCGGCGGTGGAGATCAAGGTCGCCGCGCTGGGACTGCGGTCCGAGCTGGTCGGCGCGGTCAGCCTGGCCGGTCAGCACGCGATGCTCGCGACCTGATCGCCACCTGAACGCGGGGCCGGCCGGCCTCGGACGGCTCCGGTCCGGCTCAGGTCAATCGCACCCCGAGCAACGCGTCCACCGCGTCGGCGACCGCCGCGCCGCCCAACCCGTCGTTGGCGGCCCAGGCGTCCAACTCGACCAGTACGGTGGGCGTGTCCAGGTCGTCGGCCAGCCCGTCGCGGATCGCCTCGACCACGTCTGCGGCCTCGGACCCGTCGCGGACGGCCGCCTTGCGCCACCGGTCCAGCCGCTCCTCCGCGGCCATCAACACCTCGTCCGACCAGGCCCGATCGGTTCGGTAGTGCCCGGCGAGCAGACCCAGCCGCATGGCCATCGGCTCCACCCCCTGATGCAGCAGCCGGGAGACGAACACCAGGTTGCCCTTGGACTTGGACATCTTCTCGCCGTCCAGCCCGATCATGCCGGCGTGCGTGTAGTGCCGGGCGAACGGGCGCTTGCCGGACAGAACCTCGGCGTGCGCGGCCGAACACTCGTGATGCGGGAAGATCAGGTCGTTGCCGCCGCCCTGCAGGTCGATGGTCGGCCCGATCCGGTTCTCCGCGATCACCGCGCACTCGATGTGCCAGCCGGGTCGACCCCGGCCCATCGGCGAGGACCAGGCCGGTTCCCCGGGTCGCTCCATCCGCCACAGCAGCGGGTCCAGCGGGTGTCGCTTGCCCGGCCGGTCCGGGTCGCCGCCGCGCTCGGCGGCCAGCGTGAGCATGGTCGCCTCGTCGTACCGCGACTCGTACCCGAAGTGCCCGGACGCGGAGACGTCGAAATACACGTCGGGGTAACGACGGTCGTCGGCGACCCGGTAGGCGGCGCCGACGTCGAGCAGCCGCTGGACCGCGGCGGTCACCTCGTCCATCGCCTCGACCGCGCCGACGTAGTCGGCCGGCGGGATGACCCGCAACGCCGCCATGTCGTCCCGGAACAGGCCGATCTCCCGGTCCGCCAGCTTGCGCCAGGACACCCCGTCCCGGTGCGCCCGCTCCAGCAGCGGATCGTCGATGTCGGTGATGTTCTGCACGTAGTGCACCCGGTGGCCGGCGTCCAGCCACATCCGGTGGACCAGGTCGAACGTCAGGTAGGTGGCCGCGTGGCCGAGGTGGGTGGCGTCGTACGGGGTGATGCCGCAGACGTACATCGTCGCCGTCGGACCAGGGCCGGTGGGACGCACCGTCCCGCTCGCCGAGTCGTAGAGCCGCAACTGTCGGCCCGCCCCGGGGATCCCGGGTACGGGCGGTGAAGGCCAGGATCGCACCGCTTCACAGTAGTTGGGACGGTGCCGCGGGTCAGCGCGGCCGCGGGCCGGAGACCCCCGGCACCACGTGTCGGTTGGCGTGCAGCACCGCCTCCTGCCAGGGATGCACCGCGGTGCCCCGCACGGCGTCGGGCGGCGACGACGCCGGGAACATCAGGTTCCGCCGGTCCCGGGAATGCGGCAGGTTCAGCGCGTGGCCCAGTTCGTGCACCAGCACCGTCTCGTCGTAGGTGCGCGGGGCGGCCGCGTCGAACAGCGAGGCCTGCACGATCACCCAGTCCGCGCTGATGCCCAGCGAACAGCCGGTGGTGCGGCCGGCGATCTCCCGGACCACCACCACCGTCACCGGCGTGCCGACGACCAGGTTCGAGGCGTCCACGGCCGCCTGATGCCGGCGGTAGAACTCGGTGCGGCCCAGCACGTCGTCCAGCAGCAGCAGTCGCTCGGCGCGCGGGTTCAACGCGCGCGGCGGCGCCGGCTCGTCTATCACCTGCATCCGGGCCAGCCGCAGCCGGATGTGCGCGCCCTCCCGCAGCACCTGGTCGGCGCGCCGGATCGACGGCATGACCTGGTCGGGCCGGCACAGCGGGCGTCCGGCCTCGTCGGACAGGATCACCACGTGCACCCGCAGGGTGGCCGGGCCGACGTCCTCCCCCGCCACCGCCGCCTTCACCGTGGACGCGGCGGTGAGCACCCCGTTGGAGGCGTCCAGGGCCAGCCCGCCGAGCGCGCGGGCGGCGGTGCGGCCCAGATTGGTCACCACGCCCGCGGGGCCCTTCACCGACGGCTCCGCGAGTGGGTGTGCGGATTGTGCCGGGTCCGCCGACCGGCCGGCCGCCCGCTCACAGCGGTGGCCACGGGATCGGGGTGCGGTGCCCAGGCGGCCTCGGGTACGTCCCGGTCGCCGTCAGCCGCGCGATACGGCGGCGCAGCGCCGCCAGCTCGGCGGTGGTGATCAGCTCGGCCAACTGCTCCCCGAGCGCTGCGTCGAGCTCCCGCTCGAGCCGGTCCAGTCCGTCCAGCACCGCCGGCCGCAGCGGCCGGCCGGCCCACCCCCACAGGATCGTGCGCAGCTTCTCGTCCTGGTGGAAGCACAGCCCGTGGTCGACCCCGAGCACGCGGCCGTCCGGGGTGGGCAGCACATGCGAGCCCTTGCGGTCGGCGTTGTTGACCACCACATCGAACCCGGCGAGCACCGCGAGGGCCGGGTTGTCGGCGTGCACCACCGCGACGTCGTCACCGGTCACGTCGACCGCCCGCATCACCGGCAGCCACCCGGCCGGGATCTTGCCGATCGGGACCAGGTCGACCATCAGGTCCGGGTCGCAGTCGCCGACCCAGCGTTGCACCATGCCCGGCCCGTAGGGTCCGTCCCGGATGATGGTCAGCGGCACGCAGTGCCAGCCGGCGGCGACCGACACCAGGTAGGCGGCCAGCTCCCGCTCGGCCAGCGTGCCGTCCGGGAAGTCCCACAACGGCCGCTCGCCGCGCACCGGCTTGTAGATGCACTCGATCGACGTCCCGTCCCGGGACGCCTCGCCGAGCAGGGTGAGATTCGAGGCGTCGGTGAGCCGCCCGGTGATCTCGATCTCCCCATGCCGCAACACGTCGAGCACGTTCTCGGGCGCGGTTCCGTCCGGGCCGGCGGCGGCCGGTTGCCCCGAGTCCCGCTCAGCCAACGGCGCCGCGGTGGTAGCCGTTCAGCCGCGGGCAGATGTGACCCTCGGGATCCAGCGGGTTGCCGCACAACGGGCACGGCGGGCGGCCGGCCGCGACCACCTTCTCGGCGTGCTTGGCGAAATCGCGGGCGGCGGCCAACGAGAGGAACACCCGCAGCGCGTCGGGACCGTCCTCCCGGTCCTCCAGGACGATGTCCTCGCCGACCTCCTCGTCGGACAGCGCGAGCAACTCGACGATCACCTGGGAGCCCTCGCCGTCCCAGGCCAGGCCCATGGTGCCGACCCGGAACTCGGCGTCGACCGGGGTGGCCAGCGACAGGTCGCCGCTCGTCGCGTTCTCCGGGTCGGCCTGCGCGCCGAACCGGCGGGCCACCTCGGTGATCAGCGAGCCGAGCCGGTCGGCGAGCACCGCGACCTGCTGCTTCTCGCAGGCGACGGACAGGATGCGCCGGCCGTCCACCACCTGGAGGAAGAATTCGCGTTCACCGGGCTGCCCGATGGTCCCGGCGAGGAACCGGTCGGGTGAGCGGAAGACGTGGATCTGACGCGGCATGACGGGGCCGAGCTTAGTCGCCTCGACGGGACCGGGACGCCACCAACCGGAGGCCGCCGGTGATCACCGGACGGTCCCGCCCGGCACCGCATCCGAGGCGCGGGCTGGGTCCGGCGTGGGGTCCGTCCGCGTCGGGTCGGTCTGGGTGGGCTCGGTCTGGGCGGGATCCGGTTGGGCCGGCTGCTCGTCGGTGGGCGCGGTCGGGGCGGGCGGCTGGACGAGCACCGGGTCGCCGGTGTCGTTGATCCGTTCGACGAACGGGCGCAGCGGCGTGTAGCGGATCACCGACACCGAGGCCGGGGCGACCACGATCCGCTGGAACGCGTCCAGGTGCAGGCCCAGCGCGTCGGCCAGGATCGCCTTGATGACGTCGCCGTGCGAGCAGACCAGCACGGTCCGGTCGGCGGCGGCGCCGGCCCGTACGGCCCGGATCGCGTCGGCGGCGCGGGCGGACATCTGCGCCAGGCCCTCGCCGCCAGGGAACACGGCCGCCGACGGGTGCGCCTGCACGACCCGCCACAGGGGTTCGTGCGCCAGCTCGGCGAGGCTGCGGCCGGACCAGGCGCCGTAGTCGACCTCGGAGAGCCGGTCGTCCACCTCGACGGGCAGGCCGAGCGTGGCCGCCAACGGCTCCAGGGTCTGCCGGCACCGCTCCAGCGGCGAGCAGACGAGCCGGTCGATGCGGATGTCGGCGAGCCGGCGGGCCAGCGCGGCCGCCTGCTCCCGGCCCTGCTCGTCGAGCCGGACGCCGGGTGTGCGGCCGGCCAGCGTGCCGGCGGCGTTGGACGTGGAACGCCCGTGCCGGACCAGCACCACCGTGACGATCGGCGGCCTTTTCGGTGGGTCCGTGGCCTGCTGGGCAGGGTCCTTGGCCTGCGTCACGCCCGGACCCCGGTGGCCGTCATGAACCCGGTCGCCAGCATCACGATGAGCACCGCCGCCAGGGCGAACCGGTACCAGACGAACACCCGGATGGTGTGCCGGCCGACGAACCGGAGCATCCAGGCGACGGTGACGTAGGCGACGACGAAGCTGACGGCCGTGCCGACCAGGGTCAGGCCCAGCCCGACCCCACCGCTCCGCACCGCCGCGGGGATCTCCAGCACCGCCGCCCCGGCCAGCGCCGGGATGCCGAGCAGGTAGCCGAACCGGGCCGAGGTGACCCGGTCGACGCCCAGCATCAGGCCGGCCGAGATGGTGGCACCGGAGCGGGAGACGCCGGGGATCAGTGCGAGCGCCTGGACGCCGCCGATGATCAGCGCGTCCTTGAGGCCGAGGTCCTTCTCGTGCCGGGTCTGAGTGGCCATCGCCTCGGCCACCAGCATGACGAAACCCCAGGCGATCAGCGCGATCGCGACCACCCACAGCGAGCGCAGCGGGCCCTCGATCAGGTCCTTGGCCACCAGCCCGACGATCGCGATCGGCAGCGAGCCGATGATCACCAGCCAGGCTTCCCGGTAGCTGGGATTGCTCCGTTCGGCCGAGTCGAACAGGCCGCGGAACCAGGCGACCAGCAACCGGCCGATGTCCCGGCGCAGGTAGACCACCAGCGCGGCGATCGCGCCGACCTGGATGACCGCGATGAACGCGGTGATCGACGGGTCGTCGATCTGCAGGCCCATCAGGCCGGCCACGATCGTCTGGTGACCGGTGGAGGACACCGGCAGGAACTCGGTCAGGCCCTCGACGACGCCGAGAATGATCGCCTGGATCAGCGTCATCGGGCCACCCCGGCGCGCCGGGCGGCCGCGGCCACGGTGCTCAGCGTGGCGATCTTGCCCTCCAGGTCGGCGTCGAAGCAGATCACCGCGACCGAGGTGACACCGGCGCCGGCCAACCGGTCCAGCCGTTCGGCGATCCGGTGCTCGTCGCCGAGCAAGCCGGTGCGGTCGATGAAGTCGACCGGCACGGCGGCCGCCGCGCCGGCGTAGTCGCGGGACAGGAACCGGCGTTGCACCTCGTCGGCGTGTTCCCCGAAACCCATCTCGGTGGCCGTCCGGTGGTAGAAGTTCGTCTTCGGCGAGCCCATGCCGCCGATGTACAGGGCGGCATGCGCGCGGGCCCGGTCGGCCGCGCGGACCGGGTCGGCGTCCACCGACGTCGGGACGGTCACGCAGATGTCGATGTCGGCCGGATCGCGGCCGGCCTCGGCGGCGGCCCGGCCGATCCGCGCGACGGATCCGCCGGCGGTGTCCGGATCGAAGAAGATGCCCAGCCAGCCGTCGGCGATCCGGCCGGTGAGGTCCAGGTTCTTCGGGCCGATCGCCGCGAGGTAGATCGGGATGTCCCGGCGAACCGGCTGCATGGCCAGCACCAGCGACTTTCCCTGGCCGCCGGGCAACGGCAGGGTGAAGTGCTCGCCACCGGCGGTCACCCGGCGACGGGCCAGCACCTGCCTGACGATCTGCACGTATTCGTCGGTCCGGCCGATCGGATCGGCGAACCGCACACCATGCCAACCCTCGGACACCTGCGGGCCGGACACCCCCAGCCCGAGGCGCAGCCGCCCTTGCGACAACGCGTCCAGGGTGGCCGCGGTCATCGCGGTCATCGCCGGCGTGCGGCCGGGGATCTGCAGCACGGCCGAGCCGATGCCGATCCGATGGGTGCGGGCGGCGACCGCGGCGAGCACGGTGACCGCGTCCGACCCGTAGGCCTCGGCCGCCCAGACACAGTCGAAGCCCAGCGATTCGGCGGCCGTCGCCAGGGCCAGGTTGTCGGCCAGTTCCTCGGCGCTGGTGACGTACCCCAGACTCAGGCCGATGCGCATTGTGCGTGCCACGATTGCCGGTCGCCCCTTGCTCGGTGAAGCGCTCCGGCAGGTCCACACGGAGCGAACTGGTTCTGTTGATGCGTGCGGTTCTGCGCCGGCCCGTCGCGTCCGATCGGCGCCCCGCAACGGTACCGGGAGCGCACCCGCACCCGGCCGCACCGCCGGGTGTCGCTAGGTTGGCGGTCATGGACTCGCGCTACCTCGGGCGTAGCGGCCTGCAGGTCTCCCGGCTGGCGCTGGGCACGATGACCTGGGGCCGGGACACCGACGCGGACGCGGCGGCGGCCCAGCTCGAGGCGTTCGTCGAGGCCGGCGGCACGCTCGTCGACACCGCCAACGTCTACGGCGACGGGCAGGCCGAGTCGATCCTGGGCACCCTGGTACCGCAGGTCGTCCCGCGGTCGTCGGTGCTGCTGTCCACCACCTCCGTGGGCGTCGGCGGCGGTCGCGGCTCGTTGCTGGCCGCTCTGGACGCCTCACTGGCGCGGCTCGGGACCGATCACGTGGACCTGTGGCAGGTGCACGGGTTCGACCCGGCCGTGCCGTTCGAGGAGACCTGCACCGCGCTGTCATCGGCGCTGTCCTCGGGGCGTGCCCGGTACGTCGGGGTGTCCGGGATGGCCGGCTGGCAGGTCGCCACCCTCTCCTCCTGGCTGCGGGCCTCGTCGCCGGGTGCGGGCCTGGTCGGCGTGCAGTCGGAGTACTCGCTGCTGGACCGATCGGCGGAACAAACGGTCGTGCCCGCCGCTCGGGTGCACGGCCTCGGGCTGCTGGCCTGGGCTCCGCTGGGGCGGGGCGTGCTCACCGGAAAGTACCGGCACGGCACCCCGGCCGACTCGCGGGGCGCCTCGCCGCACTTCTCCCGATACGTGGGCAGGTACCGCACCGAGCAGGCGGCTCGGGTGGTGGAGGCGGTGGTGACCGCCGCGGAAGGCCTGGGGACCTCGGCGCTGGCCGTGGCCTGCGCCTGGGTGCTCGGCCGGGACGCCGTCACCTCGGCGGTGATCGGGGCGCGGGACCGGGCGCAACTGGTGGCGTCCCTCGGCGCGCGGCAGGTGGTGTTGCCGGCGGAGATCCGCAGCGCGTTGGATGACGTCAGCGCAGCTGACTGAGGCACGTTGGCGCGGCCGACTGACGGCGCGTCGGCGTGGCTGGCCGGCGGCGCGTCGGCGCGGCGGGTGCCTGGTCTGGCGGGTTTCGTTTCGGGTTGGGCTTCGTCCGAGTTTGGGGGTGAAGCCGGGTTGGGCGCGGTGCGGCCGAGTAGGGGCGCGGCCGGGGTCGGGGTGCGGTTCGGCGGGGTGGGTGCTGATGCGTGCCGGTGCCGATGGGGCCAGCCTGTCCGCGGAACTTCGGCCGGAGGTGGACTGGTTGCGGAGCTTCGGCCGGTGTGGTGCCGGTGGATGTTCCGCGGTTCGTGTGGGGGCGCCGGGGTTCGGCGTGGGGTGCGGAGGTTTGGCCGGAGCTGGGCCGGTTGCGGAGCTTGGGCTGGTTGCGGAGCTTGGGCTGGTGTGGTGTCGGTTGATGTTCCGCGGTCGTGTGGCTGCGGCGGGGTTCGGCGTGGGGTGCGGAGGTTTGGCCGGAGCTGGGCCGGTTGCGGAACTTGAGCTGGTGTGGCCCCCGCAACGTTCCCGCGACTGGGGATGCGCAAGGAGTTCGGGATCAGGTTCGACGTTCCGCGAACGGCGATCAACAAACGGTCGAACCAGTGCCTGACGTCAGGAGCGGTGAACGACCGCGGGCGAGATGCCGCACCCAGGGCTGCACCGACCGACCACACCTGTCCACCCGCGCTGGTGCAGCGCCAGCGCGACCTGTGCGGCGACGGTGCAGGGCTCGCCGACAACGTCGTGCCAGCCGTAGCGAAGCACGGTGCGGCCGGAGACAACGGCTCCGTTGTCCCGACGCAGATCGCGGAACCTCTGGTCGGGCGGATGCGCCTGCCGACCGTCGAGTTCGACGACAAGCCCCCACGACCCGTACTCGACGTCGCGGTATTGCCGTCGACCGCGATCGCCGACCTCGGCCAGATTCCGTCGCCCGACCGGGAGCGCGTGCGGGATCTCGACCCGCCGCCGATAGTGCAGCTCCAGCGGCGAGGCCACCCCGATCTTCGCCTCGGCCAAGACGTCGCGGATCAGTGCACGCTTGGATTTGGACCGCGCGTGCGCTGAGAACCCCATCGATCCGTCCGGGTGTCGTCAGCCGGCGCTGCGTTGCGCGGAGCACAAGACCAACTGCATCGGCATCCGAGATCGTCGCGCATTCGTCCAGCAGCGATTCCTCGACGCGAAGACGCGGTGGAATAGCCGCCGGATGCACCGGCCTATCCGGCCGGTTGAGTGGCCTCCGACGGTGTGGCTGCACACCCGGCTGAGGTCTGACGCGCCGAGTCTCCGGAATCGACACGTGCGTCGTTTCCGGTTTCTCATCCAGCACACCGAACAACCACAACGCCGTTGCGCAGCAAGCCGCTGCGCCGTTGCCTGCGTACAGCACCGCCGCCCACACCTGCTGCACCGGATCCAGGCTGCCGGTGAACGTCGCGTAGACCCCTGGGTGAATCCGTTGCCAGCGGCCATTGTCGATGTTGGTGGCGGCCTTCGCGCGGGTTAGCCCGGACTCGAGCAGTTGGCGACGGGCGATCAGGCCACCCTGGTTGTCGGCGATCCGAAGCCAGAGCGGGTTGGACGCGATCTCGCGCAGCAGCATGTGATCGATCGTGACGTATCTGCGCGGCCGACCTCCGAGTTGTCCACATTTCGCCGGGCGCCACCGCCTGCGACCGGGCCGATGCCATCACTTGTCCACATTCGGCCGCGGCCACTGATGCTCTGTGCGGAGGTTCGGCCGGAGCTGGGCCGGTTGCGGAACCTGGGCTGGTGTGGTGCCGGTGGATGTTCCGCGGTTCGTGTGGGGGCGCCGGGTTCGGTTCCGTCGACGAGGAGAGAGGAACATCGGCCGATCTGGGGCCGGCAGATGTTCCGCGGGCGAAAGGGGCGCGGACACGCGGATGAGCGGGGCCAGACCCGCGGGTGAGCGGGGCCCAGACAGGCGGATGACCGGGGCGCAGACATACAAGAGCGCAGACATACAAGCGCAGACGACGGCACAGACGACGGCCGACGACAAGCCGCGCCGAGCGCACGGCTGAGCACACGAGCGATCGCACGGGCGGTAGCCTGCCGGGCGTGCCCGACGTGTTCGCCGAATTCTGCGCCGCCGGCCTGTGGCCGGGTGTCGGGCCGGGCCTGGTCAGGCAGTTCGCCGCCGCCGGCATCCGGTCCCCCACCGATGTGACCGCGCCGAACCTGGCGGCGCTGCCGCGGATGACCGACCGCCGGGCGAACCGGCTGTTCACCGGCTTCATCGGCGCCGGGCAGTTGTACGACATCGCCGAGCTGCTGGTCCCGGTCGAGATCCCGGCACGCTGGGCGGCTCGACTGTCCGACGCGCTCGGCACCGACGCCCCGATGCTGCTGCGCGAGGACCCGTGGCGGCTGCTGGCGGTGCTGCCGGAGGCCACCGTCGCCCAGGCCGACCGGCTGGCCCGCGAACTGCAGCCCGGCGTGCGGCGGGACGACCCACGGCGTGGCCGGGCGTTGGTGCAGTGGACTCTCGCGCGGCATGCCCGAGACGGCCACACCACGTCACCGCAGCGCCTGGTCGCGGACGGGATCCGGCCGTTCGGCGTCGACCCCGAGCCGGCGATCGGCGCCGCGCTGCTGTCCGACGATGTGCTCTCGGTCGGTGCTCCCGACGGCACCACCGACGAACGGTGGCTGGCCCGCAAGCGGCTCGCTGACGCCGAGACGACCATCGCCGAGGGTCTGGCCCGGCTGGTCCGTACCGCGAAGACCCTCGCCGGAGAGCGTGCCGTCACCCGGGCGGTCACCGATCTGGACAGCGTCCAGGCCGGGGCGGTCACGCTGGCCACGCAACACGGGGTGAGCCTGCTCACCGGCGGTCCGGGCACCGGCAAGAGCCGCACCGTCGCGGCCATCGTCGCCCTGTGCAACCAGGTGGAGGCGTCCATCGCGCTGGCCGCGCCGACCGGCCGGGCCGCCAAGCGACTGGAGGAACTCGCCGGCAACGCGGCCTCCACCGTGCACCGGTTGCTGGATGCCCGGCCGCCGGACAACGGCTCGACGTCCTATCTGTTCGACCGGGACGCGGGCAATCCGATCGACGCCAAGGTGGTCGTCGTCGACGAGACATCCATGCTGGACGTCGAACTCGGGTCGGCGCTGGTCGCCGCGATCGCCGACGGCAGCCATCTGGTGATCGTCGGGGACCCGGCGCAGCTGCCGTCGATCGGGCCCGGCCGGGTGCTGGGCGACCTGATCGACAGCGGCGTGCTGCCGGTCACCGAGCTGACCAAGCTGTACCGGCAGGACGAGGGCGGTTCGATCGCCCGGCTGGCCACGGCGGTTCGGGCCGGTGAGCTGCCGGCGGTGCGGGATCCCACCCACGAGGTGGTGATCGTGCCTGCCCGCGGGTCCGATGAGGCGGCGCACCGGGTGGTCCAGGTCGTCACCGACTCGATACCGCGGGTGTTCGCGTGCGAGGCGGACCAGATCCAGGTCGTCACCCCGGTGCACCGGGGACCGGCCGGCACCCAGGCACTGAACCGGGCGCTGAAGGCCGAACTGAATCCCGGCAGTGGGACGGTCCGCGGCTTCGACCCCGGTGACCGGGTGGTGGCCACGGCCAACCATCTGGACGCCGAACCCACCGGCTACGCCAACGGCGAGGTGGGCACGGTGCTGTCCTGCGGCGACAACTCCCTGCGGGTGTCGTTCACCGGCGGCGAGGCGGAGATCAGTGGCAAGGCTCTCGGCGATCTGCTGCACGGCTGGGCCATCACGGTGCACAGGGCCCAGGGCTCGGAATGGGAGGCCGTGGTCGCGGTGCTGCCGCCGGAGGCCGGCAGCATGCTGTCCCGGCCGCTGGTCTACACCGCGTTGACCAGGGCCCGGCGTCACCTGACGGTGGTGCACGCGGCGGGTCCGGCGGTGGCCCGTGGAGTGCGCGAGGTGGGGTCGCTCCCGCGGCGGACCCGGCTGGCCGGGCTGTTACGACAGGAACTGGCCGCCGAGCCTCAAACCTCCGGATCGAGCGCCGACCAACTTTCCCTGACGAATTCGGCATGATGGCGGAATGCTCGGTTCCAGCGATGCCAGTACGGGAGGTGCCGTCGGCGACGGCGAGTCTCTCGGGGCGTCGGCCCGGTCGGCGCCCGCTCACCTCCGGCCGCGGTGGGCAACCAGTGACGAGTTCGAGTACCGGCCGCTGCGCATCGATTCCCGGGTCTCCCGGTCGGCCGCCGCGTCGATGCTGGCCATCCGGGCCGAGTTCACCGGCTGGGAACTGGCCAGGGTGTTGCGCTTTCCGGACGGCACGAGGCGGGTGTGGCTGCGTCGTCGCCGGTCCCCCGCGTTGCTGCCCGACCTGACTCCGTGACGGCCCGCCCCGGCGGGACGCAGTGAACGAGAGTTCGGATCCGGCCTGGCGGCTGACCCGGTCCAAGGTGCTGCGCGATTCCCTGGGCGTCGCCGTCGCGACCGGGGCATACGGCATCTCCTTCGGCGCGATCGCGCTGGCCGGCGGGCTGGACCTGTGGCAGACCATGGCGCTGTCCCTGCTGATGTTCACCGGCGGCAGCCAGTTCGGGCTGGTCGGGGTGGTGGCCGGAGGCGGCGCGCCGCTGGCCGGGGCGGCGACCGCGATCATGCTCGGTGCCCGCAACGCGCTGTACGGGCTGCGGCTGACCGAGTTGCTACGGCTGCACGGATGGCGCCGACTGGCGGCCGCTCAGCTGATCATCGACGAGTCGACGGCCATGTCCATCGGTCGCGACTCGGCGCGGGCGGGCCGTTTGGGCTTCTACGCCACCGGTCTGGGCGTGTTCGCGCTGTGGAACCTGGGCACGCTGGTCGGCGTGCTGGGTGCCGCCTGGCTGTCCGACCCGCGTCTGCTCGGCCTGGATGCGGCCGCACCCGCCGCGTTCCTGGCTCTGCTGGCGCCCCGGTTGCGCGGCGGGGAGGCATGGGCGATCGCGCTGACCGCGGCCCTGGTGGCGGTGGTCGCGGTGCCGTTCGTACCGGTCGGGTTCCCGGTGCTGATCGCGGCCCTGGTCGGCATCATCGCCGGGTTCTTGCCCGGCCGGACCGGTCCGCAGGGCTCGACCGGCGTCGACCACGTCGTGGAGGAGATCGACGGGTCACCCGAGGCCGGTGCGCCGTGACCCTGTGGATCGGGGTGCTGGCCGGTTGTCTGGGCTGCTACCTGCTGAAGCTGGCCGGCGTGTCGGTGCCGGAGTCGGTGCTCCGGCGCCCTCGGGTGCACCGCATCTCCGCTCTGCTGCCGATCGTGCTGCTGGCCGCCCTGGTCGCGGTGCAGGCGTTCTCGACGGGGTCGCAACTGGTGCTGGACGCCCGGGCGGCCGGGCTGGCGGTGGCGGGCATCGCGGTCTGGCGGCGTTGGCCCTTCCTGGTCGTGGTCGGTCTCGCCGCGCTGGCCACGGCCCTGGTGCGCCTGGCGTTTCCGGGAAGCTGAGCCTGGCCGCGAAACTGGTTCCGCGGAGAGCGGTTCAGCTGGCGCGGACGAAGCGGTCCAGCACCCGGGTGCCGAAACGCAGTGCGTCCACCGGGATCCGCTCGTCCACGCCGTGGAACAGCGCGGTGAAATCCAGATCGGCCGGCAACCGCATGGGCGAGAACCCGTACCCGGCAATGCCCAACCGGTCGAACGCCTTGTTGTCGGTGCCCCCGGACAACATGTACGGCACCGCCACACCGTCCGGGTCCTCCGCGGAGACCGCGGCGACCATGGCGTCGACCAGGTTGCCCTCGAACGGGTACTCCAGCGGCGGCTGCCACACCCACTCGATTTCGATGTCGTCGCCGACGACGGTCTGCACCTGTTCCCGGAAGGTGTCCTGCTGGCCGGGAAGCACCCGGCAGTCGACGGTGGCCTGGGCGGTCGACGGAATGACGTTGGCCTTGTAACCGGCGTGCAGCATCGTGGGGTTGGCGGTGTTGCGCAAGGTGGCGTTGACGATCCGGGACACCGGCCCGATCTTGCTGACGCTGCCCTCCAGGTCGTCCTCGGGGAACTCCAGGCCGGTCAGCTCGTGGATGCGGGCCAGCAGCGCGTCAACCGTGGCGGTGTGCACGATCGGGAACTCGTGGGTGCCGAGGCGGGTGACCGCGGCGGCGATCCGGCTGACCGCGTTGTCGTGGTTGATCATCGAGCCGTGCCCGGCGCGCCCGGTCGCCCGCAAGGTCGCCCAGGCCACCCCCTTCTCGGCGGCCGCCACCAGGTAGGCGCGGCGCTCGTCGCCGATCGGGACGGAGAAGCCGCCGACCTCCGAGACCGCCTCGGTCACCCCGGCGAACAGCTCGGGATGGTGGTCGACCAGCCAGTGGGCGCCGAACGCTCCGCCGGCCTCCTCGTCAGACATGAAGGAAAAGACCAGATCCCGCGGCGGGACGTAGCCCACCGCCCGGTACTGGCGGGCCAGCGCGACGGTCATCGCGACCATGCCCTTCATGTCCACCGCGCCACGTCCCCAGACGTAGCCGTCCCGAACCGCTCCGGAGAACGGGTGCACGGTCCACTCCGAGGCGTCCGCCGGAACCACGTCCACGTGGCCGTGCAGCAGCAGCGCACCGCGGCCGGGATCGGCGCCCGGCAGCCGGCAGATCACGTTCCCGCGGCCCGGCACGGCCTCCAGATAGGTCGTCTCGTAGCCGACCTCGCTCAGCTTGTCCTGGATGTACCGAGCCGCCCGTGCCTCGCCGTCGCCGATGGTGGCCGGATCACCGGTGTTCACCGACTCGATCCGGATGAGCTCGCTGCACAGGTCCACGACCTCGCGCTCGGCCGCCGACAGCGGCTCCGGCGACGACGTGGCGTCCGTTCGGTGCGGTGGCGTCATCAGGTCATCCAATCACCCCGGCCATCGAGTAAGCTTGACCGTCGCGGCGCCCCGGATGGGCGTGGCGGACCCGGTCCGGGTGGCGGAATGGCAGACGCGCTAGCTTGAGGTGCTAGTGCCCGCAAGGGCGTGGGGGTTCAAGTCCCCCCTCGGACACTCATTTACGCCTCCCCTGTTCGATCAACTGCGGGTGAGGTTCAACGTCACCTCTCGACCGACACCTGTTGTGGCGTGGATGCCGTCGGTCTCGGGGTCGTAGGTGACTCGGAGGTTGACGGCCTCGATGATGGTGCGCGTTGGGGGTTTGCGGTTGGCCCATGATGGGCCTGCCTTCGACTGCTGGCGCAACCATGGTTCGAGGGCAGCAAGTATCCGTGACTCGGCGACGTAGACCGACGATCGGTGGCCGGCCGACGGATCGTTCGGCGTTGGGCGGCATCGGTATCGGATTCGGCCGTCCTTGGACGAGACGCTCATGGTGCGGCCGCAGGTGGTGCAGCTGGTCCGGTGGAGGAGGACGGGCGCCGCGTCGCTGGTGCGACTCGGCCGGGGTCTGATCGGTTGGGCGCGCATTGTGGCCACCGCGAGGAAGTCCTGGATGGTGACGAGGGCGGGGTGCGCGGGGCGGTCGGATCCCACCTGGATCCGGTACGCCTCGGGCAGCAGGCCGGGGTTGCGGCGGGCGCTGTAGGGGTGCCAATACTCGTAACCGGTGTAGCGGGGGTTGTCCAAGATCGCGGAGATTGCCTTCACGTTCCACCCGGCGGATCCGCGTCGGGTCGGTGGCGGTACGGCTCGCTGGGTCAGGTGGTTGATCAGGGTGGTGTGTCCGTAGCCGGCCAGGATGCGGTGGAAGATCTCCTGCAGGATCGGTGCCTGGTTGGTCCGCGTCCGGTACTCACTGTGCGGCCGCCGACCGGACCAAATCCCTTCTGGCAAGGCCGGACATGGGCCGTCAGATGACGGTGACGGCAAGGCTTGGGTCGAGCCTACGCAGGTCGTCCGGGTCGCTGGTGACAACACCTGTGCCGGATCGCCGGGCGCAGATGACGACGTGGGCGTCGGCGATGTCGCTGGTGCCGCTGGCGGCGAGCAGCCGTCCGACGTCGGTGGCGTCGACGCGATCCAGCGGTGCGACGTGGGTTCGGGGTTGACGGAGTAGCCGGGCGAGCCGGGCCTGGCGGGTGGGGTCGCGGATCGCTTGGGCGAGCGCGGTGCCCGGGATGATGACGGGCGCGCCGGTCTGGTCGGCGCGGGTGAGTAGGACGATGACTCGTCGGTCCGCGCGGTCCAGTTCGATCATGGGTCCGGCGTCCAGCGTGACGCCAGCGTTCACGCTGCGGTTCCTGCCGTCCCCGACCCGCCCAGGACCTGGTCGGCCCAGCGTTGTTCCTGGTCGGTCATCGCTCCCCCGGTGTCCGCGAGCGCTTGCCCGAGCAGCCCGCCCCATCCGGCGACGTCGTCCAGCGAGACCTGCACTGCATGCTGGACAAACCCACTGACGCTGTCGGCCTTGCCGTCGGCGACTAGCCGGCGGACCGCCTCAACAGAGTCCGCCGGCAGTGTGACCGTCACTTTCATCGTCCGTGCCATACCCATCACCATACTGGGTGGACGGTAGCGTCATAGAGAGCCGAAGGGGAACCTGGGCCGAAGGCCGGCGCCGCAGAGGTTGGCCCATCATGGGCCAACACGCCGGCCCGCGGCCCAGGTCGGACCACGTTGTTCCAGACGTTTCACCAGGTCAAGGACGTCGCGACACCGGGCAATTGGGTCGATGGACGGGTTCAAGTCCCCCCTCGGACACGCTTAGCGGTGCTAATGAGTGCAACTCGATGTTCGACGCAGTCCACCGGCACAGCGGTCGTCGTTCCTGCGGTGATCTACTTCCGCGTCTTCTTCCCGGCGCTCACTTGCAGGTGTTCTTCGACTTCCTCAGCAGAAGCGAACTCAGCGCCAAGCCCGGACCACCAACGGCTCGCCGTGACGGGCCGCGGTCGATACCACCCGGGCGTGGTGGCTGTTTCGTGACGACCAAGCCGTGCCGTGCTCCGGAGAGCATGACCAGCAGGACCCGAAGTTCTTCGTCCAGAGCCGCACCCTGGTTGTTTCGCTTGCCTGGCACGTGACCTTCTTCCAAGCCAACGACGAACACCCAATCGAACTGCTGACCCTTCCCGGTGTGCGCATTGAGGAGATGGACGCCGGGACCGATCGTCTGCTTAGTGGTCTCGACCGTAAGTTCGTCGGGGGTTCAGGTCCAGGCGGTGGGTTCG
>CAZCEH010000038.1:0-48174 GCA_964497705.1 uncultured Actinomycetes bacterium | reverse complement strand
TGGCACTGACTATCAGTACGCTGTTGAGTTCTCAAAGAACGGACGCACACCCTCGTCGGTCTCTCAACCTTCTTGGGGGCAACCCGATAAACGTTACCGGACCGCTCTGGCCTTGTCAACTCACTCTTTCGAGTGAATCTGTCCGATCCTGATCGGTCCCGTTCGGAACCCATCTCGCACCGGCCAGTCGCTCAAGGCCGTCGACCACTGTACGGCATGCCGTGGGGTGCGCAGGACCATCCGGAACCCCTGGCTCCGGTTCGGGTCTCGTGATCCGAGCCACCCGGTCGATCTTGGTCCGATCGCCACCCGGTGCGGCCGGACATGTCAGCCGGAGGGCTGCGCCTGGGCGGTCGGGAAGACGGGCGGCAGCGCGCCGGCGGGTTGGTAGCGCATCACGGTGGCCAGGTCCTTGCCGCGGATCTCGCCGGCCGAGTGGTACGCCAGCCCCCACTCGTCGATGAACGAGCCGTCCGGGAAGACGCACAGGGAGACGACCACGTCGTCGGGATCGGACTGCGCCACCCAGCCGCCGCCGGCCGCGCCGACCCCGCCGAACGTCGAGGAACCGTCCAACTCGTCGCTGCAGTACCCGGTCGCCGGATTGGCGCCGCCGGTCGCCGGCGGCATCGGAACCTTGGACAGATACGCCAACCCGGCCAGGGTGGGCACGGTCGAGCCGAGCGTGGCCAGGTCGACGTAGATCCGCGACATCGCCTCGTCGTCGGCCTGGAACCGGCACATCGTCGCCGACCCGGCCAGCGCCAGCCACTGCGACTGGTCGCCGTTGGTGTTCCAGTAGGGCGCGCGATCCTGCACCTGGCCGCCGGACTGCTGGCAGTACTGCTCCAGCTCCGCGGTGGACGCACCGCCGGCGGACGACGAGGCTGACGAGGACGAGGCAGACGACGAAGCGGACGACCGGGTGACCGGCGAGCCGCTGCCGGCCGATGACGGTTCGGCCGAGGCCGACGACGAGGCCGACGACGAGGTCGCCGACGCGGTGGTCGAAGCGGTGGTCGACGCCGACGAGCCGCCCGATCCGCACGCGGCCGTGAGCAGCAGCGACGCGCCGACGACCAGCCCGATCGTCGCCCGATTGACCTTCATGGGGTGCCCCCTCGCCGCGCCACCGACGGCGCGTCCTGATCCTCCCCCGGACGAGCACGGACAGCGACCCGGCGGTGACCACGTGTCGCGATCGCCACCGGATCGAACGCCACCGGATCGAATGCCACCGGATCGATGCCGCGAACAGTCAGCCCACCGTCTGGCCGTCAGATCACCGACGCGCGGCCGGCCTCCAGGCGGGCCACCGGCACCCGGAACGGCGAGCAGGACACGTAGTCCAGCCCGGCGTTGTGGAAGAAGTGGATGGACTCCGGGTCACCGCCGTGCTCGCCGCACACGCCGAGCTTGATCGACGGCTTGGTCGCCCGGCCTTCCTTCACCGCGATCTCCACCAGCCGCCCGACGCCGTCGGCGTCGATGGTCTCGAACGGCGAGATGGTGAACACGCCCTTCTCCAGATACTTGACGAAGACCTCGGCCTCCACGTCGTCCCGGGAGAAGCCCCAGGTGGTCTGCGTGAGGTCGTTGGTGCCGAAGGAGAAGAAGTCGGCGGCGTCGGCGATCCGGTGCGCGGTGAGCGCGGCCCGGGGCAACTCGACCATGGTGCCGATGGGCACCGACAGGGCGTGCCGGCCCCGCGGCGCCGAGTCGCCCAGGACCACGCCCCGCTCGGCGGCGACCTCGGCCAGGATGGCCTCGGCCTCGTCCCGGATGATGTGCAGCTCCCGGACCGAGCCGACCAGCGGGACCATGATCTCCACTCTCGGGTCGTGCCCGTCGAGCACCAGGTCGCAGGCCGCCTCCGCGACCGCCCGCACCTGCAGGCCGAACAGGCCCGGCACGATCAGCCCGAGGCGCACGCCGCGCAACCCGAGCATCGGGTTCGACTCGTGCATCCGCTCGACCGCCCGCAGCAGCTTGCGGTCGGCGTCCACCCGGTCACCGGTCTGCCCGGTGGCCTCGGCGACGGCCACCTTGACCGCCAGCTCGGTCCGGTCGGGCAGGAACTCGTGCAACGGCGGGTCGAGCAGCCGGATGGTCACCGGCAGCCCGTCCATCGCCAGCAGGATCTCCCGGAAGTCGCTGCGCTGCAGGGGCAACAGTGCATCCAACGCGGCGTTCCGCTCGTCACCGGTGTCGGCCAGGATGACCCGCTCGATCAGCGACCGGCGGTCGCCCAGGAACATGTGCTCGGTCCGGCACAGGCCGATGCCCTGCGCGCCCAGGGACCGGGCCCGGACGGCGTCCTCCTGGGTGTCGGCGTTGGCCCGCACCGCCAACCGGCGACGCCGGTCCGCGTGCGACAGCACCCGGTCGACCGCCTTCACCAGGTCCGTGGTGTCGGCGTCCGCGTCGCCCAGGGCCGCCTCCAGGCCGTCCTCGATATAGGTCGCGACGGGCGAGGGGACCACCGGCATGGCGCCGGCGAACACCTCGCCGGTGGTGCCGTCGATGCTGATCTCGTCGCCCTCGGTGAGGGTCGTCGAGTTGACCCGGAGCCGGCGGGCGACCGGGTCGACGTCCAGCTCCTCCGCACCGCACACGCAGGTCTTGCCCATGCCGCGGGCGACCACCGCCGCGTGCGAGGTCTTGCCGCCGCGCGCGGTGAGGATGCCGTTGGCCGCGATCATGCCGCCCAGATCGTCCGGGTTGGTCTCCCGGCGGACCAGCACGACCTGCTCACCCCTGGCCGCCCACTCCTGCGCGGTGGCCGAGTCGAACACCGCGCGGCCCACCGCGGCGCCCGGCGAGGCGGCCATGCCCTTGGTCAACAGCACCCGGTCGGCGCTGCGGTCGAACTGCGGGAACATCAGCAGCGCCAGTTGCGCTCCGGACACCCGGGCGAGCGCCTCGTCCATCGTGATCAGGTTCTCGTCCACCAAATGGGAGGCGATCCGGAACGCGGCCGCCGGGGTCCGCTTGCCCACCCGGGTCTGCAGCATCCATAGCTTGCCGCGCTCGATGGTGAACTCGATGTCGCACAGATCCCGGTAGTGCGTCTCCAACCGGCGCATCACCCGCAGCAATTGCCGGTGCGATTCGGCGTCCAGGTTCCGCAGATCGTCCAGCGACAGCGTATTGCGGATGCCGGCGACCACGTCCTCGCCCTGCGCGTTGGGCAGGTAGTCGCCGTACGCGCCGGGCTTGCCGGTCGCCGGGTCCCGGGTGAACGCGACGCCGGTGCCGCTGGTGTCCCCGAGGTTGCCGAACACCATCGTGCAGATGTTGACCGCGGTGCCCAGGTCTTGGGAGATCCGCTCGCGCCGCCGGTACAGGCGGGCCCGATCGGTGTTCCACGAGTTGAAGACCGCCCGGATGGCCATGTCCAGCTGCTCGCGGGGGTGCTGCGGGAAATCCGTGCCGGATTGCTCGACGATGACGCCCTTGAACTCGGTGACCAGACCCCTCAGGTCGTTGACGTCGAGGTCGACGTCGCTGGTCAGCCCGCGAGCCGCCTTCGCCTTGTCCAGGGCATCAGAGAAGATCTCGCCGGGAATGTCCAGCACGGTCTTGCCGAACATCTGCAGCAGCCGCCGGTAGGAGTCCCAGGCGAATCGCTCGTCCCCGGACTCCTCGGCCATGCCCTTGACGCTGGCGTCGTTGAGGCCGATGTTCAGGACGGTCTCCATCATCCCGGGCATCGAGAACTTCGCCCCGGACCGCACGCTGACCAGCAGCGGATCGTGCCGGTCGCCGAGGCGCCGGCCGGTCTTGTCCTCCAGGTGGCGCAGCGCCATCGTCACCTGGACGCGCAGGTCACCGGGTTCGCTACCGAGCGAGAGGTACTCGCGGCAGGCCTCCGTGGTGATGGTGAAGCCCGGCGGCACGGGCAGCCCCAGCTTGGTCATCTCGGCCAGGTTGGCGCCCTTGCCGCCGAGCAGGTCCTTCTGGTCCTTGTCGCCCTCGGTGAAGTCGTACACGTACTTGGTCATCGGCGCGCTCCTCAGGCAGGTGCCACCACCGGTTCGGCGGCCCGCTGTCGGGCCAGGCCGATGGCGACATCGATGATCATGTCCTCCTGGCCGCCGACATAACCAGCTTCACCGACCTTCTGGAGGATCTCGTGAGCAGAGACACCGTATCTGTCGGCCGCGCGCTCGGCATGGAGAAGGAAAGAATTGTAGACGCCGTATCGTCCCTGCACGATGGAGGCCCGGTCGGCCACCGGCAGCCGGGTGATCATCGGCTTGAGCACCTCCTCCGCCACATCCAGCACCTTGGCGGCGTCCACACCGGTCGGCACCCCCATGACGTCGAAGACGGTGGCCAGGATCTCGGTCGGCGAGTTGCCGGCGCCCGCGCCCAGCGCGCACAGGGTGCCGTCGATCTGCCGGGCGCCATTCTCGTAGGCGACGATCGAGTTGGCCACCCCCAACGACAGGTTCTGGTGGCCGTGGAAGCCGACCTGCGCGTCCTCGCCCAGCTCGGCGACCAGGGCCTGCACCCGATCGCGGACCATCTCCGGCAGCAGCGCGCCGGCCGAGTCGACCACGTAGACGCACTGGCAGCCGGCGTCGGCCATGATCCGGGCCTGCCCGGCCAGCTCGTCCGGCCCGATCCGATGCGAGAGCATCAGGAAGCCAACCGTTTCCATGCCCAGTTCGCGGGCGGCCGCGAAGTGCTCGACGGACACGTCGGCCTCGGTGCAGTGCGTGGCGACCCGGGCGATCTGCGCCCCGGCACCGTGCACCCGCCGCAGGTCCTGCACCGTGCCCAGACCCGGCAGCACCAGCACGGCGATCCGCGCCTGGTGGACCGCGCGGACCGCGGCGGCGACCAGTTCGGCGTCCGGGCACCGGCCGAAGCCGTAGTTGAACGACGAGCCGGCCAGCCCGTCGCCGTGGGTCACCTCGATGACCGGCATGCCGGCGGCGTCCAGAGCGGAGGCGACGGCGGTGACATCAGCGGTGGTGAACTGATGCCGGACGGCGTGGCTGCCGTCCCGCAGGGTGCTGTCGGTCAGCCGGACCAACGGCCTTGCGGTCCGGGTGGTCTCGGTGGTCTCGGTGCTCACTTGGTGGCCGCCTTCGTCGTCGTCGTGGCAGTGTTCGCCTGGGTGATCAGCTCGCCGGCGCGGACCGCGGCCGCCGTCATGATGTCCAGGTTCCCGGCCCATTCGGGCAGGTAGTCGCCGTTGCCGCGGACCTCCAGGAACACCGCGACCCGGCCGTTGCCGTGCCAACGCGGGTTCGGGTCGTCGAACTGCGGGTCGCTGCGCAGCGTGTAGCCGGGCACGTACCGCTTGACCTCCGCGACCATCCGATGGATCGACTCGGTGACGGCGTCCTGGTCGGTGTCCGGTCCGATCGCGCAGAACACGGTGTCCCGCATGATCATCGGCGGCTTCACCGGGTTCAGGATGATGATCGCCTTGCCGGTGGCCGCGCCGCCGACGGCCTCGATGGCGTGCGAGGTCGTCTCGGTGAACTCGTCGATGTTGGCCCGGGTGCCGGGACCGGCGGACCGGGAGGCGATCGACGCGACGATCTCCGCATAGGGCACCGGGGTCACCCGGGACACCGCATGCACGATCGGGATGGTCGCCTGGCCACCGCAGGTGATCATGTTGACGTTCGGCGCCTCGGCGTGCACGTCCGCGTTGACCGCGGGGCAGACGAACGGGCCGACCGCGGCGGGGGTCAGGTCGATGGCGGTGATGCCGGCCGCGGCGTACCGGTCGGCGTTGGCCAGGTGTGCCTTGGCCGAGGTGGCCTCGAACACCAGGTCCGGCGGCTCCTGCCGGAGCAGCCAGTCCACGCCGCCCGCACTCGCCTCGACGCCGAGCGACCGGGCCCGGGCCAGCCCGTCGGACGCCGGGTCGACGCCGATCATGTAGCGCACGTCGATCAGCTCGGAACGCAGCAGCTTGACGAGCAGGTCGGTGCCGATGTTGCCGGGGCCGACGATGGCGGCAGTGGCCCGGCCGCCGGCGCCGGCCGGGGCTCGGGTCGGGATCGTGCTGGTCATCAGGGTCTCCTGGGCTACCGGACGACGTCCGGGTCGGTGTCGGAAGAAGAGGAGTGCGGCGGCACGTCGGTGTGCACCGTCCGTCCGGCGGTGGTGCCGCCCGGTCCGGACAACCGATGGAAAACGTCTGCTCGGGTCATTGCACAGTGCCCTGGCGCACCCGCATCATCAAGCCATGCGTACCGGTGAACGGAACACTCACGACTCGGTGATCGGCCGGGCGGCCGCCCTGCTGACCGCCTACGACGCCCGCCACCTGGCCATCGGGGTGTCCGAGCTGGCCCGGCGATCCGGGCTGGCCAAGACCACCACCGCACGCCTGGCGGCCGAGCTGGCCGAGCACGGATTCCTGGAACGCACCGAGGGCAGCGACTACAAGCTGGGCAGCCGGATCTTCGAGCTGGGCGAACTGGCCTCCCGGCAGCGGCAGCTGCGCGAGGTGGCCCTGCCGTACATGGCCGACCTGCGTCAGGTCAGCAAGCAGACCGTGCACCTGGCCGTGCTGGTCGGCACCGACGTCATGTACGTGGAGATCGTGCGCAGTCGCAACGCACCCCGGATGCCGTCGGAGGTGGGCGGGCGGTTGCCGGCCCACGCGTCCGGGGTCGGCAAGGCGTTGCTGGCCTTCTCACCAGAGCCGGTGGTGCAGGCGGTCCTGGACCGCGGGCTGCCGGCGGTGGGTCCGCGCACCATCACCGCGCCCGGCTTGCTGCTGCGCGAGCTGCGCCGTATTCGGGAGTCCGGCATCGCCTACGAGAGCGAGGAATCCGGGCACGGTGTCGGGTGCGCGGCCAGCCCGATCCTCGGTCCGGACGGCCAACCCGTTGCCGCGATGTCGATCTCGGGGTGGAGCGGCAAGCTGGATCTGCGCCGGATCGGTCCCGCGGTGAAGACGGCGGCGCTGGCGATGAGCCGGGACCTGGCGGTCCGGGGTCCGGCGAGCCGGCCGGCCTGGTCGAACCCGGGCTGACGCTCGCCGACTTGAGCCATCTGCAGCTTCGGGCGGCAGCTGAACCTGCGTTTCACGCAAGTCGGGGTCGGCCCGGCGGCCCGGTCAGCCACGGTAGGCGGCGACCTCGATCATGAACCGGGCACGCTCGCCGGGCCGGCCGAACGCCGGTGACTCGATGGCCGACCGGGCCGGCCGGTGCTCGCCGAAACGCTCCTGCCACACGCGGTTGAAGGTCGGCCGGTCCGCCTGCAGGTCGCGCATCACGACGCCCACCCGCACGACGTGCCGCAGGCCGACACCGGCCGCGGCGAGGATGGCGGTCAGGTTGTCGAAGACCTGGTTGGCCTCGGCCTCCGGGTCCTCGGGGATCGCGTGATCGGCCGGTGCGGCGCCGAAGAGGGCGGACACGTAGATCCAGCCGCCGGCCTCGACCGCCTGCGGGACCGGACCCACGTGGGACGGGGCGTCGTCGGTGTGGATGATGCGCACGGAGTTCTCTGTCGGTCGCGAAAGCGGTTCTGTGGCTTCGGTGTCGGGACCGGTGCCCGGTTCCGGGCTGCCGGACGCCGGACCCCAGGTGACCACCAGTTCGCGGCGCGCTCCGAAGCGGACCAGGTGCCGGGCCAGCACATCCTGGACCCGGGCCAGGGACGCCGGGTCGGCGGCGGCGGCCCGCAGTTCCAGCGCCGCCGGGGTCGGCCGGACGGTGCCGACCCCGTAGGCGAAGAGCAGCCGGCCGGCCGGCGCCGGCTCGTCGGGAACGGGTTCGACGGCGACCTTGTGCCCGAGGTGGGACAGCAACTGTTTGGCGTAGCGCGTGGACGCGTCCGTGCTCACCACGGCCACCGAGACCAGCATGTGGATTCCCCTCCCGGCGGCGTCAGGCCCCGTAGATCTCGATGGCGCCCAGACCGTCGAACTCGAAGGTCACGCTGCCTCCCTTGACCACCGGCACGGGCGCGGTGAGCCCGCCGGAGAAGATCAGCTGCCCCGCCTCGAGCCGCTCCCCCTGGGCGCCCAGCTGGTTGGCCAGCCACGCCACGGACGCCGCCGGATGACCCATCACCGCGGCACCGGCCGCGGTCATCGCCACCTCGCCGTCGACCCGGACCACGCAGCCGGTCAGGTGCAGCTCCAGCTCGTGCTGCGGCCGGGCCACCGGGCCGAGGTAGAAGGCGCCCGCGCTGGCGTTGTCGGCGACCACGTCGGTCAGGGTGAAACGGAAGTCCTGGTACCGGGAGTCGAGCACGTCGACCGCGCCGTACACCAGTTCGGTGGCGGCCAGGACCGACGTGACCGTCGCCGGGGCGGTGACATCCTGCCCGAGCAGGAAGGCGATCTCCGGCTCCACCCGCGGGTGGATGAACCGATCAAGCGGGACCGGGTCGCCGTAGGCGGCCAGCATCGACGTGGTCACCCGTCCGTACAGCGGAGCGTCGACGCCCATCGCCCGCTGCTTGTTCCGGCTGGTCAGGCCGAGCTTGTAGCCGACGAGCCGGTCGCCGGCGGCCAGCTTGGACCGCACGAACGCCCGCTGGGCCGCGTAGGCGGTGGCCAGGTCGATGGCCGGGTGGGCGTCGCTGAACGGCGCGAGCTCGGTCCGGTCCCGCTCGGCGGCGATCAGCGCCTCGGCGATGTCGTCCGCCGCCGGCCCGGCCGGCCCGGTCATCCGTCCTCCGCCCGCTTGGAGAACCGGACGGTCACCGGCCCGAGATGGGCGAAATCGGCGCGGAAGACGTCGCCGGAGGCCACCGGCACCATCTTGTGCACCGCGCCGGGCAGCACGATGTCGCCGGCCTCGAGGCCGGAACCCAAGCTGCCCAGCTTGTTCGCGAGCCAGGCCACACAGCGGGCCGGGTTGCCGAGGGCGGCGGCGCCGGCGCCGGTGTCGATCACCTCGCCGTGCCGGGAGACGACCACGCCCAGCGTGCGCAGGTCCAGGTCCTGCACCGGCAGCATCCGGCCGCCGACCACCAGCAGGCCGGACGAGGCGTTGTCGGCCACGGTGTCCACCAGCTTGATCTTCCAGTCGGCGACCCGGCTGTCCACGACCTCCACCGCGGGCAGGGCGCCGGCGATCGCGGTGAGCGCGCCGGCCGTGGTGACCCCCGGACCGGCCAGGTCGCGCTCCATCACGAAGGCCAGTTCCGCCTCGATCCGGGGCTGCGACAGCCGGTCGAGGTCGATCGGGTCCCCGTCCTCGACGAACATCACGTCGGTGAGCACGCCGAAGTCGGGCTCGTTCACACCGAAGATCTCCTGCATCGGCTTGGCGGTCAGCCCGACCTTGCGGCCGATGATCTTCTCGCAGGCTGCGGTCCGCCGGTCGATGTTGATCGTCTGGATCGCATAGGCGTCCTCGACGACCAGGTCGGGGTATCGGTCGGTGAGCGGCGGGATCGGCTTGGCCGTGCGGTCGGCCTCCCAGAGCTCGTCGGCCAGTTGTTGGTGCAGGGAGTCAGCAGTCACCCGAGCAGACTCGTGCCTGCGCGCGGTCGACGGCAACACGCCCGCCCACCCATTCCGGGCAGTGGAACCGTTCGCGGACGGTTCTCGCAGGACGGTTCTCGCAGGTGGCCACGGCCGCGGCTCAGCCGGCACCGCCGGGCGGATCGGCCAGCCTGGATCCGAGCTGCCGGCGGGAGGTCACCCCCAGCTTGGCGAAGGCGTTGCGCAGGTGGTACTCCACGGTCTTGAGGCTCACCACCAGTTCGGCGGCGATCTCCCGGTTGCTCAGGCCCCGCGCGGCCAGCCGGGCGACCACCAGTTCCTGCGAGGTCAGCCCGAATCGCGGTTCCCCGGAACGGCTCCCGGCCGCCAGGCCGGCCGCGACCAGCTCCGCGTCGCACTGGGCGGCATACGGCGCCGCACCCAGCGCGGCGAACCGGTCGCGCGCCGCGAACAGCAGCTCCACGGCCCGCCGGCGCCGACCGGCCCGCCGCATCCCCTGCCCCGCAGCCAGTTCGATGCGCGCACGTTCGAACGGCGCGTTCACGGTGCCGATCAGCTCCAACGCCCGGTCGAAGGCGGCCTGCGCGGCAGCCGGGCGTCCCGCCGCCGCCTCCACCCGCCCCCGCGCCCGGGCCAGCCGGGCCTGCGGGGTGATCCGCCCCCGCTCGGCCGCCAACCGCTCGTGCGGGACCAGCAGCCGGTCGGCCTCGTCGACCCGGCCGGTGGCCACCAACGCGTCCGAGTACAGGTTCGGCCACGCCCAGAAGCCGGGCTCGTCGACCGCCTCGCGCTCGGGGAAGCTGCGCACCGGATCCAGCGCCGCGATGACCTGCAGCGGCTGCCCCTTTGCCTCCGCCATCCGGGCCCGCGCCATCGCCCGCGCGACGATGGAGCGTTCGTACCGGATCTCGACCGGCGGCAGCAGCCGCAGGTAGTGCTCGGCCGCCTGCCAATCGCCTCGGGCGGCCGGCACCAGCACCGCGATGCCGACCACCGCCGACCGCAGGAAGCCGAAGCCCGACTCGAGATTGATGGCCACCGCCCGGTCGGCGTGGATCTGCGCCTCGTCCCACTGCCCGGTCATCCATTCCGTCCGGGCCAGGTAGGCCAGGCTGAACGCCGCGGTGTTCAAGATCCCGAGGTCGGCCGCCGTATCGCCGACCGACCGCAGCATGGCGGCCGCCGAGTCGTAGTCGTCGTCGATCAGGTGCAGCACGCCTCCGGCCGAGCGCGGATTGAGCCACAGCCGCAGGGCATCCTCCGGATTCCCGTCGACGGGCCGCACGGCCGCCCGCGATTCGCCGGTCCGTCCGGCGTAGCCGAGTCCGTGCACCAGGTAGGTCACCGTGGCCGGGTAGATGGAGGACTCCGTCCCGGCGCCGGTGCCGCTCGGGCCCATCGCCTCGAGCGCCCGCTCACTCCAGGACACCGTGCCGGCGGCGTCCAGCCGGCCGTAGCAGTCAATGGCGCGCATCAGGGCGACCACCGCAGTCACCTCGGGATCCGTTGCGGAATCGACTGTTTCGCACGCCGACCAGGCCCGGGCGAGCAAACGTTCGGCCCGCGGCGGATCCTCGGCGGCGATCGCCAGCGAGCCGAGCACCAGGTCCCGCAGCGGATCCGCCGGGTAGGAGGTGATCTCGTCGGTGAGGTCCGCGGCGGCCGCGGCGTCCCCGCGCAGCAGCGTCCACACCGCCGACCAGAGCACCCGGCGCCTGGCGCGGACCGGGTCCGAACTCAACCGGCTGGCCGACACCAGATGTGCGGCAGCGCTTTTCCAGTCGAATCGGCGTTGAGCCCGTTCGGCGTAGGCGGTCAGGTCGGCGGCCAGCCGCTCGTCCGGGCCGGTGGCGGCGGCGACCCGATGGCGCAGCTTCACCACCTCGTCGACCGCCTGGTCGGCCGCGGCGGTGTGCAGCGCGTGCCGCTGCGCCGGGCCGAGCGCGTCGTACACCGCGGAGCGGACGAGCGGGTGGGTGAACTCCACCGCCCAGGGCGACTCGCCCGGCCGGACCCGCAGCAGCTCGTGGCGGACCGCGGTGTCGACGGCGCCGACGGCATCGGTCGGGTCCGCCAGCCCGGCCAGCTCGGCGGCACCGGTCACCGAGGCGCGTTGCCCGAGCACGGCGACCGCGTCGATCAGCCGGCGCGCCTGCTCGCCGCAGGCGGCATACCGGTCGCCGACCAGCCGGCGGAACGACCGAGGCGGCGGCAGCGGCTGCTCGTCCTGATCATCGACCGACAACCGGGACACCGGATACTCCTCGAGCAGGGCGCGCGCGTGCAACGGGTTGCCGTCGGTGCCAGCGCGGAGCCGCCGGGCGACGGTCGACCCGATCGACCCCACTCCCATGGCCTCGGCCAGGTCACGCAGTTCGTGCTCGTCCAGGCCGGGCAACCGGACGACCACCCCGTTCGGCCCGTCGACCAGCCTCGCCAGGCTGGTCGGCAACTCGTCGGCGCCGTCGTCGCGGGCCACGAAGACCGCCAGCACCCGGTCGGCGACCAGCCGGCGCAACGCGAACACCAGGGCCTGCACCGAGGGCCGGTCCGCCCACTGGACGTCGTCGACGGCCAGCACGACCACCGACGCGGACATCCGGTCCAGGTAGGCGAGCAGGCCGATGCCCGCGGTGACCGGGTCCACCGGATCGGTGTCGCCGATGGACGGCTGCAGCTGCCGCAGCAGGCCGAAGGCGAGCAACCCCTCGTGCTCCTCGCCGCTGGCCCGTAGCACGGTGATCCCGGGTTCGTCGGCGCATCCGGCGAGCAGGTGCTCCAGCAGCGCGGTCTTGCCGATGCCGGCCGGCCCACGGACCAACGCGATCCGCGGCCGGCCGGCCCGAGCCTGCGCCAGACACTCGCGCAGCAGGTCGACCTCGACCCGCCTTCCGACGAACGGGACCATGGCTTCCTTGGCTGATGTCGACTGTCCGTGGCGCACGCCGGATCCGGCGGCAACCCGGGCCGACCCTACGCCGAACCTTGCCCGGTCCTAACCACCCCGAGCCCGCAGGTCGATGGCACCCACCGGGGTCGGCGAGGTCATCACCGCGTCGTGCAGATCGCGACCGACGACACTGGCGCGCAGGCCGTCGTACCAATGGGCGACGACGTCGAAGCCGACCACCGGCATCGCGGCCGGGTCGTCGACGTCGACCACGACCAGACCGGAGATGTCCGTCCCGGCCAGCGCCAGGCTGTTGACGACACCGACGCCGAGCCCGGCGTGGACCATCGCCACCAGGGTGTCCGGCAGGTCGACCGTCAGCCGGGCGTGGACGCCGAGTCCCCGCCTGGCCAACAGGTCCGCCATGGCGCCCGCGGTGAGACCGGACATCAGCCCGAACACGAAAGGCTCGGCGGCCAGCAGGCCGGGATCGTCGACCCGTCCGGAACCGGCCACCGGGTGGTCGGCGCGCACCAGCAGGCGCAGCCCCTCGCGCCACAACGCGCGCCGCCGCCCGGTGGCCGAGCCGCGGCCGATCGACGGCAGGACCGAGACCACGAACTCCTCGTCACCGTGTCGCTGCCGGCACGGCCAGGCGTCCTCGTGCAGAGTCACCCGCGCATCCGGGTGACGGTTCATCAGATCGGTGAGCACGGCCGGAAACAGCCTGCCACCGATTCCGGGCGTGGTGCACAACCCGATCGACCAGTCCGCCAATGCCTTGATCGCCCCGATCGCCGACCGGGCGGCGCCCACGTCGCCCAGGATCTGGCGGGCGTGCACGGCCAGCAGCTTCCCGGCGTCGGTGACCGTCGCCGGCCGCCGGCTCCGATCGATCAGCCGCACGCCGAGCTCGCGCTCCAACGCGGCGATGTGTGCGCTCACCCGCGACTGCGACCGGTGGACCTGCGCGGATGCCGCGGTGAAGCCGCCGTGGTCGACCACCGCGAGAAACGTCTGCAGCCAGTCGAGCTCCACCGAACGATGATGGTCGAGGCCCGCGGAGGCTCACCCCGATGAACTACCCCAGGACTGACCCTGGGGTTTGGCCGCCTCGGCCGTCAGCACTTCGACGATTCGTGTCTCGAATGGTTTCCTTGGCATGACGCGCTGGTACCCGACGTCCACCTTGTGTTTGCCTATGCCCCGGTGTCGATCACTCGGGTGACACTCGGGTGGACCATCGCCGCAGGTGGACACCGTCGATGAGGACGAGGAGGTGGCTTTGGCGGGCAACTCTACGGAATCCGGGAGGTCCGTCACCAGCAAGATCACGTCGATCCTGCTGACGTTCACCCAGGGGTCCGAACATTCCCTGACCGAGATCGCCAGGCTCGCCGGCCTGCCCATCTCGACGGCCCACCGGCTCACCTCGGAACTTGCGTCCTGGCGGTTGTTGGAGCGCACCGGCAACGGTCACTACCGGGCCGGTCTGCCGCTGCGCATGCTCGGCACCGGCGAGGCCGGTCCGCCGAGCATCGCCGAACGGGCGCCGTGCGTGATCGAGGACCTGTCCGCTGCCACCAAGTGCCGAGCCAGGGTCGGCGTGCTGGCCGACCTGGACGTCGCCTACATCGAGAAGGTGCCCGGCCCGCGGCCGGCGACCCCGTTCAGCGCCGCGGCAACCGTGCCCGCCCACCCCACCGCCATGGGCCGGGCGCTGCTGGCCTTCTCCCCTGCCCGGATGGTGGAGATGGCGATCATGCGCGGCCTGCGGGCGTACACGTCGCACACGATCACCGCGCCGGACCGGTTCCGCCGGGCGCTGGCGGTGACCCGGCTGACCCGGGTCGCGGTGACCCGATGGGAACTCGAGAGCGACCTGTGTTGGATCGGCATGCCGGTGTTCGGTCCCGGCGGCGAGGTCGTCGCCGCGATCGAACTGGCCGTCCGCGACCTGCATCAGCAGATGCAGTCGGTGATCGGGACCCTGGCGATCGCCACCCGCAGCCTGACCCGCGAGCTGGCCGGTGACGCGCACCCGATGGCCGCCGGACCCGTGCGCCGGCCCGTACGGCCACGGCCGGAGCCGGCCGAGGTCGGCGCGGCCCCCTGACCGGGGCCGCCACCGAAGCCGACGTCGACTCAGCCCTTCACGTAGGTGCCCGGGCCCACGCCCAGGACCGGATACTTCTCGCTGCCCATCGGCGGCGGGTCGATCATCGGGCCGGAGTTGGCGTCCGACCATCCGGCCCAGTCGTCCCACCAGGTGCCCGATTTGCGCTCGGCGGTCTCCCGCCACTGGGCGCCGGTGGGTGGCAGCTTCTCCTCGCCCGCGGCGACCTGGTACCAGACCTTCGGCCCGGGCGGGCTGACGATGCCGGCGATGTGCCCGCCGCTGCCCAGGATGAACCGGACCGGGCCGCTGACCAGGTTGACCGTCTTGTACGCGGACTCCCACAGCACGATGTGGTCGTTGATCGCGCTGACCACATAGGTCGGCGACTTGATCACGCTCAGATCGATGGTGGCGCCGCCGATCTCGAGTTCGCCGGCGGCGAGCTTGTTCTGCACGTAGAAGTTCTTCAGGTAGAAGGCGTGCATCGCCGCGGGCATCCGGGTGCTGTCGGCGTTCCAGGCCAGGATGTCGAAGGCGGGCGGCGGCTGCCCCATCAGCCAGTTGGACACCACGTAGTTGAAGATCAGATCGTTGGCCCGCAGGATGTCGAACGTGCCGGCCATCGTCTCGCCTTCGAGCGAGCCGGACCGCTTCATCTTGCGCTCCAGGCGCTCCACCGACTTCATGTCGGTGAACGCGCCCAGCTGCCCGGGCTGGGCGTAATCGAGCATGGTGTTCAGCAGGGTGAGGGTGCCGACCCGGTTGTCGCCCTGCTGGGTCAGGTACGCGGCGGTGATCGCGGTCATCGCGCCGCCCAGGCAGAGCCCGACGATGTCGATGGTGTCCGCGCCGGTGATCTCCTGGATCACGTCCAGCGCGGTCTGCGGGCCGTGCACCAGGTAGTCGTCCATGGTGGTGCCGGACATGTCGGCGGACGGGTTCTTGTAGCTGATCGCGAAGACGGTCCGGCCGTGCTGGACGGCCCATTCGATGAAGCTGCGCTTGGGCGCCAGATCCATGATGTAGTACTTGTTGATCCACGGCGGACTGCACAGCAACGGGTTGGCGTGCACCTGCTCGGTCTGCGGCTCGTACTGCAACAGCTGCATCAGGTCGTTCTGGTAGACCACCTTCGAGGGCGTGCAGGCCAGGTTGACGCCCACCTCGAAGCCGCTGCTGTCCACCTGGCGGGGTTTGCCCCCGTTGTGCCGCAGATCGTCGACGAAGTTGCGCGCACCCCGGATCAGGCTGGCGCCGCCCGTCTGGAACGCGCGCTCCAGCGCGGCCGGGTTGGTCGGCAGGAAATTGGTCGGCGCCAGCGCGTCGACCAACAGGTCCAGCGCCATCATGGCCTTGCGGCTCTCCTCCGCGTCCAGCTTGGCCGAACCGATCAGTTCCCGCGCGGCATTGGCGCTGGCCTGGTAGGCCATCCGGAGCGAGTAGTAGGCGGGGTTGTCCTGCCAGGCCGCCGACGCGAACCGGCGGTCCTTGGCGTTGACCTCGACCGGCGGCGGGATGTCGCGGCCCAGCCATCGTGCGCCGGCCGCGACCGGTATCTTCGCCAGGTCACCGGCCAGGTGCAGGGCCGAGCGGACCGGCGCCGCCGGGCTCCGCAGCGACGTGCGAAGAGCCTTGATCAGCGACTCGCCGAATCCGGCGACGTCGACGTCCTCGAAGACGTCGGTCTCCGGGGCGAGCACGCTCGCCGCTCGCTCGGCCACCTCTCGCAGCGACTCGGGCAGTTCTGGCGCCATGTCTCCCATCCTTTGCCTCGCCGCGGTACCCGGCGCGCCGCACGGCCGCACCTCCCGCTGGTCGGAACACGGGCGGCGCGGCCGTGCGAAACCCGCGCCGGTACCGGTAACTGTGATGGTCTACCGATCCTGGAGGCGATGATGTCACTGCTCGCCGGCGAACCCACCATCGAGTCGGCGGTCGACACCGCCGGACTGCCCGCCCTGCGGACGGCCATCGCCACCGTCTGCATCTCCGGCACGTTGGAGGAGAAGCTGGCCGCGGCGGCCGCGGCGGGCTTCGACGGCGTGGAGATCTTCGAGCCGGACTTCATCGTCTCATCGTCGTCCGCCGCGCAGGTGCGCGCGCGTTGCGCGGATCTGGGCCTGTCGATCGACCTCTACCAGCCGTTTCGCGACCTCGACTCGACCGACCCCGAGCGGTTCGCGGCGAACCTGCGGCGGGCGGACCACAAGTTCGACGTGATGGAGGAACTCGGCACCGATCTCGTCCTGGTCTGCTCCGCGGTGTCGCCGACCGCCGTCGACGACGACGCGATCATCGCCGACCAGTTGCACCAGCTGGCCGAGCGCGCCCGGCGGCGCGGCATGCGGATCTGCTACGAGGCGCTCGCCTGGGGCACCCACGTCAACACCTACGACCGCTCGTGGGACGTCGTGCGGGCGGCCGACCATCCGTCGCTGGGACTGTGCGTGGACAGCTTCCACATCCTGTCCCGCGGTTCGGATCCGGCGGGCATCGCGAAGATCCCCGGGAAGAAGCTGTTCTTCCTGCAGCTGGCCGACGCGCCGTCGATGGACATGGACATCCTGCACTGGAGCCGGCACTACCGGCTGTTCCCCGGCCAGGGCACGTTCGACCTGCCAGCCTTCCTGGGCTACGTGCTGCAGGCCGGATACACCGGACCGCTGTCGTTGGAGGTGTTCAACGACGTGTTCCGGCAGTCCGACCCGCGGCCGGCCGCCGTGGACGCGCATCGGTCCCTGCTGGCGCTGTACGAGTCGACCGTCGGCCGGCTGCCGCTGGATCGGGCCGAGTCCGGGCCACGCGACGACGGCGGTGCGGGGCCGGTGGTGCCGCCGGTGCCCGAGCTGAGCGGGTTCGCGTTCGCCGAGGTGGCGGTGGACCAGGCCAGCGCGACGGCGATCGCCGAGGTGTTGACCGCACTGGGATTCACGCACGCCGGACAGCACCGCACCAAACCGGTGCAGTTGTGGTCGCAGGGCCAGGCGCGGATCCTGCTCAACCGCGCCGCCGGTGCTGAGGGGGTCGACGGTGCGCCAGCCGGGTCGGCCGTCGGTGCAGCGGTCGGTGCGGCGGTCGGTGCGATCGGCTTCGAGACCGCCGACCCCGCGTCCGCCGCGGTGCGGGCGCGGGCGATGCTGGCCGAGCGGATCGTGCGGACCCGCGGCCCAGCGGAGGCCGACCTGTCCGCGGTGGCGGCGCCGGACGGCACGGCGATCTTCTTCTGCCGCACCGGTGCCGACGACGCGGACAGCTGGATCGGCGACTTCGAGCCGACCGGGCAGTCGCCGTCGAACGGAGCCGGCCTCACGGCGATCGATCACCTCGAGCTGACCCAGCCGTTCGACCGCTTCGAGGAGGCCACCCTCTTCCTGCGCAGCGTCCTGGGCCTGCACACCGAGTACGACATGGAGATCGCCGCCCCGTTCGGGTTGGTCCGCAACCGGTCGGTGGCCAATGCCGACGGTTCGGTGCGCATCGGGATGAACGTCTCGGTGCTGCGCCGGCGTCGGCTGTGGATCCCGGGCGTCGTCGAACCGCAGAACATCGCGTTCACCACCGACGACATCGTCGCCGCGGCGCGTGCGGCCACGGCGGCCGGCGCGCCGGTGGTTCCGGTGCCGGCCAACTACTACGACGACCTGGACGCCCGACTGGCCCTGGACCCGGCGCAACTGGCGACCATGCGCGAGTTGAACGTGCTGCTGGACCGGACCGCGGACGGCGACTACTGGCACTTCTATACGGCCGTGCTCGGTGGCCGGGTGTATTTCGAGGTCCTCCAGCGCACGGGCGGCTATCGCGGCAACGGTGAGCTGAACTCGCCGGTCCGGATGGCCGGGCACCGGCGACAGCGTCTGCTCCAGGATCCCGGCACCGCGTAGACGCGGGGCGACCCGGCCGAGATCCGGCTGAGATCCGGCAGTGGTCCGGTAGTGATCCGGAGTGACCCGGCAGTGTTCCGGGCGGTGTTCCGGGCGGTGGCCGGGTCGCCCTCAGCCTGCGGCGTGCCGGCCGGCGACGTACCCGAACGTCATCGCCGGACCGATGTTGATGCCGCCTGACGGGTAGTGCCCGCCCATCACGTTGGCCTGGTCGCTGCCGGCCGCGTACAGGCCGGGGATGACGGTGCCGTCGGCCCGTAGCACCCGGGCGTCGGCGTCCACCCGCAGTCCGTAGAAGGTCCCGAAGCTGCCGGGCAGCACCTTGATCGCGTAGTACGGGCCCTTCTCCAGCGGGGCCAGCGACGGGTTCGGACCATGGTCCTTGTCCCCGGACGACCGGTTGAAAGCGGTTCTGCCGCGACCGAACTCGGGATCCTGCCCCTGCCGGGCGTGCACGTTGAACTCCGCCACGGTCCGTTCCAGGCCGGCCGGGTCGATGCCGCACCTGACCGCCAGGTCGCTCAGCGTCCTGCCCCGTCGCAGGTACCCGTTGAGCAGATACGGAAAGGTCGGGATCGGGAACGGCTTGGCCATGCCGAACGGGTACCGGCGCTGGAACACGTGGTCGCAGATCAGCCAGGCCTGCACCGGCTGGCCGTCGGGCACGGCGTTGATCATGGCCGCGGTGAACTGGTAGTAGCCGTCCGCCTCGTTGACGAAACGCCTGCCGTCGGCGGTCACCGCGATCAGCCCGGGCTTGCCGCGGTCGACGATGTGCGGGTAGGTGCCGACCCGGCCGCTGCGGTACCTGACCAGTGAGACCGGGCACCAGGCGGCCGGGGAGGCCAGGCCGGTGTCCAGGCCCGCGCCTACCAGCTCGCCGAGAGTGATGCCGTCACCGGTGGTCTCGGCCGGGGCCAGGGTCCAGTGTTCCCGCCCGGTCGGCGTGCGCGGAAAGAACTCCGCCCGCCGGTACACGTCGTTCGGGAAGCCGCCGGTGGCCAGCACCACGCCGCGGCGGGCGCGCACGGTGACCGGCCCGTCGGGATGGTGCACCAGCGCGCCGGTCACCGCGCCGGCCGTGCCGGTCTCGGAGTCGGCCGTGTCGGTCTCGGAGTCGGTGAGCAGCGACATCACCGGCGAGTTCACCCACATCCGCACGCCGGCCTCGTCGGCCGACTTGACCAGCCGGGCGACCAGCGCGGGACCGTTCACCAGGTGCATGCCGTGCCGCTGGGTGAGCAGGTCCCACACGTGGGCGGCGACCCGCCGTGCGGCGTGCAGGAACGACCTGACGTCGGTGGTGGCGTGCAGGAAGGCCTGCAGATCCGGGCCGGCCATGATGCCCATGCCCAGGAAAGAGGTCTCGTACAGCTGCGGCCGCACCAGGGCCCGCAGGTCCTTGCGCAGGGCGCGGGCGTTGATCGGCTTCGGGCCGACGGAGCGGCCACCGGTGCCGGCGCCGGGCAGGTCGCCCAGGATGTCGGCGATCCAGCTGCCGCTGACGAACTGCAGACTTGTCCGCTTCTCGAAGAACTCGACCATCTTCGGTGCGTTGGCCAGCAGCGCCTCCACCCGCGGCTCGTCGTAGTTCTCGCCCAGCGCGTGCCGAAGGTAGGTGCGTGGGCCGTCGAGGTCCTCGACGATGCCGTCCGCCCGCGACAGCGGGTTCAACGGCGCCCACATCCAGCCACCGGACCAGGCGGTGGCTCCGCCGAGCGTCGCCGCCTTCTCGGTGACGATGACGTCCAGGCCGTGGTGGGCGGCGGTGACGGCGGCGGACAGCCCACCGGCTCCCCCACCTGCCACCAGCAGGTCGCACTCGACCGTTTTGTTCGTCGTCGCAGCGGTGTCCACGGTCGGCCCTTCATGTCGGCATGCGCTCGTCATGGCGGCATGCGCTCGCATTCCAGTAGACGGGGCGGCGATGCCCCGGTCCATGCGGTTCCGTTCGCCGGAAACCCGATGCCCGAAACGATCCCCGGTGGCCATGCTCGAGTCATGACGTCTCCGCGATCCGCCGTCGCGCCCACGGCCGTGCTCGGCACCGACGCCGCCGCTCCGCCGCTGGTGATCAGCTCGTACACGCTGGGCACCGAGGTGTCCTTTCCCGAGCGGGTGCGTGCGGCGGCGGCCGCCGGCTTCGAGGGCATCGGCCTGCGCGCCGAGAACTATTGGGCCGCAATGGACGACGGGCTCGAGGCGTCCGCCATGGCCGAGATCGCCCGACAGGCAGGAGTTCCCGTACTCGAGGTGGAATACCTGACGGCCTGGGGCACCGACGCCGACCGGGACGCCGGGCAGCAACGCAAGGAGCGCTCGGTGTTCGAGATGGCCCGCCGGTTCGGAGTCCGCCACCTCAATGCCGGCCTGCTGGAGAAGCTGCCGGTACGGCAGGTCACCGAGGCGTTCGCCGCCCTGTGCGACCGAGCCGGCGACGACCTGACGGTGGCTCTGGAATTCATGCCGTACAGCGGTGTGCCCGACCTGGCGACCGCCTGGCAGGTGGTGCGGGATGCCGGCCGGCCCAACAGCGCGCTGATCGTGGACGTGTGGCACTGGGCGCGGGCCGGCACGACGGCCGCCGACCTTGCTCAGGTGCCGGCCGACCGGATCGTCTCCGTCCAACTGTGCGACGTGCTGGCCACGCCGATGGATCCGCCGAGAGCCGAGTCGCTGGGCCACCGGCTCCCGCCGGGCCACGGTCACGGCGACGCCGTCGGCTTGGTCCGCGCCCTGCACGAGCACGGGGTGAGGCCGGCGGTCGTTGCCGTCGAGGTGATCTCGCATGCGCTGGTGGCGCAGGGCGTCGGGCACGCGGCGCGCACCGTGCACAAGGCGGCCGTCGAGGTGCTGCGCGCCGCGGCCGGTTGAACCGCCCGGTACTCACACGAACGGCGGGCCGGGCCTGGTGGGCCGTCCCCTCAGGGTGAACCTGGCCGCGTGACGGGTTTCGTCGCCGCCGGGCCACCTGGAGAGCCGCGCTGATCCAACGTTCAGCAAACCGGACAAAACGGCACCGAAAGTGGGTGTTGGATCAGCGCACCAAGGAGCTACAGCGCACGAAGGAGCTACAGCGCACGGCGAGATACAGAGCGGGGCCTGACGGAGGGGATCAGTCGACGATGTCGACCGGCCGACCCGTGCGTGCCGCCTCGATGACGGCGTCGACGACCTTGAGCGTCTTCAGGCCGTCCCGACCGCTGCACACCGGCTGTTCGGAACCCCGGATGACCGCCGCGAAGTGCGTGATCTGGTTGGCCAGCGGGTCGCTGCGGTCCAGCTCGACGGTGGACGAGGTGAGCGGTTCCCACCAGGACGCGGCGCCCTCGTAGACCTTGAGCCGCATCGTCGGCACGGACAGCGACCCCCGGGTGCCGGCGATGTGATAGCAGTCCTCGTCGGGAAAGCTGTCGTAGCTCTTGTTCTCCTGCGAGGTCTGCTCCCAGGACCGGGGCGAGGCGGCGGTGTCCGAGAGCAGGAAGGTACCGAGCGCCCCGTTCGCGAAGGTGAAAACCATCGCGGCGGTGTCCTCCACCGGGTACCCGCGGGTTGCGTTCGAGGTGACCGCCTGCACCCGGACGATGTCGCCGACCAGGGACAGCAGGTTGTTCACCTCGTGGATGAGGTTGAGCAGGATCGGGCCGCCGCCGGGCCGACGCCGCCAGCCACCGCCGACCTCGAAGTAGTCGTCGGGCTTGTGGAACAGCGCGGTGCCCACCACGGCGACCAGGTCGCCGAGGGCACCGCTGCGCACGACCTCCCGGGCCCGAGCCATGATCGGGCTGTAGTTGCGGTGATGCCCGGTGAGCACCGGCACCCCGGCAGCCTCGCCCGCCTCGACCAGCCGGGTGGCCGCCTCGACGGTGTCGCCGATCGGCTTCTCGACGATCACCGGCACGCCGGCGGCCACGCACTCCAGCCCACCGTCCACATGCAGCCGGTTCGGGGTCGCCAGGATCACCCCGTCCGGCCTGCCGACGCCGTCGGCGGCGAACAGCTCGGCCAGCGACGGGTACAACGGCACCGAGTACTTCTGCGCCACCTCGGCCGCGGCCGGGAACGGGTCGACGATCGCGGCGAGCTCGGCCACCGCGCTCGCGTCGATCTCCTCGACGTGCCGCTGGCCGATGAGTCCGGCGCCGGCGACCGCGATCCGCACCGGAGCCGATCCGACCGCTGCCGGCGCCGTCACGTGCGCACGCCCGGCTTGAGGTTCTTGGTGACCTCCGCCTCGTGCAGCTCGTACAGCCCTCGCACGGCCAGCGAATAGCCGGCGATGCCGAACCCGACGATGATGCCCCGGGCCACCGGCGAGATCACCGAATGGTGCCGGAACTCCTCGCGGGCATGCACATTCGAGATGTGCAGCTCGATCACCGGACACATGGCGGCCTCGATCGCGTCCCGGATGGCGTACGAGTAGTGGGTGTGCGCCCCGGGGTTGTACACCATGCCGATGGACTCGCCGGCCCGGAACGCCGGCCCGGTCTCGTGGATCCAGTCGATGAGCTGGCCCTCGTAGTTGGACTGCAGGAAGCGCAGGTCCAGGCCCAGCTTGTCGGCGTCGGCACGACACATCGCCTCCACGTCGGCCAGCGTGGTGCGCCCGTACACCTCGGGTTTGCGGGTGCCCAGGGTGTTCAGGTTCGGCCCGTTCATGACGGTGATCGACGGCATGGATCGATTCTCTCCATATCTGGTGGACGGCGGTTGATGACAACACGAACGGCCGGCCGACACCTGTCGGCCGGCCGTCCCAGTCTGGTGGAGAGGGCGATCAGACCGGCTGATCCACCCCGGTCGTGCGGATCCGCATGTAGTCGTCCTTCGGCACGTCCGGGGCGCCGTTGCGCCCGAGATCGTCCAGGTGGACCCGATAGGTTTCGCGAGAGAAGAACGCCGCCAGCGCGGCGATGATCGTGATGCCAAGGGTGATGCCGCCGACCACCCACACGACCCGGACTTCGGCGGCGTCGGCTGTTGCGCGGCAGGTCAGGCCCGTTGCCTCGATGATGGCGTCGGGCTGGAACACCTTGTCCTTCACGCACGTGGCGCTCGGGGTGGGACCGGCGAACAGGGCGTAGATGGCGGGCAGGAAGGAGGTCATCATCGTGCCGAAGTTCTGGCCGATGGCGAACCCGGTGACCCGGTTCTTGGTCGGGAACAGCTCCTGGAAGAACGCAGGGAACACCGCGTTGTAACCCTGGTACACCACACCCCACATCAGCATGGCGAAGACGAACGCCATCACAACATTGTCCTGGCCCACGAAGTACAGGTAGGGAAAGCCGAGGACGCCGGACGCCAGACATCCGAAGATGATCACCGGCCGGCGGCCGATGACGTCCGACAGGTTCCCGACGAACGGGATGAGCAGGACAGCCACCAGGTTGCCGGAGACCGAGATCCACAGGTAGGTGGTGGCGGACATGCCGACGCCATAGGCCGCGTTGGTGGCGAATGTCGTGCCGAACGCGACCACCGCCGTCGGCACGGCGTTCATCAGGGCCATCAGGAACACCCGGAACATGTCCCCGCCGTTGTCCTTGAACGCCGAGACGATCGGCGACTTCGACGGCTCGTTGCCTTCGGCCTCCTCCTCGAACGCCGGCGTCTCGTGCACCTGGCGGCGGATGTACATGCCGATCAGCACGACGACGGCACTGAGCAGGAACGGGATCCGCCATCCCCAACTGTAGAAGGCGTCCTTGGGCAGGATGATCGACAGCGGCAGGAAGATCGCGGCAGCGAAGATCTGACCGGCCTGCACGCCCTGCAGGGTGAAGCTGGCGTAGTAGCCGCGCTTTCCGAAGGGCGAGTGCTCAAGGATCATCGCGCTCGCGCCGGAGATCTCACCGCCGACCGCGTAGCCCTGGATCAGCCGCAGCGCCACCAGCAGGATCGGCGCCAGCACACCCACCGCGTCGTAACTGGGCAGCAGGCCCACGCAGAAGGTCGAGAAGCCGATCAACAACATGCACAGCACGAGGACGTTCTTGCGGCCATGGGTGTCGCCCCAGTGACCCAGGACGAACGCGCCGATCGGCCGGGCGACATAACCCACGCCGAAGGTCGCGAACGAGGCGATGATGCCGACCTGGGCATTGTCCGACGGGAAGAACAGGTCCGGGAAGATCAAGGAGGCGGCCTGCGCGTAGATGAAGTAGTCGTAGTACTCCAGCGCGCTGCCGATCCAGCCGCTGGCCGCGGCCTTCTTGGGTGTCTTCTCGTGCGCCGTCGGTTCGTGCGAGCCCGGTGGCTCTTTGATCACGTCTGCCATGTGGTTCTCCTCGTCACGGGTCGCCGGGCGCGACTTGCGGCGGCTGTGAAGTAGTCCACAACCCATGGATGACCCGGTCAACGACACCGTGGGCGCTTTCCGCTGGACGGCAGCGCCTGAGCGGGGTAGGTCACGGATCGACCGTCACCGCGGTGACGAGATGAAAACGGTTGACCCACAGCGGAGATCGCGAAGCCGCTGGGAGCGGCACGATGCGCGCGCATGAACGCCGCATCGGCACCCGGGCGCCCCGCCCGCCTCGGGGCACGAGCGGGGACCCGCCGTCGCGTGGCGGGGGGCCGCCCCGGATCGATCCGTGAAAACGGATGCAGGGCGGCCGGAGTGGTGCCGCAGCCGGGACCGGGGGATGCGCACGGTCACCGCAAACGGTCGCGCAGCACCGCGTTGACCAGCAACGCCAGACCACCGATGACGACCAACATCCATGCCACGGCCCGGAAATCGGACTCACCGCGCAACAGCAGCACCACGCCACCCAGCAGAACCAGGGCGGAAAAGCCCATGGCCAGGATCCAGCGCCAGCGCGGGGACATCGCGGTCAGGACGGCACCTGCGAGAGTTCCCGCAGCTCCTCGGGGGTGGCCGAGCCGAAACCGAAGAACTCCAGGTAGGCGGGTATCTGCTCGTACAGCATGTCGGTGCCCACCTGGATCGGGCATCCCTTGTCCAACGCCTTCCGCAGGAACGGCGTGATCGTCTGCTTCATCACCACATCGGCGACGAAGGTCGTCGGCGCGATCCGGTCGGTGTCCACCGGCAACGGGTCCGCGTCGTTCATGCCCAGCGGCGTCGCGTTGACCACCAGGTCGTAGCCGTCCGGGTCCTGCGAGCCGACCGTGACCTTGGTGTCCGGGTAGTGCTCGGCGAGCCGGCCGGCCAACGCCTCGGCCGCGGAGATATTCGGGTCGAACAGGCCGATCTCGGCCAGGCCGGCGGCGACCAGCGACGCCGCGATCGGCGACCCGACCCCGCCGTTGCCGACCACCAGCGCCCGCTTGCCGGCGACGTCGAAGCCCTTGCGAGCCACCCCCCGGGCGAACCCGGCGCCGTCGAACTGGTCGCCGATCAGCGAACCGTCCTCGCGCAGCAGCACCGCGTTCGACGCGCCGGCCACCCGGGCGATCGGAGTGAGCTCGTCGACCAGCTCGGTGGTGGTCACCTTGTGCGGCATGGTGACCAGTGCGCCGCGGATGTTCGACATCTTGAACAACAACGGGAAGAACTCCCGGTACTCCTCGGGTTTGACCCCCATCGGTATCACAACGGCATCGATGTCGTGCTTGTCGAACCAGGGGTTGTAGATCAGCGGCGCCTTGAAGGCGAACGTCGGATAGCCCAGATGCGCGATCAATGTCGTCTTGCCGCTGATCATTCGATCTCCTTCGCTCCGGCCGGACGTCGCCTGCCGCGGGTGCGCAAGCACCTCGACGCGGCACTGTCACCTGGCAGGTTCGCACGGTGGTATGCGGGCCGCAGTCGAGCTCGGCCATCTTCCGACCAGTGAGAGCGGGTGGATTCGTCAGCGGGGGCGCACGAAGGTGATCACGTCGGTAGCGTGGCACGGGTCGCGCCGGCGCCGCTCGATCCGATGACCCGGCATCCGGGCCGGTGGCCCATGCCCGTCGAACATCCTGGAGACTCGCATGACAGCCACGAATCCGGACGGTGCGCCGACCGTCGACGTGCACAGCCACGCAATGCCGATGCCGTTGCTGCGGCGGCTGGCCGACCGCGGGCTGGCGGACGTCTCGGCGGTCGACGACGGCATCGTCCGGCTGGACCCGACGGTCAGCGGTGTGGGTCCCGGAGCGCCGCTGCCGCTGGCCCGGTCGCAGCACGACGTGGCCACCCGGTTGGCCGAGATGGATCGGGCCGGCGTGCAGGTGCACGCGGTGTCCCTGCCGCCGTTCCTGTTCTGCACCAATGCGGACGACGCGGCCTTGGCGACCGACGTCGTGGCCCAGGGCAACGACGAACTCGCCGCGTACGTGGGCGCGGCGCCGCAGCGCCTGGTCGGCCTCGGCTACGTGCCGCTGGGCTGGCCGGGGGTCGCCGACGAGGCGGTCCGGGTGCTGGACGAGCTGGGCATGGCCGGTATCGCGATCGGCAGCCAGGGCGGCGGAAGGGACCTGGACGACCCGGTCAACGACGACCTGTGGGCGGTGCTGGCCGAGCGCGGAACCTTCGTGTTCCTGCATCCCTCCGGCATGCCGGCCGGACCGCGGCTGAAGGACTTCTGGATGCCGCAACTGGTGGGGTATCCGATGGAGACCGCGATCGCGGTGGCCCGGCTGGTGTTCAGCGGTGTGCTCGAACGCTCACCGCTGAGGCTGTGCCTGGCGCACGGCGGCGGCTGCCTGCCGTCCCTGCGCGGCCGCCTCGACATGGGCTGGGAACGCAAGGATGTCGCGCACACCAACGACAGGCCGCCCAGCTACTACACCGATCGTCTCTACTACGACACCGCCGTGTTCAACACCGACCTGCTGCGTCGGCTGGTCGAGGACGTCGGCGTCGACCACGTGCTGATGGGCACCGACCACCCGTTCGAGCTCGGCGACCCGACGCCGCTGAGCACCGTGCACGACCTGGGCCGCAGCGAGGCGGACACCGCGGCGATTCTCGGCGGCACCGCCCGGGATCTACTGGGTCTGGGCTGACCAGAGCTCGCGGCGGGCGGCGGCCGGGGCCGCGCCGACCCGGGCCGAAGGTCCCGACCGTTGTCCACTCGACGGAAGAAGGCCCGCCGACCGGGCGGCCCCGCCCCGCCGGCTTCTAGCGTGGGAAAGGCGGCGCCCGCGGGCGCCCCGGCCCGAACACGTTTCGGGACAGTCGACGAAAAGGAGACCGGAATGCGAGGTGACCGAGCGGGATGACCCTGTACATGGTTCAGCGCTGCTTGTTCGACCACCTGCGGCGGCTGGAGGCGGCCGGCGACGGCCCCGGGCCGGCCATCGTCACCGAGGGCTACGACCTGACGCCGGAGGAGGTGCGGGCGGTCACCGAACCCGACATCGGAGCGATCTACGCGATGGGCACGCACCCGGTGATCGTCAACGGCTTCTGCCGGGCGCTCGGCTACAAGCGCGCCGATTACCGTCCCCTGCTGGAGAATTCCGGCGCGGTCCCGGAGAGGAAGAAGACCCGATGGCAGAAATAGTCATGGCCTACTCGGCCTCGCACGCGCCGATGATGACCGCGGACCCGGGTTCGGCGCCGCGGGAGCAGGCGGACAACTTCTTCGGCGCGCTGGAGAAGGTTCGCGACCTGGCGAAGGACAAGGGCGTCCAGGCCATCGTGATGATGACCGGCGAGCACTTCACCAACTTCTTCCTCGACGGCCTGCCGCAGATCGCGATCGGCCTGGACGACGAGCATCTGGGGCCGCCCGAGGTGTGGTTGCAGGTGCCGAAGAAGATGGTGCCCTCCGACTCCGGGCTGGCCGCGCACATCACCGCCAGCCTGATCGAGCAGGGTCAGCAGCCGGCCCTGTCCTACGGCATGAAGATCGACCACGGGTTCATGACCGTGTACTACTGGCTGGACAACACGATGGAACTGCCGATGGTGCCGATCGTGCTCAACTGCACGACGCCGCCGTTGATGACGGTCCGCCAGTTCCATGAGTTCGGCAAGGCGCTGGGCAAGGCGATCCGTTCCTACGACGGTCTCGAACGGGTCGCGCTGGTGGCCGGCGGTGGCCTGTCCCACTTCGTCGGCGAGCCGCGGGTGGGCGACATCGACGAGGAGTTCGACCACTGGTTCCTGGACATCCTGGCCAAGGGCGACCTGTCCGACATCATCGACATCGGAAACGACGAGTTGATGGAGGCCGGCAACGGCACCGGCGAGATCCGCGCCTGGATCGCGCTGGCCGGCGCGATGAACGACGCACCCGGTGAGGTGCTCTCCTACGTCCCGGTCTACGAGTGGATCAACGGCATGGGCGTCGTGCTGTACAAGGGCGACCGGGAGGCGGCGACCGTCTGACGTCGTGGCCGATCAGGAAGAATGCGCCCGCATTCCGTTCGAATGGGGGCACATTCTTCGTGATCGACGCGAGACGGGTCGGCCGACGCCGGCAGCCTGTCGGCGAACACGGGGTCGCGGTACGCGACAGGATCACCGGCCGACATCCAGGACCGTGCACCCCAAGGGTTATCGCTTCTGATAACCTTGCGGACATGGCCCGCCGCGCCGAAGAACCCGCTGCGCGAATCCAGCCGCCGCCCGATCTGCTGCCGGTGCTGGAAAGCGCGGCGCGGCTCCAACAGGTGGTGCCCGATGCCGTGCTGGTGGGGGGCACCATGAGCGCCGCTTACGCAGGTCACCGTATTTCCTTCGATCACGATCACGTGTTGGCTCTACGGGAGCGGTACGAGGCCATCCTGGAGGCGGTGGAGGCCACCGATGGCTGGGCCACCAGCGTGCGGGCGTCGAAGCCACCCATGACGATCATGGGCCGGCTGGGCGGGATAGAGGCCGGACCGCGGCAGCTTCGCCGACGGGTTCCGCTTGAGACCCAACTCGTCGAGCTACCCGGCGGGCAGCAGATCCGGATCCCGACGATCGAGGAGGCGCTTCGGGTCAAGGCGTATCTGATCGTCCAACGCAATCAGGTTCGCGACTACCTCGACGTGGCCGCACTTGCCGACCGAATGGGTATACCCGAGGCCGCCCACGTCCTGAACGACATCGACACCTTCTACGTCGACCGCTCCGCCGACGACGAGTCCGTCGTCAGCGCGCTGGTCCCCCGTCTCGCCCGTCCCACACCTCGCGATCGAAGGACGGTAGGCGAACTGTCCCGGTACAAGGGCTTGGTTCAGCGATGGCAGGACTGGAGCGAGACACTTCGCACATGTGGTGATCTCGCCCAGACCATGCTGGACGGTCGCTGAATCCGATGGCTGAGCTGGTGTTCCGGAACCTTGATGCCACGCCGCGCGATCCGGTCGAAACCTGGCCGTACGAAGGTCTGGTGACCGCGATCGAACGTGGATCACTGTCCGACTGGCGCCGGATCGCCGACGCAATCAAGCGGGCGCCCTGGGGATCCGTCGCCCGCGACGTCGAGGAATACTCCACCTACGGCGAGGATGTCGACACCGCCGCTCTGCTCCTGGAAACCGTTCACCGGGCCCGTCTTGCCGCCGAGGACGCCGACCGCGCCGAGGTCACCCGCCGAGTTCGCGCCGCGATCGAACGCAGCGGCCTACCGGCCCGTCGGTTCGCCGCCGAGGTCGGCACCTCGGCCTCGCGCCTGTCGACCTACCGCTCGGGTTCGGTCCAACCCAGCGCGGCGATGCTGCTCCGGATCGAGCGGGAGTCCCGCCGGCTGGCCGACGGTTCCGAGCAGGTGGCGGATCAGGAACGGGCGTAGAGCCAGCGGGCCAGCAGCCGGGCGGCGCGGGGCATGACCAGCCAGGTGGCGATCGCCGTCACCGGCGCCGAGACCAGCACGATGTGCAACGGCAACGGCAGGCCCTCCAGCGACCATCCATAGGTCACGCTGAGGGTGAGATTGAGCAGGTAGAACACCGTGCCGGAGACCAGGAACATCTTCCACTTCGGCGGCGCGGGCGCGGTCCGGCCGGGCAGCGAGAACCATGTCTCCAGGCCGGAGACACGCTGCACCGCCGTCGATTCCACCAGGTGCTCGCCCTCGGTCAGCCACCGGGCGCGTTCCGGCGACGATTCCCAGTCGGCCAGGTGCCCGGCCGAGTCGAAGCGGAACACCACGTGCCACGGATCACCCAGCCGGCTGGGCCGCAGCATGCCGGCACCCAGGAATCCCGGGAAGCGGGTCGCCAACGCGGTGAGCTCGTCGCTCCACCGTTCGAAGTCGTTCTCCCGGCCGGCCGCCACCCCGCGGGCGATGGTGACGGTGACCGGTTCGGGGTCCGGCGGGAGGGCCGGGCCCCGGTCGCGGGAACCCGGCCGCACCGGCACGGTCAGCCGACCTCGGCTTCCCAGTCGCGCTGTTCCAGCGAGTCGCGGATGTGCATCAGGAACAGCGAGGCCGTCGAGCCGTCGAAGGCCCGGTGGTCATACACCAACCCGACGATTCCGGTCGGGTGGATGGCGATCGCGTCGCCCACCGCGACCGGGCGTCGCTTGACCCCGTCGGTGCACAGGATGGCCACGTTCGGCTGGTTGATGATCGGCGAGGAAGCGTAGCTGGCAAAGGGTCCCGGGTTGGTGATGGTGAACGTCGAGCCCTTCATGTCCTCGGCGCCCAGCTTCTTGGACCGGGCCGCACCGGCCAACTCGGTGATCTTCCTGGCGACACCCCGCATGTTCAGCGAGTCCGCGTCCTTGACCACCGGGACCACCAGGCCCTGCTGGTCCAGGTCGACCGCGACGCCCAGGTTCACGTACGGGTGCAGGGTCATCGTCTTGGCGTCGAGGTCGATCGACGAGTTGACCGTCGGGAACGCCCGCAGCGCGTCGATGGTGGCCCGGGAGACGAACGGCAGATACGACAGCGACGCGCCGGTCTCCTTCTTGAACCGGTCCTTGTGCTTGCGGCGGACCTTCTCGACGTTGTCGAAGTCGACCTCGACCGACGTCCACACCGACGCGGTGGCCGCCAGCGAGGCGACCATGCCGTTGGCCACGGCGATCCGCATCCGGGACAGGGTGACCACCTCGTCGCGGGGGTCGGCGACGCCGGCCGGAACCGCCGGCCGCGGCGCCGTGGTGACCGGCCCGGCCGTCGCCGCGCTCGGCACCGACACCGGAGCACCGGGTGCGGCGGCCGGCGCGGCCTTCGCCCCTCCGTTGCGCAGCGCCTGCTGCACGTCCTCGCGCCGGATGCGGCCCCCGACACCGGTTCCGGTGATCGCGGAGACGTCCAGATCGTTCTCCGCGGCCAACCGGCGCACCAGCGGCGACAGCATCCGCCCCGGCTGAGCGGCGGCGCCGATCACGATCGTCGTCGAGGTCGGCGAGTGCGAGCCGGCGCTCGTCGACCCGCTCGCCGCGGCGGCCCCGGCGGACGCCGCCGCGCCCGGCTCGCCGATCCTGGCCACCGGGGTGCCGATCGGCACCGTCTGCCCGGCCTCGACCAGGATCTCCAGCAGCACCCCGTCGTAGGGGCTGGGGATCTCCGAATCCACCTTGTCGGTGGACACCTCGAACAGCGCGTCGTCCATCTCGACGGTGTCGCCGACGCTCTTGAGCCAGGTCGTCAGCTCGCCCTCGGTGACCGTCTCCCCCAGCTTCGGCATGGTGATGTCGTGCACCACGCCGGCCGGTGCGGCCAGTCCCGGAGCCTCGTCGGAGGGTCCCTCCGAGCCACCCATCTGCGGCGCGGCCGGATCGCCCAGCGCGGGGCCACCGCCGGCCACCACGTGGTGACCGGTCTCCGGCAGCCGCCCCGGTGCGGGCGCGAGACCGGCTCCCTCGGGCACGATCCGCGCCAACTGGGTGCCGATCGGCACGGTCTGGCCGGCGGGCACCAGGATCTCGGCGAGCACCCCGTCGTAGGGGCTGGGGATCTCCGAATCCACCTTGTCGGTGGACACCTCGAACAGCGGGTCGTCGAAGGCGATGGGGTCACCGACGCTCTTGAGCCAGGTGGTCAGCTCGCCCTCGGTGACGGTCTCGCCCAGTTTGGGCATCGTGACGAACCATTCGTCGGACATCCAACGTCTCCTGGTCTTGGTGGAAGTGGGTCGAGTTCGGGCCGGGCCCGGGGCGAACGATCTAGCCGTGCAGCGAACGACCGGAGAAGGTGATCATGGTCTCGCCGATCGCCTCGGACAGGCTGGGGTGCGCGTGGATCAGCCGGCCGACGTCGCCGGGCAACGCCTCCCAGTTGACCGCCAGGTAGCCCTCGTGCATCAGCTCGCTGGCCCAGGGGCCGACCAGGTGCATACCCAGCACCGGACCGTCCTTGGCGGCGACGATCTTGACCAGGCCGTCGGTCTCGCCCAGGATCATCGCCCGGCCGTTGCCGGCGAACGAGTGCCGGTGCACCACGACGTCGTGGCCGGCCTCCCGCGCCTGCGCCTCGGTCAGCCCGGACCAGGCCACCTCGGGGTGGGTGTAGACGACCCACGGGATCGTGCCGTAGTCGACCGGCACCGGGTTCTCACCCAGGAAGTGGTCGACGGCCAGCACCGCCTCGGCGTAGCCGACGTGCGCGAGCCCGGGCGTCGGCACGCAGTCCCCGATCGCGTAGACGCCCGGTCGCGAGGTCAGCATGGTGTTCGTGTCGACCTCGAAGAACCCGCGGTCGGTGATCTTCACCCCGGCGACGTCGGCGCCGCAGTTCTCGGTCACCGGGCGGCGTCCGATGGACACCAGAACCTGTTCGACCTCGAGCTTCTCGCTGCCGTTGGGGGTCTCGAACGGCACCAGCACACCATCGGTGGTGCGCTCCAGGGTGCCCACCCGAGCCTGCGCATTGATCTTGGTGCCCCGTTTGGCGAGCGACCGGGCCAGCACGTTGGCCACGTCCCGGTCCGGCCCGATGGGCAGCACACCGTCGTTCATCGCCTCGAGCAGCGTCGTGTCGACGCCGAGATCGGTGTAGACGGAGGCGAACTCGGCGCCGATGACGCCGCCGCCGATCACCACGGCGCGCTCCGGCAGCTTGTCCGCGGTGCTGTTGGTGGCATGGTCGGAGGTGATCACCCGTTCCCCGTCGACGTCCATGCCGGGGATCGCCCGGGGCACCGAGCCCGTGCACAGGATGGTCGCCCGGCCCTTGAGCGTCTGCCCGTCGACGGACACGGCACCGTCGGCGGTCAGCCGGCCCTCGCCGATCACGACCTGTACCTTGCGGCGCTTGAGCAGCCCGGACAGTCCGCCGTGCAGTTGCTTGACGATGGCGGCCTTGCGCCGGTTGGCCGCCGGCCAGTCCGGCTCCGGCGTGAAGCCGTCGGGCAGCTTCACGCCGTGCGCGCCGGCGTGGCCGACGGTCCGGAACACCTCAGCGGCGTGCAGCAGGGCCTTGGCCGGGATGCATCCGCGGTGCAGGCAGGTGCCGCCGACCTTCTCCTTCTCGACGAGCGCCACCGACAGGCCTGCGGACGCTGCGTACAGCGCGGCGGCATACCCCCCGGGACCGCCGCCGAGAACCACGATGTCGTAGTCGGCCACGTCAGATGTTCCTTTCGAGGTCGACACCCCGCGGCGGGCCACCGGCCCGCCGCTTCGGCGTCTGTCGATTCGAGAGCTATTGGCAAAAAGCGGGTTTCAGGCCCGCGCCACCGCGCGGATGGCGTCCGCGATCTCCGCCGGCTGCGGGATGACCGCGTCCTCCAGCGGCGGACTAGTCGGCGTCGGGGTGTTCTTCGCGCCGATCCGGGCCACCGGCTGGTCCAGGTACCAGAAGGCCTCCTCCTGGATGGTGGCGGCGATCTCCGCCCCGTAGCCCATCCGCCGGGCGGCCTCGTGCAGCACCACCGCGCGGGACGTCTTCTTGACCGAGTTCACGATGGTCTCCACGTCCAGCGGGACGAGGGTGCGCACGTCGATCACCTCGACCGAGATGCCTTCGGAGTCCAGCTCGTCGGCGATCTCCAGGCCCTGGTGCACGCCCGCGGAGTAGGTGACGAGCGTGACGTCCCGGCCGGGCCGGACCACGTCGGCCACGCCCAGCGGGATCGGGTCCATGGACAGCGGGCCGGCCGCCTTCAGCCGGCGGTACAGGTACTTGTTCTCCAGAAACAGCGTCGGGTTGTTGTCCCGGATCGAGGAGATCAACAGGCCGGCGGCGTCCTGCGGGGTACCAGGCATGACGATCTTCAGCCCGGGCACGTGCGCGAAGTAGCTCTCCACGCTCTGCGAGTGGGTGGGGCCGGCGCGCAGCCGGCCGCCGAACGGCGCCCGCATGGTCACCGGCATCGGGTCGCCGGTGCGCCAGTGGTGCCGGGCCAGCACGTTGATGATCGGGTCGAACGCGCAGGAGATGAAGTCGGCGAACTGGAACTCCACGATCGGACGCAGCCCGACCAGCGCCGCACCGGCCGCCAGGCCGGTGAAACCCGTCTCGGCGATCGGCGTGTCGACCACCCGGCGGGGGCCGTACTTGTCCAGGAAGCCCTTGGTCACCTTGAACGCACCGCCGAACTGGCCGACGTCCTCGCCGATGATGAAGGTGTCCGGGTCACGCTCCATCTCGTGGTCGAGCGCGAGAGCGATCGCCTCCAGATAGGTCGCCTGGCCGTTGTCCTTGGGGCCGGCATCCTTGTTCAGGATGGCCGGGGCCTCTGCGATGTCAGTCGGCATAGACGCCCTCCTCGATCGTGCTCGGCTCCGGCATCGGATCGGCGAGCGCCTTCTTGCGTGCATCGATGGCCGCCTGACGGGCCTGCTTCCGCGTGTCGTCGGCCGCCTGCTGGTCGATGACACCGGCTTCCAGCAAACGCTTCTCGAACAGCCCGACCGGGTCCTTCGCCGACCATTCCTCGAACAGTTCCTTGGGCACGTAGTCGGCCGGGTCGTGCTCGGCGTGCCCGTGCATGCGCATGGTGACGCCCTCCACGATGGAGGGGCCCCGGCCGGCCCGGGCCCGTTCGACGCCCTCGGCGACCGCGTCGTGCACCGCGATCACGTCGGTGCCGTCCACGGTGACGCCCGGAATGCCGTAGGCCTTGGCCTTGTCGGCGAAGACCGTCGTCTTGGACTGCATGCGGATCGGCGTGGAGTAGGCGAACTGGTTGTTCTCGATGACGAACACGTTCGGCAGGTCCAGCACGCTGGACATGCTCAGCGCTTCGTGGAAGTCGGCCCGGGAGGTGGACCCGTCACCACAGAAGGCCAGGCAGACCCTGTCCTGGCCACGGTACTTCGCGGCGAAGGCCATGCCGGTGGCGACCGGGAAGTTGGCCGGGATATGGCTGGGCAGGTTGTAGTGGCCCAGGTCGAGCCGGCCGTAGTGCAGGGTGCCGTCCCGGCCACCGGTGGGCGAGGTGGCCTTGCCCATGAAGCTGGCCATCACCTGCCAGGGCTCCATGCCCCGGTACAGGTGCGCCCCCAGGTCGCGGTGGATCGGGGCCATGTAGTCGTCCGGCCGCAGGGTGGCCGCGGCGCCGACGCTGATCGCCTCATGCCAGTGCCCGGTGTACAGGGAGCCCAGCAGGTCGCCGCCCTTGTACATGGCGACCATCCGGTCCTCGACGGCCCGGGTCAGCACCATGGCGCGGTAGATGCGCAGCAGCAGGTCCCGGTCGCGGGCGGCCAGGTCGGCCGCGCCCGCGGGCGCGCCGTTGGCCGACGCCCCGGCGTCCTTGGTCTTGGTGGCCACGGGCTGCCTACTCGTCCTCGACGGTGATGACCGGCTTGGTCGGCACCTGCAGGAAGAAGTCCCGGACCAGCCGGTTGAAGTCGGCGGTGCGCTCGATCATCGACCAGTGCCCGCAGTGCGAGAACACCGACAGGTCGGCGTTGTCCAGCAGCTGCTCCAGCTTGAGCGAGGTCTCCAGCGGGATGACCTTGTCCTCGCGGCCGTGCACGATCAGGGTCCGGTTGGTCAGCTTGCGGATCTCGTCCTCGGGCGTGGTCATGGCATCCACCCAGCGCTGCCGCGGGGCCGGGAACATGGCCGAGAACGATTCCTGGAAACCGGGTTCCATGCTCGCCTTGAACCGTACCTGGGCCAGCTCCTCGTTGACCAGGTCGCGCGAGTAGGCGAAGTAGTCCAGCACCTTGCGCATCGAGGAGATGGTGCCCTCGTAGCCCCAGACGGTGTCCAGGCCGTCGGTGATCTCGAACGGCACGCCCATCGAACCCATCAGCACGATCTTGTCGACCAGCTCCGGGTGCTGGGTGGCGATGCGCAGCGCGATGGCGCCGCCGAAGCTGTTGCCGACCAGATGACACTTCTCGATGCCCATGGCCTTGATGAAGCCCACCGTCTGGTCGGCCCACGTCTGCACGCCGTACTCGACGTCCTCGGGCCGGTCCGAATAGCCGAAGCCGACCATATCCGGTGCGTAGCAGGTGAAGTCCTCACCGAGCGCCGGCAGCACCAACCGCCAGTTGGCGTAGGCGGTGACGCCGGGGCCGGACCCGTGCACCAGCACGACGGTCGCGCCGCCGGAACCGGACTCCAGGTAATTAGTGCGAATGCCGTTGGCGTCGATACTCTTCCCGATCGCCGGGTTGGTGGTCTGCGTCGTGGTCATCAGTGCTTTTCTCTCCTCGGCAGTTCCGTCTCGACGACGGCTCAGTTGTAGTAGCGGAAGACGAGGTCGGCCACACAGCAAGGCTTGCTCCGACCCTCGACCTCAAAGGTCAGCCGATACACGGCCTCGGCCCCCGGCCCGGTCGGCGTATCCAACTCCCTCACCTCGGCCAGATTCACATGCATCCGAATCCGACTCTCGACCGGCAACGGCGCCGGAAAACGAACCCGGTTCAAGCCATAATTCAAAACGACATCGAAACCCTCAACCGCGCAGATCTCCCACAAGAACCCGGTAGCCAGACCCAGAGTGAAGAAACCATGCTGAATGGTCGAACCATACGGTCCACCCTTGGCCCGCTCCGGATCGACATGGATCCACTGCTCATCACCAGTGAGCTTGGCAAACGTGGAGATACCCTCCTGAGTCACCGTCCACCAGCCGCTGACCCCCAGGTCGCTGCCGAGCCGGCCCTTGAGCCCCTCCAGTCCCCGCAACACCAAGGTTTCACCGGTCGGCGCCTGCACGGTTGGCGAGTCAGTCATCATTCCCGTCCTGAAATCGAGGGTCACCATCGGTCATCCTGCTCGGCACCTTCCACCACCAAGGTCCCACTCATCGGCGACAGGCCTTCCTGCCGGCCGAGTCAAACACCGCAAAGTCCATCCCGGCGCCGGACGGCAGCCCTTTCCTGCTCAGTGGGAGCCGTCGCACCGGCCGTCGCACCGGCCGTCGCACAATCCGAAGTCGATCATGTAAGGAGGGTGCTTCCAGGGGCTGCACCGAGACAGCGGTCGCGAACCGGTGCAGCGTGCGGTGCGGCACCATCTGCTCCCGGAAACCGCCCGCCGGGCCCGCCTTGCCGCCGAGGACGCCGACCGCACCGAGGTCACCCCGCCGCCTGGCCAACGGTTCCGAGCAGGTGGCCGATCAGGAACGGGTGTAGAGCCAGCGGGCGAGCAGCCCGCACCCTTTCTCGTCGCCGGAACCGGACTCCAGGTAGTTGGTGCGAAGCCGTTGGCGTCGGTGCTCAGTTGTAGTAGCGGAAGACGAGGTCGGCCACACAGCAAGGCTTGCTCCGACCCTCGACCTCAAAGGTCAGCCGATACACGGCCTCGGCCCCCGGCCCGGTCGGCGTATCCAACTCCCTCACCTCGGCCAGATTCACATGCATCCGAATCCGACTCTCGACCGGCAACGGCGCCGGAAAACGAACCCGGTTCAAGCCATAATTCAAAACGACATCGAAACCCTCAACCGCGCAGATCTCCCACAAGAACCCGGTAGCCAGACCCAGAGTGAAGAAACCATGCTGAATGGTCGAACCATACGGTCCACCCTTGGCCCGCTCCGGATCGACATGGATCCACTGCTCATCACCAGTGAGCTTGGCAAACGTGGAGATACCCTCCTGAGTCACCGTCCACCAGCCGCTGACCCCCAGGTCGCTGCCGAGCCGGCCCTTGAGCCCCTCCAGTCCCCGCAACACCAAGGTTTCACCGGTCGGCGCCTGCACGGTTGGCGAGTCAGTCATCATTCCCGTCCTGAAATCGAGGGTCACCATCGGTCATCCTGCTCGGCACCTTCCACCACCAAGGTCCCACTCATCGGCGACAGGCCTTCCTGCCGGCCGAGTCAAACACCGCAAAGTCCATCCCGGCACCCGGCCGTCCGATCAGGATGAGACCAGCCGGGTGACGTCCAGCGGCTCCTCGCTGGTGCTGTACCACTCGTACACCCCGTCCGGCCGGTTCCTGCGCTCGATCAGCCCGGCCCACCGCAGGCAGGCGATGTGGGCCAGCGTCTCGTTGATCGCCAGCTGGCGTTGATGCCCCAGCACGGCACCCACCACGAGCCGGTCGGTGAGCTCGCCCACCGACGTCGGCCGCTCCTGGACCGCTCGGCGGATCCGCTCCATCCGCCGCATCTTGTTTCGGATGATCGCCTCGATCCGGCCGACCGCATCGCCGAACGGGCGGCCGTGACCGGGGTAGACCAGCTCCGGTCGCAGATCGTGGACCAGCTGCAGTGACCGCAGGTAGCTGCGCATCGGGTTGGCGTCGAAGCCGCGTTCGAAGGTGACCGGCGGGGTGATCCCGGGCAGCAGATGATCCCCGGACAGCAGCAGCCGCCGGCCCGCCGACCAGAGGCAGACGTGACCGAGCGAATGCCCGGGGGTGTGGATCACCGTCCACTCGTCGCCGCCGACGCGCAGGGTCTCCGCGCCGCGGAGTCGAGTGGACGCCTCCACCACCGAATGCAGGTAGGGCATCCACCGGCTCAGATGTTTGGCACCCTCGCGGCCCTCCTCGGCGATGCCGTGGTCGGCGTAGGTGTCCAGCAGCTGGGACATCGAGGTCTCCGGATGCCGGTACTTCTGGCAGTCCAGATCCGTCATCGCGTGCATGGACAGGTCGGCGCCGGTCAGCTCCATGACCCGGCCGGCCAGACCGTAGTGGTCGATGTGCGCGTGGGTGACGACCAACCGGGAGACGTCGGCCAGCTCGTAACCGGCACCCCGGAGCCCCGCCTGCACGGTGGCCACGCCGCCGTCCGGCTGATCCGGCTTCCACACCCCGCAGTCGACGACGGTGACCTTGTCGCCGTCGTCCAGGATGTACATGTTGACGCTCTCGACGGCGTTCACGCCGATGGGCAACGCCACCCTGGTCACCCCCGGCACGCCGTCGACCGGCGCCGACCGGATCGGACGGCTCATGTCGCGGTGCTCCTCCGTGCGTCCGCGCTCATCCGTGCATCCGCTCCAGGACGACGAACCAGACCCTGATCTCGACCTGGTACAGGGCCCGCGGCCCCTCCACGACGCCGGTGATGTCCTTGACCTCGAATCTGGTTATTCCCTCCACGGTTTCACGGGCGCGGTCCAACGCCTCGGACACCGCGTCCTGAATCGTCTCGCCGCTACCCGACAGGTCGATCGCCTTCTGCACGCTCACGTCGCCCTCCCGGGGCACCTCGCAGGCTCGGTCGCCCCACCCGGGCGCCGCCGACTGTGCTCACTACTCGCTCGGCAAGCCTCGCTCACATCGCCCTCCCGGGGCACCTCGCAGGCTCGGTCGCCCCACCCGGGCGCCGCCGACTGTGCTCACTACTCGCTCGGCAAGCCTCACTCACATCGCCCTCCCGGGGCACCTCGCAGGCTCGGTCGCCCTACCCGGGCGCCGCCGACTGTGCTGACTACTCGCTCGGCAAGCCTCGCTCACGTGACGATCGTGGAACCGTCTGCGAGGCCCCGCCACTCGGAGCCCGACGAGGCGCCTGAGCGAGCGCCAGCGAACGAAGCGACGACACTGCCGCAGGTCCCACCCAGCGGCAAACCCGACCGGCCGGGGTTCGCGGCAGGCTCGGCGCACCTACAGTCTGCTCAGGTGCCGCGGGGATGCGGCGCCGTCGCTGCCGGTCCGACAAACGCTGGAACGAACGTGCCGCCCCGCGGCAGTTCCGAACTCCGCAGGGGGCCTCATGGCCGAACCCCATCGCCCCGCGCCGGCCCACGTCCATCGACCGCATGGGCATTCGAGCATGACCATCACGGTCGCCGGACGAGCCGGCGCGCGGACGGTGGTCCGGGTTGCCGGGAAGCTGGACGGCCGGGTCGCGCCACGGCTCGCCCGCGAGTTGGCCGCGGCCGCCCGGTCGTCCCGGCGCGGTCCTGCTCGGCTCGCCCTGGACCTGTCGGGGGTGACCTACGTCGACGGCGCGTGCCTGCAGGTGCTGCTGGACCTGCAGGACCGGCTCGCCACGGAATTCGGGGAACTCGAACTGCTGTCGCCGACCGCGGCGGTGGTCCGGCTGCTGCACGAGGCGCATCTGCAGGGACCGGTCAGGTCCGGCCGGCCGGTGCCGGGCGACGGATGCGGGTGCGTCCACAACGGCCGGAGCGGCCCGTGGCTGCGGTGACCTCTCAGGGCGCGGTCACCGGTGCCGCCGATCGACGGCGCAGCCGACTCAGGACTGGCCGGCAGCCCGCAGGGTGGCCAGCCCGGCCTCGGCCCGACGCCCGGCCCGCGCGGGGGCCTTGCGCCCGCCCCTGGCCAGCGCTGCCCCGGCGAGCAGCAACGACCGCTCCGCCTTCGCCCGGGCCGGCTCCGGAACGTCCGGCAGATCCAGCCGGTCCTCGAGTTCGGCGATCCGGCTGCGCGCGGTCTCGACCGTCCACCGCGGATCGGGGCGCGGTGTGCGGTTGCGAGTGAGCACCGGCCACAGGCCCACGACGACGATCGCCAGCGCGACCAGGATCCACACCGCGAGCTCGGCCGTCACCGATGCCCCTCTCCCGGGACGACCGCCCGGCCGCGTTGCCCGTCGTCCAGCAGCTCGCGCGCCTGGCGCAGGAGTCCGGCCCAGCCGCCGCCGGCCCGGCGGGCCCGGGTGAGCAGGTCGACGTAGGCGGCGGCCCGGTCGGCGCCTGCGGCTCGATCGTCGGGTTCGGCACCCCGAGGATCTTCCGGGGTGGCATCCACCACCGCGAGGGCCAGTTCGGCGAGCGCGTCGTCCAGGTCTTCCCGGTCGCGCTCCTGCTGCGCCCGCCTGGATCGCCTGGCCCGCAGGTACAGGGCCAGCCATCGCAGACCGGACAGCAACAGAAGGATGCCGGCCAGCACGCCGACCACGATCAGCAGGGTCTGCAGGACCTGGAACCAGGGCGTGCGCAGCGACCGCTGCTGCTCGGCGAGGCCACCGCCGAGCACCAACGAGTCGTGCACCAGCGCAACCCCTTGCGCCTTGGCCACCGGGTCGGCGACGAACTGCAGGGCCGCGTTGATGCGGATCTCGTAGGCCAGTCCGCGTAGGTCGCCGCCGTCGTCGGGCACGACCGGAACCCGGTCACCGGTGCAGCCGTACCGTCCGTCGGGGCCCTTGACGATCACCAGCTGCACATCGGGGATACGGGGCGACACCGCCCGACAGACGTCCGACTCGTCCGGGCCGTCCTCGGGGAGGAAGACCATGGTGATCGGCCGGGTGCCGATCGCTCCGCGGATGTCCTGCTTCTGCTGGTCGGTCAGCCCGACCCCGCCGTCGTAGACGACGTCGGTGTCCAGGACGTGCACGATCGGCGCGAACGACGACAACGGCAGGGTCAGCCGCGGCCAGGCCAGCCAGGTCCAGCCGGCGAGGATCAACACCAGAACCCACAGCAGCGCGGTCCGCGCCGGGCGGGCGATGGGCGTGCGCTTCGCCGGGCTCACTGCACGACTCTTCCTGGGACGCCTCGCCGGCTCGGCCGTCCCGGTTCGGGCGCGTCGACGACCGCGTCGATGATTCGCTCGCCCGGCCGCACTCACCGGGCGGCTCCCGCCGCGCCGACCGTGGGGAGGGTGCCCGGCACGTTCGGCACGTCCAGCAGCGCGGCCGCGTCGGTGAGCGCTTGACGACCCTCCCGCACGGCCTGCTCCGCGGCGGCGCCGTCGTTCCCGTCCGACACCAGCCGGCGCGCGGCGCGGTACCGGGCGGTGGCGCGGGTGAGCAGCTCACCGGCCGGACCGGTGCGGGCCAGGGAATCCAGGGCCAGGATGCCATCGGCCAGAGCCGGCAACGCCGCGGCGGCGCCGGCCAGGCCGGCCACGTCCTCGTGCCGGGCGGCCGCGGCCCGCCGCACCGTGCGACGCGAACGGTGCCGCACTCCGAACACCACGACCAACACCAGAGCCAGCCAGGGCAGGGCCAGCAGCAGCCAGGTCAGCGGGTTGCGCTGGGTCGGGGTCGGCCGGTCCTGCACCGCGCCGGAGGTGAGCTCGGCGTATTGCTCGCCGAACACGTGCATCAGGTTCGGCGGGCCGATCTGCCGGGACTCGAGAAAGTCCATGTACCGGCTCAACGTCATGTCCCGCGCGACGGTCAACGCTCGCTGGTCGGGCCCGGCGACGTCCAGCCAGCGGCCCTGGATCAGCGCGACGACGTCGTCCGGGAAGGCCGGGGCCAGATCGGCGGCGGTCACCCCGGCCGGCTCCCCCACACCCAGCGGCGGCAGCACGACCAGCCGCAGGTCGGTCCCGGTGGCCTCCCGCCAGGCCCGGATCAGGCCGTCCGGGTCACCGATGCCGGCGTTCGGATCCGCCTGCGTCACCCCGTCGGCCAGCACCACCGGGCTCATCCGCAGCCGCTCGGTGAGCGCGCCCACCGCATCCGGATCGGTGCGATCGGTGACCACCTCGTCCAGCGAGTTCCCGCGGCTGCCATCGCGCAGGTAGGGCGTGATGAACTCCAGCTCGGAGGTCACGTCGTAGGTCTGCAGAAGATGCCGCACGTCCTCGAGCGTCGACTGGCCGACGGACTCCACCCCCACCCCGGTCACCCGGACGACGGTGCCGTGCCACTCGCCCTCGACAGTCCGGGCGACGTCGGACAGGGCGCTGCGGTAGTCCCGGTTCAGGTCCGAGCCGATCGGTCCGGGCGGCGCGACGAGCACCTTCACGTCGCCGCCCGCGGTGAGCGCGTCGACGCGGGCCCGGTCGAACCGGGCGATCGAGCCCGGCAGCGCGACGACGTCGTGGGTCAGCAGGTCGGCGGCGACCCGGTCGGCGTCGAACGGCACCGACGAGCCGGCGTCCGGGCCTTCGGTGGGGTCCGACGCCGCCACCGCCGTGCCCGTGACCACCGGGACGACCAGCACGGCCAGCAGCATCACCACCGCACGCCGCACCCCGCCCGACCCCCCAACAAACCGACCCGCCGCACCCGATCGACACGCCCGGCGGTCCAGTCTACGAACGCCGGCCACCCGTCACCGCGCCGGGTTGACAACCGGCTCAGAAGCCCTGTTCACCGGCCCTGCAGCCACCGTGTTCCGGCTCGTCGATCCGGTCGTCGGTCGCCGGCCGGGGGGTCGGCCGGTACCGGCGATTCATCCACCTGGGATGAGGAGCCGGATCCGCCGCCCGGCGGATGCTGATCACGGGTCGCGGATCGGCGTGGCTGCGGCCACCATCGGAACAGTTGCGGCCATGATCGGAGCAACGGCGGCCACCATTGGAACGACTGCGGCCGCGACCGGAGCCATCGGGCCGCCCCGTCGGGGTCGGCGTGGCGTCAGGAGGGTGAGGATGGGCAAGAAGTCCGGACACAAGAAATCGGACGATGCGGTCCGGCGCGCGTCCGACGCCGAGGCCGGCGCCGGACCCGCGCCGAAGATCAAGACCAAACCCTACGAACAGCAGATGCGGCTGCTGCACGGCGAGCTCGTCGCCATGCAGGAATGGGTGAAGTCGTCCGGCGCCAAGGTCATCATCGTCTTCGAAGGCCGGGACACCGCGGGGAAGGGCGGCACCATCAAGCGGATCACCGAACGGGTGAGTCCGCGGGTCTTCCGCATCGTCGCGCTGCCGGCGCCCACGGAGCGGGAGAAGTCCCAGATGTTCGTGCAGCGGTATGTGCCGCATTTCCCGGCGGCCGGCGAGGTCATCATCTTCGACCGCAGCTGGTACAACCGCGCCGGGGTGGAACGGGTGATGGGCTTCACCCCGATGGACCAGGTCGAGAAGTTCCTGGAGCAGGTGCCGGCATTCGAGAAGGCGATGGTCGACTCGGGCATCCTGCTGATCAAGTACTGGCTCGAGGTCGGCCCGGACGAGCAGACCCGCCGGCTGGAAGGCCGCATCCACGACCCACGCAAGATCTGGAAACTCTCGGACATGGACCTGAAGTCCTACAGCCGCTGGTTCGAGTACTCGCGGGCACGTGACGACATGTTCCGCGCCACCGACACCTCGTGGGCGCCCTGGTACATCGCGCACACCGACGACAAGAAGCGCGGCCGGCTGAACATCATCAGCCATCTGCTGAGCCTGGTGCCGTACGAGCCGATCGAACCGAAGGACATCGAACTGCCCAAGCGCGAGGGCGCCAAAGGCTACGTCGAGCCGAAGCTGCCATTGCGCTACGTGCCGGAGAAGTTCTGACCGTCGTCTGACCCGCAGATCCGCCCGAACCGGAGGACCGAAGATGACCGCGACAGTGCCGGTGAACACGCCGCCGGCCAGCAGCGCCCGCTGGTATGCGCTTTCCCCGCAAGAGGTCGCCCAGCGGTTGGAGGTGGACCCCACGGCCGGGCTGCCCGCCGGGACGGCCGCGGGGCGGCTGGCCCAGAACGGGCCCAACGCCCTCCCGGCAGAGAAGCCGTCACCGGGTTGGCGGCGGTTCCTGGCCCAGTACGCCGCCTACATGCAGATCATCCTGGTGATCGCCGGAGTGCTGTCGCTGGCGATCGGCCAGTGGAGCACCGGAGCTGCGCTGCTGCTGTTGACCGTGTTCAACGCGGCGGTCGGCATGCGCCAGGAAGGCAAGGCGGAGAGCGCGATGAACGCGCTCAAATCGATGACCAAGCGGGAGGCGCGGGTCCGCCGGGACGGCGTCGAGTCGACGATCGACGCCGAGCAGGTCGTGGTCGGCGATCTGGTGCTGCTGACCGCCGGCGACGACGTGGCGGCCGACGGCCGGCTCATCCAGGTCTCGTCGCTGAACATCGACGAGTCGGCGCTGACCGGGGAAAGCACCCCGGCCAGCAAGAGCATGGACGCGCTCGCGGACACCGATCTGGGCCCCGGCGATCAACGGAACATGGCCTTCATGAACACCCCGGTCACCCATGGCAGCGGACTGATGCTGGTGACCGCGATCGGCGCGGACGCCCAGATCGGCCGGATCGCCGGGATGCTCGCGGCGACCAAGAAGCAACAGACCCCGCTGTCTCGGCAGCTGAACGTGCTGACCCTGTGGATCGGCGCGGCCGCCCTGTTCACCATGGTCGTGATGTTCGTGCTCGGTCTGCAGCGCGGGCAGTCGGCGGAGAGCCTGTTCATCACCGCCATCGCGCTGGCCATCGCCGCCATCCCGACCGCCCTACCGACGGTGCTGCAGGTGATCCTCTCGGCCGGCGCGAAGACCCTGGCCGCGGAGAACGCGATCGTCAAGGAACTGGGGTCGGTGGAGACCTTGGGATCCACCTCGGCGATCAACTCCGACAAGACCGGCACGCTGACCATGAACCAGATGACCGTGGTCGAGGTGCTGGATCCGCAGAACCGGTACACCGTCTCCGGCATCGGCTACGGGCTGGAGGGCAAGATCCACCACGCCCTCGGCACGGAATCGTCCATCGAGCAGGCGATCCTGCCGCTGCTGGTGGCCAGCGACGCCAAGCTGGTGAACGGCAAGGTGGTCGGCGACCCGACCGAGGGCGCGATGCTGGTGCTGGGGGCCAAGGCCGGCCTGGACATCGACGACACCCGCGAGGAGTTCCCGCGGCTGGCCACTCTGCCGTTCGACCCGACGTACAAGCTGATGGCGACGTTCAACCGGACCACCGACGCCTCCGGCCGCCAGGTGATCCGGTGCTTCGTCAAGGGAGCTGCCCCCGCGGTCATGGGTCGCACCGGCAGCGGCTGGGTGCAGGGCCAGCAGGTCGAGCTGACCGATGACCTGAAGCAGCGGGCCCAGGCCGCGATGGACCGGATGGCCGGGCAGGGCCTGCGGGTGATGGCCGGTGCGTTCCGCGACCTGGACCCGGCGACCTTCCAGCCCGACGGCGACCTGCTGGGCTACGTCACCGACCTGCGGATGACCTGCCTGATCGGGATGGTCGACCCGCCCCGTGACGAGTCCAAGAAGGCGGTGGCCGACGCGCAGTCCGCGCACATCCGGGTCCGGATGATCACCGGCGACGACGTGAACACCGGCGCGGCGATCGCGAAACAGTTGGGGATCGAGGGCGAGGCGATCCTGGGCACCGACTTCGCCGCCATGTCCGAGTCGGACCGGCTGGCCAGGGTCGACTCCATCGGAGTGGTCGGCCGGGTCGCGCCGGAGCACAAGGTGCTGCTGGTGGAGACGCTGCGCAAGAAGGGCGAGGTCGTCGCGATGACCGGAGACGGCGTCAACGACGCCCCGGCGATCAAGGCGGCGGACATCGGCATCGCCATGGGATCGGGCACCCAGGTGTCCAAGAACGCCAGCCGGATGATCCTGTCCGACGACAACTTCGCCACCATCATCAAGGCCGTCGAGCGTGGCCGGATGGTGTTCGACAACCTGAACAAGTTCGTCCGCTTCGTGATCATCGAGCTGGTCGCCTACGTCATCACCTTCCTGGGCGCGAGCGTGCTGAACATCGCCGCCGGCCAACCCTTCACCCCGTCGCAGATCCTGTACATCAACTTCCTGGTGAACGCGCCGCTGGGCGTGGCGCTCGGGATGGACAAGGAGGCGTCCGGCCTGATGCGCCGGCGTCCCCGCGCCCGCGACGCGTCGATCATGACGCGCGGGCTGCTGATCACTTCGGGTCTGGTCGGCCTGTTCATGGCGGTGACGACGCTGCTGCTGATCTCGTTCGGCACCGACCAGCGGGGCGGCCTTGGCGTCGGGTCGTCCATGGGCGTCACCGCGTTCTCGCTGATGATCGTGGTCGCGGCCTTCCAGGCCCGCAGCGTCACCAGCAGCGCGCTGCGCATGGAGACCTTCGACAATCCCAAGCTGAACTGGACCGCCGTGGTCGAGGTCGTGCTCGCCGTGCTGATCACCCAGCTCGAGCTGATGCGGCGGATCTTCGACACCACCCAGATCGGGATGCCGGAATGGGCGTTGTCGCTGGTGCCCGCCATCGTGCTGTTCTTCGTGTGGGAGCTCGGCAAGCTCATCGCCCGGCAGCAGTCGGGGCACCACGCCTCGACCGGCTGATCCTGCCCCGCCGCTAAGGTTCGACTCCACCGCCCCGGGCGTCGTCTGCTACCGGCTCGGGGTGGTTCGGGGCTCGGCTGGGTGCTGGGTGCTTGGCGCTGGTGCTTGGTGCTGGCGCTGGTGCTTGGTGCTTGGTGCTGGCGCTGGCGCTGGGTGCGGGCTCCGGGCTCCGGGCTCCGGGCTCCGGGCTTACGGCTGGGAGCTCCGGACTGCGGCTTTCGGCTGGTTCGGCTTGCGGCTTGTGCTGGCTTCGCTGATCATTCCCGCGACATCGGCGGCGGAATGTGGCTCATCCGGAACGAGGGTGTAGTTGTGGCCTGAACCCGCCGGTCTCGAGTAGCGATCGTGCGATGTAGTTCGTCAGGTTCCTGAATCCGAGCGCTGACCCGCGTAGGTGCTCCAGGCGTCCGTTGATCGCCTCGGTCGGGCCGTTGCTCGTCCCGGGCCGATCGAAGTAGGCAAGCACGTCGGCCGCTCGGCGCTTGAGGGTGCGGCCGAGCCGGCGGACCTCTGTCAGGGCCGTGGGCACGCCGCTGCTGACGGACTCGATCACCTTGCTCATCAGTGCGCGACCCTTCCCACGGTCGGGTTCGCGGTAGGCCGCGATCATCCGCTGGTAGATCCCCCAGGTCGCTTCCAGCTCGATGTCGCCTGCCATCGTGATGGGACCACCTGAGCCGGTTTTCTGCCATGGTCATGG
>CAZCEH010000037.1:0-48624 GCA_964497705.1 uncultured Actinomycetes bacterium | reverse complement strand
ATCCGATGAGGCACCAGCCACGGCTTCGCGCTCATTTCTGCGTGAGGCACCTCGGCGGATCTCCGACGTGTACGACGAAGAGCACGCCGCGGCGATCGAGACCTACGGCGACGAGGAGCTCGCCGGCCTCCCAGAGAACCACCGCTTCGCCATCCCCGACGGCTGCCACTGGAGCGACATCCGTGCAGTGACCGAGAACATCGGCCAGACCATCCTCAAGGCGATGCGCGCGATCGAGGCCGCCAACCCGGACACCCTGCCCGGCGTGTTCGGCGACGGCGACTGGGGCAACAAGAACCTGCTCCCCGACTCGACCCTGGCCGACCTGGTCGAGCACTTCTCCACCCAGACCCTGTCGATCGCGAACCTGCCCGAGGACGAGCTCGGCAACGGGTACGAGTTCCTGATCAAGAAGTTCGCCGACGACTCCGGCCACACCGCGCAGGAGTTCTACACCAACCGCACCCTCGTGCACCTGATGACGCTGATGCTCGAACCCCAGCCGGGCGAGTCTGTCTACGACCCCACCTGTGGCACCGGCGGCATGCTCATCTCCACCGCCGCCGAGGTGAAGCGCCAGGGCAAAGAGTGGCGCAACCTCAAGCTCTACGGCCAGGAGCTCAACTTCGGGACCTCCGCCATCGCGCGGATGAACCTCTTCCTGCACGGCATCACCGACGGCTACATCGCCCACGGCGACACCCTCGCTCGTCCCGCTTTCCTCGACCCCAAGGGCGGCCTGCAGACCTTCGACGTCGTCCTCGCCAACCCGCCCTACTCCATCAAGGCCTGGAACCGCGACGCCTTCGCCTCCGACCCCTACGGCCGCAACATATGGGGCGTCCCGCCCCAGGGCCGCGCCGACTACGCCTTCTTCCAGCACATCGCCAAGAGCCTCGACCCTAAGACTGGCCGTGCCGCGATCCTCTTCCCCCACGGCGTCCTGTTCCGCCGGGACGAGGCGGCCTTGCGCGAAGCCTTGGTCAAGTCGGATCTGGTCGAGTGCGTGCTCGGTCTTGGCGAGGGTCTGTTCTACAACTCTCCTATGCCTGCCGCCATCGTGATTCTCCGCAGCAAGAAGTCGGTGGAGAGGCGGGGCAAGGTGTTGCTGATCAACGCGGTCAGCGAGGTCGCTCGCGAGCAGGCTCAGTCGTTCCTGCGCGAATCCCACCAGCAGAAGGTCCTCGATGCCTATCGGGCGTTCTCGGACATCGACCACTTCGCCACAGTTGCCACCGTTCAGGAGATTGCTGGGAAGGGCTACAGCCTTGCCATTTCTTCTTACGTCGAAGACGCGAAAGCCACCGACGGCGACGAGCAGATCGACATCACCGACGCACTCGCCTCATGGCGGGTAGCCGCAGCCGAGTCCGATACTGCGATCGCCGACGTGCTCGCCCTGCTGCGGGCGGAGGTGACCGCGTGAGCCTCAACATCGACAGGTCCTCTTGGAAGCGCGTCGCATTGGGCGACGTCGTCCGCCATGTCACTGACCGCGTGGATCCGGAGACTTCCGGATTGGAGCGGTTCCTCGCCGGAGAGCACATTCCCAGTGGGGACCTTGCTATCGCGAGTTGGGGGGTCATTGGCAAGGACCCGATCGGCCCGATGTTCTACAAGCGGTTCAGGCCGGGCCAGGTCCTATACGTCTCGCGCCGCACCTACCTACGCAAGGTCGCTGTCCCGGAGTTTGAGGGGATCACCGGCGAGAAGACATTCGTTCTTGAGACTCTCGATTCGGGGGTGCTACTTCAAGAGTTGCTGCCCTTCATGCTGTCGGCTGAGAGCTTCCACGCATATGCCATTGCCAACTCGCGCGGGTCGGTCAATCCCTATCTCAACTGGGGCGAGCTCGCGGCGTACGAGTTCGACCTCCCTCCCCTCGACGAGCAGAAGCGCATCGCCGATCTCCTCTGGGCCATCGAGCGTCACAAGCGAGCACTCGCTGGAGTGTCGGCTGCCGCAACCGGGGATCAGTTGAAGGACCCACGCACCGCACGGTCGGCTCTGCTGTCGGCGCTTCTTGAGTCCGCGGCGGAGCAATGGGGATCGAAGCCTCTCGGCGATCTCGGGACAATCGGACGAGGCAAACGCTTCACCAAAGCGGACTACGTGGACTCTGGAATCCCCTGCATCCACTACGGCCATCTCTACACCGACCTCGATGAGGTAGCTACCGAAGCGGTTGCGTTCTTGCCTGAGAGTCTGCGCTCGAACCTCAAGTTTGCTCAGCCAGGGGCTGTCATCGTGTCTGGCACGAGCGAGACTATCGAGGATGTCGCGAAGGCTGTCGCGTGGCTCGGTGATGAACCAGTCGCAGTCCACGACGACTGCTTCGTCTTCGACCACGGCCTCGATCCGAGGTTCGCTTCGTATCTCTTTGGATCGCAGGGCTTCGTGCGGCAGAAGAATCAATTTCGGTCCGAGACGAAGGTCGTACGCATCTCGGCTGACAATCTGGCGAGGATCGTGGTGCCAGCACCGCCGCCGCAGGTCCAGAAGCGAATCGCCGACGCTGTCGAGCAGTTCGCATGCTCCCAATCGCTACTGGGTGGCGAGGCCGCCGCGCTCGCGCAGGTTCGTGAGGGAGTCATGGCGCGCATCTTCGGAGGCGACTGATGGCACAGTTCAACGAAGGGAACACAGTGCGCGACTTCGTCCGCGATCTGGTGAAGTCGCTCGACGTCCAGTTTCTGCCGGGCAACGAACTCCCGCGTCGTCCCGACGTGGTGATGCTCGAGGGCCTTGTCAAGGGTGCGCTCATCCGGCTGAACCCAGAGATCGCGGCTGACCCGGCGAAGGCTGATGAGGTGATCTACAACCTCCGCGCCATCTTGATCTCGGCTCGCTCCAGCCCGCATCCGGTGGTTGCCAACGAGGAGTTCATGGCGTGGCTGACTGGGCAGAAGTCGATGCCATTCGGACCCAACGGCGAGCACACCACGGTCCGGTTGATCGACTTCGACCACCCCGAGGATGACTCGTCGAACCAGTGGGTGATCTCGACGGAGGTCACCTTGCAGATCGGCCGGCTCGGGAAGCGTTTCGATCTGGTGTTGTGGTGCAACGGATTCCCGTTGGTGGTGGGCGAGGCGAAGACGCCGATCCGTCCGGCGTACACCTGGATCGACGGTGCGGCACAGGTGCACGACGACTACGAGCAGTCCGTGCCGCAGTTCTTCGTGCCGAACGTGTTCTCGTTCGCGACCGAGGGCAAGGACTTCCGCTACGGCACGGTCGGGATGCCGGTCGAGCTCTGGGGACCGTGGCGCGAGGAGGAGTCCGACCCCGACGCGCCCGCGAAGGTAGGGCTCGAGGTTGTGAAGGACGCCGTGAACGGCGTCCTCAAGCCGGCAGCGGTGTTGGACTTCCTGCGGTTCTTCACGATCTACGCGACCGACTCCAAACACCGCAAGATCAAGGTCATCGCTCGGTTCCAGCAGTTCCAGGCCACCAACCTGATCGTCGATCGGGTGCTGCGCGGGAAGATCAAGCAGGGTCTGATCTGGCACTTCCAGGGCTCGGGCAAATCGCTGTTGATGGTGTTCACCGCGCTCAAGCTGCGCGCGATGGCCGAACTGACGAATCCGACGATCTTGATCGTGGTCGATCGCATCGATCTCGACACGCAGATCACCGGCACCTTCAGCGCCTCCGACGTCCCAGGGCTGGTGTCGACGGATTCCCGTGCCCAGCTCCAGACGCTGCTGAGCCAGGGCGCGCGCAAGATCATCATCACGACTATCCACAAGTTCGGCGAAGCACCCGGGGTGCTGGATGACCGGCAGAACATCATCGCGATGGTCGACGAGGCGCACCGCTCGCAGGAGGGCGACTACGGGCAGAAGATGCGCGAGGCGCTGCCCAACGCGTTCCTGTTCGGCCTGACCGGGACACCGATCAACAAGCGGGACCGCAACACGTTCATGTGGTTCGGGTCACCGGAGGACGAGGGCGGCTACCTGTCGCGCTACAGCTTCCAGGACTCCATCCGTGACGGCGCAACCTTGCCGCTGCACTTCGAGCCGCGCCTGTCGGAGATCCACATTGACCAGGAGGCCATCGACGCCGCCTTCGAGGAACTGGCCACCGACCGCGACCTGTCGGAGAGCGAGAAGATCACGCTCTCGAAGAAGGCGGCCTCGATCGAGGTCCTGATCAAGTCACCCGACCGCATCCGCCAGATCGCCACCGATGTCGTCGAGCACTTCACCACCAAGGTCGAGCCCGAGGGCTTCAAGGCCCAGCTCGTCGCCTACGACAAGGCCTCCTGCGTGGCCTACAAGGAAGTCATCGACACGATGCTGCCGCCCGAGGCGTCGACCATCGTGATGTCGAAGTCCCGCACCGACCCTGCCTCGTGGAAGGAGTGGACACCGGACGCGGGGGAACTGGAGAAGGTGGCAGGGAGGTTCAACGACCCGGCCGATCCGTTGAAGATCATCATCGTCACCGCGAAGCTGCTCACCGGTTTCGACGCCCCGATCCTGCAGACACAGTACCTCGACAGGCCGCTCAAAGAGCACACCCTGCTCCAGGCGATCACGCGGACCAACCGCGTCTACCCGCCGCACAAGACCCACGGTCTGATCGTGGACTACCTCGGCATCTTCGACGACGTCGCCAAGTCCCTCGCCTTCGACGAGACCGCTGTGCACCAGGTCATCTCCAACATTGCCGAGCTCAAGAACCAACTCGCCCCGGCCATCGCCACCGCGCTCGCGTTCCTCCCCGGTGTCGACCGCTCCATCGGCGGATACGAAGGCTTGATCCAGGCGCAGGCTGCGATCGCCGACGACACTTCGAAGGACGCCTTCGGGTTTGCGTACTCCGTGGTCGCCCAGCTCTGGGAGGCCCTCAGCCCCGACCCGATGCTCTCGACCTACCGCGACGACTACCGCTGGCTCACCGACGTCTACGAGTCGGTCCGCCCCTCCGACATCACCGGCAGGCTCGTGTGGCACGCCCTCGGCGCGAAGACCATCGAGCTCATCAACGAGCACGTCCAGGTCGAGATCCCCCAAGGTGCCGAGACGATCGTGCTGGACGCCCAGACCATCGAGGACCTGACGACCGGCAAGCGCACCGACGTGCCGGTCGAGGAGATCGAGAAGCAGATCACCGCTCGAATCGCCCGCCACCTCAACAATCCCGTCTTCATCGAGCTCGGCCAGCGCCTCAACGCCCTGCGCGAGAAGTACGCCGACATCCAGCAGTCCAGCCTCGACTTCCTCCGCGAGCTCCTGGAGCTGGCCAAAGACACCGTCGCCGCCGAGAAGGCCGAGGAACACATCCCACGTGAGGAGAAGGGCAAGGCCGCCCTCACCGAGCTCTTCGAAGCCCTCAAGGGCGACGAGACCCCGATCATCGTCTCCAACGTCGTCGACCGCATCGACGAAGTCGTCCGCGGAGTCCGCTTCGACGGCTGGCAGTCCACCATCGCTGGCGACCAAGAGGTCCGCAAGGCGCTGCGCCAGACCCTCTACGTCCAATTCAAGATCCGCGACAACGACGTCTACGAGAAGGCACTCGGCTACGTCCGGGAGTACTACTGACCGTCTGCGAATCGCTGGCCTGACCTGCAAGTATGCATCTATGTCCAGCTTTTCTGGACATGGCGCCTAGGATGGTGTCATGGCAACGGCCGAGGAGACACTGAAGGCGACGCTCAGTGAGACTGAATACGGTGCGTTAGCCTTGCTCGCCGGCAGCACCGCCCCCTTGTCGGGCCGGAAAGTTGCGACCGTCTTGAGCGTGTCTCCGACCACCGCCAACGAGGCACTGGCGACTCTCGCCGAGGCTGGCTTCGCAACCTTTGAAAAGTCCGGACGCGCAACGCTCTGGCGGCTGGCGGTTTCGCATCCTTCGATCACAGCATGGATGGAGGAGACGATGCCGACACCGGCCGCAATGTCCATCGGATCCAGTCCATACTCCACCGGCGGAGGTGGGGTCCGGCTGGAGCACTCGTACGCGGCATGCCTGATTGCCGACCTTCTCGCTGGTGATGCGACAGTCGAGCTTGGGGACTCCATCTCGGTCGACTCGATTCGCCTACAGGCGAGCGACGTCAGCGACGTTGATGACATCTTGATTGAGGGTAGAGATGCTCAAGGTACGACGCACCGCGCATCGATCGCCGCGCGGAGGAGCCCGTCACTCACCAACAGTGACTCTGCTTCGGTGCCGCTGTTCCGCGACTTCTTGCAGGTGGTGACCGATCACTGGGCAGCTTTCGGGGCCGGCTGTTGGCGGCTGGTCCTCGCAGTGTCCACCAACGCGAACGCAATCACCCAGCTCTCTGAACTCGCCGAACTTGCCCGGGCAATGCCGAGCGGTCAGGAGATGGATGGCCGGCTGGCGCAGACTGGGCGCTCGAACGCCAATGTCCGCGACAGGTACACGCACATCAAGGGTCTCGTCGAACAGGCTGCGGAGGAGCTACCACAACGTCCGGACCTTGAAGGTGCCGAGCTCACGTGGCGCATTCTGTCGAACCTGACAGTACGAACGCTTCGTTTGGAGAGAACCGACCGTGCTGACCGAACCGCTGCGGTGAACACCTTGCAGCGGGTTCTCCATCAGGGAACGCCGGCGACCGCTGACGCACTCTTCTCCCGCATAGAAGAGCTGGTCGGAGCATGGGCGCCACAAGCAGCAGTCGTGACCCAATCCGTGATCCGTCGGACCCTGGGCGACTACCGCTTGGCTGGCTCGACGCAGTTCTCGGGTGCATGGACGGCTCTTGACCGGCTGGGGTCACGCCTACGTGACTCGATCCGCCCCTCGCTGCGCACTGGTTCAAAATCACTTGAGCTGCAACGGCCAGCGGAGCGATTGCGGATCCGTGAAGCAATGACCTTGGCCGCGGAATCGGCCGGCTCGCTCGTCGTGACGGGCGACCCCGACGTCGGAAAGTCCGCGCTCAGCCTGCGCGTCAGTGAAGAACTTCGCAGCAGTGGTGCAGTGATCACGAGCTTCAGTTTGAGAGATCTCCCGCAGAGCACGGTCGAGTTCGAGAACTCCCTGGGCAGATGCTCGATAGATGAAGTCCTGGCCGCGGGCGAGACTGGTCCACTCAGGATGATCCTGATCGACGGCGCGGAGGCTGCGCTTGAAGGCAGGGCGCCTGTCCTGCAGGTGCTCGCGACGGCAGCAATGCGAGCTGGAATGGGCGTCGTTGCAGTAACTCGAACCGACGGCTCGCGGAAGGTTCGCGACGTTCTGGCGACGGCCTGCGAGCTGGCTGATGTCGAGGCTCCTCCGTCGGAGCTCGTCCTTGGATCACTGGCCGAAGGTGAGCGTGAGAAAGTGGCCACAACGTTTCCAGCCCTCGCGCGCCTGCGCGCCGATCGGCGTTCCCAATGGCTGCTTGGACGCCCCGGTTTGGTCGACGCACTTCTGCGCACGGGCGCGGAAGTCGACCCCGCCGACGTCCTCTGCGAGGCCGATGTGTTCGCTGCGGTATGGCGGACTCTGATCCGACGCGACGAGGACCGCTCGCCTGGTACCGCGTCGCCTGACGACCGCGAACGGGCGACCTTGGCAGTGGTAAAGCAGGTTCTTGGGCTCCCGAGCGATCACATTCAAGGGATGGCCTCAGCCGAACTGCGGTCAGACGGAGTCCTACGGCTCCCGAACAACCCCGCCTGGTCGTCGGGGGACGAGTTCATGACTGATCTGTTCAGGGATTTCGCGCTCTGCCGACTCTTTGTTGTCGAGGGCTGGCAGGTGCTGGCGTCAGCGGGTGCGCCACGCTGGTCGATTCGAGCGACCCGGCTCGGCTGCCAGGTTGCTCTGCTTGCATCAGAGACCGCTAGTGCCTGGGGCACGTTGTCAGCGCAGTTCGCGACCATCGCCAACTACCATGGGGATCGTTGGCTGGAGATTCCCTACGAAGCTCTCCTGACTCTTGGCAACGCAGAGCCGGCCATCCGCGAGATCTGGGACTCGCTCACGGACGGCGACGGCCATGCGCTGGCCACGCTGCTCAGGCTCGCGGAGTCACGCTACGTCAACGGCACAGTCGGCGACTTCTTTGCTCTCGCACCAATCGTCAGGGTGGCCTTCTCGGGTCGCCCACCAATCCCTCACGGTCGACATTTCGGGCATCGCACGATCCGCGAGGTGATCAATGACCTCGTCCTTGCCTGGCTGCGCGGGATGGCTTCCCACATGCAGCCGGACGCACTCCGTCAAGATGTGCGCGACGCGATCCTGGACGACGACCCGCCGCACTACGACGACTTCGCGATTGAAGCGCTCGCCATGCTCGGGCCTGATTTGGACGATCGCGCCGAAGCCTGGCTCCGAGAGACCGCCAAGGATCGTCCGGGAAGTCTCAACGCCGCAGTCGAATCGTTCGCTGCCTCGGCGAGCATGTCTCAGTGTGACCCCGAACTCCTACTCGATCTCGCAGAGGCCTACTACATCGAACTGCCAGACCCTCGCGACCGGTGGGGCGGCGGACACACCCTCGATGACGGAATCCGGGACTTCAAACACGGTCTCGGTCCGGGCTTTGGCGTCCCTGCGGCGGCTTGGTACTACGGCCCCTTCTACCGACTCCTCAATACGCGCCCGGTTGAGACCATCGGGTTCATCAATCGGATGCTCGACCACGCTGCGAAGTTCCGCGTCGAGAAGCTGTCGACATATCGAGACCGTGACGCGTCCGAGGACCTCGAAGGAGTTCGTCTCGACCTGCCAGGCATCGGCGAAAGGTTGTTTGTCGGCGACAGCCACGTCTGGGCTTGGTATCGAGGAACCACCGTCGGGCCGTACGCGTGTATGAGCGCTCTGCTCGCACTGGAGCGATTCGCGGACGACCTGCTTGAGCGGCTCAGCGTTCCCGCGCGGAGAATCATCGAGCTTCTGTTCAGCGATTGTCACAACCTCGCGGTTCCCGGACTCCTGGTCGGATTCCTGATCCGTCACCCCCTGGAGGCTCGTGACCTTCTCGACCCGTTCCTCGTCTCAACCTCCATCTGGCACTTGGAGACGGCACGCGTGACCGGTGACTACGGCTTTCGAGTGCGCGACCCCGATGCAGACAAGCTCACCGGATCCGACCGAAGGCGCTACACATTTCACGATACGGTTGCGGGAATGGTGATCAACGCTAGGCTGACAGGGAGCGAGGAACGCCTAGCGCAGCTCGGCGCACTTGGCGAGAGGTTGGCCGCAACGGCGCGATCCTCGGTAGATGATCCCGAGGGTCGAGACGCTGAGTACCTTGCAATGGTCGAGAGTTGGGCAGCCGAGTTCCGAATCGAGAACTACCGTGCCACTTCCAGCGGCGAGCAGGTCCTGATCCAGTTCGAGCGGCCCGAACCGATAGAACGTATCTTGGCGCCTCGCAACACCGAGTTCGAGAAGACGAACGCCCTTTACGGGCTCCAGAACACCTACGGTCGTTTCAACGACGAGCCAGCAAAGTGGCCTCTGGAGACTTTGCGTCAGGATCTCGAAACTGCACGTCAGATCGATGAAGGTTCAGACGCCCCCGAGGGCATGCTGTGGCCCGAGAACGCACTCGTCGCGGTCGCGGCTGCCGCGGTTCGCTCGTATGCGCTCGGCCTTGTCTCGATCGACGACTCCGATCTCCGCTGGGCCGTCGAAGCGGTCTTGTGGGCCGCGGAGAACTCTCGTGTCGACGAGATGAGCTACAACGAGACAACGTTCCCCATGGGTGCAGACCGAGCGGCGGCCGGTGCTCTCCCGCTCCTCCTCCTCGTCCCATTCGACAATCTAGGCCTCGACTGGGCCAGGATTGAACATGCCCTTCTCAGCCTCGCCAATAGTCTCTTCGATGAGGTTCGCGCGATCTACACGAAAGGCTGTGAACCACTGTGGCAGTCGTCATGCGATCTGGACGACGTCACGGGCATCTGCCGCAGGCATGGTCCTGCCTGGTCTGCGGCAATTAGCAGTCTCGGCTCCTGCCGGCTGGGTGAGTGGAGCCAGGAGACTCCACGCCGAGAGACTGAACCGTTGCTCCCACCGTTTGATCTGACGTTGTCGGCGGTCAGCGACGACGCGCTGATGGTTAATCGCCTGCGTATGCCTCTGTCCGTCATGGTCGACGCGCGACGGGTGCCATGCTTGCAAGAGGAAGTTGGACTTCTATGGGCGCCGCTTTGGGATGCCTACCGACGCGGAGTCGCGCATTGGTGGGCGGAAGGTTACGACCACCAAACGCAGGCCGCACATGAGCCGATTGCGCGACGCCTGATAGAGGTCGCGATGGACGACGATCCTGACCTCGTGGCGACCTTCATCAAGAATCTCGCCGCGAACGCAAATGCCCTTCACCTGCTCTTCGATGGCTTCGCGACGGTCCTCACCTACGACGACGACGCCCGGGCCTCGATAGCCAAGTTCTGGCCTCGGGCGATGGAGACTGCCCTGAATGTCATCGGGGACGGATCAAGCCTCCGGTCTGAACATCACTGGTTCGACTATATGGTTTCCGCTCTGCTCCCGACTCCTTGCCCTCACTCCTGGGACCCAGACATCGACGGATCGTTCAGCCGCGCACGCGCCAACTGGATCCAGCCTAAAGCGATCGAACCGGTTGCGGCGCAGTGGATCCGGCTGGCTCGGCACGAGCCAAAGGCTGTCGATGCGGTCATCAAGTTTGGCAAGAGTGCTCCGCGGTCGTGGCAGGCTTCGACGGCCTTCGAATGGATCGAGGCAATCATTGACGGCCGTTACGACCTGATTGCGAACCGCCTCTACTACCTGGAGGAGTGGCTCACCGACCTTCGGAGTGTGAACCTGATCGTGGACGACGTCCGGGCCAGGTACCACCGAATCATCGATGGTCTCGCTGGTGCTGGCGACCGCGCCGCAGTGCGCCTACAGCAACTCGACGAGTGAGTTCTGGTCCGTCGCTACAGGTCGGCGAGTTTGTTGACTGAATCGGAGGAGGCGCCCTCCGGCGCGGACGTAGTGCCCCTGGCCATGCACGGAGTCGTGCCGTGCGCGGCGGATCTCGGTCTAGACGGACCTGAATGCGAAAGGCTGATGCACACCCACGCAGCGTCGGCCCGATATCGATAACTCGCCACAGCGCACCGCACAGGTAGGCGACGAATCCGTCGCCGGGAGATCCGGCCCTACTTGTGGGAGTCCGTCCATGTTCCGAGTCCTGTCCGCCCCTGACGACACGACAGCGCCAGCCACGCCGGCACCCGCCGGCGGGTCGAATCCATTGATCGGCGCAACCGAGACGACATTGCCAGGGTTGGCGACGTTCAAAGGCCTGGTGTTGGGTCTGATCCCTTACGCCCTGGTGGCGTGTGTGGCGGCGTTCCTGATCGGCGCGATCCTTTGGGCGGTGGGCGCGTTCGGGCACAATCCGCAGCATTCGTCGCGGGGCAAGACGACGTTGATCGTTGCCCTGGTGGCGGCGCTGCTGGTCGGCGGCGCGGCGTACCTGGTGGGGTGGTTCAACAACGTCGGGAAGACGGTGTCGGCGCCAGCCTCGGTGTCGCAGACGGCCGAGCCAACTCATCCGTCCCTGCCGGTCTGAGGCGCGGCGATGTTGTCCCCATCGCGCTCGGGCGCGCGTCGTCGCTGGGTGTTGGTGGCCGCCGGATTGGGTGTGGCCGTCCTGATAGTGGTGACCGCGGCCGTCACGTTGAGGTCGGGCGATTCGTCGGCGACCCGGGCCCCGTCCGCAACCGTCGCCCGTACCTCGGCCGCCGTTCCGATCGCTTCGACGCCGTTGGTGTCTGTGTCGGCGAGTTCGTCGGTGATGCTGCCGGGCGGCCGGCCCGACTCGACGCTGGTCGGCGGCCAGACGGATCACTTGCAGTTCGCCCGGTTGGTGGCGCAAGCACTTCTGACGTACGACCCGTCGACGGACTTCAACGCCCGCAACCAGGATCTGCTGCTGGCGTCCGCGCCTGCTCCGTATGGCGATTCGGCGCGGCTGGCGCAGGATCTGGCCGCGTTCACCCCGACCGGGCCGGCGCTGGACTCGATGCGCAAGAACCGCACCGCAGTGACGGTCGAGATTGCCGACGTGCAGGTGTCGGCGTGGGCGGCGAACCGGCTCGAAGGGATCGGCGCGTCGCCCGGGGTGTACGGGATCGACGTGACCGGCGAGCAGGCGATCACCACGAAGGACGGCGTATCGACGACGGTGCCGGTGGCATTGGGGATCACGGTGGCGTGCCCGCCGGCGACCCGGTTCTGCACGTTGGACGGGGTGCTGCCGGCGCACCTGCAGGACGCGTTGGGGTCGAAATGATCCGAACCGTCCGGAGGATCCAACTGATCGCGCCGGTCACGGTGACGCTGCTACTCGGCTTGGCGGCGGTGGTGACGGTCGCCGCGGCCGCCGACCCACGACGCACCAATCAGCCCGGTTCGGTGGGCTGCATGCCGGTGACCGGCAGCACCGGCGGCGCCCTGGATGCGGCGCAGGAACGCAACGCCAGGATCATCATCGGCGTCGCCCTGGCCCGCGGGCTGCGGTCGACGGGGGCGGCGATCGGAGTGTCCGTCGCCTTGGCCGAGTCGACGCTGTTCAACTACGCCAACGACGGCACCTCCACCCTGGTCGGGTCCGCGGAGGGCCGGCAGCTCAACGACGCCGAGCGGGCGGTGGCGCGAGAGTCTTTGGCGTACCCGCATGATCGGGTGGCGAACAACCTGGACTCGATCGGCTTGTTTCAGCAGCGGCCGATGACCGGGTGGGGCACGCCGGCGGAGCTGATCGACCCGGCCACCTCGGCCGGGAAGTTCTTCGACCGGCTGGTGCAGGTGCCGGGGTGGCAGGGCATGCCGCCGTGGAACGCCGCCCAGACGGTGCAGGGGTCCCCGTCGTCGGACGGCGGCATCTACCGCGACATGTACCAGCAGGCAACGGGGATCGTCACCGAACTCACCACCAATGCGGCTGGGACGACCGGGACCGTGGTGCCAGTGGCGGCGACGGATCCGGGGTGCGGGTCACCGTCGGTCGCGCCGGTCGCCGCCACCGGTGGTGGCGGGTCGGCGGCGTGGGGTGGGTACGAGAACGGGCGGATCCCGGCGTCGGCGTTGTGTCCGGTGCCGTCCGCGCCCGCCTTGCTGTTGGAGTGTCACGCGGCGGCCGCGTTCGACCAGCTGAACACGGCGTTCAAGGCGGTGTTCGGGCAGGACATCGGGATCACCGACGGCTACCGCTCCTACGAGGAGCAGGTCGCGTGCCGGGCCGAGAAGGGCAGTCTGTGCGCCGACCCCGGCACCAGCAACCACGGCTGGGCCAAGGCCGTCGACATCGGCGGCTGCTGCGACGTGAACACCGCGTCCGGGGCGGCGTTCGACTGGCTCACCGCCAACGCCGGCGCCTTCGGCTGGGTCCACCCTGGGTGGGCGCAACCGGACGGGTCGAAACCCGAACCGTGGCATTGGGAATACGGAGCGATCTCATGAACTGGCAACCACAGCAGGGCACCGAGGCGATCACCTCGTGGATCAATCAGGGCGTCCTGTTCGCCCTGGTCCTGGCGGTCGCCGCCGTCGTGGCCTGTGCGGCGGCGTGGGCGGTCGGCTCCCTGGCCGCGAACGGCGCCGTGGTGACCCGAGCCCGGACCGGCGTCGCCGTCAGTCTGGCGGCCGCCCTGCTGCTGGGCGGCGGGTTCACCTACGTGCAGTGGACGAACGGGCAGGCGCCCGCGTTCGCCGGCGACCCCACGGCCTACGGCATCCAGGACGCACCGCAAACGCCGGAGGCGTGGGAATTCCTGGACCTGTCCGGCCGGTGGACCGCCGACATCAACACCGTCCGCGCCAAGGACGGCCTGCCGCCGCTGTCGACGGACGGCGGGTTGACGGACCGGGCCCGGTCCTGCGCGAGCAGCCGAGCCGGGCAGGGCGGCGACTGCCCCCGCAACTACTTCTCCTGCCGGGACAACACCGGCATGGTCTACGCCGAATGGGACTACGGGCCGGGCGATCTGGACAAGCTGAACCAGGACCTGGACGAGGCGTTCATCCGGGAGCCGAACCCATGGGGCGGCACCGGCAAGGCGCTGACGTTGGATCCGTCGGCGGATATGCGGTCGGCGTGGGTGGCGTTGCGGGACAACAACAACAAGAAGGCCGTGGTCGTCGCGCTGCTGGAGAACGGCGCCGGCCTGGGGGAGTGGAACGAATGCAACACCTTCCAATGACCCACCCAACGACAAGGACTATGACATGACGACGATGATGCTCCGTGCGGATGGGGTGCAGGACTGGTTGTCCGACACGTCGGACGACGTGCTGAAACGGATCGCCGCCGGCGCCGTCGAGGCGAATCAGTGGATGATGCTCAAGGCGATCGACCAGATCAACTCCGGCCTGCGGATCAACCTGGGCGCGGACTGGCTGCAGGACGTACTCGGGATGATGCGGTACCTGGTGCTGCCGGTCGTCGGGTTGCTGTTCGTGTTCCAGGTGGTGACCGCGATGCTGGCCCGGTCCCCGTCCGGCCTGTGGCGGGCCGTCTGGGGCAGCGCCCTCGGCCTTTTCCTCGGGTCGGCGTTCGCGGTGCTGACCGCCGGCCTGCTGCTGATCATCGACCAGTTCAGCAACTATCTGCTGGGTGGGGCGCAGCAGGCGGCGCAGGACGGCATCAGGAAGGCGTTCGCGATGCAGGGCGCGATCGACGGCTCCGGGTGGCTGGTCGTCACGTTGTTGGCCGGGTTCGGGATCCTGGCCTGGGCCAGCATCATCGTCATCCTGTTCCTACGGAAGGCGATGATCATCGCCACCCTGGTGTTCGCGCCGTTCGCGATGGCCGGCCTGGCGTACGGGAAAACCAAGTCGTGGGCGGTCAAATGGTGCGAACTGGTGTTCGCGCTGGCCCTGTCGAAGTTCGTCATCTGCGCGATCCTGACCCTGGCCTACAGCGCGGTCGCCTCCTCGGTGACCGGCGATATCTCCGATGCGTTGTTGGGGGCGGTGTGGGTGCTGCTGGCCGCCTTTTCGCCGTTGGCGGTGCTGCAGTTCGTGCACTTCGCGTCCGATCAGATCACCGCGGCGAACACCACCGGCACCGCCGCGGCCCTGCGCAACGCCGCCCGCGGTGTGGGCATGACCCGGCACGGCGCCGCTGCTCTGGCCGGCGGGGCCGGCGCCGTCGGCGGCTGGCTCGCCGCCCGGGCCACCCTCGGCGGAAAGTCATCGGCGCCGTCCGGGCCGGCCGCCGCCGTCGGAAACCGACCCGGCGCCACCAGCTCCGGTGCGGGAGCGGGCAAGCCGTCGGCCGGTGGCTCGGCCGGCGCTGGCGGATCCGGATTCGGAGCCGGGTCGACTGGCTCGTCCGACTCACCGGGCGAGGAGCCCTCGGCTGCAGCCGATCCCGGGGCCGAGGTGCCGGCGGTGACACCGGCGGCCGCGACCGGGGCGCCGCTGCGAGGTGAGTCGCCCGATGGGGCGCAGTGGCCGCGGATGAACGAGTACCTCAACCGGGCCGCGGACGAATCACCGCGTCATCCGTATGTGCATCCGGCGGCCGCCGCGGACGCGTTGTCGATTCCAAGGTCGCAGGCCGACCGGATGTTCCTGTACGCCGAAACCAACGGGGTCCTCGGGCCCCAACAGTCCGACGGTTCCCGGCAGCTGCTGATCAATGACCGGCTCCCCACTTCAACCCAGGGAGGCACCCGCCCATGACCACCACCAAAGAGTCTTCGACGACGTCGGCGCCGCGGACCGCCCGGTTGGGTAGGCGGTCCCGCCGCGGCCTGATCATGAACCTGTCCGTGCCGCAGGCGATTACCCTGTTCGCTGCCATCCTGCTGATCGCAGCGTGCGTGCCGATCCTCGGGGTGGGGGCGGCGTTCTGGGTGGCGCTGCTGGTCGGCGGACCCCTGGCCGCGCTGGCTCTGGTGCGGTGGGACGGGTTCCCGCTGGTCGAGTGGACGCCGATCGTGTGGCATTACTGGCGGCGTCGTCGGACCCGGCAGCACGGCTTCCGGGCCACCGCCACCCCACGCCCAACGGGGCGGCTCGCCCTACCCGGGCAGGAGGCGAGGCTGGTCACCCTGACCGCGGGGGACGGGTCGGTGACCGTGCATGATCCGTGGACCGGCGGGTACACCGCGGTGCTGCGGGTGCGGGCGCCGGCGTTCCTGCTGCTGGACCCGGAAACCCAGGACGCCCAGGTCAACGGGTGGGGGCGGGTACTGGCGGGGATCTGCCAGTCCAACCTGATCAGCCGCATCCAGGTGCTGGAACAGTGCGTCCCGGACTCCGGCGACGGCCTGCGCGACTACCACGCCCAGCATGCTCACGGCCAACACCTGTCGGTGTGGGCGGCCGAGAACTACCGGGACCTGATGGACATCGCCGGCCCCGCCTCGTCCCGCAGCGACGTCCTCATCGCCCTCACCCTCGACTCGAAACGCTGCCGGTCGCTGGTTCGGAAATCCGGCGGCGGGCACACCGGCGCCCTGAAGGTACTCGGCGGGCAACGGCGGGTCGTCGAGGCCGCGCTCGCCGCGTCCAGCCTGGCCGTCGAGGGCTGGCTCACCGCAGCGGAGTTGGCGTATGAGTTGCGGTGCGCGTACGACCCGGCGATCCGCCCGGTCCTGGACTACACCCGGACCGTGGCACGGGATCTCGCCAGTGCGGGACCGTTGGCGGTGCAGGAACACTGGGACTACCTGCGCACCGACACCGCCTACCACTGCGTGCTGTGGCTGATCGAATGGCCCCGCAGCCTGGTCTATCCGACGTTCCTGGCGCCGTTGGTGCTCACCCCGGGGATCGACCGGCGGCTGAGCCTGATCTACCAGCCCATCCCGACCGCGAAGGCGATGAAGCAGGTGCAGCACGACAAGACCGAGCTGATCTCCAACGCGCACGACCGGCACCGCCTCGGGCAGGTGGAGAACCTCGCCGACGCCGATGAACTGTCCGACACCTTGCAGCGGGAGGCGGAGATCAACGCCGGTCACGGCGACATCGGTTACGCCGGCCTGCTCGTTGTCTCCGCACCGTCGCTGGATCAGTTGACCCTGGCGGTGGGGGCGGTGCGGCAGGCCGCGATCCAGGCCGGCTGCGAGGCCAGGGTGCTGGCCGGGCAGCAGATGCAGGCATTCGCCGCCGGTGCCCTCCCACTCACCCGAGGATTCTGACCATGCGCGAAAAGACTTTCACCCCGGCCCATGCCGGCGGATACCTGCCCGACACCAAAGACCGTCGTGGCCGGCGCCGCACCCGCAAGGATTGGCAGGCGGCCGCGGACCGCCTCGTCCGGGACCAGCAGGACCAGGCCGCCGCGGCCAAGGCGGCGCAGGCGCAGGAACGCAAGGCCGAGTACCGGTCCCGCACCCCCAAGGCCGGCGAGAAACGCTCCTGGGCGGGCCGCACCACCCAGGCGTTGCGGCTCCGGAAGCATCGGGCGACGACGGCGAACCTGTCGCACGTCTACCCGTTCCTGGCCGACGGCGGCCTCGGCCCGGCAGGGGTCTATGTCGGCCGGGACTCGTACTCGGGGGCGTCGTTCTGCTACTGCGGGTTCGACCTGTACAACCGCCGCCCGAGGTTGGTGTCGAACACGAACATCATGATGGTCGGCAACATCGGCTGGGGAAAGACGAACACCGCGATGGCCCTGGCTGTGCGGAACCTGCCGTTCGGTCGACGGGTCGTCGTCCCCGGCGATCCCAAGGACGACTGGCTCCGGTTGGCGATCGCTCTCGGCGGTCAGGGGATCCGCCTCGGACGGGGCCTGCCTGCTCGCCTCAACCCCCTCGACGGCGGCGTCAAGCCGGCCGGCAAGGACCAGCTCATGTGGGACACCGAGGTCTGGTCCCGCCGGCAGAAGCTGCTGATCGCGCTGGTCGCCACCGCCGCCCCGGCGATCGCACCCCTCGAGCCATTGGCCGTTGCAGCCCTGGATCTGGCCCTGGCGGCCGCGGTCGATGCGACGGGGACGCCGACGCTGCCGGACGTGGCGCATCACCTGGCCAACCCCGACCCCGAGAAGGCCCGGGCCGCCGGCTACGACGCGGAGCTGCTGCGGCACCGCGGGCAGCCGGTGTACGCGGTGCTGTCGTCGTTGATCAACGGGCATCTGGGTGGGTTGTTCGACGGGCCGTCGACGTTGCGGTTCGACCCGCAGGCGCCGATGATCGCCCTCGGCTCCGCCGCCCTCGGCGATGACGACCTGCTGCAGTCGCTGGTGATGTTGTGCTGCTCGGCCTGGGTCGGCTCGACGATGTCGGATCCGGCTTTCGGACAACGCCTGTTCGTGTACGACGAGGCGTGGCGGATCATCGGCGGCGAGGCCCAGCTGGACCGGATGAACGCCGACCTGCGGCTGTCCCGGTTCTACGGGATCGCGAACATCCTGGCCATGCACGCCCTGTCCGACCCGGACAAGGTCGGCCACGCCGACTCCGCCGCCGTCAAGAAGGCTCAGGGCCTGCTGTCGCTGTGCGACACCCGGGTGGTGTTCCGGCAGGCCCCCGGCGAACTCGACCGCGCCACCACGGATCTCGCGCTCACCCAGGCCGAACGGGACGTCGTCGCCGGCGCCGGTGTCGGCGAAGCCCTGTGGAAGCTGCCGACGAAATCGTTCCGGGTCCAGACCGTGCTCTCCGACCGCGAGAAGCAGATGTTCAACACCGACCAACGTATGAGTAATCTCGCCAAAACCCAGTGAGGACAACCATGTTCAAGCCTACCCTGTTCCGCCGTATCGCAGCGGCCCGTCCCGTCGCCTCGGTGAACGACCGGACCACGATCGCCTCGACCGCCCGGGTGGCCGCCGGGGCCCAGGTACGCGAGCACGCGGTCATCGGCGGCAGCGCCGTCGCGCTGGGCCCGGTCATCGTGACCGAGCATGCCCAGCTGGTGGAGCACGCCATGCTCGGCGGTACCGCCCGGCTGCAGGGCCGCGCGGTGCTGTCCGGGTGGGCCGCCGCCATCGAGCAGGCCGTCCTCGACGGGGATGCGTGGGTGTTCGGCCGGGCCGTCGTCTCCGGCACCGGGAGCGTCGCCGGGCACGCCCAGGTGTTCGGCGATGCCGCCGTCACCGGCGGTGCGGTCGTCGACGGGAACGCCTGGATCCACGGGCACGCCCTGGTCTCGGGTGATGCCTGGGTCAGCGGGCGGGCGCAGGTCGGCGGCCACGCCGTCGTCTGCGGCACCGCCACCGTCGCCGGCGCCCTCCGGGTCGGCGGGCACACCGTCCTCGGCGACGGCGCCGACATCATCCGGTCCGGCGACTTCGAGACGCACCGCCTCAGCTGGGGCGAGCACGTCACCCTGTACCGGTGCGACGACGGCGCCGTGGGTCTCGGGAGGAGCGAGACCGTCCATGGCCCGGCCACAGCCCGTCGCACCCACCTGCTGGACGGCCGCCTCACCGCGAGGATCGAGGAGCTCGCCGACCTGTGGGCGCCGGCCCGGGCCTGACCGGGCCTGACCGGGGGTCAGGGCATGGTGGACATCATCCGGGCGGCCAGTCGGGCCAGCCACAGGCCGGCCAGCAGGCCCAGGACGACGAATCCGATGATGACCAGGAAGTACAACACGACCGCGGCGGCGGCGGTGCCCAGCACGATCAGCACGCCGTTGCCGACGTAGCGGGTGATCCTGCGGCCGCGGGTGGGTTCAGGTTCGGGCAGCATCGGTGGCCTCCTCGATCAGGATCTGGTGGACGGTGGTCAGGTGCCGGACGACGTCCCGTTCGGTGTTCGCCGGGTCGTAGACGGTGATCTGCCCCGCGGTGATCCGGCCGCTGGGGCAGCAGATCTCCCACCGCACCTTGCGGCCCGGCTCGGCGTGCTCGTCCAGGCCGTCGCGCAGAACGTCCACGGTGGAGTCGACGTCGTCCCGCAGCGCGGTCTCGGCGTCGGTGCCCGGCACCGAGATGGTGATCGTGTACATGCCGCTCACTGTCGGCTCCTTCGGAAAGCCTGCCAAGCAGGGGGTTCGAGAATGTGGATAGGTCGGACGATGTGGACAACTGGCAGTCGGTGGCGAGGCCCGCGACCCGTGGTCACAGGCTGGGGCGGGGCCCGCTGGGCTCGGGCCAACCGGACCGTTCGGCCTCGGGCGTGGCGGCCTTGACCGGCTTGTAGCGGGTGATGGGCAGCACCAACGGGGCTAGGGCGGCCACTTCCCGCCACTTCTGCTCGGTGCCGGCCCAGGCGGTCTGGTCGTGGATGCGCCAGGTGAGGGCGCCGATACGGATGAGGGCGACGTTGCGGGCGGTGTCGAAGACGTGGTCGACGGAGTCCGTGCCGTGGGCGCGAACCATCATCACCGGGCCGTGGCTGGCAGGTCCGGTCTCGACGGACTCGGGAAGCCGAGACACGTTGTACCAGGCATCCATCCACGCGCCGGCATACTGGCGGGCGGCGAGCTGGTCGTGCAGGTAGATCAGCAGGTTGTCGGTGGCGACAGCGATGTGCCCACCCCAGTCCCGGCGGTTGCAAGAGCCGTGGGTGTCCACGGCCAGTTGTTGCTCTCCGGCGATGCTGACGGTGGCCAGGATCTGTTGGCCGGCGCTGGGCGGCAGTTCGGTCTTGCTTCGGGTGGCCCGGCGGACAGCCTCGGCGAGAGGATTTCGCCCCTGGTAGGCGCTCATCGATCGAGCCCACCTTTGCGGCATGGGTTGTCGTCGGACGGGGGTTGGTCCCAGCGATACATGGATCCGGGTCGGTCGACCGTGACGGTGCCGTCGGGCCGGCGGATGAATCGACTGTGTTGGTGACTGCCGGCGGCGTGGGCGACCGCCGCGAGGACGAGGTGGACGTGTTCGCGGTCCAGGCCGGCCAGGGCGCGGCCGAGGTTGACGCTGACCTCGCCGTCGTCGAGGGCGGCGGCGATCTTCAGGAAGCGCTGCTCGCCGCCGGACAGGGCACCGGACAGTTCGGGGATGGACTCGAAGTCGATCCAGTGCCCGGACGCGGTGGGATGGATCCACGGGCAGCTCGGGTCGGCGAATCGACCGTCGAAGCCGCGGATGAGCAGCTCGGCGGCCGCCTCCATGCCGTAGATGCCCTTGGCCCAGGCCCGGAGCTGCGCGTGATGCTCCTGGATGTCGGTCATCACAGGCTCCGCGCGGTTGATGCGGTTGGGGCGTCGGGGATCTCGACGAGCAGTGGCATGGTGGGTGGGTAGTAGCTGGTGGCGCCCGGGATCTCGGCGTACTGGACGGCGACGACCGGGTGGGCGCCCTGCAGGCGATGCTGGGTGACGTGCCGGTGGGGTCCGGTGTCGGGGATGACGACATCGCCGAGTTGCAGCTGCATGGCGGTGACGGTGCGGACGAGGTAGCCCATGACGAGGTGTCCTTCCTGACGGTTGGTGGCCTATACTCAGGTGCGGTCGGACGGCGGGAGTTGTTGCGCTGTTGGTCGGCTCGCGGGAGCGTTGGCAGCCTCCATGCGGGCGGCGGCGTAGGTGTCGACGTGCCCGCAGGGGTTGGTCCAGCCGTCGCAGGCCAGGCGACGGGAGCCGTCGTAGGAGATGGCCGGCCGGATCTCGCCGCGGGGCCCGCCGCAGGTCGGGCACACCCACTGCAGGGTCGGGGGCAGGTGGTGGCCGTCGTGGTCGTCGCTTCCGGGGATCCGGACCGTCCGGTACTCGGGATGGTCGTGGTGCTGGGTTGTGGTCATCGTTCGTGTCCCTTCTGCTGGTCTGCGCTGGGGCATGTGTTGTTCTGGGGCCAGCCGTTCTTCCGGCGGGCCGATCACGGCTGTGATCGGGGGTCGGGACAAGGGGCCGAAGGCGCGATGACGACCGCGGCGGATCGGTTCGGTGTGGATGCGCGGAGGAGCGCAGCGGGGGAGCGGATTCACCCGAACCGATCGGCAGTGGGCGGCGTCGCCGTAGCCCTTGGCCCGAGCCCGTACCATCGACCGCTCCGGTCGGCCCGCCGGAAGGGCGGGGAGCCCCTGCGGGGCGACCCACAGTCAGGCCGCTGTGCGGCCTGTCCGACAAGGCTTTTCGGGCATCACGCCCACTTCGGCCGTCTCGACGCGGGTGCCGTGGTTCGTCATTGCTCATGGGCCGAAGGCTTGGCGGCGGACGCGGCGGAGCCGGTCGGGTGGGCGGGCGGAGGAGCGCAGCGGGGGAGCCGATCATCCCGACCGGGTCGGCAGCGGGTGGCGTCCCTCCCCCAACAAGTCGTCGACCCCCGTTTGATCCCTGGTCGGAACCGCATTCAGCGGTGCCCGGATCGGGGTGGCTCGCCTGGATGGAGAAGGACGATGACGAACTCGAGAACCAAAGCGCCGGCCCGGTCGGGTGACCTGGACTGGGCGCTGATCGGCCTGGTGTTGCTGGTCGCCGGCGGTTGCCTGCTGCTGTGGGTGGGTGGTCAGGCGGCGAGCCTGCTCACCGGCAACGGGTTCGCCGCTGGCCCGGTCACCGCCGGGGTACGGGCGCTCCTCGCGGCTCGCGACAATCCCGGGGAGGCCTGGGACTCGCCGATGCCGGACGCGCCGGCCTACTGGTGGATCACCGCAGTCGTCACGGGCGCCCTCCTGACGGCCGGCGCGGTTGGGTTCGTCAGGGTCCGCGGCGGAGTGATGCGGCGGGGCCGGCTGGCCGAGATGGCGTCCCGGCCGGGCATGGCCGGATCCCGGGAGATCCGGCAAGCGGTCGGGTCCAACCGGCTGCGCCACAGCGCCCCCGAGCTGCGGCCCACCCTGACTGGCCGCCCCGCGCCGGAAGAACTCGGCTGGTGCTGGGGCACCGCCCGCGGCGTTCGGGTGTGGACCAGCGTCCGCGACTCCGTCGTGCTGCTCGGCCCGTCCGGCGCCGGCAAGGGCGTGTACGTGGTGAACAACCGGATCCTCGACGCCTCCGGCGCTGTCGTCGCCACCTCCACCCGCCCAGATGTCCTGTCGGTGACGATCACCCAACGGCGCGACGCGGGCCCGGTCGCGGTGATCGCGACAGACGGGTCGATGGACGGCCTGCCCGAGGTGGTGCGCTGGTCACCGATCCAGGGTTGTCGGGACGGAAGGGTCGCCGCCGCTCGCGCCCAGGTCCTGGCCGCCGGATCGTCGTCCGGGGTGGAGGACGCCTCGTTCTGGCAGGGCTGGTCGGAGAAGGTCATCAAGACCCTGCTGCACGCCGCCGCCTGGTCGAACGCCGGCATCGACGAACTGTGGCGGTGGTCCCAGTCCGCGGTCGCCGCCCGCTCCGCCCTCGCGATCCTGCAGGACCTGGACGGTCGGGACGCCGGCGGCCCGGAGCGGGTCGAACCGGGCTGGGCCGACACCCTCGCCCAGGTCGTCGAGGGAGACGAGAAGTTCCGCGGCAATGTGTGGGCCGGCGTCGGTAAGGCCCTGGCCGGACTGGACCTGTCCGCCGTCCGCCGCCGATTCGACCCACGACCGGGCGAGAACTTCAACCCCGACCTGTTCCTCGCCGACCGGGGCACCCTGTACCTGCTGGCCGAGGCCGACGACCCGGCATCGAGGCTCCTGCAGTGCCTGGTCGCCGACATCACCCGCACCGCCAAGGATCTGGCCGACCACTCACCCCGGGCCCGGCTGGATCCGCCGCTGACCCTGGTGTTGGACGAGATCGCGAACTGGGCGCCGCTGCCCGCGCTGCCCACCTACGTGTCCGCGTACGGCGGGTCCGGGATCGTGACCATCGCGGTGATCCAGTCCCGGTCGCAGATGGCCCGCTCCTGGGGCAGCGATGCGGCGAAGGCGATCTGGGACTCGGCGACGATCACCGGCATCCTCGGCGGGGTCACCGATGCGGAGAACCTGCGTGACTTCGTCGCGATCGCCGGCGACCGCGACGAGACGTCCTGGCAGGCGTCGACCGGCAAGGGCGACGGCCTGCTCGGCCTCGGGGCCGGGCGGTCCTATTCCGAGCAGACCCGCACCAGGGCGGTGCTTGACACCGGGGAAATCCGCGGCCTGCCCGAGGGCACGATGCTGATGTTCTACAAGGGCCTGGACCCGATGCTGGTCACCATGACGGCGTACTACCGCCGCAGGGACCGCAAGGCGCTGCTCGCCGGCCGAGAAACGGTTGAGGCGAAGATCAGTCGTAGCGCCGCGGCGGTGCCGGTGGTCGCCGAGCCGGTCGAGGAGACCTGAGATGCGTCCACCCCGACCGGGGTCGCCGTGGAAGCCCAGCCGGTGGGCCCGCCGCGGCTGGTACGCCGACTACATGAACAGCCCTGCCTGGATCGCCCGGAAACGCCGCTGGTTCCGGGAACACTGGGAACGAACCCACCAACCCGCCGAGTGCATTGTCTGCGGGACTCGGCCGGTCGACCTGCACCACTTGGACTATCGGCGCCTCGGAAACGAGAACCACGACGAGATTTGGCCTCTCTGCCGTCCGCACCATGATCGGATACATGCGGCCTGGGATGCGACGCCCCACCTTCGCCGGCTCGGCCGCCGGGCCGCGTCGGTCATCCTCGTGCAGGCGATGCGACGAAACCTGGGAACTTGATCGATCAGGTGTTTCATCATGAAACACCTGAAGTCCGCATCGGCCTATGGGATGAGGCCGCCGATGTCGGGATGGCGGCGGCGGGCTGCGGCTCGCTGATCAGCTGCGGCCGTGCGGGCGGCGGCCGCCGCGGCGGCCCGGTCGGCTGCGATCGAAGCCGGAAGCAGCATTTCCAGCGCATCGAGCCAACTCTGGGTGAGATCTTCTGCAGTCGAAGGATTCTGGCCGGCCAGCGAAGCCGAGGCGAACAGGTCGGCGAGGTCGTCGCGGGCCACCGCAACCGCGCCCTCGTGGGCGACGTGCTGCTGTGCATCGAGAACGCTCCGGGCGGCATCGGCCGCGGACTGAGCGGCCCGGTCGACCGAGTCGACAGCGATTTGACGCAGACGCTCCGCGAGCTGGGTGCGGTCGTCCTCGGTGGCGTTGGCGGTGTCGTCGGCAGTCTCGGCGAGGATGGCCGGCGCGAGTTCGTGCCGCAGTTCGGCGGCCTGCAGGATCTCGACGACCTGGTCGACGGCGGCCCGCCAGGCGACGGCACGGACCCGCTCCAGGGTCTGGCTGTCGAGGTGGTCCTGCCACAGCTGCTCGACCGAGGGTGAGATCGCGGCGCCCGGCTCGGGCTCGGCCTGGTGGCGGGTGGCGGTGCAGCCGGTGATCGCGGTCGCCTCGCGGAGGCGGCCGATGGCGGCTTCGCGGCGTTGGTCCCAGTCCAAGCCGATCATGCCGACGCCGGCGTCGGGATGCCGGGTCAGCAGCCACCCGGTCCACAGGTGGCCGATGTCCTCGCGAAGGCCAGGATGGGTGAACCAGCAAGGCGGCAGGACGGTGGAGGGGATCCGGTAGGTGCTGCGGAGCCAGCCGATCCAATCGGCCAGCTCAGCGAGCTGGTGGGTGTATTCGTCGGGGGGCAGGTCGTCCCAGCACACCACCATCGGCACAGGTGGTGTGCTGGGCTGGCCCCCGAACACTGCCGGGTCGAACGCCGGTTGGCTCACCGGCCCGTCCCGCGGGTCGGCTGCTGCTGGCGGGGGGCTTCCACGGAAGATCCGAGGCTGGCCTGCGCGGCATGGAGCCGCCGGCTCTCCTGTTCGGTGCGGAGTTCGCGGGGGTCGGCGACGGCGTCGACGAGTCCGACGAGGTGGTTGCGGACCTGCTTGCCGAGCCGTTCGTATTCGTCGACGCGGCTGGGTTCGGGCCGGCGGTCGCCGGCGGCGATCCTGCCCATCGTCGTCAGGTCGGCGGCCTGCATGATGCTGCGCTTGCCGGGCTCCAGGGTCATGAACACGTAGCTGGACGAGTCCACGAGGCCGGGTGGACGCATCACGGTGATGGTGGTGCCGGCGAACGCAGCGTCGATGACGATCATGTCGTCCCAGTCGTCGACCGGCCGGACCGTGTCCGGCCGCAGCGCCGGTTCGAGTTCGGCCGGCTCGGTGCCGTCGCCGGCGATGGTGTCGTCCGGGACGATCGTGTCCCACAGGGCTGACTCATCGAGCATCTGCTTGAGGTGGCCGGCGAGTTCGACGTGCTCGGCGGTGAATCCGCCGCGTCGGCCCTGCTGTCGGATCAGGGACAGCGCCGATTCGGCGGCGGCGAGGTCGGCCTCCACGTAGTCGGCCCGGGTGAGATCGGCATCCTCACTGATCAGAATCGCCTCGGTTTCCCGGGGTTCGGTCAGGTCCAGGTCCGTGGCGGTGGCCATCCGGGCGTGGACGCGCTGCTCGGCCTCCCGGGCCAGCACCACCGATGGTTCGACGGTGGGCGTCCACCACCGGTAGGCGTCGTAGGCGGCCTCGTCCGGGGTGACCCATCTGGTCTGCCGGCGCAGGTAGCGGCCGAACGCGAGGTCGGCCTCATCGCCGCGGAGCCGGTAGTCCTCCCGCAGGATCTGCTGCACGTTGGCGGCGAAGTACCGGTGCCGGTCGGACTCGTCGACCGCTGCTTGCTGGTCGAAGCCGTTCACCGGCGTGGTGGTCACAGCGACCGTCCGTTGCTCACGGCCTGCTCGGGAGCGGGCGAGGGAGCGACCCCGGCCGTTACCGGTGGGCGGGTAGTGCCGGGCGCGGGCTGGTCGACGACCGGGATGTCGCGGCCGTTCTCGCGGAAGACGGACAGCACTTCGCTGACCCGGGCGGCCCGGGTGTGCTCGTCCATGTCCTTGGGCAGGTTCCAGCTGGTGCTGGCGGTGGACCAGCGGAAGCCGTGGTCCTTGAGGGTGCGATGCAACGCGGTCGCGGTCCGACCGACGCCGACAACCGAGGTGGCCTCGCCGGTGTGGTGGATCGTCGGCGTCGTGTCCTGCTCGGCGGCGCGGTCGGCCCGGGTTCGCTGCGTGTCGGTGGTGCGGTCGTCGGCGAGGGTGACGATGCGGGCGTAGACCTTGATCGTGGCGCCGGTGGATCCGTCGCGGCGGTCGAACATTTCCAGTTCGGGCCGGCCTTCGACGGTGACCCGGTCGCCCTTGTGCAGATGGTCGCCGGCGTCCTCGGCGGCCTTTCCGAAGAGGGTGACGTTGAAGAATTCGGGGTCGGTGGATTCCCATTCCCCGTTGCGCTTGACCCGCTCGTGGCTGGCGACCCGCAGGTGCGCCCAGCTGGTGCCGGCGTTGCTGACCCCGAAATCGGGGTCGGCGGTCAGGTTGCCGTCAATGGTGATGCGTGCGGACATGTGGACTCTCCCATTCTTGGGGCATTCGTTTCGGCTTCCCGGTGCCGTTGGCCATTCGGCACCTGGTTCGCCGGCGCCGGATGACGCCACCATCCAGTGCCGTCGGAACCGGTGAGTTATCGACGGCACTGAACGGTGGTGGCCCGACCGGTTGAGCGCAGCGGGCAAACCCTCCGGTCCGGTCCCATGGCGAGACTCGGAATGGCCGAATGCCGCCCGTTACAGAGTTCGGTCCGGCTGGCGTGCTGATTGGTCGAGATCAGGTGCGACCCGGACCTTCGAATCGGCAGCAATTCCGCGAAGCATTTCTGAGAGCCGTCGATGGTCGGCGTGCTGCGCGGAATGCGCGAATTTGTCGGGCTGATGGCCCAGTGGCGTCGGGTCGGTAATATTCCAGCGCTCACGATAGGCAGCTAGAATGCGCACAACCGCCATACGTCGGTCGTGCGGGATCGACCCAGGAATGGCGTTCATCCACGGGTGCGGTGCATTGATCGCTTCGACGGCCAACGTGTCGGCGCGTTGCTCGATCAATTCAAGCCGTTTGCGGATCGCGCCCACCATTTCCGGGTCCGTCAATCCGGCGGTCGCGTCCACGATGAGGCCGGCGGCCAAGGCCGGCCGCCCCGCCGGCGCACGGGTGCGCAAATAGCTGCGAATGGCAGTAGTGAGATTGTCCGCGGTGAGGGATTCGCGGCGGCGGGAACCGACGATGACCGGTAATTCCCGGGCGATGTCGACGCCCTTGGCATGGGCGTGCCGGATGACCAGGACCAGGTCCGGGAAATGGTCATCGTCCAGAATTGCCCGCACCGCTGGGTGATGGCCCAGGACTGTCAGGAGCAGGTCGCCGGCGGCCAGGTCGTGGGCGTAGCCGGCGATCGCGTCGACCTCGTCGGCGAGCTGCCGGATCGACACGGCCTGGTCCTGTACGGTCCGGATCGCCTCGTGGGCAGAGGTGTCGGCGCCGGAATGATTGGTGATCGCGTCGGCGAGTTCCTGGGTGGTGAAGGCGTCCTGATCCGCCGGGCCGCCGACCGGATGGGCCAGCCGGTCCCGCAGCGTGGTGGCCGGATCCAGCACCAGGTAGGCGTGGTTGGCGTACCGTCCGCGGGTCATTGCGACGTAGAAAGGTTCTCGCTGGGTCAGGGCGTCGGCCAGCACATGGCTGGTGTCGACGGTGATGCCCTGGGCGCGGTGCGCGGTGGTCGCATATCCGAGGTCGACGTGCTCGCGGACGTACCCGGCGGACAGGGTGACGGGCACCGTGCCGGGCCGGCCGGCGTCCAGCAGTCGGACGGTCAGCGACCCGTCCCGGTGCGCTCGCTGCACCTGCCAGCGTTGGCCGTTGCGGACGAAACCATCACCCAACCGTCCGGCCGCGGGAACGGGGTCGGTGGTGCCGTCAGTTTGGGTGCGGTCGATGCGCCGGGTGACGACGACGTCGCCGGCGCTCACCGACAACCCGTTACGCACCGGCACGGTGCTGCTGTCGTCGACCAGCCCATTGCCGACGAGGTCGGTGCGGGCCCGCTGGTTGAGCTGCACCACGGTGTCGTTGTCGGCGGCGATGAGCACGCTGGCCCGGCCGCCGCGGACATCCTGCAGCCAGGCGGTGTAGGCGGCGTCGGTCATCTGTTCCTGGTCGCCGGACTGGATCCGGTGGTGTTGCTGGTAGTCCGCCAGGGCGGTGGGGTCGCCGCTGCGGAGGCGGTCGGCGGCGTCCTCTTCCCAGGCGCGGCGGGTGCCGTCCGGGTTGATGAACCGGTGAACCTGGGACAGGGTCGGCGGGTTCGGGTGTCGGGCGCACAGCAGCCCGAACGCGCCGCCGGTCTCCACCGCGGACAGTTGGCAGGGATCGCCGACGAGCAGCAGCTTCGCGCCGGCGTCGGCGGCCTGCCTGGCCAGCTGGGCGAGGGTGAAGGTGCCGGCCATCCCGGCCTCGTCGACGATGAGCAGTTGCCCCGGGCGGAGCCACCACCGGTCGTATTCGCTGGTCAGCCGGTCCAGTGCCGCCCGGAGCCCCTGGATCCGGTTCGGGTGATCGGCCCGATGCAGGGCCCGGGTCAGCACGGCGATGCGACGCTCCCGACGTTCCTGCTGGTCCTGCTGGGCCAGCCATTGCGCGGTGTTGTCGGTGACGATCCCCAGATCCGCGGCCAGGACCTGGGCGGCCATCGCGGAGGGCGCCAACCCGACGACGGTGCCGGGGCCGTGCTCGGCCTCCCACATCGCGCGGACGCCGGCCATGGTGGTCGTCTTGCCGGTGCCGGCCGGCCCGACCAGCACCTCGACCACCCACCCCGACGTGGCGATCTGCACCGCGGCGGGCCGTTGGTCCTCCGGCGCCAACGCGTAGTCGCGGCCGGGCAGGTCCTGGGCGGCGACCCGGTCGGACCGATCCTGGTCGGCGGCCGGGCCTGTCCGGTCGTCCTGCAGGCGCAGCAGCTGGTCCTCGGCGTCCAGCACCGCGGCGGAGGTGAACACGTCCGGCGGGCTGAACGGGCTGGCGCCGTCCGCCTCACGCAGCGGCTCCGGGGTGGGCGTCAACTCCGGCGGCGTCAGCGACACCGACAGCCGCTCGGCCGCCGCGACGATCCGATCCCGCACCTGCACGGCGTCCTCGGTGGTGCGGTACTGGCAGCCGCGGGCGGCGAGTTGCCGCATCGTCTCCGCGGTCAGGTTCCACCGGGTCCACGTCGACCTGGCGGTGGAGACGGCGTCGACGACACACAGGGCGATCGCTTCGGCGTCCTCGTCGGCCAGGCCCGCGCTGTCCGATAGGGTCGCCGGATCTGGGGTGTCGGTGACCGTGTTGGCCCAAATGGTGGGGTCCTGGTCGAGGACGTCGGCGGCGACGGTGCGCCAGCCATCCACCGATTCGGTGAGGTTGGGGGCGTGCTTGCGGTCGCGGGTGGCCAGGGTCAGGTGCTGACGGATCCGGTTGACCGCGTTCGTGTCCGGGCGGCGGCCGGTGCGCAGCACCACCTTCGCGATTGCTGTGTCGACAGCGGCCTCGATGTCCGCGGATCGTTGCGAGTAGACGGCGATCAGCGCGTCCGGCACCGGAGTGAGTTCGCGGCCGGCGCGGCGGTTGCTACCGGCCTGCCGTTCCCGGCGGTCCCAGGTCAGGCCGGTGCGGCGGGTTATCTCGTCGGCCAGCAGCAGGTCGTAGGTCTCCGAGTAGGCGACGGCTGCCTTGTGCAGGATGGCGGCGTCCAGGGTGCGCCACTTGCCGTCCGGCCCCTGGACGCGGTTGGCGACGGTGACGTGGGTGTGCAGCTGTGGGTCGCCCTTGCGGGAGTCCCAGTGGTCGAACGCAGCCGCGATCAGCCCCGCGCCGCGGACCCGGCGGACCCCGTGGCTGCCGAGCCTGGTGAACACCGCTTCGGCCTCGAGCAGGTCCAGGGTGGCGGCCAGGGCGGCCCGGTGCGCCAGGTACAGCTGCTCCTGCATCGGCGCCGGCGCGAGCGCCCACAGTGCGGACACGGACTTGGGCACGCTGAACGTCAGGTCGAAGCCGGCGACCGCGGTTCTGGTCTTGGTCTCCTTCTCCTCGGAGGTGATCTTCTCGACCAGGCCTGCGCGGACCTCGACGGTCAGGGAGTCGGGGAGCTTGGCGACCCGCCGGTCGATCCGCTCCTGCCGGGTCGGGTACTTCGCCGGCGGCCGGCCCAGCCGCTCGCCGGTGAACGGGTTGCGGGCGTCCTCGAACAACGACCGCAGCTGGACCTCGGTCACCTCCGAGCCTGATCGGTCGACCGCGCCGAGCGCGGCCATCCCGGACCCCAGCCAGGTGCCCGGCGGATACCCATCAGCCGTGTAGTACCGCGTCAACGGCGACGCCCCCACATCGCTGGCGCGGCCGTCGCCGGCGGCGACGTGATCGACCAGATAGTCGACCGACGCCATCTTGGCCAGGCTCATCACCACGCCACATATGTGGTGTCGGAGCCCGTGAGTTAACGATCATGACCCCGAGCCTCCGGCGAGGCGGTGCAAGAGGTGTAGATTCTGCCGCTCTTGGCCTTGGACGCAGATCTGAAATTGGTGCTTGAATCGCTCGTCTCGCGGTTCGTGGACCAGTGGTTGACGTGGCTGCACAAGCCGGTGGTCTTCGAGGTGCAGTCAGAAGTTGCCGATGCTCGGGGCGGCTGGCATGTTTCTTGCCGGGGGCATGAGGACATGCGGAATCCGTCGCTTCGGTTGTCCGGCGATAACGATTCCTGCCGTCGGTCATCGCGTCACCGCGGTCGTCGGCTTGCCAGTCGTACCAGGCAAGTGCCCGGAAGTTCTCATTTCGTCGAAGGGCAGCAACGAGGCACATGCAGCTGACAGCCGGCCAGAATGTGCCCCTCGCCGGCGCCACCGTCACGGTGCGCCTGCAGCCCGGACGATCGCCAGTCGACATCGTCGCCCTGCTGCTCGACGATCGAGGGCGGGTGAAGGGAGACGCCGACTTCGTCTTCTACAACGCTCCTCGCCACCCGAGCGGCAGTGTCACGCTCACCGAACAGGGTCTGAGCCTCGACCTACGTCTGGTTCCTGCGGGCGCCGAGCGAATCATTGTCGCGGCGAACAGCGACGGTGAAAGCCAGCTCGCTCACCTGACGGTTCTGGTGGAGAGCGACGAGATGCTCACCTTCGCGCCGTCTGGTCTGTCCGGCCTCCCGACCGCGGTTCTGGTCGAGGTCTACCGCCGCGGAGGTGGATGGCGGGTTCGCGCGGTCGGCCAGGGATGGGCGGCCGGCCTGGCTGGGCTGGCCCGCGAGTATGGGGTCAACGTCGACGCCGAGGAGCCCGATCAGCCAGCCGCCCCGACGGTCCCGACGCTGCCTGAACCGGACCTTGAGCCCGTGCAGTCGGAACTGGAGCGGCTGTCCCGCCGCCGGGACACGTTGCTCCAGGAGGTCCACGCACTCGAACGGCAGGCACGCGAGGCGCGCGAATCGATCGTCGAGACGGACGAGCTCAGGCTGCTCCAGGAAGTGGGCTACTACCAGTTCCGGCACCCACTCGACGACGTCGTGGCGTCGAAGAAGCGTCTGGACGGCCTCCGTGCGCAGATCAAGGAAGCGATCAGCAAGCGGACGGCCGTCCGCGGCAAGTCCGGCTGGATGGTGAACGGATCGCTGAAGGAAGGGGCCGCGCTCGTTCGTCAGTTCAGCGACCTGATGCTGCGCACGTACAACATTGAGGCCGACAATTGCGTCCGCACCGTCCGCGCGCACACGATCGACACTGCGAGAAAGCGGTTGGAGCGGACCCGTGAGGCCATCGTGAAGAACGGCATCACGATGGGCGGCGCGATCGACGAGACCTATCACGCGCTGCGCTTGGAGGAACTCCAGCTGACCGCGGATCATCACCTTCGGGTCGAGCAGGAAAAAGAAGACGCGCGGGAGGAACGGCAGCGTCAGCGCGAGGAGGCCAAGGCGCAAGAGGAATTCAAGAAGCGAAAGAAGGATCTCCTCAAGGAGCAGGCGCATTACCAGAGCCTCCTCGATCGAGCTCGGGTGAGCGGCGACGAGGCCGCGGAGATGGAAGCGCGCGAACGACTCGCAGAGATTGCGGAGAATATCGTGGATGTGGAGGATATGGCGGCGAACACCCGGGTCGGTTACGTCTACGTCATTTCCAACGTGGGCGCCTTCGGCGATCGGGTCGTCAAGATCGGCATGACGCGCCGCGAGGACCCAATGCAAAGGGTGTTCGAACTGGGAAGCGCGTCGGTGCCCTTCAAGTTCGACGTCCACGCGCTGATCTTCAGCCACGACGCCGTCGCGCTGGAAACGGCACTTCATCGGGAGTTCGACCAGCAGCGGGTCAACCGGGTCAACCGCCGGCGTGAATTCTTTCGAGTGAGCCTCCCCGAGGTACAGGCCGCGCTTGAGAAGGTCGGGACGAACCACGTGGTCGAGTTCCATGAGATAGCCGAAGCTCCGGAATGGCGGCAGAGTCAAGCGCAGCAGCCTGAACACAAGCGTCCCGGCGTCGATCTGAGCCGGTAGGAGGGGGAGACCTATGGCCCGTCGACGCGGAGTCGTCGCCACGCTCGTGCAAATCCAGCGGGAAGCCGAACGGGACCGGCAGCGGCGAGCACGAGCCGCCGCCAAAGCCCAGCGGGACGCGGAGCGGGCGGCCGCAGCACGTTCCCGCGCCGCAATCCAGGACCAGAAGCTCAGGGACCGGATGTACGCGGAGGACCGAGTTCGGGAGGCCGCGGAGGAGACGGAGCAACTTGAGCACCAGGTCGAGACTTTGCAGGGCGTCCTCGCGGCGACGCTCGACGTCGACGACTTCCTGGATCTCGAAGTTCTCAAGCGACCGCCGGCGTACGCGCGGTTCGACCCGGGGACCGTCGGGCCGCCGCCGACGCCCCCCAACGAGGCCGACTTCGCAGTTGAGGGTCCTTCGGCCCTGGGTCGTGTGTTCGCCGCCTCGAAGCATGCTGCCCGGGCCGAGCAGGGTCGGGCCGAGTACCAACAAGCGCTGAACAACTACCACGCCGCGGCCCAACAACATTCCCTGCGTCTGGAGGACGCACGCCGCCGCCACGAGGCGGCCGTCGCTCGGCAGGCGCAAGAACACCGACAGCATGTCGAGGAGATCAGCGCGCTGCAGCGCTCCCTGGCGGCGCGTCAACCGGGGGCCGTCGTCCGCTACCTGGACCTCGTGTTGGAGGCGGCCGAATACCCGGACGGTTTCCCGCACTCGTGGCGCCTGGCGTACGCGTCCGGGTCCGGTCATCTCGCGATCGAGTACGAGTTGCCGCCGATGGATGTCGTGCCGGCCGAGAAGGCCTTCAAGTACGTGAAGAGTTCCGACACGATCAGCCCGACCGCTCGACCGGCCGCGCAGGTCCGCAGCATCTACACCGAGGTGGTGCGACAGACCGCCCTGCGGGTCGTGCACGAGGTTCTCGAGGCCGACCGTGCAGGCGTAATCCGTACTGTCGTGCTCAACGGATACGTGAACGGAACAGACCCGGCCACAGGCCAGCAGGTTCGCCGCTGCCTGGTAGCCATCGTGACGAGCCGCGAGCGGTTCCTCGGCATCGATCTTGCGCGGGTCAACACCGTGGATTGCCTCCGGCATCTCGAAGCTCGAATCAGCAAGGACCCAAGCAAGCTCCAACCGGTCGAGCCGATCGAGTTGACGGGTTCGCTTGAGGCGGATTACACGCTGGACACCGATGGCGAGGCTGGGTCCAGCTCCGACTCGTCGCCAGCCGACCACGCTACCTCGGACACCGTGCCGCCTCCCCAGATTGCGACGGAGCGGCAAGAGTTGATTGCTGGCCAGAACGCGCCACTCGGCGAGCGGCAAATTCAAGTGGACCTGCTGGCTCGCAACGCAGACCTGTCCGTGCTCCTCGTCGAAGCGAACGGACGGGTTGGCCGGGATGAGGACTTCGTCTTCTACAACAATCCCCGGAGCGCGGACGGTGCTGTGATGCTCACCGGCAACAGCGCAAGCGTATCAACTGACCTGCTGCCGCAGCGGTGCGAACGCGTCGTCGTCGTCGTCAGCGCGGGCGACGGCAACACCATGGCTGATGCCACCGCCGTGCTGCGTCAGCCTGGGGGCGGGACCGATTTCCAGTTCCGCCCCGCCGACGCGGCCCGGGTGAGTGCGCTCGTTTGGGGCGAGATCTACCTTCGCAACGGCAGCTGGCGCCTGCGAGCCGTCGGCCAGGGGTGGTCCGACGGTCTCGCAGGCTTGGCCCGCGACTACGGGGTGAACGTCGATTAGCGGCTCATCGACCGCCTGCCCCCGTTCGGGCGACCCGGCTTGATCAGAGGCCCGACACGCTACGATCGCGTGCCGTCATCTCACATGCAAAACGGCTGAGCCCTTGGTCGCGAGCGCGGATCTGCCTAACCTGCCGGCTTCGTCGCATTTTTTCTGGGCCGGTGGGGTGTTGATCATGACGAAAGGTGCTCTGAACTGGGAAGATAGGTCTGCTAAGGGACCAATCGAACCAGAACCAGGAGCACCTTTCTGATCCTCGATCCACCGCGTCGTCGGATGTTGATCATGAGGTCTGATATTTGATCTTGGTCGGAGCCAGATCTGGTTGCGGGTAGCTGGGGCCGCCCGACCGGTGGTGTCGGGGTGTCCGGGTCGTGCTGATCGTGGCCGGCTGGCCGGGGTGGGTCAGGCCGCTTGTGGTGGGGCCTGAACGGTGTCCAGGATTTTCGGGAGTGGTTGCTGATGCCGATGGTGCTCGGGCAGGTGCAGGATGGTGGCCCGTCCGGTGATGGCGATCCGGGCCGGGATCGCGATCAGCTTGGCCCGCATCGTGCTCGTGCGGGCTTTGGCGAACTTGCCGCCGGCCAGTACTCCGGTGGCGCGGGTCGGGTTGTAGGCGATGACCGCGCAGACCAGCCAGGCCGCGTTCGCGTTGATCTGCCCGGAGAAGTGCGCCAGGGCACTGTTTTTCAGGTCACTGATGACCTGTTCGACGATTGCGTGATCACGGTGCTCGGCCTCGGCGGTCAGCATCGGCGCGGGCGAGTTGGTGAACACCGCGTGGTAGCGGTAGAGCTTGAACAGGCTCGTCTGTTCTTCGCCGACGCTGGCCGGGTTGAGGCGTTTGACCCGCCGCACGATCAGCCGGCGTGATGCCTGCGGGACAATGACCGGAACGCGGCGTAGGTGGTCTCGGCGACCTGCGCGTCGGAGATCCACCGTTGCTGCTCTTCGTCGAAGATCGCCTGCGGATACTTGATCGAGATCCACGCCTTGTCCGGGATCGCGGCGATGGCCTTCTCGATCGCCTTGTCCATCCGTGCGGTAATGGAGAACTGCGCCATGCTCCGCACAATGGCGGCGACGATCTTGTGCGTGTAGAACGCCGAGTCCGCTGGCATCGGATCACCCCGGACGCACTGGCCCGCCGCGCAGCACCTGCCCCACCACGATCGGGGCGTGCCCGGGTGGAGGCCACCGCGAGCAACGCGTTGAGCCCTTTGACCTTGTTGTACCCCCAGGCCACGCCCTGCTTGGCGTAGCCGTGCGTCTCGCGCATGGGTGTTGTCGACGTCCACCCAGGTCACCGCGTCCCGATGCCCGGTCGCGCCGGCCAGCAACACGACCAGGGCGGCGAGTCCGGCCAGCAGACCGCCGGCGGCCGCGGTCAACTGCTGGACCTGGCCGAACGTGAATGCCCGCAGGAACGTGCCCAACGTGGACGGGGTGTACACCCCGGGCAGCACCTTGCGGACCGCGCCCTCGCGGAGCACGTCCACGTCGTCGATGCTGTCCGCGCCGGCGATCATCCCGGCCACGATCGAGGACACCTTCCCGGCCGTGTCGTGGCCGGCCGGGCCGGGCACCATGACCTTCGTCGCGACCCGCCCGCCCAGGCCGGCCCGGCGGGCGAGTTGCATGACCGGATCCAGCCCGGCCTGGGCGATCAGGTTGCCCTCGTCGAACTTGGACGTGACCTTCGGGATCTGGGATAGTTGCACTTGGCGGATGGCTTTCTCGGGAGGCCAATGGGGACTTCAGCAATCACTATTTTGCCTGACCAGAGGCCATCTGCCGTCAAAGACGCTCTGAATCAACACCATTCATGCGGTGGATCCAGGCTGATGCAGGGGTCTACCGGGGCTGCACCCGGCCCTCCGAGTCGATGCCATCGGCAAGCGGGTGGTATCCCACGCCGGCTAGCGGTCTCGCTGGCGATCGGCGGTGACTGCCTGGCCGACATCGCCCAGTTGCGGGCCGAACCCGCCGTGTTCGGGCAAGGTGGCTTCCGACCCGACGGTGTCCCGGCTGATCGACACCCTCGCGGTGGACGCACCCGCGGCGCTCAAGCTATCGACACGGCCCGGGCCGCGGCCCGCGCCCGGGCGTGGAAGCTGGCCGGGTCGGCGGCGCCGAACCACGAACGGTCGGCGAGGACACCGTTGGTAGTCGATGTGGACGCCACCCTGGTCACCGCGCACTCCGAGAAGGAGTGGCCGCACCTTCTCCTGTTCACCGACCATGGCGCCGGCGGCACCGGTGAACCGTTGGCCGATGCTGCTGCGCCCGGGCAACGAGGGATCCGATCATAACGTGGCAGACCAAATCAGCGTCGTCAAGTCCGCACTCGCGCAGCTGCCCACCACCACCACCGCCGACCGGCGACCCGGTGGACTCAAATGGCTACATCGGATCCTGACGGCTACCTTGGCTCTGTGCGCTAGATCGGGCTATCCGTTGGGGGAACTGTGGCTGTAGTGCCGATGCAGGTCGACGGTGTCGAGCTCTTCATAGAAACGAAGCCTGGCGTTGCGGGCTCAGAGCTGACATCCGGTAGTCGCGCTGCGAGGGCAACCGAGGCGGTGTTGGATGCATTCGATACAGCGGGGACGGCAATTGAGTCGATCGCTGGGAAGGTCGCAACCACCATGTCGTCGCTGGGACGTAAGGGCGTCGCCCCCCAGGAGTTGACCGTCGAGTTCGGTCTGTCGTTCACGGCGTCTGGTGGAGTGATTGTGGCAGGTGTAGAAGCGCAAGCCGCGCTCCGTGTGACGTTGACGTACCCAGGATCGAAGCCGCCCTTGAGTCAGCCGGCCAATCGAACATAGGTATGGTCGTGCCGACCGGAAGAGGGATCCCGGGCTTCCTTGGGCGTGTCTTGGATGCAAACGGGTCGCCTTCTGGCACTTGTTTTCAGGTGGGCGGATCGGTCTTGGTGACGGCTTGGCACGTGCTGGTCGACGCCGGCGGGGAAGGTGTCGTTGGCGACAGGGTCCTGGTGGATTCCCTCAGAGCGGGAATGGCCGGCCCGGTCCCTGCGGATGCGGTTGCCGTTGACGCAGTTCACGACTTGGCGGTTCTCGTGCGTCACGAGGCGCTACCCGACTGCGAATCAAGGCTGGCCGCAAGCGCCTCGCAGACGATCGGTGATCGCGTCGTGATTACCGGACACGGACTCTTGGACGATCCGAGTCGGGCGCCCCTCCGGGCCGTGGATGCGTTGGGAATTTGGGCTGGCAGTGCGATGCGAGAGGATTCCGTGGCGCTGGCCAGGGTTCAATCAAGTGACGTTCTGCGTGGAATGAGCGGCGCACCGGTCATCCGATTGGCGGATGGCGCCATTGTCGGCATCGTCTCTGCCCGATACAACTCCACGGACGGATGGTTCCGGGACTCTGTTTGGTTAGCCCGAGTCGAGGATCTAGGGCCGCTACTAGACGAGGTAGACGGCTGGCATGCCCCGCGGGTACTGGATGACTTTGAGCGGCCCAATGCACAAATCGACCTTGAGTTCGAAATCGATGCAGTCTCAGTAAGGCTATTGGGTGATGGCATCGACGTTAGTTCTCCTCACCAGGGCATCACCTTCGGAATTGCGCAGGCACTCGAGGAAGTGCGAATTGCCCGCGCTCGGGCTGGAACTCATCGGATGACACTGGCTGGTGATCCGGACCCTATCCTCTTGCGGAATCGATCGATGATTGCGGTTTCTCTACGTCGGGCCGGATCTCTACTCGCTCAGTCATTTCTTCCGAGTCGCCTGGCACAAACTTTAGCTGCGGTGATGGAGCGGGCAAAGGCGTCCAACATACCGGTACGAATTGCAATCAGGGCGACATCAATGTTCACGCAACTCCCATGGGAGTCTATGCCAGACCCTGTCGCCCATGTGCCCCTGGCATTGCATAGATTGGTTTCGGTCTATCGTAAAGTTCCAGCTGGAAGGGCACGACCAGTCGGAGGGCCTTTACGCATCGTGGTCGGAATTTCCGCTCCCTCAGCTGGAGGCGGGATCATGCTCGACTACGAGCGTGAGCTTCGCATGATCCACAGGGCGGTGCGTGAAGCTCGCGGAAGGCATGCTGAGGTCCGAGTAGTGCCATTCGCGACCACAAGCGCCATTCGGGAGGCCCTATCCGCGGGAGATGTGCACGTCTTGCATCTGTCCGGCCACGGTGGTCCGGGCATTCTCGTACTCGAAACAGACGAAGGCGAAGCTCGACCAGTGACCGCGCAGCAGCTCCTTGACGAGGCGGTCCCGGCTGGATGTATGCCGGCGGTGATCGCCTTGGCAGCCTGTTACACCGACGTTCCAGCCGCCAACGGTGCGGCGTCGTTCGCGGAGGCGCTGGCGGCGAACGGGGCAGCAGCCGTGATCGGAACCGAAACATCGGTTACTGATCGGTACGCCACGAGACTGTTCGCACGTACCTACAAGAATCTTGCACGTGGCGGGACTGCGGACGTTGTCGCTGCTGTTGTAGAGGCACGCAGAGAGGTCCATCAGGAGTTGAGGAGTTCATCGGACCCGCGTGACCTTGAGATCGCCGAGTTGGATGAGTGGGCCGCCGTCACAGTGCTGACCGAGCAACCAGCCACGCCAATTGGTGATTTTGGCCGAACTGTCATGACGGATCGCCTGGAGATACCCGTCTCTCTCCAGGGACTGCTGGCTCGATCACCCGGGGATTTCGTGGGCCGTCGGACTGAGCAGCATCGGATTCCGAGAATCCTATTTGGTCGCACGGATGTCGAATGGTTCGGCGTGCTGTTACAGGGGCTCGGAGGTATTGGAAAAACAAGTCTCGCCGCAGAGGCTTTGCGTCAATCAGTTGATCGAAACCGTGATGCGCTTGTAGCGACGATCATCGGTGTTACCAACGTTGATCAGATCTTGGCCGAAATTGCTGGACCGGCTAGAAGGTCAATGGTAATTGCTGGCCAGACAGAAAACCTCCCATTTCGCGCTACTCGGCTAGCCACCCAGAGCGACGTGCCGTGGAAAGATCGGTGGCTACTGTTACGGCAGCATCTGCTGGAACACCAGGCATTGATAATTGTGCTCGACAATTTCGACGACAATCTCTCTGAAATATCGGGTGACGGTAGCCGATCGGTGCGAGACAATGATGTCGCAGAACTACTGGCCGTGATTCTGGCTGATCCCGGTCAGACAAGACTGCTCATCACAAGCAGGTATGCGTTCAGGCTTCCTCGGAATTTCGAGCAGACCCTTTGGCAGCGGCGCCTCGGCCCTCTCACTATGGCCGAAACCCTGAAGTTCGTCTGGGGATTGCCGAGACTAGACACTCTTGAAGATGCTGAACTCGAGCGAATCTGGCGAGTCGTGGGGGGACATCCGCGAACCCTCGAATACTTGGACGCCCTGATCGACCATGGTCGAGGCCGCTTCCCCGACATTACCAGGCGGCTCACCGACCAAGTTGCGCAGATACTCGGAGGCGGCGCTATCGAATGGCTCGCAGCGGAAAGGGATCTCGATCAGGCCCTTGCTGATGCGATAACTATGGCGGCCGATGATGTGGTGCTGCCTGAACTCCTGGACTTTGTCCGGACTGTCACTAATGCAGAGACAACATTGCGCTTGCTCAGCGTTTACCGCAGACCTGTTCGCGTCGAAGACTTCAAGGTCTGGGTAGCAGAAAGGGCAGGTTCTTCACGCGAATTTGGCGGCATCCTTGAAGTTCTTGTGTCGTCGACCTTGCTTCAGCTCGACGATAGTGACCATACGGTCATGGTGCATCGATGGACCGCCAGTGAACTCCAAAGAATATGGTCTCGAGACGAGCTCGGATATGAGCAAATTGCATCCGCACACGTACTGGCCGCGCATTTTTGGGTGACACTGGTAAGTTCGGGTCGCTGTTCATCCGAGGACACGGTGGAGAGCCTCTTTGAGGCCAGGCACCACTTCCTAACCGCAGGTCGAGTCGACGATGCGATGGAAATGTCAAGGATTATCGCTCCTCAGCTCGATAAGCGGGGCGCATGGGGCAGAGAAGCAATGCTGGTTGATGAAACGCTGCGGGACCTTCCCGAGGACGATCCGCGTCGTGCCGAGTGGCTGCTCAATCACGGTCGACTGGATCATAGAAAGGGGAATTTCGATACGGCGGAGGCGCATTGCTTGGCGGCGTTGAGAATCTTCCAAGAACTGAATGACGAGCGCGGGATCGCTAATTGCTATGGAAACCTTGCGCTACTAAAGCATGCTCGGGGGCTACCGCTTGACGCGGTCGAGTTGTGCCGTCTCGCACTGCGTATTACCGAACGTCTTGATGATCGTTTGAGCTCGTCAAATGGCTACCATCTCTTGGGAATGCTCGCGCAAGATCGCGGCGACTACGACGAGGCAGAAGATCAGTATCGACGGTCCCTTGCTATCCATGAGGAGCTCGGTGATGGAGGCTCTGCCGCCGGAAGTTATCACCAGTTGGGTATTGTCGCTCAATTGAAAGGAGACCTGACCGAAGCCGAGCGATTCTTTCGGCGTGCACTCGAGATCAACGAGAGGCTGGGCCATGTCACTAGGGCGGCCACCGAGTACCACCAGCTGGGAATGATCGCGCATCGCCGGGGGAATCTTGCTGAGGCGGAACTTTTCTACCGGCGGTCACTTGAGGTTCATGAAAACACAGGAAACGAAAGAGACGCTGCCGCCACCTATCATCAGCTTGGGAAACTTGCCCATGATTCACGGGATTACGTCGAAGCTCGGCGCTTGTACACGATGGCCTTAGAGATGAGGAACCGATATGGCGAAGTTGGCCTCAATGTCGATTACCATCAGCTTGGCATCTTGGCTCGGGACGAAGGTGATTCCGCAAAGGCAGAGGAACTTGTACGGAAGGCCCTTGAGCTGGCGAATGTAGCCGGAGATGTGCACGGAGTTGCCGAGTGCGCACAGGAACTGGGAATTCTACTGCAGGCTCGAGGTGAACTTGTCGACGCGGAAGCGCTCTACCTACAGGCGCTTGGAATTCGGACAGAGATCGGCGATCGTGCCGGAATCGCGGCGACTAATAGTCAGCTCGGCTTGCTGCGGAGCGCTCAAGATAGGTTTGCGGAAGCGATTAGCCTGCATGTCTCGGCACTAGTCGAGCGCGCGACACTGAACTTGCCGGAAGTGGCAATTGATTTGCGAGCGCTGACATCTTTGAGTGAACAGTGCGGTCGGCTCGAGGTGCTTCGGATAGTAAGGCAGCTTGGTGAGGCCTCCGACGCCCCTGCTATCGATGCCATCTTAGCTGTATTTGAGCGTGGCGGGTTTGAGGCCCAATGATCACGGGTCGGCGGACGGTTGTTTCATATTGCCATGCTTCGTCAATCGTGTTTACGGATTGTGCTGAACTATCTACGACGCCCTTTGGCAGGCTTCGATGTTGTATGTAAGTATGGCTCGCGTTAGTGGCCAATGCGGCTTCTTCGGCGGATCGGGTACAATTGGATTGTGGAGCACGGAACACATGGAGTTTTCGAGGACCTTCTGGCCTCATTGCCTGTGCGACGTCGGATCCACTCGTCGGCGGTTGGGCGTAAGGTAGCTCTAAACGCACGCATGCTATCTCCACATCTGCGCGCAGATGTAATGACAGCGGCTGCTCTGCATGATATCGGATATGCCTACCCAATGATCGGTTTTCATCCGATCGATGGTGCCCGGTTTCTTGCTGATATGGGGTTTTCGAGGTTGGTGTGTCACCTTGTTGCGCATCACACGGCAAGCACGGTTGAAGCTGAAGAGCGCGGGTTGAGTCTTGCACTTTTCGATGAGTTTGGGATCAACGATTCGGCTTTGTTCGATCCGATTGACGTTGGCCATGCACACGGTGTCCTTTGGTGGGCTGACCTCACGACCGGTCGGGATGGAGAAGATGTCGATGTCAAGGATCGGCTTGATGAGATCTGCGCCCGCTACGGCCCGAACGATCCGGTTACGCGCTTCGTCGAACGCGCCCGTGCGACGTTGCTTGTCGCCGGTCAGTTACCGATCGGGTCGATCCAGGTGCCCGTCTCGTCGATTGCGTACTGAATCCGCGTCCGCTGGCTGCGATCCATCTTGAGCTCGTCGATGTCGGCAACGGGCACCCACTTGACGATCGCCGTCTCGGAGTTCGTCGTCGGCTCTCCCGACGTACTGCGCGCGGTAGACGACGGTGAACTCCGGACGGACTTCGTCGTTGCTGGTGTAGTGGATAACGTTGCTGGTGTAGTGGATAACGTGGCGCGGGTCGGTGTAGATGCCGGCGATGCCCGGGACAGATGGCCGTGGGCGCCGGAGCTAGACGAACACATCATGCGACGGCATCGTCGCACGGCGGAGTCGCTGGCGACACACGGCATCGAAGACGGCTGTACGAGGTGGGCCGCTACTCGAGTGGCCACGTCCGTGAGATGACACCTATTTGGCCGGGATAGCCTGACATTAGCCAGCTGAACACGACCCGGCGGATAGGATCGATGGATGGTGCGGATTGAAAGAGACACGCTTAAGGCGCCCGAACTAGGGCCAGCCGCTGTCGAAGTGGTTAAGTATCATCTTGATCGGATGCCTCAGGTAATTTCGTTGCAAGCGCTGTCTGCTGAACCTGAAATCCTTGCCGCTGCGACACTCAGACTGTTCAGGGGCGGCTACAAGCCCTCAGTCGAAGTGATCTCCATGCCCAAGATGAAGTTTGGCTCGCGGCCGGTGCCGATTATCGGCCCTCCGGGGCTCGTGGGATATCAAGCCTTAGCAGACCTCTTTGCTCCTATACTTCCCGAACCGTCCAGATCATCCGATTCGTACCGTCAGTATGCAGAGGCAGGAACCTCCGGAGGCGTTGGATACATCGTGGAATACGACATCTCGGCGTGCTATGAATATATTGACCACGCGATTCTGGGTCATGAACTCATTAAGCAAGGCGGTTCGCCTGAAAGGGTTGAGGCGCTAACGGGCCTGTTGCGGGACTTCCAGAGTCGAAGCTGCGGTTTGCCGCAGATGGTGCCCGCGAGTGACAGCTTTGCTGACCTCTACCTTTCAATACTCCAGCGTGCACTTCAGAGGCATGGCTGGCAAACATCCCGATTTGTGGACGACTTCAAGACGACGGTCTCCGAATGGGCAACAGCAAATCAAGTATTGGTGCGCGCGGCGGAATACGCACGCACAATCGGACTCGTTCTTTCGCCAGACAAGTCATCGATACGAAGAATGGACCGGGTGAAGCGAAAGCTGGATCGTGAGCAAGCGGCGCAGCTGAAGTTTCTCGAGCAGTTTTCGAATGGTAGACAAGGAGAGGATTTGGACCCATTTTCTGTCGAGAGCTATCCCATATTCAAGGACCCGCATGACTCCGATAGTGGAAGCCCGTCCGTCGGCGACTTCTATTGGGCGCTGCTTCAGGACTGGTTCGAATCTGCCACCCAGGCGAGGAGGACGGAAGTTCCACTGCCCGCGGATTGGCGAACACCTCAGCTTTCGAGGGCCGTACGTATTCTAGCGGAGCGTCAGGAGCCGCTCAGTCAGGATCTACTTGGTGAGTTGATCTTTCATTACCCCTTGCACACGCCAACCGTCTGTCGCTACATCGCGGAACGTAGCGGATCCGAACGAACCGACCTCTTGCTTGGCCTGGCGGAGGGGAAGGACCTCACCCCGTGGGAGAAGGTCTGGTATTTGGACACCGCGGCGCGTCTTGATGGCGAACGAGACACCGAGCGTGTGTCGATTTGGGCGCGGGGCTTCTTAAGGGATCGATACGAGGTCGTTCGCGCGCAGGCATCATGGCTGTTGGCTACCCTAGACAACTTGACAGATGACGATGTGCTCGACGTCTACAGAGAATGCACAGACGTTACTACATGCGGTGTTAGCGCATCGGCCGCCAGGTCTTCGAAGGTCAGCAAGAGGATATCGGAGAGCATTGCCGGTGAATCGGACCTAATGAAGGCTGCGTCGGATTGGGCAACCCGTGGCCGCTGATTCAATTCTCGCTAGCCGTGCGACAGGAAAACTCGCAGATGTCAGAGCCGGTGTAGGTCGAGGGATCGGATCGGTTTCGGCCATTCTTGAGAGCATGACCACTGTGGAGATATACATCAGTGACATGGTAGGGATCTTGTTTCGCTCAGCGGTGGAACGAAAGGAGCCAATCTATCGCATACTAGTCGAGCAGGCGATCAACGATGCCGATTCAAGTTGGGGCGCTGGCCTAGAGGCGCTAGCGACGTACTTTGGCGCGCGTGTGACGAAGGGCCAAGAGCTGAAGCGGTTTGCCGATGTGGCATTCCTCAGGAACGCTCTGGCTCACGGAGGGGATAGGTTTACGCGTCGACAGGCAAAGAGCGTCGAGGCAATACGTTCCGCTGCCGGCAACCTTCGGGTACACCTAGACGTGCAGGTTTTTGGATGCAGAATCTGCCTGACCGAATCAACTCCCTTTCGCGTCGTTGAGATATGTGAAACGGCGGTTGCCGTTCTCGATAGAGATCTTTGTGGTCTCCGGCCCGAATTGCTTCTTGCTCAGCGCTAGTTCCCAGAACCTCTGTCGCGCCAGATAGGAGAATTGCGTGAGATGCTGGTTCCATGTGAGGCTTGACATCTCTGGCGTGGGCGCGGTGGCAGGCGAGGAGTCCTTTCCGACCTTGTTCGAGGACGAAGGAAAGTTGGTTAGCCTTCAGGCGCAGCGCGACAGTTCTGTGGTGGATCGCGGTGTCGCTTGCCAGCGTGATGGGACCACCGTCTTGCCACGAGCATGGGACCACCTGGGGGCGGGTTGAGCATGACGGTGGATCGGCGGGTGGGTCAAGTCCGGCTGCCGGGTTGCTGCTCAGCTGAGCCAAGTGTTGCTGGGCGCGGCCGAGCGCGCGGGCCAGGTCGCAAGCGGCGTCGCCGGCGTCGGTCATCTGGATGGTTACTCGGGCGACGGTCGGGCCGGGGTCGGCATGGTCGTCGGATCGGACGCGGTCGGCGTCGTGTTCGTCCTGGAGCCAACGGCCGAGTTGGTTGACCAGTTGCGGTAGGCCGTCGGCGAGCAGGATCAGCTCGCCTACGAGCCGGTAGAGCTGCGCCGGCCCGGTGACGGCGTCGGGGCCGAGGGTCCGGTGGTTCAGGTCGCGGACGGCCTGTGCGGCGGTGGCGGCGAGTTCGACGGTGCTGGGCCGGGTTTCGGGATCGGTCATGGTCGGTGACTGTTCGCGGACGCGTTGCTGCCGGCGGCCGGGTTGTGGCGTTGCCGGTAGGACGGTCCTTCCAGGATGAGGGTGTGCGCGTGACCGGTCAGCCGGTCGACTGCCGATTGGGCCAGGAGCTGGTCGGAGGTCATCGCCAGCCACTCGCTCGGCTCGCGGTTGCTCGTGACCACCGTCGCGGCGGCCCGGGCGTGCCGTTCCACGCAGAGCTCGTAGAAGTCGACGGTCGTGGTCGCGTCGAGCGCTTTGAGGGCGAAGTCATCAATGATGAGCAGGTCCAGCCGGGTCAGCCGGCGGAACTCGGCCTCCATGGTCTGGTCCAGGCGGGCGGCGCGGAGCCGGGTGAACAGCTTCTCCGCCCGGGTCATCTGAACGGTCAGCCGCCGGCGGACCGCGATGTGTCCCAGGGCGGTGGCCAGGTGGCTCTTGCCGACCCCGACGGCGCCCAGGATCAGAAGGTTGTGCCCGGCGTCGACGAACCGCAGGGTGGTCAGGTCGGAGAGCAGTTGCCGGTCGTAGATCAGGTTCTCCGGTTCGGTCCAGGTGTCCAGCCGCATCAGCGGGAGCAGCCCGGCGCGGGCCGCCCGGTCGGCGGCGGACCGGGCGTCGCGGCGGGCCACCTCGTCGGACAGGAGTTGTTCCAGGAACTGGTGGTGGCTGAGCTGACGGCTCTTGGCCAGCGAGAGCCGTTCCGGGAGTGTGTCTTTGATCCCGGAAAGTTTCAGGGTGCGTAGCAGGGTGAGCAGGTCCGCGCCGATCGGGTCGACCGGTCCGGCGGCCGACAGAGCATGACGTGTCGCTTGGGTGCCGGTCATTGGGTGGGCTCCGCGGTGGTCGGGTCGGGGACGACGTGCAGCCGGCGGCGGCCGGCCGGGGTGAACTCGGACGGGTCGCGGGCGAACCGGCCGGCCGGGTGCCCGGCGGCCGCCGGCAGGTCGGGAGTGGTCGATTCGAGGGCCTTGGCGAGCATCGCGGCGATCTTGGTCACCGAGATGACGTCCAGCTCCAGCGCGGTGCGGCAGGCCGCGTCGACCGTCCCGGCGTCGTATCGGCCGACCAGGGTCAGCAGTCGGTAGACCGCCCGCATCCGGGTCCACGGCAGCTGGTCGTCCAGCAGCCGGAACACGTAGATGCCGATGTGCCGGCCGTGCTTGTCGGCGGTCCGCTGCAACCGTTCCAGATCGCGCATCGCGTACCCGACGCGTTCGGCGGGCAGGTCGTCCGGGTCGGTGTGCCGGCCGCCGGGCCGCTGCCGCGGGTGGGTCTTGACCAGCTGGCCGCGGTGGAACAGCTTGACCAGTTCCGAGTCCGCCCGGGCATCGACCTGCGCCCCGATGTAGGCCGACGGCATCGAGTAGAGGGCCTTGCCGATCTCGACGTGGTGGTCCCGGTGAACCTTGACCGACCGGAACAACGGCACGTCGTAGGACGCCGGGACCGGCAGTAACGCGGCGGCCTCATGGTCGTTGAACACCTCGAGCGGGCGGGCCGCGATCGTGCCGTGCATCCGCATCCCGGCCCGCTCGGTGCACCACCGCCGGGCGGCCTCCTGCGCCTGGTCAAGGCTAGCGAAGTCTTCGCCGTCGAAGAAGTTCCCCCGGACGTACTGCACGATCCGCTCCACACGTGGCTTGTCCTGCGGGGACCGGACTCTGGCCGGGTCGGTGACGAACCCGGCGTGCTGGGAGTAATCCAGCCAACCCACCGAGAACCGCGGATTGACCGGGTCGGCGTCGTTTACGACCGGCTTGAGGTTGTCCGGGATCAGGACCCGAAAGACCCCACCGAAATAGGCCCAGGCCGCCTCGCAGCCCGCGATCACATCGGCCAGGGTCTGCCGATACGTCAGGTGCACGAACATGTGCCGCGAGTACACCGCGGTCAGGATCAGCGCATGCACCTTCCGCCGCCGCCCGGTCTCCGCATCGACGATGAAACCCATCCGAGCGAAATCGATCTGACACTCCACCCCAGGATCACCGTCGAGCACCCGGACCGTGCTGCGGCGCGGCCGGAACCCGCACTGCGCGGTCGCGAACCGGTGCAAAGTGCGATACGGCACCACCGTGCCCGACCGGGCCAGCAGGTCCTCGATCTTCACCAGGCTCTTGCCGCCGGTGACCCACCCGACGATGTCCGCCCGGCGGCCAGTCAACGCCTCCCACGCCGCGCCGTGACCGTTCGGGCGGGCCGGCCGGACCGCCTCGACCACCGCGCCGATCAGCTCGTCGCACAACGCCGCCGGGCCGGCGTCCCGGACCAGCCCGGCGGCCTGCGCCGCCTCGACGTATCGACGCGCGGTCTTCCGGTCCACCCCGGCGCGTTCGGCGATCGTGCGTAACCCACCCCCGTCCAGCCACCCACGAAGCACCTCACGGATCTCCACCACGTCGACCTCCCGGAACGCCACTGGACCTCCACGGCTGGCAACAGAACGTGGAGATCGAACAAGCGCCCCGACCGCACGGCGTCACGACACGCCGGTGGTCCCACGACTGGCAAGACAGGTGGTCCCATGACCTGGCAATCCCCTGATTCTGTAGAGACCTGGAATTGGTGGATCTTGGACCTTCC
>CAZCEH010000036.1:0-49217 GCA_964497705.1 uncultured Actinomycetes bacterium | reverse complement strand
GCCTCTACACCGGCACCGACGCGCCGGGCGCTACACCCTCAAATCGGAAGAGCCCGATTTCCCCGACCTGGTCTTGGCGATCCGCCATGCCCATTCCAAGGGTTCGGACCTGAATCGACAATTGCCGATCATCATCGGTACCCGCCGCCCGGACACCCTCACCGCCCAGACGCTCACCACCGCCATTCGCACCCAGCTGCGCACCCACCCCAATGGCAACGGTCCGGCGTTGGTCGCCGGTATTGTCGTCGATGCCACCATTGGATTGTCGGATCCGGAACTTGTCGATGCGATCCGCAAACGGTATGAGTTGATCGAACAACGCGCCGACCAACTCGCCGGCGACGCTATCAATTCCGGCGAGCAATGGACCCGAGCCATTCCGGAGTCGATTCCCGACGATCGGCGATATGCCGTGGTTCGCATTCTCGCGGCGTTTCGCGAACGCTGGGGCATTTCCGGTCCCGAACCATTGGGCCGTCAGCCCGGCCAATCAGCGAATCCGTCACACCACGCCGACCACCGGCGGATGACCGAAATGATTCGCCGGCTCGCCGTCGATTCCCGCCGGCCGGCGCCGGCCGAGTTCCAACAATCGGCCAGGACGCCGGGCCGGACGCTGTAATCAATCTGTGGCCGATTCGTGGCCGCTGGCGGGCCAAAGATAGCTCGTCGGCCCGGCCGGCATTGATGGGTGGCGCAAGTCATGCGCCCGGCGAACACCGGCCGACCGAAGGCGTTGGTTCGCCGAATCCCCTCCACGACGGGAGAGACCGCCATGTCCGCACGGATCACCATCGACGGCAACCTCACCGCCGACCCCGATTTCGGGGTCAGCAACGCCGGCACCAGCTGGGCCCGGCTGCGGGTCGCGAGCCACGACCGGGTCAAGCGCAACGGCGAATGGACCTCCACCGACCCGGAGTTCTTCAACGTCACCCTGTTCGGTCGGGCCGCCGATGACGCCGGCGACACCCTGCGCAAGGGCGACCGGGTCACCGTCGAAGGCCGCCCCGAACTGGAACTGTTCGACCGCCGCGACGGCTCCACCGGCGCCGTCGTCAAGGTCTACGCCCGCACCGTCACCCTGACCACCACCGACGAGTCGCCCGCGGTCGGCGCTGGTCGGGAAGTCACCGCGGACACGACGCCGACGATCCACCACACCAGTGAGGCGACGATGGTCGTCGGGGTGGGGCGCACCGCGACCGCGCTGCACCGGACGCTGAAGGACCACGGCTTCCGCTGGACCGCGGCGACCACGAGCTGGAACCTGCCCGCCGAGATGGACGTGCACACCCGCACCGCCCGGGTCAGCGACGTCGTCTCGGTCGTCCGGGAGAACGGTCGCAATATCCCCGTCGTCAACGACCCCGCCCCCACCCCGACCGCCGCGCCGGCGGCGGCGGTTCCGACGGCCGGGGTCGCGCCCTCCCCTGTTCCGGATCCGGCGCCGGCCAACGGGAGGTCCCTGTGAACGCCGGGCCCGTCAGCGACGTCGACCGCAGCCGGCAGTTCACCGCCTACGTTCTGCAGTCGCTCCGCGAGGACTACCGGCTCCGCACGGACGAGGCCCGTCTGGCGTTCGACCGATACCTGCAACGGCAGACCCGATGGGCCACCCCGGACGAGGCCGCCTACGACGCGTACCGGTGGTGGACCCCCACCGTCGAACCGACCGTGGTCCTGGCCCGGGAGGCAGAGCAACGCGCCCACGCCCGAAGCACCGGCGACCAGGTCCCCGACCACGCCGGAACGGGACCGGTGGAATCCGCCCCGGCCGGTGACGACGCCGACGTCACCCGCGCCGATGCTGTCGAGACCGACCTGGCGGCCGCGGAGGCGGCACTATCGCTGATCAGGGGTCAGGGCCAACGCCGCGGGTTCACCGGTGAACACGTCGAACTTGCCGGTCACGTCAAACAGGTCCTGGACGAGTCGGCGGTGTGGGACACGATCACCCCGGACGACCAGCCCCCGGCGGCCGTGCTCGAGCCGGCACTGCGGCCGGAGACCGTGCGGCCCGGCGACGACTGGGACGACATCATCGCCCTGGACGCCGCGTTCGCCGGCCGCACCATCACCGTCCTGCGGCCGCCCGGGCAGATCGGCCCATTCAGCTACGTCTTCCTCGCCGACACCCCCGGCACCCGCCACACCAAGCAGGCCGCCGACACCCCCACCCTCGGCATGATCGCCGCCGGCGACAGGGAGCCCGACCCGGCCCGGGCCGCCGAGTACGACGACCTCGGCCAGCAGGTCCGCCGGCACCTCATCGGACTGGTCGACGCCGTCGCCGAAGCCCGTGAACTGCGCCAGGAACAGGAAGGTCGACGGCTGCACGCCGCCCAGACCAGCCTCGGGTCGGTCGCCGAAGCGGCCTACCGGCGGCCGCAGCCGGCCCGCGGGATCGGCCGGTGAGCCAACCGGCGTTCGACCCGACCAGGTTCGGGGGTCAGCCCACCGCACCACCGGTCCCGATGGTGGTGTGCTGGGACGATCTCGACCCCACCACCTACACGAACCAGCTGACCGACCTCGCCGACTGGGTCAGCTGGCTCCGGGCCACCTACCGGATTCCGACGACCGCCATCCCGCCGTGCTGGTTCACCCACCCCGGCCTCCGGGAAGACATCGGCCACCTGTGGACCGGATGGTTGCTCACCCGGCACCCCGACGCCGGCGTCGGCATGATCGGCCTCGACTGGGACCAACGCCGCGATGCCACCATCAGCCGGCTCCGCGAGGCCACCGCCATCACCGGCTGCACCGCCACCCGCCACCAGGCCGAACCCGCACCCACACCGGCGATGCCGGTCTCGGCCGAGCAGCTGTGGCAGGACCACCTCGACACCCAGACCCGGCAACGCGTCCGCGCGGTCGCCCGGCAGGCCGCCGTCGACCAGGCCGTCGCCATCCTGCAGGCCGCCGAACTGCGCCACGAGCTGGCGCCGGCCGTGCTCGCTGAAGTGGCCGACGACCCCGCCCACGCCGGCGACGACGACCGCGCCCAGGTCGCCGAGCGCCTGCACCAGCTCGCCAAGGACGCCCTCGAGCGCGCCGCCCAATCCGCCATGGATGCCGCCCGAACCGTCCTCGACGCCCAACAGCACACCGCCCACGAAGGCCTCGTCGCCCACGCCCGGGACGACTTGGCCCACCGGTTCGCCACGGCCACCCACGCCGACCAGGCACCGCCCGCGTCCGACGAACTCGCCCAGCGGTGGCTTGACGCCCTCGAAAAGCTCCTGCCCGCCGCTATTGCCGCGGACCGGGCCGCGGCAGCGGCAAACGCCCGCACCGCTTCGGTCGATCAACGCGCCACCCAACGTCGCCGCTCCGACATCGACGACCTGCTGTAGTAGTCCGTCAACCGGTCCGGGTTCAGGTGTTGCATTCTGCAACACCTGAAACCGACTCGCCGATGAGTTCCGGCCGGCGGCCGGGTCAGCACCTGCATGACCGCGACCTACACGTTCGACGTGTTCACCAGTCTCGATGGCCACGCTTCCTATGGACCGCCCGGCGACTGGGGCGGCTACTAGGGCGAGCACGGTCCGGAGTTCCTCGACCAGCGTCTGAAGGCCTACGACGGACAGCAGCGGATGGTCCTCGGGGCCACCACATTCGGACTCTTCCTGCAGATGCTGCCGACGATGGGCGACGACCGTGACCCGTGGATCGACCGGATGGTCAGCTTGCCCACCACCGTTATCTCATCGACGCTGCGGGGTCCTCTCGACTGGCCCGACGCCACCGTGGCCGGCGGTGACGCCGTGGATGTCGTCCGCCGCATGAAGGACGAGTCGGATGTGCCGATCCGCTCGCACGGAAGTCTGAGGTTGAACCGCGCGCTGATGGCCGCCGGCCTGGTCGACCGGATCCAGATCACCGTCTTCCCGGTGATCTGCGCCCAGACCGGCGACGAGCCGATCTTTACGGGGGCCGGCGACTTCGACCTCGACCTGCTGCAGACCCGCACCTTCGACGGCCGCATCCAGGAACTGGTCTACCGGCCAACCCTTCGCACCTGGCCGACCGCCTGAGCACTCGCTCATCACATCCACGAAGTTCGTCACCATGTCATCGTCCGGGATCGCGTCGCATCGCCTGCACCAGAATGACTGTCGCGGCTCGGCGACCCAGGCGACGCAGGTGAGGTGTCGCATCCCACGCGGCGTGGATCCGCGCGTGGTGCGAACGGCACAGAGCGGTGATGTCCTCGTGCTTCTCGTTACCCAGGCGCCCGTAGTCCATGTGGTGCAGTTCGACCGGACGGCCGCCGCAGACGATGCAGGCGGCGAGTTGGTGGGTCCGTGCCCAGTGTTCCCGGAACCATCGGCATTTGCGGGCGACCCAGGCCGGGCTATTCATGTAGTCGGCGTACCAGCCGCGGCGAGCCCACCGGCTGGGCGCCCACGCCGACCCGGGGCGGGGTGGGCGCATGTCACTCCTCGGCCGGTTCCGCGACCACCGGCCCGGCGGCGGCGGCGGTTTCGCTGATCCTGGCTTCGATCGCGGCCCGGCCCGCCAGCAGCGTCTTGCGGTCCTTGCGGCGGTAGTACGCGGTCATCCGCACCAGCATCGGGTCCAGGCCCTTGTAGAACATCAGCATCGTGCCCTCGGGCAGCCCGCGGATCTCCCCGGTGGTCAGCACCGCCCGGGTCCGGGTCTGCTCGCTGTAGGACCGTCCGGCACCGAGACCCAGCAGGCCGCCACTGTCTTTGCCGGTGGAGGCCTGCCAGGACGTCTCGTCGCGGTCGCCGGCGATGGCGGCGAAGTCCCGCAGGTTCTCCGCGTCGGTGACGCCGCCGAGGATTCCGGTGATGGTCGCCGAGTCCCAGATCGCCTTCGCCGCGTCGCTGCCCCAGGAGCGGGCCATCTGCGCCCTGGACTGGATCACCGCGATCGTCACCACCCCGGACCCGCCGTACGCCGACACATAGGTCGGCAACGCCGGTAGCGGCGCCCAGTTCGCGATCTCGTCCAACACCAGGGTCAGCGGCGGATCCAACCGGGACTTGGGTGCGTGGTCGGCGAGGTCCTTGGCGGTGCGGGTGATGTCGGCGACCAGGCACTGCAGCAGCCGGGACGCGGGATCGTCGGCCTCGGCCAGCAGGTACAAGGTTCCCTTGTCGGCGAGGAACGCCGATGGGTCGAAGTTCTCACCGGGGCGGGGGTCGAACCGGCGCCGCACCGAGTACAGGTCCAGCCCCGCGAGGGCCTTGCCGACGCCGGCCCACACGTTGCCGCGGAACTTGTCGTCGCCCTCGACGACCTGGGCCAGGGTGTCCGCCCACCCCGGTTCGACCCGGTGCCCGGTGCCGGTGTCGCGGCCGTCCAGTTCCTGCAGCACGGCGAGGGCGGAGCGGGCGGCAACCGCGGATTGGGACCACCGCCACAAGTCGTCGATGCCGGTGCACGACCAGGCCGCGGCGTGCAGCAGGGTTTTGATGACCTTCTCGGTCCAGCCCTGCCAGAACGAGGCGTCCTCGACGCCGGACGAGGATCCGGCGGCGAGGACCTGGGCGCGGGCGGCCGCGACCCGGCCGTCGCGGCAGCCCTGGATCGGAGACCAGCGCACGATCTCGGGCAGGCCGTCCATCGACCCGTCTGTCGCGATCACCGCCACCGGACCCGCCAGTCGGCGGTGGGTGATGGTCACGGACAGGACGTCGGGGCGGGTGGAGGTGGCGACGACAGCGCCGGGCGCGTCGAGGATGCGGTTGTTCACCACGTACACACCCTTGCCCGCACCGGACGGACCGAGCAGGACGACGGAGTCGCGGACACTGGTCCACACCCCGACGCCGCGGGCGGTGCCCCAGCACCACCCCAACTCCCGCGGGCCGACCCGGCCGGTCAGGGTGGGGCGGAGTTCGGGGGCGCTGCGCCGCAACCGTTTCGGACCGACGGCAGCCTTAATGTCGCGGGGGGTCGCCATGCCTGGGCGGGTGGCCATCTCCGAGAGCCGGCCCCGCAACCGCACCCGTCCGCGAACCTTGGCGAACCCGACGGCGCCGAGCGTCAGTAGCAGACCGGTGACGGTGGCGGTGATCCACCAGTAGGCCGCCGGGTCCGGCATGGGCGAGTCCCAGGCCGCGGTCGGGTTGTCGCCGTCCGCGAGCAGCGCTCGGGCGCCGGCGGTCACCGGGCCGGCGGCGAACCCGTTCCCGGTGAGCAGGCTCGCGATCTGCCCACCGACCCAGAGCAGCAGGCCACCGACACCGACCAGCAGCACGGCGCCGACGAGCAGCCGGTCGATGTCGGCGGAGCGGTGCGGGGTCTTGGTCTTCGAGGTCAGCACACCTGGTAGTGACGTCGAGCGGCGGCGACCAATCGACCTGCGACGTCCATCGGCCAGGGTGGCGCAGGGGACCGGACCGCCTGATGGACAGGCCGCGGGAGCGGCCTGACAGCTTGGGGTCGCCCAGTGGGGCTCCCCGCCCTTCCGGCGGGCCGACCTGGCGGTCGATCGTACGGGGCCGGGTCAAGGGCTGCGGCGGCGTCGTTCACCACCGATCCGCCCGGGTGAATCCGCTCCCCCGCTTCGCTCCTCCGCGCATCCACACCGGCCGGACCAGTCGCGCCCGTCGCCGCGCCTTCGGCCCCTTGCCCCGACCCCCGATCACAGCCGTGATCGGCCCGCCGGAAGAACGGCTGCCCCGAAAAGCCTTGCCAACGAAAAACTCCAGCAGACGGGACGAGAGATGGCCACCAGCCAGCACCACGAGCCGATCAAGTACCGCACCGTCCGGATCCCGGGCAGCACCGACCACGGCGGCCAGCACCTGATCACCGTCACGCTGCGGTGGGTGTGTCCGACCTGCAGCGGACCCCGCGGCGACATCACCCCGGCGATCTCGTACGACGGATCCCGCCGGCAGTCATGCGACGGCTGGACCAACCCGTGCGGCCACGTCGACTTCTACGCCAACGTCCGCGCCGAGGCCGGCTCCTAGAACCCGCGTCGGGAATCGGTGGCCGCGGCAACAGCTCCCACCGATTCACCGCACCCCACAGCAACAACCGTCGAGAAGGAGGAAGTGTTATGGGCTATCTCGTCCGCACCATCACGGCCATGCAGCTGCAGTTGGGGGACGTCGTCATCCCCGACACCGGTCCCCGTCGGCACGTCACCCTGCACCGGCTGCAGGGCGCGCATCCGGTCGTGGCGGTGCAGTTCGCCGAGATCCCCGGCGCGACCAGCTACTACCCGCCGACCATGCCGCTGCTCATCGAGATCGCCGACGCCACCACGTCGCTGCCCGCCGGGCGGAGCATGTGATGAGCACCGAGACCGAGCGACACCACGCCCACCTGCGCGCCTGGGCCAAGGGCATCTACGGCCTGGAGGCCGCGACCGAACTGCTCATCCGCGGCTTCGACGGCCGGTTCGCCGACCCGGGATGCCCGTGGGTCCACCCCACCGCGTCCGGGCACTGGGTCGACTTCGACGCCATCCCGGCCCTGATGGGTGCGCTGTCCGGTGGTGAGCAACGGTTCCTGCGGATCGCCGCGTCTCTGTCCGGCAACGACACCGAGGTCAACCTGGGAGACGCGCTGGCCGGTCTGGACCGCGCCCACGTGCATCTGGTCCTGGCCGGGGTCGCGCACGCCTCCGGCACCCACGAGCAGCAGGAGCTGACCGTCCGGCCCGACGGCACCGTCGCCTTCACCCGGCCCGGGGCCATCGACCGGTGGGAGCAGACCGAACCACCCCAGACTGCCTGCCATCCAGGCGGGATCGGCCGATGAGCGTCCACCACGGACGAGACCCGATCGCCGCGGCCGTCCGCCGGGCCACCCAGACCCGGGCCGAGAAGCCGCCCAGCGCCGGGCAGCAGATCATGGCCACCGTCGACATCGCCGGCGAACAGGACCTCCGGGTGGACACGCACGGGTCCGGCAACCGCAAGGACTGGGGCGGTCACATCGCTGTCTCCACCGACAACCTGCTGATCTACCTGCACGACCAACTCGCCGCCCGCCAGTACGCCGAAGCCTGGATCGATGCCTGGTACAACGCCTCCCGGCTGCCCAAGACCGTCACGACCGGGCCATCGGATCACGGCCCGGTCATGATGGTCCGCGCCCACGGCACTGACACCGTCGACCACGTCTTCGACGCCGCCCACCACCTGACCATCATTCGCATCGGCGGCCTCACCTGGCGGATCCACGACCAGGCCGCCTGGGCCACCACCGAACGCAAGTGGCGGGAGGTCTCCGCGCTCGCGCCGTTGGTCCTGCCCGTCAATCGCTATCAGGCGGCAAAGCCCCGGCCCACCAAGGACTACGAACAGCGACCCGCCTGGGCCGAGATCCGCGGACCTCGACCCACCCTGTGACCGCCGGCCACGACAACGACCCCTGCGATGCGGTTCGAGTTCCTGGCACCCGGTGTGAGGTTGTCCACATCGCCCCAGATCCAACCACAACTTTCCCGCTCGTCCCCGCGGGCCTCTCGAAGGAGCCGACAGTGAGCGACATGTACACGATCACCATCACGGTGCTGGGCACCGACGCCGAGACATCCCTCCGGGAGGACGTCCAGTCCACCGTGGATGTCCTTCGCGACGGTCTGGACCAGTGGGTCGAGCCGGGTCGCAAGGTGCGCTGGGAGATCGGTTGCCCCAGCGGCCGGGTCACGGCGGGACAGATCACCGTCTACGACGCGGCCAACGCCGTGCGGGACGTGCACCGGCACCTGCAGACCGTCCGGCAGGTCCTGACCGAGGAGGCCACCGATGCCGCGCACGCCTGACACCACCAGCCGCGGGTGGACGATCGCCCGCTACGTCGGCAACGGCGTCCTGATTGTCCTGGGCACCGCCGCCGCGGCGGTCGTCCTGTACTTCCTCGTGGTCATCGGATCGCTCGTCCTCGGCCTGATCCTGGGCCTGTGGCTGGCCCGGCTGGCCGCCCGGATGATGTCCGGCATGTACTGACCCCCGATCAGACCCCGGCCGCCGATGGAGCCGACCATATGTCGGTGAGTTCCTCGACCCGGGCGGTGAGCCGGCCATCGGGCAGGTGCGTCCGCCCCAGGGTGACCGGGCCGTGGTTGTTCTCGCTGCGGCCGAGTCCGACCGTGCCGTCGTCGCACCGGTACATGGTGACGTACTCGCCCCAGCTGAGCCGGTGCGTCTCGACGTCGGTGGGTCGGGTGATGGCGGCGCCGTCGCCGATCACCGTGTGCCCGCCGATCCGCAATGAGCCGCTGATGCTGGCGTCGCCGCAGACGACGGCGTGGCCGCCGACCTGCGCCCGCCCGCTCACCCAGGCATCGCCGGTGATCGTGGCGTGGCCGTGGATCCGGGCGTGGCCGTCGACGACGGCACCCGCGGTGACGGTGGCGTCGCCGAAGACCTGGGCGTGGCCGGCGACGCTCGCCCGGCCGGAGACGACGGCCCGGCCGAACACCCACCCGTCGCCGTCGATCACGGCCTGTTCGATGGTGGCGGCCCACCCGGACAGGACCGCCCGCCCCTGCAGCCGGGCGGTGCCGCCGAGCATGCCGTGCTCGACCAGCTGCGCCCGATCGGTGACGGTGACCGCACCGATGGCGACCGCGCTGCCACCGACCACGGCCTGATCGGTGATGACGGCGCCGGCGGTCACCCGGGCGGTCGCGGCAACGGAAGTCTGGTCGTCGATGGAGGCCACGGGCCGGTTCGGAGTACGCTGGGTGAGCATTGGGATTCGCTTGAACATGTTGTCCTCACAGGGTTTTGGTGGGCTTCGACATTCTCTGGTCGGTGTTGAACATGAGCTCCTCCCGGTCGGACAGCACGGTTTGAACCCGGAACGACTTCGTGGGGAGTTTCCAGAGGGCTTCGCCGACGCCGGCGCCGGCGACGACTTCCCGTTCGGCCTGGGTGAGCGCGAGATCGGTGGTGGCGCGGTCAAGTTCGCCGGGGGCCTGCCGGAACACCACCCTCGTGTCGCACAAGGAGAGGAGCCCTTGGGCTTTCTTGACGGCGGCGGAGTCGGCGTGGCCGACCTTGTCCGGGTCGGACAGGGCGTGCATGGCCAGGATGTTCGCGATGCCGTAGTGCCGGGACAGCCGCAGGTCCGCGTTCATCCGGTCCAGCTGGGCCTCGCCGCTGATGATCCGCCACGCCTCGTCGTAGACGAACAGGCGTTGCCCGAACGCCGGGTCCGACATCGTCGAGCCGACCCAGGCCGAGCAGCACAGCATGACCAGGGACTGCAGCAGGTCGTCATCGCCCAGCGCGGCGGAGCCGAGCGCGATCATCGGCGCCAGCGGGTCGAACCGCACCGTCGACGGCCCGTCGAACAGGCCACCGAGGTGCCCGTTGATCAACGAGGACAACACCGCATACACCGGCTGGCCGCGGTGCCGCAGCAGCTCCGCGTCATATCCCGCCAGCTTCGCCCGATCCGGGTCGGGTGCCGCGAGATGGTAGGCGACATCCGGCAGGGTCGGCGTGCCCGTCTGGTGGACGGCGGCGGCCAGCGCCAGGTCGAGGGCGGCGACCGCGAGGGGTTCCAGGGGGGCGATCGCGGGGGCGGCGGTGGCGACCAGGGCGACGAGCAGCTTCTGCCGGCGGGACCACACCTCACGCTCCCACATCGCCGGATCCTTCCCCGCTGGTTTGATCCCCCCGTCCAGCGGGTTGAGTCGGGCGGGGAGGCCGCGGCCCAGGCGGATGCCTTGCCCGCCGAGGGCGATCGCCAGGCGGAGCCAGTCGTCCTTGGGGTCGCCGGGGACGACGATGCGGCGGCCGAACGGCAGGTTCCGCACGGCCAGGGCCATCGCGGTGTTCGTCTTTCCCCAGCCGATGTTGCCGACCATCATGATGTTCGTGTTGGACACCAGGCGGGGTCGCCGGTTGTACAGGTCGAACCCGCAGTAGCAGAACGACGCCCCCGAGTACGAGTCGCGGCCGACGTAGACCCCGGCGGCGCCGAGGCCGCCGTCGGCCAGGAACGGGTACACGTGCGACAGGTTCGCCGTGGTCGCCCGATGCTTCCGCAGCTTCAGCAGGTGGGTGGTGCGGCCGGCCCAGGGCCGCTTGTCCCCGGCCCTCGGCGTGCGGGAGCGGTACTCCGTCTTCCGCGCGGCGATCTCCGCCGCCTTCGCCGCGGCTGCGCGGTCCTGCTGCTCCCGGACGAGCTGGTCGGCGGCAGCCTTCCATTGTTTGCGCACGCTGCGGCGGTCGCGGCGGCGGGTGTCGTCGGGTAGGTAGCCGCCGGAATGCGCGGTGGGGGTGTCGTTTTCGTGCATGGTCAGAATCCTCGGGTGAGGGGGAGGGCGGCGGCCGCGAAGGCCTGCATCTGTTGTCCGGCCAGCACGCGGGCCTCGCAGCCGGCCTGGATCGCGGCCTGCCGCACCGCACCCACCGCCAACGTCAACTGATCCAGGGTCGGCGCGGAGACCACGAGCAGGCCGGCGTAGCCGATGTCGCCGTGGCCGGCGTTGATCTCGGCCTCCCGCTGCAGGGTGTCGGACAGTTCGTCGGCGTCGGCGAGGTTCTCCACCTGGCCCAGGCGGTGCCGGTCGTGCGCGTTGGAGATCAGTTCGGTCTTGTCGTGCTGGACCTGCTTCATCGCCTTCCCGGTCGGCACCGGCTGGTAGATCAGGCTCAGCCGGCGGTCGATCCCCGGCGTCAGCACCAACGGTGCCAGGAACGTCGGATACACCAGGCTGCGCGGCCATTCGATCAACCACAGCACGCAGTGGTACGCGGTGTCGGTGCGCAGGTAGTCCCAGTGTTCCTGCACGGCTAGTGGTCCCGCGCTGGTCAGGTCGCGGCCGGCGGTCGGGGTGTAATCCAGCATCGGGCGGATCGCCGGGTCGTACGCGCACCGCAACTCATACGCCAACTCGGCCGGGGTGAGCCAGCCCTCGACGGCCAGGCTGGACGCGGCCAACGCGGCCTCGACGACCCGCCGCTGCCCGGCCAGCACCTTCAGGGCGCCGGTGTGCCCGCCGCCGGACTTCCGTACCAGGCCCCGGCACCGTTTCGAATCCAGGGTCAGCGCAAGGAGGACGTCGCTGCGGGACGAGGCGGGGCCGGCGAGGTCCATCAGGTCCCGGTAGTTCTCCGCCGCCCACGATGAGAGGTCCTGCCCGTGCGCGTGCTGGGTGTGGTAATCGCGTAGGCCGTCGCCCGAGTCCGGGACGCACTGCTCCAGCACCTGGATGCGGCTGATCAGGTTGGACTGGCAGATTCCGGCCAGCACCCGACCCCACCCGTTGACCTGGGCGTCCTGGGTTTCCGGGTCCAGCAGCAGGAACGCCGGCGCCCGCAACCGCAGGACCGCGGTGTAGCCGCCGGTCCACGGGTCGTGCACGGTCACCGACCCATCCGCCGCCGTCAGGGTGAGCAGTCGAGCTTCCTGCCCGGGAAGGGCGAGCCGCCCCGCGGCGCGTGGGGTGGCGGTGGCGCGGAACCCGTTCTGCCGGGTCCGGCGGCGTCGCCAGTAGTGCCACAGGATGGGCGACCACTCGACCAGCGGGAATCCGTCGTATCGCACCAACGCCAGCGCGGTCAGTGGACCGCCGACCAGCAACGCCACCCAGAACGCCGCCCCGATGCCCAACGTCGGCACCGCGGCCGCCACCAGGAGGACGGCGGCGAACAGGGTGATCGCCTGCGGCGCGGTGAGGTTCAGAATCAGGCCGCGGCGGGACCGCCGCGCCAACCGGGCGGTACGCGGCGTGCTCGTGGGCTTTTCGGTGGTGGTCATGCTCGCGGGCCTCCGGGGGTCGGGGTCAGGATCGGCGTCGACGCAGGGCTGGTCGTGAGCAGCCGGCGGGAACCGTCGACCTGCTGCGGGCCCAGCAGGCCCTGGGTTTCGGCAACCAGGAACATCCGCTCCGCCTGCGACCGCGGGATCGCCAACGCCTGAGCGGCGCCGGCCGGATGGACAGACGGGTGGTGCCCGCCCTGCTGCGCCACCTGGTTGAAGTGCTCCTGCAGTCGCGGCCACTGCACCGCGTCCGGTGACTCCCCCACCGGGGACCCGGTCGCCGCCGCCGGGGACGGACCCACCGGCTCGACATCACCTGGAGCGGCCGGCGCCGACCCGTCACCGCCGGCCGACGCCGAGGGCGAGCCGGAGCCGGATCCGGTTGTCCCGGAGGCTGTTCCGCCCGGCACCGGCTTGCCCGCACCAGCGCCGGCAGCTGCGCCGGGGCGGGCACCGACGGCCGCAGCCGGGCTGGCCGGCTGCGCAATCCTGCCACCGCTGGCGGCCTTGGCGGCGAGCCAGCCACCGACCGCACCCGCGCCGCCGGCCAGGGCCGCGGCGCCGTGCCGGGTCATCCCCACACCCCGGCTCGCGTTGCGCAGCGCGGCGGCGGTGCCGGTGGTGTTCGCGGCGGTGATCTGCTCCGAGGCGAAGTGCACGAACTGCAGCACCGCCAACGGCGAAAACGCGGCCAGCAGCACCCACACCGACCCCAACAGGGCATCGGAGATGTCCCCGGTGACCGACGACGCCACCGCACTGTAGGCCAGGGTCAGGATCGCACAGATGACGAACTTCGACAGCGCCAGCGCGAAGACCAGCTCGGCCCATTTGACCGCCCACGACTTGGTCTTCCCGTAGGCCAGGCCGGCCATCGCGAACGGCGCGAACACCATCGTCGCGATGATCATCGCCTTGCGCAGGAACAGAATGATGATGATCGTCGCCCAGGCCAGGGCGCCGAACCCGGCCAGCAACGTGACGACCAGCCAGCCGGAGCCTTCGATGGCGCCCTGCATCGCGAACGCCTTCTTGATGCCGTCCTGCGCTGCGGCCTGCGCCCTGCCGAGGAGGTAGTTGGAGAACTGGTCCACGATCAGCAGCAGGCCGGCGGTCAGCACCGCGCACGCCGACCCCAGGAACAATCCGAGGGCGCTGCCCCACACTGCCCGCCACAGCCCGGACGGGGACCGGGCCAGCATCGCGGTCACCACCTGGAACACGAACAACAGGCCCACGACCGGCAGCACCAGGTACCGCATCATGCCCAGGACGTCCTGCAGCCAGTCCGCGCCCAGGTTGATCCGCAGGCCGGAGTTGATCTGGTCGATCGCCTTGAGCATCATCCATTGATTGGCGTTCACCGCGCCGGCGGCGATCCGCTTGAGCACGTCGTCCGAGGCGTCCGACAACCAGTCCTGCACCCCGTCCGCCACCAGCATCGTCGTCATATCCGGTTCCTTGTCGTGGTTGGTGTCGGGTGGGTCATTGGAAGGTGCCGCATTCGTTCCACTCCGCCAGGCCGGCGCCGTTCTCCAACAGGGCGACGACCACGGCCTTCTTGTTGGCGTTGTCGCGCAACGCCACCCACGCCGACCGCATGTCCGTCGAGGGGTCCAGCGTGCGGTGGGTGTCGTCGCCGCCCCACGGGTTCGGGCTGCGGATGAACGCCTCGGCAAGGTCCTGGTTCAGCTTGTCCAGGTCCCCCGGGCCGTAGTCCCAGGCCGCGTACACCATCCCGGTGTCCTGCCGGCAGGAGAAGTAGTTGCGGGGGCAGTCGCCGCCCTGCCCGGTGCGGCTGCTCGCGCACGACCGGGCCCGCTCCGCCAACCCACCATCCGTACTCAGGGGTGGCAGGCCGTCCTTGGCCCGGACGGTGTTGATGTTCCCGGTCCACCGGTCCGACAGGTCCAGGACCTCCCACGCCGCCGTTGTCTGCGGGGCGTCCTGGATGCCGTAGTCCTTGGGGTCGCCGGCGAACGCGGCCGCCTGGGTGTCGGTCCAGTGCACCCAGGTGACGCCGCCGCCCAAGAGCAGCGCGGCGGCCAGGCTGACCGCTACCCCGGTCCGCGCCCGCGCGACGACGGCGCCGTTCGCGGCCAGGGACCCGACCGCCCACGTCGCCGCGCCCACGACCACCGCAGCCACCGCGAGGACGAGGGCGAACAGGACTCCCTGGTTGATCCAACCGGTGATCGCCTCGGTGCCCGACTGTGGTTCCCAGTTCATGAGATCGCCCCGTATTCCCAATGCCACGGTTCCGGTTTCGACCCATCCGGCCGGGCCCACGGCGGGTGCACCCAGCCGAAGGCGTCGGCGTTGGCGGCGAGCCAGTCGAACGCCGCCCCCGTGCCGCTGTTCACGCCGCAGCAGGCGCCGATGTCCACGGCCTTGGCCCAGCCGTGGTTGCTCGTGCCCGGATCGGCACACAGGCTGCCCTTCTCCGCCCGGCAGGCGACCTGCTCGTCATAGGAGCGGTAGCCGTCGGTGATCCCGATGTCCTGCCCGAACACCGCCCTGAACGCCGCGTTCAGCTGATCGAACGCCGCCGCCGCACGGCACTCCAACAACAACCCGGGCGCGGACGGCACCGGACACAACGCCGACGCCGGGATCCGCCCGTTCACGAACCCGCCCCACGCCGCCGACCCACCACCCTCGGTGACGGCGACCTGCGCGACCGACGGTGACCCGCACCCCGGACCCACCGCCGCCGCGACCGGTGCAACGGTGGCCGATGTTCCGCCGGGAGCTGCGGTGAGGTCGGTGACGATTCCGGTGGCCTGCTGGTACATGTCGCGGTAGATCCCGCCGTCCGACGACGGCGAACCCTGCACCGTCTGCGCGGCGTTCCACGGCGGCATGCCCTGCCACCCCGGGACCTGGACCAGCCGGTCGAAGAACTTCCCCGCCGCGGTGGCCGGGTCGATCAACTCCGCCGGGCTGCCCCAGCCGGTCATCGGCCGCTGCTGGAACAAGCCGATCGAGTCCAGGTTGTTCCCGACCCGATCATGCGGAAACGCCAGGGATTCCCGGGCCACCGCCCGCTCGGCGTCGTTGAGCTGCCGGCCCTCCGCGGACCCGACCAGGGTCGAGGTGCCGTCGTTGGCGTAGTTGAACAGCGTCGACTCCGCCAAGGCGACGGACACCCCGATCGCCGCCCCATTCGACCCCAAACCGCGGGCCAACGCGACGCCGATGATGATTCTGGCGTTGCGTTCCTGCGCCCCGTCCAGGGACCCGCCGGTGCTGCCCGTCACCGGCACACACCCCGACCCACCCGGCACGGCCACGGACGGGTCCGGTTGGGCGACGGAGGCGACGGTCACGACCGCGGCCATCGCCACCAGCAGGGTGACCGTGGCCGGCGCGATCAACTGCACCCTGCGGACCGTCGAGATCATTTCGACCCCAACGCATCCTGCAGGTGCGCCGGCAGCACCCCGTCCAACGTGCAGAACGTCGTGGCCGGCGGGCACGCCACCGTCAGGCCCAACTGCACCGGCACCACCGTCGGCGGACCGTCCTTGGTGGTGATGGTCTGCTGACCGGTGACGTCGATCCCGTACACCCCTGGGGAGGCGCCGATCCCGGCCAAGCGGTTCGCCGCCCACACCGACACCTCGACGTCGGTCAGGTCCACCGTCACCGTCGTGCGGTTCTTCTGCATCGAGTCCAGCGCCGGCCCGGACGGCGTCAACGCCGCCAGATCCCGCGCCAACCGGGCCTCGTCCCCATACGGCGCCGGCGCGCTCGCATCCAGCAGATCCTGATTGCGTGCGTCGAAGTCCGTCGACGGGTCGTACGCCAACAACGCCTGCGCGACGAGGCGAGCGAACACAAGGTGATCGGTCCGCCCGCCGACCAGCGTCGAATCCGGCCGGCCACCCGGAAGCAGCACCGACGAACTGACCGACGTCGACTGTGAAGAAGGGCCTTCCGTCGCAGTAGGCGCCCCGAGCGTTGCCGTGGTCAGAGAATGACTCGCCGCCGGGTCCTTTGAGGCCAAGGCCATCACGGCCGTGACCGCGATCAGGCCGGCCACACCGAGCCCGCCGGCAGCCAGCATCCAGCGGCGGCGGCCATCGGAATTTGCAGGGGTCAACATCGCCGCGCCTCAGACCGACACGAACGGCGCGGGCGGCTCCACCAGCTGCGTCACCGCCGCTGGCGCCGCCACCGTCGCACCGACACGGTTGAACCAGCCCACCAGGTACGCCGCGCCACCGACGAGCAGCGCGGCGACCAGGGCGACGATCAGGGTCGTCTTGCCTCGCGACGAATGCTGAGGGTTATGGCCGAATGCGCCCACCGCCCAGAGGATCGCGCCGATCAGGAACGCCGCCACACACGCGACCAGTGCGTACGGGATCAGCCCCAGCACCAGACCCTTGAACGTCGCCAACCCCGGCAACGTCGTCTCCGTCGCACCGGTCAACGGATTACTGCCACCGGCCGGCGCAGTAGGCGCGGTCGGGTCATCAGGGGCGGACAGAACTCGGAACATGGGCGAACTCCCACAGGTAGGCCGGGTGGTCCCGGGGCGACGGATGCGTCGCCCACCTGTGCGGAGGGACCGCGAGAGCTACCAATCCGGACCGGATCGACGTTCGTCGTCGTCCGCCCGAGGGGTCGCTGACATTGATCTACTTCAGCTGAGCCTTGCCGTCCCCGGGTGCGCGCGGCCGCGATGAACAAGGCGCCGATCGAGACGAGTGAGTCCCTTTTCCTTGACGTTGTTGTCGTCGCATTCGATCAGGGTGGAATCAAGCTGGCGCGCGGTTTGGGTCATGCCGGGATTCCTCGGAAGGCGCGGCTATCGGTGGCGCCGCGGCCGGTCAACTGGAGGCCAAGACGGATGACTTCGGGTCCGGGGTAGGACAGTTCGCTGCCCTCGAGGTCGTCGGACTCGTCGATGCCGAGATCGCCGAATTCCTTGCGGACCAGGAAGGGTCGGACGTCGGGTGCGCTCGGGTTGCGCAGCGAGATGATCAGGTGCCAGGCGAAGGCCGGGTTGTGCAACCGGTAGTCGATGATGGAGAAGTTGGCGGGTTGTCGCCGGTGGACGTGGAATGCGGCGACGGGTTCGAGTCCGCTGCGTTCGATGCGCTGCCATTCGCGGAGCAGTTCGGTTGGGTCGGCGACGAATCCCGCGTCCTCGTAGGCGCGGAAGTAGCTGCCCTGGCCGTGGAAGGCGGCCCGATTGGCGGGTTCGTTGCGCCGATTGCGGTGCGGGTCGAAAAGCACGACGTCAACCGCCTGATAGGGAAAGTGGGGGTGTCGGGGGTCGCCGATGAGCAGGCCGAAGGCCTTGAGACCGGCGGCGTTGAGGTCCTGCGCCCGCCCCAGCAGCTGGGAGTACAGCGGGGCGGGCATCCGGATCATCGGCACCGACAGGTCGATGTCGGGCTCGATCCAGTGTCCAGCGGTGATGGATGCGCTGGCGGCGGGGATGGGCATCGTTCCTCCGTTGATCGGCTGACCTCGCTGACGAACGACCAGCCCGAAGGACGCACCGGGAAGCGCGGGACCAAGACGAGACTTCTGATCGCTGCGGGTTTGCGTCCATCGGTGATCGGCGTCGTCTACCCCGATGAATCCGTTCAACAGAGGGAGGACCTCATGTCCGAGACCAGCTCGCATCACGTTCCCACGTCCACCGCGGCGCACCACCCTGGCGGGGTGTCGTCCACCGATGCCGGGTCGGTGGCGACCTGTTGCGCGCCGACGGTGCAGGTGGACTGTTGCGCCGCCCAGGACAAGGCCGGGTGCTGCGGTGCGCCCGTGGCGTCCGGGACGTGCGGGTGCCAGGCTTGACCCGAGGCGAATGACCCGAGACGAGTGACCCGAGGCGATGATGAGCGCACCCACTACGGCGGCCGGGCCGCCCGACGCCGACCTGGACGAGGCCTACCGGCAGATGCGGTCCCGGTTGCGGGCGTTCATCGCCTCCCGGGTGGGTAACCCGGAGACGGCGGAGGATCTGACGCAGGAGGTGCTGTTGCGCCTGGTCCGTTCCGGGTCTGCGGTGGACGATCCGACCGCCTGGCTGTACCGGGTGGCCCGGAACGTGATCATCGATCACTACCGGGGTCGGCGCCCGGAACCGGCTGACCCGACGATGCCCGGTGCGGATGGGGTGGTCGACCCGTTCGCCGACGACCCGGACGGTGCCCGGTTCGAGTTGTCCCGGTGTCTGCGGTCGCTGGTCGACCGGCTACCCCAGCCGTACCGTTCCGCGGTCCGGTCGGTCGATCTGGACGGGACGACCCAGACCGCGGCCTCCACGGCGGCCGGGGTGAGCGTGTCCGGGATGAAGTCCAGGGTGCAGCGCGGTCGCCGTCAGCTGCGGGATCTGCTCATGGACTGCTGCACCATTGAGGTCTCCGCAAGCGGGGCTGTGATGGACTATGCCGGTCCATCGGCCTGCACCGCCGACAGTGCCTGCGCCCGCTGACTGACGCACCATCGAGGTCTCCGCGAGCGGCGCGGCGATGGACCATGCCGGTCCATCGGACCGCACCGCTCAGCGCGGCTGCGCTCCTCCCACGAATGACCGGTGGAGCTCCCCCAGGCGTTGATGGTGTGGCCCCAGTGTGCTCGGGAGCCACCCCGCGGAGCCTCGATCCGTCCTCGGATGTCACCCCGACGGGTCCGACGTCATCGGATGCTTCAACCGTGTTGCCGATCCAGGCCGGTTCGGTCTCGTGACAAGGTCTGGGCGAGGTCGCGGACCCGTCGATCGATGTCATCGCGGACCAGGCGCATGCGGTCGATGCCGTCGATCCCTCTTTCGGAGGGTTCGTCGGTGTCCCAGTAGTCGACGGGAGTGCCGTCCACCGTTGCCACCTGCGCTTCGCGTCCGAGGACGATGACCCGGTCGGCAGCGGCGATGAGGTCCTGGGTGATCTGCTTGGGGGTCTGGTCGGCGATGTCCACTCCGACCTCGAGCAGCACCTGGGCGGAGAGCCCGTTGATCGCGTCACCGGGTCTGGTCCCGGCCGAGTCGACGGTGATCGAGTCGCCGGCGACCTTGCGCATGAGGCCGGCGGCCATCTGGGACTTGCCGCCGTTCTTCACGCAGACGAACAGCACTGACGGTTTGCCGGGCCGTGTCCCGGGAGTCACGACGGGCTGCCGGCCGGCAGGAGTTCGCCGATCAGGGTTTCGACCCGGCGACGGATGTTGTCCCGGATGGGCCGCACGCTGTCGATGCCCTGACCGGCCGGGTCGTCGAGCGTCCAGTCCTCGTACCGCTTCCCAGGGAAGATCGGGCAGGCGTCGCCGCAGCCCATGGTGATCACGACGTCGGAGGCCTGGACGGCGTCGGTCGTCAGGACCTTGGGCTGCTGGTCGGCGATGTCGATGCCGACCTCGCCCATCGCCTGCACCGCGACGGGGTTGACCTGGTCGGCGGGCATCGACCCGGCCGACCGGACCTCCACCCGGCCGCCGGACAGGGCGGCCAGGAAGCCGGCCGCCATCTGGGAGCGGCCGGCGTTGTGCACGCACACGAACAACACACTGGGCTTGTCGGACATCACATTCCTCCGGTGGATAGTGGGTCGGGCTTGATCCGGCTCACTAGATCAATGATACTTGAGGCAACACCTATGGAGGCAATGGTGGCGGACGGGGAGTTGGCGCGACGGGCCCGGGTCCATGCCGCGCTCGGTGAGCCCGCCCGGTTGGCGATCGTCGACCGGCTGGTCCCGGGTGACGCGTCCCCGGGAGAGTTGGGTGCGGAGCTCGGGTTGGCGACGAACCTGCTCGCGCATCACCTGCGGGTGTTGCAGGACGCCGGGGTGATCCGCCGGGTCGGGTCCGAGGGCGACCGCCGGCGCACCTACGTGCAGCTGCGGTTGGCGGATCCCATCGTCCGGGCCGCGGTGACCCCGCGGCATGTCCCGGTGGTGGCGGGGCGTCGGGTGGTGTTCGTGTGTACGCACAATTCGGCCCGTTCCCAGTTGGCCGCGGCGTCCTGGCGGCAGGTCAGTCCGGTGCCGGTGGCGTGCGCGGGCACCCATCCGGCTGCGCGGGTGCATCCCGGGGCGGTCGCGGCCGGGCGGCGGCACGGGCTGCGGCTGGGCAGGGCCCGGACCGCCTACGTCGATCAGGTCCTGCGGCCGGATGACCTGGTCGTCGCGGTGTGCGACAGCGCCCATGAAGAGCTGGACCCGGACTTGCCGCGGCTGCACTGGTCGATCCCGGACCCGGTCCGGGTCGGCACGGACGCGGCGTTCGACGCCGCCTACACCCAGATCAACGACCGGATCTGGGCTTTGGCCGAGCACTGACGACCCGACATGATCACGTCCGCGCGAACGGCACGGAGCCGGTGATGAGCACTCCGACCTGGGACACCCTGTCCCTGGACCAGACCTTGGCCCTGCGGCATGCCGCGACCCGGCTGGCCGGGGAGTTCGACGGCACCTTCGGCGCGCAGACCATCGAACGGTTCCTGCGCTCGTCCTACGACCAGTTCGCCGACCGGGCCACCGTGGGCAAGTTCCTGCCGTTGATGGCCGAACGGTTCGCCCGGCAACGCCTGCGGGCCCTGGCCAAGATCGAGGGCCTGCACGACGACGGCAAGCCGACGGTGCTGTTCCTGTGCACCCACAACGCCGGTCGCTCGCAGATGGCGCTGGGTTTCTTCGAGCACCTGGCCGGCGATGCCGCGATGGCCTGGTCCGGCGGGTCCGAACCCGGCACCCAAGTGAACCCGGTCGCGGTCGCGGCGATGACCGAGCGGGGCATCGACATCGGCGGCGAGTTCCCCAAGCCGTGGACCGACGAGACCGTCCGCGCCGCCGACGTCGTCGTCACCATGGGCTGCGGCGACGCCTGCCCGATCTTCCCCGGGAAGCGCTACGAGGACTGGCCGGTCGACGACCCCGCCGGGCAGGACCTGGACACCGTCCGCCGGATCCGTGACGACCTGGAACGCCGGGTCCGGCACCTGCTGATCGAACTCGATCTCGCGCCGGCCGCCGATGCGATCAGGGCGGCCCGGTCAGGCTGAGATCCCCGGTCGTGGCGCGGTCCCGGGGCCGCCGCGCCCCGGCACGACGTGTCACCCACCTGCGCCGACGCGCACGCATCGCAGAACCGCGGCGTCGACCGGTCCCCCGGCCGCCGCGCGGATCCGCCCCAGAAGACCCTTCGTTCCGGTGCTCCAGTCCGGTCAACCGGCCGACACCGGTTTGCTGGCGCGGATGATGGCCGCGTGCATGCCCGGTGCCGCCTCGTGGGTGAACGTCACGTCGGCGTCGACGAACCCCGCACTCGCCAGCCCGTCCAGGTACTCGGTCCGGGACAGCGCGCCGGCGATGCACCCCACGTAGGAGCCGCGGTCGGCCCGGTCCGCCGGCGACAACTGGTCCTCGGCCACGACGTCGGAGATCCCGATCCGCCCGCCCGGAGTCAGCACCCGGAACATCTGCGCCAGCACCGCGGGCTTGTCCACGGACAGGTTGATCACGCAGTTGGAGATCACCACGTCCACCGACGCGTCGGGCAGCGGGATGTCCTCGATGTGTCCCTTGACGAACTCCACGTTCGACGCGCCGGCCTTGGCCGCGTTGCCCCGGGCCAACTGCAGCATCTCGTCGGTCATGTCCAACCCGTATGCGAAACCCGTGGCGCCGACGCGCTTCGCCGACAGCAGCACGTCGATGCCACCACCCGAGCCCAGGTCCAGGACCCGTTCACCCTCCCGCAGCTCGGCCACCGCGAGGGGGTTGCCGCAGCCCAGGCTGGCCAGCACCGCTTCCTGTGGCAGGTCCGAGGTCTGATCCGGCTCGTACAGGCCGGCGCCGAACGCCTCGCCCGCCTCGTCCAGCACCGTCGGCCCGCACCCCCCGCCGCCGCCGCAGCAGTCCACGTTGGTGCCGACCTCGGTCACCGTCAACGCCGCCCTGGCGTACCGGTCCCGGACCTGATCCCGAACCCGATCGCGCCCGCCCTCGTCCACCGCTGACATGTCCGCCATCCCCTCAGCCTTCACATAGACGAATGTCGATACGAACGAGCATCCCACCACACATCGACGTATGTCAATGCATGCGGGTAGGATGGGGTGCGTGACCACCGCGACTCGCGCCCGTTTGTCGTTGACCGACCTCGCGTCGTGCTGCAACCCGACCACCGGGACGGTGCTGGACGCGGCGGCGGTCGAACGGTTGGCCGCGGTGCTCAAGGCGCTGGCCGAACCGACCCGGCTGCGGTTGATCTCGCTGATCGCGGCGCACGGCGCCGACGGGCAGGCATGCGTGTGCGACCTGACCGATCCGGTCGGATTGAGCCAGCCGACCGTGTCGCACCACCTGAAGGTGCTCACCGACGCCGGCCTGATCGTGCGGGAACAACGGGGCAAGTGGGCGTACTACTCGCTGGTGCCGGGCTCGCTGGAGGCGATCGCCGGCGCCCTCACCGGCCAGGTCTGACCCCCCGGGCCCGGCCGGCGGGCCGGCTGGGGTCGGGAATCGGCTGCGAGCCGGCGGACCGTCCCCGGGGTGTGCTCGGTGCGGATCCGGCCGGTGGCGGCCGCGACCACGATCAGCACGGCTAGCACGGTGAACAGGGCGGGATAGCTGCCGCCGAGACCGGCGGCCAGGGCGGTCGACGCCCAGGGGGCGACCGCGCCGGCAATGGTGACCGGGGCGGCCAGGACGCCAGCCAGAGCCGCGTAGTGGGTGGTGCCCCAGTGGTCGGCGACGAGGGTGGCCTGCAGCAGGGTGACGGCGCCGCGGGCGGCGCCGACCAGCACAGCAGCCCCGATCAGCGCGGCCGGGGGACCGGGGATGACGGCCAGCGCCAGCAGGCCGAACGCGGCCGCGGCCAGCACGATCCCGGTGCGGGTGGTCGGTGTGGTCCGGGTGGACAGCGGCCCGTATCCGACCCGGCCCAGGAGCTGCCCGGCGCCGAGCAGGCCCAGTCCCACGGCGGCCAGCGAAGGGCTCAGCCCGCGGCCGGTCAGCAGTGGGATCAGGGCCAGGCCGGCGGCGTGCAACGCGAACCCGGTCAGCGTCAGCCGGGCGCACAACAGCAGGAACCCGCCGCTGCGTACGACGGTCCCGACGCCGGGATCGGCCGGGGCGGACCGGGTTCGGTGGCCGGGCGCCCAGCGCGGGGTGAGCAGCAACGCGTGCGTCGGGATGGTGAGCACGGCCAGCGCCGCGGCCAGGATCAGGTAGGTGACCCGCCACGAATGCTGCTGCAGCAGCAGCGCGGTGACCGGGGCGAACACGGTGCTGGCCAGTCCGCCGGCCAGGGTCAGGACGGTCAGGGCCCGCACCCGGTCGGGCCCGTACCAGCGGGTCAGCGCGGCGAACGCGGCCGGGTAAAAGACCGCGGCCATCGCCAGACCAGCGAGAATCCAGCCGGCGAGGAACACCGCCGGGTTCGGGGCCAGCGCGACCAGCATCAGCGCGGACACCGCGACCACCGAACCAGCGGTCATCACCAGCCTTGGTCCGTGCCGGTCCAGCAGTCGCCCGACCGGGATGCCGGCCACCGCGCTGACCAGCAGGCCGGTCGAAAACGCTGTGGTGGCCGTGGTTTCCGACCAGCCCGTGTCGGCCGCGATCGCGGCCAGGGCGACCGGGAACGCGTAGTACAGCACGCCCCAGCCGACGATCTGGGTCAGGCACAACCCGGCCAGCGCCCGACCCCGCCCGTCCCGATCGCCCCGGCCCTGATCGGTGGCGGGTGTGGTCACCGGCCGCCGACGGCGGCCAGCAGCTGACCGGCGTGGCCGTGTGCGGTGCCGGTGGCGAACCCGAGGCCGACCGGTTCGCTGTCCAGCGGCGCTGCCTTGGTGCCGCACGCCCCGGTCTCGGGCAGCTGCAGCTCGACCCGGTCGGCGGCCTCCTGGTCGCCGGCCAGGGCCGCGGCGATGGAGCGGACCTGTTCGTAGCCGGTGGCCAGCAGGAACGTCGGGGCCCGGCCGTAGCTCTTCATCCCGACCAGGTAGAAGCCCTCGTCCGGGTGGGCCAGCAGTGCGGCGCCGTGCGGCGGCACCGTGCCGCAGGAGTGGAAGTTCGGGTCGATCAGCGGCGCCAGCTCGGCCGGCGCCTCCAGGGCGGGATCCAGATCCAGCCGCACCTCCCGCAGCATGTCCAGGTCCGGGCGGAAACCGGTCGCGCCGACCACCACATCGACCTCGACCGCTTCGCGGCGACCCTGGCTGGTCAGGCCGACCCGCAGGCCGCCGTCCCCGCCGGGCCGGAAACTGTCGATGGTGGTCTCGGACAGCAGGGTGATCGCACCGGACTCGACGGCCGCCCGCACCCCGCCACCCAGGGCGCCGCGGGCCGGCAACTGGTCGGCCTTGCGACCCCCGTAGAGCCGGGCCGGGGACGCCGCCCGGATCGCCCAGGTGACCCGGGTGGCCGGTTCCTGCCGCTGCAACCGCACCAACGCCAGCAGCGTGTTGGCGGCCGAGTGCCCCATCCCGACGACCAGCACCCGGCGGCCGGCGAACCGGGCCCGGTCCCGGCCCAGCACGTCCGGCAACGGCCCGGCCAGCCAGGGTGCGGCCTCGGATTCGCCGTCCGCCGGCAGGCCGGCCACGCCGAGCGGATTCGGCCGACCCCAGGTGCCGGAGGCGTCGATGACCGCGGCCGCCGCGATGTCGGTGACCCCGTCCGAGGTCAGCACCCGCACCACGTAGGGCCGCCCGTCCCGGCCGATGCTGCGGGTCTTGTCCACCCCCTGCCGGGTCACCGCGACCACCCGGGTACCGGTGCGGATCCGGCCGGCCAACTCCGGGGTGGCCGCCAACGGCGCCAGATACTCCTGCACCAGATCCCGACCCGTCGGCAACGCCTTCTGATCCGGCTCACGCCAGGCGGTCCGGTTCAACAGCCGCCGCGAGGCGGCGTCGACGGCGTAGGCCCACGGGGAGAACAGCGACACATGACCCCACTCCGAGATCGCCGACCCGACCCGATCACCGGCCTCCAACACCAGCGGCTCCAGCCCGCGCTCCAACAGGTTCGCGGCCGCCGCCAACCCGACCGGACCACCACCGATCACCACCACCGGCAAACCCGTCGCCACCCGCTGCCCTGCACCCATCGGAACCATCCCTTCAACGCATCGACGCTCATCAATACATAGAGAATCGTCGATACATCGACGTTTGTCAATGCGTTACCCGGATGTCGTTGCCGATCCCCGTGACGGCCCGGACCGTGACGCCTCGGATGACCCGGCATGCAACCCCGCGCGGGACACTGGGACTGCCGACCCGAACGGAGATCCGGCCCATGAAGCGCAGCGACATCCAGGGCGAACTACGACGCGCCCAGACCGACTTCCACGACCTCGTGGCCCGGGCCACCCCGCAGGACCTGCGTCGGCGAACCGACGCCACCCGCTGGACCAACCGACAGCTGCTGTGGCACATGGTGTTCGGGTACCTCATCGTGCGCACCCTGCTGCCGTTGGTCCACGCACTGGGGCGGCTGGGACTCAGCCGGCGATTCGCCGCCACCCTCGACGCCGCCCACCGGCCGTTCCACTGGATCAACTACGCCGGCTCCGCCGGCGGCGGGCTGCTGCTCACCCCGCACCGCATGGCCGCGATCATGGACGCCACCGTCGACGCCCTGTGCCGCAAGCTGGAGAAGGAAACACCCGCAGCCCTCGAGCTGACCATGCACTTCCCGACCCGCTGGGACCCCTACTTCCGGGACACCATGACCGTGCTGGACGTCTACCACTACGGCACCCAGCACTACGACCACCACCATCGCCAACTCACCCTCTGAGCGGCGACGGTGTTGCGCGCCAGGAGGACTCACGCCACTCGCGGTCCACCGACAGCGGAACCAGCGCGTGCCGTCGCCGCCGACCACACGGACGAGGTGATCGTCCCCCACACCGGCGGTACGGCCAGCGCACCCAACGACAACGGCCAGCCATCGACCACCACCCACGCCAGAAGCGGCGGCCGCTGCGGCAGCGTCGGCGCGACGGCCAGCCAACCATCGCCTCTGCAGGTAGTCCGGATGAGACCATGGCGCGATGGCCGACGACCTGGCGCTCACGCCACGGACCCGGCAGCTCCTGCTGATCGCGGCCGAGTTGTTGTCCGACGAGGGCCGCGAAGACCTCGACCAGGACGATCCGAATCCCTGGGGGTTGTTCGACCTCTATCCACGCCTGGTCGCCACCCAGAGCAAGGACTGGCGGCGCCAGGCGTTGCGGTCCTACGACCAGCTTGCCGCCGACATCCACGAGCTCGGCACACCGATACCGCGGTGCACCGCCGATGAGGTGGCGCTCTGGCTGATGCTCGACCGCGCATCAGCTATCGAAGTGGACAGGGACGCGTGGCCCACCCTGTGGTCGACCGTCATCCAGCAACCGGCCAGTCGTGACGACTTCGACTGGCCATCGCTACGCGAGAACCTTTTCGAGGACACCGACTTCCTGATGCTGTACGCACCCGAATTGGATGGTGTGGACGATCCGGACGACGAGGTCAACAAGTCGTTGGGTATCGGCGAACATCTGCGCCCACGGGACTGGTTCACCCCGTTCGGCGGTGCAACTTCGCAAGCGCCCGACCCGTGCTGACGAACCGCTCCAGCGGACGACGGTCAACCAGTCAGTTGGCCGTTCGAGTGGAGCATCAGGTCTCGCGGCAAGGTCGCCAACAGTTGCGGATCGCGGAGAGACACACCACGTGGTCAGCCGGCGGCCGGTCATACTGGCTAGGTGGCTGCACACCGTCCGATCGCCGGCGCCGCCGCTGACGGCTGCTATGAAGCGGCCCGCGCAGCGGCGCTGTCGGGCGTCCCGCTCACGACTGTCTACTGGTGGGCCCGGCACGGGGTCGTCGTCCCCTCCGTCTCCCCCGAGCGGGAGAAGCTGTGGGCGTACTCCGACCTGATCGCGTTACGGATCGTTTCCTGGCTGCGCCACGCCAAACGCACCGACGTCGGTGACCTACCCGGCAGCCCGATGCCGCAGGTCCGCCAGGCCCTGAAGATGCTCGACGACCACAACTTGGACCCGTGGAGCGCCGGCGCCCCGGACTCCTCGCCGCTGCTGGTCGACCGCGCCGGCCGGATCTACCTGCGCATCAACGGAGAGGTCGTCGACCTGCGCGGGCAGCGCACCCTGCTGCCCGAACATGCCCTCGAGCTGACCGCACCGTTTTCGAGTGAGGGAGCCCACGGGCCGGACCTGCTGCGGCCGCGGCCACACCTGCGGATCGTGCCGGCCAAGGTCGCCGGGGAACCGCACATTGAACACTCACGACTGACGAGCCAGACCGTGGCCGCCCTGGCCGACCGCGGCTATGACTCCGCCCAGATCGCCGCCATGTACGACGAGCCCGAACAGGCGATCCGCGAGGCGATCGACCTGGAACGGCAACTGGCCGGCTCCCTGGCCGCTGCGTGACGCAGCCACAGGCCAGCGTGCGCTTGGCTCTCGACCAGAACTTCCCGATCCCGTTGATCAATGCGGTCCGCGACTACCTGCCATCCACGGTGCGGCTCGCACACCTGAAAAGCATCGACCGACGAATGCAGGAACTCGACGACCGATCGCTGATCATCGCCCTCCACCAGGCCGCATGGGACGGGCTCATCACCAACAACTACAAGATGCTCGACGTACCCGCCGAGGTCGCCGCCATCGTCAAGACCAAGCTCACCGTCATCGCGATCGAAGGCCTGGGTCACGACCCCCTGCGAGCCGTCGGCGCACTCTTGATCGAACTCCCCGGCATCCCCAGGCGGATAAGACCCAAGCAAGCCAACGTCTTTCGACTCGCATACCGGCAACGCCCACCCACGAACGCCTGGGACTACTTCAAAGCCGCTGCCGCCCGACACCTCCGCGATCCCAACGAGCTTTGGCAAGAAGTCGGCGTCACAGATGAAGAATTGGCCACACCCCTCCTGCAATGAGGATCCCCGCCCGCCGGCGACGAGCGGATGATGTGGAGCCCGCTTCGAGTTCGACGGCAGCGACGAAGGTCCGAACGTTCCTTTGATGGTGCGTTTCCCGCCCCAGGGAACAGGTCGCTCGTGGAAACACGTTTCGGCCCTGTCCGGACCCAGAATTCTGTATCACCGCCGGCCTCGCCATGCCGGGAGTGCTCGTCCCACCGCCGACCGATCGATGGCAGTGGTTTCGGCGACCTGTCCGTGATCGCGGGAGCGACGCAGGCCGACGAGTGGCCGACCGCACGATGTCGATCTCGCCGATTCGCCTCCTCAGCCCCAATACGAGCCCTGGTGGACATTCTCGTCAAGGACGAACCGCCAGACTCACGACTCAAGGCGGGCCAGCAGCCTGTCGCGTAGGCCCTCGGGCGGATCGCTCGCCTCGATCCAGACCTGGATCTCCGCGCCCTCGCGCTCCTGCTCAGCCAGGTATGCCTCCACTTCGGCGCGGTGGCGCAGGTAGTAGGCAAATATCGAATACACGTCGGCCAGCGACACGGTCTCGTACGCATCACGAACCGACTCGGGCGTCTTTCCTCGCTTGAAATCGGCCACGAGGACATCAAGCGAGATGCGGGTGCCGGGCACCATCAGCCGGCCGACCAGGTCCCGGACCAAAGGCACCGGCTCAGGTGCAATTGCCCCGGCAGTCACAGCGGACACCTCCCTGCCCACCCCAAGAGTATCGAGCGATGCATGTCGCCACGCGATTGGTTCCCATGTGCTGTCGGCGAGACGGCGTCGGGGGACGATGCCCTTCAACTTCCCATCGGGTGCGTAGGCCAGTTCACCGAGGTGGAGCGATCCGTTCGAGTCGGTCGGCGAGAGATGCGATGGACGCGGCCTGGACCCGAAGGTGCTCGATCAATTCACGAATGCCGGCCGCGAGCCCGGCCTGTCCCGCTGACACACCGGCGACGACCTCGATCTCGTCGACCAGCTCGGGCAATGTGGCCAGCTCGTCGACGAGGCAGACTGCTCGGGTCACTGAGTCGACGATCGTCGCAGTCTGCACCTCCTCCGTATTGGCCGGCTGAGGGAAATCCACGCCGGATTCTCCTGGCGACTTCGACGGCACCTCGACCTCCGCCCTGTCTCCACGCTCCCGGTTACCTGCCGGCCCACCGAGTCGTCCATCCTCGCACCCCGGCCGCGGCCCAAGCCCTTGAGCGAACAGATCCCACGGACACTCGTCAGGGTCGTCGTCGTGCACCTCTCCGCAAATCGAGCACGTCCTGACGGTCGGCCGTCGTCGGCGCGGGTACTGCTTGCCGTCACGACCCCGAATCGGCGCAGGCCCCTCAACGTCGTCGAGTCCCGCCGGATCGCTGGCACCCAGCGCCCGATGCACCGTCGCCACGTCCACGCCGAGAACCTTGGCGATCGCCCGCAACGACATCTGCGCCCGCGACAACGATTGGACCACTGCGCCTCGCTCCTGACGGGGCACGGTCAGCCGCAGATCGCCCAGGCGGTCGTCGACGTACTCGTCCCAGGTCTCGTAGCCCAGAGCGATGTGCGCGCGGCCCCTGTAGGCGATGGCGATGTACTCCCAGGCCCGTTCCATCATCGACCGGATCTGGATGGTGACTTGCTCGGCGCTGGCCGGCGACATCTCGAAGAAGCCCGCGTCTGCATCGACGTCAGCGCCGTCGTCGGCGTCCAAGCCGGCCGGGCCCTCGACGGAGTGGAGCACCATCACGCCGCCCGCTTCCGGCCTGTGCGAACCGGACGTCCCTCGACGGCCGCCCGGACCACCCGCATCAGCTCGCGGTTGCTGCGGACGCCCGCTGCGCCGAGGACGTCGAACTGCATGGACACGCCGATCGCCCGGGCCTCCGGACGGCAACCCGGCCCAGAGCCCAGCGTCAACAGGTCCAGCGCCGACCAGGTCGCCGCCGGCACGCCCGTCCGGTGCGCGGCCATCGTCGACCGGCACCGCCGGGACGTGCTCGCCGCGCCGGCCGCGGCGGCCATCACCGCGTTCAGCGGCGGGACCGGCCACGCCCAGCCCTCCATCGCCAGCACCGCGGCCAGCGTTCGCATCCACGCCGGCGCCGCCGGCCGGCCAGATTCACCTGCCTCGACCGCATGCGCCTCTCCGTCGAGAGCGCTGATCGAGTGCACGTCGGCGCGACGGACCGCGCCGATCAGACCACGGGTCGACGCCGACCCCAAGCACGTCTGCGCTGCGGCCGCCTCGGCCGCATACGCCCGGCGGACCGCGACCCGTAGCAACCCCGGAGCGTCGGCGAACCGGCCGGCCCGCACGAGCCGGTCCATCTGCTCCCACACCTCGGACAGGCCCTCGTCGGTCAGCCAACCGGCCGTCCGGATCCAGTGCATCGCCTCTCGTCGGCACGCCGACCGCATGATGCCGACCGCCCGCCGGCCCGCATCGCCACCCCATCCCTCGGTGGCGACCGCCGCCAACAGTTCACTCAGGTCGTTGCCCGAGCGAGCCTCCCCGCGTTCGTCCACGGCCGTCTGTGCCCGGTCAGCCGCGGACATCACGGTCGTCGGGTGGCATACTTGAAGGCGCCGTCAGGGTCTCCAGAATCCCTCCCGAAGTGGTTGCGACCCCGGGGATCCGGATGCCAACTTGATAGCAGCAGTTGACAGCAATAGGTGCCGATTTCGACACACTCTGCCCGACAGCGACAGACACGTCGTCGCACGTGAGAGACCATGCCACACAAGCTGACTGAGGCCCGCCGGGACTACGGATCAGAAGGTTGGGGGTTCGAATCCCTCCGGGCGCGCACACCACATCGCCCTTTCCTGAGAAGGTTTCGCTCAAGCTGGGGATCTTGAGCCAAGATCGCATCCCACTAGCTGCCCATTGACAGCTCATCTTGTCACTCTCTGTGCTCAGACGGGTACGTTCGACCACCCATTCGCCGAGTCCCGAGCGGCGTCCGGCGCGAGCGAATCCCCGACGACCACCACCCAGCAGATCCCTACCGTCGCGGCATGAGGGCACTGGTTCGCCGCCCTTGACCCTGGACGCCGGGCATCCGGATGTCACCCTTCACGGCCTCCGTCACACCATCGCGACAACCCTTGTCTCCCAGGGTCATCTTCTACAAGCGCGGTACCGATTGGGCCACCGCGACGCCTCCACCACGCTTCGCGTGTACAGCCACGTACTGCCACTGACCGACCAGGACGCCGCGGCCACTCTCGACCGGCTCTACCAACCGAGCACGCCACCCGACCGTCCGGGTCACCGGTAACGACGCTGAACGACCCCAAGGGAATGTGCCGTCGACGCCGGGCGGCCGATCCCGCGGTTGAGGACGCCGGTCACCAGGGTGACCCTCCCGGACCTCGACCACATCGTCCGGCCAGGTCGAAGAGGACAATCATGCCTCGCGCCGGCAGTCCACGATCGATCAAACCCACCGCCGCCAGTATGAAATCCTCCACACCAAAGAGCGCTATGTGTAGGCTTTCATACATGCTGGTCCAGCCGCTGCCCCCGACATTCACGACCCGGACCGCGCTGGACGCGGGCCTGTCGTACCGCGACCTTTACCAGATGCGCGACAACGGTGAGCTGATCGAATTGTCGCGCGGCGTGTTCCGGTCCGCCCAGGCCCCGGTAGCCACGTTCCCGGACCTGCTGGCCGTCGCCCACCGTGCCCCCATCGGGGTGTTCTGCGCGGTGTCCGCCGCGGCCGCGCACGACCTCACCGACGAGATCCCCGCCCGGATTCAGGTCGCGGTCCCCCGCGGCCACCACCGCCCCACCATCGCCTACCCACCGGTCCAGGTCTTCAGTTTCGACGTGGACACCTTCGACCTCGGGATCACCCAACTGGAGGCTGCCCCGGGTGAGGCCGTCCGCATCTACGACCCGGCGCGCACCGTCGTCGACCTGATGCGGTTGCGTCATCAGATCGGCGAGGCCGTCGCGCTGACCGTGCTCCGCCGCTACCTCCGCGGCCGCGGCGCGGAGCCCGCCGTCCTGCTCGAGTACGCCCGGGCACTCAACGTCTTCGGACCGGTGCGCGCCGCTGTTGATGTGGCCTCAGCGGGATGACCCGCCCCCAGCGATCCACCCCGGACGGACGCGCCTACGTACCGGTGGATCGCCAGCGCGGCAGCCGACGGCTGCTACGAGGCGGATCTCGCTTCGGCGCTGTCCGGCGTCCCGCTCACCACCGTCTACTGGTGGGCCCGGCACGGGGTCGTGGTCCCCTCGGTCTCCCTGGTGCGGGAAAGCTCTGGTCCTACTCCGACCTGATCGCCCTGCGCGTCGTTTCCTGTCTACGCCACGCCAAGACCGCCGACATCGGCGACCTGCCGGCCAGCCCGATGCCGCAGGTTCGCCAGGCTCTGAAAATGCTCGATGAGTACAACACCTGGACCCATGGAGCCACAGCTCGCCAGGCTCCTCACCGTTGCTGGTCGACCGCGGCGGCCGGATCTTCTGCGCATCAACGGCGAAGTCGTCGCCCTGCACGGACAGCCCAGCTCGATACGCGGGTACTGGAGCTGACTGCGCCGTTCACGAGCGCGGGCGGCGACGGGCCCGACCAGCTGCGTCCACGGCCCCATCTGCGGGTCGTGCCGGCCAAGTTCGCCGGCGACCGCACATCGAGCGCTCCCGGTTGACCAGCCGGACGGTCGCCGCCCTGGCCGACCGCGGCTACGGGCTTGAAGGAGGGCAGTGGAGACCGCCGCCTCTATGATCCGGTCTCCAGCAGTACCGACAGCACCCGCGGTGCGTAGAATCGTCGGTTGTAGGTTTCGTCGGTCAAGGGTTGCAATATGCCCAGCGTGACCAGGGAATCGACGAGTTGGTTGGCTCGACCGTACGAGATGCGCAGGCCACGCTCGACCTCCCGCACGGTGAAAGCGACTTGAGAGACAGCGAAGTCGACCAGGGCATGCGCCGTGTCAGCCCGTAGCTTCGAGGTCCGGACGATGTCCTTGAGTTCGGCCTGCACCTGTACGAGCGCGAGCATCTGCCGCCGAGTGGCTGTCGCTGATTCGGCCAAACCGCTTGCGAAGAAGGCAGTCCAGCCGTCCCAGTCACCCCGAGTCGAGACAGCCAACAGGCGATCCTGGTACTCGGTTCGCCTCGACTCGAACCACGGCGACACCGTCAGCGTCGGCTCCGACAGCGTGCCCGTCAAATACAGCTGCAGGACGATCAGCAACCGGCCGAGCCTGCCATTGCCGTCATGGAAGGGGTGCAAGGTCTCAAACTGGTAGTGCACCATCGCGGATGCGACCAGCGGGTCGAAGTCTGCGGTCCGATCGACCCGCAGCCAGTCCATCAGGTCACGCAGCCGAGCCTCGAGGTCCAGCCCGGGCGGTGGTGGAACGAATCTGGCTGCCACGACAGCGAATTCGGACTCCGACACGTTGCTGCGCCTGCCCACCACCACCTGGGTGGAGCGGACCCGGCCCGAGGCCGGCCGCTCGTGAGGCGTGCCGGTCACCAACGTTTTCTGCAGCTCGCAGAGCATCGGTACCGAGACCGGTCGTTGTGTCTCCACCGCCAGAAAGGCGTGCTCGGCCATCAGCTCGTAGTTGATCACCTCACGCATCCGCGGTTCAGCCGGATCATCAGCGGCCACCAGCACTCGCTCCAGCGGCTCGTAGGTCCCTTCTAGCGCGGAGGTCGATTGGGCCTCATGTCGCAGCGTCGGGCGCCGCAAGAGCCGAGGGTTGGGAAGCTGGCGCGCCGTGCTGTCCAGCGCCGCCAGCGCCGCCCGGGCGTTTGCGACGATCCGATACGTCGCACCGGTCAGGTCCGGCGACTGCTCCGGAAGCGGGTCGGGAAGGAACGCACTGTGCTGCCACGGCCCGCGGACCGGGTCGGTGCCGGAGATGGGAACCAACTCACCGGTCTTGCCGTCTCCGAACATTCCCAGGTCCACAATTTCACTCTAGACCATGATGTATGACATTGTCGGCGTCACTGTTGTTGACAAGTGCAACACCGCCCCCTCGAATGCTCGCCAACCCTGCCTTGGGTGCCAAAGCCCAGATCACAGGGGTGGCGTGAGCCGTTCGAGACGACCGACGAGCGCCACCATCGTGGCAGCCTGAGCCCGCAGATGCTCGATCAGTTCGCGGATGACGTCGACGACCCCGACCCCGACTGTCACACCAGCGACTCAACGTCATCGACCAGTTGGGGCAGCGTGGCAAGCTCGTCCACGAGGCAGACCGCCCGGGTGACCGAGTCGACGATCACTGCCGCGGGAAACGCGTCCACTGCGCCCCTGCCGGATGCGCGTCGGCGGCCACGCCTTCCGTCTCCCCCGGCGACTCTCGACCACGGCATCCGCGCCATTCCGATCGAGGCTCGGACCTTCAAGTCCGGCACCCTGCCGAACGGGCCGCGGCCCCAGGCCCTGCGCAAACAGATCCCACGGGCACTCGTCCGGCGACTCATCATGCAGCTCAACGCAGATCGAGCATGCATTCGCGACCTGCCGCCGTCGGCGACCCGGGTCGCTCTTGCCGTCCCGGCCACGAATCAGCGCCGGCTCCCGGCATCATCTGCCTCCTCGGGATCCCTCGCGCCCAGCGCCCGATGCACCGTCGCCACGTCGACGCCCAGGACCTTCGCGATCGCCCGCAACGACATCTGCGCCTTCGACAAGGACCGGACCACCGCACCCCGCTGCTCCCGCGGCACGGTCAGCCACAGATCACTGAGACGGTCGTCGACGTACTCGTCCCACGTCGCGTAGCCGAGCGCGATGTGCGCGCGGCCCTGGTAGGCGATGGCGATGTGCTCCCAGGCCCGTTCCATCATCGACCGGATCTGCAGCGTGACCTGCTCGGCGCCGGCCGGCGACATCTCGAAGAACCCGCCTCCGCATCGACATCGACGCCCGACCCAGAGCCGGCGACGTCCGGCCCATTGACGGAGTGCAGCGCCATCACGCCGCCCGCTTCCGACCCGTCCAGACCGACCTTCGACCGCCGCTCCGACCAGCCGGATCAGCTCCTTGTTGGTGCGGACATCAGCCGCACCGAGGGCATCGATCTGCATGGCGACCCCAGTGGCCCGGGCCTCCGGACGGCAGCCCGGCCCTCCATCGCCAGCACAGCCACCAATGCTCGCATCCAGGCCGGCGCCACCGGCCGGCCAAACCCACCAGTGTCGACCATCCGCGAATCGTCGTCGAGCGCGCTGACCGCGAGCACGTCAGCGTTACGGACCGCGCCGATCAGGTCCCGGGTCGACGCCGACCCCATACCCGTCTGCGCGGCGGACGCCTCCGCCGCGTACGCCCGCCGAACCTCGACCCGCAGCAACCCGGGAGCGTCGGCGAACCGCCCGGCCCGGACCAGCCGGTCCATCTGCTCCCACCCACACCTCGGACAGACCCTCGCACAAGCAACCCGCCGGTCTGGGCGGGGTCCTTGCCCTCAGAACTGCCCGTCGGGCCGGCACGCCTCGCGATGCGCCTGCGTGACCTGCTCCTTGCAGGGAAGCCTCGTTGCCAGGATCGACCAGCCGCCGTCAACAGCGCACCCGTGGCCTTGCCGCCCGAGAGCCGGCACTCGACCCGGAGCTTCTGCGTGGTCATCTGCCCCCGCGTGCCGCAGTGCGGGCACAGCAGCCCGACCGGGCCGGCCGTCGCCCGGCGTCCAGTTCCTGGCCCGTCCCCGGTTTCACCAGCTTGGCCGCGGCGGCATCGTTCAGCTCGCGCCGCCGGGCTTCGGCCGCCGCCACGCGGGCGGCCCGGTCCTGCTCGAACTGGCTCATCACGGCGTCTTCTCCGTCGAGGCCCCCCCGCTGGCGATCAGCACAAGGCCGTCCATGGCCAGGATCACGGCCAGCGTGCAGACCACCCCGGGCAAGGCCGTGTTGGGTATGCCCAGGAAGGTGAACGGTGCCGGCTGCAGCGTCTTCCACATGCCCACCGCCAGCAGCCCGCCGGCAGGGCGATGGCAAGCAGGATCTTACCGATCGTGCTCTTGATCTTGGTCGGACGTCAGTAGTCCAGCTTCTTGAGGATCTCGTCGCCACCCGTTCGCGGGTTCATCACGTGGCCTGGTAGAGCGCGAACGGCACGGACAGCGGTGCCGTGACGGTAATGGTCTGCCCGTCGTTCAGGATGAGCGACCAGTCCCACCGGCCGTTCGTGCGCTGGGCACCGTCGCCATTCCCGGTCAGGTCGGGCACCTTGTCGAACGAAACGTGTTGCGCGGTCCCGTAGGGGTTGTAGATCGTCGGCCCGACGCCGTCCACCACGATCGACTTGATGTCGTCGGTTGTCGTCCAGTTCGCTTTGTCGGTGCCCGGCGGCCCCCAAACGCCCTTCGGGATGTCCTTGCCGACCACATAGGTTCCCGGCGCAGCAATGCTATCCGCCAGGGTCGGAGCCACGACAGACGAAACCGCAGGCGGCACGGCCGGATTCAGCTCCGCGCTGATCGTCGTCGCCGGCCCTGTACTCTGGCCACATCCGGCCAGCGCGAGCCCCACCACCGAGCAGAGCGCGGCCACTGCCACGACCTTTTTCCTCACGATTGCCCCCTTGTAGGCGTCGTCACGGCCCCCCGGTGTTCGCGCACGCGGGGTCCCTTTTCGTTGGTTGTTGTTACTGCTGAGACGGACGAGTGCCCCGTTTCATCACGCGTGTGGGATGTCCATCACATCCGGTCATTCGTCGTCGGCGTCGTCGTGCATCACGTATCCCCAAGCGGTCGTTCCGTCGCGATAGGTGATCGTTTCGCGGCCCAGCTTCCCGGCCCGGTACAGCGCCATCGCGGCCCGTCGGACCGATTCGTACTCGACACCGGCTCACCGCCGATCTCGGCGGGAACGACCCAATCCCGACGGCGTGCCCGTGGGGTTCCCAAGTCGACCCGGTACGGGCCTGAATCGCCAACACGAAGAAATGGCGGCCTGTATCCGGACCCGCAGGTCAATCAGTGGGAGTTCTTCGGAGCACGCCACCCGGCTGCGATCGCCTCGGACTCGGTGCAGAACCACCGTTCGCCTGCTGATTCGTCGATGACAGTGTCGTCGTAGCTGGGGCTCTTGCCCTTGACGTGGTAGATGTGTTCGCCCTTGGCGTTGATGTTTCCCTTGATGTCACACCCAGTACCGGGACCCTCGGCCAACGGTTGCGCCGCGGCCTGCGCTGCCGAGGACTGTTCCGCTGCGTCACCCGCCGCTTGGTCGGCGGCGGACTGGTCGGCGGCGGCCCGAGCCGCTTCCGCAGCCGCCGCTTCCGCAGCCGCCGACTCCGCCGCGGCGGCTGCCGCCCTGGAGGACTCGGCCTGCGCCGCAGAGGACCGCGATGATTCCGCTGCCGCTGATTCGGCCGCCACGCGCGCCGCCTCCTGCTCCGCTGCCGAGCGGGCCACCTCCTCGGCTGCCGATCTCGAGCTCGCCGCGGCGGCGGCACTCACCGAAGAAGCCGAGGCAGACGCTCGGGAAGCCTCGGCATCAATCGCCGCCGAGTCGAGAACCTGAGTTGTCGCCACGGATGGCGTGGAAACTGCTGCTGTCGAGGTACTCTCAGTGCCTCCGCAGCCGGCAGTCAACGACATGACTGCGATCACCAACAGCACGCCCGCGGCATACGCTTTCCTGAACATCCGGCCCCCAGTGCGAGTCCCGCTAAGACACATCAACGAGGCCCCCGCACCGATGCGTCCGCCGATCGTCTCATGGTCGGATGTCGAGAACACGCCACCGAAGCGTGACAACCCGACTCGGACAAGTGATGGAACGCCAAGGCAGCGTCTCGGGTTGGACTTGGCCAAGCCGACGACGTCGCCAACCCGACGGTGGAGCGCCGGGCGGTCACGGCGAATCGCACCGTGCTGGTCCGCCGACGTGGCCCAAGGAGGGAAACGCACGACTGGCGGAGCCGATCTTGGTGCCGAACACGTAGATCGGCTGGAGGAGATAGTCGTCGGTCGGCATCGTGGCGGCCCGGTAGATCACCAATGCCTGATGGATCACGGCCGGCAGTGAGGACGTCCTCGTCGAGCGCCTTCTTGCCTCCTCGACGCTGCGCGTTGGTCGAACATCAGCCGGACGTCGCGAATGATGAGTTCGGCCAGCTTTCGCCGGCCGACGATCGGCACGATGTGCAGCCGGCGGTTCGCTTCGTAGGCGGTCGATGTGCTCGCTCGATGTGCTGCGCGACCTGCCGTGGCAGGCGATCTCGACGTTGGCTGGGTGATCAGGCCTCGGCAGGATCCCGTCGATGCTGACGTCCCGACGAAGTCCACCCACCACCGGATGGTCGCTACGACCAGCCACGCCGGTCAGCATCAAGGGTGCGCCGCGGGGAATTCGCCTACCGCAAGTCCGGGAACGCCCCGGGACGTTCGCCGAGCCGCTGACTGCGACGGTCGAATCCCCGGACGCGGTCACATCAACGCCTATGCCCGGTGGCCGGCCAAATCGCCCGGTGGCACCCTGCCGGCCATCGCCGGGCCCGAAGAACTCCGGGCCCAACGCGCATTTACTTCGAGCGGCTCACCAAATGGGACCGACGACCACTCCCGACGGCTACGCCGGGCCGGCCGGCGCCGCCAGAAAGGCAGTTGACAGACATGCGAATATCGGGTCCATGGTGGGGAGCGGAGGCTGCGATGACGCTTGAGGATCTCGGTCGTTGGGTCGGCGGCCTGATCCGCACGCAAGCGCAGCCCGCAGCATGTGTGCGGATCGATCCCGAGCACATCGATCAGCCGCCGGACACCGGCCAGATGCAAGCCGACACCGACTACTTCCAAGTCCGCATTCATCGGATGCATCTGATGTACGACAGGCAGTGGCTGGAAAGATTTGCGCCGCTGTTGCTGGTGGCCGTGGAATTCTCCTATGACGGCCAGAACGTCACGCGGCCGGCGGTGATCGGTCCGGAAATGATCGACCGGCTCGGCCGGCCCGGACCGGCAGACGCGGTGATTGCCGGAACCGTGGTGGCCGGACCGCACCCGCTGCGGGCCGGCGGAGTCAGCCTGACGATGGCGATGTACCGGGTGGCGCGCGGCAATGTCGTCGGCGGTCTCCTTGACGTCCTGCAGGGAGCGACGTCGGCGTTGGACCTGGCCGCGGGGATGGCGCCCTTCACCGCGATGGCCACGGTGGTGGTCGACGGCGTCACGGCGCTGACCGGCGCAGACAGCGCCCTGATTGCCCGCCGCGAGCAGTTCCCGAAGGTCGAGCCCGTCTACCTGGCGCTCATCGAGTCGCCCAGGCTTGCGGACCCCGATGTTCTTTTCGTGGCAAACGGCGAGCTGATGGAGTTGTACGAGGGCCGGCTGTACCCGTACCGGCGCGCGAACTACGTGCTGTACAGCATCGACCGGGCCGGCCCCGCAGATGTGGATACCACTCGACTTCCGCTGCACCGGCAGTGGCTGGCGGTGCTCGACTCGGCGTCCAAGGCCTCCACCCCGGAGACCTGGGAGACCGCCAAGGCGAACCTGTCGTCCCTGGTCGGAATGGCGTTCCAGAGCCCCGACCTGACCTACGGGCATGCCGAGAAGTTGGAGCAGGAGTGGACGGACAAGGTCATCGCTCGTCGGGATCAGGCACGCCGGCGTGGCGACATGGGGCAACCGGGCGGCTCCGTCGACGATGCGCAGTCCCGCGCCCTGGCCATCCTGCGGCTCTGAACTCGCGGCGACGCCCATGATCACATGCACGCTCACCATCAAGAACGACTCGACTGCCGAGTACGACGACGAGCTCTATTATCGCCGCTCGGCCGGAGCGCATGTCTCGGGGTCTCTCGGTGACAGCCCGTTCACCCGCGCCGTCGTCGAACTCCTCAATCGTTGGGTCGGTGAGTATCCGTATCCCCAGTGTCGTCGCGACGAGCTGATGGTGTTGGGGCGCGGACTCTACGAGATCGCCTTCGGCTCGGCGCCTCCCGACTCGCCCGACATGCCGCTGCTGCAGAAGGCATTCGAGAGCGCCTACGACATCGCCCGCCGGGCAGGGGAGAAGCTCCGACTGCGCCTGGTGCTCGAGCCGGCCGCGGAGAGGCTCAGCGGCTACCCGTGGGAGTTTCTGTACATGCCGCGCGCGAACGGCCTGGGGGCCTTCCTAGCGGGCCAGGACACCGAGCTGCTGCTCACCCGCTGGGTACCCAATTCCGGTGAGTGGCTAACACCAACTCAGGATGAGAACGACGACCGGCTGCGCATTCTCGTCGTCAGGTCGACACCTGATATGCCCGGGTGGACCCAACTGCCAAAGCCGGAGTTCCTCTCCGACTTACTACAGGGTGACTCCCGATTCCAGGTCAAGCCATTGGACTGGCCTACCAGGACATCGTTAAGACATGAGGTCGCCGATTTCCGTCCGCACATCGTCCACTTCTTCGGCCACGGTCAGCCGAACGGGCTGGCCCTGTGCAAAGACACGGAGATCTTGGAGCAGGAACGGCAGCAGCGACTCGACGAACGAAACCCGGGCCCGGTCGACGAGTCCGACTGGGTCGACGACGTGACCGCATGCGGGCTCCTTGGCACCGGCCTGGAGAAGGAGCACGCCCCGAAGCGGTTGATCTTCTTGCACGCCTGCGAGGGTGCCAGCACCGAACGGACCCGCCAATCGCTGAGCAGCTTCGCGAATCTGGCCCGAACCCTGATCACCGCACAGCGCGTCAGCGGCGTCGTCGCGATGCAGTACAAGATCGAGGTCGGTGACGCCGAACTCTTCGCCAAGTCCTTCTACAAGCAGATCATCGACGGCCTGGCCGTCGACGTTGCCGCGGCCGCCGCACGCAAGGAGTTCGCCGAGCTGCCCCTGCCGGGCCGGCAGAGCTGGGACAACCGTAATTTCGGGACACCGGTGATCTATCTGCGCCGGGAGGATCCACTCGTCTCTCGACTGGTGCACCGCACGAAGAGCGACAACGCGGGTCAACGCGGCGCCGATACCGTCTCGGGTGGCAAGGAATACTGCCCCAACCCGCTGTGTAGCGCGCTCGTGATCAGGTCCGCCAACCCGCCGACCTGCCGGGCCTGCCACTACTCCTTCGTGCCGTGCCCCAGGCAGACCTGCCGGGGGCTGGTGGTTCCGAAAACCGGCTACGGGTGCACGGAATGCTCCTATATCTACGGCGCCCCTATCGGCGACGCCGCCGCGTCGCAGACGGCGCCGGCCACCCGATCCGCCACCACCGCAAGCCCTTCCCGCCCGGGTTTCCCACCGCTGGGCGACCCTGGTACTCGAGTTGCCCCGCCCACCGACTCGGCTCCCCTGACGGACGACCGTTCGGAGCATTCCGAATACTTCGGGAACAATCCGGATCAGTACGGCAGCAACCCGCCCGATCTGGGCGACGGTCGGCATGACGCCGGGGAGGACCGGGGCGATGGCAACCCGTGGTGAACGGCGCCGGCTTGCCGTGCCGACCGTCGGTGACATGAGAGAGATCGCGGCAGATGCCTACGCCGCAACCACCAGGCTCGGCGGGCCGATCCAGCCCGCCGTCAATCTCATCGAGCCGCTGCGGGCGCAGGTCGCCCAGGCCACCGACGCCTACGTCCTGACCAGGCAGTTCGACGCCGCGGTGTGCAAGTTCACCAACGACCCGCTGCTGGAGATCATCAGCGGCGTTCGCCGCCGCTTCCTGGTCGCGGTCGCCGATCGGCTGACCCAGCTGGTCACCGAGTCGTACCAACGCGGCTCGGATGATGGTCTGCTGGAGTGGATCCGGGCGGCGGGCGAGGCGCTGGGTGAGTTCAGGTTCGACGTCTGTGAGCGATTGGTCGATCCCGATCGGCTGTCGCCGGTCCCGCAGGAGCTGCGCGACGAGTTCTCCGCCGCCATCCGGTATGCCCGTCGGGCCCAGTGGGACCGCGTCGCGCCGATGGTGACGCGGCTGTTGGCCGAACCCGGCCTGGAGCCGGCGGAACGGGCACTCCTGCTGGCCGCCACGTCCGAGATCGACCTTTACTTCAAAGCCGACGAGCACTCGGCCGGCCTGCGGGCACGGGAGGCCTTGACACTCGCACCCGAGCTCGTTCGGGCAGGCGAGGCGCTGGCCAATTGGCACGATTACAACGGCCGATGGGTTGATGCGAAACGCTGCGCTCGAGAATTCCTCGAACTCGACCCGGGCGCAGGGCAGTTGCACGTGACCATCGGGCGCTGCGCGATCGCCGACGCGGACATGCAGGAGGCCGAATCGCGGATGCTGGAAGGGGTGCGGTCGGCACCCCATTCCGACATGGTCTATCGGGGACTGCTGGAACTGTATTCGCTGCCGGAGCTCTTCCCGTCCCGGGAAGGGCGCCTGCAGTTGCTGGCCGCCCAGATCAGGGCCATCGAACCGGACTCGACCTATCAGACCCAGATACTCCTCGGCCAGGCGTATGCCCGCAACGAACAGGCCGACCGTGCCATCGAGATCCTCCAGGACGGCGTCGATCTCGACGAATCGCAAGTCGGTGCCTATATCGCGCTCGCGGACGTCTACCTCGAACGCGGTGACACACAAATGGCGCGCCATTGGCTAGACATCGCATGGAACGCCGGTCTTCAAGACGCGGATCTGGCATCCAGATACTCCGATGTGTGCAAGGCGGACGAAGACCGGGCAGGAGCCCTGATGTGGGGCCGACGAGCCGTCGACATGGCTCCTGGCACCGGCTTCTACTACCACGCGCTCATGGCGGGCCTGCACTCATGGATGGGAGACGACCAGGCCGCCCGGCAGGAGGCGGAGCTCACGGTGGCCGCCGCTCCGTACGACGATCGAGCCATCGAGATGGTCAGGCAGCTCGCGCTCGACATGTGGAGGTCCGGCGATCAGGAGTCTGTCAGGCAGATCTATTCGGCCGTCCGCGAGTCCCGCGGCGTCGCGGACTACCATGCCGCCATCGGATCGATCGCCTATGGTCTTGCCGACTACGCCGCTGCGGTGCAGGAGTTCGAGCGCGCGGTCGGTGCCGCCCCGGAGAACCCGTTATGGCACCGGCAACTTGCCCGTGCGCTGCGTGAGCTAGAGCGCTTCGACGAGGCACTGGACCACCTCCAGGCCGCGCTGGACATCGATCACGACGAGAAGCTCTACAACGCAGACCTGGGGTCGTTGTACAACGATCGTGGGAACAGCGCCTTCCGGGAAGCAAAGTTCAACGAGGCCATCTCGGACTACGAGCGAGCGGTGCAGTTATGTGAGAACGACGCCGTTATCCATTCGAACCTGGCACTGGCTCTCTACAGGGATTCGCGTCCGGGCAATCTGGTAGCGAACCTGACCGTCGCCGTGCAGCACATGCAACGCGCCACGGAGCTCGACGCCGGGGGCGGACGTGAGGTGCTGCTCAGGCAGTACAGCAGCGAACTGGCCAAGGTGAGCCGGTTCGGTGAGCACATCGCCGAGCCGGCCAGTCGACACCCGATCACCATCGAGTTCGCCGAGGACCTGATTCCCAAGGTCGATCCGGGTCAGCGCGGTGGGGACGTCATCGACGTGCGCATACCGCGAGTTCGGGCGTCCCTGAGGGATCGGCTCGGCTTCGACGTGCCGGGGTTCCGCCTGCGGCCCGCCGCTCTCGGTCTACATTCCTACCGGATCCTGCTCTTCGAGGTGGTCAAGGCAGCGGGCGTCGCAGTGCCGGACCGGGTCTGCTACCTCGCACCGGCGGTCGAACTGACCGAAGCTGGCATGTCCGCCGACGAGCTGTTCGAAAGTGTGGACCCGGTGCTGGGCGGACCGTGTTCGTGGGTTGATCCGGCCGTCGAGGACCGGCCCGCGCTGGACGGACGTCCACGACTGACCGATGTGGATTTCATCCTTCGGCACGTCGAGCATGTGATCGAACGCGAGGCTGCGCAGTTCTTCGGCCTCGATTATGCCGAGCGCTGGATCGACGAGACGGCCTCCGCCGAGCCGCCGGCTGCTCCTGCCCATGGGGCCGATGCGAATCGAGACGCCCGGCTCGTTGCACATCGAACCGTGGCCACGGCACGTGCCCTGCGCGCGTTTGTGCTGGACGGTGTGCGGCTCGATGCCGAGATATTGAGGCTGATCCAGGAAGAATTGTCACGTGCTGAGTCGCTGAGCGACGGGTGGTTCGCGGCCGCGGTGGATGCCGTGGCGCAGAGCAGATCGCGGGCCAACGCCTGGCGGGGTTGCCTCGACGGCCGTCCGCAGGTCGTCGTCCCTGCGCCGTTCGCCGATCTGATCGGCAGGGACGGCCGGCTGGCGGCCTACGGTGAGCACCTTCTGCTCAGCCAGTTGATGCCGGAGATCGACAATCAGCAGCGGCTGACCATCGTTGTCGACGATCAGACCTCCCGAAGCTACCTGCGTCGCCTGGTGTTGGATCACCTGGCCGGCCGCACCGGAACCGAGGTATCCGCCGTGACGGCTGACGAACTCGCCGCGACCGAACCGGTCTCGGTCGCGGCCGGCCAGAAGGCCCTGGCGTCGCAGGTCGGGCAGTGACGGCGCCGGACACGGAGGTCCAGGAGGCGCCGGCGGATCTGTTGGCGCAGCTTCCGGTTGATCTCGTGCTCTCCGGGTCGCTGGTGGCCCTTCTGGGCAGCGACGCCGGTCCTGGTGCGGTCCGCGCCGCCGTCCAGGATGCCCTCGCCGAGCTGGCAGGTTCCCTTGGCGTTCCTGCCCGGCCGGTGGTGCATGTCCGGGCAGGAACGACGAGCGGCGACGCTGCGGAAGGGGACGGTGCGGAAGGGGACGAGGCACCTTCCGTGCCTCCTGTCAGGATCGCGCTGGCCGTCGACGGCGTCGAGTGCAGGTATCCGGCGGCGCTGCCGATCCAGATCGCCGCGCTGCGCGATGCCCGGCTGCCCACGATCGCCTGGTCCCCCCAAGATGAGAGCTGGTGGGCTACAACCAGTCTCGAGCAGCAAGCGCAATTCGTCGGAACCCTGTGCGCCGAGGCGGTCAAGCTCCAACCGCAGGTCCTGCTTGGTACCGGCCCGGCCGAGTCCTACCGCCAGGTGGTGGCCGACCTCCGCTCTTCGACGCAGCCGCACTGGTGTCGGACCGACCGGCTGGTGCCGATCCTGACCGGGGTCCTTTCGATGGGCATGAGCATCGGTGACGTGGAAACCGTCGCCGAATTGCTGCATGACTACGCCGACCTCTCCGTCGATCATGCGCGCGAGTCACTAGCGGCTCGTCTATCAGCGGACAAGATCGAGGTCTTCGCGCCGCGACACGTTGCTTCGGCGATGGGCACCGGTGACGTCGCCGATCCGGACGATCTGGTGGCCTTTGCCTCGGTCAGTCTTTTCGACGAGACAGGCGTCGTCTTCCCACCCATCGTCGTCCGCTCACCGGATGGCTGGCCCGATGATCGGTGTGCGGTCCGAATCAACGACCTGACCAGCCTGGCCGTCGTGCTGGTCGGCGATCACGAGTGCCTGGTCAACGACACACCGGAGAATCTTGCGTCGTTGGTCCCTGGCGGCCGACAGGTCGCGGTTCACGGCGCCGGCTATCCGGGTGCCATCGTCCCGCTCAGCGCCAGGCAGACCCTGACCAGTGGGGGGTGGAGCACATGGGCGACCGTCGATCAGGCCCTTTTGGTCCTGGCGCAGGACATGCGTTGCAACGTCCACCGTGTCGTGCATCAGGACCGGGTGCAGGCGCAGCTGGAGACGCTGGAGGACGGGTTCGCGGCGGTCGTGCGGGCCGCGCGCGATCAGCTGCCATTACCGAGGCTGACCGCGATCCTGCGCCGGTTGGCCGTTGACCGCGTATCGCTGAGAAACCTGCCGGCGGTCCTGGAGCGGGTGGTCGACATTCCCGTCAGGGGGAGCGGATGGCGACAGTTCGTCATGCTCGACGACCCCGTCGAGTCCCCTCGCGAGTTGCTTCCGAATCGGGTCGAGTTCGACGAGGTCGAATCATTCATCCGGATCGGTCTGCGGGACTACATCGCCGACAGAGCGGCCGGATCGGCCGGCGGCACCGTGGTGTGCTACCTGCTCGGCCAGAACTTGGAGCAGGCGGTGTGCTCCCCGGCTCGCGGCGTTGCCGACGACGACCGGATCCTTGCGGCCTTCCACACCGAGTTGGGTCTGCTGCCGAGCACGGCCAGGTTACCCGTCATCCTCACCTCGGCCGAAGTGCGACCGGTGCTGGCCGAACTCCTGCGCATACCCCTTCCTCGGCTGATGGTTCTGGCGCACGGGGAGTTGCCGGCCGCGCTTGCCGTCCAGCCGATTTCAAGAATCTCGCTACCGGACTGAGGTGTTCGAACATGCCGACATGGACCGCCGATGGCAGGTGCCCCTGCGGGGGCAGCTACCAGGACCGGGAAGTCGAGATCCAACTGCGCAACGCCGATGACTCGCAGACATTCACGCTGTCGGGAGTCGCGCAGGGTGTCTGCCCGAAATGTGGTTCCCGGGTCTACACCTCGGCCACGCTGCGGCGCATTGAAATCATGTTCCACGCCCGGCCGGCGCGCTCGCCGGAACATGCGGGCGTCACCGACGGGTAGGCCTTTCACCGTGGACCGGCAACCGGTCCGCCGTCCTCGAACCCAACGTGATCGACACGCGTGATCGACATGCCTTCCGCGACGTACTTCTCCATTCCTTCAAGGCCGAATCGCCCGTACGTCGGCCGCGCATCCAGAAGCGTCGAGAAGGGCTTGATGTAGGGTCGCCTCATGACGAACTGGGCCGAAGTCCGCGCCTGCCTTCTGGGCGAATTTCGGCCGCACGCTTTGACTGAGGCCGGCCCGGCAGCCGCTCGTTTGTGGGACGAGTTGAAAGTCGTGTCGACCGTCAATGCCTGGCGGAGCACCTCGGCTCTTGCCGGCCAATTGCTGGAGTTGTTGCTCAAGCAGGCCGTGATTGATCGAGGCGGCAGTCGGCGATTCGCTCGAGAGCCTTTGGGTCCCGTTCTCGCCGAGGCACAACGACTGGGGATCTTCTCACCACCCACCGAGGCTCTCACCGTCGCCAGCACTATCTATGCGGCGAAGGAACTTCGCAACATCGCGTCTCACGGCAGCCCGTGGCAACAGGAGGACACGGAACGCCGTGCGACATACTCACTGGTTTTTCTTGTATTCTTCTCCGGCTACCTGTATCCGCGGCCGAGGCTCGAAGGGATCCTTTCTCGTGAGGATCCACCGGTCGACGAGCGTTCGCTGCTCGATCCTGTCGAGGAAGAGCCGGCACCGAGGACGAGCGCGCCCATGGCGGGGACGATCGACGATCGCGTACGGGGATCCTCCCCCCGAGGGGTTCTGCGGCTCGCAAGGTCACTGACATCCGAGCCCAAAGGCTTGGAAGAGCTGGTGGCGTCCGTACGGACCAATTTTGGATTCGTCATCGAGAACGCCGGGTTCGGACGGGTTCGAAGCGTCTACGAATTGGCGCGTTGGCTTCAGGATCGTGGCTTGTCCGCCCACGCCCGCTGCTGCGGAATACTTCTTCCGCACGACAGCGAGGCCCTCGAGTGGCTGTCCAGCCGTGCGCCGATCACGTTCGGAAAGTACTTGTTCGAATGTCGCAGAGCCGAGCCGCGCCTGTTCGACCGACGCTTCAACAAGTCCGGCGCAGACACGGTCGCACGTATAGCGGCGGACTGGCTCGAGCGACCGGATATCAGTATCACTAATTCTTCCAGGCTACTCGACATGTTGCCGGTAGGCTCCTTGGGATCTTTCTTCACGACCTACCGGACTCAAATCCTCGACAGGCTGGCGGACAGCAGGTCGACGTCGAGCGTGGCTCTCTTGAAGCCGCTGGTGAAGGCCCGCGGCCTCTCCCGCTCGATAACGAGGTCCATATGCGACGGCATTGTCTCGACCGCGAGAACCGAAGCTCCCGACGCACTCCAGGCATTGCCTCTGCGACTGGTCCAATTACAGGTCATCGAACACGAGCTCTCGGACGGGTTGGTCGACATCCTGCTGCAGGGCGTGGGTCATGACTTTGATATTGCGAGTTCACAGCGCATCTGCTGGGACTTGTACAGCATGTCTCAACGGCATGCTCGAGCGGCGGTGGATGCTGCTACGGAGCGAGTGCGCAGAATGGTGCCCACGTCCGACCCATGGTCGGAACTTCTCATGTGGTCGATTGGCATTGCTTCGGGAACCACGCCTCGACTCTCATTCGATACGTCGAGACTAGCACCTGCCATGTGGCCTGACGGGAACAAGGATCTATTTCAGCAGTTGAGAGTCGGCTACGTCCTGGTGCGGAGTGACGTTCCATTGCCCGTGAGTCGGATCCGGCACCTCAAGGTACTCGCCGACAGCACCGTTGTTCGAGTTGGACCGGGCTACGCGAACTCCGTTGACTTCATCTCCAAGTGCCGCGCGGCGTTTTCCGTCGGCTGACGTCACGGGGCTCCGGGGATCGCTCGTCAGCGACGACGACCGCGCCAGGTCGCCGAGCGCCTGGGCCACTCGCCGTCGAGGCGGTCGAGCAGCGGTCCACCGGCACGACGGTGAAGATCGAGACCGGCACGTACATCGGTCATCTCGGTGATCCACTGACGGGCCGCCTCTGTCGCCTGCCATCGTGATGGGACCACCTGAGCCGGTTTTCTGCCATGGTCATGG
>CAZCEH010000035.1:0-51190 GCA_964497705.1 uncultured Actinomycetes bacterium | reverse complement strand
CGGACGTCGACGACGACGGGCACCAGACGGGTGGGGTGATCGACCCGGCCGTGTTATGGGACTGCACCACCTGCGGGGCGTGTGTGGAGCAGTGCCCGGTCGATATCGAGCATGTGGACCACATCGTGGACATGCGCCGCTACCAGGTGATGATCGAGTCCGAGTTCCCCACCGAACTGGGCGGGCTGTTCCGGAACCTGGAGAACAAGGGCAACCCGTGGGGACAAAACCAGCGGGACCGGATGGACTGGGCCAAAGACCTACCCTTCCAGGTGCCGGTCATCACCGACACCATCGACCCGGACCACGAGTACCTGTTCTTCGTCGGCTGCGCCGGCGCGTTCGACGACCGCGCACGCAAGACCACCCGGGCGGTCGCCGAGCTGATGCACATGGCCGCGGTCGGGTTCGCCGTGCTGGGCACCGGGGAAACCTGTACCGGTGACCCGGCCCGCCGCGCCGGGAACGAGTTCCTGTTCCAGATGCTCGCCCAGGCCACCACCGAAACGATCAACACCGCGTTCGGTGACCGGGCCAGACGCAAGATCGTGGTCAGCTGCCCGCACTGCTTCAACACACTGGGCAACGAGTACGGCGACCTCGGCGGGCACTACGAGCTCATCCACCACACCCAGTTGTTGAACAAGCTGGTCCGCCAACGCCGCCTGATCCCGAAAAAACCCGCCGCTTCTCGAGAGGTCACCTACCACGACCCCTGCTACCTCGGCCGACACAACCAGGTCTACACCCCACCCCGGGAACTGATCGACGCCACCGGCCTGACCCTGACCGAGATGCCCCGCAACAGCACCCGCTCCCTATGCTGCGGCGCCGGCGGCGCCCGCATGTGGATGGAAGAGAAAACCGGCAAACGCATCAACCTCGAACGCACCGACGAAGCCCTGACCACCGGCGCCGACACCATCATCACCGGCTGCCCCTTCTGCCGCGTCATGCTCACCGACGGCCTCACCACCCGACAAAACACCCCACCCGACCACCCACGACCCGACCTGGACCAAGTACACGTCATCGACGTCGCCCAAATGCTGCTCACCGGCATCAAAGGCGACGGCTGACAGACCGGGACGATGGTGCCGATGCACTTGTCGACTACCCGCCGTCGGCCGCTCGTTCCTCGAAGTGGGTGGCCAGCAGCTCACCGGCATGCACGATGTGATCGTGCATCTCGGTTCGGATGCGGTCGGCGTCGCGGTCCCGGACCGCGTCCAGCAATCGACCGTGATCGTCCATGGTCGCCCGCGACCAGCCGGGGATCTGGGCATAGAAGCGGTGTGGCACGTACCGGGTCAGCACGTGCAGCACCCAGGCGATCTTGGGGGAGCCGGCCATCAGATTGATCTGCCGGTGAAACGCGTGGTTCTTCGCCTCCAGGAGTTCCTGATCGTCGCGGGCCGCGGCGGCGATCAGTTCGTGATGCAGGGCGGTCAGTTCACGGACCTGGATGTCGGTGGCGTTTCGGGCGGCTCGGGCGGCCAGCTCGCCGGCGATCAGCGCCTGGGCACTGAACAGGTCGCGAATGTCCTGCCCGCTGAGCGGGGCGACGACGAATCCCTGCCGTGGCACGAGCGTCAGGAAGCCCTCCACACGGAGCGCCTGCAAGCCTTCCCGCGCAGGGGTGGTGGAGATGCCCAGGGCCGCACCGACGGTCTCCGGCCGAACGACGGTGCCGGGCCGCAGACCCCCGGACATGATCAGCCCGCGCACGTACGCAGCCGCCTTGTCGCCCAGCTGCGGACGCCCGGGTCGCCCGTTGACATCCGTGCTCATCCGTCGATCATCACCCGGGCCGGCCGGCCCGCCGCAGGACTCGCCGGGCGCGCTCGACGACCGGTTTGTCGATCATCCGCCCGTCGAGCTGGACCGCTGCCTCACCCGCCTCCATCACTCTTGTCGCCCAGACGATCTCGTCCTCGGTCGGGCGAAATCCGGTGCGGACCGGGGTGAGCTGAGCAGGGTGAATACACAGCTTGCCGCCGAACCCGCAGGCTCGGGCCCGGCGAGCGGCGTCGAGGACGGCGTCGGTGTCGGTGATGGCGGTGGCCGGAGAGTCCAGTGGTGGCGCGACCCGGGCGGCCCTGGAGGTGAGCACCAGGTGGGCCATGGCGTGCGTGACGACGGGAGACTCCGGTGCTGCGTCGAGATCGGTGGTCAGATCGATCGCGCCCAGGGCCAGCCGGGTCACGCCGGCGACCCGGGCGATCTCGGCCGCGGCGAGCACGCCGACCGCCGACTCGATCAGCGGGACCAGAGCCAGGCCGAGGTCGGTGATCCGCAGCCGGCCGACCAGTGCGGCGACCGCGCCGGGGTCCTCGGCCTTCGGCAGCATGACACCGAGCAGCCCGTTGCCCGGCTGCGCCGCCAGCGCGGCGAGCATGTCGACCTCGGCCTCGTGCGTGCAGGTGCCCGAACCGTTGACCCGCACCAGGGCGCGGACCGATGTGCCGGGCGCCAATGCCTGGTTCACCGCCTGACCGGCCAGGGTCTTCGCGGCCGCGGGCACCGCGTCCTCCAGATCGACGATGACCACGTCCGCGCCGGCGCCCGCCGCCTTGGCGTACCGGTCGGGCCGGTCGCCGGGCACGAACAGGGCGGTCACCGCCTCGGCCACCGTCGTCACAGGGCTTCTCATGCCAGCCCTCCCGTCCGGGCGCCTCGCAGGCTCCGCCCCCCGACCGAGGGCCGGCACCTGCGCTGATGATTCGCTCGGCAAGCCTCGCTCATACCAGCCCTCCCGTCCGGGCGCCTCGCAGGCTCCGCCCCCCGACCGAGGGCCGGCACCTGCGCTGATGATTCGCTCGGCAAGCCTCGCTCATACCGCGGTCTCCGGCAGGCTCGACTCGTCCGGCCGGGCCGCGGTGGTCTCCGGCAGGAACCCGCGCCGGTACACCATGAACGTGCGTCGATAGCCGATGACGATGACGCCGTCCTGATTGAATCCCTCGGTGGCCACCGTGACCAGGCCCAGGTTCGGCCGGGACGACGATGCGCGGACGCTCAGCACCTTGCTGCGGGAGTAGATGGTGTCGCCTTCGTAGACCGGGTGCGGCATTCGCACCTCGTCCCAGCCCATGTTGGCGAACACGTTCATCGACAGGTCGATCGTGGACTGGCCGGTGACCAGCGCGAGGATGAACGTGGAGTTGACCAGGGGTTTGCGAAACTCCGTCTGTGCCGCGAAGTTCCGGTCGACATGGGTCTTGGCGACGTTCTGCGTCAGCAGGGTGAACCACTGGTTGTCGGCCTCGGTGACCGTCTTGCCGAACGGATGGTAGTACACGTCACCGACCGCGAAGTCCTCGAACAGCCGGCCCTGCCACCCGGGCACCACCCGTGTCGTCGCCTCCGCCATGACCGCCCTCCTCATCCCAATATATTGTTCTTCCTCGCTTGATCATGCTGGTATCCATGCCGAAAGGCAACCTCATGTGGCCTGCCCAACACATCGTTCCCATCGCAATATATTGACTCTACGCTGGTCGTCATCCCGCCGACCACGATCGGAGCGACCCACATGCCCGCCCATCCCGAGATCGAGACCGTGCACCCCGACGGATCGGTGGAGCAGCTGCGGGCACAGGTCCGTGCGCTCTGCGCGCGGTTCCCCGACGAGTACTGGCGGGAGACCGACCTGAACCGGCGATATCCGCAGGAGTTCGTGGACACGTTGACCGCCGCGAGCCTGTTGTCCGCATTGATCCCGGTGGAGTACGGCGGGCTCGGACTGGGCCTGACCAAGGCGAGCGTGATCATGGAGGAGATCAACAAGTCGGGCGGCCACTCGGCCGCCTGTCACGCTCAGATGTACACGATGGGGGCCCTGCTGCGGCACGGCAGCCAGTATCTGAAGGACACGTACCTGCCGCTGATCGCCAAGGGCGAGTTGCGACTACAGGCGTTCTCCATCACCGAGGAGGCGGCCGGATCGGATACCACCAGCATCACCACCGCCGCCGTGCGCGACGGCGACGAGTTCGTGATCACCGGGGCCAAGAACTGGACCAGCCGGATTGACGAGTCCGACCTGGCGCTGGTGCTCGCCCGCACCAGCGAGAAATCGGCCGACAAGACGAAAGGCCTGACCCTGTTCCTGGTCGACCTGCGGCAGGTCCGCGCGCACCAGCCGGATGCCCTGCAGGTCACCAAGGTCCGCACGATGTTCAACTACGCCACCAACTCGCTGGTCTACGACGGCCTGCGGGTACCGGCCGACCACGTCATCGGCACGGTCGACGACGGGTTCCGGTACGTCATCGACGGATGGAACGCCGAACGCATCCTGCTGGCCTCCGAGGCGATCGGCGACGGCTACTGGTTCATCGAGCGCGGCGTCGATTACGCCAACCAGCGGGAAGTGTTCGGCCGCAAGATCGGATCCAACCAGGGCGTGCAGTTCCCCCTCGCGGACGCCTACATGAAGGTGCGGGCGGCGGACATGATGCGCTACGAGGCGGCCCGGCTGTTCGACGCCGGCCTGCCCTGCGGCGCCGAGGCAAACATGGCCAAGCACCTGGCGTCCGAGGCGAGCTGGGCGGCGGCCAACACCTGCCTGGACACACACGGCGGCTACGGGTTCGTCGACAGATTCGACGTCGAGCGGAAGTTCCGGGAGACCCGGATGTTCCAGGTCGCCCCCGTCAACAACAACATGATCAAGGCGTTCGTCGCGACCAAGGTGCTGGGCCTGCCGCGGTCGTACTGACCTGGTCGCCGTCGCCGGCTCGGACTTCCGCAAATCCTGGTGCCGGCCGTGCCCTTTGCCCGGCCGACCGAACGGCGGGCACCCCTGATTCGGAGACCTGCCGGCAGTCTGACTAGATCAGATACGACGAGTTCAGGCTGGAGGTCCGGACATCCGCGACGCTCGGATCGATCTCGACCTTGAGGTCCACCACGTCGAAGGGTGTCGTGACCAGTTCGGGTCGTACCCTCGATGGATAGCCATTGTCTGCGAATGCTTGACGGATCGAGTTCAGGTACCCCTCACGGATCACGATCTCGCGCCGCTCGCGGCGAGCGGCGTCGAGCCTGTCGGTCGCTTCCTTCCTCGGAATGTATGTGTACACCACGCACCCGTTCGGCTTGCCTGCCCAGGTGACGGCATCGGACACATCCAGTCGCTCGTAGTTCCGCTCGCGAACGTCGAGCAGAGAAAGATCGCCACGCGACACCGGGAACACCGCGCCGTCGCAGGACGACTCGGACAGCTCCCGGATTCCCATGACCACCGTCATGTCCGCGAACTCGGAGCCATCCTGCTTTCTGAACGTCCGCTCGGGATGCGAGGTCTTGTCGGTACCCACCGACCAGTCCCGAACCCAGCCCTTCAGGCTTGCGTAGGAGAACCCGCTCCGGTCGACGGGGTGTCCGAGCGTGCTGGCCACAGAATCAGGACCCGCCAACGAAGCGTAGCCGAAAACGTACAGTTCCCGGTTCTCCTCGAAGTACTGCCAGCCGGACCACTTGCTCGGGTGCTCGTCGTAGACGACGTCTATCTCTGCATAGTGACCCAGCTCCAAGTCGTCGGCCAGACTGTAGTCGTGTGCGCTGTTGAATGCGGTGCCCGTCTGGAAGCTGGTTCCCGAGGCGAGCACGAACAGCGTCACCCGCTCCCTGCGTATCGATTCCGCCTTCTGGGTGTCGTCTCGGGCGGGGAGGACCAGATCCTTGCCGGAGACCATCTCTTTCGCCGAAAGACCCTCGCCGAGAGGCACGTTGACGGTGAAGGGAACACCGGGTCGGCTGAACGCCCAGTATGCTGAGGACTTCTTCGCGGGATCGCCCTCCTGAATGACGTCCAAGGCGATGTTCTGGACGGTGAAGGGCTTTCCTGTCGATCTCACCCGAGCGAACACCTGGATTCTGAGATTGACCAGCGGTGACGACGTCGCGTTGTAGAAGCGGACCCGCAGCACCGGGACCTGATCTCGCAACTGACTTTCGAGGGAGAGTCGACCGCGCCACCGCAGGGGGTCGACCCGGAAGAGCTTGAAAACGAATGCGCCGAGCAGGAACACAGGCAGAATGATTCGAAGAGTGTCGGCAATATAGACTATCGCGTAGACGGCCCACGGCTGCGCTTGCGTCGTCGAGATGAGGCTCGACGGCGCCAGCATCAACGTCAGGAAGTAGCTCGGGAACAGGCCCGGCTGATCCCAGCCGACGACCGTGGCGAAGAACAGCACCGTCAAGACCGCCATCAAGACGGCGGTGAGGCCGAGGAAAATGGCGATGATTCCGGGGATGCTCACCCGAGAAACGCGCAGTGCCGTGCTGGTTCGAATGATCGGATGCTGGACGGGCGCCAGCCTGTTGAAAAAGCTCACTCGGTGTCGCCTGCCGGAACGAGCGGTCATGGTGCCCCCCTGTGGACGACTCCCGAGTGAGAGGTTGGTCCGTAAGGTACCGCACGGGTGGATCGTGTCGGGCTGTGGCCTGTGTCCGATACGCTCCGTAGCCGGTGCGCGGCAGTGGCGCAGTCTCCTGGGATGTGTCGACCGGGTCCGGCGGAGCCGGACCGGGTCCCGGGATGGCGCGGGTCGCGATCAGCCGGTGACCGTGATCCGGATCCCCGGGCGGGTCGTCCGCTGCTTCTCGAGCAGCAGCATCACGGTGGGGGTCGCGGCCAGCCAGACGACCGGCACGAGGTACAGCAGGTAGCTCAGCCAACCCTGCGGGCCGACCGGGCCGGTCGGGTCGATCAGCGAGAAGGCCAGCACCGTGCAGCAACCGGCGACGACGGCCGACAACCAGCCCAGCCACGACGGCAAGGCTCGGTACCGGAGCGCCGCCACCGACACGGCGGCGTACATCACTGCGAGCGGCAGGTTGGCCACCATCAACATGACGTAGCCGAGATCGGCCGCCATCGCCGCGGTGGCGGGTTCGATCCAGGACCGATTCGGCAAGGTCAGCGCGATCTGGGGTGCCAGCGCGAGCATCGTCATGCCGTAGGCGACCATCCCGGCGGTGAAGGCGATCATGGTGAGCCGGCCCCGGTTCGGCTCGCTGCGGATCAAGAACACCCGCAGGCTGCCGAGGAACCACATGAAGAATGCCGCGGCCAGCAGGAACAACAGTCCCTGCCACAGGACCGCCGCCCGGTTGGCCGCCAGGAAGTCGGGCAGGTCCTGCGGCGCGGTCGGCCACGGTCGTTCGAGGGTGACCGCGCCGATGCCGCATAGCAGCGACACGTAGGCCGTCGCGATCGAGAGGTTCCTGATCAACGTCGTTGTCGTGGATGTCATCGCCATCCGGCCCCTTTCCTGCCTGGATCGGGCTGCGGCCGCGCGTGCACGGTATCCGTCGAGCGGCATCGACCGGCAGAGGCGAAGGTCCCGAGCGGCGCCGGGTGATGTCATCGATGAACCAGCGTCACCGTGTATTCGTGCATGTTCGCGCGGTAGAGGTGACTGGCCACCTCGACGATCCGCGCCGTGTCATCGTGGGTGATGCGGTCCATGGTCAGGATGGGACTGTTGGCCGGCTCGCCCAGGAGTCGGCACTCTTCGTCGGTGCCGGTGCGGGCACCGATTCGTTGTCTGGCAACCTGAGGCGAGATGCCGTTGTCGCGCATGGCCTGGTACAAGCTGGTGGCGGTCAGGTCGAAGGCGTCGAACCTGATCAGGTCGGCGGGCAGGTAGGTCTCCATGATCGCCAACGGTTCTTGCCGCGCGTAGCGCAGGCGGATGAGGTGAACCGCGAGCCGGCCGGGTCGCAGAGACAGTGTCTCGACGACCGCCTGGGGCGGACGAATGTGTTCATGAGTGAGCACCACCGTCGTCGGCTGGTGTTCGAGCTCGGACAAGTCGTGGTGCAGGCTGCTGAGGCGGAGTTCTCGACTGATCGGTGCACCGAACGAGTGCCGACCGGTCGACTCGGCCACCACGCGGGTGCCCACGCCACGTCTGCGGACGAGGAGGCCTCTGTCGACCAATTCGAGGATCGCCCGCCGCATGGTCGTTCTGGATACGCCGAACCGCGCGGCCAACCGGATCTCGTTCTCGATCTCCCGGCCAGGGGCGAGAGTTCCGTTCCGGATGGCTGTCTCGAGCTGGACCGCGAGTTGGTGGTATCGCGTCCGGGTGGACCGGATCTCGTCGTCACGGCTCACCGAGGACATTTTGTCACTATCGTAGTTCCCGAATTCGCAGAAGCTCCTACAGCGCCAGCAGCACCTCGGGATCGACCAGCGCCTCCACGGCAGCGCGGGCGGCTCCGGCGTCGACGGCGGCGCGAGCCGCCGCCGCGATCTCCTCGCACTCGGACACAGTCGTGCGGGCCAACGCATACCGCACGGCCGGCACCCCGTTGGGTGCCATGGACAGGCTAGTGATGCCCAGTCCGACCAGCACCAGGGCCAGCAACGGATCGCGCGCCGCTTCACCACAGACGCCGACCGGCCTCTTCGCGTTGTTGCCGGCCGCTCCGGCCATCGCGATCAGGTCGAGGACCGCGGGCTGCCACGGGTCCAGCAGCTCGGCCAGTTCGCCGGCCATCCGGTCGGTGGCCATGGCGTATTGGGTGAGGTCGTTCGTGCCGATGGAGAAGAAGTCGACTCTCTCGATCAAGTGAGGCGCCCGGAGCGCCGCCGCCGGCACCTCGATCATGATCCCGCCGACCGGCAGCCCGTGTGACTTGACCCGCTTTTCGAACGCCTCGGCCTCGTGCACGGTGGCGACCATGGGCGCCATGACCCAGACGTTGGCGCCGGTCTCCTCCGCCGCCCGGGCGATCGCCGTGAGCTGGTCGTCCAGCAGGTGCGGGTAGCGCTTGTCGACTCGCAGACCGCGCACCCCGAGCGCGGGGTTCTCCTCCTCGTCGCCTGGCGCGAACGCCAGCGGTTTGTCGGCGCCGGCGTCCAGGGTGCGCACCACCACCTTGCGGTCACCGAACGCCTCGAACACCTTGCCGTAGGCGAGAGCCTGGGTATCCACGGTGGGTGCGGTCTTCGAATCGAGGAACAGGACCTCGGTACGGAAGAGGCCGACGCCCTCCAGGTCCTCCTTGGCCGCCTTCACCGCATCCTCGACCGTGCCGACGTTGGCCAGGAGCTGAACGGCTTTGCCGTCCTTGGTCTTTCCGGGACCACCGCTGGCCTTCTTGAGAGCGGCCCGAGCGGTCGCCCGGGCCTCGACCGACCTGCGCAGGTCCGCATCGGGGTCCTTGACGATCCTGCCGTGCGCGGCGTCGACGGCCACGATGTCGCCCTCGGCCAGTTCCAGCGCCCCGTTCACCCGGACCACACACGGCAGGTCGAGTTGGGCGGCGATGATCGCGGTGTGGCTGGTCGGGCCGCCCAGCTCGGTGACGATGGCCACCACATGGTCCAGATCAAGCGTTGCGGTGTCGGCCGGCGCGAGGTCCGCGGCGACCACCACCGATGGCTCGGTCATCGTGGGCAGCCCCGGCGGTTTCTGACCGAGCACCTGGGCGACGATGCGGTCACGCACGTCGCGCAGGTCGGTGACCCGTTCGGCCATGTAGCCGCCGCTCATCTCGAGGATGGAACAGAAGCCTTCGACCGCTTGGTCGACGGCGGTGGCGGGACCAACGCCGGTCAGCATCCGGCGCTGGACGTCTGCGAGCAGACCGGGATCCTGAGCCATCAGTGAGGTGGCCTCGAGAACCGCGGCGACGGTCGCCTCGGCCTGGGCGGCGCGGACCCGCAGATTGGTCGCGACGAAGTCGAAGGACTGTTTGACCAGGTCACTGGCCTGGTCGAGGTCGACCGCCGCGGCTTCTTTCGCCGGTGGTCGCACCGGAGGCGCGAGCTTGACCACCTTGCCCACCGCGGACCCCCGGCCGACCCCGACCCCGGTCAACTGCTGTGTGGTCATTGTCACGAAAGCTCAACTCCTCCTGGTGGCGTGAATGGGATGCCGGTGCATTTCGTACTTTCTCAGCCGTCGTCGACCATGGTTGCGGACCGCTCCTGCGCCGGCTTGCGCGATCCCGCTCGCCGCTTGCCGCTCTTGCGGGCGTGCCGTGTTCGCTTGTTCAGCAGCACAAGCCGGTCCTCCTCGGTGAGTCCACCCCATACCCCGTATGGCTCAGCGACTGTGAGTGCATGTTGCCGGCACTCGGCAATGACGGGGCAGGCCTCACAGATACTCTTCGCAGCCTCGTCGCGGGCAGCCCGGCTCTCGCCCCGTTCGCCCCAAGGGTGAAAGAAGAGGGTGACCGTCATTCCTCGACACAATGCGTCGAGCTGCCAGTCCCAGACTTCGGCCATCGGACCTGGCAACCTCTTGAGGTCACTCATCGGAGAACCCTCCCAATTTCGCCGATCATTGCTGTGCGACTACCAATGCTGCGCCTGCTCCGTCAGTCGATAGTGATCGACATCGAGCTACCGCCTTATTCTTTCGAAGCCACGGCGCGACCCGCTTCCAGTCGCGCGACGGGCACCCGGAATGGAGAACAGGAGACATAGTCCAAGCCGACCGCATCGAAGAAGTCGATCGACTCCGGATCTCCGCCATGCTCTCCGCACACCCCCAGCTTGATGTCCGGACGTGTGCGTCGGCCGCGTTCCACGCCCGCCTCCACCAGTTGACCGACGCCGTCGACGTCGATGGTCTCGAATGGGGAAACGGTGAAGACGCCCTTGTCCAGATAGGTGGCGAAGATGGCCGCCTCGACGTCGTCGCGAGAGAAGCCCCAGGTCGTCTGCGTGAGGTCGTTGGTGCCGAACGAGAAGAAGTCGGCGGCTTCGGCGATGCGGTGTGCGGTCAGCGCGGCGCGGGGGAGTTCGATCATGGTGCCGATGGGCACGTTCAGGTCGACCTTCCGCCGCGCGGCGACCTCGGCGATGACGGCTTCCGCCTCATCGCGGACCAGATGCAGCTCCATGACCGAACCGACCAGCGGGACCATGATCTCGACCTTCGGTCCCCGTCCGGCGTCGATCTGGTCGCAGACCGCCTCGGCGATTGCCCGTACCTGGAGCGCGAACAGGCCCGGGATCAGCAGGCCCAGCCGGACGCCCCGCAAGCCCAGCATCGGGTTGGATTCGTGCAGCCGTTCGACAGCGGCCAGGAGTCGCTCGTCCGCCGGGTCCGCATGGCCCGATGCCTGCGAGAGCGCGACCTTGACGGCGAGACTGGTTCGATCGGGCAGGAATTCGTGCAGTGGAGGGTCCAACAGCCGGATGGTGACCGGCAACGTATCCATGGCCTCCAGCAGCGCAACGAAGTCCGAGCGCTGCAAGGGCAGGAGCGCTGCGAGCGCACCGTCCCGATCTTCGGCGGTGTCGGCGAGGATCAGGCGTTCGATCAGAGCGCGACGATCACCCAGGAACATGTGCTCGGTGCGGCACAAGCCGATCCCTTGCGCCCCGAACGCTCTGGCCCTGGCGGCGTCCTCGGCGGTGTCGGCGTTGGCGCGGACCGCCAGTCGACGCCGGGAGTCGGCGTAGCTGAGCAGTCGATCAACCGCCCGCACCAGCGCACCGGTCTCGTCGTCACTGCCTTCCAGCGCGGCGTCGAGACCACGCTCGATGTAGGTCTGCACGGGAGAAGGAACGACGGCGACCTCGCCCAGGTAGACGTGGCCGGTGGAGCCGTCGATGCTGACGAAGTCGCCTTCGTTGATCACCGTCGCGCCGACCCGCGCCGTCCTCTCGGCGCTGTCGACATCAAGGGTCTCGGCTCCGCACACGCACGTTCGTCCCATGCCGCGAGCGACCACGGCGGCGTGGCTGGTCTTGCCGCCGCGAGCGGTCAGGATGCCGACCGCGGCCACCATGCCTTCCAGGTCGTCCGGATTGGTTTCCTTGCGGATCAGGATGACCTTCTTGCCCTCGTGCGCCCACGTCGAAGCGGTTCGGGAATCGAAGACCGCCTGGCCGACCGCGGCGCCGGGCGAGGCGGCCATGCCCTTGATCAGCACGGTGCGGGCCTGATCCGTGGCGAACTGCGGGAACATCAATTGGGCGAGCTGCGCTCCGGACACTCGCACGAGTGCCTCGTCGAGCGTGATCAGCTGCTCATCCACGAGTTGCGAGGCGATTCGGAAAGCGGCCGCCGCGGTGCGCTTTCCGACCCGTGTCTGCAACATCCACAGTTTGCCGCGCTCGATGGTGAACTCGATGTCGCACAGGTCGCGGTAGTGTGTCTCCAGCCGGCGCATCACCTGCATGAGTTCGCGATGCCCCGTTGGATCGAGTTCGGCCAGGTCGGCCAGACTCAACGTGTTTCGGATACCGGCAACAACGTCCTCGCCCTGAGCGTTGGACAGATAGTCACCGTAGGCACCCGGCCGACCGGATGCGGGGTCGCGCGTGAAGGCCACGCCGGTACCACTGGACTCACCCAGATTCCCGAAAACCATCGTGCACACGTTGACCGCGGTGCCCAGATCCTGCGGGATGCGTTCGCGACGCCGGTACAGCTGGGCCCTTTCGGTGTTCCAGGAGCCGAAGACGGCCCGGACCGCCAGGTCGAGCTGTTCACGCGGATGTTGCGGGAATTCGGTCCCGGTGTGGTCGTGGATATATTCCTTGTAGGCCCCGACGAGGATCTTCAGATCCTGGACGTCGAGGTCGATGTCGTTGGCGCTGCCCTTGGCTGCCTTGGCCTTGTCGAGTGCCTCGGAGAAGACCTCGCCGGGCATGTGAAGCACGGTCTTGCCGAACATCTGCAGGAGCCGCCGGTAGGAGTCCCACGCGAACCGCTCGTTACCGCTGGCCTCGGCCAGGCCCTTGACACTGGCGTCGTTGAGCCCGATGTTGAGCACCGTTTCCATCATGCCGGGCATCGAGAACTTCGCTCCCGACCGAACGCTGACCAGCAGCGGGTCATGGCGATCGCCAAGGCGCCGACCGACCTCGTCCTCGAGCTGACGGAGCGCGGTGGTCACCTGCACCTGTAGTTCGACCGGTTCGTGTCCGAGCCGCATGTACTCCCGGCATGCCTGCGTGGTGATAACGAATCCCGGTGGAACGGGCAGACCCAGCTTGGTCATTTCGGCCAGGTTGGCGCCTTTGCCGCCGAGAAGGTCCTTCTGATCCTTGTCTCCCTCGGAGAAGTCGTACACATACTTGACCATTGCGGTCTCCTCGCAGGTGGCGGTCAGCCGCGATGGTGGCGACCGAAGATGGAAACGACTTCCGGGTACAGGGGCTCGTCGGGTTGCAGGCCGGTGATCCGGGTGGTGGCGTCGGCGGCCGACAGCGTCGCGAGCAGCTCCTGAAGTTCGACGCTCTCCCGATCGTCGGGAACATCGAACAGTGTGGCGGCTTGGACCGCAGCCAACAGGTGGTGCGGTGTCCGGCCACGGTTCGCCAACTCGGAGGCCGGCCCGATCAGCCGCTCGTGGCGGGACAGCTTCCGTAGCGGTTGTCGCCCGACCCGATCGACGGTGTCGGGCAGGTAGGGGTTCTCGAATCGACCGATGATCTTGTCGACATAGGACTGTTGGGCGTCGGCGCTGAACTCGTGTTTGTCGACCAGCAAGTCCTTGGTCTCCGACAGAACGCCCAGGACGCTCGACCGGACCTGCTGGTCGGCAAGTGCGTCCGAGAGCTTGCGGATGCCGCTGGCGAAGCCGAAGTACGCGGCCGCTGCGTGGCCGGTGTTGACTGTGTAGAGCTTGCGCTCGATGTAGGGTGCCAGGTCACCGACCCAGGTGGCGTCCGGAATGGTGGGGGGTCGTCCACCGAACGGCCCCTGCTGGATCGCCCACTCGAAGTAGGTTTCGACGGTGACGTCGAGCCCGGCGTGAGGTTGACCGGGCACGATCCGGTCGACGGCCGTGTTGGCGAAGACCGCCTTGTCGGCAATCGCGGCAAAATCGCTGCCGATCGCGGCCTTGATGTGGCCCACCAGAACGTCGGTGGCGTTGATCGCGTTCTCGCACGCCATGACCGCAACCGGCGGCGCCGAGGCCGACCGGCGGCGCACGCCTTCGGCGATCACCGGGGCGACGAGTTTCAGGACGGTCGGACCCACCGCGGTCGTGACGACGTCCGCCCGCGAGATCTCGTCGATGACCTCGGACTCGTCGATCCGGCTGTTGATCGCTCGGAAGTTGCCGACCGTGTGGGTGGTGGCGCCGGCCCCGACCTCCGTCACCTGGTACGTGTCGGCAGTGTTCAGGGCGTCGATCAGGACGTCGGCGACATCCACGAAAACCAGCTCGTATCCGGCTCGGTGCAAGATCAGGCCGACGAATCCGCGGCCGATGTTGCCTCCGCCGAAGTGAACCGCTATGGGACCTGTCACCGTGTCGCGCTCCTTCGACGAGCGGCAACGCGCACGTCATGCCCAGTTGTTCGGTTCACTCGTTGACCGCATTCAAGAGCGCGTACAGATCGTCGGCGGACCGGGCCGCGAGAAGCCTGTCGACCTCATCGGTATCGGCGAAGATGATCGCGATCTTGCCCAGGATTTCCAGATGTCCGCCCTGGTAGCCGGCGATGCCGATGGCGAACCGAACCTCGTTGCCGTCCCAGTCGATCGCCGGGTCGTACCGGACCACCGACAGCGCGGAGGCCATGATGGCGTCCTTGGCCTCGTTGGTGCCGTGCGGGATGGCCAGGTAGTTGCCCATGTAGGTGGACACCGACTTCTCGCGCTCGAACATCGCGTCGATGTAGGCATCGGTCACGGCACCCGCATCGACGAGGATCTGGCCCGCCTCACGAATGGCCTCTTCCTTCGTCGTCGCGCCGCCCGGGATCTTGATCTGGGAGGGATTGAGAATGTCCGACATGATCTACGTTGGCCTCTTTCGTCGATGAGCGAACGACTCGTGGCTGGTGCTGGAACTGCGCAGGAAGCAAGGGTCTGCGGTTGCCGCGGCCGCAGCAGCAGCAACCTGCGCGTGACGGCGTTCGGCGATTCAGCCTTGCGGGGACGGACTGCCGTGCGTGTTGGTCACCTTGAGTTCCTCGACGATTTCGTCGTACTTGGGGCTGTTCATGAAGTTGCCCACCGAGACGTGTTGCGCGCTCGGTGCCTTGTCCCTGGCCCGAGGGGTCAGGTCCTGGTGGGTGACGATCAGATCGACGTCGTCGACCAGGTTGGCGATGGCGATGTTGACCACGGTCACATCGGTGAAGCCGGCCTTCTTGATCTTGTTGCGGAGCACCGAGGCGCCCATCGCGGACGAGCCCATGCCGGCATCACACGCGAACACGATCTTGTGGATCGGCTTGGTCCGGGTGGCCGCCTCGCGGGCCTCGTCGGCCTCTTCCTTCGCGGTCTCGATGTCGGTCAGCACACCGGACACCGAGCTCTTCTTGCCCTTCATCGACTCCATCTGCGCAGTGGCCGCAGCCAGGTCGCTGTTGTCCTCGCCCTTGCGGCTGGCCCGCAGGATGATGGACGCGATCACGAAGGACACCGTGGCCGCCAGCAACACGGACAGGATCACGCCGACGAAGCTGTCGCCCGGCGTCTGGATGAGCACCGCGATGATCGATCCAGGTGCGGCCGGGGCACGCAGGCCTGCGTTGAAGATGGTCAGCGTCAGGATGCCGGTCATGCCGCCCGCGATGGTGGCGATCAGGGTCATCGGCTTCATCAGCACGTACGGGAAGTAGATCTCGTGGATCCCGCCGAAGAACTGGATGATCGCGGCGGCCGGCGCGGTGCTCTTGGCCAGGCCGGTGCCGAAGATCGAATACGCGATCAGCAGACCGACACCCGGACCGGGGTTGGCCTCCAGCAGGAACAGGATCGACTTGCCGGTCTCGGCGGACTGGTTGATGCCCAGCGGGGTCAGCACGCCATGGTTGATCGCGTTGTTCAGGAACAGCACCTTGGCCGGCTCGATGATCAGGCTGGCCAGTGGTAGCAGGCTGTGCGCGATCAGCCAGTCCACGCCGTTGCCCAGTCCGGTCGAGATACCCTCGATCACCGGGCCGAACACGTAGAACGCGATGACCGCGACGCCGGCCGACAGGATGCCGGCGGAGAAGTTGTTCACCAACATCTCGAAGCCCGGCTTGATCTTGCCTTCCCAGATCGCGTCGACCTTCTTCATGAGCCACGCGGTGAGCGGGCCCATGATCATCGCGCCCATGAACATGGGCTGCGGCGTACACATGATCACGCCCATGGTGGCGACCACGCCGACCACGGCGCCGCGGACGCCGTAGACCATCCGGCCGCCCTGGGCGGCGATGAGGATGGGCAGCATGAACCGCACCATCGGGCCGACCAGGCCGGCGTTCGGTGCGCCGTCCGCATCGACGCCGAACCCGCCGATCACCGCGATCGGGAACGGGCCCTTCTCGATGAACAGCGCCGTGATCAGGCCCCAGGCGATGAACGCGGCGATGTTCGGCATGATCATCCCGGACAGGAACGTTCCGAACTTCTGCACCGCAACCCGGGTACCGCCCGACTTCGCTGTCGTTTCACTCACCGAATTCTCCTCGGTTGTCACAGGCCCAACTTCGACGGCGCCGGCACGGGGCAAGTCACCCGAACCATAACGAAGTCTCAGGCTCCGTCAACACCTCCTGAAACATGACCTTCGCGGCGCCGGTGGATAGTCTGTAGGAGGCGTCGACATCGCGCCACCCCAACATTAAGGCTCACCTTACGTTATTAGGTAGGGCGCTAGAATCTCGCACGGACATCCGTTTTTATTGCGCTACCTGAAATGCCGACCCGGGTCGAGCAGCGAGTCGATCCCCTTCTCGTGGCCGCCTGGCCGCCGCAGATCGCGGCTGGTCAGCCGGGTAGGCGGACCGAATGCGTCAGCTGCCGTTGGCCCGTAGTGCGTTGACCACGTCCTTCTCGGTCAGGGTCAGGACCTTGTCAACGGCTCGCGCAGCGGCGGCGAACTTCCCGGCCTCCATGAGCTCACAGATCCGTTCGTTGTCCTGTACATACGGTGCAAATAACTCCGAACTCGCTCCCGACGAATTGAGAACCCATCGTAGCTCCGCCAGCATTTGTCGGATAGCCCGGTTGAGTCGTGTGCTGTTCGCCAACGAAACAAGAGCGCGATGGAAGTGGCGATCCGCTTGCGCGAGGCCGGCGGAATCACCGGACTGGCGGCACGCAACTCCGTCGGTGACCGCCAGGCGGGCATTGGCGACCAGAACTCGTGACCCGCCCCGGCGTACCGCCCCCTCCTCGATGGTGCGCCGCGCCGCGAAGATGTCGAGGACATCGGTCATCGTCAGGCTCGCGACGAAGACTCCCCGGTTGGGCTCCCGGACCACCAGCCGATCTCCGGCCAGCTCCACGAATGCCTCACGAACCGTATTCCTCGAAACCCGCAGGGCATCGGCGATCGCCTCCTCGCGCAACTGCGTGCCAGGGGCGAACGCACCTTCGCTGATCCGCTCGCGCAGGGCGTCGGCCACCCGCGCCGGGGTCGACAGCTGGACCACTCGCGGTCGAGTGCTGCCGAGGTCCTCCAGGAGCGCCTGCTCGGCCGGGGACGGCGATCGGTGAGCCATGACGACAACCCTAGCGACTGTAGGAGTGTAGGACAAGCATCTGCCGATTGTTGAACAGTACGAGTGAGACTGTTGGACAATCTGGATGACTTTCTGGTAGCCTTGGATCACCCCCGAGTACCGCGGTCTGCGCGAGCAGCCTGCCAGCCGACGCGCCCATCACGCGGCTGCGCTCACAAAGTCAATCGACGTGGAAGGTCGTGCCTGTCTTGATCATTCAGTGGAGGCTGCGAATGGCAGCGGCTGAACGCGACGTCTGGACGGCCGCGGAACTCCGCCGGCTCATGGTGGCCAAGGCTGGATACGATCTGTCCGCGCCGTCGGTGGCTGCCCTGTTCTCGGGTGAGCCGACACGACTGAGGTTGACGACGCTGCTGGCGTTGTGTGTGGCGCTCGAGTGCACACCCAACGATCTGTTCGAGATCGACAGGTCGTGAGTGGTCGAGTGATGACGACTTGCCCGCACGGCGTCGAGCACAGCCGTCGTGCCGGGGTGCAGTGCACTGCCTGTTCGGATGCGGCGGCAGTCGGCGGGCGCCTCGCCGGGGCCGCAGCCGCCCGGGTCGACCATCGGAACAACTCAGCGGCCGAAGGTGAATGACTCGCCCGGCCGGAAACCCGCGAACCCAGAAGAACCGGGGCGCTGCCTGCTCACATCGCAGCTACGGTGCGCCCCAGCCCACACCTGGGCTGCCATGGTCCGCGCCCCACCGGGACCTGGTCCCGCCCGTACCGGCCGCCGCGACGACTCGCAATCGGCGCTCCAAACCGGCACCGACGACCGGCGAACCCGGAACACCAAAGGGGCTCTCGATCGTCACAGACGCCTACTCGGAATCTGTCGGCCCCGCAGGAAGGATCGAGGCTGATCGCGGTGATCCGGCCGGGATCTGCGTGCGTCGCGACCTGCCGGCCGGGTTGCTCGGTCTACGGTGTGACGCCGCTCGGGGGAGTCGGACTCGCTGAGCGCCGGCGTTCGCGATCGAAGGAAGTGCGGATTTCTGCCTCGGCGGCCGCGCGCCCGACCCACTCGGCCCCTTCGACGCTCTTTCCTGGCTCCAGGTCCTTGTACACCTCGAAGAAGTGCTGAATTTCGAGCCGCTCGAACGTGCCCAGGTCGGCCAGATCGACAAGATGTGCCTGACGTGGGTCGTGCGCCGAGACACATAGCACCTTGTCGTCGGGCCCGGCCTCGTCCGTCATCCGGAACATGCCGATTGCTCGCGCGGTGACCACGCAGCCGGGAAAGGTGGGCGACTCCAGGAGCACAAGTGCGTCCAAGGGGTCACCGTCCTGCCCGAGGGTGTTGTCGACGAATCCGTAGTCCGCGGGATACTGTGTCGCGGTGAACAGTGTTCGGTCCAGACGGATTCTGCCCGAATGATGGTCCACTTCGTATTTGTTTCGACTCCCCTTGGGAATCTCGATGGTGACGTCGAACTCCATGCCATTTCCTCCAAAGCCTGGAATCAGTGTGCGGTGGCTCCGTCAGCGAAATCCGTGGGTCATACGGCGCGGGGCCGCAGTGCCGACAACGCACCTTGTTGGACGTCGCCGATCGTTCCGGCGCCATCGACCTCGATGACCAATTCGCCGTAGTAGTCGAGCAGAGGCTTCGTCTCGGAGTGATACAACTCGAGCCGTCGGGTGATCACTTCGGCGGTGTCGTCCGCTCGCCCCCGTTGGAGCATGCGCTTGAGCAGCACCGAATCCGGAGCCGAAAGCAGCAGAACCGCGTCGAGGTCCTGCCCGGCTTCATGCAGCAGGTTGCCGAGCCATTCAGCCTGCGGGACGGTCCGCGGGAATCCATCCAGCAGAAAGCCCTTGTCGGTGCCGGGCTCGGAGAGCCGGGCCGCGACCATGGCACCGGTGATGTCGTCCGGGACGAGCTCACCGGCATCCATATAGCGCTTGGCAAGGATTCCTAATTCGGAGCCCTCGCTCACGTTCGACCGAAAGAGGTCTCCGGTGGAAATGTGGGGGACTCCCAGCCGTTCGGACAGGAGCGCGGCCTGCGTTCCCTTGCCCACGCCTTGCGGGCCCACAATGAGGAGCCTCATGAGCTTGTCGGACCTCTCTTCCTCGTGGCGCCTCGACAGGCATTGCTCTGAGCAGCCAATCCGCAGTCGGCCTGTACAGCGGTCATTGCGGATCGGAGGTCTGGCGTTCTGCGGCCCGAGCGGCGCCGATCATGATCGACGAGCGTTTAGACCATAGACCAATAGTCGTCGGGTTCGTCAAGCGCGGATTGGATCCGACGGCCAAGGCAGTGCTTGCCCCGAGCGCGCTTCACCATTGCTTGTGAGGCAACGCCAACAATTCGAACCCGGCACCTTCATTTCGGACGATCGACGTTTGTCACGCTGGCCATGGAACCCGCCGACCCTGACCCTGTCGGAGCGGCTGTGCAACCATGACGCGGTCGCGGTCGGCGACCCCACCGCGCCGGACGCCATGTCGCGGCAACCGACGCCGTCGGCCTGCCGGCGGCGCGTGCCGATCGGCCGGCACGGCGGATCCGCCTATGACCCGGCGGCGTGGCCAGGTGCCGGCCCCACTCGACCGCTCGCTCGAGTTCGCCGTCCAGGAGCGGGCCCTCCGTGTCGGCGACCAGGAAGCTCTGCGCGTGATCGGCCCTGGAGTACCCGTGGCGGCCCGCCACCCTGCCGGCCTTCTTCGCCGAGCCGGGCAGGTGCCTCACCCGGGTGGACTTGGTGTCGAACGTGGCCACAGTCTGCGGGTGGCTGCCGGTCGGCAGGGTGTCGAGCCATTCCCGGATGCCGACCGCGTCCGACCCGTTGGGCGCTCCGCGCTGGTGAGCTTCCGCCCGAGTGGCCGGCTTGCTCATCGAGAACGCGTGGGTGGGGCCGCCGGCGACGATCAGCGACACCTCGGCGCCCGGCTCCGCGGGCGCGTCGGCGACGTCGACCACGTCGACGGTGCCGCTTCGGCGATGCCCTGCGCGATCGCCCGGGCCACCTGCTCGGTGTTGCCCCACATCGATTCGTAGACCACCAGTGCGTGCATGTGATTCCTCCTCGAGTCGCAATCACGACGCCGCCGGCTCCGGCCGGCCGCGGATGGCAATGACGACGCTGACGATCATGGCGATGGCGGTTCCGACGACGCCGACGATCAGCACGACCCGAACCACCGTCGCCCAGGCGTTCGCGTCGGCGCCGAAGTCGAAGGGGAAGACCTGCCAGAGCCGGATCATGGCGAGCAACCCGATCGCCTCAGTGACTAGGTCGCCGATGCTCTTGATCCGCGGAGTATCTCGGATCAGGTAGACCACGTTGGCCAGAATGCCGGCGACCATCGACGCATTGATCCAGGGGAGCACGATCGACATGTCCGGCGTCAGGAACGGGAGTATCGACCAGCCGGGAGTCACATTGATCAGGAACAACAACACCGCGTTGACGCCCGCGGCCGCAGCGTATCCGGCTCGCCGCGCGCCGACCCTTCCCTGGCGACTGATCGTTGCGCCGGCCATCGCTGCACCGCTTTCCCTCGTCGGTCACGTCGGCGCGGGACCCCTCGGTGCAGGAACGAGAGGTTCCGCCCGATCCAGCAAACCGCGTCGGACAGGTGCCGGACCAGGGTCCTCCGACCCGAAGGTTCGGGCCCTTGTCGGGCACGTCGGCCGGAAACCGGTGTCGTTGTCACCACGATCACCACGGCGGTTTCGAACGGGGACCTTCGCCCCTGTCCAGCGGCGACCGCCGCGGCGACAATCCACCTGGGGAGATGATCGGACATGACTGTGTTGGTGGGGTACGCGACCGCGCACGGATCGACCCGGGGTATCGCCGAGCGGATTGCGTCCAGACTCGGCGATCGACGAATCCTCGCCAGGGCCCGACCGGTATCGGACGTCGAGACCTGCTGGGATGACGACGCCGTGGTGGTCGGGAGCGCGATTCACAGCCAGGCGTGGCTGCCGGAGGCAGTCCAGTTCATGCGGAACAACGCCACGACGCTGGCCACCCGGCCGGTGTGGCTGTTCAGCGTCGGCATGCCAGGCGCGTTGGCGCGGCCGCTTCGGCGCTGGGCGATGCGCGAGGGTCCGAAGGCCATCGCCGAGCTGCCCGGGATCGTGCGACCCGTCGACCATCGGTTGTTCACCGGGGTGGTCCGCCGCGACCAGCTGCCGTACGTCAGCCGGGTCGTGCTGCGGATGATGGGCGGCCACTACGGAGACTTCCGTGACTGGCCGCAGATCGATGCCTGGTCCGACGAGATCGCGGCCGAAGTCTTGAGGCTCGGTGCCCGTTCCGGAGAAGCCCGCGGGGCTGGCACCTGATCGGTGCTCGACAAGGAGATCCGGGTATCAGATCCTTTCCAGGATGAGCGCCATGCCCTGTCCGCCGCCGACGCACATGGTGATCAGGCCGGTGGACCGGTCGTGCCAGTCGAACGAGTTGAGCATGGTGGTGATCAGCCGGGCACCGGTCATGCCGTAGGGATGCCCGACGGCGATGGCGCCGCCGTTGATGTTGAGCCGGTCGATGTCGATGCCCAGGTCGCGGTAGGAGGGGATGACCTGGGCGGCGAACGCCTCGTTGATCTCGACGAGATCGATGTCGCCGATGGTCATTCCGGCCCGGCGAAGGGCCTGCCGGGTCGCTTCGACCGGCCCGAGACCCATGATCTCCGGGCAGAGCCCGGTGACGCCGGTCGAAACGATGCGCGCCAACGGGGTCAGCCCGAGGTCGGCGGCCCTGGTGTCGGACATGACGACCACCGCTGCCGCGCCGTCGTTGAGCGAGCAACAGTTGCCGGCGGTCACGGCGCCCGCGGTCCGGAACGCCGGCTTCAGCGCGCTCAGGCCATCGAGGGTGACGCCCGGGCGGGGGCAGTCGTCGGCGTCGACGACGGTCCCGTCCGGGGCCGTCACAGGGGTGATCTCCCGGGCCCAGAAGCCATTGGCGACGGCCTTTTCCGCCAGGTTCTGGCTGCGCAGGGCAAACTCGTCCATCTCCCGGCGGGCGATTCCATGAAGGGTGGCGACGTTCTCCGCGGTCTGCCCCATCGACAGGTAGTAGTCCGGCGGGGCGCCGTCGGTGTGCGGGTCGTGCCAGGTGGCGTTGGTCGCGGCGGTCGTCACCGAGCGGTCCCGGGCGGCGCAGAACAGTGGGTTCTCGGTGCCGGGCGGGCCGTCCGATGTGCCGTTGGCGTACCGGGAGACCGCCTCGACCCCGGCGGAGACGAACACGTCGCCCTCGCCGGCCTTGATCGCGTGGAAGGCCATCCGCGTGGTCTGCACCGACGAGGCGCAGTACCGGGTCACCGTGGTGCCCGGGACCGAGTCCATCCCGTTGATGGTGTTGACGACCTTGGCCATGTTGTAGCCGGATTCGCCGCCCGGCATGGCACAGCCGAGCATGGTGTCGTCGACGTCGGCGGGGTTCAGCGCCGGGATCTTGTCCAGTGCGGTGCGGATCGCGAATGCCGCGAGGTCGTCGGGCCGCATGTCCTTGAGTGATCCCTTGACCGCCCGGCCGATCGGCGTCCGGGCGGCCGAGACGATGACGGCCTCAGGCATGCGCGCCGACCGCGGCGCCGGCGAACCTGGACACGTCGGCGACGTGGTCGGTGTGGACCTTGGGCACCACGGCCGAGTAGATCGCGGTGAGGCACCCGGGGCAGCACAGCTGCCGGAAGACGATCTCGTCGTCGACGTACTGCGTCGGGTCGGACACGATCTGCGGTCCGGCCTGGGTGGACGGCCCCTCGTAGCGCGTCAGGGCCAGCTCGGTGTCCGTCGCCAGGTCGGCCAGCCGTTGCCCGCAGTGCGCGCAGGCGACGACAGTGCCGACGAGCGAAAGATTCTCGTCGATCCGGGCCGCGGATTCCAGATCGATCGTCACCGCCGGCGCTTGACCGGCGGAGCGGGCGCGGCGGTCCGCCCGGAGCTGACGCCGCAACCCGTCGGTCGCCTCCTGGTCGACCTGCCCGTCGCGCAGCACGACGCCGTACACGGTGCGGGCGGCCTCATGACTGACCTTGAACTCATCGACGTCGTGCGCGACCGCGGCCGGCTCGCGGTGCAGCGGATCGCCGTAGCCGCCTCCGCCCTGCCAGTTCATGTACAGCACCTCGCCCGGCGCCAGGTAGGACTGGGCGTAGCACGGGGCCGTCTCGGATCGGCCGCCGAATTCGTCCAGCGCCTGCGGGATGCGGCCGGCTGCGAGGGTGGCCGCGACGTCGGCGCCGCGCGCGATCACCTCCAGGCCGGTGTTGCCCGGGTAGCCGCCGGCCAGGCCGTTGTTCTGGGAGACGGCCTTACCCGCTGACGCGAACACCAGGCCGGCGGGGTTGTTCGAGCCGTGCAGCGTGACGGCCAGCGAGGCGCTGACGCCGCCGCGTTGACGGCCGGGTCCACCGGAGTCGGGCTCCTCCCGGCGCCACAGCGTGAGCAGGGGATAGAGGAACTCGGTCATCTCGACGTCCGGGACCCGGCCCATCGGGATGCAGAACAGGCCGCCGGTGTCCATCCCGTCGAGTTCGGGGCGGGCGCCGTAGCCGCCGGCCATCGGTTCCATCATCACGTTGAGGAACGGCTGGGGGATCTCGCCGCGCTCGTCGAGGCCGGCGACCACCGCGGTGTCCCAGGTGCCGCAACAGGCGGCCTGCACGCTGGTGCCCAGATCCGCCGAGCGGTCGAGCATCTGGGACAGGCATTCGGCGACCAGGGTGCCGGTCAGCCACGCCGGGCCGATCGGGCCGCGGCTGACCGCCGCCGGGTAGGTGGCGTTGTTGATCGTGCCGGGTTCGGACACCAGGTCGAAGCAGCGCATGAGACCGCCGGCCGACCAGGGGATGTCGCCGGCCAGCATGGGCAGCAGGGCCAGCATCACGCCGCCGCGCAGGCCGGCGTAGGTGCAGTTGATCACTCCGGCCTGCGGGTCGGTGCCGGTGAAGTCGAAGGTCAGCCGGTCGTCCTGCTTGGTCATCGCCACGGTGATCTTGTGGACGTTCCGGTCGCCCTCGTTGGCCTGATCCTGGTAGCCGGTGGCTCGCCAGCTGCCGTCCGGCAGGCCGGACAGCTTGGCGCGGAGCCGGGTTTCGGCGTCGCTCATCATCCGCTTCATCACGGCCTTGACGGTGTCCGCGCCGTACTGGTCGATGACGTCGTGCAACCGCTTGCGGCCGACCGTGTTCGAGCCGACCTTGGCCCGCAGGTCCAGGTTGACCAGGGTGGGCACCCGGGAGCGGCGGATCCACAGGTCAGCGACGTCGTCCTGCAGCTCGAAGTCCCGCACCACCTTGACCGGCGGGGTGGGCAGGGCCTCGGAGAACACGTCCTGCGCGGCCGGGCTGAACGAGCCGAGACCGACGCCGCCGAGGTCGGGCTCATGGCAGATCGCGCTGGTCCAGGCGAACAGCTTGCCGTCGTGGAAGACCGGTTGGAACACGATGACGTCGTTCTGGTGCAGTCCGCCGCCGACCCACGGGTCGTTGCACAGGAACATGTCGCCCTCCCGGATCCCCGGGTTGGTCGCGCGGTGCTGCAGGGTCCAGTAGACCGCCAGGTCGACGGCGCCGACCAGCATCGTGTTGTACAGGCCGACCTGGACCTCCTGGCCGAGTTCGTCGCAGATCGCGAAGTCGAAGTCGTTCGCGTCGGTGACGATCGGCGAGCCGGACATCCGCTTGAGGGCCTCGCCCATCTCCTCGGTGACCGACCACAGCCGGTGCCGGATCACCTCGTAGGTCAGCGGATCCAGGGCGTCGATCTGTTCCTGGGTGACCGTGTGCACGGGCAGCGTTGCGGGCAGGCCGGCGGCGAGCGATTCCGGGTCGACCGGACGGCTCGCGAAGTGCTCGGAGCCGGGAATTGCCATGACCATGACGAGTCCTTCAGATTTCTCAGTTGCCGGGGGTGCTGGGCACGATGGACAGGTTGCCCAGGTGGTCGACGGTGCCGGTCATCCGCGGTGGGACGACGACGGTGGTGGTGGGCACCTCGATGACGGCGGGGCCGGCGATAACATGGGCCGTGCCGGAGCTTGCGGTAGTCGTAGACCGGGGTGTCGACGTAGCCGGCGCGGGCGTCCAGGCACACCTTGCGCACCGTGTGCAGCGCGTCCGCCGGGTCGGCGCGCTCGGCGTCGGCGAGCTTGGGCAGCTGCGGGTTGAACGGCAGGATTCCGGTGGCCCGCACCCGGAAAGTGATGGCCTGGATCCCGGCGGCGCTGAAACCCGTTCCCTCGCCGAACAGTTCGGCATAGCGGCGTTCGAAGTCGCCGATCAGCGCGGTGATCGCGGCGTCGTCGAGTTCCCCGGCCGGTACCGGCACGGAGACCTCCGCCAGTTGGGCGGTGTAGCGCAGGTCGACCGACCGGGCGTACTCGACCCGGTCGTAGGTCAGGCCCTGCCGATCCAGCGCGTCGGCCAGCCGGCGCTCCATGTCGGTGAAGTGTCGCTGAACCCGGTCGGCCGGCAGCGGCATCGGGCCGGGGTCGGACACCTCCTGGGCGAGCACGATGTCGGAGGACGCCAGCCCGTACGCGGAGAACGCGGAGGCGACCGGGCCGAGCGGCACCACGACCTCCCGCGCGCCGACCTCGGCACCGTAGGACGCACAGTAGGCGGGGCCGGCGCCGCCGAACGCGTACAGCGCGAAATCGCGGGGATCGTGGCCGGCCTCCACGACCGTCTTGCGCAGCAGGTCGCCAGTCTGGGCATTCTGGATCGCGTAGATCGCCGCGGCGGCGTCCTCGACGGAAAGCCCCAGCGGCTCGGCGATGTGGGTGCGGATCGCCTCTCGGGCCGCCCGCACGTCGAGCGCCTTGCGCCCGCCGAGCAGGCCGGACTCCGGCAGGATGCCGAGCACCAGGTTGGCGTCGGTGTTGGTGGGCTCGGTGCCGCCGGCGCCATAGCAGGCCGGCCCGGGCACGGACTGCGCGCTGCGCGGACCGACCTGCAGGTTGCCGCCGCGATCGATCCAGGCGATGGCGCCGCCGCCGGACCCGATGGCGTGCACCTGCAGGGTGGGCACGTTGATCGGGTGATGGTTAATCACGGTGGTGCTGGTTCGCACCGGCTCGCCGTCGACGACGAGGCCGACCAGGAAGGTCGTGCCGCCGACGTCGGTGGAGATGATGTTGCGGTGGCCGAGTTGCTGCCCGAGCGAGACCGCGCCGACCACACCGCCGGTGAGTACGGAGCCGACGGTGCTGATCGCGGTGGCGGGCGCCTCGGCGGCCGCGATGGCACCGCCGTTACTCTGCATGACCAGCAGCGGGCCGGTCAGACCCGCCTCACGCAAACGGTTTTCCAGGGTGCCCAGGTAGTTGCGCAGGCCCGGGCCGATCTGCCCGCTCATGATGGTGGTCGCGTTGCGGGAGAACTCCCGGATGCGGGGGCTGACCTCGCTGGACAGCGAGACGAACACCTCCGGATCGAGCTGGTGGATGATCTGGCGGATCCGCCGCTCGTGCGCGGGGTTCTTGAACGACCAGAGTAGGGAGACCGCAATGGACCGGATGCCCTGGTCCAGCAACTCGCGGACGGCGACGCGAACGCTGTCCTCGTCCAGCGGCACGATGACGGTGCCGTCCCGGTCCAGCCGTTCGGTGACCTCGACGGCGTGCCGCTTCGGGATGAGGCTGTGACTCTTGTTCTGTCCCATCACGTTCTGCAGCTGGTCAGGCGCCGAACCCAGATAGCGGCCCTCCACGTTCATGATGAAGATCGAGTCGCGGTGTCCCCGGGTGGTGACGAAGCCGACCTGTGGCACGTTGCCCGTCACCAACGCGTTCAGCGACGAGGTGGTGCCGTGGGCGACGTGGTGCGTGCCTGCGAGCATGGTTTCCAATGGCACGCCCAGGTTCTCGGCGAGGACCGCAAGGACGTCCATGACGCCCTGGGAATAGTCGGGCGGGGTGGACGGCGACTTCGCCGCCACCAGGTTTCCTGCGTCGTCGTCCAGGACGGCGTCCGTGAAGGTTCCGCCGACATCGACTCCGATGACGTATGCCATGGGCCTCTTCCTTGTCGCTTGCCGAACCGGTGCCGCAGGCACCGAGAGCTGATCCACCGCGCGCCGGTGACAAGAAAGATAGGGCCTTTCGACACTTGCGTCAATAGTTCAACGCTGTTGTCGCCTTGTGATCGAGGTGTCGCGCGCGGTCAGGTGTCGAGCATCCGCTCGAGGCGGTCGAGATCGCCGCGAAGTTGTCGGATCGCCGCGCGCGGATTGTCCAGCCCGGCCCGCCCCCCGGCTCCCGATGTCAGCCCGGCCACCGCCTGGTCGGCCAGTTCGGCACAGACCCGATCCAGGTCCGTCCGCTTGTCGGGGGAGTACCACCAGGCCACCCAGTTCGACATGCCCAGCACGCCCAGTGCCGCGATTCGCGGCTCGACCGGCCGGAACACCCCCTGGGCCACCCCGCGTTCGATCACACCGGTCAACGTGCGCAGTACCGATCGTCGGCCGGCGGCGTGCACCGTGGCGATCTGCTCGGGCAGGTCGGCCTCCGACAGGATCAGCAGCCGGAACCGGTCGGCGTGCTCGGCCTGCCGACGCACCGCGCCGGCCACGATCTCGCGCAACTGTTCGGCCGGACCCAAATCGTCCCGCGCGGCAACGGCCGCCATGCCGGCCGCCGAGTCCTCGGTGATCTCCGCGACCAGCTTGGCCAGCAGTTCGTCCTTGTTGCTCACGTAGTGATACAGGGCCGGCCTGGTCAGGCCGACCGCATCGGCGATGTCCTGCAGGGTGGTGGCCGCGAACCCGCGCTCGGCGAACAGCCGGTTGGCCTGCTCGTAGATCTGGGCCTCCACCAGGGACCGGCGCACGTTCGCCCGTGGCTCCTGGCCGTCCGCCCCGTTCGCCGGCGGTACCGACCTCCCCTTGCCGGCCGGCCGGCCGTTGGCGGCAGGCTTGCCGGCCGGTCGGCGTCGGCTCTGCGTTTCGCTCATTGCGCCACGGTACGCGCGACGGTGACGTCAATCATTTAACGTTTGCGTTGACTTTCCGTCGTCACCGTTGAACGATGGTGATGTCGAGAGTAGGGCGAAAGGATTGCGATGGCGCACGTTCGGGTGGGGCTGGTCGTCCCCAGCTCCAACACCACCGTCGAGACCGAGTTGCCGGCCCTGTTGGGCCGGCATGGGGACGCGACGTTCTCCTTCCATGCCAGCCGGATGCGGATGGCCAAGGTCTCCCCGGCACAGTTGGCCGCGATGAACGCCCAGCGGGAACGCTGCATCCTCGAACTCGGTGACGCCTCCCCGGACGCGATCCTCTACGCCTGCCTGGTCGCGCTGATGGCCGTCGGGCCGGGCGAGCACCGGCGGGTGGAGGGACTGGTCGCCGAGCAGCTGGCCACCGGCGGGTCGCAGGCCCTGATCCGGTCCAGTGCCGGCGCCCTGGTGGAGGCCCTGCACGCGGTGGCCGCCAGGCGCATCGCCCTGGTCACGCCGTACCTGCGACCGCTGGCCGAGAAGGTCGTCGGCTACCTGGAGGCGGAGGGGTTCGAGGTCGCCGACTGGCGGGCGTTGGAGGTCGAGGACAACCGGGCGGTGGGCCGGATCCCCGGTGAGACGGTGTTGGCCGCGGCCCGGTCGCTGGACCTGGCCGGCGTGGATGCCCTGGTCATCTCGGCCTGCGTGCAGATGCCGTCGTTGCCGCTGGTGGACGTCGCGGAGCGGGAGTTCGGCATCCCGGTGCTGTCCGCCGCGACGGCCGGCGCGTACAGCATCCTGCGGGCCACCGGCCTGCCCGTCCGGATCCCCGGCGCCGGTTCGCTGCTGCGCGCCGACGAGCCGGTCCCGGCCTGCTGACGCCGCACACCGTGTACCCGTCCACATCGAATCGAAAGGACCGCACCATGTCCGAGAACCTGAGCGGCAGACACCTGGTGACCGGCGTCGACCACGCCGCGTTTCCCACCTTCGACCCGGTCGGCACCGTCCGCTTCTATCGGGACACCCTGGGCTTCCCGGTCGTACACTCGATCTGCGCCGCCGGCTGGGGCCCGGACGACCACCCCGACTTCATCCATTTCTTCTTCGACATCGGCGGCGGCGACCGGATCGCGTTCTTCTACTACTTCGGGCTGGAAGGCCCGGACACCACTCGGGGCAAGGGCGACGTCTTCGCCCGGTTCGGCGAGGACACCCCGGACTGGTTCGTCCGGTCCCGACATCTGGCGCTGCACGTGGAGTCCGAGGCGCACATGCTCGAGTACCGGCGCCGGCTGGACGCCAGCGAGTGGCCGGTCGAGATGCAGATCCAGCACGAAACCATCGAGTCCATCTACACCCACGACCCCAACGGCTACATGGTCGAGATCACCCGGGCGTTGCGGCCGGTGACGCCGCAGGAGGACCTGGACGCCAACCTGACCATCGACGCCCTGGTCGACATCATGCAGCAACCGGGCGCCGAGATGGATTCGCTGCTGGTCCGCAAGGCGGAGTTGATCGTGGAGCGGGCGCAGCGATGGGAGCAGGAGCAGCAGCAGGCCCGGGAGCTGGTCGCCTCGCCGGAGGGGCCGGTGCGGGCATGACGAACCGGCTGTTCATGCTGGACGTCCCGGAGAACGTGCCGATCGCCGCGGTCGCTCGCGACCTGCCGGACGTGAAGGTCGGCCGGCTCGGCCCGTACTTCGTGATCGAGTCCAAGGCACCGATCTCGATCGATCGGCGCTCCACCGGCGTGCGGCACGCTGTCTGGTACAGCTGTGTCGCCGGCCTGGCCGGCTGGCGGATCGCCCAATGGGACAAGGACGCCCTGCGGGTGGAGGACCGGTGAGCAACGGCGTCACCACCAGCGCGGCGCTGGGCCTAGGCGCCGGCCGGTACGCCGACGTGATCGACGCCCCGGACGGGGTGGTCACCACCGTGCACGAGCTGGCGACCGCCGACGGCGCCCGGGTCACCGGCGTGCTGCGCGTGGCCGGACGGGCGCGCACGGTGGTCACGCTGATGCACCCGCGTCAGGACGTCACCCACCACGGGCTGGTGCCGTACCTGCTGGCTGCCGGATATGCGGTGTGGACGCAGGGATCCCGGTCGCCGAACAACGACCTGAGTCTGATCCACGAGCAGGCGATCCTCGACTTCGCCGCCGGGCAGGCGTTTCTGCGTGACCGCGACTTCGACCACGTCGTCGGCCTGGGCCACTCGGGCGGCGGCACGCTGACCGCGTTCTACTGCCAGCAGGCCTCCCGGCCGCCGGGCGAGCGGCTGGCGGCCACCCCGTCGGGCCGCCCGGTGCCACTCACGGACGCGTCGATGCCAGTGCCGGACGGGGTGGTGTTCCTCGCGCCGCACCCGGGGCAGGGCGCCCTGCTGCGCCGGGTCATCGACCCGTCCGTCGTCGACGAGGCCGACCCGCTGTCGGTCGACCCCGAGCTGGATCCGTTCAACCCGGACAACGGCTTTCGCCCGGCGCCGGAGCCCAGTCGCTACGAGCCGGAGTTCGTGCGACGATACCGGGCGGCACAGGCAGCCCGGATCGCTCGGATCGACGCCCGCGCCGCCGAGCTGGCCGGCGAAAGCCGCTCCGCGCAGCAGGCTTTCAAGCGGGCGGGCGGTGCAGCGGACCGGCGACGCGCGCTGGCCCCCCGGCTGGTCACCGTCTACCGCACCGACGCGGATCTGCGGAACGTCGACCTCTCGTTGGACGCGAACGAGCGACCCTACGGCTCGCTGTTCGGCCGACGGCCCGACCTGACCAACTACGGGCTGGTCGGCTTCGGCCGGCTGTCCACCGCCGATGCCTGGCTGTCGACCTGGAGCGCCGCCACCACCAACGCCGACTTCCTGCGCTGCGCGCCGGGCGTCACCGTGCCCACCCTGTTGCTGGAGTTCACCGGTGACCAGGCCTCCTTCCCGGCCGACATCGCGGCGTTCCGCGCAGCGTTGGGGGCCGGCGATCTCACCGTCGACGCCGTCGCCGGCACCCACTTCGGCGGGCCGATCCGGCCGGATGCGCCGACCGGCAACGAGTTGGCCGCGACCCGGATCACGGACTGGATCGACGCAAGATTCTGACCAAGACAGGAACTCTCAGGGTCGGGGACGCCCGGCCGATGATCTCGCGATCATCGGCCGGGCGTTTCGGCGTTTGCGCCGCGGATGCTCATCCGGTTGTCCGCCGGTGTTCGAGAAGGGCGACGATGTCGGCCTGCAGGCGCTTCTTGTTGATCTTCCCGACCGGCGTCTTGGGGAGTTCGTCGATCCATTCCAGGCGCTCGGGCCACTTGAACTTCGCGACTCCGAGACCGTCGAGGTGGCGGCGGACTTCGGTGAGGTCCAGCGGTGCGGCGGTCGCGACCACGAAGGCACAGGCTCTTTCGCCGAGCCGCTCGTCCGGCATCGGGACGACCGCCGCGGCTGCGATGCCCGGATGGCGCAGCAACAGTAGTTCGACCTCCTCGGCGTTGATCTTCTCGCCGCCGCGGTTGATGACGTCCTTGATCCGACCTTCCACGGACAGGTAACGCCGGCCGTCGATGGTGCGGACCGACACGAGATCTCCGGTGCGATAGAGGCCGTCGGAGGTGAACGCCCGCCCGTTGTGGTCCGGGGCGTCGAAATAGCCGTTGAGGGTGTAGGGCCCGGCGCAGCACAGTTCGCCGATCTCCCCGTCCGGCACCCCGTCCTCGGTGGCCGGGTCGAGCACCCGGAAACGGTCGGCGGGGGAGATCGGGAACCCGACGGTGGTGAGGCGGGCCTCCCGGGGGGAGTCGGTCGGAGTGGTGGTGAACAGGCCCTCGCCCATGCCGAAGAGTTGACCGCTGCACAGGCCGAGTTCTTCGAGCCGTTCGAAGAGCGTGTCGGGCACCTTGGCGCCCGACAGGACGACCGTCCGCAACGTGCGGGCGAGGTCGGCGAATCCTTCGGTGCGCACGGCGCCGTAGTGCCCGTGTCCCAGCAGCACGTCGGTGACCGACGCTGCGGACAGCAGCGGCAGGGCCTCCCGGAGGTCGGCACCGGTCAGGATCAGGCATCCGCCGACGCTGTGCGGACCGTGCAGACCGCAGACGATGCCGGCGTTGTGGATCAGCGGGATCAGGTGACCGTTGCGGGTGGTGTGGTCCCACCCCCACGCGGCGGCATAGGCGCGGGCGTTGTACCAGTACTCCGCGTGCAGTCGCGGGATGACCTTGGGCACGCCGGTGGTGCCGCCGGAGAGCTGGAAGACCGCGACCTCGTCCGGATCGATGTCGGACTGGATGTCCTGCACCAGTTTTCGGGCGACCGTCGGGTCCGCGTGGCTGCCCAGATCTTCGATGCGGGTACCGGCGCCGCCGGGGGCGGCACCGATGGTCAGGATGCGGCGCAGGGTCGGGTGCCCGGCCTGCTGCTCCCGCGCGAACGCGACCAGGTCGAAGGCGCCCGGGCCGGCGTCCACGAGGTGGGCGACCGCCTCGGTGCGCCGGCTGATCTGGCCGATCTCGTGCGCCCGATGGGCCGCGAGCGTACAGACCGGGATGAGGCCGGCCTTCAGGACGCCGTACCACGCAACGACGGCCTCCAGCCGGTTCGTCACCTGAAAGAGCACCCGGTCACCGGGCATGAGCCCAAGCTCGGCCAGCCCCAACGCGACTCGGTCCGTCTGCTCGTCGAGCTCGCCGAAGGTCATCGTGCCGGCACCGGTCATCACGGCCGGCTCGTCCGGGAAACGTTCGGCGACGGCACTGAACTCGCCGGCGATGGTCCGATCGCCCCACAGTCCGCGCCGGCGGTACTCGGCCACCCGCTCCGGCGCGAACGGCACGACACGTCCCGACCAGTCGATCCTCATGCCGTCGCTCCCAGCGGGGCGCTCGCAGGCTCCGCGCCCCTTCTGGGCCCGACGCCGCTGTGTCGATGATTCGCTCGGCAAGCCTCGCTCATGTGAGCCCCTTCGCTGGCGCGGCCATCTCCAGGTGACCACGCTTGGGAAGCATAAGCAATGCCGACATAGACGTCAATTTATTGACAGTCGAGTAGATCAACCGTAGGGTGACCGGAGGCATCAGTCGAAAGGGAATGACGTGAAGCTGCGCTCCGTTGCCGTCCTCGGAGGAGGCCCCGGCGGCCTGTACGCCGCCCGGCTTCTCAAGTTTCATCATCCCGACTGCCACGTCGACCTGTACGAGCAGAGCCCGCCGGAGCAGACCTTCGGTTTCGGCGTCGGACTGGCCACCCGCACCCAGCGCAACCTGGAGGCCGCCGACCCGGCCAGCCTGCACGCCATCGTGCAGGCCTCGTGGACCCATGAGATGGCGATGGCCGTGGGCGACGACCGAGTCCAGATCCCGGTCGGCAACCTGATCGCGATCGGTCGCTCACGGCTGCTGGACGTGCTGCGCGAGCACGCCGCGTCCGCCGGCGTCCGGCTGCACTACGGCCACCGGGTCGACACCGCATCGCTCGACGCGGACCTGATCGTCGCCGCGGACGGGGTGGGCAGCGCCACCCGCGAGGCCGGCCGTGACGCCTTCGGCGTCCGGATCAGCACCCACGAGGCGCTCTACCTGTGGTGCGGCACCGACTTCGCCCTTCCCAGCGCCGTTTTCGCGCCGGTCGAGACCGAGTTCGGCACCTTCGTGGCCCATGCCTACCCTTACGCGGCGGACCGCAGCACCTTCCTGGTGGAGACCGACCCGGAGACCTGGCGTCGGGCCGGCCTCGATCTCAGCACCGAGCGCACGCCCTTGACGGCCAACGACGAGGAATCATTGGCCTATCTCAGCCGGGTCTTCGCCACGGAACTGCAAGGGCGCTCGTTGATCGGCAACCGGACCAGGTGGCTTCGGTTCCGCACCATTACCTGCGAACGGTGGCACAGCGGGAACGTCGTCCTGCTCGGCGATGCCGCCCACACCGCGCACTACTCCATCGGTTCGGGAACCAAACTGGCCATGGAGGACGGGATCGCGCTCGCCGCCGCCATCGACGCGGCAGCCGACCTGGGCACCGCGCTCGAGCGGTATCAGACGCAGCGCCGTCCCGAGGTGGAGCACCTGCAGGACACGGCCCGGCGGAGCATGCGGTGGTGGGACACCTTCCCCGAGCGCCTCGACCAGCCGGTCGAGCAGCTGCTCATCGCCTACATGACCCGGGCCGGCAAGGTGAGCGTCGACCGGTTCGGGGAGCTGGCACCCGACGTGGTCGCGCGTGGACTGTCCCAGTACGCCCGATGCCCGATCGCCGACGTCCCGGCGTCCGACCGCGCCGGCTGGATCCTGTCCCGGCCGCTCGCCGTTGCGGACCGCGCCTATCCGAACCGGGTCGTCGAGTCGAGTTCCGCGGGCAGCGTGGGATTTTCGGTGACCCTGGACGACCCCTGGGGCAGCGACGGTGACGACGCGCTCAAGACGGTGGCCGACGCCGTCCGCGACAGCGTCGAGCCCGGCGTCGTTCTCACCTCCGCGGACGACAAGGGCGCCGTGCTGACCATGTTCGACCTCGGCGAACGGCTGCGCCGGGAGCTTGCCGTCCTGGTCACCGCCCGGATCCAACGGCAGTGGACCGACCTGGCCGCCGACGCGCTGGCCAGTGGACGCATCGACCTGGTCGAGATCGTCTGAACCTCCCGCCCCGATGAAGGCCATGCCGGCCCCGCAGGGGCCCTCCCCTCGGGAGTGAACCGGCCTCGGTGCCCGGTCGGGCGCCGACGCGAGGCCGCCGCGCTGATCAGTCCGACCTATGGTGAGTGAAATGCTCGAATCGCCCCTGCTGGTGGACCCCGTCCCGCGCTGATCCAACACCCACTTTCGGCGCCGTTTTGTCCGGTTTGCTGAACGTTGGATCAGCGCGGCTCCCCAAGGTGGCCCGGCAGCGACGAACCCCTCACGCAGCCGGGTTCACCCTGAGGAGACGGCCCGCCGGGGGCGGCCACCGTTCAACGCACGAAATCCGCGCCTGAAATGTCGGGTTCAAGGGTGTGATGATCAGCGCGGCGATCGTGCCCGCCCAGCAAAGGCGGCGCAATGGACATCAACATTCCCGGGCTTGGCACAGGCGCACTGGTCGCATGTTCGAAAACAGCCAATCATCTGCATGGATGGGGTTGCTGCTTGAACCCATATCCACTACAATCGAACACATGTCGAGTACCGAGCAAGCCACCGCGTTCATCGCGGAGCTGGCCGCGCTCGACACCACCGGCACCCATTCGGAACACATCGACGAAATCGCTGCACTGGAAAAGCTCAAGTCCGCGATCACCGCCCGGCAGGCCCGGATCACCGACGCGTTCGCCGTGTCGCAGCGGGCCAAGCACGAGATGCCATCGGTGCTCCGCGCATTGGAGCGGGGTGAGACGAGTGAATGGCGGGTGACCCCGGGTACGGAAGCTCGCCGTATATACTGATCCTCAAAGTAGTATATAGAAGGAGCAGGATGACCAAACGGCTGATCGACCTCGACGACGACCTACTCGCGCGGGCGCAGCGGGAACTCGGCACCAGCGGAGTCAGTGACACGGTACGGCTGGCACTGCGGCAGGCCGCTGCGGCCGCCGCCCGCGCCCGGCAGGTGCAGTGGCTCACCGACGGCGGCATGGCCGAGTTGACCGACCCGGAGGCACGGGCAACCGTATGGCGCTGACCGCCAAGTTCCTGATCGACACGAGCGCCGCCGCCCGCATGCCGCTACCCGGCGTGCGAGCCCAACTGGAGCCGTTGATCACCGGGGGACTGGTCGGGACATGCGCCACCCTGGACGCCGAGGCTCTCTACAGCGCTCGGAACCTCGATGAATACGAACGGATCATGGCCGACCGACGCACGGCATACGAGCACCTGCCGATCGACGACGATCAATGGACCCGGGCCTTTGCGGCGCAGCATGTTCTGGCCGGATCCGGTCGACATCGCGCGGTCGGCATCGCCGGCCTACTCACCGCCGCTGTGGCCGCGCAACACCGGCTGACCGTTGTGCACTACGACGCCGACTTCGAAATCGCCGCGCAGGTCATCGACTTCGACCACCGATGGGTCGCCGAACGCGGCACGCTGCCAACGTCGAGGCAGCCGGTGACGTAATCGACGGACGGCCGGCGTCGGGCAGGCGTGAGACCGTCACCGCGCCGCGCCGGGTCGTCAGTCGCGGGTGGCGGCGCCGGGATCGGGGCGCGGCCGGGCGGTGGCAGCCACGTGCACCTGGCCGTCGCCGACCTCGACGTCGAACACGTCGATGGGCAGGGCGTCGCCGCCCCCGGCATCGATCACGTCGCCCGTATCGAGGTTCCACACCTGCTTGTACATCGGCGAGGACAGCGTCGGGACGATCACGTCCTCGGCTCCGTCCTTGCCGGGGATCAGGTGCGAGCCCACGAGGCCCCGGGACAGGATGTTGGTGCCCGAGTACGGGTCGCGCTGCTGGACGGCGTGCACGCTCCCGTCCTCGAGCAGGAACACGCCGATTTGCGTGCCGTCCGGGAGCAGCGCCGCGGCGCCGCGCTCGACGGCGAGGGCGGAGACGGGGCAGATCGGGACCATGCCGGCGCTCGTCGCGACCGTGGTCATCGGCCCTCCTCCATGGACTCGTCGGCGCCGGCCGCGGCGAACGCGTGGGCCCGCGCCTCCAGGGGCGACGGGTACGAGACTGCGTCGGCCGCGGTCGCGGGGCGGACCTGGCCGCGCTCGGGCACGAACCGCAGGTCGGGGTCGGCCACCTCGGGGGCGTTGATGAAGGAGACGAACTTGGCGGCACGCTCGGGATCGCCGACCGCCTCGGCCCACTCGTCGACGTAGCTGTCGGCATGGCGCTGCATGGCCGCCTCGAGCTCCGCGCCGATTCCGAGGGTGTCGTCGACGATGACCCGGCGCAACTCCTCGATGCCGCCCGGACGCTCCTCGACCCACCGGGCGGTGCGCTGCAGCTTGTCCGCCTCGCGGACGTAGAGCATGAGGAAGCGATCGATACACCGCACCAGCGTCTGGTCGTCCAGGTCCTCGACGAGCAGCTTGCCGTGCGCGGGCTGGGCGCCGCCGTTGCCGCCGACGTACAGGTTCCAGCCGCGGTTGGTGGCGATCACGCCGACGTCCTTGGCCTGGGCCTCGGCGCACTCGCGCGCACAGCCCGAGACGCCGAGCTTCATCTTGTGCGGGGATCGCAGCCCGCGATAGCGCTTCTCGAGAGAGACGGCCATCGTGGTCGAGTCCTGCACGCCGTAGCGACACCAGTTGGTGCCCAGGCACGCCTTGACCATGCGCAGCGACTTGCCATACGCGTGGCCGGATTCGAACCCTGCGTCGACGAGGCGCCTCCAGATCTCGGGGAGCTGCTCCAGGCGGGCCCCGAACATGCCGATCCGCTGGGCGCCGTTGACCTTGACGTACAGACCGTAGTCCTTGGCAACCTGGGCGAAGACGAGCAGCTTCTCGGGCGTCACCTCGCCCGCGGGCATGGCGGGGATCACCGAGTAGGTGCCGTCCTTCTGGATGTTCGCCATGACGTGGTCGTTGGTGTCCTGCAACGAGCCGAGCTGGCGCCCGACGGGACTGTGTCGCTCGCCCGTGATGGCCCCCAACGTCGCAAGGATCGAGGCGACGACCGGCCGGCACACGTTGCAGCCGCGGCCGGTGCCGAAGGCCGCGACGACCTCGCTGAAGGTCCGCTGGCCGCCCAGCTGGACGAGCTCGAACAGGTCGGCACGGGGAACGTCGAAGTGCTCGCAGAGGGCGCGGGAGACGGTGATGCCACTTTTCGCGAGCTCCTGGTTGAGCAGCTTGGTGAGTGTGGGCACGCATGAGCCGCACACCGTCCCGGCCTTGGTGCACTCCTTGATCGCTCCCACCGTGTGACACTCGTGCTTGGTGACGGCGCCGCGGATCGTGCCCGCGTCGACGTTGTTGCACGAGCACACGACCGCGTCGTCGGGCAGCGCGGTGTCGGCCATCGCGGTGCCATCGGGCGCGATCACGGCGGACGGATCGGCGCCGAGTTCGCGGCCGATCAGCGGACGCAGCTTGGAGTACAGCCCGATGTCGCCGACGAACACGCCGCCCAGCAGGTGCTTGGCGTCGTCGGACATCACGAGCTTGCGGTACCTGCGGTTGACGGGGTCGACGAACGACACTTCGAGCGCGTTGGGGCTGATGGCATTGACGTCGCCGAAGGCGGCCGCGTCGACGCCCACGCCCTTGAGCTTGGTGCCGTCGTCGACGCGATGATGGGTGCGCTCGCCGCCGAGAAAACGGTCGACGACGACGTCGGCCATGTCGTTTCCGGGGGCGATGAGGCCCGCGCACACGCCGTCGAAGGACGCGCACTCGCCGATGGCCCAGATCGCCGGGTCGGAGGTCTTGCAGGTGTCGCCGACGACCACGCCGCCGCGCTCGCCGATCGCGAGCCCGGCCTCCCGGGCCAGGCGGTCGCGCGGGCGGATGCCGGTGGAGAAGACCACGACGTCGACGGGCAACTGGGTTTCGTCGGACAGGTAGGCGGTGCCCATGGCGCCGTCGCCGGCGGGTGTGAAGCGGCTGGCCCCGACTCCCGTACGCACTCCGATGCCAAGATCGCAGATGGGCAGGCGCAGCATCTCGCCACCGCCCTGGTCGAGCTGGACGCTCATGAGCCGGTCGGCGTACTCGACGACGGTCGTGTCGACGTCCATGTTCTTCAGGGCCGCGGCAGCCTCGAGCCCCAGCACGCCGCCACCGACGACCATGCCCCGCAGCGAACGCCCGAGGGCCTTGCCGCGCGTCGTGACCCACTCGGTCAGGCGCTCGACGTCCTTGACGGTGCGGTAGCTGAACGAGCCGGGCAGGTCCTTGCCCTCGGCCCGCGGCGCCCACGCCCACGAGCCGGTCGCGAGCACGAGGCGGTCGTAGGAGTAGGTCGTCCCGGACGCGGTCGTCACGATCTGGGCGTCGCGGTCGATCGCCTCGACCTTGTCACCCGTCACGAGCGTGACCCGCGGGTCGTCCCACACCGAGGTGTCGAGAGCGAGCAGGCTCGCGTCGTGACCGGTGAACCAGTCGGACAGGTGGACGCGGTCGTAGGGCTGCTCGACCTCCTCACCGATGACGGTGAGGTGCCAGGAGCCGTCGGGGTCCTGGCTGCGCAGCCGGGCAACGAAACGGTGCGCGGTCATGCCGCCGCCGACCACCAGAATGCGGGCGTCGGTCAGATCGGGCGCCGGCGTCGCGGAGCTGATCAGCGGCGACGCGTCGACGGGCGTGGTGGTGTCGGGCGAGCTCATGACGGCGATCACGAACCTTCGGGGTGAGGGTACGAACCTGCCCATCGAGCGTAGGACCCTGTTGAATCATCCGCCTGCCCGCGACACCGGCCGCCTTCCACGAGGTCTCAGAGCACGTCCGCAACCTTCCCGGACTTGACAGGTTTGACGCCGGGAACCGAACGGAACCATCAGGACGTGAGCCTTCAACCCAGCGCCGCCATCGTCACCGGGTCCGACTCCGGTATCGGCCGCGCCACCGCGGTGGCGCTGGCGGCGGCCGGTATGGACATCGGCCTGACCCGGCATACCGACCATGACGGCGCGCGGCGAACGGCCCGGGAGGTCGAGCAGCACAACCCGCGTTCCTTCGCGGCCCGGCTGGACACCGCCGAGCCGGCCGGTGATGCCCGCGAGTTCGCTTCCGTCATCGCGTTCCTGGCGTCGCCGGCCGCCGCCTACGTGACCGGAGCATCGTGGGTGGTGGACGGCGGATCGGTCAGCAGACGGCGCTGGCCCCCTCGCCGTCTGCGAGACCGCGCGTCGGAACGGTCTACGGTGATCCGCCGACAGCATTGTCGGCCGCGGTCGCCCAAAGGAGGTGGGTGGGTCACCCGGGAGATCCACCCGTCGAGGCCCGACCGGTTCAACCAAGAGCCGGTCGGGCTACCAGTGTCCGCCGGGCACAGTGCGCAACGACGGTGGTGGCCCGCTTTCGGCACCACCCGAGACGGCGCCGGCTCCTGCCTCAGTCTTGCTCCCCCGGAGCCGGCCGGCCGCTCGGTCCTTGGTCCAGATGCCGCGTTCGGCGCCGGGAAAGACGACGCCGATGCCGTCGCCGTCGCTGTCGTAGGCGCGGCCTCGACCATGCCCGTGATCGCGCCGGTCGGCGCCTGGAACCGGATTGCGTGGCCGGCGGGTCCGTTGTCGATCGCCGCGCCGTGACCGCATCGTCCGTCTGAATGCCTGCCGAACGGGAACTCGAGTGGGCATGTCGAACGTCTTCGCGATCACGGCGGCGGTCGGTTCCACCGGGCAGCCGTCACCACCAGCCGAGACGAGGGTCGTCGAGGCGTCGGCCGAGCAGGTCTGGGCGGTCCTTGCCGATGGCTGGCTCTACGCCACCTGGGTGGTGGGAGCGTCACGGATCCGGATGGTCGACGCCCATTGGCCGGCCGCCGGTTCCAAGATCCATCACTCGGTGGGCCTGTGGCCGGCGCTCATCGACGATCACACGGAGGTGTCGACGGCCAGGCCCGGTCAGGAGCTGGTCCTGAAGGCACGGGCGTGGCCGGTCGGGGAGGCCAGGGTGCGGGTGACCATCGACGGACTGGACGAGCACCGGTGCAGAGTGAGCATGATCGAGGACGCCACGGCCGGACCGGGAAGGCTGATTCCCCGGCCCCTGCGCCAACTGGCGATCCTGCCCCGCAACAAGGAGTCCCTCCTGCGCCTTGCCCTGTTGGCGGAGCGCCGCTCGCCGTCGTCGCCGACGGTTCATTCGAAGCACGAGTGACGTTTTTTTCCAACGGATCTCGGTGCAGCACTCACCTGGGTCGATCGAGGCACCCACCTCGGCCCTGGCCGGCGCCGGTCGCCCGACGCGGTTGATCCCCACAAGGTTCGGGCACTGTTCGGCCATGACGAACGAGACCGTCGACGCCGTGGTGATCGGTGGCGGACCCAACGGCCTGGTGGCTGCGAACGCGCTGGCCGACGCCGGCTGGACGGTGCTTCTCGCCGAGGCCCAGCCGACCGTCGGCGGGGCGGTGCGCAGCGGATTCGTCACGGCCGACGGGTTCAGCACAGATCTGTTCAGCGCGTTCTATCCGCTGGCCGCCGCGTCGCCGGTGATCCGCGACCTCGATCTGGCATCGCACGGGCTGCGCTGGGTGCACGCGCCCGACGTTCTGGCGCACCCGCTGGCCGGCGGCCAATGCGCCCTGCTCTCGAGAGATGTCGAGCGCACCGCAGCCAATCTGGAGAGCTTTGCCGCCGGCGACGGCGACGCCTGGATCGGCATGGCGCACCAATGGCGACGGCTGCGGGCTCCGCTCATGAACGCCCTGTTCACCCCCTTCCCCCCGGTTCGCTCCGTTCTGCGCCTCCTTCGAACGGCGCGCGCATCGGGGGCGATCGACCTGGCGCGGCTGGCCGTGTTGCCGGTCCGCCGATTGGCGGAGGAGATGTTCGGTGGCTCCGGCGCCGCGCTTCTGCTGACCGGGAATGCCATGCACAGCGACATCCCGCCCAATGCCGCGGGCAGCGGAATGTTCGGTTGGTTGATGTCGATGCTGGCGCAGGACGTCGGATTCCCGGTGCCGGAGGGTGGCGCCGGACGGTTCACGGAGGCATTGGCGGCCCGGTTCACGTCCGCCGGCGGCGTCGTCCGTACCGGTCTCCCCGTCGCGTCGGTGCGGATCACCGGCGGCCGAGCGTCAGGAATCCTGACGGCCGACGGAAGCACCATCGTCGCCCGGCGGGCGGTGCTGGCGGACGTCTCCGCCCCTTCCCTCTACACCGAACTCGTCGGCGAGGACCGACTGTCCCCGGGTCTGCGATCCGCGCTGTCCAGATTCCAGTGGGATCCGGGCACCCTGAAGATCAACTGGGCGTTGCGCTCGCCGATCCCCTGGTCGGCCGCCGCGGCACGCGGCGCCGGTACGGTCCATCTGGGAGTCGGCGTCGACGGCTTCGTCGGTCATGCCGGGGACCTGACGGTCGGTCGGATGCCCGAGACCCCGTTTGTCCTCCTCGGGCAGATGACGACAGCAGATCCCACGCGCTCACCCGCCGGCACCGAATCGGCCTGGGCGTACACCCACGTCCCGGCACAGGCGCGGCCGGACGCGCTGGACCGACAGGTCCGGCGGGTCGAGCAGGCAATCGAACAATTGGCACCTGGGTTCGGCGAGCTGGTGATCGCCCGTGACGTCCAGACACCGGACGACATCCGCGCATCGGACCGCAATCTGGTCGGTGGAGCGACGAACGGCGGCACCGCGGCACCGCACCAGCAGCTCGTCTTCAGACCCGTGGTCGGCTTGGGCCGACCGGAAACACCCGTCGAAGGGCTGTACCTGGCCAGCGCCTCCGCGCACCCGGGGGGCGGCGTGCACGGTGCCTGCGGGTGGAATGCGGCCAGGGCCGCCCTCATGGCGAACGGGCGCCTGGGTTGGGTCAGCCGAAGGCTGGCCCGGACGGCATGGCGCCAACTCCTACCGGCCGGGTGAGCAGCAACACCGCCGTGCCCGTGTTCCTGAACAACACGGGCCTGACGCTGAAACGCGATGTCCGCTCTCGCATGCGCGTCCGGATCGCGCCGGGCACCGGCCGCCCCGATCCGGATCTGCTCGACGGCGGCCAACAATCGTGTCGTGGGTCGGTCCCGCGGTGGGTACATGGCGAATGTCGGTTTGACGGATCCTTCAACCGCTGGAGATGCGAATGCTTGGTCACGGGAGGGGTGACGGGCAAGCGCTGGCTGAGCGATTCCGGACACTGGCGGACCGGCTGACCGACACCGACGATGTCGAAGGCGCTCTGGTCGATGTCGTGAAGCTGGCCCCGTCGACGGTGCCCGGTTGCGACTGGGCGGGGATCACCCAAATGACACGACATCAGCTACGGACCCTCGCGGCCAGCGACCCGATCGTCCAGGAGGTCGACCAACTCCAATACCGGCTCGGCCAGGGACCGTGCGTGGAGGCCGCCACCGTCGACGGTGTGTTCCTGGCCGACGACCTGTCCACGGACACGAGCTGGCCCCAGTTCAGCGCTCGAACGGTCGCGCAGACCCCGGTCCGCAGCGTCCTGTCATTGACCATCAACCCGTCACCGCCGCGGGCGGCACTGAACCTGTACGGCCTCGCGCCCTCGGGGTTTACTGTGGACAGCGTGGATCGGGCCACGGTGTTCGCCGCGCATGCCCAGGTGCTGATGATGTACGCCCGTGCACTCCACAAAGTGGCCAACCTGAATCGGGCGCTGACCACCAGCCGGCTGATCGGCGCCGCCGTCGGCATCCTGATGCACGCCAACAGGATCACCACCGACGAGGCATTCGACCGGCTCGTCCACGCCAGCCAGCACATGAACCGAAAGCTGTCCGACCTCGCCGAAGAGGTCACTGCCACCGGCTCGTTGCCGACCATCGAAAAGCGATGAAGGCCCGCCGCCATCCGCCGCATCGGTCCATACACGCCGGGACGTCACACGGGGCCCTTCTCGCGTTCGGTTCGGCGGCCCATTGGGCGGCGTCGAAGCGGGCGTCCGTGTGCAGTTCGATGCAGCCTGTTGAGGCAGGTCGCACCTGCGTCGAGCGGGTGACGCCGGCGTCACCCGCTGTCGGGTGCGTAGTCGGCGGTGTCCCATACCATCTCGCCGGCGACGATGGCCAGGATCTGGGTGTATTGGGGCTGTCGCAGCCAGTAGTGCACAACACTTCCTTCGCGCCGGCTGTCCACCAGCCCCGCCCGCCGGAGCACAGCGAGATGATGGGACAGGTGCGAGATCTCCATGGTCATGGCCTCGGTGAGCCAACCCACCGACCGGTCGCCGTCGGCCAGCAATTCGAGCGCCCGCACGCGCACCGGGTGGGCGAGCGCCTTGAACAGATCGGACTTCATTGCCGCCACGACCCAGTCCGGGCCGGGAAGGGAATCCGGCCTGCCCTGGTCGGCTTCCGATTCCGTCTTCGTCGCTTGATGTCCGAGACGTCGACGGCGGACGACGAGTTGGCGTTGCTCAGCGAGCAGCACATCGCGCCGCTGCCTGGCGGACAAGGCCCGCTGCCAGGTGTCTTCCAGCTCGCTCCTGAGTCGTTCGGCGGTGGCATGGACCTCCGCACCATCGGGCGGCTGGTGGACCTGAGTAGGGGACGCCGGATCGCGGGCCGTCGGCGGCCCGACGGCGGACCGTTCGGTGACATCCGAGATCCGAGCCGGACGAGCCGACCCCGACGTGGTGCCTTCTTCGCGCCGATTCGCCCCTCGCTTGTTGGTCCCCATCAGTCCAATGTCATCCACTTCCAGCTGATCAGATCGCCTGTCGTCGGACAATCGTCGTGGAGGCGCCGTCCGATGGCGCTGGACGACGACGACGGCCGGCCCTCGTCCGGCCCGGGATCCACGCCGGCGGATCCGCCGTAGGGCACGGATCAGAAGTCCGGACGTTGGGCGATCCGCTCATCGTCGATCGCGGTGTCGCCGTGGTCGATGATCGGCCGCGCATCCGGATCCCCTGCGGCAATCGGATCGGTCAGCGGCGAGGACTCCCACCTGTCGGTGAGCTCTTGGACCCGCTCGATGGAATCGGTCTCGGTCGAGGGGTCCGGCCCTTCCTCGTCAGGTCGTGAGGTCGCTTCGGACATCCGAATCCTCCTGCTCTGGTCGGCCGGCCGGCCGAAGGGTTCCGCCGGTCCCCGGTTGGTTGGATACCCCCTTCCTGAGTGGGCCAACCCGCACAAGCAGGTTCCTTCAACCCGTCGCGGGCGCACGTTTGTCGGCACGTCCCCTCTGCTCGGCGCCGATCACTGAGGCCAACCGTTCATCTCTCATCGCGTGACCTGCTTGAGCAGCAACAGCCCATCGGCCAGGAAGCGGTTCAACCCGAAGCGGTGCAGGGCATCTCGGCGTCCGGCCGGCGACTCGTCCAGGTCTGCACCAGTTCCAGCTCTGTGGGACGTTGCAGCACGACGGCGTCGATGTCCTCGTGCGTGAGCTGTTCGGGCATGACCTCGCGAACATTTGTCCGGCCACCGCCAGGTACGAGCCCGCCCCCGGCCGTCCGACCCGCGCCTGGGGAGCACCGGCACCGGGTACTCGTCGGCGGAACGCGGTGCGTTCAATGCGGCTGGATGGACCGCAACGCCGGAAGCAGGTCGGTCGCGGCGTCGAAGAACTCGTCCTGCCGGTCGCCGCCGATCTGCACCAGCGCCAGGTCGGTGAAACCGGCGTCGCGGAAGGCCGACGCCGCGTCCACCACGGCATCGACGTCGTCGCCGCACGGAATTCGATCGGCGACGTCCGCTTCGCGGACCATTGCGGAGGCCGAATCGAAGGCCGCGGTGCCGGGCAGCTCCGCATTGACCTTCCAGTCGCTCAGGCTCCAACGGAAGAGCCGGTGCGCCCGTCGAGTGGCCGCATCCTTGTCGCCGTCCCAGGAAATGGGCAATTGGGCTACCTTTCGTGCCGGTGTCGGTCCCGGACCGGTCGACCCGGTGGACCGGGCAGCTTCCCACCACCGTGCAAGCCGCGGGTCCGGCACGATGCCGATCATCACGTCGGCGAGCGGTGCGAACGACGAGCACGACTGCTCGCCGGACACGGCAATGCCGATCGGCACCCGCTCGTCGGGCAGGTCCCAGAGCTTGGCCGAGTCGACTCGGAAGTACCTGCCCTCGAAAGTCACATACCCGCCGTCGAAAAGGGCCGAGATGATGGTGGCCGCTTCGATCAGCCGGGCCTGCCGGACATCCGCGGACGGCCAGCCGACGCCGACGATGTGCTCGTTCAGCGCCTCGCCGGAGCCGAGTCCGAGGGTGAACCGGTTGTCCGTGAGCACTTGCAGTGTCGCTGCCTGCTGCGCGACGACGGCCGGGTGATAGCGGAATGTCGGCGCGGTGACGTAGGTCATCAGCCCCATCCGCTCCGTCGCCTGGGCGACGGCGCCGAGAGTGACCCAGGCATTCGGAGAATGCCCCATTTCGTCGAGCCACGGGAAGTAGTGGTCGCTGCACACCGCGAAGTCGAAGCCGGCCCGTTCGGCGCAGACGGCATGGCGAACGAGCTCTCGGGGACCGGCCTGTTCGGTCATGAGCGTGTAGCCCACAGAAACCATGACGCCATCCTTTGTGGTCGGGTTCCGCCGACAGCCCGTGCGACTCGTCGTCACGCGTTCTCCGGGTGCCCGCCGCCTCGCATGGCCAAACCCCAGCGAGGCGAGATCACGGCAGCCCGACCGGCGGCCTCAGTGGTCACGCGCCGCCCGCTGGTGGTACCAATGCCCACGCCGCCGGCCACTCGGGTGGTCGGCGGCCGATGGCGGGCCCTCGACGCTCACGCTTCCGCGGGTGCGACGGGCATCGTCACACCCACGGTGAACGTCGGACTCTCGCGGCTCCCCCGAGAGTGGGGAGGGGACCTCGAAGAACCCACCGGCCGGGTTGCCCAGAACCGAACCGTGAAACATTCTGCGACGCAAGGGGAGCGGTGAGCCGTTGGCGGCGACACAGGCGATCAATCGGGTGGACGAACGAATCGATCTCGGTATGGCCGTGCGGAGACTGTCCTCCCGCGAGCGCAGGATTCTGGCAGTGCGGTTCGCGGGTGAACTGAGCCAGGGCGAGATCGCCGCTGATATCGGGCTGAGCCAGATGCAGGTGTCGCGCCTGCTGCGTTCGGTGTTGAGCCGGCTGCGGTCGCGGTTAGGAGGGTAGAGGAAGGGCGTCGCGCGGCGTGAACCAGCACGGAGGCCAGCGGCTGCCGCAGCTCTCCTCTCATAGCCGTCCATCGGACCATGCGCGGCTTGTCGTGGCCGTGCTGCTGGCGCAGCTCGATTGGCAGGTGGTCTTGCCGGATCCTGACGCGCTGATGATCCGTAGGATCGTGCTGACCGTGGAGCTGGAGAGCGTGCCTCGGCTCGGTGTCGCCGGCAGCGCCGGACCACCTTGCCCGAGTTGAGCGGTCCGTCCCGATGGCCGATCCTTGACACACGACGTCGGAGACGACGTGGTTTGCGAGGCATGGGGGCTTCTTGCAGATGGCAGCGTTGGCACCGTTCGACGTGTGGACACGGAACTCCTGGTGCAACCAGGAAGTCGCCGGCGAGTATTACTACACCAAGGGCTGGCGACCCTTTTTCCCCCGAAAGTTGCCGGCAGCGGGTGTCGAACTGACCGAACAGGCGACGTTGATCCGTGAACCGAACAACAGGCACGATCGCAACGCGGTCCGGGTCGAGGTTCGCGGCCAGCACGTCGGCCATCTTCCGGCCGAAGACGCCGCTCGTTACCGCGCGATCCTGGACTACCTGGCCGGCCGAGGGTTCGTTGCCCGGACGCACACGCGGCTCTGGGCCGGTCCGGACATCGAGTATCAATACGACCGCCGGGGTGAGCTGCGGGAAGTCGATACGGGCAAAGTGAACTGCCGAATCACCCTCGCCCTCCCCGCTCCTCACTTACTGATTCCGCTGAACCCGCCTCCCGCAGCACCGCACGTCATGCTGCCGATGGGCGGTTCGGTGATGGTCAAATCGGACGGAGTGCCGATGACGGTATTCGAACCGGTGCTGACCGCCGACGGCGAAGGCTGGGTGCACGCCACCCTGCACCTGCTTCACGAACAACTGCCCAGGTCGGTCCGCGAGCTGGTCGAGGTCCGGATCAACGGTGTGCGCGCCGGAGCGATGACCCCGGCAATGAGCAAGAAGTTCCTGCCGGTCGTCCGCGCGCTGGCAGACGAGGGTCAGCTGTGTGCAACACCCGCGATCGTCCGCGGCAATCGGCTCAACGTCGACGTGCGCGTGCACGGCACCCAAGCCGCCGACCTGCCGCAGGAGTGGTTGTTGCAACACGCGAACCACGCGCTCGCCGGCAACTTGCCAACCATCGCCAGGAAGCCGCCCAAGGGCGAGGCCGTACCTGCGGGGGCCCAACCCGACCGGTCCTCGATCGCCAAACCGCCGCCTGAAGATTGCGCAGAGCCTGAGGGGGCTACGTCTCTCGCGCAGGTGCCCGAACAGCGTGAGATGGTCGCCGGCCAGAACGTGCCGCTCGGCCAACCTCGGTTGCGAATCAACCTGCTCGCGAGCCACGCAGATCTTTCCGTGCTATTGGTCGGAACGAACGGACGCGTCGATCGGGACGAGGACTTCATTTTCTTCAACAACCCCCGAAGCGCGGACGGCGCAGTGACATTGACCGGCAACATCGCGACCGTCGCCATCGACCAGTTGACCCCGCGCTGCGAACGCGTGGTGCTAGTTGTCAGCACCGACAGCGACGCCATCGCCGATGCCACCGCGGTGCTACACCAGTCCGGCGTTGGGGTCGACTTGCGGTTCAGCCCGGCTGGCTCTGCCCGCGTGAAGGCGCTGGTCTGGGGCGAGATCTACCTACGCAACGGCAACTGGCGTCTGCGCGCGATCGGACAGGGCTGGTCCGACGGTCTGGCGGGCCTTGCCAGGGACTATGGGGTGAACGTCGACTAGGCGCCATGGGCCAGAATCTCGATTCCATGGGCCACGCTGTCCTGTTTCCGCAGGTCAGAGACGTGTCCGAGGGGGACTTGCACAGATGGGACACGCACCGCCGAGTTCCTCATAGCGTCCTGACCTGCGCAAACGATCCCCGGGTGCCGGTCACCTGCGATGGCTATTGATCGCCGATGGGTCGGGGGCCGCAACAGCGGGAGAAGCGCATGGCTGGTCAGGCCACGTCCGTCTGCCGCGGCGTCACGCTGACGGTGAGTTCGGCGTCTAGGGCGTGGGCTAGGCGATCGAGGACGGGCAAGCTGGGGACGGTGCCGCCGGCCTCGAACCTGGCTACGGCCGACTGGGTCATTCCGGCCGCGGACGCCAGTTGAGTCTGGGTCCAGCCACGCTGCTCACGCAATCCGCGGACGGCTCGGCCCAGCTCGAATGCAAGCTTTGTCGCGTGGTAGGCCTCCCAGGCGCCGGGCTCGTCCAGGCGTCGGTCCCTGAGCTGGCTCCAACTCGTCCGCTCGGTCATGAGTTCTCCTCGATGGTGTGCGCTTCCGTCAGGCACCGCTCCAACGCGCGACGCGCCCGTTCCACCTCGCGGACCTCCCGCATCCGGGACTTAACGAACACCGTCAGCAAGACGATCCGCCGACCGGACGCGATCCAATAGGTGACGCGCACCGCCTGACGGTCCAGATGGAACCGAAGCTCCCGCAGCTTGCCGTCCAGCTGCCGCGTGTACGACTCGCCCAACAGCGGCCCCTCCTGAGCCAACAGATCGATGTAGAACGCCGCCGCCGCGAACTGCACCGTCGGAAGGTCCTCGAGCCAGTCACGAACCTCTGGCTCAAGCTCAACGGTACCCCACGACATAGCATCAATGCTATCGTCAAGTGCCCTCGGCTAGGCCCTGCGAGTCCAGGTTCCATGGGCATGGTCCGGCGGTCCTGCCTTCGGCAGGGAGTTGCCGGCACCGTCACCCAGTTCGCACGAGAGGCCGCAGTGGTTGACGTCATCGCCCGCCGTGGCTCCCATGCAAGACCACTCCGATACCCAGGTGGGAAGGCGACGCTGGCTGGCTTCTTCGAGTCCACGATCAGCGCCCTCGGCCTCGAAAGTCCGACCTACATCGAGCCCTACGCCGGGGTGCTGGTGCCGGCGTGGAACTCCTGCTCAAAGGCGTCGTTGGGCAGGTCGTCATCAACCTAGACCCAGCGATCTACGCCTGCTGGAAGGCGATGGTGAAGGACTCCGAGGCCTTCCTCAGACTGCTCGACCGAACTCCCCTGGTTCGCAACGCAGGTCGTCCTCGCCCACGGCAGAACAATCGGGCTCGATATGGGGGGGCCTCGTTCTGCCGAAGACCAGCACGATGCGGAAGGCCGTCGATGCGGCGGGCGGCGGGTCCGCGAAGTACGACGCCGAACGCCTCCTGAGCGAGATCAAGCGCAGCCCACTCTCCGACGTCGAGGTGCTGGCCGCAATTCATCAGTGGGGTAGTAGGCCTGGGTCCGAGGTCGCGGAGACGGTCGAGCGCGAGCGCCTGGCGGCGAATCAGCTCCACTACGACGACGTTCAGCGGCACGCGCAACGCCTCCTCCGGATACCGGCGGTCGCGCGGCTTTACCAGGCTCACTTCGGCGGAGTGCTGGTGGACGAGTTCCAGGACCTCTCAATACAACTGCTCGACCTCGCGATGCTCAGCCGCACGCGGCGGCGGACCTTTGCCGGCGACCCACTCCAAGGCATCTACACGTGTGCTGTAGCCGCGCCCGCGGAGGTGGAGGCGGCAATCCGAGGGACTTGCGGCAACCCAATCAGACTGCGCGAGTCGTACCGTTCGTCGCCGAAGGTGCTGGCGATGGTGAACTCGATCAGCGAGCAAGTCGAGCCAGGATCGAGCCTGACCTCCGCGCAACCGGACCGGTGGCCCGGCGAGGGGTGTTCCGCCGGTCTGGTTCTCCAGGACCGCACGCAGGAGGCGGCGGTGCTGACGCGGCTCTCGGCCGCGATCCTGAACCAGGATCCCACGGCCCTCTATCGGCATCATCACCCGCGCTGCGTGGCAGACAGGACATCAATGACGCGTTCGTTCAGGAGAAGGCGCTCACGGTACGTCGACGGGACCTCGCAATCGAGGATCCCGCGATCGTTGCTCTCATCCAGTCGATCGTCTCCTCTCTCCCACATGGGACCAGGGTCGCTGACGCAAGGCTCGCGGTGCTGGACGCTGTGGATCCCGCCGACACCGACGCTCGCGAACTCGTCGACGACGCATTCGACACCTTGGAGCAGAGCGCCGCCACCACAGCCCGCGCTGCCGTGAGGTCGATCAGAGTCTCAGATCCTAAGTGGTCTTCGCCGGAAGTTCGTCGGGGGTCACGCGGCCTGCTGTTGGGCGG
>CAZCEH010000034.1:0-51738 GCA_964497705.1 uncultured Actinomycetes bacterium | reverse complement strand
AACGCCTCCTCAACCAAGATCAACAAGGGGCGGCTTGACACAGGGCTTCTCACGCCGGCGTGCCGGCCGATTCGTCCCGCAACGCGGACCGGGCCGGCGGCACCATCTTGTACCCGACGTTGCGGACGGTCCCGATCAGCGCCTCGTGCTCGGGTCCGAGCTTGGCGCGCAGCCGCCGGACGTGCACGTCGACGGTGCGGGTGCCGCCGAAGAAGTCGTAGCCCCAGACCTCGGTGACCAGCTGCTCCCGGGTGAACACCCGGCCCGGATGCTGGGCGAGGAACTTCAGCAGCTCGAACTCCTTGTAGGTGAGTTCGAGGGGGCGTCCACGCAGCCGGGCGGTGTAGGTGTCCTCCTCGATGGTCAGATCACCGAGACTGATCATGCCGGAGTTGGCGGAGTTGGTCGTGCGGGCGGCCAGCAGCCGGAGCCGGGCGTGCACCTCGGCCGGCCCGGCGGACGCGAGCACCACGTCGGACACGCCCCATTCGGGCCCGATCGCGACCATGCCACCCTCGGTGACGATTGCCAGGATGGACACGGCGAGCCCGTCGGCCCCGAGCAGCCGGCACAGCGTGCGGGCGGCGGCCAGGTCGTGCCGGGCGTCGAGCAGGAGCAGGTCATAAGGACCGGAAGTGACCAGCGACGCGGCCTCGGGGGCGGCGGACCGGATCCGGACCGGAAGCAGGTCCACCGCCGGCAGCACCGACGCGGGGCTGGGGTCGGTGGTGAGCAGCAGGAGCTCCATTCACACTCTCCTTACCTGCGGTTCACCTTGATCGAGTCTAGCCGCGCGCCCTTGCGCAGACCTGGCCGTTGAGCGGGCCCGACCTCACAACGCGGACCGGCCGGCGTGAGCTTTGAATTACGGGAATACCAGGCCAGTGTGACGCGAATGTAACAGCGGTCACGTTCACGCAGGTGGGACCGGCGAATGTGTGACATGATCCGCAGATGCCCGACAACGTTGGCGGTTCGATTGGCCGGGACGCCGCGTCCCTGCCGGCACGGCGATCCGGACGGCCGAGCCGCCCGGCGGCCCATCGACCCCTCGTCGGCGACGGGTACCACGCCGGCGCGGCGGCGGCCGGAGGCGATCGGTGACACGCTCATCGCCCGTGCACAGGACGCACGGATCCGGAGCCGGGTTCCACTGCACCACCCGCGACGATGTGACCTTGACCGGCGTGCACGTGGCCGGCGATCCCGGCGCCGGCGCGTTCGTCCTCGCGCACGGCTTCACCCACGGCGTCGCCAAGCCGGCCACCCGCGCCGCGATCCAGGCCTTCGCTCGGCACGGCGCGGTGGTGGCCGCCGACTTCCGCGGGCACGGCCGCTCGGCGGGACGGTCCTCGGTGGGTCGGGACGAAGTCCTGGACCTCGACGCCGTGGTCGCCTGGACCAGGCAACAGGGATACCCCGCGGTGACCGTGGTCGGCTTCTCGATGGGCGCGGCAGTGGCCCTGCGGCAGGCGGCGTCGGGCCTGAACCGGCCGGACGGCGTCGTGTCGGTGTCCGCGCCGTCGCGGTGGTATGTCCGGGAAAGCGTGCCGATGCGAAGGCTGCACTGGCTGCTGGAACATCCGCTGGCCGTGCCGATGGCGGCCGCGATCGGAGTGCGCCTCGGCGAGCCGTGGTCGGATCTACCGCCCAGCCCGATCGAAATGGTCTCCGACATCACGATCCCCACCCTGCTGGTGCACGGCACCGAGGACGACTACTTCAGTCCGGCACATGCGATCGCGCTGCAGGACGCCTCCGGGTCGGCGGACCTGTGGATCGAACCCGGAATGGGACACGGGGAGACCGGCACGACACTGGAGTTGGTCGAGCGGATCGCCGGATGGGCCGGGCGGGCCCTCGCCCCGAGCGCCGGCCCCGATCACGGCTGACCTGGGTCTCGACGCCGGCGCGTGCTACGTCGCCACGGTCGGCCGGACCCGACCGGCCGACTGCTGGACGACGTGCCAGGCCTCGTGCGGCAGTCGACTCTCCCCGCCGGGGGCCAGGTAGATGTCGCTGCCCTGCGCGAAGGCCAGGGCGTTCAGTGCACGGGGCCGGTCCGAGTTGTAGTGGACCCGGACCTCGTCCAGATTCACCCCGGTCAGCTGCTCGATGCCGGACCGCAGGGCGTCCGGGAGGCCGGCCTGGCCACCCTGGGCCGGCGGATCCACCCTGATCGCGGCGATCCGGCCGGGGATCGGCGACTCCGGCAGACCCGTCCCGGTCGTCGGATTCGCTCCCGTTGGGGCGCTCCCGGCGAGCTTGCGGCGCGCGGCCGCGCGTGGCAACGACTCAAGGCCCATCGGTGGCTCCCGGGAGGATCGGCGGATGGCGAAAATGTAACGCCCGGAGATCGGTCCGGAAAGTGCGCCGGCCGGGTGTGCGTGTCGCGGGACCGGCACACTCGAAGCGTGCGCAAGCTCCTGATCACCCTGGCCGTGCTGGTCGTGCTGCTGGTCGCCGCCGATTTCGTGGCGCGGGCCTACGCCGAGCACCGGGCCGCCGACGCGGTGCAGAGCGAACTCGGCCTCACCGCCGCTCCGGACGTGTCGATCGAGGGCTTCCCCTTCCTCTATCACGCGATCAGCGGGTCGTACCCGGAAGTCGTCATCACCGCGTCCGACGTGGACGAGGGCGTGCTGCCCGGCACCACCGCCCGCGTCGACCTGACCACGGTGACGCTGCCGCTGCGGGATGCCGTCGCCGGCGACACCTCGCACCTGACCGCTGCCGCGACCCGCCTGCAGGTCGTCATCCCGTTGTCGTCCCTGCAGAGCGCGCTCGGCCGGTCGGACGTCACCCTCTCCGCGGGCCCCGACGGCGCCCTGCAGGTCACCTCCGCGGTGACCGTGGCCGGCGTGACCTTTCCGGTCAGCGGCACGGCCACCCTCTCGATCAGCGACGACGTGCTGACGCTGAGCGTGGACAGGCTGTCCGCCGCCGGCGTGGACCTGACCCCGCTGGCCCGCAGCGCCGCATCCGCCCTGGCCTCCGGGTTGACCACGACGATCCCGCTGCAGGGCCTGCCGTTCACGGTGACCTCCGGGGACGCGCAGGTGAGCGGCAACGACGTGGTCATCACCGTGTCCACCGGGCCGGTCACCTTCCAAGACCTGCACCGCTAGCGACCGACGCCTGGTTTGTTGACCGATGTCCGTATCGTCCCCGTCCGCGGCGAGTCTCCGGGCTGCTACCGTTATCGCTATGGGCCCGTTGCTGACCAGCCGGCGCGCCGTCGACCTCGTCCGCGTCGGCAGTGCTCTCTGTTGCAGCGACCCCGGGTGCTCGTCCCTGCGCTGACCCGCGTCCAGGCCGACCGAACCGCGCACCCGTTCACCGATCCGTCGGCATCGCGCTCTCCGCTGCGCGGATCGTTCCAGGCGTTCGCCTGACCCGCCGTCCCGGCACGTCCCACCCACCGCACCACCCCGCAAGGAGCAGCCGCATGAGCCGCGAGGACTCCCTCGTCACCACCGACTGGGCAGAGCAGAACCTGTCCACCCCGGGAATCGTCTTCGTCGAGGTCGACGAGGACACCACCGCCTACGACGGCGGCCACCTGCCCGGCGCAGTCAAGATCAATTGGAAGACGGAGTTGCAGGACCCGGTCCGCCGCGACTTCGTCGACAAGGCCGGCTTCGAGAAGCTGCTGTCGGCCAAGGGCATCTCCACCGACGACACCGTCGTGCTGTACGGCGGCAACAACAACTGGTTCGCCGCCTACGCCTACTGGTACTTCAAGCTGTACGGCCACGACGACGTCAAGCTGATCGACGGCGGTCGCAAGCGGTGGGAGCTGGACGGGCGCGCCCTGGTCACCGACGTGCCGGACCGGGTGGAGACCACCTACACCGCCAAGGACCAGGACCTGACCATCCGAGCCCTGCGGGACGAGGTCGTGGCCGCGATCGGCGCGCAGAACCTGGTCGACGTGCGCTCGCCCGACGAGTTCTCCGGCAAGCTGCTGGCCCCGGCCCACCTGCCGCAGGAGGCGGCACAGCGCGCCGGGCACATCCCCAGCGCGCTGAACGTGCCGTGGTCCAAGGCCGCCAACGAGGACGGCACCTTCAAGTCCGATGACGAGCTGACCGAGCTGTACAGCTCCGTCGGGCTGGACGACGAGAAGGACACCATCGCCTACTGCCGGATCGGCGAGCGCTCCAGCCACACCTGGTTCGTGCTCACCGAGATCCTGGGGAAGAAGAACGTCAAGAACTACGACGGATCCTGGACCGAGTACGGCTCGCTGGTCGGCGTGCCGGTCGAGCTCGGCGCCTGACCGCCCCGATCATCCCACCATCGAGAATCCGATCCGAAAGGACCCTTCCGACATGTCATGTGCCGCTCCCGACCAGGGCTTCGAGATTCCCGCGGGCGTCGACGTCGCCACCCAGGCCGTCGTGCAGGGCAAGGTCTGCGCGGGCGCCGAGCCGGTGGCCGGCGCGTTCGTCCGGCTGCTCGATGCCTCCGGCGAGTTCACCGCGGAGGTGGTCACCTCCTCCGCCGGCGACTTCCGGTTCTACGCCGCGCCGGGCTCGTGGACCGTCCGGGCGCTGTCCCGCGCCGGCAACGGCCAGGCCAGCGGGGACGTCAGCCTGGGCATCAACAAGCTGGACATCGCGGTCGTCTGACGTCGCGGTGACGCCGTGTGGGCGGGGTTCGGTTGCGGCCGACCCCGCCCTCGGCGTTTCGCGGGTCAGACTCGTGCAGCTGCGGCTGGCTCCTGCGGTTTGGGGCTGAGTTGTGCGGCTTGGGACTGATTTGTGCGGCTGGGGCGTCTTGCTGGCCGGGCTGATTGGTGCGCTGGGCTGATGGCCGAGCCGGTGGGCTGATCAAACCCGCGCCGAACCGGACGAACCGGGCGCGCCGACGCGGAGATGATCAGCGAACCGCCGGCGCCACACCTGCTGGGCTGATCAAACCCGCGCTGAACCGGACAAAACCGGCGCACGCGCGCGGAAATGGTCAGCGAAGCCGGCGTCAGCCCGGCGGCAGCGAACCCGGCGCCAGCCCGGCGGCAGCGAAACCGGCGTCAGCGAAACCGGCGGTGGCGAAACCGGCGGCAGCGAAACCGGCGGCAGCGAAACCGGCGGCAGCCCGGTCTCAGCGAAGCCGGCGCGAGCCCGGCGTCAGCGAAACCGGCGGCAAACCCAGGGCAGCCCGCGCGATGCGAGGTGTGACGTCGTTCGCGGCTCCGAAGGGCGGCAGCCCGTTCGCGTTAGGCTGCTCGGGTGGAGATCTTCTTTACCGGCCTGCTGATCGCGGTAGCCCTGCTGATCACCTGGTTCGCGTTCTACGTGGTCTACCGGCTGCTGCACGAGGACAGGTGAGCGCACCCGAGGGCCCCGCGCGGGATCCGCACCACGGTCCGACCGCCGAGGAGATCGCCGGACTGGTCGGCGCCGAACGGACCGCCGGCGAGTACGTGCCCTCCCCCGAGCTGACTCCCCCACACGACGGCCACACGGCCGGCCGGGACGGCCAGGCGACGCACGGCGGTGCCGCGAGCCCGGCAGAGTCCACCGGGCCGATCCCGGGCAGCGGGGACGCCGCCATCGCCGCAGCGGAAAAACGTGCTGAGACGACGCGCAGCCTGGACATCGCCGACGTCCCACCGCTGCCCATTCCCGCGGACACCGCCAACATCCGCACCCGCCCCGGGTTGCACCCGGACTGCCTGCCGTTGCTGCCCCTGCTCGGGGTGTGGCGGGGCACCGGCCGGTACGGCAACGAGCCCGGCGAGCGCGAGCCCCAGTTCGGCCAGCAGATCGTCATCTCGCATGACGGCCGGCCGTTCCTTCGGTACGAATCCGTCAGCTGGCTGCTTCATCCGGACGGATCGGTGAAGGGCCCGGGCAGCCGTGAACTCGGATTCTTCCGGCCCCAGCCGGACGGCTCCATCGAACTGATGGTGGCGCATGCCGAGGGCCGGATCGAGCTGTTCTACGGGCGGTCACGGTCGGCGGCCGCCTGGGCGCTGTCCACCGACGCCGCACTGCGTGTGCCCACCGCGCCACCCGTGGTCGGCGCGACCCGACTGATCGGTATCACGCCGGACGGCAAACTGGCCTACGTCGAGGAGCGGGCGCACACCGACGTCGAACTCGCCCCGCACTCGTCGGCCGCCCTTGCCCGTCTCGCCGGCTGACCGTCTCGCCGGCTGACCGTCTCGCCGGCCGACCGTCTCGCCGGCCGACCGGCTCGATCAGCGTCCGGTATGACGCCCGGTCACCGCCACGACGAAAGCGATGAGGGCGCCCAGGACGCCGATTGCCGCGCCGACGATGCCCACGATCAGCACGATCCGCACCGGGACGGTCCAGTCGACCGCGCTCCCGGTGAAGTCGAACGGGAAGACCTGCCACATCCGCACCACGCTCACCAGCCCGACCAGTGCGGTGGCCACCGTCCCGATCGCGCGCAGCCAGAACGGATCGGCCATCAGCCAGACGGCGCTGACGGCGAGCCCCAGCAGCAGGGAGGCGTTGATCCAGGGCAGCACCGCGGTCATGTCGTCGGTGAGGAAGGGCAACACCGCCCAGCCCGGCCACTGGTTGATCAGGAACAGAATCAGGCCGTCGACGACGATGGTGCCGACGTACCCGGGGCGCCGCTGCGTCGGCGAACGCGGCGGCCGCCGGGACGGGCGGGAGGTGGTCGTCATGCCCGTCAGCGCCCGCTTCCGGCCAGGCTGAACGGCGGATAGCGGTCGGTGACCAGCAAGGTGGCGTAGGCCTGCACCCGCAGGGCCCAGCGGGCCACTCCGACCACGTAGTCGAACAACGGACGCGGGTACCGGCCGGTGAACAGGATCGCGAACCAGGCGATCACCACCGCGACGAACGCGCCGATGCCCAGCACCGCGAGCACCACCAGGTGCGGGATGACCAGGAACCACTTCACCAGGGGCAACCAGCGGTTGAGATCGCTGCGGGCGTCGGGATAGTCGAGGTCGAGGTGGACGGACTGCTGCTCGACCGTGGACGGATAGCGGTCGGTGAGCAGGACCGCGTAGGCCCCGATCCGAGCCAGGAACCGGTTGAGTTGCAGGGCGAAGTCGAACCACCAGCGCGGGTACCGCTGCCGGAAGACGATCATCAACGCGGTGGCCAGGAACAGGCCACCGGCAATGCCGCCGCCGCTGCGACTGACCTGCGTCACCACCTGCCCGCTCTGGTTGATCACCGTCACCGAGGAGACCGCGGCCGCGGACAACACGGCGGACACGATCGCGATCGGAATGATCATGAACATCCGGAAGGCGGTGGAGACCCGGTCGAGACGGGCCGGATAGTCGACGTCCAGACGGGCGGCATAGTCGTGCTTCCGGACGGACACCGGATGATGGTTCTGGACGGTCATCGGACTCCCCGTTCCACGGCGGCGCACTCAGGATGGCCCCGGCGACCCGCTCAGCGGATGAGTCAAAGTCCACCAAGATCCGGGACTACCGGCCCTGAACAGGCGACCCACCACGGGTTCCGGACGGTTTGACGACTGATCGCCGGCCCGAACGGGACCATCGACCCGGGCCGGATGGTCCATCGGACATCGGCGACATCGGGCCGATGGTGTGACGATCGATACCATGACGGACGCAGCGGCGCGAGGTTACCGGCAGGCACTACGAAAGCTGACGGAGCCGATCTCGCTCGTCAGTCCGCAGGCCGCCGACCTGCTGCAGGCCGGCTGGTTCGACGAGCGACTACGCCACCTGGCCGACGAGTTGCACCGGGACCCGGCGCAGGTGCGTGCCGAGGCCGTCGGCTACCTGCGAGAGATGGCCTCCACCCACGATCCGCGACCGACGAACGCCTGGCGCGCCTTCGGGCGGTGGTTCCTGCGCGCCTACGACGTGTACGTCGACGACGACCAGATCGAGCGGCTGCGCGCGCTGGACCGGCAGTCGTCGCTGGCCTTCGCCTTCGCCCACCGCTCCTACCTGGACGGCTTCGTGGTGCCGGAGGTGATCGCCGCCAACCGGCTCAGCCCGGTGTACACGCTGGGCGGCTCGAATCTGAACCTGTTCCCGTTCGGCCAGTGGGCCAGTCGGTCGGGGGTGGTCTTCATCCGGCGCAACATCCGCGAGCTGCCCATCTACCGGTTGACGCTGCGCTCCTACATCGCCGAACTGGTCCGCAGTCGCGGCAACCTCGCCTGGTCGATCGAGGGGGGACGCACCCGCACCGGCAAGCTGCGGCCACCGACCTTCGGCATCCTGAAGTACCTGGTCGACGGGCTCGACGAGGCGACAAGGACCGGCGACGCCACCGCACCGGGCGGCCTCGACGCGCTGGACATCCAGCTCGTCGGCGTGTCAGTCGTATACGACCAGCTGCATGAGGTCTCGCTGATGACCAAGGAGGCCCGCGGCGCCGGCAAACGGCCGGAGAACCTGCGCTGGCTGGTGCACCTGGCACGGCAGCAGCGGCGACGCCTGGGCCGGGCCTACCTCGACTTCGGCGAACCGATTCCGCTCAAGGAGCGGCTGGCCGAACTCCGGGCGGATCCGGCCACCGGCGAGCATGCGGTGGAGCGCATCGCACTGGACATCATGCACCGGATCAACCGGGCCACCCCGGTGACCGCGACCGCCGTGGTCAGCCTCGCCCTGCTGGGAGCGGACCGAGCGCTGACCCTGGAAGAGGTGCTGTCGACCATCCGGCCCGGCGCCCGGTACCTGGCCGGCCAGGGCTGGGCCGTGGCCGGGGCGCTGGATCTGACCGACCGCTCCACTATTCGCCGCACACTGCAGGAGATGGTGGCCTCCGGCCTGATCTCGGTGTTCGAAGAGGGCACCGAATCGGTATGGCAGATCGCGCCGGGCAAGCACCTGGTGGCCGCGTTCTACCGGAACACCATCATTCACGCCCTCGTCCAGCGGGCCATTACCGAGCTGGCATTGCAGGCGGTCGTCGAGAACGCCGAGACGAACGTCTTCGACGAAGCCAGACGGTTGCGGACGCTGCTCAAGTTCGAGTTCTACTTCCCCTCCGGCGCCCAGTACGGGGACGAGGTCCTCGCCGAGCTCAGGCAGCTCGGCGCACCCGCCGTCGACCAGTCGTGGCGGTGCGACTCCGGCCAGGCCGCGGATCTGTTGGGCAAGGCGGACATGCTGGTCGCGCACCTCGTGCTGCGCCCGTTCCTGGACGCGTACCTGGTGGTCGCCGACCGGCTGGCGGCCGAACCGCCCGATCCAGCCCCGGTGGACGAGAACCGTTTGCTGACCGACTGTCTGGCGGTGGGTCAGCAATGGCTGTGGCAACACCGGATCACCAGCGCGGAATCGGTGTCGCTCGAACTGTTCCGCACGGCGCTGCGGGTGGCCGACAGCCGGGGGCTGCTGGTCGGGAACGCGGACGCGGCCGGGCGTCGGGAATTCACCGCCGAGGTGGCCGACGACGTCCGCCGCGCCGACGCCATCGCCGAACTCGCTCGACAGCAGCAACCCTGATGAGCCGGGCTCCGCGTCGTCGAACAGGCGATCAACGCCCTGCTGGACGGCCCGTCGTGAACCCGCCGGAACCGCACAACGGCCGTCTGCGGGCAGTCGTCGGCACCGCCGCCGCCCTGGCCGGGTTCGGCGTCGGCCTGATGCTGGGGGCGGCAGCCGGCCTGCTGACCCGCGACGCCCGCGTCGGCCGGAACATCGGCATCCCGCTGGCGTGTGACCTCGGCCTGGCGCTGGCCGGTGTGAGGCTGGAGATCGTCGGCGAGCAGAACCTGTGGGCGGCCAGGCCCGCGGTGTTCGTCGCGAACCACCAGAGCGCGCTGGACGCTCCGCTGATGGGCACGCTGCTGCGACGGGACTTCACCGGGGTGGCCAAGAAGGAGGCACGGTTCGACCCGCTGATGGCCGTCGCCGGGCTGTTCGTCGAGCCGGCCTACATCGACCGGTCCGACCCCGAGTCGGCCAAGCGCGACCTGGGCGCCCTGTCCGACCGGATCCGGGCCGGCACGTCGGTGGTGATCATGCCGGAGGGCACCCGGTCCCGCACCCCGGCCGTGCTGCCGTTCAAGAAGGGTGCCTTCCACCTGGCCATGCAGGCCGCCGTGCCGATCGTGCCCGTCGTCATCCGCAACGCCGGCGAGCTGATGGGGCGCGGCGCGAAACTGCTGCGCTCGGGCACCATCCAGGTGGCCGTGCTCGAGCCGATCCGCACCGTCGGCTGGACTCCGGAATCGATCGACGACCGCTGCCGCGAGGTGCGGGACCGGTTCATCGCCACGCTTGCCGACTGGCCCGAGGCAACCCGCTGACGTCCGATCCTTACCCAGCGGATTGTGCACGACGTCCTATCCCGAGTGGGTCAGAATTGTCGGCGGCCATCATCGTGCGGAAGAGGTCATTTCGCCGATCACCGCGGCGCCCGAAACGCTCCGCGACGGAGGAAGGGACGCCGTGACCGGGTCGTACCGCATCGAGACGGCCAAGGCAGCCGGGGTCGTACTGGCCGCCGGCAGCGGTACCCGGGTGGGCGCAGATCAGAACAAGGTCTTCCTCCCGCTCGCCGGATGCCGGGTGCTCACCTGGAGTCTGCGTTCGTTCGCCCAGGTCCGCGCCATCGACCGCGTCGTGCTGGTGATCCGGGAGGCCGACCGCGACCTGGCCGAGCAGACCCTGGAACAGGAGATCGACGACGACATCAGCGTCGAAATCGTCAGCGGGGGTGAGACGCGCCACGAGTCGGAGTTGGCTGCGCTGCGACATCTCGCGCCGGCCATCGCCGACGGGTCGATCACCGTCGTGCTGCTGCACGACGGGGCGCGGCCGATCGTTGCCCCGACCCTGGTCCGCGACCTGATCAGGACGGCGGCGCGGACCGGTGCGGTGATGCCGGGTATCGAACGTGACGACATCCGGCCGATGAATCCCGACGGCACGATACGGATGCTGCCCGTCCGGCGATGGGTCGGCGCCCAGACGCCCCAGGTCTTCAACGCGATGCGGCTGCTGGACGCGTACGAGCGGGCCGCCCGTGACCGGTTCGTCGGCACCGACACCATGTCCTGCTACGAGCGGTACTACCCCGGCCAGTCGTCCTGGATTCCCGGCGATCCACGGAACCTGAAGATCACCTATCCGGAGGATCTGGTCGAGGCCGAGAGCATCTTGCGCGACAACAATTTCCACATCGAGTGAGGATCCCGCCGGTCACCACCGCCCCGTCGCGGTCACCGAGTCCCGGCCCCCCGTGCACGTCGCCGTCGAGGCCTTCTGATTGCATCTGGAGGTGCCCACCATCCGGCGGGCCGCGGGCAACATCAAACTGGCGGGATCGGAATCGGCCATGGGCGCGTTCGTCAACATCACTCCCGAGGTCGCGGCTCGGCGGCTTCGCGGGACCGGAGCGGTGGCCCGGTGAAGGCGCTGATCGTCGGCGGTGCCGGCTACATCGGTTCGGTCGTCACCCGGCTGATGGTGGCGGAGGGTCACCAGGTGGTCGTCCTGGACGACTACTCCACCGGCCATGCCGATGCGGTGCCGCCGGGTGTGGACCGCGTTCAGGCCGACATCGCCGACGCAAGAAAGGTTTTCGAACTATCCCGGTTCGACGCTGTGCTGCACTTCGCGGCCAAGTCGTTGGTCGGCGAGTCGTTGGGCCGGCCCTCCCTGTACTGGCGGACGAACGTCTGCGGCACCCGCGCGCTGCTGGACGCGATGGCCGAGCACCGGGTGCCGACCCTGGTGTTCTCCTCCACCGCGGCTACCTACGGCGAGCCGGACACGGTGCCGATCACCGAGGACGCGCCCACCCGGCCCACCAACACCTACGGCGCCACCAAGCTGGCGGTCGACATGATGATCACCGGCGAGTGCGCGGCCACCGACCTGGCCGCGGTTTCCCTGCGCTACTTCAACGTGGCCGGCGCGGCGCTGGGCGCCGGGGAACGGCACGGGGTCGAGACCCACCTGATTCCCAACGCGCTCGGCGCGGTGGCCGGGGTGAAGGACCCGCTCACCGTCTTCGGCGACGACTGGCCGACTCCGGACGGCACCCCCATCCGCGACTACGTGCACGTGCTGGACCTCGCGCGGGCCCACGTGCTGGCGCTGACCGCGGCCACCGCGCGGGAGCACCTGATCTGCAACCTGGGCAACGGTGACGGCTTCTCGGTCAAGCAGGTGCTGTCCACCGTCGAGCAGGTCACCGGCACGCCGGTGCCGCACACCGTCGGACCGCGCCGGGCCGGCGATCCGGCCCGGCTCGTCGCCTCCGCCGATCGGGCGCGCGAGCGTCTGGGTTGGACGCCCGAGCTGAGCCTGGACGACATGATCGCCGACGCCTGGGCGTTCCAGAACACCGGCACCACCATCCGCTGAGCGAGGCTTGCCGAGCGAACCGTCAACACCGTCATCGCAGCGCCCGAGCCGGGACGGCCGAGCCGGCGAGGCGTCCCGGGTGGGCGGTGCACTGAGCGAGGCTTGCCGAGCGAACCGTCAACACCGACATCGCAGCGCCCGAGCCGGGACGGCCGAGCCGGCGAGGCGTCCCAGGTGGGCGGGGCGCTGAGCGAGGCTTGCCGAGCGAACCGTCAACACCGTCATCGCAGCGCCCGAGCCGGGACGGCCGAGCCGGCGAGGCGTCCCGGGTGGGCGGGGCGCTGAGCGAGGCTTGCCGAGCGGATCAACCGGCGAACGCGTGCCCGATCGCGATGACGCCGTCCGGGTCGTAGGTGCGGATGGCGTGCCGCAGCTTCGCCCGGGTCCACTCGTCGTACGCGGATGGCAGGTCGGTGGCGCTGGAGGTGAAGTTCGGCAGCCGCCGCGGGCCCGCCCAGGGCGACAGGACGTCCAGCACCTGATGGCCGTGCTCGATCACGCCGGGCATCATCGGCACGCCGACCACCAGCACCGAGTACGCGGCATCCCTCGAACAGAAGGCGCTCTCGTGGGTGCCGGGCCGGCCGGTGGCCCCGCCCAGTTGTCGCACCTCAACCAGCACCTGTGGCGAGCCCGATCCCGATCCGGCCACGGCGAGCAGCGCGTCGGCGGCCTCTGCCGGGAACTCACGCAGCACCGTCGCCGACTCGTGCGCCGGCAGCGGGTCGACCGGGTCGGTGTGCACGGAATCAATTGCAGCGTAAGGCTTGTCGGTGACATCGTCGAGCAGCACAGGAGCGGCCGCGCGCATCGCGGCGAACCACCGCGCACCGTCGGCGGGGTCGCCGGTCCACACGTACCTGATCGACAGGGTCGGCTTGCCGGCCAGTTGCGGCGGCACGCCCGGCATCTCCGGCAGCTGGAAGAGGGCGAACGAGGTGGTGGCCGCCTCGGGCAGGTCCACGCTCCAGGACCGCCAGGCCTCGACGACGGCGGCCGCGTGACTGCCGTCGAACCACAACGAGCCGCCGTAGAACGATGGCTGGTGCACCAGGTCGAATTCGACGGCGGTGACGATGCCCAACGCACCCTTGCCGCCGCGCAGCGCGAAGAACAGGTCGGGATGCTCGGTCGGGGTTGCCCGGCGCAGCTCGCCGTCGCCGGTGACGACCTCGATCGCCCGAACCCGGTCGCTGGCCAGCCCGTACGTGCGGGCCATCGGGCCCAGGCCGCCGCCCGTCGTGTAGCCGACGACGCCGACGTCGGTGACCGAACCGGACAGCGGGGCCAGCCCGTACGGCGCGGCGGCCCGCACGACCCTCAGCCACTTGACGCCGGCACCGACCCGGGCCCACCCCTGCGGGTGCACCACGCATTCGTCCAGACCGCTGGTGTTGACCAGCAATTCGCCGACGAACGCGGAGATGGCGCCATGACCGGTGGCCTGCGGGGTGACCTCGAGGCCGTGCCGACGGGCGAACCGCACCGCCTCGACGACGTCGCGCGCGGTCCGCGCGGCGACGACCGCGTCGGGCCGGACCTGGACGGCCAGGTTCCACGGCGTCACCAGCGCCTCGTAGTCGGGCTCTCCGGACACCACCACGGGGCCGGTGCTGCGGGCCCTCAGCTCGGCGTACGGAACGGCGGGAAAATCGGTGTGGCCGATGAAGAACGGCTGGGCGGCGGTCATGGGGTTGTCCTCCGGTGAGTGCTTCGAACGTGGTGCACCTACCGTCGCCCGGCACCCTTGAAGCGCCCTTGGCTCCGGCCTGAAACTCTCCCGGCCCCCGCCTTGAGCTCGACTTGGCCGGCCCGGCAAGCCACCACCGGGCTTCGCTGATCAAACCCGCGCCGAATCGGGCAAATCTCCCGCCAGTGCGCGGGTTTCGTCCGCGAAGGTTGGGGTCAGGCGGGGCTTCGCTGATCAAACCCGCGCCAAATCGGGCAAAGCGGGCGCACAAACGCGGAGATGGTCAGCGAACCAGGCTGGGGCTGGGCTCGCCAGACGCCGCCGTCAGACGCCCGACGCCGCGTGCGGCCGCACGAAGAGCCCGGCCGGGTCGGCGGCGGACCGGATCCGGGCCAGCCGGTCCCAGTGCCCGTCGGGCACCGCGCGCCGCTCGTCGGCCCGGTCGTCGACCATGGACAGGTACAGCGCGCCGCTCCCCCACGGCTGTACGGCCTCCCGCACCCGCTCGGCATCGGCCTGCTGGGCGGCCCAACCGCCCGCCCGCCCGGTGGTGCCGACGGTCAGCACCAGGAACTCGCCGTCGATCCGGTCCAGCGCGCCGCCCCGCGGCGACGGACGGCCAAGAGCTCCGCCGAGCTGGCGGACCTCGGCGAACATCAGCCGTGACCCCGACCCCGGGCCGGCCGCCGCGACCAGCGCCTGCACCGCCTCGGACGGCAGGCCGGAGACCAGGGTGCTGCTGGCGTGCGCATGCATCGGCGCCTCCGGCTCCAGGTGCATCCGGGCCAGCGCGGCGGCCGGCCGGCGCTCGAAGGTGTCGATGTCCGGGTGCAGCGCCCGCAGCGGCGCGAGGATCCGGCCGGCGGTGTGCTCGTCGGCCGCCACGGCGCCGTCGACGACCGCGACGCTGCGGCCCCGCACCGCGGCCGGCAGCCACGGCACGTCCGGGGCCTCGACCAGGCGCAGGATGCTGGTCACCTCGTCCGGGGCGGTCGCCGCCCACCGGGCCCAGGTGTCCGCGACGCGAAGCGCGTGCTTCCAGTCCCAGACCAGCATCCCGGCGTAGGGCGTCGCGATCGGCAGCAGGTCGAACTCCATCGCGGTGACCACGCCGAAGCCACCGCCACCGCCGCGAGCCGCCCACAGCAGGTCGCTGTCCTGATCGTCGGTGGCACGCACCGTCGTGCCGTCGGCCAGCACGAGCTCCACGGCGGTGACCGCGCTGCATTGCAGCCCGTGCGCGCGGCCGTACCAGGACAGGCCGCCGCCGAGGGACGAGCCGACCACCCCCACGCTCGGACTGGACATGTGCCGGCCGGCCAGCCGCGCCGCGCCGGCCCGGGTGATCACCTCGCCCCACAGCACGCCGGCGCCCACCCGCGCGGTCCGGTTCGCCGCGTCGATGCGCACCTGCGTCATCGCCGAGGTGCGCAGCAGCACCGCGTCGGCCAGCCGGCCGGCCAGCGGCGGCGCGCCGTGACCGGTGCCCTGCGGCGCGATCCGCAGGCCGGCGGCCGCCGCGCCGCGGACGAGTTCGGCCACCTCGTCGGGAAAGGCCGGGTAGGCCACCGCTGCCGGGTGGTCGGCGGCGCGCAGGTTCCACGGCCGTCGGGCCTCGTCGTACTGCGGGTCGCCGGGCAGGTAGACGGCGCCGCCGCACAACCGGCGCAGGTCGGCCATACCCGCCGCCGGGGTCGCGCGGGCGGATGCGGGTTGGGCGTGCACGACCGTTCCTTTCGCCGGACCTGCCAGCATGACCTGCCAGCATGACCTGTCAGCCTGATCTGTGCCGGGTCTGCCGACACGTTCGGCTCCAGCGTCCCGGCGCTGACTTGAGGATCACTTGAGCCGGTCAGCCACCGGCCCTGGCCTTCTCCGACGCGGCCAGCAGCACTTCGTGGACCGCGCCGGGGGTCAGGAACAGCCGCTGCGCAACCTGGTGCACGTCCAGGCCGGAGGCGGTCAGCTCGAGCACCTGCCGTTCCCGGGTCGTCATCCGCCGCCCGGCCCGCTCGGTCGGTTGATCGGCGTCCACCGGCTCACCACGTTCGACCAGGGCGGCCCGGGCCTGCTCGACCAGCGCCCGAGAGCCGCAGTCCCGGCCCGCGTCGGCGGCGGCGTGCAGCAGCCCGACCGCCTCGGTGCGGTCCACCTCCGGGCGCCGGCCCAGCGCCAGGCGGGCGCGAGCCAGCGCCAGCACACCGCTGCTCGGGGACAGCGTCCGCACCGCCTCGCGCAGCAGCCCGATTCCGGACGCGCCCTGCAGCTCCCCGGCCAGCGTCAGCCCGGCGCCCAGCGCGGACGGAGCGCCCCACCGGCGTAGCAGGGTGACCTGCTCGTCGGCCAGTGCGAGCGCCTCGTCGATGCGGCCGATCGCGGCCAGCGCCCGGGCGGCGGTGTCCCGCCAGTCGTCCCACCCCGCGTTCTGGATGTCGTAGTGCCCGACGTCGGCCCGCAGCGTGGCCAGTGCCGCCTCCGGCCGGCCCTGCGCCAGCTGCACCCGGGCCGCGGCCAGCCGCATGGTGCGGGCACCGTCGCCGATCGGGGGCAGCCGGCGGCCATCGTCGATCACCCGTGCGGCCGCGTCGATGTCGCCCCGGTCAAGGTGAATCCCGGCGGTGAAAGCGGCCATGTAGCCGCCGCCGACGTCCATGCTCCGCCACACCGGCAGCTGCGCGGTGGCGTCGGCCATCGACTGCAGGGCGTCGTCCAGGCGGCCCTGACGCCAGTACCAGTAGCCCTGCCAGGTGTTGACCGCCAGCATCGCGAACAGGCTGCCGGCGACCCGGGCATGGGAACGCGCGCGCTGCCACAGGTCCCCGACCTCGGCGTCGGCGAGCAGCAACACGTCGACGGCGGGGATCCACAGCAGCATGTGGTCGCCGTCCAGCAGCCGGCCGTCGGCCAGCGCGAACCGGGCCAGGTCCACCGCGGCGGAGCGATCGGTGCCGTCCAGCATCGTTTCGAAGGCGCGGACGGCGGCCAGCATGCGGGCCCCGGTACCGACGCCGCTGACCTGCGGTTCCGACCCCGATCGGTAGGACGCGACGGGCAGGCCGTGCAGGTACCCGGTGATCCGGACGAGCGCCTGCAGACCCTGGCGTTCGTCCTCGTAGGCGGACGGGACCGCCTGCGCCGCGGCCGCCGCGAACCCGGTGGCCGTGCCACGGCGCCCGGCGAACGCCTGCGTGCGGGCGATGACCATGGCCAGCTCGGCGCGCTCCGCGGGATCGTTGAGGCTGCCGTACGCCTCGGTCAGGTGACTGATGGCGGCCGATCCGTCGATCATCGATTCCAGCCGGCCGAGCTCGACCAGCAGGTCGATCCGGTCGCGGACCGACGGCGGCTCGTCCAACGCACGGCGCAGCAGGGTGACCGCGGTGTCGGACGCGCCGCAGCCGGCCGCCGCCCGGGCGGCGGCCCGCAACACCCGTACCGTCGCCGCGTCGCCACGGTGCGGGGCGAGCAGCAGGTGCGCGGCCACCCGTTCCGCCGGGGCGCCCCGATCCAGCAGGATCCGCGCCGCCCGTTCATGCCACAGGGCCCGCTCGCCGGCCGACACGTCGTGGTAGACGGCGTCCTGCACGAGCGGGTGCACGAAACGCAGCGGGGGCGTGTCGGCGAGGATCTCGCCGCGACTGAGCAGGTCGAGGGCCTCGGCGGCGCGGTCTTCGGGTAGGCCGGTCAGGGCCGCGATGGCCGGTAGGTCGGCGTCGGGCCCGACCAGAGCGACCGCCCGGGCCGCCTCGACCGCGGCCGGCGGCATCCGCCGCAGCCGGAGCATCACCAGGCTGGACACCGCCCGGGAGCCGACCGCACGGACGGTGTCGGCGTGCACGACGTCCGGCGGCACACCCTCCGATTCCAGGGCCCGGACCAGCTGCCGCAGCAGCAGGGGATTGCCCGAGGTGGTCCGGTGGCAGGTCTCGACGAACGCCCCGTCGGCGCCGTCCAGCCGGGTGCGCACGACCGCCGCGGCCGCCGCACAGGACAGCGCCTGCGGCCGAAGCACGGTGGCGAACGGTTCGAGCAGCAGCTCGGCCAACAACCCGTCCGCGGGCTGCGGTTCACCGGTGCGCACCGTCATCACCACCAGCACGGGCAGCCCGTCCAGCCGCTTGACCAGGTAGGCCAGGAAGCGCAGGGACGCGGCGTCGCACCATTGCACGTCGTCGACGGCCAGCATGACGGGACCGTCGACGGTGAGGTTGACGGTGAGCCAGTACAGCCCGTGCAGGGCCGCGAACGAACCGTCCGGCTGATCGTCGCCGACCGCGTCGAAGATCGGTCGGGCACCCCGGGCCGCGCCGCCGAGCAGGGTCTCCCGGCGGGCCGGGTCCAGCAGCGTCGGTTCGAACAGCTGCCGCACGGTGCCGAAGCCGAAGGCCCGCTCCAGCTCGCTGGCGCGGGCGGACAGCAACCGCACCCCGGCGGCCGACCCGAGCCGCCCGGCCTCGACGAGCAGCCGGGTCTTGCCGATGCCGGAGGATCCCTCGATCAGCACCAGCCGTCCGGATCCGGCCGTCGCGTCGTCGACGGCTCGGCGCAGCGCCGCGAGTTCACGGTCGCGATCCACCAGATCGGACGGGCCGGATGCGGCGGCCGGGCGGTGGGCCGCGTCTCCCGGCGGAATGGTCGGCGCGCCGACGTCGTGTGCACCGGGAGGCGCGGGTCGGGCGTCCATCAGGATGCGGGACGGGCCGTCGAGGGACGGCGACTGGGCCAGCACATCCCGCTCCAGCGACCGCAGCGCCGGTCCCGGCTCGATGCCCAGCTCGTCAGCCAGGGTCTGTCTGGCCCTGCGCAGGGCGGCGAGCGCGTCGCCCTGCCGCTGGGCCCGGTAGAGCGCCAGCACCAGCAGCCGCCACCGTTCCTCCCGCAGCGGATCCTCGCCGACCAGCGCCTCCAACTCGGGGACCAGCAACGCCGCCTCACCCAGGGCGAGGCGGGCGTCCATCAGCCGATCGCGGGCGACGGCCCGCAGTTCGGTCAATCGGGCGACCTCGGTCCCGGCCCACGGCTCGTCCGCGTACTCGGTGTAGGCGGGTCCGCGCCAGGTGCTCAGGGCGTCCCGCAGCTGCCTGACCCGCTCCGACGGCGGCAGGTCGGTCGCGGCTTCGAGGTCGTGTTCGAACTGCCAGGCGTCAACGCCGAGCGGGCCGATGCTCAGGCCGTAACCAGGGCCGACTCGGACGATGACGTCGGTACGGCCCCGCGCGCCGGCGTCCGGCTGCATGCGTCGTCGCAGGTGGCTGACATAGGAGTGCAGCGGGCCGCCCGCGCGGGCGGCCGCCCCGTCGCCCCAGACGCACTCGGCGAGCCGCTCGGCGGACACCACGTCGCCCCGGGCGATGATCAGCGCGGCCAGCACGGCCCGCTGCCGGCGTCCACCCAGGTCGATGACGACACCGCCGCGGACGGCGTCGAGTTCGCCGAGAACCCGCAGCTCGATCTCGGTGGGGGTCAACCCGGCTTCGTCCACCGCCGCTCCTTGCCCGGACCATTCGCCCGAACGGAGCCTACGGTTCGGTGAGCCGGACACAAAGGGTCACGCTGCGGATCGCCGGCCGCACACGACCGCGGGGAAGATCCGGTCGCCTGGGACGACCCGATCTTCCCCGCGACGAAGGTGGGTTCAGCCGGCCAGGGCGGCGGACACCACCTCGCGCGCCTCCTGCTGCACCTGCGCCAGGTGCTCGGGACCCTTGAACGACTCGGCGTAGATCTTGTAGACGTCCTCGGTGCCGGACGGGCGGGCGGCGAACCAGGCGTTCTCGGTGGTCACCTTCAGGCCGCCGATGGCGGCGCCGTTGCCCGGTGCGGCGACCAGCCGGTCGGTGATCGCCTCACCGGCCAGGGTGTCCGCCTTGACGTCCTCGGGGGCCAGCTTGGCCAGCTTGGCCTTCTCCGCCTTGCTGGCCGGCGCGTCCACCCGGGCGTAGGCCGGGTCGCCGTACTCGGCGGTCAGCTCCTTGTACCGCTCGCTGGGCGACTTGCCCGTCACCGCAATGATTTCCGAGGCGAGCAGGGCCAGCAGGATGCCGTCCTTGTCGGTCGTCCACACGGCGCCGTTGCGACGCAGGAACGACGCACCGGCCGATTCCTCGCCGCCGAACCCGATGGAGCCGTCGATCAGCCCGGGCACGAACCACTTGAAGCCGACCGGCACCTCGACCAGCCGGCGGCCGAGCTGGGCGACCACCCGGTCGATCATCGACGACGACACCAGGGTCTTGCCGACGCCCATGTCCGCCGCCCACTCCGGCCGGTGGCTATACAGGTAGTCGATGGCCACGGCCAGGTAGTGGTTCGGGTTCATCAGCCCGGCGTCCGGGGTGACGATGCCGTGCCGGTCCGCGTCGGCGTCGTTGCCGGTGGCAACTTGATAGGCACTGCCGGAGCCGCCCATTTTCGCGACCACCGAGGCCATCACGTTCGGCGACGAGCAGTCCATCCGGATCTTGCCGTCCCAGTCCAACGTCATGAACCGCCAGGTCGGGTCGGTCTCCTTGTTCAGGACGGTCAGATCGAGGCCGAGCCGGTCGGCGATGGCCTCCCAGTACGCCACCGAGGCGCCACCGAGCGGGTCGGCGCCGATCTTGACCTTGGCCGCCCGGATGGCCTCGATGTCCAGCACGCTGTCCAGGTCGCTGACGTACCCGGAGACGAAGTCGTAGTAGCCGGTGGTGTCGGCGTTCTTGGCGGCCTCGTAGCTCATCCGCTTCACGTCTTTGAGTCCGCCGGCCAGGATCTCGTTGGCTCGGGCGGCGATCACCGACGTGGCGTCGCTGTCGGCGGGGCCGCCGTTCGGCGGGTTGTACTTGAACCCGCCGTCCCGCGGCGGGTTGTGGCTCGGGGTGACCACGATGCCGTCGGCCAGCTTGCTGGTCCGGCCGCGGTTGGCCTTGATGATCGCGTGCGACACCGCCGGCGTCGGGGTGTACCCGTCGTTGGAGTCGAGCATCACCGTGACGTTGTTCGCGGCCAGCACCTCCAGGGCGGTCGCCTGGGCGGGGAAGGCGACCGCGTGCGTGTCCGCGCCGATGAACAGCGGCCCGTCGGTGCCCTGCTCGGCGCGGTACTCGCAGATGGCCTGGGTGATGGCCAGGATGTGGTCCCGGTTGAACGCGGTGTCCAGGCTCGACCCGCGGTGGCCGGACGTGCCGAACACCACCCGCTGATCGGGGATGGAGACGTCGGGATGCAAGTCCTCGTACGCGGCGAGAACCGCGTCGACGTCGATGAGATCGCTTTCCTGAGCAGGCTGACCCGCGCGTGGATCCATGCGGGTCATTCAACCGGACCGGCCCACGCTCCGCAGGGCATAGCGACGTTCCGCCGGCAGCCCGCGGAACGAATCGACTACCAGTCCGCGACGACCGGGACGACCTGTTCGCCCATGACGGCGAGCGGGTCGATGGTCCAGACCCGGGGCACCCAGCCGTGCACGTGCGCCACCCCCAGATCGGCGAATCCGCGCAGCCGCTCCAGCAGCTCCGGCACGTTCTGGCCGTCCGGACCCGGGTCGAGCGGCAACATCACCGTCTTCTCGATCTCGTCGTAGTCGCGGCCCTCGCGTTCGCAGTGCTCGCGCAGCACGTCGAGCTTGTGCGCCAGCTCCGGCGTGCCGAACAGGTTGCAGGCCTGCGCGTACCTGGCCACCAGGCGCAGCGTCTTGCGTTCGCCGCCACCTCCGATGAGGATCGGCGGCCGGCGCAGTCCCTGGGGCGAGTTCAGCGTCCGTTCGAGCGTGTAGTGCTTGCCCCGGTAGGGCGCGTCGTCGTCGGACCACATCTGCCGGCAGATCTGCAGGGCCTCCTCCAGACGCTCGAACCGTTCACCGGTCGGTGGGAACGGCAGGCCGAGGCCCCTGGCCTCCGGCTCGTTCCACGCGGCACCGATGCCCAGCATGGCCCGGCCGCCGGAGAGCACGTCCAGGGTGGTGACCAGCTTGGCCAGCATCCCCGGCTCGCGATACACGACCGCGGTCACCCACGCGATCAGTTCGACCGAGGACGTGCGGGCGGCCAGGTAACCGAGGGTGGTGTAGGCCTCGAGCATCTCGTGCTCGGGCGGCCCGAGCATGCCGATCTGCCAGACGTGGTCCATCACGCTGAGCCTGGAGAAGCCGTTCGCCTCGGCGGCTTGGGCAATCCGGGTGAGGTCGTCGGGCAGGGTGGCCGGCCCTCCGGGATAGGTGAAGTCCGCGATGTGCACGCCCAGCTTCATGGCTCGTCTCCTTCGTGAGCACCGCTAACAGGCCGGTTGCGTCCTTACCCTGTCAGCGACCTGCCCCGGTCCGTCGGTGATTTCGCCATGAGCTGATCCCGACATGGGCGCAGCGCTCCGACGCCACGGCCACCGCACGCGCCAGCAGGTCGGGGAAGGCGGCGTCACCGGTGGCCAGTTCCCACGCGAACGCCCCGTGCAGCACGTCGCCGGCGCCCAGGGTGTCCCGGACGTTGACGGCGGGGACGGCGACCGCACCGAGACCCGGATCCGGTTCCCTGGGATCGGTCGACCACCACAGCAGCGGCTGGGCTCCGCGGCTGACGGCGACCCTGCCGATGCCGCGTTCGGCCAGCTCGTTGGCGGTATCCGCGCGGTCGGGTGCCCGGAAGTCGGCCGAACAGATCGCCACGTCGACCAGGCCGAGCAACTCGTGCATCGCCGGCTTCCAGCTGCCCGCGTCCAGGACCACCGGCACGTCCCGCTCACGGGCCGCCCGGGCCGCGGCGAGCGCCGGCTCGGGGTGGTGGCCGTCCAGCAGCAGCACGTCGGCACCGTCGACGGCGTCGGCAAGCCAATCGGGTGCGATGACGGTGCGCGCGGCGGCGTTCACCGACACGACGGACCGCTCGCCGGTGCGGTCGAGCACCCGGATGCTGCTGACGGCCGGGACCGCCCGGCTGTCCGGGTCGACGACCCTGACCCGGACGCCGTTGTCGGCCAGGTCGTCGCGGGCGAGCGCGGCGAGCGGGTGCGTGCCCAGGTCGGTGACCAGCAGCGCATCCCCGCCGAGCAGCGCGAACGTCACCGCGGCGTTGGCCGCCGGGCCACCCGCGACGACCTCCTGGGTCAGTGCGGTGACCTTCTCGTCGGGCCCCGGCGAATGCTCCACGCGATGGATGAGATCGACGGTGGTGAGTCCGACGAACACTCCGCGCGGGCGGCCCGTCACCGGCCGCTCTGTGTCATCCGGCGGCCGCCCTGTGTCATCCGGCGGCCGCCCTGTGTCATCCGGCGGCCGCCCTGTGTCACTGTGGAGGCATGTGCCGCAACATCCGAACTCTGCACAACTTCGATCCGCCGGCCACCCAGGACGAGGTGCACGCCGCCGCCCTGCAGTACGTCCGCAAGGTCAGCGGCTGCACCAAGCCGTCGGCGGCGAACCAGGCGGCGTTCGACCGGACGGTGGACGAGATCGCCCACATCACCAGGCATCTGCTCGACGACCTGGTGACGTCGGCGCCGCCGAAGGACCGGGAGACCGAGGCCGCCAAGGCGCGGGCGCGAGCGGAGCAGCGCTATGCCCGCGTGGCCGGCTGACCCCGGCGCCGATCGACGAGTCGTCGGGCATTCGGCGACGCCCTCCCGCAGCATGCCAGGACGGTAGCGGGTCGCCGGCCGCACCGCTCGGGCCCTGCCCACGACCCGATCGAGAGATCCTGGCACGGTCCGACCGAGGGATAAGGCGCCTCAGACCGCTTGACGGGCCACGACTGAGGTGGTCCCGATGCGAACACCGCCCGCACGACCGATCCGACGGCCGCCGCCTTACCGGCACCGTGAGTTCTGCCGGTGCCAGCAGGCGTCCGGCGGAGCGGAGGGATCGCCATCATGACCACACCGTGGGGACCGGCGTTCGAGGCCGAGATCGCCTACCGGCAGCAGCAGGTGCGGGCCCAGGTCGCGAACACCCGCCGTGAGCCCCGGCGCGCCGACTTCCGGTGGGCGAGAGGACGGCGCGGGGAACATCCGGTCGCCTGACGCGACTCGATCTTCCCCGGCCCGGCGAACACAGCCCAGTGACGCGGATATGAGCCGAGCTGGCCTCGTCGTCGCTCGTTCGACGACGGCGGCAGTGTCAGACCCGGCTGCCAGTATTGACGACGTGGCAGCAACGGTCGCTCTCCCGTTCGTCGGCCGCGCCGAGCAGGTCGACCGGTTCCGCGCGGCGCTGGCGCGTGCCCGGGACGGCGAACCCAGCGTCATCCTGCTGTCCGGCGACGCCGGCGTCGGGAAGACCCGCTTGCTGACCCGGATGGCCGAGATCACCCGGAACGAGGGCGCCCGGGTGGTCGTCAGCCACTGCGTGGATCTGGGCGACGTCGGCCTGCCCTACCTGCCGTTCAGCGAGGCGCTGGCCCAGCTGCGCGGGTGCGCCGAGGTCGACGCGGTGATCTCGGCCCGGCCGGCGCTGGGCCGGCTGCTCGACATCGGCCTGCCGGACCCGGGTCCCGGATCGGCGGAGCAGGTCGCCCGGGGTCAGCTGTTCGACGGGATCGCATCCGCGATGGGCGCCGGCGGCGAGGCGGGTCACCCGCTGGTGCTCATGATCGAGGACCTGCACTGGGCCGATCCGTCGAGCCGGGACGTGGTGCGGTTCCTCATCGCACGGCTGAACTCCGAGCATCTGCTGGTCGTCGCGTCGTACCGGACGGACGACCTGCACCGTCGGCACCCGCTGCGGCCCGCCCTGTCGGAGATGCTGCGCCACCCGCGGGTCGACCACGTGCACCTGCCGCCGTTCACCCGGGCCGAGTTGGCGCAGTTCGGCGAGGCGGTCACCGGGCGCGTCCTGCCGGATGACGTGCTGCGTCGAGTGCTCGGTCGATCGGAGGGGAACGCCTACTTCGCACAGGAACTGTTGGAGGCGGAACCGGACGCCGCCGTCCTGCCCGGTTCGCTGTCCGACGTGCTGCACGCCAGGCTGGAACGGCTGGACCCGGCGGTGCAGATCCTCGCCGGCATCGCCTCGGTGGCCGGTCGACGGGTCTCCGAGGAGCTACTGTCCGCGGTCGCCACCGGCGAGCCTGCCTTCGCCGCCGACGGGTCGTTCGACCGGGCGCTCCGCGAGGCGGTCGCCCACCACGTGCTGGCCACCGAGGACGCCCGCTGGATCGTCTTCCGGCACGCCCTGTTGGCCGAGGCCGTCTATGCCGATCTGTTGCCGGGCGAGGTGACCGGTTTGCATCGTGCCTACCAGCGCCGTATCGCCGCGGACCCGTCCCTGGGCTCGCCGGCGGAACTGGCCCATCACGCGCTGCGCGCCCACGAGCTTCCGGTCGCCCTGTCGGCGTCGTTCGCGGCGGCGCAGGAGGCCGCGGACGTGCTGGCGCCGGCCGAGTCGCTGCGGCACCTGGAGACGGTGATCTCGCTGTGGGATGCGGTGCCGGAACCGGCCGAGCGCATCGGCCACGACCTGGTCGACGTGCAGATGACGGCAGCGCTGGCGGCCAGCCGGGCCGGTCAACCCGCTCGGGCGGCTGCGCTGGCCGTTGCCGCGCTCGACCGTTGTGACGAGGCCCGGGCGGCCCGGCTCACCCCGGCGGCCGCCTATTACCTGATCGACGACCTGCGGGAGGAGCAGGCGCTGCGGCGCGCCGAGCGGGCGCTGGTCGTGCTGGACACGGAGGGCCCGTCGGCGGATCGGGCTCGCCTGCTGGCCGCGCAGGCGCGGTCGGCGTTGAACTGCGATCGGGACGACGAGGCCCGGGTGATCGCCGAGCGAGCGGTCGCCGAGGCCCAGCAGTTGGGTGTACCCGAGGCCGAGGCCGACGCGTTGACCACGCTGGCGGTCCTCGCCGTCAGCGAGGCCGATCTCGCCGGTGAGCTGTTCGGCCGCTCGCTGGAGCTGGCCAGGTCGGCCGGTGACCTGATCGCCGAGCTGCGCGCCGCGCACAATCTGACGGCCAACCGCTACTACGCCGGCGACCTGGCGCAGGCCGCCCGGCTCTGCGAGACAGGCATCGAACGGGCGACGTCCAACGGCGTGCTGTGGATGGGGTACGGCCTGGGCCTGCTGCAGTACCGCGAGCTGATCAGGTACGTGCGGGGCGATCTGCGCCCGCCGGCGCCGACCCGGGACTGGGTGCCCGAGTCGGCTCGATGGAACCTGTCGGTGGTCGAGCTGTATGCGGCGGTGGCCCGGGGCGACCCGGAGGCGTTGGCGCGGGGGCGGGCGATCGTCGTCGACTGGCAGCGGGATCCATTCATGGCTCTGGTGTCCGGCGGCTGCACCATCGACGCGCTGACCTGGGCGGGCGAGCAGCAGGAGGCGGTGGACCTGACGTTCCGGCTCATCGAATTCATGGATCGGGCGTGGAACGACTACTTCCTGGGCGGCATCTGGCTGTCCGCGCTGGGCATCGCCGCGCTGGCCGATCGGACCGCGCAGACCCGGCTGGCCGGCGGCGACGTGTCGGCCGACCTGGAGACCGGTCGGATCCTGCTCGCCCGCATGCAGGAGACCGCGCGGCGCGGCCGCCCTCGGGGCGGCCGGCTGGGACCCGAGGGTCGGGCCTGGATGGCCCGGGCCCTGGCCGAGCACGGGCGGTTGACCGGTGATGACGACCCGGACCGGTGGCGGGCGGCGGTGGCCGGGTTCGGTTACGGCTACCGGTACGAGGTGGCTCGCTCCCGATGGCGCCTGGCGCAGGCGCTGGCCGCGGGGGGCGATCGGGCCGGCGCGGCGGCGGAGGCCGCCGAGGCGCTACGAGAGGCTCGCGAGATGGGCGCCGTCCCGCTGGCCGGCGCCGTCGGTGAGCTCGGTCGCCGTGCGCGGTTGGAGCTGCCCGGTTCGCCGGCGACGGGTGGCGGCGTCCTGACCGGCCGGGAGGCGGAGGTGCTGCGTCTGGTGGCCGCCGGACTGACCAATCGGCAGATCGGCGAACGGCTGTTCATCAGCGGCAAGACCGTCAGCGTGCACATCTCCAACGTGCTGGGCAAGCTCGGCGCCGGCGGCCGGGCTGAGGCGGTCGCGGTGGCTCACCGTCGCGGTCTGCTCGACGCCGAGCCTTCCCGCTGACTCCTCGGATGACGGCCGATCCGCCGTGGTTCGGTGAGGATGGACGGGTGCCCGACGACGACCCGCTCGCCCAGGCGATCGACGAGCTGTACGGCGCGGACCCGGACGCGTTCCTGCCGCGCCGCACCGAGCTGGTCGCGCAGGCCCGCGCGGCGGGCGACCGGAACCTGGCCACCCGGGTCGGGGCGCTGCGCAAGCCGACCCGGTCCGCGTATGCGCTCAACCGGCTGGCCCGCACCGATCCGGACGCCGTCGACCGCCTGCTCGAGCTCGGCGAGCAGTGGCGCAACGCGGAGAAGACCATCGACGCGCGGCAGATCCGCGAACTCACCACCCGCCGGCGCGGGCTAATCGACGAACTGGCGCGGGCGGCCTTCGCGGCCGCCGACGAGGCGAATCCGAGCAGCGCGGTGCGTGACGAGGTCGTATCCACGCTGACCGCGGCCCTGTCCGACGAGTCGGTGGCGCGGGACATCGAGCGCGGCGTGCTGGTCAAGCCGGCCAGGTGGGAGGGATTCGGGTTCGGCGGACCGGAGTTGACCCTGGTGCCGTCCACCGGCGGCGAGGCATCGGCACCGCCTCCCTCCCGTGCCCGACCGGAGGGCCACTCCCGGCCGCGGCTGTCGGCGGCCGAGCGGGAGCGTGCCAAGGAGGCCGAACGGCGGGCCGAGGCGCAGCGGCGGGAACGCGCCGAGGCGGAGGCGGCGGTTGCCCGGGACCGGGCGTTGACCGATGCCCGGCGCGCGGTCGATGAGGCGGAGGAGAACCTGATCCTGGCCGCCGATCAGGAGCAGGCCCGGGTCGATCGGGTGCAGGACCTCGAGCGGGAGCTGGCGGATGCCCGCCGCGCGGTCGACGAGGCCCGTCGGGATGTGCGCCGGGCGGAGATTGCCCAGCGGCGGGTACAGGACGCGCTGCAGCGTCTGGAACAGGCCGGTTCCTGACCTCACGCTCGATCTCTGCCTTCACGCCGGTGTTGCCGTTACGCCCGGTGTTGCCGTTACGCCCGATGTTGCCGTTACGCCCGGGTCCACTGCCGTCGCGGCCGGTCCGGCGTCAAGCCGGCATGTCCAGCAACGCGGCCAACTCGTCGGTCAGCCCGCCGTTCGACCGGGGACGGCCGTCGATGGCGACGACCGGCGCGAGCAGCCGGGCGCTGGAGGCCAACCACAACCCGTCGGCGACGTGCAGGTCGGCCGTGACCAGCGGCGCGGTGTGCGCCGACCAACCGGCGGCGTGGGCGGCGCGGAACAACCGGCGGACGGTGATGCCGGCCAGGATCCCGTCGTCCGGTGGGGTCAGCAGGGTCCGGCCGCGGGCGAGCACGACCGAGGCCGTCGGCGCCTCGAGCACCGCGCCGTCCGAACCCAGGAAGATGACGTCGTCCGCGTCGTGCTCGCGGGCGTACCGCAAGGCGGCCATATTCACCCCGTACGACAACGTCTTCGCGCCGGCCAGCAGCCACGGTGCGGACCGGGCCGCGTCGCCGGTGAACCCACGGTCCAACAGGAGCACCCGCACCCCCGACCGCCGTTGCCGCACGCTGCTGACCGGCAGCGAGGTGCCCAACAGGTAGCAGACCGGCTCGCCGGCGTGTTCCGGGCCGCGGCTGGCCACCAGCCGCAGCACCATTTCGCGCCCGCCCGACCACGCCTCGATCACCGCCCCCACACCGCTGCGCCACCGGTCGGGGGGCGGCACGACGATGCCGGTCATCTCCGCCGAGACCGCCAGCCGGACCAGGTGCTCATCGAGGTCCCGAGGCAGTCCGTCCACCACCAGGGTGGTCTCGAAGACGCCCTCGCCGCGCAGCACCCCGAGGTCGTCGGGCCGCAGGAACGGTCGTCTCGGGTCGACCGGGGTGCCGTCGAGCAGGGCCGCCACCTGGTCGTCGCTCATGGCGAACACCTTAGGGATGCTCGGGACCGGTCACGGATCGCGGGGATCGTCGTCCGCCGCGGGCCCACTCGCCCGCCGCGGGCCCACTCGTCGATTTGCCACATTCCGCCCCGTTTTCGCCGAACGACGGGCGGAATGTGGCAAATCGATGCGGAGAGGGGGCGGGGTCGATGCGGGGAAGGCGGAGTGGGGGCGCGTCAGAGCTTGCGCAGCCGGATGCGGCTCACCGCATGATCGGAGCCCTTGGTCATCACCAGGGTGGCTCGACCCCGGGTCGGCGCGATGTTCTGCACCAGGTTCGGCTCGTTGATCGTCGACCAGATCCGGTTCGCCGTCTGCACCGCCTCCTCGTCGGTGAGGTCGGCGTACCGGCGGAAGTAGGAGTGCGGGTCCGCGAACGCGGTCGATCGCAGCCGCAGGAACCGCTCGACGTACCAACGGCGGACGTCCGCCGGGTTGGCGTCGACGTAGATGGAGAAGTCGAAGAAGTCGGGCAGGGCGAGCACGCTGCGCCCGGTCTCGTCCAGCGACGCCGGCTGCAGGACGTTCAGGCCCTCGACGATCAGCACGTCCGGCTTGCGGACCACGATCTCCTCGCCGGGCATGATGTCGTAGGTCAGGTGGTCGTAGCGCGGCGCGCGCACCTCCTCGGCGCCGGACTTCACCTCCACCACGAACCTGAGCAGTGCCCGGCGGTCGTAGGACTCGGGAAAGCCCTTGCGGTGCATCAGATTGCGTTCTTCGAGCACCGCATTCGGGTAGAGGAAGCCGTCCGTGGTGACCAGTTCCACCCGGGGCGTGTCGGGCCACCGGGCCAGCATCTCGCGCAGCACGCGGGAGGTGGTGGACTTGCCGACGGCCACCGAACCGGCCACCCCGATGACGAACGGCGTGCGGTCCGTCCGCTCGCCCAGGAACGTCGTGGTGATCCGGTGCAGGGCACCGACGCCGCCGACGTACATGTTGAGCAACCGGGACAGCGGAAGGTAGATCGTCTGGACCTCGTCCAGGTCGATCGGATCACCCAGGCCGCGGAGCCGTCCGATCTCCTCGGCGGTCAGCGGCAGCGGCGTCGACTCGGCCAAACCCGCCCAGACGGCCCGGTCCATCTCGACGAACGGCGTCACCCCTTGCCCGTTGAACACCGGGAGTCGCCGTCGCCGTCGAGGCAGCGCAGTCACCGGCGCCGCCGGATCCGCGCTGTCATCAGCCACGATGCGCCATTCTGCCGCCCCGGCCCGGCCGCCGCGGATTCGATCCGGCGGCTTGTCTGTGACCTGTGCCTCAGGATCGATCGACCAAGTCGGGCATCCGCGACCATCCCCGACGTCCCGGCGCCACCGTTGCCCGGGGAAGATCCGGTCGCCTCACACGACCGGATCTTCCCCACACATCGGGGCCACCAGCCTCGACTCATCGATGGCCTCCCCACGCGTCGGGGCCAGCGGCGCCGGAGCCGGCCGGGCGAATGCCGGGCCGGACGCCGACGGCCCTGCGCTGCCTACCATGGGTCGCATGGCGACACCGCAGGTCCGACCTCACTCCCCACTGCTCGCCCGCCCCGGGGCAGTCGCCGCTCGAGGCGTCGACGAGGGCATCGCCTGGCACTACGGCGACCCGATCGGTGAGCAACGGGCGGCCGAGACGGGCGCGGCGTTGTTCGACCGCTCGAACCGCGATCTGATCACCGTGACCGGCGACGACCGGCTGACCTGGTTGCACACGTTGACCAGCCAGCAGCTGTCCGACCTCGCCGACGGCGCCACGACGGAGGCGCTCGTCCTGTCACCGAACGGCCACGTGGAGCACCACGCCGTGGTCACGCATCTGGCCGGCACCGTCCATCTGGATACCGAGCCGGGCGCCGGCCGCGCACTGGCCGACTACCTGGACAGCATGCGGTTCTGGTCGAAGGTGGACGTCACCACCGTCACCGACCTGGCCATCCTCACGGTGACCGGGCCCACGGTGTCCGTCGCGGTCGCCGAAGTGCTGGGCATCGCGATCGACCGGTCCGTCACCTTGCCGGGCGGCGGGTTCGCGCGGCCCACACCCGGCGGCGTCGACCTGGTGCTCCCCCGCGACGCGCTCGGCGCGACGGCGACGAAGCTGATCGCCGCCGATATCACTCCGGCCGGCAGCTGGGCCGCCGACGCGCTGCGCATCCCGACCCGGCGGCCGCGGTGGGGCGTGGACACGGACGAGAAGACCATCCCCAACGAGGTCAGCTGGCTGCAGTCCGCCGTGCACCTGCACAAGGGCTGCTATCGCGGTCAGGAGACCGTCGCCCGGGTGCACAACCTGGGGCGGCCGCCGCGCCGACTGGTCATGCTGAACCTGGACGGGTCGGCCGGCATCCTCCCCGAGACCGGCGACCCGATCACCACCGGCGCCGGCCGGACCGTCGGTCGGCTCGGCACCGTGGCGCAGCACCACGAACTCGGCCCGATCGCGTTGGCGCTCGTCAAGCGGGCCGTCGAACCCGGCACCCCGCTGCTGGCCGGGACGATCGACGCGACCGTCGACCCGGACGACACGGTCGACGAACCGGACACGCCGCGTTCGGCCGTCGACCGCCGCACGTTCAGCCAGCTCCGCCGGAGCTGACGGCGTGCCCGACCTGGTCACGCTGGACCGCATCGAAGACGCCGCCGACCTGATCCGCCCGCATGCGGTGCGCACGCCGCTGCTCGCCGCGCCCTGGCCGGACCTGTGGCTCAAGCCGGAGAACCTGCAGCCGATCGGCGCCTTCAAGATCCGCGGCGCGGTCACCGCCCTGGCCCGGCTGGCTCCCGACCGCCGCGCCGGCGGGGTGCTGGCGCATTCGTCCGGCAACCATGCCCAGGCCGTCGCCTATGCCGCGCGGGCCTTCGGCGTGCCGGCGCACATCGTGATCCCGGACAATGCCCCCGACCGCAAGGTGCAGGCCACTCGCGACCTGGGCGCCACCGTCGAGCTGGTGCCGGTCGAGCAGCGGTTCAGTCGTCCCGAGGAACTGGCCGAACAGACCGGAAAGCCGATGATTCCGCCGTTCGACCACCCGGACGTCATCTCCGGGCAGGGCACGGTCGGCCTGGAGATCGCCCAGGACCTGCCGGACGTCGACGTCGTCCTCGTGCCGGTGTCCGGCGGCGGGCTGATCTCCGGGATCGCCGCGGCGATCACCGCGCTCGTCCCCGGCGCCAAGGTCGTCGGCGTCGAACCGGACCTGGCCGGCGATGCCGCCGAGTCCTTCCGGGCCGGGCGACGAATCCCCTGGACTCCGCAGCAGACCGCCCGAACAATGGCGGACGGCCTGCGTACGTTCACCGTCGGCGAGCTGCCCTGGGCGCACATCAGCAGCCAGGTGCACGACATCGTCACGGTCACCGAGGACGAGATCGCCGACGCCACCGTGCGACTGCTGCTGCAGGCCCGGCTGGTCGCCGAACCGAGCGGCGCGGTGGCCACGGCCGCGTTCCTGCACCGGCGCGAGCTGCTGCCGCCCGGCCGAACGGTCGCGGTGGTGTCCGGCGGCAACATCGACCCCGCCGTGCTGCGCCGTCTGCTGGACACGGCGACGTGAGCGAGGCTTGCCGAGCGAACCATCGGTGCAGGCGGCGGCGCCGTGTCCGGGTGGCCGAGCGGGCGAGGCGACCCGGGGAGGTGGCGACGTGAGCAAGGCTTGCCGAGCGAACCATCGGTGCAGGCGGCGGCGCCGTGTCCGGGTGGCCGAGCGGGCGAGGCGACCCGGGGACGTGGCGACGTGAGCGAGGCTCGCCGAGCCGGCGAGGCGACCCGGAGAGTGGCCGGCGTGAACGCCCAAAACACGAGCACCCTGATCAGCGTGGCCCCGGCCGCGACCGAACTCGGGCATCTGCTGCGGATGGCGATCGACGCCGAGCAGGTCGGCGCGACTCGCCTGCACCTGCCCCTGGACCAGCCCGACTTCGTGGCCGCGGTGGCGGGCCTGCGCCGGCACACCGAGCTGGTGATCACCGCCGATCCCGCTCACCCGGGCGCGGACCTGGTCGACCGGTTGCCGGCGGAGTTCGCCGATGTCGTGCTCGACGAGGGCCCACCGCCCGGTGATCTGGTCGCCGAGGTCGCCCGTGTCACCGGGCGGCCCGACATCACGATGAGCGTCGGTGGCCGGGGAACCGCGGCGGTGCCGGTGCTGTTCGCGGCGCTCGCGGTGGGCGCCGACCTGCTGGTCGGAACCGCGCTGACCCCGCCCGAACCGCCCGGCACGGACCTGCGCGGCGACCACCGATCGGTCGGCCGGGACGACGCCGCGTTGGTGGCCCGGGCGAGCGGACTGGCCCGAATCGCGGGGCGGCCGGCCGCCCAGGGCCGGGCCGCACGGATCCGCTGGCGCATCGGCTGACCCGATCCAGCAGAATCCGATCCGAACAACGCACCCCGGCCGACCGAACGCAGCGAAGCGACCCGAATCGACTCCGGCTCGGAGATGAATCAGACGTGAATCCGAAGGAGAACCGTGTTGAGTACCGCGCCCGTGGAACTGGTTCACGTCCGCCGGTCGGGCCTGCATGAGGGCACCCACTTCGGCTCCGTGGTGATCACCGCGGCGGACGGATCGATCGAGTTCGCCCGTGGTGACGTGACCACGCCGATGTTCCCGCGCTCGTCGAACAAGCCGTTCCAGGCGGTCGCCATGCTGGAGTGCGGAGCCGAGCTGCGGGACGCCGACCTGGCCCTGGCCGCCGCCTCGCACTCCGGCGAACCGATGCACGTCGACCGCGTGCTGGCCACGCTCGAGCGCGTGAACCTGACCGAGGACGACCTCGGCTGCCCGCCCGCGTTTCCGCTGGACGAGACGGCGCGGCGAGCGGCCCTGCTGGCCGACGGCGGACCCCGCCGGATCTTCATGAACTGCTCCGGCAAGCACGCCGGCATGCTCACCGCGGCGGTGGCCAACAAGTGGACAACCGACGACTACCTCGACCCGGCCCACCCGCTGCAGCGGCAGGTGCTCGACACGGTGTCGCGGCTGTGCCGGGAGGAACCGGCCGCCGTCGGCATCGACGGTTGCGGCGCACCACTGTTCGCGGTGTCCCTGCACGCCCTGGCCCGCGGTTTCGGCGCCGCGAACGTGGGCGCGCCGGGCAGTGCGGAGCGTCAGGTCACCGACGCCATGCGGGCGTTCCCGCAGATGGTCGGTGGCACCGGCCGGGACGACACCCGATTGATGACGGCCTTCCCCGGCCTGCTGGTCAAGGGCGGCGCCGAGGGCGTGCACTGCGCGGCGCTGCCGGACGGCCGGAGCGTCGCCCTGAAGATCACCGACGGTGGCGACCGGGCCCGGATGCCGGTGCTGGTCACCGCTTTGCGGGCGATGGGGGTGACACCGCCGGACGGCCACGCGGCGGATCTGCTGGAGGAGTTCGCGGTCGGCACGGTGCTCGGCGGCGGCGAACCTGTCGGTACGGTGACGGTGGCGCCGGGCGTGTTCTGAGCCGATCCCGAGCGCCGGTGTGGTCGCGCGCACACGCCGGGTAGGTGTGGGAACACCTCGACCGAGGCTGTACTGTTGAGGGCACGAAACACACCTGATTCCGGGGCCGCCGGCTGGTCGTGACCAGTGGCCGCCCCGCTTGTTACTGCAAGGGGGTCCGCCATGGGGCGAGGCCGGCAGAAGGCTAAGCAGACAAAGGTCGCACGGGAGCTCAAGTACCACACCTCGTCGATCGACGTGAACGCCTTGCAGCGTGAGCTCACCGGTGGCTCGCAATACCAGCCCAAGCCGCCCGTCGCCGATGACGACGAGGACGACGACCCCTACGCCTCTTATTCCAGGTACCTGGAGGAGGAGGACGACGACGCGGCTCCCGGTTACGCGAGCCGTCGGCGCTGACCCCATCCGCCGGGTCTGGTGCGGGTCGTCCCGTCCGCGGCGGGGCCCTTCCGGTCCGTGCCGCGGTTGAACCCTCGGCTGGACATTCGGCGCGGCACAGCCGCACCGGCCGAGCGCCGGTCAATGCGGACCTGCTGCACGGCCCGCTGGCCGACGAGGTCGCCGCGCTCGAGTTGATCGACCACCACGTGCACGGCGCGCTGCGGACGGACGTCGATCGGCCCACCTTCGAGTCGATGATCACCGAGGCGGCGGCCGGGCCGTCGGCGGCCAGCCAGTTCGACTCCCAGCTCGGTTTCGCCATCCGGCGGTGGTGCGCGCCGATCCTGGGCCTGCCCGCCCACGCATCCGCGGACGCCTACTGGGCGGCCCGATCCACGCTGGGCAACACCGAGGTCACCCGTCGGCTGCTGGCGGCCACCGGCACCAGTACCTATTTGTTGGAGACCGGCTACCGGGGTGCGGATGTGGCGGACCCGGCCGGTCATGCCGCGGCCGCCGGGGCGACCGTCCGCGAGGTCGTCCGGCTCGAGACGGTCGCCGAGTCACTCCTGCCCGACTGCGCGAGCGGTGCCGGGTTCGTCCGCGACTACCCGGCGGCGCTCGCCGGGGCGACCGCGGCCGCGGTCGGTGTGAAGAGCATCCTGGCCTACCGCAACGGATTCGACATTCCCGGCGAGCGGCCCGACGGCCACGAGGTCGCCGCCGCGGTCGACCGATTGCGCCAGCCGGACCGGCCGCCACGCATCACCGACCCGGCCATCCTGAGGTTCCTGCTGTGGGCCGGCATCGACCGCGGTCTGCCGATCCAGCTCCATTGCGGCTACGGGGATCCGGATCTGGACCTGCACCGGGCCAATCCGCTGCTGTTGACCGGCTGGCTGCGCGCCGTCGCTCCGACCGGCGTGCCGATCATGCTGCTGCACTGCTACCCGTACCACCGGGAGGCCGGCTACCTGGCCCAGGTCTTCGACCACGTGTACTTCGACATCGGGCTGGGCATCAACCATCTCGGCACGCAGAGCCGGCAGCTCGTCGCGGAGTCGTTCGAGTTGGCTCCCTTCCACAAGCAGCTGTTCTCCTCGGACGCCTGGGGGCCGGCCGAGCTGCATCTGCTCGGGTCATGGCTGTGGCGCCGCGCGGTCGCCGCGGTGGTCGGCGGATGGGTCGCCGACGGCTCGTGGTCCCGGGACGACGCCGCTCGGGTGCTGCGCCTGGTCGCCGGCGAGAACGCCCGCCGCGTCTACCAGCTCTAGCGGCCTCCCGGACGAGGACCGGCGTGGCCCGGCCGCCGCCCGGCGCCGCCGGGCCGTGTTGCCGAGGCGTCGCCGCCTGTACCGTCGCCATGATGGTCACCGACGACCACGCGGCGCGGTCTCCCGGGCGGCGAACGACGGAGCCGTGAGTCGCAGGAGGTCGAGGATGACCGACGAACTGCACTGGATGTCCGCCCGCGAGCTGCGGGCGATGATGCTCGCCAAGCAGGTGTCGGCGGTCGAGGTGCTGCAGGCGCACCTGGATCGGATCGACCGCATCAATCCGATGGTCAACGCCATCGTGACCCGCTCCGACGACCGGGCCAGGCAGGCCGCCGAGCGCGCCGACGCGGCCGTTCGGCGCGGCGAGAACCTCGGCCCGCTGCACGGCATTCCGATGGCGCACAAGGACCTCGCCGACACCGCGGGCATCCGCACCACGTACGGGTCGGTCCTGTACGCCGATCACGTGCCGGCGGCCGACGCGCTCATCGTGCGGCGGATGATCGGGGCCGGCGCGGTCACCGTCGGCAAGACGAACGTGCCGGAGTTCGGCGCCGGCATCCACAGCACCAACGAGGTGTTCGGATCCACGCGGAACCCGTACAACCCGGCGCTCACCGCCGGCGGCAGCAGCGGGGGCGCGGCCGCGGCCCTGGCCACCGGTCTGATCCCGCTGGCCGACGGGTCCGACTGCGGCGGGTCCCTGCGGAACCCGGCGAGCTTCTGCAACGTCGTGGGTCTGCGGCCGTCGCTGGGTCGGGTGGCGAGTTGGCCGACCTCCGATCCGTTCTGGCCGCTGGCCGTGGAGGGTCCGATGGCCCGGACCGTCGGCGACGTCGCGTTGCTGCTGTCCGTGCTGGGGCAACCCGATGCCGGCTCACCGCTGACGGCGAACGCGGCCGGCTTCGCGGACGTTCCGCTGGAGCGCGACTTCTCCGGCACCAGCGTGGCGTTCAGCCCCGACCTGGGCGGCCAACTGGCCGTCGACCCGGGTGTGGTGGCCGCCATGCAGCCGGCTCGCAGGGCGTTGGAGCGGATCACCGCCGGGGTGGTCGAGGCGGCGCCGGAGATGACCGGCGCCGACGACGCCTACCGGGTGCTGCGCGGCTTCAACCGGGTCCTCGGCTACGGCGAGCTGCAGGCCGCCCACCCGGAGGCCTTCGGCCCTCGGATGACCGAGACCATCAGCTTCGGGCGCACCCTGGCGCTGGACGACCTGGTGCGGGCGCACCGGGCCCGCGCCGCCGTTTTCGATCGGATCCGCGGATTCCTGGCCGAGCACCACTACCTGGTCACGGTGGTCACCCAGGTGCTGCCCTGGCCGGTGGAGCAGCTGTGGGCCACGCAGATCGACGGGCAGGCCACCAACAGCTACCTCGACTCCATGCGGTCCACCTACTGGTTCACGTTGACCGGGCTGCCGGCGATCTCGGTTCCGGCCGGGTTCACCGACGACGGCCTGCCGGTCGGCGTGCAGATCGTCGGCCCGCCCGGTGACGACCTGGGCGTGCTACAGCTGGCCGCCGCCGTGGAAGGATCGCTGGCCACCGGCACCAGGCGGCCGGAGATCGCCGTCTGACACGCCGAATCCGGTCCCGATCCGGCGGGACCGCACGGCGCGCCTTGACATCGGCGCCCCCGGCCGACCAGGACCCGCGGTCACCACCAGCCCTTGCGCTTCGACCAGATCAGCAGCGCCACCGACATCGCGAGCATGATCAACAGCAGCACGATGAGCTGCCCGTAGTGGGTCTCGTCGTTGACGATCACGTTCATGCCGTAGATCGACGAGAGCGCGGTGATCGGCAGGGTCACCGCGGCGATCACCGCGAGCCGCTCGGCCGCGATCGTCATCTTGGTGTTCGTGCGCGCCTGATAGAACTCGATCGTGCCGACCAGGTACTCCTTCTGACCGTGCGCCATCGCCCGGATCCGTTCGAACTGGTCGACGTTGTCCTCCACCAGATACTCGCCGTGGCCGGGGCCGAACGCCTCGATCTTGGCCATCCGGGCGTAGACCTCCCGACTCAGCGAGGACATCGTCTCGACGACGAGCAGGCCGTGCCGGGCCCGGAACATCTCCTCCAGGAACTGCTCCGCGTCGCCCAGGTGCCCGCCGGTCACCCGCTGCTCCAGGCCCCACACGTCCTGGGTGAGCGCCGCGATGAAGGCGCGCAGCCGGCCGGTCAACGACGACACCAGGCCGTGGGACAGCTCGTAGGACGCCTTCGGACGCAGCCGGCCGGACTCCAGCCGGTGCTTCAACGACTCGGTCTCGATCGTCGCCGCGGCCGGTTCCACCGCCGGGTTCAGCGGCCCGTGGGTGGTGACCAGGAAGTTCGGGCCGACGAACTGGTCGAGTTCGACGTAGTGCACGTGGCCGGCCCGGCCGATCTGCGGCGCGTGCAGAACCAGGAAGACGTGCCCCGGGTACAGGTGCACCTTGGGCACCTGGTTGCGTTCCCGGCAGTCCCGGATGGCCAGCGGATGGAAGTCGAAGAACTCGATCAGCACCCGTTCGGCTTCATCGGTCCACGTCGGGATGTCCAGCCAGGTGACGCCGTCGGTCCTGGCCAATAGTCGGGACAGCTCGGACAGCTGATGGGTCGAGAGCACCGGCTCGTTCTCGCCGGCCGATGTCCGCACGAATCTGACGTCCACGACGATCTCCCGATCTCCCCGGTGTGCGCGGCCGCGTCGACCCCGCGACGGCCCGGATCAGTGTGCTCCGAGCCCCGCCGTCCGCGCGCGCGGACGCCCGGCCGTGTCGCCGACCGTTTCGGTGCCGGCCGTCCGGGATTCACCGCCGCGTTCCGGACCGGCCGACAGCCCCTCAGCCGGCCGGGGTCACCAGCCGGTCCACGGCCGTGCGGACCGCGTCACGCTGGGCGGCCGCCTCGATCGGGTCGGCCGGCGGCGGGCCGAGCAGCAGGCTGGCGTGCACCAGGCCGAGGATCAGCGGGACCATCCGGTCGGCCGGCAGGGTCCGATCGACCAGACCCTGCTGCTGGGCGGCCGACAGCGCCTGGATCTTGCGGACGGTCGACTCGGCGGCCTGCGGCAACTGCTCGATCGACCCCGGCCGCTCCAGGCTGTGCCACAGGGCCAGCCTGATCAACAGCGGATGCGCCAGGGTGAAGTCGTACAGCCGGGCCGCGTACCCGGGCAGGTCGACCGCGTCGAACGGCACCGTGTCCAGCAACTCGCCGATGATCGCCTCCACGGTCGCGTCGAACAGGTCTTCCTTGCTGCCGAAGTAGGCGTAGATCCGCTCCTTGTTCGCCCCGGCGGCGGCGGCGATCCGGTCGACCCGGCCGCCGGCCAGTCCGCGCTCGGCGAATTCCGCGGTCGCCGCGGCCAGGATGCGGGCCCGCGTCTCGGCCGCCGACCGGCCCACCCGGCCGCCGCCCGACGCGGTCGTCGTCGATGCCGGCATACGCCGAATGATAGCCAACCAACTGGTTTGTTGACACTCCGGGCCGGCCGGACTACCGTCGATCCAACCAACCAGTTGGATTTTTCGGAGGTTCTCATGTCAGCACCCGTTGCCCTGGTCACCGGCGCCTCCTCGGGCATCGGCGCGGCCACCGCCCGTCGGCTGCACGCGCTGGGCTACCGGGTCTACGCGGCCGCCCGCCGGCTCGACCGGATGGCCGACCTCGCGAGCCTGGGCGTGACCACGGTGTCCACCGACCTGACCGACGACGCCGACGTGGTCGCCCTGGTCGACCGGGTCGTCGCCGATGCCGGCCGGATCGACGTGCTGGTCAACAACGCGGGATACGGGTCGTACGGCTCGCTCGAGGAGGTCCCGCCCGCCGAGGCCCGCCGCCAGGTCGAGGTGAACCTGTTCGCGCTGGCCCGGCTGACCCAACTGGTGGTGCCGCACCTGCGAGGCCGGCGCGGCGGCACGGTGGTGAACATCTCGTCGATGGGTGGACGGTTCGGCGAGCCGCTGGGCAGCTGGTACCACGCCACCAAGTTCGCGGTCGAGGGGCTGAGCGACTCACTCCGGATGGAGCTGGCCCCGTTCGGCATCAGGGTCGTCGTGGTGGAGCCGGGCGCGATCGCCACCGAATGGGGCGGCATCGCCGCCCGCGGGCTGCTGGAGCGGTCCGGCGACGGGCCCTACGCCGCTCAGGCCCGGCTGAGCGCCAAGGTCCTGGCCGCCGGCGACCACCAGGGTTCCTCCCCCGAGGTGGTCGCGAACGCGGTGGCCAAGGCGGTCACCGCCCGCCGGCCACGCACCCGGTACGCGGTCGGGTCCGGCGCCAAGCCGATGGTGCTGGCCGCCCGGCTGTTGCCGGATCGCCTGCGCGATCGCCTGGTCGTCGGCTTCTATCGGGTGGGCGCCCGGATGATGCCGGCCGCTCCGTCGGCGGTCAGGGACACCGGCGATCTCACCGCGGCGTGACGCAAGCACCCGGATCGCGGCCGTCCGCGGCGACGGCAGCGGCCTGCTCGGCCCCGGACCCCGGCCGGCGCGGTTCGGTCAGAACCTCGGGTGGTCCCCGCACAGCGTGACGCGCTCGCTGCGATCCCCGGAGTCCTCCACGGTGCCCAGGACGACGGACCAGACGTGCCGGGCGGTCAGCACCGCCATGGCGCGGTCGACGTCGTCCGGCGAGACCACGGCGACCATTCCGATGCCCATGTTGAACGCCTTTTCCATCTCCTCCCTGGCCACCCGGCCGTGCGAGGCGATGTACCCGAAGACGGGCAGCGGGTTCCAGGCTCGCCGGTCCAGCGCCGCGGTCAGGCCGTCCGGGATGACCCGGGCGACGTTGCTGGCCAGGCCGCCGCCGGTGATGTGCGCGTAGGCGTGCACGTCGGCCTCCCGCATCAGCGCGAGGCAGTCCAGGGCGTAGATCCGGCACGGCTCCAGCAGCTCTTCGCCCAGGGTGCGGCCGAACTCCTCGACGTGCCCGTCCAACGGCAACCGGGCGATGTCCAGCAGGACGTGCCGGACCAGGGAATAGCCGTTGGCGTGCAGGCCGGATGAACCCATTCCGAGCACCACGTCCCCGGGCCGGATCCGGTCCGGTCCGAGCACCGCGTCGGCCTCCACCACGCCGACTCCGGTGGCCGCCAGGTCGTAGTCCTCCGGGTCCATCAGCCCCGGATGCTCGGCGGTCTCGCCGCCGACCAGCGCACAGCCGGCCAGCACGCACCCATCGGCGATGCCGGCCACGATCGAGGCGATCCGCTGCGGGTCGAGCTTTCCGCAGGCGATGTAGTCCTGCAGGAACAGCGGCTCGGCGCCGCTGGCGACCAGGTCGTCCACCACCATGGCGACCAGGTCGATGCCGATCGTGTGGTGCACGTCCATGGCCTGCGCGATGGCGCACTTGGTGCCGACGCCGTCGGTGGACGAGGCCAGCAGCGGCTCGCGGTACCGATGCGCGGGCAAGCGGAACAGCGAGGCGAAGCCGCCGATGCCGCCGACCACCTCGGGCCGGCGCGTCTTGGTGGTGAAGGGCTTCATCAGGTCCACCGCGGCCTCGCCGGCGGCGATGGACACCCCGGACCCCTCATAGGTGGCGCCGGGGCCGATCGGGTGTCGGGTATCGGTCATGGGCTTGCTCGTCTCGTTCTCGGCCGCGGCAACCGCCGGACCGCTCGGGTCGTCCGCTCTGCGTTGAACGGTCCAGGCCGCCGCTCGGGCCGGCTCGTCGTCGGGCGAGGACTCGCGCAGCCGCCCGGCCCGCCCGCCCTGCCCGCGCTCATGGCCGGCTCAAGGCATCCTCGGCGCCGTAGCCGGGGGCGGCCACCGGCGCGGCGTCGCCGGCGATCCCGCGCGGCGCGCGGTCCAGGGCGCCGCGTACCAGGTCGGCCGGCGAGTGGCCGTTGACCTGAACGGGCCCGGCCACCCCCCGCGCGATGCCCTCCAGCACGTGCTTGCCGACCTGATCCGGAATGGGGATCGGATAGTCGCCGGTGAAGCAGGCCGTGCACAGCCGGTTCTTCGGCTGCTCGGTGGCCGCGATCAGCCCTTCGAGCGAGACGTACGCCAGGGTGTCGGCGCCGATGGACCGGCGCACCGACTCGACGTCGCCGGCGTTGGCGATCAGTTCGGCGCGGGAGGCGAAGTCGATGCCGTAGAAGCACGGCCAGCGCACCGGTGGCGAGGCGATGCGCACGTGCACCTCGACCGCGCCGGCCTCCCGCAGCATCCGGACCAGCGCGCGTTGGGTGTTGCCGCGGACGATGGAGTCGTCGACGACGATCAGCCGCTTGCCGCGGATCACGTCGCGCAGCGGGTTGAGCTTGAGCCGGATGCCGAGCTGGCGGATGGTCTGCGACGGCTGGATGAAGGTCCGGCCGACGTAGGCGTTCTTGACCAGGCCCTGGCCGTACGGGATGCCGGAGGCCTGCGCGTAGCCGATCGCCGCCGGCGTCCCGGACTCCGGCGTGGGAATGACCAGGTCGGCCTCGACCGGATCCTCGGCGGCCAGGCGGCGGCCGATCTGCACCCGGGACGCCTGCACTCCGCGACCGGCGATGGAGGTGTCCGGCCGGGCCAGGTAGACGTACTCGAAGATGCAGCCCTTGGGGGTGGGAGCGGCGAACCGCTCGCTGCGCAGCCCGTCGGCGTCGATGGCCAGCAGCTCGCCCGGCTCGACCTCGCGGACGAAGGAGGCGCCGACGATGTCCAGCGCGGCGGTCTCGGAGGCCACCACCCAGCCACGATCCAGCCGGCCGAGCACCAGTGGGTGCACGCCGTGCGGGTCGCGCGCCGCGTACAGGGTGTGCTCGTCGCAGAAGACGAAGCTGAACGCGCCCCGCAGATCGGGCAGCAGGTCCATGGCCGCGGCCTCCAGGCCGGCGTCGGTGGAGAGGCCGGCCAGCAGGCGGGTGACCAGGTCGGAGTCGGTGGAGCACTTGCCGCGCCCGGCGGTGCCGGGCAGCGCGGCCACCCGGCCGGCCAGCTCGACGGCGTTCACCAGGTTGCCGTTGTGACCCAGCGCGATGCCCGAGCCCACATCGGTGATGGCGAAGGTCGGCTGTGCGTTCTCCCAGGTGGTGGACCCGGTGGTGGAGTACCGGCAGTGCCCGACGGCGATGTGCCCGACCAGGGAGGACAGCGTCTGCTCGTCGAACACCTGGGAAACCAGGCCGAGGTCCTTGAACACGACGATCTGCGAGCCGTCGGCGACGGCGATGCCGGCGGCCTCCTGGCCGCGGTGCTGCAGCGCGTACAGGCCGTAGTAGGTGAGCTTGGCCACGTCCTCGCCGGGCGCCCAGACGCCGAAGACGCCGCACTCCTCGCGCGGCGACGGGTCGCGCTCGGGATCCAGCTGCGGGTCGATGTCCGCCGTGGGCGGTGCACCGGCGGCACGACCCACCGCCGGCAGCGGAAGGGGCGTCGGTGCGGAATGGGTCGCGCGCGAGAGCGGGCCTATGACCACGAAACCGTGCTCCTCCGTGAGCGGTGCTGCCAAGGGGAATCAGCGGTACCCCACTGTACCCGGTTCGGGCCGACCCTCGTCGCGGCGAAGCGGGTGTGCCTGTTCAGTTCCCGTCCCTCGCCGGCGCCGCCGACGACCCGGCACCGAGGTCGGGCAGGGGCAGGTACGGGCCGAGATCGGCCCGGGTGCCGCTGGCCACCACCCGCCCGTCGGCGACCGCCTCCGACCATCCGACGGTGCCCAGGACCAGGCCGAGCCAGGTGGCGGGGTCGGTCTCGACGACATTCGGCGGAGTGCCCCGGGTGTGTCGCAGCCCTTCCAGCGCCTGCACCGCCGCGTAGGGCGGGACCCGGATCTCCACCGCCCGGCCGGGGTGGCGCTGGGCCAGCCAGCGCAGACTGGCTCGGACCGCACGGGCGGTCGTCTCCCGGTCCGCGCCGGCGCCGGCCGACCGCGCCGCCGCCAGGGCGCCGGCGACCTCCCGGTGGGAGACGATGCGAGCCATGGTCGCCCAGCCTAGGACCGCAAGCTGGGCCGAGCGCGCTCGTCTCGAGCTGAGCCACGCACCCGCCGGCGGAACCCGAGCCGGCCGCGCACACCTGCCTGGGTGATACCCCGGGGCCGGCCGCCCACCTGCCTGGAGAAGATCGAGTCGCCTGGTGCGACCGGATCTTCCCCGCGCACTCGGCGGCGGGCGGGCGGCGTACTCGGCGGCGGCTGGCGGCGGGCGGCGGGCGGTCAGCCGAAGAGGCCGGGCAGGGTGCCCTCGAACGCCTCCCGCAGCTCGGCCAGGGGGAACGTGGCCACGTCCTGGATGTCCAGCAGCTGCTCCTCGGGGGCGCCGGTGTCGCCGCGGTCGACGACGCCGATCTTCACCCACGGCTGCCGGCGGACCGTGCACATCTCGGTGAACCGGAGCTCCTCGGTGCGCGGCACCGCCACCACGACGCGGGCGGTGGACTCGGAGAACAGCCAGACGAAGGGATCGGCCCCTTCCGGCAGGACGACCCGAGCGCCGGACTCGCCGGACAGGCACATCTCCACCAGGGTCTGGGCCAGCCCACCCTCGGACACGTCGTGCGCGGCGGAGATCATCCCGTCCCGCGACCCGGCGATCAGGATCTCGCCGAGCAGCCGCTCGGCGTCCAGGTCCACGACCGGCGGACGCCCGCCCAGGTGCCCGTGCACCACGTCGGCCCAGGCCGACCCGTCGAACTCGTCCTTCGTCGACCCGAGCAGCAGCAGCGTCTCGCCGGTGTCGTGTCCGATGCCCGGGATCGTCCGCCGCCGGACGTCGTCGATAACGCCGAGCACGCCGACCACCGGCGTGGGCAGGATGTTCACCCCGGCGGTCTGGTTGTACAGGGACACGTTGCCGCCGGTCACCGGGATACCCAGCCGCGCGCAGCCGTCGGCCAGGCCGTGCACGGCCTGCTCGAACTGCCACATCACCGCCGGATCCTCCGGCGAGCCGAAGTTCAGGCAGTCGGTGACGGCCAGCGGCACCGCGCCGGTGGTCACGACGTTCCGGTAGGCCTCGGCCAGCGCCAGCTGCGCGCCGGCGTAGGGGTCGAGGTAGGTGTAGCGGCCGTTGCAGTCGGTGGCCATGGCAAGCCCGCGTTCGGGACCGGAATCGGTCTCGGCGACCCGGACGATGCCGGCGTCGGCCGGCTGGGCCAGCACGGTGTTGCCGCGCACGTACCGGTCGTACTGGTTGGTCACCCAGGCCCGGGAACACAGGTTCGGCGAGGCGATCATCCGCAGGATCAGCTCCCGCAACTCCGCCATGCTCGGCCGCGCCAGCCCAGCCGTCGTGTCGGCCTGCAGCGCGTCCTGCCACCCCGGACGGGCCACCGGGCGCCGGTACACCGGGCCGTCGTGCGCGACCGACCGCGGCGGCACGTCGAGCACGATCTCACCGGCGAACTCGATGGTCAGCCGGCCCGACTCGGTGACCTCACCGATGACGTCGGCCTGCACCTCCCACTTGGCGCACACGGCCAGGAAGTCGTCCACCTTGTCCGGGGTGACGACCGCGCACATCCGCTCCTGCGACTCGCTGGACAAGATCTCGGCCGGCGTCATGCCCTGGGCGCGCAACGGGACGTTGTCCAGCACGATGTGCATGCCGCCGTCGCCGGCCGAGGCGAGCTCGGACGTCGCGCAGGACAGCCCGGCGCCGCCGAGGTCCTGGATGCCCACGACGAGCCCGGCGTGGAACACCTCGAGAGTGCACTCGATCAGCACCTTCTCCGCGAACGGGTCGCCCACCTGTACGGACGGCAGCTTCTTGCGCGCCTTGCTGTGACCGCTGCCGGCCCCGCCGTCGTCCTCGGAATCCCCGGCGAAGGTGTCGGAGGCCAGCACCGATACCCCGCCGATGCCGTCCAGCCCGGTCCGCGAGCCGTACAGGATCACCGTGTTGCCGGTGCCGGACGCGTGCGCGGTGTGCAGGTCGTCGGCCCGCAGCACCCCGATGCAGGCCGCGTTGACCAGCGGGTTCCCGGCGTAGGAGGCGTCGAAGACGACCTCGCCGCCGATGTTCGGCAGGCCCAGCGAGTTGCCGTAGCCGGAGATGCCGGCGACCACGCCTGGCACCACCCGCTGCGAATCCGGCGCGTCGGCCGGCCCGAACCGCAGCTGGTCCATCACCGCGACCGGCCGAGCACCCATGGCCAGGATGTCCCGGACGATGCCGCCGACCCCGGTCGCCGCACCCTGGTACGGCTCGACGAACGACGGGTGGTTGTGTGACTCGATCTTGAAAGTGACCGCCCAGCCGTCACCGATGTCGACGACGCCGGCGTTCTCCCCGATGCCGGCCAGCATCGTGGCCTTCATCTCGGGGGTGGTGGTCTGCCCGAAGTAGGCCAGGTGCACCTTGGACGACTTGTAGGAGCAGTGCTCGGACCACATCACCGAGTACATGGCCAACTCGGCGTCGGTGGGCCGGCGGCCCAGGATCTCCCGGATCCGGGCGTACTCGTCGTCCTTGAGACCCAGTGCCCGGTAGGGCTGTTCGACGTCCGGAGTCGCGGCGGCCCGTTCCACCGTGTCGAGGACGGGCCCCTGATCGACCAGGTCCACGGCGCCGACCGGGTCAGTGATGTCGAGCAAATCCGCCTGCGTGGGCCGCGTCATATCGTCAAGCCCGCCCGCCCGATCCCTGGTCATGCAGAAACCCCGATCGAGTCGAGCACCGAGTAGAACAGCCCCAGACCGTCATCGGTGGGTCCGGTGAGCGGGTCGATGGCGTGCTCGGGATGCGGCATCAGACCGACCACCCGTCCATCGGCCGAACAGATCCCGGCGATGTCCCGCAACGCCCCGTTCGGGTTGCCCTGTGCCGGCGGCTCACCGACATACCGGAACACCACCCGGTTCTCGCCCTCAAGCTGATCCAGCACCGCAGCGGAGGCGACGTAACAGCCCTCCGCGTTCTTCATCGGCACCAGGATCTCGGCATCCGGCTCGAACCGGGAGGTCCACGCGGTCGACGCGTTCTCCACCCGCAACCACTGATCGCGGCAGATGAAGCGGAGGCTCGCGTTGCGGATCAGCGCACCGGGCAGCAGGCCGGCCTCGCACAGGATCTGGAAGCCGTTGCAGATGCCCAGCACCGGCATCCCCCGCCGGGCGGAGTCCACCACCGAGCGCATGACCGGCGCCTGCGCGGCGATCGCGCCGGCCCGCAGGTAGTCGCCGTAGGAGAAACCGCCGGGCACCACCACCGCGTCCACCCCGCGCAGATCGGCGTCGGCGTGCCAGAGCTCGACCGCCTCCGCGCCGCCGTACCGGACGGCACGCGCGGCGTCGACGTCGTCGAGCGTGCCGGGGAACGTGATCACGCCGATCCGGCCGGTCATGCGGCCACCCCCCGCGAGGCACTCGCAGGCTCCGCGCCCCTTCCGGGGCTGACAGCGCGGTATCGATGATTCGCTCGCTGTCGCCCGCATGCCGCCACCCCCTGCGGGGCGCTCGCAGGCTCCGCACCCCTTCCGGGGCTGACAGCGCGGTATCGATGATTCGCTCGCTGTCGCCCGCTCATGCGGACACCTGACGCGTGACGGTCCAGGTCTCGATCACCGGGTTGGCCAGCAGCGTGCCGGCGATCTCCTCGAGCTCGGAGTCGGTCACGGAGTCGTCGACCTCGAGGTCGAAGTGCTTGCCCTGCCGGACGGAGGTGATGCCCGTGTGCCCGGACCGGCCGAGCGCGGCGAGGATCGCCTTGCCCTGCGGGTCGAGGATCTCCGGTTTGATGACGACATCGACGGCCACGCGCGCCACGGCGGTGCTCCCAGGGATTCGGTGCGATCAGGGTCCGGCCGGCGCCCGTCGAGCGCATCGCGTCCGGTCCGCACGCCCGGAGCGCGCGGTACGGGACTGCTCCGGCGCATCCGACCGCCGCTCAGCGTATATCGCCCGTCGCCTCGGCCGATCGACAGTTGCGACGGCTTCGACGGGTGAGGCCGCGGCCAGCCCGGTCCGGTAGGAGCGGCCGGTCGTCGGATCGATACCAGCCGTGACGGCCCTCACATAGACCCCGGAATGTTGACGTGTCATCTTTAGTTGATCGTTCATGAAGTCCGGCGAACAACCAGGAGAGCACCCGTGAGCACCTTGAAGATAGTGATCGCTTCCACCCGGCCCGGCCGGCTGGGTGAACCCATCGGCCATTGGCTGGCCGATCGCGCGCGGCAGGAGGGCTCCTTCGACCGCGTCGAGGTGCTGGACCTGGCCGAGATCGCACTGCCGCTGTTCGACGAGCCGCACCACCCGCGGACCGGCACATACCTGCACCCGCACACCCATGCCTGGTCGGCGGCGGTGGACGAGGCCGACGCGCTGGTCTTCGTCTCCCCGGAGTACAACGGCTTCCCGCCGGCCACCCTGCTCAACGCCGTCAACTACCTGCATGCGGAGTGGGTCGGCACGCCGCTGGGGATCCTGACCTACGGCGCCGGCGGTGGCGGTGCCCGCGCCCGGGCGCAGCTCGAGCTGCTCGCGGGCTACCTGCAGATGCCAGTCGCCCGCTCCAGCTTCGGCCTGCCCAGCGTGTTCGGCCAGGTCAGCGACGGCGTCTTCACTCCCGTCGAGGGCAACGAGCAGTCCGCCGCGGCGCTGGTGAGCGAACTGGCCGAGCTGGCCGCGTCCGAGCCGGTCACTGCGGCGGCCTGACCTTCGAGCGCCGACCCCGGCCGGTGACGGGGGCGTCGCCGCCGTCACCGACCTCCTCGTCCTCGACCGGGAGGATCCGGGGCGGCGGCTCGGTGGTCTGCGTCTCCCAGCGCCGGCCGAACAAGTAGATCACCGGCAACGTCGCCAACAACGGGCCGATGATCGACACCGGTCGCAGCAGCCACCACATCAGGGTCGGCTCGACCGCCTCGGTCTGGGTGCCGAAGATCGACCACTCGACGCCGCGGGACAACGCCATGCCGGTCGTGTGGAACAGGAACAGCGGCAGCGCGAACCTGGTGAACACGGTGGTCGCCTTGGCGAATGCGCCACCCTTGCCCAGGGCGTGCAGCACCGAGGGCCGCAGCAGTTCGGCGACGCCGGCCTGGAAGACGGTCAGCGCGACGATGCAGACCGTCGGCGGGGCCATGTTGGAGTCCTCGCCCGGCACCCCGACCATCGATCCGGGATACAGCCCCGAGAACACCAGCCCGATCAGCGCGAACAGGCCGGCCAGCGTCATAACCTTGGCCTGCTGGCGGAAGCGTGGCGACTGGTAGGCCCAGTCGATGCGGCCGTCGGCGAAACGCGGCGCGACGTCGGCCCCGGAGATCCGGCCGTAGAAGTAGCCGAGCTGGAAGCTGAAACCCCAGACGAAGACCATGTTGACCCATTCGATGCCGGCGATGTCGACCCGGAACCGCAGGATGTCCACGACGACCGCGAGCCCGGCCATCACCACCAGCACGAGCAGGTCGTACCGCCGGTGCAGCCACACCGTGATCGGCATCAGGCAGACCAGGAACAGGTAGACGGCGACGAACCACAGCGGCGAGAGCACCATCACCACGGCCTGCCACATCCACTGGATGTCCCAGATCGAGGTGACGATGATGCCCAGGACGATCCAGGTGCCCATCAACGCCAGGCACGGGATCGCCAGCGACTTGGCCTGGCGCAACGCGAAGTGCCGCAACCGCTCGCCGCGGGCGGCGGCCCGCTCCCACGCCTTCAGGTGCACATACGCGCCGATGTAGAAGAACAGCGGCATGACCTGCAGCAGCCAGGTCAGGATCCACAGCCCGGACGTGAAGCCGAGCGGGCTGGTCGCGTAGGGCCCGGCGTCGGTCCACACCAGGATGGTGAAGCACCAGTGCCACAGGATGACGATGAGCAGTGAAAACGCCCGTAGGAAGTCCGCGTAGGGGTTGCGCTGGACCCGTCTGACCGGGTTCGCCATGTCGCACCTCCTATCGCTTGCCGAGCCGCCTCCCAGCTGCCTCAATGGTGCGCCTGCGCGTTCAGGTCCACGATAGGAGGATGGGCTCCGCCGTCCAGGTACGACCCGCGGTCCGGCATCGCGCGCGCCGGCGACGGCTGTGGGCGCTGGGCGTGGCCGTCGTCGTCCTCGTCATCAGCAACGTCATGGCGAACCGGGTCATCCCGCAGTGGGCGTACGTGCCGTGGAACCTGTCGATCGCGGGCGTGCTGCTGTACGTCTCCCATCGCGGCGGCGCCGGTCTGGTGGCGATCGGGCTGGGCATCCGGCACTGGCACCGGCCGGTCGGGGTCGGCCTGCTGCTGGTCGGCAGCACCGCCCTGGTCTTCGCCCTCGGCATGATCGTGCCCGCGACCCAGGACGCCTTCCTGGACACCCGCATCGGCGGCGCCGGCCTGCCCACCATGCTGTTCGTGGTACTGGTGCAGATCCCGCTCGGCACGGTGGTGCTGGAGGAGATCGCGTTCCGCGGGGTGCTCCCGGCGCTGATGGGCGCGGCCCCGGCCATCCGCTGGCGGTGGATCCCGGTGCTCGGGGCGTCATTGCTGTTCGGGCTCTGGCACATCCTTCCGTCGATGGGGATCGGGCAGGCGAATGCGGCCGTCGGCGAGACTCTGGGCACGAACGTCTGGGTGACCACCACCGCGGCGGTGCTGTCGATGACCGCGGCCGGCGTGCTGATGTGCCTGATGGCCCGGCTGGGCAAGGGCATCAAGACGACGATGCTGCTGCACTGGGCGACCAACTCGCTCGGCTTCCTCGCGGCCTGGCTGCTCCTGCAGTAGCCGGGGCGTCGTAGCCTGGCCGCATCATGCGGATCACCAAGTTCGGCCATTCGTGCCTGCACGTCCTCGACGGCCAGGCCAGCATCCTCATCGATCCGGGCGCCTTCTCCGGACCATTCGAGCAGCTCACCGGGTTGACGGCGGTGCTGGTGACCCACCAGCATCCCGACCACGTCGACCCGGGCCGACTCCGGACGGCGCTGGCGAACAATCCGGGCGCGACGCTGTACGCGGACCGGGACACCGTCGCCGTCCTCGCCGACCAGGACATCGCCGCCACCCCGGTGACCACCGGTGACGTGCTGGACGTCGGCACGCCGGTCGAGGTGTTCGCCGTCGATCACGCGATCATCTACGGGAACCTCCCGGGCATCAGCAACGCCTGTTACCTGGTCGGGGGTCGGCTGCTGCATCCCGGCGATTCGTTCACCCGGCCGGGGCGGCCGGTGGACATCCTGGCGCTGCCGGTGTCCGCGCCGTGGATGGCCGTCAAGGAGGCCATCGACTATCTCCGGGCGATCGCGCCGGCCGTGGCGATCCCCATCCACGAGAAGGTGCTGGCCAACCCGGCCATGGTCTACGGGCTGATCCCCCGGCTCGGTCCGCAGTCCACCCGTTGGGTCGACCTGGACGACGGGCAACCGCAGGAGCTGTAGACACCACCCGCCCTGGCGGGCCGGTCTCGGGCTGTGCCGGTCTCGGGCCGGGCCGGTCTCGGGCCGGTCTCGGGCCGGTCTCGGGCCGGGCCGGTGCCCCCAGCGACCCGCGGAGCATCACCCGGCGTGGGGCGAGCGGATGCTCCGCAACCTGCTCGAATCCACCTCCCGCCCGCCGCCGCAGACGTCCCGCGGAACATCAACCGGCGCAGAGCAAGCAGATCCTCCGCAGGAACAGCTAAGCCGGTCACGGCGCAGCCGCCCCCAGCGACCCGCGGAACATCAACCGGCGCAGAGCAAGCAGATCCTCCGCAGGAACAGCCAAGCCGCTCACGGCGCAGCCGCCCCCAGCCACCCGCGGAACATCA